>NZ_JAVBXX010000001.1 GCF_030824335.1 Azonexus sp.
GACCACTGATGGCCTCCGTCTGAGTTACTTGAGATTCTTGCCGAAGAAATCCGCCATCTTGTCGAACGGAATCTTGTCCACCTGGTCGTACAGATCAATGTGGCTGGCGCCCTTGATGATCATGAGTTCCTTCGGCTCGGCCGCAGCCGCGTAGGCAGCTTCGGCAAAGTAGCGCGAGTGGGCTTTTTCGCCGTGGATCAACAGAATGGGGCGTGGCGATATTTCCGCGATGTGGGTCATTAGCGGCGCGTTCATGAAGGACAGACCGCTGGTGATCGTCCAGGAGCCGTTTGAGTTGATCGCGCGTGGGTGGAAGCCACGCTGCTTCGACTTGTAGTAATCGGCGTAATCCACCATGAATTGCGGCTCGCCGCCCTTGAGCACGTTGAACATCGGGAACATCGCCGGGCTACCGCTTTCCGCATCCTTCCAACGCTGCTGCCCCAACTGCTCCAGCGTCTGTGCGCGCTGTTCGGGCGTCACGCTATCGTTGTAACCCTTGGACATGACGCGCGACATGTCGTACATGGTGCTGGCGACGACAGCCTTGACGCGCTTGTCCGCTGCCACGGCATTCAATGCGATACCGCCCCAGCCGCAAACGCCGATGATGCCGATGCGCTCACGGTCGACCGAAGCGTGCAGGCCGACGAAGTCCACGGCGGCGCTGAAATCCTCGGTGTTGATGTCGGGCGACGCCACATGGCGCGGTGCGCCGCCGCTCTCGCCAGTATAGGAAGGATCAAACGCCAGCGTCACGAAACCGCGCTCGGCCATGGTCTGGGCATACAGGCCAGAGGACTGCTCCTTCACGGCGCCAAAGGGGCCGCCCACGACCAGTGCTGCCAGGCGCTGGTTGCCGCGGTTCTTCGGCAGATACAGATCGGCCGCCAGCGTGATGCCATAGCGATTCTTGAAGCTCACTTTCTGATGGTCGACCTTGTTGCTCTTCGGGAAAGTTTTGTCCCATTCCTGGGTCAAATGCAAGGTATTTCCTCCGATTGAAGCGGGACTGGTCTGCGCCAGAACGGACGGCACGCCGACGCACAAGGTGGCACAGGCGACGATGGCACTTTGGATGAAATTCTTGCGGGAAAGCAGAGTGGTCATTGGGGTTTACTCCTTGGTTGGGATAGAAAGCAACGCCTGACTACAGCGCATTCTTCAGAATGGCCGTCACCACTTCCGGGGTGTAGGTTTCGGCGATGCCGAAGACGCGCACATTGCGCTGGACGTTCTCGACGATGGCCGGCAGATCGATTTCCTTGATGCCCAGTTGCGACAGATGGGTCGGCGTGCCGATCTTGTCGTACCACGCCTGCAGCGCCGCAATACCCTGCTCGCCACCATCGACACCGAACACATTCTTTGCGAAGCGCCCGAACTGCGCCGGGTTGCGATCGAGATACCACTTCATCCAGGCCGGGACGATCACCGACAGGCCAGCGCCGTGCGGTACGTTAAACAGCGCGGAGAGCGAGTGCTCGATGGCGTGGTTGGGATAGCTGAATCCTGCGGCGCCGGAGTAGGTCAGTCCGTTCAGCGCCAACGTTGCGGCCCAGGCGAACTGGGCACGCGCCGCATAGTTGGCCGGGTCGATCAGCAATGCCTCGGTCGTTTCGGTCACGGTATTGATCAGCGACTCGACCAGGCGGGATGGCAACTTTGGATGCACGGTCGCGGTGAAATACGACTCGATCAGATGCGCAATGACATCCGAGGCCGAATAGACCAGATAGTCGCGCGACACGCCCTGCATCAGCACCGGATTGACGATGGACACCTTGGGAAACAAGGGCGCGGCGGAGATGAAGAACTTCTCCTGCGTCTCGTCATTGGTGACAACCGCCGACGGGTTCATCTCGCTCCCGGTCGCGGCCAGGGTCAGGATGGCGAACAGCGGCAGCGCCGACTCGACGCGTGCCTTGCCGCAAAACAGATCCCAGACTTCACCGTCGTAGCAAACGCCGGCCGCGATGGCCTTGGAGCTGTCGAGCACCGAACCGCCGCCGACGCTCAGGATCGCGTCGACCTGGTGCTGTCTCGCCAACGCAATGCCCTCCCGCACTTTCGAGATGACGGGATTGCTGACGATGCCGCCGCATTCGACCCATGCGATGCCCTTCTCCGAAAGGCTCTTGCCGACGACGTCGAAAAGCCCCTCGCGCTTGATGCGCTCGCTGCCGTAGCAAAGCAGCACTTTCTTGATGCCGTGTTCGGCCAGATGCTGGCCGATCAGCTGCTCCTTGCCGGTGCCGAATTCGATTCGGGTGGGGTTGAAGAAGGTGAAGTTTTCCATGTTCCGGTCCTTTGTTGCCAAGACGGTTGTTCGACAGGATGTATTTTTTATGATCCGTACCGCTCATCGATATACCAATCCTCCGGATTTATTGCCTGATCCTCCACAGGATCGGCTTTTGGATTGGCGCCTGAGATTTCTGCAGATATTCTTCAGACAGAAATTGTTTGGAGAAATGACATGCCCACTCAAGAAAACGCAGGAACGCTCGATGCCCTGCGCGAGGCGATGGTTGCAAGCATTGGACGCCGGACCATCGGCCAGTTCGACTGTTTGACCCCAATATCTGGCCTCACTTTTTTCCGGCGTGAAGCCCCGATGCCACCCACTATTTGCCTGGTGGAGGCCTGCATCGTTCTTGTTGTTCAAGGCGAAAAGCAAATGTTGGCAGGCGGGGAGGCTTACCCCTACAACATCAATCGGTTTTTGATTACATCGCTGGATATCCCAGCCAATTCGCAAGTGGTCACGGCCAGCCCCGATAACCCTTGCTTGGGGCTGGCCCTGAAACTCGACCTTCGTACCATGGCGGAATTGATTGCTCAGGGCGGACTGCCGTTGCCTGCGGAACAGTCAATCGACCGGGGCGTTGGCATCGGTCTTGGCGCCGTCACGCCGGTATTGCTTGAGCCGTTCAAGCGCCTGCTGAACTTGCTCGATGAGCCCGCGACGATCCCCGTGCTGGCGCCGCTGATCGAACGCGAAATCCACTATCGCCTGCTCATGAGCGATCAGGCTGCGCGCCTGTGGCACATCGCGTCGGTGGGGAGCCAGGGCCATCGGATCGCCAAGGCCATCGACTGGCTGAAGGTGAACTACATGGCCACGCTACGGATTGACGATCTCGCGTCCCATGTGCAGATGAGCCCGTCGAGCCTGCATCAGTACTTCCGCCAACTCACCGCCATGAGTCCCTTGCAGTACCAAAAGTGGCTGCGGCTGAATGAGGCGCGTCGGCTGATGCTGAACAAGGATTCGGATGCAGCAAGCGCGGCGTTTGAAGTGGGCTACGAGAGTCCTTCGCAATTCAGTCGTGAGTACGCCCGGCTGTTTGGCGCACCGCCCAAGCGCGATATCGAGGAATTGCGCCGCAAGGCGGACAGTGAAGGATCTGCCCACGGCATGGCCTCGATCGCATCGGGCTAACGCATCACGTCTTGGATCAAGACAATGGTGCTCGATGGG
>NZ_JAVBXX010000011.1 GCF_030824335.1 Azonexus sp.
ATTGCTTTGTAGCGTGCCATTGCCGCCCCCTGAACTCGTCTTCAGGTTTGAACCTTGTTATTCCATATGGTTCACGGCACGATGCCGGGATGAACACTATTTTTCTACAGCTTCGTTAGAACTCGTCATGCGGCCAATTCAAATAGTTAGCGCGGTTCTCTTCAGCTCAGTTCTGGCTGCAGTGGTGCTTGCGATAGTTTTTCTGTCTGGTGCAAGCAGTCTGATTAACGTGGCCATCCTATCCGGTGCCCCACTGGCAAGCATTCTTGAGTATGTCATCCCAGATGCATTTTGGTATTGGGCGGTCAACGATGGTGGTGGCCCGGCAGCTATTTTGCTTTTCCTCATTTCAGCATGGTTGCAATTCGCACTTCTGTTTTTCTTGCTGTCCGTTTGGTTTTTACGACGGCGTTCTAACATTCCAATCCACCGGACCTGCGCGAAAAGCCGCGCAGCCCGGTGATTTACAACCTTAGGAGCCTTCATTGGGAGATGTAATGTCAGCCTTTAAAAAGCTCTGCTTCGCCGTCCTTCACGGCGCTGCATTTGGCCTTGGTTTTTTGCTGCTCGTTATGGCAGTGCTAATGAGCTTTGGCTCATTTACTTTTCCCGGTCGCTCCGTTGATGTAAGCGATAGCCACATAGTCAAACAGGAGCGCCCGACCAGCGATCAGCTGGTGATAACTAATGCTAAAGAAGTTGCCGACACATCGGGCACATCTACAAGCTCAGAATGTGGCAACTTTCGTATGATTTACGAAAAACAGTTTACTGGTACGGTAGAGAACAAAGGCCCAGACAGTGATCGTTACTTGAACATCTATGCCGATCTCTTCGATAAAGACGGCGTGTTCATTTACCAATGCTCAACCCAGATTCAAGAACCGCTTAAAAGTGGTGAAAAACAAAACTTTCTCATTGGCTGTCATGGGCTCCCTAGGCCAGTAGCTGATAGGTCGGCAACCTTCAAGATTTACGCGAGGGGCGGCTAGTGACTATCTGCACTCCTAACATATCGGTCAAGGCCGCTCCCTCCGGTCGCTGGACGCTGCGCGATAAAGCGCCGCGCAGCGCCCCTTACCTACAACGTTGGGGGTCTCCAATATGACTACTGCTACTAAGGTTCACTGGCTCGGAATGATTGGCACCTTTTTCGGGTGCCTCGCGATTCTGGCCGCAGTTCTTCCCACTTGGGTCCTGCCCATCGTTATGCCGCCCGCGCCAGTGGATAAGGTTGTGGTCGACACCGCTCAGAAAATCAAAGTGCGGGTGGTCGCAAAAGCAAAGGGCGTCGAGTACAAAGAGGCCGAAAGAAAACCCGATTGGTATGGCGTTATTTCAGCGGCGGCCGTCACCCTTGGTGCGCTGGCGATTGTTCTCGCCGCCATTTCCTTTGTTGCTCGTGAGCCTTGGCGTTTTGCGGGCGTCGCTGCAACACTTGGGGCAGGCGCTATCTTGTTCCAGTTCAGTCTCATGGTGGCCGGTGCCCTCATTGCCATTTTGCTCATCGCGGCCCTACTTAATGCGCTCGGTATCAGCCTCTAGCCCCCCAACATGGCGCTCAACCTCGCTCCCTTCGGTCGCTGGACGCTGGACGCTGCGCGATAAAGCTGCGCAGCGCCGGTTAGCTCTACGTTAGCAGCCACATGCATCCGCTGATCGAAACCGTCACCGATGAGGAACTCTGGTTTATTGCCGGGCTAGACTATGGCCAAAAGCAAGAACAGTACTTCCAGGCACTGCGCGAGTTGATTTTTGAGCGAAAAGCCAGATTCCTTGCTGCCGATCATGAGCTTTATTCGCTCATCAGACTTGGGGTAGTGAGCGTTACAGAGGGCCATGAGCGAGTGTTTGTTACTTGCAATCTCTTGGTTATTCATGCTGTCACAACCGGTTTTGACACATTGACTGAAATGGAAATTTTGCTCTCAAACTCAAACGCAGCAGGACTCAATCTACCCAGCGATCTTGCCGCGCTTCTGTTTGAACAGCACCAAGCTCTATGGCCCAAATTCTCCGCCGGGGGCTCATAAAAATATGCAACCGATGCCTGCTAACATTCCGGTCAAAGTCGCTCCCTCCGGTCGCTGGACGCTGCGCGATAAAGCCTCGCGCAGCACCCTTTACCTACAACGTTAGCCGTTATGAGAAGAATCTCGCTCACTGACAAAAAAGTTCGGGGAATTCCGCGAAGACTGCGATCGCTTAAAAGGTGGTCAGAAAGTTTTATTGGGTGGTTCCCCGAGGAACTTGACCGAAATGAAAAATATTGCAGTTGGAAAATTCCTGTTTTATCCAATCTTGTCGAAGGAAAACATGCCAAACGAACTGTTCAGGTTGAGTGCGCTCAGAGGCTTATTGACGTTTGCGGTTACCTGATAGCAGCAAAGCCGTTAGTGGCCAGCAGTTTCAGAGTTACATCCAAGATATCTCTACCCTTGATGTTCGATAGTCGAGTATGTATTTACCTCGAAGAGAAGGCATTTTTGGAGCATGCTTCTGAGGGGGGAAATGAATATGGCACCACAAAACTGATAACGAGGAGAAGTCTCGCGCAAGAGTGGGGGCTGATACTGCCTGCAGGGGTCCACGAACTTGGCGTTTATGTAGATTACAAGAGCGAAGAAGATGATTGGTTTGTAGTCGGCGAGATTTGGTTTTTTGGCGAAGTCTTACCGGCTAACGATTAAGGTTAGATCGTGATCGCGAAGCGAGCCGCGATCTGAACCGGTTGTTGAACAGGCCCGGTTCCCTGTAAATAGCTTTTTGGTTTTATTTGTAATGTATGCCGGGCGGCTGTCCCGGCATTTTTCTTGATGGCCTGCACGCTTGCCAAGGGCCGTCGATCAGGCCATTTCTACGGTCAACCGCAGAATTCGAGCCATTTTCAGGGCGAGCGCGGCCGTGGCGCGGCAAGGCGCAGCGGTTTCTTGAGTGCGCTGGTTTACACCGCCGGCTCCGGCGGCAAATCGGCACTTCGTCGTCGGTCGACCGTGGCAGGCGGTAGCCGCCGCCGCTTGACCCTCATCGGCGCGCCGCAGCAGGCGCAGAGAAATTTCGGGCGGGGCTTGGCTTCGACCAGCGGGGTGCGCGGTTTGACTCGTAGCACGATGTGCAGCAAGGCAATCAAGCGCTTCTTGTTCGGATGCAGAAAGCCGTAAGCGCGCCCGCCGGAAACCTTTGGGCAGAACGTGTTGCAGGATCAGGCGCAGGAAGTCGGCACCGCTCAGGCTACGCTCCTGCATCTTCCTGCTCTGGCTGTCGCGGTAGCGGAAACGGACTTGCCCGCCGGCACTGCTGAGGATGTGGCGTGTAAGAATTTTTGTGTCAACGGTCATTTGGCAGAAAACTGCCGCACCACCTATAACGTTCAACCCCATGCCTGGCACAAAGTTCTTGGGCCTAGATTTGATCTCGCCGCCCCCCCTCCAACACGGCTTAGCATGCTGGCTGGAGGCTGCAGTTTCCCTTTTCCAACCCGACTCCGACCGAGTAATGGCGCAGGCTTCATCCGCGTCATTTTGCTTTTTCATGGCTTTGAACTGGTCGACCGCAATCATTTCGTAGAGGACTGCCGAGCAACATTGCCCCCTTCTGTTGCTCCACGCACACTGATTTCCACCAATGGACTTCAAGCAAGAAATTAATTACTAATTGAGAAAACCTTTTGGATTATCATTTTTGGACTATCCATCGGCTATGTGACCTGGGGGGGCAATCATGAGCTGGTTTGACAATCTTTCGTTGCGCTACAAGCTATTGATCAATTTTCTTGCCAGCGGTGGCGTGTTGATCGTTGCGGTGATTTTTTGTGTTTTCCAGATCAACTCGGTTGGCAAGGATACCGAGCAGATCGCTCAAAACTGGCTGCCTTCGGTGCAGGTTGTCGGGGAAATCAGCCAGTTGCGCCTGCGTTACCGGGTGCGCAGCCTGGAATATATGTTGCCGGGCAACGCAGAGGAAAAGGCCAAGATTGCCAGCAGTCTCGGCAAGCTTGATGAGTCGTTGCAGCAGGCGCTGGGCAAATACGAGAAGCTGATCAGTTCCGAGCAGGAAAGGCAGGTCTATCAGGAAACGGTGAAGGCTGCAGCGGCTTACAAGGCAAGCGTCGAGAAGGCAGTTGCGCTGGCCAGTACCGGCGACGAGGAAGGGGCGCAGAAACTGCGCCGAACCGAATGGGTGACTACCGCCAATCACATGCGGGACAAGACCGACGAACTGGCGAAGCTGAACGACGATGGTGCCGACAAAGCGGCGCTCAGTGCCGAAACGCAGGTAAAAACCGCTTTCATCGGCGGGATTTCGGCCCTGGTAGCGGGCATCGTCCTGGCACTGCTGGTGTCTTACCTGATCGCCCGCAGGATGGGCAATCAACTGGATACGGCGGTCGTTGCCGCCCGACGCATCGCCACCGGGGATTTGCGTGGCGAGTTGCCGGCGGTCAGTCGTGATGAAGTTGGCAAATTGCTGGGGGCGGTAGGCGAGATGCAACAATCGCTGCGCGGTGCGATGGGCGAAACCCTGAGCAGTGCGAAGCAGATTCTCGAGGCATCGAATTCGCTGAACCACGCCGTCAATCTGATCGACCAGTCGGCCTCGGTCCAGAGCAGCGCGGCCTCGGCGATTGCCGCGAATGTCGAGGAACTGACCGTTTCGATCAACCATGTATCCGACAACACCAATGAAGCATCGCGCCTGGCCAATGCCTCGGATGCGCAAGCCGAACGGGGCAATCAGTCGATCAGCGCATTGATCGACCAGATCAACCAGGTGGCTGGCGTTGTGCGCAATGCGGCAAACCAGATCCAGGAACTCAAACAGGAATCCGAGAAGATTTCGAGCATTGTCGCGGTGATTCGCGACATTGCCGATCAGACCAACCTGCTGGCCTTGAATGCCGCCATCGAAGCCGCGCGGGCTGGCGATACGGGACGCGGTTTCGCGGTGGTGGCCGACGAAGTGCGCAAGCTGGCCGAACGGACGGCAGTCTCGACCGGCGAGATCAGCAGCATGGTGAAGGCTATCCAGCAATCGACCGGACAAGTGGTCGATGGCGTAGCCCAGGGCGTGGAACTGGCGGACAGCAGCGTCGAATTGGCGCAGCAGGCCGGCGAATCGATTGCCCAATTGCGCCAGATGGCGCAGCAAGTGGCCGATGTAGTGCGCGAGGTCGACAATGGCCTGCGCGAGCAGTCGACCGCATCCACCGATGTCGCGGTGAAGATCGAGCAGATCGCGACCCAGTCGGAAGAAGCCAGCGCGATTGCCCATGAAACCTCGCAAGCGGCCAGCAGCATGGACCAGACGGCACATCGCATGCAGGAAATCGTCGGCCGCTTCAAGATTTGAGCCTGTTGCGGTCAACCCGGAAACTTCCCTGAAATTCACCTCGGGGAAGTTTTGCATCCGACCGGTTGAAGTGTGGCGTACACTGCGCGCCCAAGCTCTATTTCTTCCCTCTCTCTGGCAGGATGCCCGATGCAAAAAGAACACTTCATACCGGGCAAGGATGCCTCGCTCGAACATTCCATCGCTGCCATGCAGGCCAAGCTGTTGGCGCAAGGCTTCGATGTCGAGGAATGCACCTGGCTGAACCCGGTCGACAACGTGTGGTCGGTCCATTTGCGCAACCGCGCCTGCCACCTGATGTTCACCAACGGCAAGGGCGCTACCCAGCTCGCCGCCCTGGCCAGCGCATTGGGCGAGTTTTTCGAGCGCCTGTCGTGCAATTACTTCTGGAATCACTATTACCTCGGCGAAACCGTGGCTAACGCCAGCTTCGCCCACTACCCGCGCGAACGCTGGTTTCCTGCGGTCGACGATGCCTGGCCCGTCGAATTGCTGACGCCCGAACTGCAAGCTTTCTACAACCCGGAAACCAGCATTCCCGCCGGCGCGCTGGTCGACATGAATACCGGGAATTTCGAGCGCGGCATCTGCGCCATTCCCTACATCCGGCAGAGCGACAAGACCGAAGTGTTTTTCCCGGTCAACATCATCAGCAACCTGTATGTCAGCAATGGCATGTCGGCCGGCAATACGCAGAACGAAGCCCGCGCCCAGGCGCTGGCTGAAATCATCGAGCGTCACGTCAAGTTCAAGGTGATCGCCGAAGGTCTGTGCTTGCCCGATGTGCCGGAAGCAGTCATCGCCCGCTACCCCGCCATCGCTGCCGGCATTGCCGGCCTGCGCGCCGCCGGTTTCGGCATTCTGGTCAAGGATGCCTCGCTGGGCGGCCAGTACCCGGTGATGTGCGTGACCATGCTCAACCCGCGTGACCAAGGCGTTTTTGCCAGCTTTGGCGCCCATCCGCGTTTCGAAATTGCCCTGGAACGGGCGTTGACCGAACTATTGCAGGGCCGCGCCCTGGACGCACTCGATGGCTTCCCGCCACCGGGGCTGGATCAGGAAGAAGTGGCCAGTGCACCGAATCTGGAAATCCATTTCGTCGATTCGAGCGGCATCGTGCATTGGAACTTCCTCAATGAAACGGCCAATTTCGAATTCGTCGACTGGAATTTCAACGATCTGGAAAACGGCAGCACCGCCGACGATTACCGCTGGCTGTGCGAGCGTATCCAGGCCGATGGCCACGAAATCTACGTTGCCGACTTCGACCACCTTGGCGTCTACGCCTGTCGCATCCTGGTCCCCGGCATGTCCGAAATTTACCCGGTCGACGATCTGGAATGGGAAAACAACAGCAACGGCGCCGTGCTGCGTCCAGCCATCCTGAACCTGGCCGAACTGGACGACGATGAAGCCGGCCAGTTGCTCGACGCGCTGAACGACATGGACATCGTGGATGAACGCCCGGTCGCTGCATTGATCGGTCTGGCCCCGGATGCCGGCTCGATCTGGTCCGACCTGCGCGTCGGCGAACTGAAGACCCTGCTGGCGCTAGCCGCTGGCGACATGGATGCGGTGCGCGAAGGTTGCGAATGGATACGCCAGTTCGGCCAGATCGACGCCGACCGCCGCCAGACCTACCGCTGCATCGCGACCTTGCTCGAGATGGAAGACCCGAATCTCTACGAGGAGGCGCTGGCCACCTTGTACGGCGACGAGACGCTGGACCTTGCCACCGACCTGATCGATGGCGAAGTGCGCTTCTTCGGCCTGCAGTCACCGGGCCTGACGCTGCAAGGCTGCGAGTTGCACCAGCGTCTGCTCGGTGAATACGCCAAGGTTCATGCATCAATTCCTGCGGTCAACGCCTGAAATCGGGCAAAATTGGCCGCTTTCATCATCGCCAGTCTGGCGGCCAGTTTTGTCTGATCAACATCTGAACGACGCATGTCCAACGAACAACCCAAAAATCCCCTGCACGGCATCACGTTAGAGGCCATCCTCCAGCAACTCGTCGCTCACTACGGCTGGGCCGAACTGGGGCAGCAAATCGATATCCGCTGCTTCACACACGACCCGAGCATTGCCTCCAGCCTGAAATTCCTCCGTCGCACACCCTGGGCACGTGAGCGGGTAGAGTCGTTGTACGTTTACATGTTGCGCCGACAGGGCTGATTGATCACCATGCCCGGATTCCGTAGCTATCTCGTTTTCTTGCTTGCCGGACCGGCAATGGCAGCCGATTTTTCACTGGGCAAAGGCGTCGCCGGCAAGCTCAATGGCACCCTGACGGCTGGCACCATGATCCGGACCGAGGGAATCGATCCCGCCGTTCTCGGTACGACATCAGCCCGCAGCGTCGGCCATGCCACCGGACAACTGAGCGGAACAGCGGGCGGCAACGATCTGAATTTCAAGCAAGGCCAGGCGGTTTCCAGTGTAGTCAAGGCGGTGCTCGATCTTGAGCTCAGGCGCCACAACCTCGGGCTCTTTGTGCGGGCTAAAGCCTGGCACGATTTCGAGCTGGAAAACGGCAAGCGGGCTTACGGCAATGTGCCAAATGGTTTTCAGCAAAATGCGCCCTTAAGCGATAAGGGCTTCGAACCCGGCGCCAGATTCAGCAATGCGCAATTCGCTGATACGTATGCTTTCGGACGCTTCAATTTCACCGACGATGCCATCCTCGACCTGCGACTGGGACGGCAGGTGGTGAACTGGGGAACTTCCCAGTTCTTCTCCAGCGGCATCAATGCCATCAATCCACGGGATTACGTTGCACCAAGCCGGCCCGGCGCCCTGCCCCATGAAGGCGCGCTGCCCATCGGGATGCTCTACGCCAATTTGGCAACCGGGCGCGACTGGGGCATGGATGGTTTTGTGCAATACGAGTTCCGGCACCATGTACAGCCCGGTTGCGGCACCTTCTTTGGTGCCAGCAATTACGCCCAGCCGGGCTGCGACTACGTTTCCCTGCTGGGTGGCCCACCGACCTTGCTCAGCGATGCCAACGCGCTGGCCTCGTCCCTTTACCCCAAACGCAATTCCGATGTACTGGCGCGAGACGGCGGGCAATACGGCCTGTCAGTCAATTTCCGGCCGACATCCGACAACACCGAATTCCGGCTGTATGCGATGAATTACCATAACCGGGGCGCCAGCATCCGGGTCATCAACCCGAATATCGCCGGCGGCTACGGCTCACTGGCCACCATGAACCGCCTGACCGACCCGAATGGCCTGCGCTACGAATTGCGCTACGTTGAAGACATTCAGCTCTACGGTGCCAGCTTCGCCACCCAGCCGGACACCTCGCTACGCTTTTTCGGGGAAATCGCCTATCGCCCCAAGCAGCCGATCAACCTGAACGCAGCCGATCTGGTCGCCGCTTTTTTCCTCCGTTCACCGACATCGGCGCTGAATCTGTCGAGAAATATCAACGCGATTCCACCAGGCGGCACCTTTGACGGCTATGACAGCTTCCCGGTCACCGTAGCCAGCCTGGGTTTCAACAAGAGCAGCAAACTGGCCGCCCAGGCCATCGGTGCCAGCAGCGTGCAGATCGCGGGCGAAATCGGCTGGAGTCACGTCGCCGGCCTGCCCGATCCGGGACGACTGCGCTACGGCCGGGCCGACACTTATGGTGTTGCAGCGATTGACGGGCTAGCCTGCGTCGAAACAAGCGCGGCCGGAAAATCCTGCGCCCACGACGGGTTCGTCACCAGCAATGCCTGGGGTTACCGACTGCGCTTGAGCGCGAATTTTCCCGGTGCATTGTTCGGCGCTGCGCTGACGCCGTCGCTCACCGCTGCCCACGACGTCAGCGGCTATTCTCATGACGGGACTTTCTCGCAAGGACGAAAAATCCTGCAAGCCGGCCTGCATGCCGATTGGCACAAGCAGTACTTCCTGAATATTCTCTACACCCGAATTAGCGGCGGCGACTACAACCTGCAGACTGATCGTGACAACCTGGTACTGGCTGTAGGCACACGTTTCTAGCAGCCCGCAACCAAGGCCATCATCAGGTAATCAGATAGCCCACCCCGCGCACGGCACGCACCGGAAGCTCCACGCCTTGGTCTGTCGCTTTCTTGCGCAAGCGGCTGACCAGCGCATCGAGACGATGGTAGTCGTACTCGTAGGGATTTTCGCCAAACGCCACGACCAGATCCTCGCGTGAAACAGCCTGGCAGGCATTGTCGACCAGGGATTTTAGGAAAATGCGCTCCTGCGCCGTCAACTGCATCGAATTGCCTGCCGCATCGACAAAGGACCAGGCATCGGGCGACAGTCGCCAGCTCGAGGCTTCCGGAGCGGCTACTTTCCCCGCCGATTCGTGCACCTGCATATTTTCCAGCTTGCCCAGAATATCCAGCGCAAAAGTGTGCAGAAGCTGGGCTTTACCCTGACTCAACGCAGAAACCGCCGTATTGATCGCTGAATCCGGATGGACTCGCCGACTCAAGGCCGAAACAGCGGCAAGCAGTTCCTGACGCTCTACCGGCTTGGGCAAGTAGATATCGGCCCCGCTGTCGTAACCACGCACCTTGTCATTGACTGCGTTGCGCACGGTCAACATGAGTATGCCAATACTTGGGTTTTCACTGCGCAAGCGCTGCGCCAGCGTAAAACCGCAGGCACCGGGGAGATTGACATCGAGCACGGCAATATCGACAGACATGGGGTCCGACTGCTCAAGCAGCGCTTCGGCGCTCTCGTAGCCTTTGACCAAATGCCCGGATATATCAAGCGCAGCAACGGTCATCTCGCGCAGGGCATCATGATCTTCAACAACGGCGACGTGGAGCGGTTTATTCATGGGTAAGCAAGGGGAGCCAGAGTGAGAAACGGATTTTGCCATCGGGCATCGGCAGAATATAACTCAAGGAACCACCAAGCCGATTAGCCAATTGTCGTGCGATGAACAAACCGAGGCCGGAACCTGTTTTGGCATGTGCTCCCGGACTCCGGTAATAGCGCTCGAAAAGACGGCCGGGATCCGGCAAACCGGTGCTGCCTTTCTGATTTTCAATGGTCAATTGGATGCCGGCACTCCCTTCCTCGGCATGGGCCAGCGGGACGACACGCAGCGTCACCCGACTACCGGCTGGACTGTATTTGAGGGCGTTATCGATCAGGTTGGCCACGATGGTTCGCAACAACAGGGGATCACAGCGCAAGGATGGCAAAGGCAAAGGTGCCTCAAGTTCGATACGGATGGGTTCTGTGGCCTTGGTCCGGATATCGCGCAGCAGCATCACCATGTCACAAGGGGATGGCTTGACCGTAATAATCCCCTGATCCAGCTTGTCCGCTTTCATGCAGCGATCAACCACGGCACTGATATCGCTGACCGCCGTGTTGGCGTGGCGCAAGGCCAGTTCGTCCCCACCCAGGCGATCCAGAGCCAGACGGATCACCCCGAGCGGTGTCTTCAATTCATGAATCAGCATACTGAGCAAAGCGCCTTGTCGCTGCCGCACCAGATTGACTGCCAGATGAGCGGACTGGGCCTGCTCGGCCGCCTTCTGGGCCAGCGTGCGTTCGCGTTGCAAATGGCGTAACTGGCTCATCAGGACGAAATTGAAAGCCAGCAGGGAGATCAGCGAACTCAGTTGTATGCCATAAAGTTGCGTCAAGGCACTTCCTGTAATCCCAAGAAGCCCAAACATGGAATAGGTATATCCGGAGAGACTGGCTGCATTGGCCAGAATCAGGAATTGGCTACCGGCCCGTTTCTGACGCCACAATGCCAAGCTGCGGATAATGCCCAAAACCGGGGAGATCATGCCGCAGGTCATCAACAGACTGGCGCACTCCGGGAAATAGCCAAGCAACGCCGCCGGCGCCAGCAGCACGGGCAGCCAGGCCAGCGACAAAAAGTAGGCGTTGAGGAGTGGCTGGCGTTTGTCGATCTCGAGAATACTGCGATGAAACCTGGCGGCAAGCGCCAGCGAAACAAAGACGAAAACAGAAACCCAGTGATGTGCCAGCAAAGGAAAGTCAGCCAACAAATACTCACTGACCAGACCGTTGACCCCCAGCATCAGCAAAATCACCGAAGTCAGGTAGGCCATGAAATTGCGATACGCCGCTTCCTCGCGCCACTGACCATGCCAGAGATTCAGCAGCAACACGGCAAGCAAAAGACCGTAATACAAACCAAGCACGAGGTATTCGCGCGTCTGAGCGGCAACGAACTCGGCGTTCTGCCAGGCCCGCACAAAGAGCAGCGAACTGCTGGTGGTTTCCAGACGCAGGTAAAGCGTCTGAGGCCGATCATCCGGAAAATCCACACTAAACACGAAATTCCGGCCAGGCACCTCCCGATCAGAATATGGGTGGATATCGCCTGCCGTCTTTTGCACAAAATATCCCGGTCGACCCGGCTGTGGCAGAAAAAGCCGGACATCGTCAAGGTAAGGCGGTTGTGCCTCCAGCAATAAACGCGGCCCCGCATCAAATACACCACCACGATGCGGCGCATCCAAGGTCATGCGAAACCAATGAACTTTCCGCGAGTAACCACCGGCAAAGCTCCCGGACACATCCCGGAACTCACTCGCCCTGGCCGCCGAACTGACCTCGTCAATCGTCAATGTCCCTGCCGGATCTACCAGCACCTGCAAATGCACGGTTTCGGCAGAAAAGACGGCTGGCGCAGTAAGACACACCAACAGCATCCCGATGGTGATGGCGAGCCGCCTCAGGAACATCCAGAAGTAATAATGAAAAGGCATGGCGCAGGCGCAAAAAAACTTGAATACGAAGGGTATCACTTCACCCCTGATCTGCTTCGTTGTTATACCTCCGGGAGTTGTGACGACGCACGCCAGAAAACAGGAACCGGGGTATATTCCGCCCCTTGCGTTTTCCGGATACCGGCAAAACAAAACCTGCCCGATTTCAAGTCCTCACCATGCCCCTGCCCGCCATTGATCCCGCCCGTTACGACGCCCAACTCAGCGACAAGCTGACCCAGTTCAAGACGGCATTTGCTGAATTTTCACTGCCCGAACCGGCGGTGTTCACGTCGGAACCCAGCCATTACCGGCTGCGTGCCGAATTCCGCATCTGGCACCATGGCGATGTTCTCGATTACGCGATGTTCGATCCGGAGAATCCGAAACAGCCGGTGCTGATGCACGATTTCCCGGTGGCTTGCAGCGCAATCTGCGAACTGATGCCGCGCCTGCGCAATTATCTGATCGCCCATCCGACACTGAGCCAGCGACTGTTCACCATCGACTTTCTCGCCACCCTGAGCGGTGAAATGCTGGTCACGCTGATTTATCACCGCAAGCTGGATGAAGCCTGGGAGGCCGCCGCCCGCCAACTGGCCGACGAACTGCAGATCGGCATCATCGGCCGCAGCCGGGGTCAGAAAATCGTCCTCGCCCGCGACTGGGTGCTCGAAGCCTTTGAGCTGAACGGCCGGCAACTGCGCTATCAGCAACTGGAAGGCAGCTTCAGCCAGCCCAACGGCAATGTGAACAAAAAGATGCTCGGCTGGGCCTGCGCCCAGGCTGAACGCATCGGTGGCGACCTGCTGGAGCTGTATTGCGGCAACGGCAATTTCACCATTGCGCTGGCCCCGCTGTTCGACAAGGTACTGGCGACCGAGGTGAGCAAAACCTCGGTCAAGGCCGCGCTGTACAATCTGGAAGCCAACCACATCGCCAACGCCGCCATCGTGCGCATGTCGAGTGAAGAAATCAGCGCGGCACTGGCTGGGCGCGAGCTTTTCCAGCGCATGCAGGAAATCGACCTGGCAGCACATCATTTCTCGACCATTTTCCTCGACCCGCCGCGCAGCGGGCTGGACCCGGCGACGCTGGAGTTGGCCGCCGGTTTCGAGCACATCCTGTACATCTCATGCAATCCGCAGACTTTGCAGGAAAATGTCGCCGCACTGCAGGCCACGCACCGCATCGAAGCCTCGGCGGTGTTCGACCAGTTTCCCTATACGCATCATCTGGAGTGCGGCCTGCTGCTGCAGCGCCGCTAACCCGGCAAAAACGCAGCGAACCCGACGCCCGGAACAGCTTTCCTGACGGCGGCAAAATTGTTCAAATCCGGGCGTCGACCGCAACAGGGAGATGCCCGCACTTGGCGCTGCATGACAATGCGCTTCAGAAAACCTTGCTCGTTTTCTTGTTGTAGAGGCTAGCTGATCAACCCATAAAAGCAGTTAACAATTCTCGGTTTATCCTGAATATTTCTCGATACCGTCGGTTAAACTCAGGCGCATGGCCCTGCTCCTGATCGTTTTGCTTCCCTTCATCGGCAGTCTGTGCGCAGCATTCCTCCCGACCAACGCCCGTAACGCCGAGGCCTGGCTCGCCGGAATCGTCGCGCTGACGGTCACCCTCCTGACCGCCGCCCAGTACCCGCAACTGGTCGCCGACGGCGTCCTGCGCCTGACGATCCCGTGGTCGGCCACACTCAGCATCGATTTCCAACTGCGCATGGATGGCTTCGCCTGGCTATTCGCCATGCTGATTTCGCTGATCGGCACGCTGGTCGTCATCTACGCCCGCTACTACATGTCGCCGGCCGACCCGGTACCGCGCTTCTTCTCGTTCTTCCTCGCCTTCATGGGCACGATGATGGGCGTCGTGCTCTCCGGCAACCTGCTGCAGATGGCGATGTTCTGGGAACTGACCAGCCTCGCCTCGTTCATGCTGATCGCCTACTGGCACCACCGCAGCGACGCCCGTACCGGCGCCCGGATGGCGCTGACGGTAACCGGCGCCGGCGGCCTGGCGATGCTCGGCGGCGTCCTGCTGATCGGCCACATCGTCGGCAGCTACGACCTCGACGCGGTGCTCGCCGCCGCCGAAACGATCAAGGCGCACGCCTGGTATCCGGCAATCGTCGGCCTGATCGCCATCGGCGCGCTGTCGAAAAGCGCCCAGTTCCCTTTCCATTTCTGGCTGCCGCATGCGATGGCGGCGCCGACGCCGGTTTCCGCCTACCTGCATTCGGCGACCATGGTCAAAGCCGGCGTATTCCTGCTCGCCCGGCTGTGGCCGGTGCTCGCCGGCAGCGACCTGTGGTTCTGGCTGATCGGCGGTGCCGGCCTGTGCACGCTGCTGATCGGCGGCTACCTGGCGCTATTCCAGAGCGACCTGAAGGGCGTGCTCGCCTACTCAACAATCAGCCACCTCGGCCTGATCACCCTACTGCTCGGCATGAACAGCGAGCTGGCGCTGGTCGCCGCGGTCTTCCACATGGTCAACCACGCCACCTTCAAAGCTTCGCTGTTCATGGCCGCCGGCATTGTCGACCACGAAACCGGCACGCGCGACATCAACCGCCTCTCCGGCCTCTACCGGGCGATGCCGATCACCGCCACGCTGGCCATGGTCGCTGCCGCGGCGATGGCCGGCGTGCCGCTGCTCAACGGTTTCCTGTCGAAGGAAATGTTCTTCGCCGAGACCGTCTTCCTCGACCGTCCCGAATGGCAGCGCCTGCTGCTGCCGGTGGCCGCAACGCTGGCCGGCATGCTCAGCGTCGCCTACTCGCTGCGCTTCGTCCATCGCGTCTTCTTCGGCCCCCCGGCGAGCGACCTGCCGCATCAGCCGCACGAACCGACGCGCTGGATGCTGCTACCGAGCGCCCTGTTGGTTGCCGCTTGCCTGCTCGTCGGCATTTTCCCGGCACAGACCGTCGGCCCTTACCTGCGCACTGCCACCGACGCGCTGCTCGGTCCGCACGCGCCGATCTACAGCCTGGCACTCTGGCACGGCCTCAACCTGCCGCTGGTCATGAGCCTGATCGCGCTGTTCGGCGGCATCATGCTCTATCTGCCGTGCATCGGCCGGCGCGGTGGCACCATTCCACTACTTGAGAAAATCGACGGCAAAAATGCCTTCAACTGGCTGTTGACCGCAAGTACCAATCTTTCCAGCCGTGCCCTCGGCTTCTTTACCTCGCCCCGCCTGCAGATGCAGATGTTGATGCTTTTCCTGGTCGTCCTCGGCGGCGCCCTGCTGCCCTTCGTCGACGGCCCGCTGCGCCTGGGCGAACGTCTACCCGCCGAGATCGATCCGGCCTTCGCGCTACTCTGGACGGTCGGCGCCACCTGCGCCGTAGCCGCCGCCTGGCAGGCCAAGCTGCACCGGCTGGCGGCGCTGATCCTGGCCGGTGGCGCCGGCCTGGCGACGAGTCTGACCTTCGTCTGGTTCTCGGCGCCCGACCTGGCGCTGACCCAGCTTGCCGTCGAGGTCGTCACCGCCGTACTGATCCTGCTCGGCCTGCGCTGGCTGCCCCGGCGCGACAAGCGCTACAGCGAAGGCAAGCGGGAATCGACGCGCAGCCATCTGCGCCGCCTGCGCGACCTGATCATCGCCATCGCCGGCGGCGGCGGCATCGCCGCACTGACCTACGCGATCCTGACCCGGCCACCGGTCGACGGGATTGCCCCCTTCTTCGTCGAGCAGTCGCTACCGCAGGGCGGCGGCCTCAACGTGGTCAATGTCATCCTGGTCGATTTCCGCGGCTTCGACACCTTCGGCGAGATCACCGTGCTGGCCATCGTCGCGCTCACCGTGTTCGCGCTGCTGCGCCGCTTCCGGCCGGCACCGGAAAGCGTCGCCCTGCCCGCCCAGCAGCTTGAGCAGGCACTTGAGGAAAATGGCGCCGAAGCCCGCACCGATCCCGAGGCGTCGCTGCCGGCCGGTTACCTGATGCTGCCGGCGGTGCTCGTCCGCCTGCTGCTGCCGATGGCCATGCTGATCTCGCTGTTTTTCCTGCTACGCGGCCACAACGCGCCCGGCGGCGGCTTCGTCGGCGGCCTCGTCTTCGCCACCGCGATCATCCTCCAGTACATCGTCGGCGGCACGCAGTGGGTCGAATCGCGGCTGCGCATCCACCCGCTTTACTGGATCGCCATCGGTCTGCTTTGTGCGGCGGTAGCCGGCATCATGGCCGTGTTTGCCCCGTTTCCGGCCGGCGAACCTTTCCTCGCCAGCCAGGCCTGGCACGGCAGCCTGCCACTGATTGGCGAGATCCACCTGTCGACGGTGCTGCTCTTCGACATCGGCGTTTACCTGCTGGTCGTCGGCGCCACGGTGCTGATGCTGGTCGCCATCGCCCACCAGTCGCTGCGCAGCCAGCCGCGCAAAACCACACCCGACGGAGGCCACTGATGGAACTGATTTTCTCGCTCGCCGTCGGCATCATGGCGGCTGCCGGTATCTACCTGATCCTGCGGCCACGCACTTTCCAGGTCATCATCGGGCTGTCGCTGCTGGCCTACGCCGTCAACCTCTTCATCTTCGCCATGGGCCGCCTGCGCCACGGCGCGCCGCCGGTGATCGACCCGCGGCTCGGCAGCGACCCGGCGCTGTACACGGATCCGCTGCCACAGGCGCTGGTGCTGACGGCCATCGTCATCGGCTTCGCGACGACGGCGCTCTTTCTGGTCGTCCTGCTCGCCTCGCGCGGCCTCAACGGTACCGACCACGTCGACGGCCGGGAGCCTGAAGACGAATGAGCGACTGGCTGCACCACCTCACCCTGCTACCTATCCTGCTGCCGATGTTGACCGGCACCTTGCTGCTGCTGTCGAGCGACAGCCGGCACGCGCCGCGCATCGCGCTGTCGCTGTTCGCCGTACTGCTTCAGCTGGCCGTCGCGCTGGCGCTGCTGGCCCAGGCTGACGGCCTGCTAAGCAGCCCGTGGCCGACCTCGATTGGCGTCTACGCGCTGGGCGGCTGGGCGGCGCCGTTCGGCATCGTCCTCGTCGTCGACCGGCTGGCGGCAGCGATGCTGCTGCTGACGGCGACCCTCGGCCTGGCTGCGCTGGTCTATTCGATTGCCCGCTGGGAGAAGGCCGGCGTCCATTACCTGCCGCTTTTCCAGTTCCTGCTGATGGGGCTCAACGGCACCTTCCTGACCGGTGACCTGTTCAACCTCTTCGTCTTCTTCGAGGTCATGCTCGCCGCTTCCTACGGGCTGGCGCTGCACGGCTCGGGCGGGCCGCGGGTACGCGCCGGGCTGCATTATGTTGCGGTCAACCTGCTCGCCTCGCTGTTTTTCCTGATCGCTGCGGCGCTGATCTACGGTGTCACCGGCACCCTCAACCTGGCCGAACTGCCGCAGCGCGTCGCCGCGCTGAACATCGGCGACCGCCAGTTGTTCGACGTCGCCGCGGCGATCCTCGGCGTCGTCTTCCTGGTCAAGGCCGGCGCCTGGCCGCTCAACTTCTGGCTGCCCGCCGCCTACGGCAACACCGTGCCGCCGGTCGGTGCGATCTTCGCGATCCTGACCAAAGTCGGCGTCTATGCACTGCTGCGCATCGGTGTGCTGCTCCAGGAAAGCGGCGTCGCCCCGGCGCCCTTCGGCGGCACCTGGCTGTTCTACTGTGGGTTGATCACGATGGCCATCGGCACCCTCGGCGTGCTCGGCGCGCAGAAGCTCGACCGCCTGGCTGCCTTCCTTGTCGTCGTCTCCTCGGGCACGCTACTCACCGCCTTCGGCTTCACCGGCACGCTGCTCACCGGCCCGGCGATCTACTACCTGATCAGCTCGGTGCTCGGCAGCGGCGCCTTCTTCATGCTGGTCGAGATGGCCGAACGCAACCGCCAGCAAGGCGCCGACCTGCTGGCGATCAGCTTCGAGGCCTTCGGCATGGAACAGCGCCACGATTCCGAGCACCCCGACGAAATGGTCGGCGTCGCGATTCCCGCGGCGATGGCCTTCCTCGGCCTGTCCTTCGTTTCCTGCGTGCTGCTGCTCACCGGCCTGCCGCCCTTCTCCGGCTTCGTCGGCAAGTTCGCCCTGCTCGGTGCCTCGCTCGCCTCGCTGCCGCATGCGCCACTGCTGCATGTCGGGCTGTTCATCGTCGGCCTGCTGCTGTCCGGGTTGGCCGGTTTGATCGCGCTGTCGCGCCTGGGCATCCGGGTGTTCTGGGACATGCAGCGCCAGTCGCCGCACCTGCAGTGGCTGGAAGCCGGCCCGGTCGCCGCGCTGCTCGTTGTCTGCCTGTGGCTGGCGCTACTGCCGGAAGCGGCGATGGCCTATTGTGCTGCTGCATCGCAGTCACTCTATGACATCAGCGCCTACATCCACTCTGTCGTGCCGCTGCCGCCGGAGGTCACGCCATGACGCTCACCCACCGCCCACTGCTCGAAGGCCTGCTGCTGGCCATGTGGCTGATCGTCAATGAGTCGCTGGCGCTGCATCACTGGCTGCTCGGCATCGCCTTCGCGCTCGGTATCGCTGCGCTGATGCGCGCGCTGCGCCCGAAAATCGCCCATCCGCGCCGGTTGCTGGTCGCGCTACAGCTATCCTGGCACGTCCTGTGCGATGTTGTCCGCTCGAATCTGGCGGTCGGCCGGATCATCCTCGGCACACTGCATCAGCAGCCGAAGATCGGCTTCATGAAAATTCCGCTTGAGCTGCGCGACCCGCATGGCCTCGCCGCGCTATCAGTGATCATCACTGCAACACCCGGCACCGTCTGGGCCGGCCACGATCCGGCAAACAACGTGCTGACGCTGCACGTGCTCGATCTGCAGGACGAAGCCGCCTGGCTGCATACCATCAAGCAACGCTACGAACGCCCTCTGATGGAGATCTTCGAATGAACGCCATGCTCGACTGGGCGCTACATTTCGCCCTCGCCTGCTTCGCCAGCGCGATGCTCTGCGCCATGATCCGACTGCTGCGCGGGCCATCGGCGCAGGATCGCATCCTGGCGCTCGACACGCTGTACATCAACGGCATGCTGACCATCCTGACGCTCGGTATCAAGCTCGGCTCGGCGATCTATTTCGACATCGCGCTGCTGGTCGCGTTGTTCGGCTTCGTCGGTTCGGCGGCGATGGCCAAATTCCTGTTGCGCGGCGAGGTCATCGAACCATGAACGGCGCCGAACTCTCACCCTGGATCGCCCTGCCCGCGGCCGCGCTGCTGGTTGCCGGTGGCCTGCTGGCACTGGTTGGTTCGCTCGGCCTGCTGCGCCTGAATCACTTCTACGCCCGCATCCACGCACCGACCATGGGCAACACGCTGGGCGCCGGCTGCGTGCTGCTCGCCTCGATGCTGACCTCGTCCGCGCTCGCCGGACGACCGGTGATCCACGAACTTTTGATCACCGTCTTCCTGTTGCTGACCTCGCCGGTGACGACGATGCTGCTGATGCGCGCCGCCGTGTTCCGCAACGAAAGCGGCCGCGACCGCCAAGGAGATACGCCATGAAATACCTGCTCGCCGCCACCGACCTCTCCGCGCCCTCGCGCCACGCAGTAGACCGCGCTTACCGGCTGGCTGCCGAACTCGGCTGTCGGCTGACGCTGGCCCACGCGGTCGCACCCGGCATGTTTGACGGCTTGCAGGCGCTGCTCGGCAGCGATGCCCCGTCGCTCGACCAATCGCTGATCGCCGACGTACAGGCGCGACTGAGCGCACTGAACAGCGACCCGCGCCACACGCACGGTGTCAATGCCGACTGCGCCGTCCTCTCCGGCCGGCCGATCGATGCGATCACGCGTCACGCCGATGAAACCGACGCTGGCCTGCTGGTGCTCGGTGCCCGCGGCGAAGGCTTCCTGCGCCAGTTGACGCTCGGCTCGACGGCATCGCGTCTGCTGCGCAAGACCTGCCATCC
The DNA here is from genome assembly GCF_030824335.1 of Azonexus sp. Lineage (GTDB taxonomy): Bacteria > Pseudomonadota > Gammaproteobacteria > Burkholderiales > Rhodocyclaceae > Azonexus. Next base: position 19,967 of record NZ_JAVBXX010000011.1, read on the forward strand.
GGTGCTGGTCGTCAAGCAGCCACCGCATGAAACCTACCGGCGGGCGCTAGTCACCATCGATTTCTCGCCGGCTTCGCTGGCCGCGCTGCGCCTGGTCCGCCAACTGGCCCCGACTGCAACGCTGGTTCTGCTGCACGCAGTCGAGATCCCGTTCGAAGGCAAGATGCAGTACGCCAACGTCGATCCGGCGATCATCCAGCAATACCGAATCCAGGCCCAACTCGACGGCATGCAGAAACTGCGCGAACTGGCTCGCCGCGAAGCCTTGACCGATGCCGACACGCAACTGCTGGCGCTACACGGCGATGCCCCGCGCCTGATCACCGAACAGGAACAGGAGCAGGATTGCGACCTGATCGTCGTCGGCAAGCGTGGCCTCCATTTCGTCGAAGAACTGCTGCTCGGAAGCACCACCCTGCATGTGCTGATGGAAGCCCAGGGCGACGTGCTGATAGCGGTCGGCGAATAGTGCGGTCGACCGCCATTTTGGGCAAAAATTTACCTATTCAATATCTATTACTAAAGTAACATTATTGTAAAAATTCACTAACTAGCCCCTTGCACGGAGTACTACGATGCGCCTTCAAATCAAGCACAAGCTCTTGCTTCTCGTCGCCATCGCAGTATTGGCACTCATCGGCATCGGAGTTTTCTCGCTAATTCAGGCAGCCAAGCTGCACGAAGAGCTCGAACAATCGCTCACCCGCAGTTCGACGATGATCGAAGCGATCGACGGCGCACGCAGCGCGCAGGTCAGTTTCAAGATCATGGTGCAGGAATGGAAGAACACGCTGCTCCGCGGCAAAGACCCGGAAGCCTACGCCAAGCACCTGAAGAGCTTCGACGATGAAGCCGGCAAGGTACGCGAGCAACTCACCCGGGTCGGCCAGACCGCCGCCCGACTTGGCGGTAACGTCAGTGAGCGCTTGAAGCTAACTCAGGTGACCGCCACCTTCGACCAACTCGCCCCCCGTTATCACGAAGCCATCCGCCAGTTCGACCGCAACGCCGCCGAACCCGCCGCAACCGTAGACAAGCTGGTGCGCGGCATCGACCGGGCGCCGACCCAGGTCATTGACGATCTGGTCAGCGAAATGCAGAAAATATCCGGGGAACAGCAGGCCAGCGACCGTCAGCGCTCGGTCGAGGTCTATGCCTCGGTCAAGGTCGGCTTGAGCGTCTTCGCAATCGCCGCGCTGATCGTGTTGCTTACCTTGGCCTTGGTCTTCATCCGTTCGATCATCGGCCCACTGGCCAGCCTGGAAGCAACGATGAGCCATATTGCGACCAGCGGCGACCTGACCCAGCGCGCCACCATCGTGCACCAGGACGAAATCGGATGCATGTCGCAGGCCTTCAACACAATGATGGAACGCCTGCAGCAGTTGATCCGCGAAATCAACACAGCCAGCGCCGAAGTTGCCACGGCTTCCGAACAACTGGCACAAACATCGGGAGCGCTGGCCGAGGTTTCAGAACACCAGGCCAACGCCATCAGCGGCAGCGCTGCTGCGGTCGAGGAACTGACGGTGGCCATCAGTTCTGTTTCCGAAACCGCCCGCGACGTCAATGAACAGTCAGAGGAAAGCGTCGCTCAAACGGCGCTGGGAACGCAAAAAGTATCACACCTGGTCGGCGAAATTCACCGCATCCAGGGCAACATCGACGAGATCGCCCGTACCGTTGCCGATTTTGTGCACAGCACCCAGGCGATCACCGACATGACCCGCGAGGTCAGAGACATTGCCGACCAGACCAACCTGCTGGCCCTCAATGCAGCAATCGAGGCGGCCCGGGCTGGCGAAGCTGGACGGGGATTTGCCGTTGTCGCCGACGAGGTGCGCAAGCTGGCCGAAAAATCGGGCAAATCTGCCGTCGAGATCGATCAGCGTACGCGAGCAATCATGGAGCAGTCGTCGGCCGTACAATCGGCAATCGCCGCCGGTGAGGCATCAATCCGGGCAAGCAATGCGCTGGCCGGCGAAGTCGAGGAGGTCCTCCTGGGCTCCAGCCAGGTTGTCGAACGCTCGCGCAGTGGCGTCAATGAAATCACCGATTCGGTCGCCGAACAAAAGATCGCATCGACCGAAATCGCCCAGAGCATGGAGCGTATCTCGAACATGGTCGAGGAAAATAATGCTTCGACGCAGAGCATCCGCCAGTCGACTGGCGATCTGCACCGGCTGTCGGAACGCCTGAGCGGACTTGTTGCCGGCTTCCGGGTCGCCTGACACAGACCCATCGCCTGCGGCCGGCCACCCCGAGGGCCAGCATGATCCGGGCACAGCCCGTGATCATGCGCCGAACGCATCGCCACATCACGCCAGCCCGACATGCTGCGCCCGCACCTCATTTATGCAAAAAACGCATAACAAGATGCATACATGTTCTTAATTGAATATTAAGCCCTTGCTACAATGCCGCCTATTCGAAACTTTCGCCCTTCCTTGTGGATTCCCCAGCAATGAATCAACGTACCACCCACAGCACACTCTCCCACCTCGACTGGCTGGAAGCCGAAGCCATCCACATCATGCGCGAAGTGGCCGGCCAGTGTTCCAATCCAGTGCTGCTTTTCTCCGGCGGCAAAGACTCGATCTGCATGCTGCGCCTGGCCGAAAAAGCCTTCCGCCCGGGCAAGTTCCCCTTCCCGCTGATGCACATCGACACCGGCCACAACTACAAGGAAGTCGTCGCCTTCCGCGACAAGCGTGCCGCTGAACTGGGTGAGCGCCTGATCGTCCGCTCGGTGGAAGACTCGATGCAGCGCGGCACCGTCGTGCTCAAGCACGAAGGCGAATCGCGCAACAAGCACCAGTCGGTGACGCTGCTCGAAGCCATCGAGGAATTCGGCTTCGACGCCTGCATCGGCGGCGCACGTCGCGACGAGGAAAAGGCCCGCGCCAAGGAACGCATCTTCAGTTTCCGCGACGAATTCGGCCAGTGGGACCCGAAGAACCAGCGCCCGGAACTGTGGAGCCTGTACAACGCCCGCAGCCACAAAGGCGAGAACATCCGTGCCTTCCCGATCTCGAACTGGACGGAAATGGACGTCTGGCAATACATCGAGCGTGAAAAACTCGAACTGCCGTCGATCTACTTCGCCCACACCCGCCCGGTGGTCATGCGCCAGGGCGCCATCGTGCCGGTCAATGTGCCGCTGGTCTCCGGCGAACTGACCAATACTGTCAAGCCGGGTGAAGAAATCATCAACCTGCAGGTGCGTTTCCGCACGGTGGGCGATATTTCCTGCACCGCACCGGTCGAATCCGATGCCGACACGGTCGAAAAAATCGTGCTGGAAACCGCCACCACCACCATCACCGAGCGCGGCGCTACCCGTCTGGACGACCAGACCAGCGAAGCCTCGATGGAACAACGCAAGAAGGAAGGCTACTTCTAAAGCCGCCACGGACTGTCCAGCCGCCGGGCAGGATGTTCGCGGCGCCGGCGAGGACTGTCTGAGCGACCAAAGGGAGCGAGTTCCGCAGCCGGCAGAGTGAATATCCCGACCGGCGGCCTGCGCCACACGAAAATCAAGGATTACCCAAACATGACCAAACAAATCGAACGAGTTTACGAAGATCACGGCCTGCTCCGCTTCCTGACCTGCGGCAGCGTCGACGACGGCAAGAGCACGCTGATCGGCCGCCTGCTGTTCGACACCAAGACCATCCTCGCCGACACCCTGTCGGCCATCGCCAAGACCTCGGAAAAGCGCGGCCTCGGCGCCGTCGACCTGTCGCTGCTCACCGACGGCCTGCAAGCCGAGCGCGAACAAGGCATCACCATCGACGTCGCCTACCGCTACTTCTCGACCGGCACGCGCAAGTACATCATCGCCGACGCACCGGGCCACGAGCAGTACACGCGCAACATGGTCACCGCCGCATCCACCGCCAACCTGGCGATCATCCTGATCGATGCGCGCAAAGGCATCCTGACCCAGACCCGGCGTCACTCGAAACTCGCTTCGCTGGTCGGCATCCCGCACCTGCTGGTGGCGATCAACAAGATGGACCTGGTCGATTACTCGCAGGAAACCTACGAGAAGATCAAGGCCGACTACCTCGAATTCGCCGCCAAGCTGGGTATTGAAGATGTGCGCTTCATTCCGCTGTCGGCGCTGAATGGCGACATGATCGTCGACCGTGGCGACAGCCTGAACTGGTACGACGGCCCGACCCTGCTCGAAATCCTCGAAGAAACGCCGGGCGCCCACACCGAACACACGGAGAAATTCCGCTTTCCGGTGCAATACGTCTGTCGACCGCAGGATTCCGCCAATCCGGCACTGCACGACTACCGTGGTTTCATGGGCCGCGTCGAAGCTGGCAGCCTGAAGGTTGGCGACGCCGTGACCGTTTTGCCCAACGGCCTGACGTCGACCGTAAAAGCCATCCAGATCGGTGGCGTCGATATCCAGGAAGCCGTCACCGAACAATCCGTGACCATTCTGCTGGCCGACGAAATCGACACCTCACGGGGCGACATGATCGTCAAATCCAGCGAAGTGCCGGCCGCCGTCAAACAGATCGAAGCCACCGTCTGCTGGATGGCCGAAGCACCGATGGACCGCGCCCGCACCTACCTGATCCGCCACACGACACGCGACTCGAAAGCCAAGCTGGCCGCCATCGACCATCGTCTGGACGTCAACACGCTGGAAAAAGTCCCGGCCGAGAAGCTGGCGATGAACGACATCGCACAAGTGACCTTCAAGCTGGCCCAACCGCTATTCGCCGACCCCTACCTGGAGAACCGTGGCACCGGGGCTTTCATCATCATCGATGAAAGCAACAACAACACGGTCGGTGCGGGGATGATTCTCTGAAATACTGCGGTCCACGACGCAAAACCAGTAAAAACGCCTCCGCAATGGAGGCGTTTTCAATTTCACGCAATCGTCTTGCTACACAACAGCATCGCTCAACTGCCACGACTCGATCCGGTTCCGGCCATGCTCCTTGGCGCGATACATCGCTTCATCGGCACGATGCAGCGCAAGTTCGGCAGGCTCGCCAGGCAAACACTGGGCGATGCCGATGCTGATCGTCAGCCGGATATCTCCCCGTACCCCCGCCAGGGATTGCTCGGCTACCCGGCTACGCAGTCGCTCAGCGATCAATTGCGCGTCAGTCATGCCGGCATTCGGCAGGAATGCGGCAAACTCTTCGCCGCCGATCCGGCCCAGAACATCCTCGGTGCGCAGGCACGACGAGGCGACACTGACGAAATGACACAGCACATCGTCACCTGTTCCGTGCCCGTAGGTATCGTTGATCTGCTTGAAATGATCGAGGTCGATCAGTAACACCGACAACGCAGTCTGCTGGCGACTCGACGCACTGACGGCCTTTTCCAGCAAGGTCAGGAACGAGCGCCTGTTGAACGTATTGGTCAGAGAATCGACCTCGGCAAGCCGGCGCAGTTCACTGGTAATCGATTCGCTGACCAGCATCAAAGTGGCAAACGCCATCATGACCAGAGAAATGATCGCTTCGAGAATGAATACGGGAGGAATCGTCGCCCCCTGAACCAGATTGATGCCCCCCTCGGCCTGATAGGCATTGCCAACCCGGGCAAAAACAAAAATGGCGTGCACACTGCACGGCAAGGCAAAGAAATAACGTGCAGGAAACTGGCGAATGCTCCCCCTGGTAATGGTCATGACGCTGAGTCCGAACAGTATCCCGGTCACCAGGCTCGAAATCACAATACGCAATGCAGGATTCGGCTCAACCAGCGTGAAGAATGTGGCCATGACGACCATCACTGTGCCCGCCAAAACAGCATAAAGGAAAGGCCACGGTTTCAAACCGAGGTAACTCCTTACGCCCATCAGCATGAGATAAGCCGTAAAGAACTGGGTGACCTGAGCCCCCAGGATCATCGCTATTTCCGGTTGGTAAGAACGCAACAGGAAATTGATGGCCGACAGAAAGGCTGCCAGATAAGCCCCGGCCCAGAACAGCTGCGCACTGACCCGACGCCCGAAATACCAGGAGGCAAGCTGGGTCAAGGCCATGATTCCCAATAGGATTGCCAGCAATATGAGAAGCGTTGGGCTATGCACCTGTTTGAAGTCTCCGGGATAAGCTGATGACCGATGAGACAAGATGATACTCGCCAAGACAGCCTCATGGCTTGATAGCGCACCTTCCCCGCAGGCAATTCAGCCAGCAATCAGCAGCGCCCCCCTTTCAGGCTGGCCGACAGCAAGCTCAACATCCGCTCATTCAAGTGCCATCCCGACCACGAAATGTCTGCCGCCAGACCAGCGGCGACACGCCGAATGCCCGGCGAAAATGCAAACGCAAGGACTCCGGCGAACCGAAACCGGCCAGCCGTGCAATGTGTTCGACAGACTGCTCAGTGGATTCCAGCAGACGTTGCACCTGCGCCAGACGCTCACCCTGCAGCCATACCCCCGGCGTTGTTCCGGTCAACTGGCGAAAATGCCGGGAAAAGGTCCGGCGACTCATCAAGGCCTTGCCGGCCAGACTGTCCAGCGAATGCGGCGCGTACAGGTTGGCGCGTACCCAGTCGAGCAATTCGGACAAGCGCGAATCCTGAGCGGTCGCCGGTATCGGATGTTCAATGAATTGGGCCTGCCCGCCCGAGCGATGCGGCGGCACGACCAAGCGTCTGGCAATGCTATTGGCTACCTCGGCACCATGCCAGCGACGGACCAGGTGTAGACAGCAGTCAAGACCGGCAGCGGTGCCGGCTGAAGTCACCAGTCCGTCATCTTCAACATAGAGCACGGCGGCATCGACCCGCACCGCCGGATAACGCCGGGCGAAATCCTGGGCGCACGCCCAATGTGTGGTCGCTCTGCGCCCATCGAGCAATCCGGCCTCTGCCAGTACATAGGCCCCCAGACACAAGCCGACCAGTTGCGCTCCCCGCTGCCGGGCCGCCGACAAGGCATCCAGTATCGCTTGCGGCGGCCGTTCTGCCGGATCGCGCCAACTCGGCACGATGACCGTGTCCGCACTCTCCAGTACGCGTAAATCGTCGGCGACTTCGATCCGGAATCCCGAATTCGTCGTCAGCAAACCGGGCCGCTCGGCACACACGGTGAATGTGCACTCGGGAACGCCGGGATGCCGTTCGCCGAACACAGCACAGGGTACGGCCAGGTGAAATGCACTGATGCGATCGAAGGCAAGCACGGCAATCGACTGACGGGACATTGTTCCCTCCGCTGGCTTTGGCCGAATGGCTAGATATTACCGAATAATGTCAATCCGGCCACTCGATCCGGCCAGCCCTTTGAGAAAAAATGCAGCTACTTTCAACAAACCGGGAAAAATCATGACCCAAAGCAAGCGCCAGGCACTCATTGTCATCGATGTGCAAAACGACTATTTCCCCGAGGGCCGGTTTCCCTTGTGGAATACCGCCACCGTTCTGGCCACTACCGAAGCGGCCATCGCCAGCGCACGCGCTCGGGACATCCCCATCATCATCGTGCAGCATGTTGCCGACGGCACCAAGGGACCGGCACCTTTCTTCAATGCAGGCACGCCTGGCGTCGCCGTACATCCAGCCATCCTGGCTGCCGCACCGGATGCGCCAGTAATCATCAAGACGGCCGCCGATGCTTTTTTGCATACCCAACTGGAAGCCACACTGACACAACTGGGCGTAGAAGAATTGTTGATCTGCGGCATGATGACGCAGAACTGCGTGACCCATACGGCCATTTCCCGTGCCGCCGACAAGTACGCGGTCAAGGTTCTGGGTGACTGCTGCACGACGGTCAGCCAGATGCTTCACCTGATCGCGCTGAATGCCCTCAGCGCCCGGATTGGCATCCTCACGTCGACGGAAATATTCAGCAACCCAGGCGCCTGAACAGCGGCCAATGGGTCATCCGGAAAGACCGAACGGGTTCGCAGCATGTCAGCAGGGGGAAAACACTTAGAACAAAAGTTTATAAGCATCAAAGCAATACATCTTTTTGCTTGTGAAGCTTGCCCCTAAACTCACGGTCTTAAATCATTCGACCGGACAATCCTGATGGCCAACTGGCCCTATTCCGCGCCTTACAAGCCGCCCCAGATTGACTGGAGCGACGTCGAAATCGAACGGATCGGCGAATTGCTGAAAGCCATCGCCCATCCCTTGCGGCTCAGCATCGTCTGCCTGCTCGGTGAAGGCGAACGCTCGGTTGGCGATATCAGCCAGGAAATCGGAAGTTCGCAGCCAAATATTTCCCAACACCTGAGTCTGCTGAGCAACCGGAAATTACTGAAGTCGCGCAAGGACGCCAATCGGATTTACTACCGGATTGCCGACGAAAGACTGATCAGCATCATCAGCATGCTGCGTGGCATTTACTGCCCCTGAAGGATTTACCCCGTTGCTGGGCGACAGCAAAAATCATGCTGATCGAACAAGCCGTTGATTAAACAAATCAATCAACATGCCGTCAGCAATAAATTTCAGCGTACCCACAAACTCCCTTTTCTGGCGCGATTTTGCGCCCCCCGCCGTGAGCTTTTCGCAGCTAACATGGCGACTGTAGCCCCTGTATACAGATGCAGAAACAACCCAAATAATAAATAACAAGAGGTTCAACATGAGAGTTCTAATCGTTGATGACAACGCCTCGATGCGCACACTGCTGAGCGCGTTGCTGGGCAGCCAAGGTCATGAAGTTGTTGGCTCGCTTCAGGATGGCAGCAATATCATGCCGACGATCGAACAGCAGAAACCACAAATCGTCTGCCTGGATTACCAATTACCCGGCCGCGACGGACTGGAAATTCTCAAGGACATCAACGCGACGCACCCGGAAATCGATGTGCTGTTCATGACCGGATCGGAAGACAGCAACATCGGGAAACGCGCCGCCGATGCAGGTGCGTCCGGCTTCCTGCGCAAACCGTTTGGCCAGAAACAGGTGCTCGACGAGTTGCACCTGGTGTGCGAAATCCGCCAGCAAGCATCACGCGCCAACCAGCCCGAGACAGGGCCGAGCGGTACGGCAAGTGCGCAGCGGCCCGCCAGCAAACCGAAAGTGGGTCGCCCAACCGCTATCATCGTTGATGACAATAGTTCCATCCGTTTACTGATCAAAGGCGTACTCTCCGAACTGGGCTTGCAGATCGTTGCCCAGGCAGCCAATGGCGAGGAAGCCATCCGTGCCGCCAAGACGCACCAGCCAAGTGTCCTGTTCCTCGATGTCAATATGCCAGTACTATCGGGGCTCGATGCATTGCCGCAGATCCGCGATGTCAGCCCGGATACTGCCGTGGTCATGGTGACCGGCGATACCTCGCGCGAACTGGTCCAGCAGGCAGCAGGTCTCGGCGCACGCGGCTACATCGTCAAGCCGGTGCGGCCGGCCTACGTCGAGAATTTTCTGAAAAAGCTGTTCAATAAGTAAGCAGACGCAGTGGAGAAATGAAGCCATGACCCTGATGATCGATTTTCCCTTCCCGGGCGCCCAGGCCTGGGCCGAACATTTCAAGGAAATCGAACTGCCGGTACTGCGCCACACCACGCAAAAACTGGCCGAACTGCGTGACAACGCCGAAACGATCAACACCCGCGCCTTGGCCAATATCGTCCTGCACGACCCGCTGATGACCTTGCGCATCCTGCGCTACATGAAGTTGCACCGCGGCAAAAGCCAGACCATGGAAATCACCACCATCGAACGATCGCTGGTGATGATCGGCATGCAGAATTTCTTCGAGAGCTGCCAGGAGCTGCCGACCATAGAACAGCAACTCAAGGGACACCCGAAGGCCATGCTGGGCCTGCTCAAGGTGATCGCCCGCTCAAGACATGCTTCAAGCTGGTCGCGCGACTGGGCATTGCTGCGCCAGAACACCCGTTTCGAAGAAATATCCCTCGCCGCCTTGCTCCATGACTTTGTCGAAATCCTGATGTACTGCTTTGCCCCGACGCTGGCCACGCGCGCCCGCGAACGGCTCAATGCGGACCACACGCTGCGCACGCAGCAGGTGCAAGAAGAAGTATTCGGCGCCCCGCTGAACGAAATCATGAGCGAGCTGGTTGAACTATGGGGCTTGCCGCAACTGCTGCTGGCCCTGCTCAACCCGACCGATGACGACTCGACCAACGTGAAGTATGTCAGCCTGGCGGTCGACCTGTCCCGGCACAGCGCCAACGGCTGGGATGATGCTGCGCTGCCGGATGACTTCAAGGCTGTCGAGAGTTTTCTCTTTATCGACCATAGCCACCTGCTCGAACGTATCGGAGCGCCCGAAGAAATGATTCAGGTAGCACGGGAATCCGAAGCCGCCAGCGATAATCCACTGATCTAGGGGTTGACCGCCCAATGACGGGAGTCAGTCAGCCAATACCTGAATACCAGGACGAACCCCCGCCATGAAAACACGCTGCCAGCCATCCCTTGCCCCGCTGCTCGTCGCCGCCCTGCTCTTCGTCACCCAGTCCTTCGTCACCGGCGCCCACGCCGCCAGCGTCCGCCAGTTCCAGCCGCAAGGCCCGGTCGGCAGCCTGTCCCAGGTCAGTGCACGTTTCAGCAGCGACATCGTCGCGCTCGGCGCCGCCGACGCGCGGGCACCGTTTGCCATCGACTGCGCCGGCATCAGCGGCGAAGGTCGCTGGCAGGACACGCAAACCTGGACCTGGCGCCCCAGCCGCTCGCTGCAACCGGGCGAGCGCTGCATTTTTACGGTCAACGGCGGGTTGACCGCAAAAAACGGCGAAGCCATCAGCGGCAAGCAGCGTTTCGAATTCACCGGCGCCGCACCGCGCCCCTGGCGCATCCGGCCGAGTGCCGGCGCGCTGATCGAGGAAGACCAGGCCTTCGTCATCGACGGCGGCGGCCCGCTCGACCCGGCGTCGCTGGCGAACCACCTTTGGTGCGAAGCCGACGGCGTCGGCCAGCGCATCCCGGCACGGCCGGTGGCCGCTGCGGTGCGCCAGGAAGTCATCGGTCAGACCGACATGCCTGGCCATGCCATCGTCGTCGCCTGCAGCGAAAACCTGCCGGCCGGGCGCAAGATGAAACTGGTCTGGGGCAAAGGCATCAAGGCCGGCAACGGCACGCCGGCCGACAAGGAACAGGCCTTCGTCTACAAGGTGCGTGAGCCGTTCACCGCCAGCCTGTCGTGCGAACGCGAAAAGGCCGGCGCGCCGTGCTCGCCGCTGTCGGCAATCCGGCTGAACTTCAGTGCTGCGGTCGACGTGAAGTTTTTCGACAAAATCCGCCTGTCGACCGCAGCAGGCGCACGCCCGCCGCAGCCGCTGGACCGCGAGAATCCGCAGGCGGTGTTCGACAGCATCAGCTTCCCCGGCCCGCTGCCGCAACACGCCGAACTGAAACTGGAACTGCCGGCCGGACTGAAGGACGAAGCCGGCCGCACGTTGAGCAACGGCAACAAGTTCCCGCTTGCCTTCCGCACCGGCGCGCTGCCGCCGCTGGCCAAGTTCCCCGGCGACTTCGGCATCGTCGAACTGAAGGAAGGCGGGCTGTTGCCGGTGACGCTGCGCAACGTCGAAGCCAGCCTGAAGACCGCCGGCCTGGCGCTGCCCGGCAGCCACCGCTTCAGCGACCAGCGGCTGACCGACGACGCCGACGTGATCGCCGCGATGCGCGCGCTGGCAAAATTCGAACAGCAGAGCAACAAATACAAGGTCATCGTCGACGGCAAACCCGAGGAACGCTACGACCCCTACTACGCCCGCGAACTGTCCTTCCTCGCCAAACGCCCCGGCGTCACCCGCCAGGAACTGCCCAAGCCTGGCGGCAGTGCCGAATTCGAGGTAATCGGCATTCCGCTCGGCAAACCCGGCTACCACATCGTCGAAATCGAGAGCCGACTGCTCGGCAACGCGCTGCTGGCAACGCCCAAGCCGATGTACGTGCGCAGCGCGGCGTTGGTCACCAACCTCGCCGTGCATCTGAAAGTCGGCCAGGACAACGCGCTGGTCTGGGTCACCGCGCTCGACACCGGCAAGCCGGTGGCCGACGCCGAGGTCCGCGTGTCGACCTGCGAGGGCAAACAACTGTGGCAGGGCAAGACCGACGCGCTCGGCCGGGCGAAGATCGATCAGGCGCTCGACAACCCGTACTGCGACGGCGACCGCTTCCTGTTCGCCAGCGCCCGCAGCGGCGGCGATTTCAGCTTCGTCCGCTCGGACTGGAACGAAGGCATCGAGCCATGGCGTTTCGGCGTCTATAGCTGGGGCGACAACAGTCCGCTGCGCATCCACGGCATCCTCGACCGCAGCCTGTTCCGCCCCGGCCAGACGCTGTCGGTCAAGCACCTGGCGCGCAGCCGCGACAGTGGGGGCTTTTCGCTGCCGGCGGTGGAGAAATTGCCGAACAAACTGGTCCTGCGCCACAACGAGAGTGGCACCGAATTCACCCAGCCGATCACCTGGGACGCCCAGGCGAGTGCGGTCAACGCCTGGAAAGTGCCGGAATCGGCCAAGCTCGGTACCTGGCAGATCGTCCTCCAGGGCGGCGCCGACGGCGAAATCTACAGCAGCGAATTCCGCGTCGCCGACTTCCGCCTGCCGGTATTCACCGGCAGCGTCCAGGGCGTGCCGGCGCGCCAGATCGCCCCCACCAAGGTGCCGCTGGCGCTCGGCCTGTCCTTCCTCAACGGCGGCGCCGCCAAGCACGCCGAAGTCGAAGTTTCGGCCACGCTGCGCCCGCGCTGGGTGCACCACCCGCGCTACGGCGATTACCGCTTCAATGTCGGCTTCGACGACGAAGCGCGCGCGGCTTTTGCGGTCGACGGCGAAATGCATGAGGAAACGCTGGTCCTCGACAAGCAGCAGCTCAAGCTCGACGCCAGCGGCGCCGCTAGCCTGGAAGTGCCGCTGCCGGCCCAACCCGGTAGCCCGGCCGAGCTTTACGCCGAAATGAGCTTCGCCGACCCGAACGGGGAAATCCAGACCATCCGCGGCCTGGTCGACCTGCGCCCGGCGGCGCTGGAAATCGGCGTCAAGCTCGCCGACTGGGCCAGCGGCGGCAACGGCAACCGGCTCCAGGCCGTCGTCCTCGACACCGCCGGCAAACCGGTCGCCGGCCAGGCGGTCAAGGTCATCGCCAAGCGCCGCATCGACAGCAGCCACCGGCGGCGCATCGTCGGCGGCTTCTACGCCTACGAGAACACTCAGGAATACCGCGACCTCGGCGAGGTCTGCTCCGGCCAGACCGACAGCCGTGGTCTGCTGCTGTGCGAGCTCAGCATCGCCGATCCCGGCGCTATCTACCTGCTCGCCGAGACCCGCGACGTCAAGGGCAACGTCGCCCGCGCCGGCACCAGCTACTGGGTTTCCGGCGGTGGCGACCTGTGGTTCGCCGCCGGCAACCAGGACCGCATCGACGTGATCCCGGAGAAAAAGGCCTGGGCCGCAGGCGAAACCGCCCGCTTCCAGGTGCGCACGCCGTTCCGCGAGGCGACCGCGCTGATCTCGGTCGAAGCCGGCGGCATCCTCGAAAGCTTCGTCCAGCCGTTGTCGCGCTTCAAGCCGACGGTGGAAGTGCCGGTGCGCGGCGAATGGGGGCCGAATGCCTTCATCTCGGTGCTGGTCGTCCGTGGCCGGGTCGAGCCGCTGAAGTGGTACAGCCTGTTCCAGTGGGGCTGGCGCGAACCGCTGGCCTGGTTCCGCGCCTGGTGGAACCCGGACCAGCCGACGGCCATGGTCGACCTGGCTAAGCCCGCATACCGCATCGGTCTGGCCGAGATCGCCGTCGGCACTGAAGCCTTCCAGCTCAAGGTTGATGTCAGCAGCGACAAGGCCGACTACAAGTCGCGCGAACAGGCAACGGTGAAAATCCGCGTCAGCACGCCCGACGGCAAGCCGCTGCCGGCCGGCAGCGAGGTCGCCTTCGCCGCCGTCGACCAGGCGCTGCTCGAACTGCGCCCGAACGACACCTGGAACCTGCTCGAAGCGATGCTGCCGACACGCGGCTACGCGGTCGAAACCGCGACCGCGCAAGGCATGGTCATCGGCAAGCGCCACTTCGGCAAGAAGGCGCTGCCGCCGGGCGGCGGCGGTGGCAAGGCACCGGCGCGCGAACTGTTCGACACGCTGCTGCTGTGGCAGCCCAAAGTGGTGCTCGATGCCGGCGGCAACGCGACCATCCGCGTACCGATCAACGACTCGCTCAGCGAGTTCAAGCTGGTCGCCGTCGCCAGCGCCGGCAGCGCATTGTTCGGCACCGGCAGCGCGACGATCAGGACCAAACAGGACCTGCAGATCATCTCCGGCCTGCCGCCGCTGGTCCGCGAAGGTGACCGCTACACGGCGATGCTGACGCTGCGCAACGGCACCGCCCGGCCAATGAATCTCACGGTCGACGGCAAAAACGGGGCAAAAACGCTGGCTGCGCAGAAACTGACGCTGGCACCGGAAAGCGCCGGCGAACTGCGCTGGCCGATGCAGGCCGGCGAAGGCATTACGGCGGAGACCTGGGAATTCACCGCCCGCGAAGATGGCGGCAAGGCCAGCGACAGCCTGCGCATCACCCAGCAGGTGGCGCCTGCCGTGCCGGTCACCGTCCAGCACGCCAGCTTCCTGCGCGTCGACGGCGACACCCGCCTGCCGGTAACGCAACCGACCGGCGCGCTGCCCGGCAAGGGCGGCCTCGAGGTCGCGCTGTCGCCCAAGCTGGCGACACCGCCACCCGGCCTGCTGCGCTTCTTCGCCGATTACCCCTACGCCTGCCTGGAACAGAAGACCTCGGTCGCGGTCGGCCTGCACGACCCGGCGCGCTGGCAGCAGATCGCCGATACCCTGCCCGGCTACCTCGACGACCACGGCCTGGCCGCCTACTTCCCCGGCCTGAGCGGCAGCCCGACGCTGACCGCCTACCTGCTCGACGTGGTCACGCTGGCCGGCTTCACGCTGCCGGAAGACAGCCGCCGGCGCATGCTGCAAGGCCTGAATGCCTTCGTCGACGGCCGCCTGAAACGCGACGAATGGGCGCCCGGCTTTGCCGGCGACGTGCGCCTGCACCGCCGCCTCAACGCTTTACAGGCGCTGGTCCGCCAGGGCGAGAAGCCGCAACGCACGGCAGCGGCGCTCGACATCGACCCGCTGTTGCTGCCGACCGCCGCGCTGATCGACTGGACGCTGGTGCTCAAGGCGCTGCCCGAACTGCCGCAACGCGACGCAAAATACGCCGCCGCCCGCCAGGAACTGCGCAACCGCCTCGGCTACGCCGGCAGCCGGCTGGTCTTCGCCAACGAGCGCGCCGACTACGGCTGGTGGATGATGGCCAGCGCCGATGCCAACGCCTTCCGCCTGATCGAGGCGATGCTCGACGACGCCGACTGGCAGACCGACCTGCCGCGCCTGCTGCAGGGCGCGCTCGAACGCCAGCAGCGCGGCCGCTGGCTGACGACCACGGCCAACGCCTGGGCGCGAGTGACGCTCGACCGCTTCGCGCAGAAGTTCGAGCGCGAGGCCGTGACCGGCGTCACCCGGGCGACGCTTGCCCCGGCCAGCGCCGAATTCGACTGGAAGAGCAGTGACGGCAAGCCGCTCGCCCTGCCCTGGCCGGCCAAGCCGGGCAAGGACGACGCGCTGGCGCTCAGCCACGCCGGCAGTGGCAAGCCCTGGGCCAACATCCAGGTGCTGGCGGCGATCCCCGACGGCCCACCGCGTTACGCCGGTTACCGCATCAACCGGCAACTGACACCGCTACAGCAGAAGACGCCGGGCAAGTTCAGCCGTGGCGACCTCTGGCGCGTGACGCTGAGCATCGACGCCGACCACGACATGAGCTGGGTGGCGATCAGCGACCCGGTGCCGGCTGGCGCGCGCATCCTCGGCGACGGCGACGGCGACGGCCGCGACTCGGCCATCGCCACGAGCGGCGAAAGCGAGGCCCGCGAAGGCCACTGGCCGAGTTTCATCGAGCGCAGTTTCAGCGCCTGGCGGGCCTACTACGAAGTACTGCCGCGCGGCCGTACGCAGATCGCCTACACCGTGCGCCTGAACAACGCCGGCGACTTCGCCCTGCCGCCGACGCGGGTCGAGGCGATGTACGCGCCGGATGTCTACGGCGAATTGCCGAACGCACGAGTCAACGTCCAGGACTGAACTGCCGAACACCGCCCCTCCCGATCTACCCATCTTTTGGGTACATCAGGAGGAAAACAAGCCTCTGCTATACTGCTTCGGCATTTCGACCTGACGTTTGTCCGGTCATGCAGAAGGAAATCCGTTCCCCATGCCATCCCAGCCTGCCGCCTCTGACTCCACCGCCTCTGTGCGTATTCGCCAGCTCGAAGCAGAGAATGACATGCTGCGACAAAGCCTGGCGCGGCACAGATCGGAGAGCTCCCGGCCTGAGCAGGAACGCAGCCTGCGCGCGATTCTTGACCAGATGCCGGCCATGGTGGGCTATTGGGATAAAGAACAGCGCAACCAGTTCGGCAATCGGGCCTATATCGAATGGTTTGGCATCGACCCGGCAAACATGAAGGACAAGCACATCCAGGAGATCATCGGCGAAGAGCGCTACCGGCTCAATCTGCCCTTTATCGAGGCGGCTTTGCGTGGTGAGCGACAGGAGTTCGAACGCGCCATTCCAACCCCCGATGGATCTCGGGTCAGGCACGCCTTAGCCAGTTACATTCCCGACTTTGAACACGATGAAGTCTGCGGTTTTTTTGTTCTGGTCACCGACATCAGTGCCATCAAGGAAGCGGAAACTCGCCTGCGGCACAGCGAAGAGCGCTACCGGGCTGTTGTAGACGACCAGACTGAGTTGATTTCCCGCTTTAAACGGGATGGCACCTTTCTTTTCGTCAACGATGTCTATTGCCGCTTCTTCGGCAAGACACCGGAAGATTTGATCGGGCAACAGTGGATGCCGGCCTGTCATGCTGCAGACCTTGAATATGTCGAGATACAGTTGCAGACGCTCAGCCCGGAGAATCCGCTGGTCACGATCGAAAACCGTGTTTATTCCACCTCAGGCGAGGTGCACTGGATGCAGTTCGTCAATCGGGGATTCTTTGACGAGCAAGGCCAACTGGTTGAAATACAATCCGTCGGGCGCGATGTCTGCAAGCGCAAGAAGGCTGAGGCCGCATTGCACGAAGCACACGAAAAACTCGAACAGCGAGTCGTTGAACGAACCAGCCAGTTGCGCCGCCTGGTCGTCGATAGCACGCTGGCGGAAGAACGCGAACGTCAAGCGCTGGCGCGGGATTTACACGACGGCCTTGGACAATTGCTGCATGTCATCAGACTCAAGGTGGATGCGCTGGAAACCAGCCTTTCACCCACGGCCCAGGCAGGCATTGCCGAATTGCAGACCCTGCTGACCGACGGCAGTCGCCAAGTACGTTCGCTGACGACACAACTGAGCCCGCCGGTATTGAGAAAACTGGGGCTGACCGCTGCATTGCACTGGCTGTGCGACGAAATGACGAACCAATATGGATTGCAGGTTGATTTCGAACACGATGAAGATATACCGGCAGTAAATCCCGTCATTGCCGAAATCCTCTTCCGTGCCGCTCGCGAATTGCTGATCAATGTCGCCAGACATGCCGGCACCCGCTGGGCAAGCCTCAAATTTGTTCACTACGAGAATCAACTCTGGCTCAGCGTACTCGACAACGGCATCGGCACCGACAAGCTGAACGAGAGTCTGGAACAAACCGATGGTTTCGGCCTGGCCAGTCTCCGGGAACGGATCGCCTATATTGGCGGCAATACAAAAATCAACGCTGCGCCGAACCAGGGCCTGTATGTGATCATCAACCTGCCGCTCAACTCGCTGATCAATATCCCGGAGGCACGATGAGCACCCGCATCATGCTGGTCGACGACCATCGTCTATTGCGCGAAACGCTGGCCATCCCACTGACCGCTGAGCCGGGATTCTCCGTCGTCGCCCAGGCCGGCCATGGTCGCGAAGCGCTCGACTTACTCAGACCAGCCGCACCTGACCTGCTCCTGCTGGATGTCGGCTTGCCGGATATGAGCGGTATCGAAGTCGCCCATCAAGCACTGACAATCTTGCCGAATCTGCGCATCATCGCCCTGTCGGGCTACGCGGACAAAATTTTCGTCGATGAAATGCTCAAGGCTGGTGCCAAAGGCTATGTCGTCAAATCAGCCGGCACACATGAACTGATTCTCGCCATCCATGCCGTCATGGCCGGTCATGTCTTCCTCTCCCCGGAAATTACCGCCGCCATGCTGGATGCAACGCCCAGCGGCCTCCCGGCAGCCTCCCGCGAAGCAGCACCCGGTATATTGGGCAAGCGCGAACGGGCTGTCTTGTGCCTGCTTGCCCGCGGCTTGCGCTCGGAGCAAATCGCCGAAGAAATGGCGATACAGCCGGGGACGGTGGATGTCCACCGACGCAATATCAAACGCAAACTGGGCTTGCGCACGGTGGCCGAACTGACGCGTTACGCCATCCGGCACAAACTGCTTCCTGCCTGAAACTACCCGTTTACCGGTAGATTTCTATCCGGTTTCACCAATTGTTTCAGCTTGATTCAATGCGTAGCATGGGGCGAAGAGACATCTTTGCCTTGCTGACCCGGTTATTCGGGTATCCAGGCATCCCGACGAAAACGATCTACAACAATCCGGATACCCATGCGTAATAACCAGCCTGTCACCAATATAGAAACCCTGTTACCGGAAGGACAGTTCATCTATTCCCGGACTGACCTGAAAGGCACCATCACCGAAGCCAACGAAGCCTTTGCCAAGATCAGCGGCTATCGGCGCGAAGACATGCTGGGCCAGCCGCATAACATGGTACGCCATCCGGATATGCCGACCGAAGCCTTCGAGGACATGTGGCGCGACCTGAAGCAGGGACGGCCCTGGCGCGGCATTGTCAAAAACCGGCGACAGGATGGCGGCTTTTACTGGGTGGTTGCCAACGCTTCCCCGGTCCGCGAACGCGGCCAGATCATCGGCTACCAATCGGTACGTACCTGTCCGTCACGTGAAGAAATCCAGGCGACCGAAGCGGTTTACCAACGGCTCAAACGGGGCGACAAATCGATCAGGATTTTCCACGGACGGGCAGTCCCGGCGCGCAAATCCGTACTCAGCCACTTTGCTGGCCTGGGCGTACAACCAATGCTGTTCGGTATCTTTACCGTATTGCTGAGCATTGCCATCGTGGGCACCACCCTGTTCAAAATGGAACAGCTCTACCCCGTTCTGCAAATACTGGGTGCGGTCGGCCTGTTGTGGAGTCTTTACTTCCTGTTCTTTTTTGTTCCCAAGCTGCGCGGCGACCTCGGCAGCGCTTCCGAATACCTGGAAAACCTGCTGCTCAGCGGCAATCTGAAGCTGCGCTTTGATCTGACACGACAGGATGAGCTCGGCATTGTCGTCCGCAAGATTGATCGCTTTGTCTCGTCGGTCCAGGCCACCATCCAGGGCATGGCAGACACCGCAGCCCAAGTGCAACTGGTATCCAACGAGGTCGGCCAGGGCGTCGCCAATGTCAATCAGTCGGCCCGTGTGCAAAGCGATGCCACCGCCTCCGCTGCCGCTGGTATTGAAGAAATCACCGTATCCATTGGCGAAGTTGCAGCGCATGCTGCCGCCACCCGCAGTTCGGCACAGATGGCAGCAGATGCATCGAACAATGGCGAAAAGCTCTCGGAAGAAGCATGCAGCACCATTCTCTCGCTGGCTGATACGGTCAAGACCTCGGCGGCACAAGTGGAGCGGCTGGGTCAGCAATCTGAAGAAATTTCCCGCATTACCGGAGTGATCAAGGATATTGCCGACCAGACCAATCTGCTGGCGCTCAATGCGGCCATCGAGGCGGCGCGGGCAGGAGAAGCCGGCAGAGGCTTTGCCGTCGTCGCCGATGAAGTGCGTAAACTGGCCGAGCGCACCACCAAGGCCACCGAAGAAATCCGGACCATGATCGACTCGGTGCAGAACGAAACCGGCAAGGCAGTCACCGGCATGCGTTCCGGTGCCCAGCAAGTGGAAAGCGGTGTCACGCTGGTCCAAAGCGCCCAGCAGGCGCTACGTGCAATCAATGCCCAGATGGACAACACCATGACCATGGTCAACGACATCACCCACTCCTCACATGAGCAGGAGCAGGCGATGACCCAGATGGCTCAGAGTGTCGAGCGTGTGGCCGCGATGACCGAGCAGAACATGGCGGTGGTCAATCAGACGACCACCATGGTCACCCACCTGAACAGCATGGTCGAACGCATGCAGAAATCGGTGACGCAGTACACGGTCTAGAAACCGCTTTGCACGTTCCCAGCCGGGCGCCTGACAAGCGACCGGCCGGGCACAAAGATCAGCGGGCGTTTTTCAGCGCGCTTCGTCGACGATCTGCACCAGCTTTTCTTCAATTTCCAGTGTCAATCTGGCCAGTTCGGCCGTCTGGGCGAAGCCGGCAAGCAAGCAGCCCGGCCGGAGCAAGCCGATCTTGGTAGCGCCATTTTCGGTAAATACCGAAATGCGCCAGGGCAGACCCAGACTCAAGCGCATGTCGATGGCCAACAACTTTCCGGTCAACCGGTCATTGCTGACTTCAAACACCTGGCACTCGTCATCCAGTTCGATGGCCTTGCCATGTTGTGCCTCACCAAGATCGTGAATCTTCAGAACGGCAAAACCGAGTCGCTGAACGACTGGCGCCAGGTCAAAGGTGGCTTCATAAAACGATTTGCTGCTTTCGACGATGTAAAACACGGGCACTTCCTTGCAGGGGATCGCCACGGAATTTAACGGATTGCTGCCGTCTGCGCCAACTGTTCAGCGACCATCCTTCAATCAAGCGCACCGATCAACGCAAGGCCGACGCATAGCCTTCCTCGGCCAGCACCTGACGCACCGCGGGTCGTGTCAGCATGCGCCGATAGTGGGCGGCACAATGTTCGGGCAGCGGGATGTCGATGCGTACCGCCCAGAATTCGACGTAGAACAACGCCGCGTCGGCGATGCCGAAATTGTCGGCGAGCCAGTCACGGCCGGCAAGTTCACGGTTGATCAGGGCAAAGCCCTGGTCAATGATCTGGCGCCCCTGCGCCTTGACCGATGCATGGTCGCAAGAACTCGGCGCGAAACGCTCGGTCGTGAAAATGCGGGCAAAACCCTGCGTATGCAGCGTATGGACGATGTAATTGAGCCAGCTGAGCACACGTACCTCGCCGGCCAGGTCAGCCGGCAGCAACTGGCGTTTCGGGTAGCTGCGGGCCAGCCACCAGGCAATCGCGGAAAATTCGGTCAGCGCCGTGCCGTCGTCGAGCACCAGCGCCGGGATCGTGCCCTTGGGATTGATCGCCTGGTAATCCTTCTTGTACTGGTCGCCAGCCAGCAGATTGACGATGTAAGCCTCGAACACCAGACCACACTCTTCAAGCAGGATGTGGATGCCGGTCGAGCACGAACCGGGCGTCATGTAGAACTTCTTGCTCATGCCAGCGCCGCCATCAGTTTCTCGTAGCCACCGTCCACGCTGAACACGCGCTGGAAACGGAAGTCGCTGAACATCTGCGCGTAGGTCTGGCTGGCATTGCCGTGATAGCAGTAGATGAGGACTGGCTGATCTTTCGGCAAGCGCTTGATCCAGGCCAGCACGCGCTCCTCCGACAACTGCGCGGCATTCGCGACATGGCCCAGACGGTAGGCGCTGAGATCGCGCACGTCGAACACCGCAAGCTGGCTTTCCTGCCGGATCAAATCGGCAGCCTGGGCGGGGGAAATGCACTGAAAGGGAATTCTGTCGTTAGCGTTCATGATCTTTACTGTCGTACCTTGATGCCTTGGTGACGCAAGAGCGGTGCCAGCCACCAACTGCCCGGCAAGCCCCGGCTGGCTTGAATTTCTCTGTACGCTCCGGTGTTGCATGTACGACATCCGCCAGCCACGGCGCTAGAATGCAGACTTCCCCTGCTACCGGAACCGCGCATGCCCCCGCTGCTTCATCCCTATACCGATGCCGACGCCAGCCAGATCATTGCCGATACGCAGACCTGGCTGGAACGCGCAGTCATTGGCCTCAATCTCTGCCCATTCGCCAAAAGCGTCGTGGTCAAAAAGCAGGTGCGTTACGCGTTGACCGCAGCAAGCACGGCCGATGACTTGCTCGCCGAGGTGGAAAACGAGTTGAACCTGCTGAGCACAACGCCGGCCGATCAGCTCGATACCACGCTGCTGATCCATCCACGGGCCATGACCGATTTTCTCGATTACCACTTCTTTGTTGCCGAAGCCGTCGCGTTGATCCGCAACCTGGGCTTCGATGGGGTCTACCAGATTGCCAGCCTGCATCCGCAATACGAATTTGCCGGCAGCGAACCGGACGATATCGCCAATTTCACCAACCGCTCGCCCTACCCGACCCTGCACCTGCTGCGCGAAAGCAGCATCGACCGGGCCGTAGCCGCCTTTCCCGACGCGAAAGACATTTTCGAGCGCAATATCGCGACCATGGAAAACCTCGGTCATGAAGGCTGGGGCAAGCTCTGGCGCCCCTGAGCCGGCGCTTTATCGGGCTGTGCTGCCTGCTGCTGGCAGCGCTGCCCGCCTTCGCACTGCCCACATTTGACGAAGTCCGAAGCGCTTACCGTCCCTCGGATGCCGTGCTGTTCGCCCGTGACGGTCGGCCACTGCACAGCCTGCGCGTCGATCACAGCGTGCGACGCCTGGCCTGGACGCCACTCAAGGACATCTCCCCGGCCCTGCTGCACGCGGTCATCGCCTCCGAAGACCAGCGCTTCATGACGCACGCCGGCGTCGACTGGCTGGCGGCCGGCCATGCCGCCTGGAACAATCTGCGCGGCAACCGGACGCGGGGCGCCAGCACGCTGAGCATGCAACTTGCCGGCTTGATCGATGAAAACGAACAAAAACGCGGTCGACGCAGCTTTTTCGGCAAAATCACCCAGTCGACCGCAGCATTACGCCTCGAACGCACCTGGAGCAAAGGGCAAATCATCGAGGCTTACCTGAACCTGGTCGCCTTTCGCGGCGAACTGCAAGGTGTCGGTGCGATGAGCCGGGCACTGTTCGGCAAATGGCCGCATGGCCTCGACTACCGTGAGTCAGCCCTGGCTGCCGCACTGCTGCGCGCCCCGAACAGCGCACCGGGCGTCGTCGCCCAACGCGCGTGCACGCTGCTCGGCGAACTACAACAAGCCGACGAGTGCCGTGGCCTGGAAGCCTTTGCAGCACTGTCGCTGAACGGCAAGCTGCGCGAAAGCAAACAGGATGCGCCGCAAATTGCCCCGCATCTTGCCCACAAACTGCTGCCCCAGGCCGGCGGCAACCAACGGAGCAGCCTCGACGCCGATCTGCAAGCCTTCGCCACCAGCGCACTACGCCGCCAATTGTCGGCGCTGCACTTGCACCACGTCGCGGATGGAGCCGTGCTGGTCATCGACAATGCCAGCGGCGAAATTCTCGCCTGGGTCGGCTCCAGCGGCGAGCTTTCCGCAGCGCCTGAAGTCGATGGCACCACGGCCCTGCGCCAGGCCGGCTCGACGCTGAAACCCTTCCTTTACGCCCAGGCCTTCGAGCGGCGCATGCTGACGCCCGCTTCGCTGATCGAGGATGCGCCCTTGTCGCTGGATACCGGCAATGGCTTGTACACACCGCAGAATTACGAGCCGGATTATCGCGGCTGGGTATCGGCACGGCGTGCGCTGGCTGGCTCCCTCAACGTACCCGCCGTCAAGACGCTGCTCCGCGTCGGCACCGATGCCTTTCATGCCCGGCTCAAGGCACACGGCTTTGCCAGCCTGAAGGAAGATGGCGAATGGTACGGCTACAGCCTGGCACTCGGCTCGGCCGACGTGTCGTTGCTGATGCTGGCCAATGCTTACCGCAGCCTGGCCAACGGCGGGCGCTGGTCGCCGTTGCGGACGCTACCGGGTCGAACAGTGGCTTCTCCGCCCTGCAGCCAAGGCGGCTGCAATGGCGTCTTCACAGGCCCGCCGCGTACGGTCAACGCGCCGGCAACGGCCTTTTTGATCGCCGACATTCTGGCCGACCGTAACGCCCGCGCCGATACCTTCGGGCTCGAATCCTGGCTAAGTACGCCGTACTGGTCGGCAGTCAAGACCGGCACCAGCAAGGATATGCGCGACAACTGGTGCGTCGGCTTCTCGCGCCGCTATACCGTCGCCGTCTGGGTCGGCAATGCCAGCGGTAGCCCGATGCACGACGTATCCGGCATCTCCGGTGCTGCGCCGGCCTGGCGCGAAGTCATGGACTGGCTGCAGCGTGGCGATCCGGGCAAGGGGCGAGCGATTGTCGATAGCCGGCCACCGACCGCACCAGCCGGCCTGAGCCAACGCGCCATCCGTTTTGTGCCGGCCAGCGAACCGGCACGAAGCGAATGGTTTCTGCACGGGACGGAAATGTCCGTCATTCACGCGGCCAGCGCCAAAGCACTGAGCCGCATCGCCTACCCGACGAGCGGCAGCATCATCGCGCTCGACCCGGACATCCCGCCCGAGCGCCAGCGCATCCCGCTACGTTTATCCGGGGCGGCAGAACATGGCTGGCACTGGCGGATCAACGGCAAACCGCTGCTCAAGGCAGAAGCCAAAGCACGCTGGTTGCCCCAACCGGGCCGGCATCGCCTGAGCCTGCACGACGCTCGCGGCAATCTACTGGATGGCGTCGATATCGAAGTCCGGGCAATGCGCGGCAAGACACCTTGATCAGGAAAATTCGGACAGGCGCTTGATGATGCCCGACAACTCAATCCGGAAATCCCCTTGTCCATCCTGGGCATCCAGGATGCTGTCCAGGCTGGAACGAACAGTTTCGAGCAAGCGCTCTTCCTGACTCTCGGTCAAGCCGAGGTGGACGAAGAGCTTTTCCAGGGTTTCGGCCAGCCCGTGAATTGCCAGGCGACTGGCTGCCAGCGACTGCTGCTGTCTTGACTCGATGGATGCCAGCA
The DNA here is from genome assembly GCF_030824335.1 of Azonexus sp. Lineage (GTDB taxonomy): Bacteria > Pseudomonadota > Gammaproteobacteria > Burkholderiales > Rhodocyclaceae > Azonexus. Next base: position 44,874 of record NZ_JAVBXX010000011.1, read on the forward strand.
AAGTGCGGATGCCATCCAGGCTACCAACGATGGCATCCTGCCGCCGGTGATTGCCCGCCTCGCTCTCCAGCGCATGCAAGCGCGCATCGGCCGCCTCGGCCAGAATGGCGATGTTGTCCCGGATTCGCCCGGCACGTTCTTCATCGTCCTTGGGCATGTTGCTGACCAAAAGCGACAAATAAGGGTAGTTGACCAATGTGCGACTGTAGAAATTGACGACGCGCCCCATATCGATCAAGTTATCGAAAGTTGCCGCTTCCAGCCGTCCGCCTTCGGGCAGCGTTTTGATCGCCTGACCCGGCATCCGGACCTGTACGGCACCTTGCAGGCCATACTGGCTCAGCGCATTCAGTGCGGCCTCGCCAACCTCGCTCGCCTTGCTACAGGCGTTGAAACTTTGCAGCACCTGCAGCAAAACGCCCATCTCGCCCATGCTGCTCATGGCAGCGAAAGCCGTGTTGCTGGCCATGCCGGCACGATTTTCCAGTTCGCAACGCTCGCGCAGCATTTCAACCAATTCGGCGTTCCGTTGCTGAAGTTCCTGCGTTCGCGCTTCCACCTGTTGCTCTAGCGCGTCGTTATTGGCCTGCAACTGCTGTTCGGCCAGTTTGCGCGCCGTAATATTCTGCAAGGTTTCGATCGCCCCCAGCAACTCGCCGTTCCGACCGAGCAGTGGGGCGGCAGTGAAATACAGCCAGCAGCCTTTTTCTCCCAAGCTGGGGAAAAAACCTTCGGCTTCATAGGCGCCGGTAATAATTCTGGAAGCCCGGCAATTACCTGCTTCGTACGATGCCATTGCCTGCTCGATTTCACCGGCAACAATATAGTCGGCAAGGATAGGTCGCGGCGCCGGATAGAACCCGCGCCAATGCTCACAGGTCCCGATCACGTCGCGGGCAGCAACCCCGGTCACCAATTCGCAAGCCTTGTTCCAGTGCGTAATGCGATGCGCATGGTCGATCACGAAAGTGGCAACCGGGCTCCCCTGGATCAGGGCATCGAGCAATTCCGGGCTTTCGCTCGGCCAAACCTGAGATTCATCTTTTTTGACAAGTCGCATTACGTTCCCAAAGAACGACAAAAATGGCAACTATATCAACGAAAACACCAAAACAACAGCATTAATTGATAATTTCGATACATTTCTGACAAAATCAACAATATACAAACAGTGCTTGCTACTTGGAAAAAGGCGTGATGAAGCCAGCGGCATCAGGCCACAGAAGCGAGTTGCCGGATTGCCATTCATGCCCGTTATGGGCATGAATCCTGCGGTCTACGGGGGTTTTCCGGCTATTTTTGCGGGAAGATGAAGCGACGCGAGACATGGAACCGGGAGATGGCCCCGGTTCTGCGACTCAAAGGGATGCTGCCGGCTCCCTTGCCAGCCAGGATGTCATGTCTTCAAACGAAATCGGCCGCGACAGCAGATAACCCTGAATCTCGTCACAACCAAGCTCCAGCAGGATGTCCCGCTGCGCTGTGGTCTCGACGCCTTCGGCGATGACGCACAGGGAAAGACCGTGAGCCAGTGCGACGACGGCACGCACGATAGACGTAGCTTCGCTGCTTTCCAGCATGTCACGGATGAAGGACTGGTCGATCTTCAGCTTGTCTACCGGGAAACGGCGCAAGTAGGCCAGCGAGGAATAGCCGGTACCGAAATCGTCAATCGAGATCTTGACGCCGATATTCTTCAATTCCTGCAGGCGGGTCAGCACTTCATCGGCATCGTGCATCGCCACCCCCTCGGTGATTTCCATTTCCAGACAGGCTGGCGGAATGGCGTGGCGCTTGATGGCGGCTTTGACCACCGGAATCAGGTTGGCATGGGTGAACTGGTGCGCCGACAGATTGACCGCAACCAGCAAATCCCGATGTCCGGCCTGACGCCAGCGAGCCAGGCAGCGACAGGCTTCGTCGATCACCCATTCGCCGATGGGAATGATCAGGCCCAGGTCTTCCGCCATCGGGATGAACTGCGCCGGCGAAACCACGCCCCGCTCCGGGTGTATCCAGCGAATCAGGGCTTCGACCCCGGCCAGCTTGCCGGTCGTCAAATTGATTTGCGGCTGGAAATGCAGCAGGAATTCGCCCTGGTCGAGTGCCGACTTCAACTCGCCTTGCATGCCGATCTTCTCGAGAATCTCGGTATTCATGTGTGGCTCGAAGAAAGCTGCCTTGTTCGGCCCCTGGTTACGCGAATGATTCAGTGCCGCGTCGGCATTCATCAGCAGGCCTTCCGGATCGCGACCATCGGACGGGAAAACCGAAATGCCGCAATTGGCCGAAATGTGGATCGTGTTTCCCTCGATCGAGATGGCCGCATTGACGCTGTCAAGCAAACGCTGGCTCAAGGCCAGCGCCCGATGATGCTGACTGAGACGCGGCGCCAGCACGACGAAATCGTCGCCGGTGATGCGCGACGCGGTATCGCCTTCGCGCGTTGCCGCAACCAGGCGCTGGGCAACGACTTTCAGCACTTCGTCCCCGGCACGATGGCCGAAGGAGTCATTGATCTGCTTCAGGCGATTCAGGTTCAGCGCAATCAGATACAACGGCCGGCCTTCGTTCTGCGCTGTGATGATGGCCTGATTGACACGGTCGATCAGTAGCGCCTTGTTTGGCAGATCGGTCAGGCTGTCGAACCAGGAGTAACGGTGGATCAAACCCTCGGCGCGCTTGCGTTCGCTGATGTCGGAGAAGATCGCCAGGTAATGCGTGACCTTGCCCTGCCGATTGCGCACCGTCGAGATCGACAGCCATTCGGCATAATACTGGCCGCTGCGCCGGCGATTGACCACTTCACCCTGCCAGACACCGGCATCGTGCAGGATTTGCCACATCTCGCGATAAAAATCCGGCCCCTGCTTGCCCGAGGACAGGAAAGATGGATTGCGCCCGACCGACTCCTCCAGCGACCAGCCGGTGATGATGGTGAAGGCGGTATTGACGCTGACGATGCGATTTTCGGCATCGGTAATCATCACGGCTTCGGACGCATTGTCGAAAACCTGTCGCGCCAGCGCGAGGTCTTCCTCGTAGGCATATTTTTCCGTCAGATCGCTAATCACCGCGATGAACAATTGCTCGGCGCAATCGCTGTTCAATCGCCGGATGCGCAACTCAGCTGGAAAAACCGAGTTATCGGCACGACGCAAGGGCCATTCGGTGAAAAAATGCGCTTCGCTACGCAAGGCTTCCCTGGACAGCAGATCGAAGGACTCGAAAGCTGCGGTTTCGAGGTGCAGCGTTTCCAGATTCAAATTGCAGATGTGCGTCGGGCTGTAGCCAAACAGCTTGCAGGCTGCCGCATTGCTGGCGCGGATCAGGCTGCCGCTACCGGTGTCGTAGAGCAATACCGCAACATCCAGACTGTCCAGGATCTGCGCCAACTGCTGCTTGCTACCCTCGCGTAACGTTTCGGCGGCCTTGCGCGTGCTGATATCGGTAACCATGCCAACCAGACTCGGCTCACCCTGCGCATCGACTCGCCGCACACAACGATCGTGCAGCCAGATCCAGTGCCCCTGCCGATGACGAATACGGTATTCGAGATCGAAGGAAAGCGACGTTTCGCTCAACGCGGCGATAGCGTGATCGACCGCCGGCAAATCCTCCGGGTGAATCGCATCGTGCCAGTACATGGGCTCGGCCAGCAGTTGCTCGGCCCGATAGCCCAGCAGGGCTTCAACCTGCGGCGAATAGAAAGTACCGCCGCGCTGTGGCGTAAAGCGATAAAAAACCACGGGCAATCCGGCAAAAATATCAGCCCATTCGTCGAACAAAAGGTTCGTACTAAGTGCCGGCATGCCAGCTTTCCTCAATCATTTGCGCCTTTCGTCCTGTGTTTTACGTGTTGCCGATAGTGACAAGCGTAACAAAACCATCATTCTACTGACCCAGGCAATCCCTGTGTCAGTCATTCCTTGCCTTGTGGCACACTGCCGCCATGCATGCCTTTCCTCATCTTTCTGCGGTCGACTGGGTTTCCCTGGCAATTTTCTTTGCCTGCTGGGCCGGTTATGCCTGGTTTTCCGAGCACAGCGCACAAGGTGCCGGCGGCCTGATTCGTAGCACGCAGCACTACCGTCTGGCCTGGGCTCAACGCATCATGGAACGCGAAATACGGATTTCCGACTCGTCATTGATTGGCAATCTGGTCAACAGTGTCTCGTTTTACGCCAATACCACCATCTACATCATTGCCGGCCTGGTCGCGGCACTCGGTGCCGCCGACCAGTTGCTCGGCATCGCGGCCGACCTGCCCTTTGCCGGGCCGGGCAACCGCGAGTTGCTGGAAATAAAGCTGATGCTGGTCCTTGCCTGTTTCGTCTTCGCCTACTTCAAATTTACCTGGTCGCTGCGCCAGTTCAACCTGCTGTCGATTCTCATCGGGGCTGCGCCCGTCGGCGCTGCCGGTAATCCGGAAATCGACGCCTTCATCCGGCGCATTGCCGGCACCAACAACCTCGCCGGCGATGATTTCAATCGCGGCATCCGCGCCTATTATTTCGGGCTGGCCGCAGCAACCTGGCTACTGCACCCCATCCTGCTTGCCCTGACCACGCTGGGCATAACCATCGTTCTTTACCGACGCGACTATCGCTCGGCGGCGCTCACCGTCCTCAACGACAAGGACTAAGGATGTCGGCAAAACACCCTTTGGCCGGTATCGCTTTCGGCCTGCTTGCCTATGGAATCTGGGGCTTTTTCCCGCTCTACTTCCATCAGCTTTCGCACATCGCACCGATGGATATCCTGGCCAACCGGGCCTTGTGGGCCTGCCTGTTCGTCAGTCTGCTGCTGACCTTGAGTCAGCAGTGGGGAAAAGTTCGCAATATTCTCGGTCGACCGCGCCAAATCGCCATGTTGTCTCTGGCTGCACTGCTGGTCGGCAGCAACTGGCTGGTTTTCCTGTGGGCCGTCGGCAACCATCAGGTCGTCGAATCCAGCCTCGGTTATTTCCTGACGCCATTGGTCAATGTCCTGCTCGGCCTGCTGATTCTCAAGGAACGCCTGAACGGCAAGGAATGGCTGGCCATCGCCCTGGCCCTCGCGGCACTACTCAACGAAATCATCACCCTCGGCGGCCTGCCCTGGGTATCGCTGTTTCTTGCCGCCACCTTCGGTACTTACGGGCTGGTGCGCAAACAAGTGCCGGTCGATGCACTGTCCGGGCTGTGGCTGGAAACGCTGGTCATGCTGCCGGTTTGCCTGATTTATGCGCTATGGCAGGCGCAGGACGGGCATGCGGTTTTCGTCTTCAGCGACCTGTCGACCGCAACATGGCTGATCGGTGCCGGCATTCTCACTGCCTTGCCGCTGATTGCCTTTGCCGCAGCCACCCAGCGACTTGATCTGGCAACGGTCGGCATGCTGATGTACATCAACCCGACGATGCAGTTTCTGACTGCGGTTTACGTTTTCAACGAACCCCTGCATATGGGCAAGCTGCTCACGTTCGGCCTGATCTGGCTCGGCCTGCTGATCTTCAGCTGGAGTGCCTGGCAAAAGTATCGCTAGGCATATCGCCCGAACCAATGCTGCTTCAGCGCCGCATCGCCATGTGCGCGGCGATCATGCCGGGGATTTCCTGCTCGAGGCCCGTACCCTTGCGACAACCCAGCATCAGGTGCAACAGGCCACTGGTAAACGCCCAGGTATCGCGGGCCGCCGCTTCCGGCGCGATGCCGGCACGCAAATAGCCTTTTTCCGCGGCCAGCCGGTACATGCGCAGGATTTTCTCGAGAAAATCCTGCGCCGGCCGACCGACCTCCTGCTGAACACTGGCAAATTCTTCGACGTATTCGCAGCGCGAAATCATGACCTCGAAAACCTCGCGAAATTGCAGGCTATCCTCCAGAACACGGAAAAACTCGGCGATCGAGCCTTCGATGGCATCCAGCGGATTGGCGTGATTGGGATCGTAGAGAATGGCATCCGTACGCCCCAGCATGGGCACGAAAACCTCTTCGCGCATGGCGAAGAACAGCTCGGCCTTGTCCTTGAAGTGCCAGTAAATGGCGCCGCGGGTCACGCCAGCCGCCTTGGCTATTTTTTCCAGCGAAGAACGACTGACACCACATTCATGAAACACGATGCGTGCAGCATTGAGGATATCCTTGCGCGTCTGCTCGGCTTCTTCCTTGGTTTTTCTGACCATTTTCTCTCTCCAGGGCGCGCATGATGCGCCGCGCCAATGCAAATGTTAAGTCGAATCAAAAAAAACCGGCTTATTTACATACATCCTTGATTGTATATAATAGCGCAAAACTTCCTGCTGGAGCATACCCATGATCACCCCTTCCTCAATGCGGCGCCCTCTTCTCGCCACCCTGCTCGCTGCGGCACTGCTCGCCGGCTGCTCGAATGGTGCCCCCCCCGCCGCCCCGGCCATGGGACCGATGCCGGTCACGGTACTCGACATGCAGCCCCAGAAAGTCGCCAGTAGCATCGAAATCATGGCCCAGACCGAAGGTGCCCGTGAAACCGAAGTCCGGGCACGCGTTGGCGGCATTCTGCTCAAGCGCCTGTATCAGGAAGGCGAAACGGTCAAAGCCGGTCAGCCACTGTTCCAGATCGACCGTGCACCGTACGAGATTGCCCATGCCGAAGCGCGCGCCCGCGCCAACCAGACAGCGCGTGAAATGAACCGCCTGAAAGGCCTGGCCGAAGCCAAGGCGATCAGCCAGAAGGATTACGACGACGCTGTGTCGGCCGACGCGATGGCCCAAGCCGCCTTGCGCCAGGCCGAACTGAACCTGTCGTGGACCACGGTCACCGCACCGGTTTCCGGAACGACCGGTCGCGCCGCACGCTCCGAAGGCAATCTGGTCAACACCGGGGCCGACAGCCTGCTGACCTCGATCTACCAGACCAATCCGATGTGGGTCAGTTTCTCGCTGGGCGAGAGCGATCTGGCGAAACTGCCCGGCGGCAAGCTGAATGCGAAAAAGATCACCGGCGTCGAACTGGTTTTGCCCAACGGCGAAGTCTACGGACAAACGGGCAAGCTGAATTTCGTTGCCACCAACATAGACACCACGCTGGGCACCCAGGCATTGCGTGCCGAGTTCGCCAATCCCGAGCAGCAATTGCTGCCCGGCCAGTTCGTCCGCATCCGGCTGTTGACCGGCGAACGCGATGGCGTTTTCCTGGTCCCGCAATCGGCGGTCGTCCAGAGCGAGCAAGGCCCCCTGCTGATGCTGGCCGGCGCCGAAAACAAGGTTGCCCCGCGACCGGTCAAGACCGGCGAATGGCATGGCAAGGACTGGGTCATTCTGGGCGGACTGCAGGCTGGCGACAAGGTGATCATCGACAATCTGATGAAGCTGCGCCCCGGCGCCCCCATTGCTCCGCATGCCCCCGGCCAGCAGCCACCTGCGCCGGGCGCTGCCCCCGGCAAGGGCGACGCCGCCCCGGCGAAGAAGGACTAAGGAGCTTTCATGTCGAAATTTTTCATCAACCGGCCGATCTTTGCCTCGGTGATTTCGATCATCATCGTTATCGCCGGCCTGGTCGCCGCTCAGGTATTGCCCATCGCGCAGTACCCGCAAATCGCCCCGCCTACCGTCCTGATTTCCGCCACCTATCCGGGTGCTTCGGCCGAAACGCTGGCCAAGACTGTCGCAGCGCCTATCGAGGAACAACTGAACGGCGTTGAAGGGCTGTCCTATTTCAACTCTTCCGCCTCGGCCAACGGTTCGGTGACCATTACGGCAACCTTCGAAGTCGGCACCAATGTCGACATGGCAGCGGTCAACGTGAACAACCGCGTCAAGGCTGCCGAGCCTCGTCTGCCGGAAGAAGTCCGGCGCAATGGCGTGATCGTGCAGAAACGTTCGAACGACATTCTCAAGGTCATCGCACTGGCTTCCGATCAGGGCAAGTACAACACCTTGTTCCTGTCCAACTACGCCAGCCAGAACATCGTCGATGAACTGAAACGGGTGAAGGGTGTGGGTGACGTAACCATTTTCGGCGCCCAGGACTACTCCATGCGCATCTGGTTGAAGCCGGACCGGATGGCGCAACTGGGACTGACGACCAGTGATGTGGCCAATGCGATCAAGGCACAAAATGCCCAGAACGCCGCCGGCAAGGTCGGCCAGGAACCGGCACCGGCCGACCAGGTGCTGACTTACACGGTCACGGCCAGAGGTCGCCTGCTGACGCCGGAGGAGTTCGGCAACATCGTGATCCGGGCAAACGGCCCGAAAGGCATCTTGCGCCTGAAGGATATCGCCCGTATCGAACTCGGCGCCTACAGTTACGATCAGAGCGTGACGCTGGATGGTCAGCCGACCATCGGCATGGGCGTGTTCCTGCAGACTGGCGCCAATGCGCTGGAAGTGGCCGAGCGCGTACGCGGCAAGATGAACGAACTGAAACAGAAGTTTCCGGAAGGCATGGATTACGTCATCCCCTTCGATACCACGCGCTTCGTTTCCGCTTCCATCGATGAAGTGCTGAAGACGCTGGTCGAAGCCATGATCCTGGTACTCGCCGTCGTCTACATCTTCCTGCAAAGCTGGCGCGCCACGCTGATTCCGATGGTCGCCGTGCCGATTTCCCTGATTGGTACATTTGCCGGTCTATGGCTGTTTGGTTTCTCGATCAATACGCTGACCCTGTTTGCCATGGTCCTGGCCATCGGTATCGTGGTCGATGACGCCATCGTCGTGCTGGAAAACGTCGAACGCCTGATGGCGGAAGAAAAACTGCCGCCCAAGGAGGCTGCAATAAAAGCCATGCATGAAGTCTCCAGCGCGCTCGTTGCCATCGTGCTGGTGCTCTGTGCCGTCTTTATCCCGGTCGCTTTCCTCGGCGGCATTGCCGGTCAGCTTTACAAACAGTTTGCCGTCACCGTTGCCGTCGCTGTCGTGCTCTCCGGTGTGGTCGCACTAACCCTGACACCGGCCCTGTGCGCCCTGCTGCTCAAGGCCCAGCACACGGAAAACAAGCTGTTCGCACCGTTCAACCGGATGTTCGACCGCCTGACCAGCAGCTACACGCGCACTGTCGGTTTCACAATGAAACACGGCATTATCGGTGGCCTGGTTTTAGTGCTGGTGATCGGGTCGACCGCAGCATTCTTCCGTTTCATCCCCGGCAGTTTCGTTCCCTCGGAAGACCAAGGCTACCTGATCTCCTCCCTGATGCTGCCGGATGGTGCCACGCTGAAGCGGACCCAGGAAACCGGCGCCAACATGCGCCAGATGGTCGGCGCCGACCCCGCCGTGCGACACGTTTTCGTCGTCTCCGGTTTCGATCTGATCGGCGGCGGCAACAAACCGAACGCCGGTACCATCTTCATTCCGCTCAAGGACTGGAGCGAACGCGATGCCAAGGCGCAGGATCTGGCCGGAAAATTCATGGGTATGGGCATGATGCAGCCGGACGGCATGGCACTCGTATTCAACCCGCCGCCCATCATGGGCCTCGGCTCGGCCGGTGGTTTTGAAGTGTTCGTGCAGAACCGGATCGATGGCGATGCCAAGAAGCTGAACGAGGTCGTCAAAGAGTTCATGGCTGCGCTGCAGAAGCATCCGGAATTCACCCGCGTCTCCACCTTCTTCCGTCCGACTGTGCCGCAGTTGTTCATTGAAGTTGATGAAGCCAAGGCGCTGGCGCTGGGCATCCCCCTTACCGATGTCTATTCGACGCTGCAAAGCACAATGGGCGCACTCTACGTCAATGACTTCAACAAGGCTGGCCGTGTTTATCGTGTTCAGTTGCAGGCAGAAGCCAATTACCGGATGAAACCGGATGACATCAGCAAGGTCTATGTGCGCAGTGCCACAACCCAGGCGATGATTCCGCTGTCGGCGATCAGCACGATCAAAAACGTGGTCGGACCGGAACAGGTCGAACGCTTCAATGGTTTCATTGCCGCCAAGATCATGGGCGACTCGAAACCGGGCATCAGTTCCGGTGACGCCATCCGCATCGTCGAAGAAGTTGCTGCAGCCACCTTGCCGAATGGTTACGCCATCGACTGGACCGGCCAGGCTTACCAGGAAAAGCGCAGTTCCGGTTCGTCGCTGCAGGCATTCGGCTTCGCCATCATCATGGTGTTCCTGATCCTCGCCGCCCAGTATGAAAAGTGGTCGCTGCCGGTCGCCGTCGTGATGGCCGTGCCTTTTGCCCTGATGGGCGCGTTGACCGCTATATGGTTGCGCGGCATGCCGAACGACATCTACTTCCAGATCGGCCTCGTTGTGCTGATTGGCCTAGCGTCGAAAAACGCCATCCTGATCGTCGAATTCGCCGCCCAGAAGTACGCGGAAGGCATGAGTGCGGCAGATGCGGCAATCGAAGCGGCACGCCTGCGCCTGCGCCCGATCATCATGACCTCGCTGGCTTTCGTGCTCGGCGTCTTCCCGCTGGTCAAGGCGACCGGCGCTGGCGCCGCCGCCCGCCAGTCGATGGGTACCGGCGTGTTTGGCGGCATGATCGCGGCCACGTTCATCGCCACCATTTTCATCCCGCTCTTCTTCAAATGGCTGGAGCGCGGCAAACAAATTAATCCGGCGCACATCGACGTCGAGGAGGACAAGGCATGAACGCCGCCCCCCAGAATTTCTCCCCTGTTGCCCGTCGGGTTTTCCGGCTGACGCCCCTGGCCTTCGCCATTCTGTTATCCGGCTGTGCCGTTGGCACGGATTACCTGCGCCCGGCCAACTGGTTGCCCGACGCCTTCCAGGAAACACCGACCGCCGAAGTCAAAATCGAGAATCCTTCGGTCAACGCCCGCTGGTGGTCACTTTTCCAGGATGAAACACTAAGCAGCCTGATCGAGCAGGCGCTGACCGGCAATGCCGACCTGCGCACCGCCGTGGCCCGCGTCGAACAAGCCGATGCCGCCGCCCGCGAGGCAGGCGCCTCGTTCTTTCCCAATGTGGATGCCCAGGCCAGCGGCAACAATACGCACCTGAGCGAGAAGACCGCCACCTGGACGGTCAATTCGCCGGAAATCCTGCGCGCCCGCAGTGCTGGTCTGAGCCTGTCGTACGAACTCGACGTCTGGGGCCGCGTCCGGCGCAGCAACGAAGCAGCGCGCGCCAACCTGCTGGCCAACCAGTATTCGCGCGATGCCATCCAACTGTCGGTAGCCGGTCTGGTCGCCGGGAACTACCTGAGCCTGCGCGCCCTCGACGCACAACTGGCGGTTACCGAAGAATCCCTGAAAAGCCGCGAGGAAAGCGCGCGACTGGTGAAAACCCGAGTCGATGCCGGCCTGGTCTCGCCACTCGACCAATATCAGGCCGACGGCGCGCTAGCCGCGCTGCAGGCACAACGCGCCGACCTGCGGCGCGCCCGGGCGCTGGCCGCACACCAGTTGGCGCTGCTCACCGGCAAACCGGACTTGCAGATCGCCGCCGGCGATCTTCGCCAGCTACCCTTGCCGCCGGTGCCACCGGCGGGCCTGCCGGCCGACCTGATCGAAGGCCGCCCGGACGTGCGCGAAGCCGAGCAACGACTGATTGCCGCCAACGCCAACATCGGCGTGGCCAAGGCCGCGTACTACCCGAAGTTCTCGCTAACCGGCGGCATCGGCAGCGAGAGCAAGACCTTGTCCGACCTGTTCAGCAGCGGCGCCAGCACCTGGAGCGGCGGTCTCGGCCTGTTCATGCCGCTGCTCGACTTCGGCCGGACCTCGGCACGCGTCGACCAAGCCAAGGCAGTGAATGAGCAATCGTTGATCGCCTGGCAAAAATCGCTGGAAGTGGCCTACAAGGAAGTCCGTGATGCACTGGTCAATTTGCGCGAAAACGGCGTTGCCGAAAACGCCCAGCAACAACGGGTCGATAACGCCCGGAACGCGCTCAAGCTGGCACGCCTGCGCTACGACGCGGGCTACTCGGGCTTTCTGGAGGTCCTCGATGCGCAGCGTGTCAGCAACGATGCCCTGCTCGCCATGATCGCCACCCGTCAGGCTCGCCTGACGGCAGCGGTCGAGCTGTTCAAGGCATTGGGCGGCGGCTGGCAATCTGCTTCCTGAAACCTCAGCCGAGTCCGTCTGGCCGCTCCCGATCGGCCAGATGGATCAATGATGAGAATACCAAGCTGGCGCCGGCACTGACTTCATCGAGACTGTCTTCATCGACCAGCACTTGGCGTAAGGCACTCAGCACCCCCTGCCAATGCGCGCCACACCCCGCAGCAAGATCGGTGAAATAAGTGAGCTTGGCGGCAAATTCGCCGCCCAGTCGCGCCATCAGATGGCGAGCAAGTACCTGTCCGCCTAGCGCCGATCCTTCGACCGCATAGATGACACCCAGCAGGCCGGCCTCCGTCCCCGGCAGATCAACGCTCATTGCTGCCGGTGGCAAATGACCAAGCCTGGCCAGATCACCGGCCAGCAGAGCACGTCGCGGCCGATAAAGACTGGCATGTGATGAATTCTCCAGACGAGGCAAGAGCACCTGCTCCAGTCCATCGTAAAAGACATGGAAGAGAATCAAGGCCCGGGCGATGTCATCTGGCCCAATATCATCCTGCATCAAGCGGGAAAAAGCAGTTGCCGATTCCAGTTGTCGATGCAATATCGCCGTGCGGGCGCGCAGCCCAACCAGCGGATCAGTTGCGCCGACCAAGCTGCATCACCAGTTCACGCAGTTTCAGGCCGAGCAAGCGTGCTTCGTTGTCCCAGGGGCGACAACGACCAAGCCGCTTCTCGACCCATTTTTCGAAGGAACGACGTGGCGCAATGCCAAATACGCCGTCATGACGTTCCACCGGCTTGTCCGGATTCCCCCCCCAGGCCACATCATGAATATGCTCATGACGCGTCAGATAGACGCGCAGCATCAACCCGTCGGCCGTCTTCGCCTTTACCGCCAACACGCCGGCAACCCGTGATAGCGGACAATCCGGCAACTGACGTTGCAGCGACTCCGCCAGCCAGACCGAATCGAGTTGCTGACTGACAAACCAGTTATCCACACTGGACAACGCATCGGGTTCGAACCCCTCACCCCAGTCGACATGCCCCTCGTTCAGGCAAAGCTGCACCCCGTCAACAGCGAATTCACCCGCCAGCCAACTACCGAGCCTGGGCCAGGCAGCGACGATATCACCGGCATCATGCACGATTTCCCGGGCTTCACCGAAACGGCGCACCAGACCGTCGAGCAACTGCATGCGCCGCTGCGCGAAATATCCCGCCAGCCCAAGCGTATGGGAACGGACCTCCTGCGATGCCTGGCTCAGTTTCCCCAGCCCGACACGGCGGGGTGTGGCGTTATGGCAGGCAATCAATCCCCATAACTGACCACCGACGACGATAGGGAAGGACAGGGAAGCACCGACCCCCATGTTGGCGAGATAGACAGCATGTACTGGCGAAACGCTGCGCAGGTCGGAATAGCTGAGATCAGGCACCTGCGCATCGCGACCGACGATGGGAACGGCCTCGGCCAGCACATCGGGAATCAGGCGCCAAGGATTCTGCTGATACAGTGCGCGAGCAATCTGCGGAATGTCGCTGGCCGGGAAGCGCAGCCCCAGATAGGAACCGCCCACCCCATCCTGACGGACCTCGGCCAGCACCTCGCCATCACCATCTTCGAGAAAACGGTAATACATCACCCGCTGGAAACCTGTCTGAAAACACACCTTCTCGATCAGCGCCTGACGCTGCAGTTCGACCTCGCTATTACTGGCCGGTGGGACAACCCCCTGGCTGAAGATACCTCGAAAAGTTTCCTCGTCATGGCGAGCTATCAATTCAACAATGATCTGCCCCTGGGTATTCCGACTGAAGACTACATCGAGCATGCCCTCGCTGCCAGGCATTGCCGCGTCGTACTGCAGGCGGCTTCCGGCACGCTCACCAAGCTCGGCAGCCATCTCGAGAAGTACCGAAGGGATTTCCGCACCAACTGCAACCACGACATTCGGCGGCAGAAAGGCACCGATGTTGGTCGAGAAATGACTGATCCTGAACTGCGCGTCAATCACCAGCAAGGCACCATGCGGCTGTATGGCCCCCGAAAGATGCAACTCTTCCTTTTCACACTCGTCGATAAAACGTCTATCCACGTTCAGCCCTCGCCAACAAATCTTCAAAATCGACCGCTTCCAGCGGCCGGGACAAATAATAACCCTGCACGACTTCACAACCATGTTGGGCCAGCCACTGGAGCTGGCGCTCTGTTTCCACCCCTTCGGCGACTGTGCGCAAGCCCAGGGCCTTCGCCAGACTGAGCACAGCCCAGGCAATGGCCTCGTCATCGGAGTCGCTACCCAGGCCATCGACAAAGCTCTTGTCGACCTTGAGCTCGGCCAGCGGCAGGCGCTTGAGATAAATCAGCGACGAATAACCTGTGCCAAAATCATCGACACTGATTGCGATGCCATTTTCGTGCAGGCGGTTCAGGTTACCAATCACTACCTCACTGCTCTCAAGCAATGCGCCTTCAGTAATTTCCACCTGCACCAGGCTCGCAGGCACTTCGCTTGCCTGAAGGGCCGCAACCAGTGCATCGGCCATGTCTATTTCCCGCATATTGCGTGGCGAACAATTGAAAGCAATCGGTGGTACCTGCAATCCCAACTGCAGCCAGGTGGACAACTGCGCCAGCAACATCCGCTGAACCGCCCGGGTAACTTCCTTGATCAGGCCGCAAGCCTCGCAAACCGGAATAAACTCGGCGGGTGACATATCACCCAGCTCGGGGTCACGCCAGCGCAACAGGGCCTCGGCACCAACCGGGGGTTGACCTGGCTGCAAACCGAACTTGGGTTGATAGACCAAACGCAGGCGCCCCATATCAAGCGCCGCCCGCATCGCACTCTCCATCGTTGCCCGCTTGAGCAGTCGGACATGGAGATCGGGGACGAAGAACTCGACCCGATTCCGGCCCAGTTCCTTGGCCCGGTACATCGCGGTATCGGCCGCCTTGAGCAAGGCATTACTGTCCTGTCCATCCTCGGGGAAAAAAGCCACACCAACACTTGCTGAAACGAAAAGCTGGCGCCCCTGCACATCGAAGGAAGCCGCCAGTTCATCGACGATGCGCCGGGAAACCTGGCCTGCAACCTCCGCTTCGCAATCCGACAGGATGGCCGTAAATTCGTCACCACCGAGGCGCGCCACAGTATCGACGTCACGCATCACCTGTTGCAGACGATTGGCGGCCTGCCGGAGCAGATCGTCGCCGAAGTCGTGGCCGAGGGTGTCGTTGATATCCTTGAAGTTGTCGAGATCGATGAACATCAGTGCCAGCCGCTCCTTCTTGCGCCGCGCCTGGGCCAGCCCATGACGCAGGCGGTCGTGGAACAGGGTACGATTGGGCAGCCCGGTGAGCACATCGTGTGCTGCCAGATATTCAGCCTTGCGCTGGGCGTTCTTGATATCGCTGATGTCAGAAAAAACAGAAACAAAGTGTTCGACCCGGCCATCGGCATCATCAACCCGATTGATCGTCAGCCATTCGGGAAAAACTTCGCCATTTTTGCGCCGATTCCATATCTCCCCCTGCCAGAACCCCTTATCACGCAAGCAAGCCCACATTTCCACATAAAAATCCTTGCTGTGGCGTCCTGACTTCAGCAAATGGCCAACCTGCTTGCCCACAGATTCCTCGGTGCTGTAGCCGGTAATGGCCACGAATGCTTTGTTGGTCGTCTGGATAACCCCCTCCGCGTCAGTCACGACGATGGCCTCGCCAGCCTGATCGAAGACCCGGGCAGTGATGCGCAATTGCTCCTCGGCTAATTTGGTGGCCGAAATATCTTCGGCTTCCAGGATCAAGGCCACGGGATTGCCGGAAGGATCGCACAAGGTCTGATGGACTACCCGCAAATAGCGGAGTCCGCGCGCATCAATAACCTGATACTCCGCCGTTACCGCCTGCCGGTTACGTAGCGAGGATACCGTGCCATCCCACAAACTAACGGCAAAGGCATGATCGAACAAAGAAAAGTCGTTATTGCCCAGAACCTGCTTGTCCTCAAATCCGAAGAATTCGACAAAGCGGTGATTGGCGTAAATGTAGTTACCGGAGACATCGCGCATTGCGAAGATAACCGTCGTGTTTTCCATCAGCGCGTTCAGACGCTCTTCCGATTGCGACAGCGCCTCCTGAGTGCGGACGATATCGGTCACATCGATAAAACTGACCACCAGCGAGCTGATGTTTCCCGTTTTTCCAAGCCCTGGTGAAATCTGCACACGCAGGTCACGCTTGTCGATCTGCACCATCACCTGTTCGCGGTCACCGTGAGCCAATGCCCGACCCAGCCAAGCTTCCATTTCAGCCAGGGTATCTGGCAGGCGCAAGCGCGACAGATGCTGACGCAGCGCCGTCGATCTCAGGTCAAAACGACGTGCCGCCGGTGCATTGAAGCGTACCAACTGCATGGCTCGGTCAAATACCAGAACCGGATATTCCAGCGCGTCGTAGAGGTGTGCGTAATCCTCCGTCAAACGCGACAGTTCGATGGTCTTGACGTTGAGTTCTTCGTTCAGGCTGACCAGTTCCTCGTTGGTTGCCTGCATTTCCTCGTTGGCCGCTTCCAGTTCCTCGTTGGTTGCTTGCAACTCTTCGTTGGCAGCCTGCGATTCCTCGTTGAGCGCCTGCATCTCCTCGTTGGCGGTCGCCATTTCCTCGATCAGAGCCTGCAGGTGTTCGCGCGTGGTCAGCAGTTCGTCTTCCAACTGCTGCGTCGAAGTGGGTATCACCTCCTCGACAACAGCTTCCTTGACCTGCTCCGGGGCAAAAATGACCAGCAGCAACTCACCCGAACCGTCCGAGACGGGTTCGACGATGAGACGGAGGAATTCGCGCCCAAGGCGCCGACGCCGGCCCTTCTGTGTGGCATTCTGCGTCTGGCAGCGACGCAACAGGGTCAGTATCTCGCCGCGCAATTCTGGCACCACAACATCGCCCAAGGTCAGACGCGAAACACCAACCGGGAAAACCATGTGTTTCTCGACCTCACCGGCCGTGTGCAGCACGTTGCCTTCCCGGTCGCAGACCGCCACCGTCAGCTTGAAATGTGAAACCAGTCCGGACAACAACATTTCCAGCCGCCGGTCACGCCGCTGTGCTGGCGTGCGCAGCGAGCTGACCGGCAAGTTCGACGATGTCGAGATGATCGGAACCGAATCCCCCTGCTTGCGAAAGAGGCGCTCGCGCCGGTCAAGCGTGGAAAAGAACTGTTCCGCCTGGGCAATGCTCTCGGAACGCCCCAGGAACAAATAGGATTCAGCGGCCAGGCCGAAATGAAATATCTTGAGTACCTTGCTTTGCAGCGGCGCGTCAAAATAGATCAGCACATTACGACAGGTGACAAGATCCAGTCGCATGAAAGGTGGATCGCTGACCAAATTGTGGCGGGCAAACACGATCATGTCGCGCAATACTTTGCCAGCCTCATAAGTAATCCCGACCTGCTTGAAATAGCGGTCAAGCTGCTCCGGTCCGACTTCGCTCATCGATGCCGCCGGATAAACGCCACGGCGGGCAACATTGAGCGCTTCGTCATCAACATCGGTGGCAAATATCTGCACCCGATACTGCAGCAACTTGTCGCCCAGCGCATCGGCAAACAGCATGGCCACCGAGTAGGCCTCTTCACCGGTGGCGCAACCGGCCACCCAGGCGCGGATTTCCCCTCCCGACACTTTGCGCGCCACAATATCGCCGATCACCCGGCGCAAAGCGGCAAAGGCTTCGCGGTCACGGAAGAACGCAGTCACTGAAATAAGGATGTCGCGGGCCAGCAATTCCAGCTCTTCGGGATGGCCTTCTACCCAGCGCAGGTATGCCGCCAGGTCCTCGCCTCCAGTCGCGAACTGGCGACGACGAATGCGCCGCATCAGGGTGCCAACCTTGTAACCGGAAAAATCGAACTGCAAGCGGTCGCGCAGGCTGACCAGCAGGCTCTGCAGCAAGTCGGGCGGCGCCTCGGCCTCGCTGCCCGCAGCCGGCAATTCGAGCAAACGCGGAATTTTGGCGGCGATTTCTTCCGGCGTGAGGATATGGTCGACAACGCCAGCCTCAATCGCAGCGCGCGGCATGCCGTCGTATTTCGCACTATCCGGGCGCTGCACCAACGTGAAGCCGCCTGCCGCCTGGATGGCCCGCAAACCGGCGACGCCATCCGAACCGGTACCGGAGAGAACGATGCCAATGGCGGCATCGCCTTCTTCAGCCGCCAGCGATATCAGGAACTGGTTGATCGACGGCTTGGGCACCACCTCGGGCGCCGCCATCGCCAGAGAGAAGCGTCCCTCACGAATCAAGGCATTCGAATTAGCGGGGACCACATAGATTACGCCAGCCTCAGGACGATCCCCTTGCTCCATCTCTTTGACATGCAGAGAGGTTTCACGCCCGAGAATTTCGACCATCATGCTGCGATAACTTGGCGACAGATGCTGCAAAACAACATAGGCGCAAGGCAAGTCCGGCTTCAAACGGGCAATCAGTTGCGTAATCGCCTCCAACCCCCCCGCTGACGCACCGATACCGGCAATCGCTACATTGCCCATGTGGACTCTCCCTGTTTTCGACGTATCGTATCAAAGGTACTGATATTACCTTCGGCTTAGAGAGAAATTCCCTTCGGCGGCTGTCGCATCGCCAAAATTTCGTTGACCATCAACGCCATAAGAACCAATCCGCCGCCGCCAAGCACACTGGCCGACGGCTGCTCTCCCGCTCCCAGCCAGGCCCAGGCGACGCCGAAAATCACTTCAAGCAACGCCAGCAGCGCAATTTCCGGTGCTGGCAAAATGCGCGTCAAGCGGACCACCAGCAAACACGGAATGGCCAGTTGCACGACGCCGAGCAAAGCCAGCAGGCCGAGATCATGGGCTGTCGCCTGCAGCGGCAGGGCCAGCGGCAAGGTACATGCCGCCGACAACACGGCACCGATCAACACCGCCGGCAGCATGTCCGGCCCGGCCTCGGCAGCCTGCCCAGTTTTTTGCAGCAAAGTCCAGTTGACCGCAGCCGCCAGCGGGACCGCACAAGCCACCAGCGAACCGAGCAGTTGACCGCCATTGCCGGCTTCGGCGCCAAACATCCAGGCGATGCCCAGGCCGGCGACGACAATCGCCACCCAGGTGCGCAATGGCAAATCCTGACGCAGGAAGAAACGGGAGAACAGTGCCGTGACCATCGGCCCGATGGCCATCGTCACCAGCACCATCGCGACACTGGTCATCGTGATCGCCAGCATGAAGGCGGTGAACATCACCGCCCAGCACAGGCCGGAGATCCAGACGATACGCGGTGCGTGTATCAAGCCGGACCATAGGCCCGACCCGCGCAGCAGCGTCAGGCCGATAGCGAGAGCCAGGGCATTGAAGGCGCTGCGCCAGAAATTGACTTCAAAGCCCTGCGCCGCTTCCAGATGACGCGCCACCACGCCAGCGATGCTCCACAGGAGCGTCACCAGCACCATCAGCGCAACGGCGCAACGATGCGTCATGCGCTCAGGAAAGGCGGCGGCGCGCTTCGAACAGGCAGACACCGGCGGCGACCGAGACATTCAGGCTCTCGACGCTGCCGTGCATGGGGATACTGACCAACTGATCGCAGGTTTCGCGGGTCAGGCGACGCATGCCCTCGCCTTCGGCGCCCATGACCCAGGCCGTAGCCTGCGGCCAGGTCGCGGCGTAAAGATCCTTTTCGGCTTCGCCGGCCGTACCGACCACCCAGATATCGCGTTCCTTCAGCTCGCGCAGGGTCCGCGCCAGATTGGTCACCATCACGTAGGGCACGGTTTCGGCCGCGCCACACGCGGTTTTGACCGCCACATCGTTGAGTCCGGCAGCCTTGTCCTTGGGTGCGATCACCGCATGCACGCCGGCTGCATCGGCGACACGCAGGCAGGCGCCGAGATTGCGCGGATCGGTCACGCCATCGAGTACGAGCAGGAAGGCCGGCTCCTCCAGCGTATCCAGCACATCATCGAGGTGGGCCAGCTTGCGCCCGCCTTCGATGCGCGCCACCACGCCCTGGTGCCGGCCGCCACCCGCCAGATCGTCGAGCCGCTTGCTGTCGGCGAGGATGAATTTCACCCCCTGCAGTTCAGCATGCTTCAACAGATCACGCGCCCGCGCATCCTGGCGGTCGGCGTCGATCAGGATTTCCTTGACCGATTCCGGGTCCTGACGCAGTTTTGCGGTGATTGCGTGAAAGCCGTAGATCAGGCGAGAGGACATGGCAGATTCCAGTTTTCGGGGAGGCGGATTTTAACGCAGAGCGGCAGTTGACCGCAGAATCCTGCGGTCAACGCTTGCTCCGGGTGGATTTTGCCGAGGCCGGCGCCTGACTGGCACTACGCTTGCCAGCCGGTTTGCTGGCTGGTTTGCCCACCGGCTTGCTCACTGTTTTGGCTGCCGGTTTCTTGGCCGTCGTCTTCGCAGTGGATTTTGCAGCCGGCTTAGCGACCGATTTGGCGGCAGGTTTGCTGGCAGATTTAGCCGCCGGTTTGGCCCGCGGTTTCTCCGCAGCCTTGAGCACAACCGTGGCGACAGTCCGGCTAACCGCCTTGACTGCCGACTTTCCCGTCCGGCCAGCACCAGCGCCCTTGGCAGCAGTCGCCGACTTGCCGTACCCACCAGCGTGCTCGTCGCGCACCAGCACGAAATCAATCTTGTTCGATTCAAGATCGGCACGTACCAGCTTGACCCGCACCCGGTCGCCGAGCCTGAAGCGTTCACCGGTCCGTTCGCCCAGCATCTGATGCTTGACGTTATCAAACTGGAAATAGTCCTTGCCCAGTTCGGAAACATGGACCAGGCCTTCGACATAGACAGTATCGAGGGCGACGAAAATGCCAAAGGCCGTGACCGAGGAAATGGTGCCATCGAACACTTCGCCGATGCGCTCCTTCATGAAGAAGGTCTTCAACCAGTTTTCAACATCGCGGGTCGCTTCGTCAGCACGCCGCTCGGTGGCCGAACATTGCAGGCCGATATCGTCCCACGGCCGTACCGGCTCGTATTTTTCGCCGGCCAGCACCGCCTTGATGGCGCGATGCACCAGCAGGTCGGGATAACGCCGGATCGGCGAGGTGAAGTGCGTGTAATGCTCGTAGGCCAGACCGAAATGGCCAACGTTGTCCGGGCTGTACATGGCCTGTTTGAGCGAACGCAGCATCACCGTCTGCAGCAACTGGAAATCCGGACGCTGCTTGATCTGCTCGAGCAGGATCGAATAGTCCTTGGCCCGCGGATCTTCGCCGCCCCCGAGCGCCAGACCGAATTCACCAAGGAAGGCGCGCAGGTTTTTCAGCTTGTCGTCGGACGGCGCCGCATGGACGCGGTACAGACAGACCTGTTTGTGCTCGGCCAGGAAATCGGAAGCGCAGACGTTAGCCGCCAACATGCACTCTTCGATGATCCGGTGTGCATCGTTGCGCACGACCGGCACGATGTTCTCGATCTTGCCCTGATCATTGAACAGCATCTGCGTCTCGGTCGTCTCGAAATCGATTGCCCCGCGCTGACCGCGTGCCTTGTGCAGCGCCGCGTACAGTTTGTACAAATCCTGCACCTGCGGCAGAACATTGCGGTCGACGTCGTTATCCGGCGTTTTTTCACCGGACAACCAGGACCAGACCTTGTTGTAGGTCAACCGGGCGTGCGAACGGAATACCGCCGGATAGAAGCGGTATTTGCCGATCTTGCCGGCCGCACTGATCGACATGTCGCAAACCATGGCCAGACGCTCGACATCCGGATTCAGCGAACAGATACCGTTGGACAGCTTTTCCGGCAGCATGGGAATGACCCGGCGCGGGAAATAAACCGAATTGCCGCGCTCCAGCGCTTCCTTGTCGAGTGCCATGCCGGGTTGCACGTAATGCGACACATCGGCAATCGCCACGACAAGTCGCCAGCCCCGCCCCTGCTTCTCGCAGAAAACGGCATCATCAAAGTCACGAGCCGTTTCGCCGTCGATGGTGACCAGCGGCAAGTTGCGCAAATCCTCACGCCCCTTGTGGTCGAGCTTGCGCACCTTGTCCGGCATCTTCTTGTTTTCTTCCAGCGCGGCGCGGGAAAACTCGAACGGCAAATCGTGCTTACGCAAGGCAATTTCGATTTCCATCCCGGGATCGGCGTAGTTGCCGAGCACCTCGATGATCCGGCCGATCGGCTGGGAAAACTTGCTCGGCTGCTCGATAATCTCGACCATCACGACCTGACCGGACTCTGGCTTGAACTTCGCCTTTTTCTCCGGCGGCACCAGCACATCCTGCGAAATCCGCTTGTTTTCCGGGGCCACGATGACCACACCGTGCTCGACG
This sequence comes from Azonexus sp., assembly GCF_030824335.1. GTDB lineage: Bacteria > Pseudomonadota > Gammaproteobacteria > Burkholderiales > Rhodocyclaceae > Azonexus. The sequence continues at coordinate 67,152 of NZ_JAVBXX010000011.1, forward strand.
AATACCCGGCCGACCAATCGGGTATTCACCCGCTCGGTTACTTCGACAATACTGCCCTCCGGCCGCCCCTTGCGGTCGACGCCGGAAACTCGCACCAAAGCCCGGTCGCCGTGCAGCACCTTGCCCATCTGGCGCTGGTCGAGAAAAATATCGGCACTGCCATCATCCGGCACCAGGAATCCGTAACCATCCTGATGTCCCTGAATCCGCCCCAAGGTCAGACTGGCCCGCTCAGGCAGAATGTAATCGCCCTTGCGATTGCGCAACGCCTGCCCCTCGCGCTCCATGGCGCCCAGCCGGCGCTGGAACATCTCGCGTTCGCTGTTGGCGATATCGAGGATCGTCGTCAGATCATCGAAAGACAAGGGGCGCCCTTCATCGGCCAGAGTCTGCGAAATATATTCGCGGGAAGGCAACGGAAACTCGTAGCGCTTGCTCTCACGCTCGAAAAATGGATCGGCCCGGCGAATCTTTGACAGTTTTTTTCTTGACATCTTTTATTCTTTCTCTATAATGACGGCTCTTCGCACCTGTGCCCAGGTGGCGGAATTGGTAGACGCACTAGTTTCAGGTACTAGCGCTGCAAGGCGTGGGGGTTCGAGTCCCTTCCTGGGCACCAGCGATTTTGATAAAGGTCTTGCTCTGGCAAGGCCTTTTTTCATTTCCGATGCCATGCATCAACGGCACAAATTGTCTCACAGGCATCACCTTCCCAAACTTAACAATTGCTAACACTTGCTTGCAGTATTGCTGCAAGCAACTGGCTATTTTGACTGCGCAACATTTTACTTCTGCGAGGTTAAACATAGTCATGAACAAGATCGTCAGCATCCTGCTCGCCACCAGTCTGGCCATCGGCCTGACCGGCAACGCCAGCGCCGGATCGGATCAGCGCGACTGGCACGACCATCGTCCATCGCATAGCCAAAGGTATGACCAAGACCAGCACACGCCAAGAGGCGAACGACACCGCGGACGGGACTGGATCGCCCCCGCTGCAATCATCGCACTAGGCGGCCTAGCCATCGGAACAGCGCTTCACTACTCCCGTACGCCCCCACCAGCGCCCGCGTATATCTACGAAGCGCCACCAGCACCAGCGGCTAGCCAGTAGTATTTCTGCGGCTCTTCCGGACAGTATTACCCCTACACGCCTGCCTGCCCGGAAGGCTGGCAGGCGGTACCGCCTCACTGAAAACTCGCTTGAGCAACAGTACGAATATAAACGGGCCAAGCGGCCCGTTTTTTTCTTCGCCAATCCGCCAGAAAGTATTAATTGAACGGATGCTGCTTGAGAATGGTTTCGTCGCGCTCAGGCCCGGTCGACACGATGGCGACAGGCACCTCACACAACACTTCCAGGCGATTCAGATAGGCTTGCGCAGCCGCCGGCAAATCATCCCAGCGCTTGACACCAAAGGTGGTATCGCTCCAACCCGGCATGGTTTCGTAAATCGGCTCGCAACGTGCCACATCATCGGCACCAATCGGCAGCAAATCGACGACCTTGCCATCAAGATGATATCCCGTACAGATCTTGATTTCCGGCAGGCCATCCAGTACGTCGAGTTTGGTGATGCACAGCCCGGTCAGCCCGTTGATACGTGCAGAACGACGCAGCAAGGCAGCATCAAACCAGCCACAACGCCGCTTGCGTCCGGTCACCGTACCGAATTCCTTGCCAACGCTGAACATCTGATGCCCCGGCGTACCTTCGGTATCAATGTCCAACTCGCTCGGGAATGGGCCACCGCCAACCCGCGTGCAATAAGCCTTGGTAATACCAAGAACATAATGCAGCATACCCGGTCCAACACCAGCGCCTGCCGCAGCCTGTCCGGAAACACAGTTCGAGGAGGTGACGAAGGGATAGGTACCGTGGTCGATATCGAGCAAGGTGCCTTGGGCGCCCTCGAACAGCATGTTTTTCCCAGCCTTGTTGGCTTCGTAGAGCGCCGCCGAAACATCGACCACCATCGGACGGATGATTTCGGCGTCAGCCATAGCCTGGTCGTAAACGGTCTGAAAATCGACCGCCGGTGCTTTGAAATACTGGGTCAGAACGAAGTTGTGGTATTCCAGCACTTCTTTCAGTTTCTCGGCAAAACGCTCCGGGTGGAACAGGTCATAGACCCGCAGCCCACGCCGGGAAACCTTGTCCTCGTAGGTCGGACCGATGCCCTTGCCGGTCGTGCCGATCTTCTTGTCACCTGCCTTGGCGGCTTCACGTGCCTGATCGATCGCCGAGTGATACGGCAGAATCAGCGGGCATCCCGGGCTGATTTTCAGGCGCGAACGCACATCGATGCCGCCCTTTTCCAGCTCGGCGATTTCAGAAATCAGGTGATGAATATCCAGTACGACACCGTTGCCGATATAACAATCGACGCCAGCCCGCACGATGCCCGAAGGCACCAAGTTAAGTTTGTATACCTGCTCGCCGACAACCAGCGTATGACCGGCGTTATGACCACCCTGGAAACGGACGACGCCGCTCGCATGATCGGTCAGCCAGTCGACAATTTTTCCCTTCCCTTCGTCGCCCCACTGGGTCCCCACGACGATGACATTCTTGGCCATTTTTTAATCCTCTTGTATTGCTTCAATAATCCAGTGCCCACCCACCAGCACCAGTTTGCGATCACAAACCGGTCCTTCACAAGCAGTTTCACCCGGCAACTGTTCGACAACGACTTCGCCACGTTCACGCAAAGCCGCGATATGCGCCACCAAGCGCTGATCGGTACCTGAATACGGCGCGAGAATCCCCTGCGTCAATTTGCCAACTGGCGCCAAATGCGCCACTTCGCGCAAATCCAGGGAGAAACCCGTTGCCGGACGGGCCCGACCGAAAGCTTCACCCGCGCCATCATAGCGCCCACCCAGCGCAATTGCCGCCGGATACCCTGGGCAATAAGCAGCAAAAACAATCCCGTTGTGATAATGATAGCCACGCAAATCGGCCAGATCGATCGAGAACGGCAACTCGGCGGCACTGGAAACCAGATGCTGCAACTGCTCAAGCGCACGGGTAATTTCCGGCAAGTCAGGCAACACACTGAGCGCAAGTTCAAGCACTTCCGGGCCGCCATAAAGCTTGGGCAACGCCAACAACGCCTCGCGATAGGGTGATGCGAGGTGCCCGGTTACCAATGCCAAACCCGGAACATCCTTATCGCGCAGCAGTTGGAGCAATTCATTTTCGGCATCGTTGGGCAAACCGGCGGCTTCAACAAGCGCACGAAAAATACCAACGTGCCCTAGATCAATGCGTGCCAACGGCAACTTGATTTGCTCAAAAGCACCAGCCATCAAGCGCACGATTTCGAGATCTGCTTCAACCCCGGCATAGCCATATAGCTCGGCACCAAGCTGAACTTGCTCACGACCGGCTGAAACGTTCGCCGGCAAAGTGTGCAAGACGCTTCCGCAATAACAGAGTCGGGTCACCCCCTGATGATTCAGCAAGTGCGCATCGATACGCGCTGCTTGCGGCGTCATGTCGGCCCGCACCCCCATCGTCCGACCGGAAAGCTGATCGACCAGCTTGAAAGTCCGCAGATTCAAATCCTGTCCGGCACCGGTCAACAAGGATTCAAGATACTCCAGCAGCGGCGGCATGACGTATTCGAAACCACGCACGCGGAAGTAATCAAGTAGCGTACGACGCTGGTTTTCGATGCGTGCCGCTTCGGGCGGCAAGGCATCGGCAATATATTCGGGCAGCAGCCAGTTCATGAGAAAAGCATCAGCAATATGAGTCCGATCAACATGGAGGTCAATCCGATAAAACGGATTTGACCATCCGACAGCTGGATCAGACGTCGAAAGGTTTCCCGCCAAGCCGCCGGAGCGATGAAGGGCATGGCGCCTTCGAGCAGCAACATCAGCGCGAAGGCGAGCAAGATTGTAGAAGTCATCGGATCCTGCTTAGCGACCGATATTCTTCATGTATTTGAAGAAATCAGAATTAGGCTCAACCACAAGAACATCGCTCTTGTTGGCAAAGCTGCTCCGATAAGCTTCCAGACTACGATAGAAGGCATAAAACTCTGGGCTTCTACTAAACGCATCAGCATAGGTCGCAGCCGCCTTGGCATCGCCTTCACCCTTGATTTTCTGAGCATCGCGATAGGCTTCGGCCACTATGATTTCACGCTGACGATCCGCATCGGCGCGGATTTTTTCCGCTTCGGCAGCGCCTTCAGAACGCAGTTCGTTAGCAACACGCTTGCGTTCTGCCTCCATCCGGCTGTAGACCGCACCACTGACCTCATCAGGCAACTCTACGCGCTTCAGACGAACGTCAACAATCTGTACGCCAATCCGTCGCGCATCAATGTCGGCTTTTTCGCGCATCTGCTCCATGATTTTATCGCGTTCGCCAGAAATGACGTCATGCACCAGACGCTTGCCAAACTCTTCGCGCAAACCGGCATTGACGGTCTGGCTCAGGCGGGTACGGGCACGTGCCTCATCACCACCAACCGAGATGTAATAAAGCTTGGGATCGATAATTCTCCACTTGATATAGGAGTCGACCAGCACATTTTTCTTTTCGGAGGTGATGAAACGCTCCGGATCATTACTATCGAGCGTCAGAATGCGCCGGTCAAAATAGCGCACATTCTGGACCATCGGAATTTTAAAGTTCAAACCAGGCTCATTGATCTCCCGCTTGACTTCACCCAACTGGAAAACCAGTGCGAACTGGCGCTGATCCACCGTGAAGATGGACATCGACAGAACAACCAGAATCAGGGCGAGCAAACCACCCAGCACATTGAGACGCGAACTCATCAGCGAGCCTCCCGATCACGCGAACCCAGCGAACCGGCACGCGCATTTGCATTGTAGGAATTACCGCCTGTTGCCGGCGGGCGCTCAGACTGCGGCGGGACTTCACCAGCAAAAGCCGTCGTCTGCCGTGTCGCAGCAGCCCCCTGAGTAGCACCATCAACCAGGCCTTGAGGTGTAACGGCAGCACCAGCCGCAGCATTCATCAACTTGTCGAGCGGCAGATAAAGCAAGTTACCCTGCCCCTTGGCATCGATCATGACCTTGGTCGTGTTGGTATAAATTTGCTGCATGGTTTCCAGATACATGCGCTGACGGGTCACTTCCGGCGCCTTGGCATACTCCGTGTACACTTGGCGGAAGCGCGACGCATCGCCCTCGGCGGAGGAAATCACGCGCTGCTTGTAGCCTTGCGCCTCTTCCATCAGGCGGGCAGCCGTACCGCGCGCCCGAGGAATGACATCATTGGCGTAGGCTTGTCCTTCATTCTTTTGCCGCTCGCGATCCTGCCCCGCCTTGACCGCATCATCAAATGCCGCCTGCACCTGCTCCGGCGGCTGAGCATTTTGCATCGTCACCTTGGAAATCAGAATGCCGCCGTTATAGCGATCCATGATGGACTGCATCAATTGTGCAGCGTCGGTCGCAATCTGCTCACGCCCTTCATAAAGCACGAAATTCATTTTGCTCTTGCCGACGATTTCGCGTACTGCAGTTTCGGCAGCGCCGACCACCGCTTCATCCGGATGTCGATTATTGAACAAATACTCAACCGGGTCCTTGAGGATGTACTGGACGGCAAATTGAATATTTACGATATTTTCATCGTCTGTCAGCATCAAGGCTTCCTTGAGCACCTTGTTACGCTCACTGCCGCGATAACCAATTTCAACTGTCCGTACGCCGGTCAAATTGACCAATTCATGTGACTGGATCGGATAGGGCAAGCGCCAGCGCAATCCAGGCTCCGTGGTTTCCTTGAGGCTACCGAACTGCAGCACGATACCGCGCTGCGACGCATCGACGATATAGAAACCGGAGGCCAACCAGACAATTGCCACCAACCCGAGCAGCACGCCAATGCCACCACTGAGAAAGCGTGGATTGAAATCCACCGGCGGCATGCGCGGACCATCGCCACCATTACTGCCGTTGCCGCCACCTTTTTTGCCCATCATACCGGTCAGCTTGCGATTGAAATCCCGCCAGAGCTCTTCGAGATCAGGCGGACCATCGTTGGGGCGCCGAGGCCCGCTATTTTTTGGCTTGTCGTCATCGCCACTGCGGTTACCCCACTGCGGGTCATTGATCGACATGAGAATACCTAAGGTTGGGATCATGGGTCTCGGGGGAGTCAAAGAGTGAAATCAAGTTGTGCCAATTGGGATGCTTCGTCCAGCGCCTTACGACGCGATTCAGCTTTGACCCGGGCATATTCGGCCAGCGTTTCGCGCAATAGTTCCAAGCCTTCGCCTGAGCGCGCACTGACGCGAACCTTGGCGATATTACCATACTCGTCGGGCTCGACTCCCGGCCCGGCCTCGGTCAGATCGATCTTGTTCCAGGCGATGACCTGTGGCACATCACGCGCACCAATTTCTTCAAGCACCTTGTCAACTTCCGACATCTGCTCATCGCGCGCATGACTGGCACTATCAACGACATGCAACAGAATATCGGCATCGACCGCCGCTTCGAGCGTGGCATGAAATGCATCGACCAGCGAATGAGGCAGATCGCGAATAAAACCGACCGTATCGGAGATGACGATATTGCCAGCACCTTCGATCCAGAGTTTACGCGACGTCGTATCCAGCGTCGCAAACAACTGGTCTGCCTCGTAGACACCCGCATGGGTCAAGGCATTGAACAAAGTCGACTTGCCTGCATTGGTATAACCAACAAGGGAAACATTCAACGTATCGCCCCGCATGCGTGCCTTGCGTTGTACACCACGCTGCCGGGAAAGTCTTTTCAGCCGTTCCTTGAGCAACTTCACGCGATTACCAAGCAAACGACGGTCCGTTTCCAGTTGCGTTTCACCCGGCCCCCGCATACCAATACCACCTCTCTGCCGCTCAAGGTGGGTCCAGCCGCGCACCAGACGGGTAGACAAGTGCTCCAATTGGGCCAACTCAACCTGCAATTTCCCTTCGGCACTGGATGCCCGCAAAGCAAAGATGTCGAGAATCAGACTATTACGGTCAACCACGCGACACTTGAGATCTCGCTCGAGATTACGCTGCTGAACTGGCGAAAGCGGGTGATTGAAAATCACCAGTTGCGCATCGCTGGCAGCGATCATTGCAGCGATTTCCTCAACCTTGCCCCTGCCGGCAAAGGTTTTGGGATCCGGGCTGTGCCTCCGACCAAACACTTCGGCTACAACGGAGCCACCGGCCGATTCGGTAAGAAGGCGTACTTCTTCAAGCTGATCTTCAATATCCGGCTGGCCGAAATCGAGTTGCACGATAACCGCGCGTTCGCCAGCGGCGGGACGCTCAAGCATGGGATATTCCAACGGGAGAAAACACTACCCCACTTGCGCGGGGCAGCTGGATGAAACGTTTTATTCTGCGGCCTGCTCTTGCTGAAGATTAACCGGACGGGCAGGCACAACCGTGGAAATGGCATGCTTGTAAACCATCTGGGTCACGGTGTTTTTGAGCAGGACGACATACTGGTCGAAAGACTCGACCTGCCCCTGAAGCTTGATACCGTTTACCAGATAGATGGAAACGGGAACATGCTCACGGCGCAGGGCGTTGAGGAAGGGGTCTTGTAAGAGTTGCCCTTTGTTGCTCATGGTGTGGACTCCATGTGTGTTGTTATGAGGGTCTTAATGTACCCAAATTTGAAGTTTGTTGTTGGCAATTTTGTGGTTGATTTGTGACTCAGCGGCGCTCCTTGTCAGCAAATGGATTCTTTCCGGAAACAAACTGAATGCGCAATGGCGTTCCTTGCAAATGGAATGCTTCTCGAAAGGTGTGTTCGAGATAGCGCTTGTAACTGTCGCTGATCGCCTCCACTGCACTGCCATGCACGACGATGATCGGCGGATTGGATCCCCCCTGGTGGGCATAACGCGGTTTTGGCCGGAACAAACCATTCTTGGCCGGGGCCTGCTTGGTCACGGCATCTGCCAGAACACGAGTCAGGCGAGGCGTTGACAGCTTGGTCATGGCCGCCGCGTAGGCAGCATCAACCGATTTGAACATATTGCCAAGGCCGACATTGTCGCGGGCAGAAATAAAATGGAACTTGGCAAAGTCGAGGAATTTCAATTTGCGCTGCAGGGTCTGGCGCGTCTGCTCACGGACGTAGGAATCCAGACCATCCCATTTGTTGACTGCAACAACCAGTGCGCGACCGGACTGCAGGATGAAGTCGGCAATATGCGCATCCTGATCGGAGACGTCAGCCTGCGCATCGACCATCAGGATGACCACGTTGGCATCCTCAATGGATTGCAAGGTCTTCACTACCGAGAATTTTTCAATCGCTTCAAATACTTTGCCACGCTTGCGCATGCCGGCAGTGTCGACCAGAACGTATTTTTTTCCACCGCGTTCGAAGTCAATCTCGATGGAGTCACGTGTCGTCCCTGGTGCATCGAAAGCGATAACCCGCTCTTCGCCAAGCAAGGTATTTACCAGCGTCGATTTCCCCACATTCGGTCGACCGACGATGGCGACACGCACGGAGGCAGAGTGCCACTCATCATCTTCCGGCTCAGGGAAGCTTTCCAGCGCCAACTCGACCAAGCCGCGCACACCTTCGCCGTGGGCGGAAGAAATGGCATTCGGCTCACCCAAACCAAGCTCGTGAAAATCTGCTTCAACCATGCCGGAATTCAGACCTTCGGCCTTGTTGACCGCAACAAAGACCGGGCGATCGATCCGCCGGAGCTTGTTGGCAATTTCCTTGTCGTGCGGCGTCAGGCCAGTACGACCGTCCACCACAAAGATCACCGCATCGGCTTCGGCAATCGCCTGCTCGGTCTGGCGCGCCATTTCATGCAGGATGCCATCCTTGACCAGCGGCTCAAACCCGCCGGTGTCGACCACCAGAAACGGCTTCTTGCCCATTTTGCCGTGACCATAATGACGATCCCGGGTCAAACCCGGTATATCGGCCACGATGGCATCGCGCGATTTGGTCAGACGATTGAACAGCGTGGACTTGCCGACATTGGGTCGACCGACCAGTACGATAGTTGGTTTCATTGGATCTCGATTGCCCTGACATCACCGCCCGTAGACTGGGTCAGGAAAGCGCCGCGCAGCACCTGCGGCGGAACACGAATAGGAGTCCCGTCGGTCTTATGGCGAGCCACAAACGCACCCTCCTCACGCGACAGGAAATGTACGTAACCTTCGCCATCGGCAACCGCTACGACGCCACTCCGCACTGTTGGTGCAGAAATTGCGCGATTCTTGAGTTTATCCTGCTTCCACAAGCTGCCGCCAGTCAGGCGATCCAGTCCATAGACCACATCCTGATCATCAGTCACGTACAGATAGCGGCCATCAAGCACCAAGCCGCGAGCCGATGAAATATCGCGCGACCAGATCATGGCCCCTCCCTGCCCCATGTCAAAACAGGCAACCCGCCCCTGAAAAGCGACCGCGCATATTTGCGTACCATCAATCACCGGCGCAGCAACGATATCAGCCACACGATCCAGCTCGGTCGTACCCTTTGGTTGAGCAACCGTCCCTTCCCAGATCAATGCACCATTCTGCAGCGAAAGCGCAACCAACTTGCCGCCGGGAAAACCGGCAAACAGATAGCGGTCAGCAAAAATCGGCGAACCAGTGGAGCGAATGGAAAGTGCGGGCATAGGTCGTTGATAGACCCACTTACGCGTACCGTCGCGTGCGTCAAGCAGGAAAACCCGATTATCGCCGCTGCGCACCGCAACTCCCTCATCCCCAACAACCGGAGCCGCCAGCACTTCACTGCTGACCTGAGCTTGCCACAAAGGCTTGCCGGTATCAGCGGCAAATGCCAGAACCGCCCCCTTGGCCGTTCCGACCACCAGCATTTGTCCATTCGCACCGATGCCGGCCGACAACTTCTGACCCGCATCGACCTTCCAGACGATCTTGCCGCCTTCCATGCGATAAAGCGCCCCCTTCTGATCGGCCACATAAACCACATCGCCAACAACAGCTGGCTTGAACAGATAGTCGGCCGACTTGCCTACGCTTGCCGACCACAGGGTTCGTGCCTCGGCAGTTGCGGTCAACGCCGGCAAAGGCGCAATTTTTGCGCTACTGCTGGAAAATGGATTAATTGCATCCAGCGTGCTCGAAACCGTCGAACACCCAGCCAACAAAACGCTGGACAACAAGCCAATTGGCAAAAAATAACGGCGTATCATGCCGACTCTCCCAGACTATCCAGCTTCTGTTGCAGCAATTCACGGCCGGCACCCACAGCTTTTTCACTCAGTTTGTCGAGCGCCCCCTGATACGATGCGCGAGCCTCGGATTTCTTGCCTTGAGCAGCCAGCACATCACCCTTCAGTTCAAGAAAACGCGCGGCAAAAGCCGGGGCTGGTGTCGCATTCAGTTGCTTTAACGCCTCATCGTAGGCCTGCTCGTCAAGTTGCACCCCAGCCAGTCGCAAACGCGCAACATCACGCAACTCATCCTTGGAGTTCTCGGCAACCCAAGCCAATTGCACCTTGGCCGTTTTAAGATCGCCCGCATCAAAAGAATGCTTCGCCGCCAGTAGCGCACCAAGCCCGGCATAGCCGCTACGCCCGAATTTCTCGGTCAACTCGCCGGCCGTTGCCTTGATACGCTGGGCATCCCCTGCCTGCACAGCCTGTTCAAGAACCAAAAATACCGACGAGGCCTTGGCTGCCTCATTATTCTGGTACCAGTTCCAGCCTTGCCAGCCGACGACAGCCAGTGCGACGGCGGAAATCAGCGACGTCAGCAGATTGCCGTACATCTTCCACCAGGTTTTCAGGGAATCGATCTGTTCCTGTTCTTCGAGGTCGTAATGCGCCATGCTGCTTATTCCTCTTCGTCCGAATCAATCATGTGATCGATGATGGCCTCGGCCAGTTCATCAACCTTCAGTTTACGTTGTTCCACACCTGCTTCACGCAAGGCCTTGAGCTGAACTTCTCCGGTCGACGCTTCGTCGTCGCCGATAATGACCGCGAAACTGGCACCGCTGCCGTCGGCCTTCTTCATCTGCGACTTGAAGCTGCCGCCACCGCAATGCAGCAGCGTATCGATTCCCTGATCGCGCAAGCCTTCGGCCACGCGGAAAGCCATACGAGCCGCTGCATCGCCCTGATGCACGACGTAGACATCGGGAACCGGTGCAGCAGGTTCACCACCCGAGTCCTTGATCAGCGCAATCAGGCGCTCGACCCCCATGGCGAAGCCACAGGCCGGCGTCGGCTTGCCGCCAAGCTGCTCGACCAGACCATCGTAACGACCGCCGGCACAAACCGTTCCCTGCGCACCAAGCTTGTCGGTCACCCATTCGAAAACCGTCAGGTTGTAGTAATCCAGACCGCGCACCAGACGCGGATTGATGGTGAATGGCACCCCGGCATCGCGCAGCACGCGCTGCACGCCGGCAAAATGCGCCATCGAGGCTTCGCCGAGATAATCGATCAACTTGGGTGCTGCCGCACACATCTCCTGCAGCGCGGGATTCTTGGTATCGAGAATGCGCAGCGGATTGGTATACAGACGACGCTTGGCTTCTTCGTCGAGAATTTCGGCATGCTCTTCCAGATACGAAATCAACGCAGCACGATGCTGGGCGCGTTCATCCGGCTGACCAAGACTGTTGATTTGCAGTTCGATCCCGTCCAGTCCCAGGTCATTCCACAGACGTGCGCCCATCAGGATCATTTCGGCATCGATGTCCGGACCGGCAATCCCGAAGGACTCGACACCAACCTGGTGGAATTGGCGATAGCGCCCCTTCTGCGGCCGTTCGTGACGGAACATCTGGCCGATGTAATAAAGACGCTGGGTCTGGCGGGCTGCCAGATTGTGCTCGATCACCGCCCGCACACAACCGGCCGTACCTTCCGGACGCAAGGTCAGCGCCTCGCCATTCAAACCGTCGATGAAGGAATACATTTCCTTCTCGACAATATCGGTGACTTCGCCGATTGCGCGCTTGAACAGCGGGGTCGGCTCGACGATGGGCATACGGATCGGCTGGTAGCCGTAGCTTTTCAGCCAGGAACGAATGGTGTCCTCGAACAACTCCCAGAAAGCGGCTTCGCTGGGCAGGATGTCGTTCATCCCGCGCACGGCTTGTAATGCTTGACTCATGCTTGCAGTTTCTTCTTGTAGGTGCGCTGGACATAGCGCTCGATGATGTCCTTGAATTCATTGGCGATATTGTCGCCCTTCAGCGTGACGGTCTTCTGACCATCCTCATAGACCGGCGCCGACGGTGCCTCGCCGGTACCCGGCAGAGAAATACCGATGTTGGCATGCTTCGACTCGCCGGGACCATTGACGATGCAGCCCATGACGGCGAGCGTCATGTTCTCGGCGCCGTCGTAATGAAGCTTCCACTCCGGCATGCGGGCACGAACAAAGTTCTGCACCTCGCCAGCCAACTCCTGAAACAGGGTGCTGGTCGTTCGCCCACACCCCGGACAAGCCGCAACCATCGGCGTGAAAGCACGCAGGCCCATGGTTTGCAGGATTTCCTGGGCAACGATCACTTCCTGCGAACGCGAACCACCCGGCTCCGGCGTCAGTGACACACGGATGGTGTCGCCAATGCCTTCCTGCAGCAAAACAGACAATGCTGCGGTCGACGCAACAATTCCCTTCGATCCCATGCCGGCCTCGGTCAAGCCAAGGTGCAGGGCGTAATCGGCGCGCTGCGCCAGCTCGCGGTAGATGGCGATCAAATCCTGCACGCTCGACACCTTACACGACAGGATGATCTTCTCACCGGCCAGGCCAACTTCCTCCGCCTTGGCGGCAGATTCGAGGGCCGACGTCACCATCGCGTGGCGCATCATCTCGTTCGCATCCAGCGGCTGCGGTCGACGCGAGTTTTCATCCATGATCCGGGCCAGCAATTCCTGATCGAGACTACCCCAATTGACGCCGATACGTACCGGCTTGTCGTACTTGCAGGCCAGCTCGACCATCAGGGCGAACTGCTCGTCTTTCTTCTTGCCGAACCCCACATTACCCGGATTGATCCGGTACTTGGCCAGCGCCTCGGCGCAGCCCGGATGATCGAGCAGCAGACGATGACCGTTGTAATGGAAGTCTCCAATCAGCGGCACATTGCAGTTCATCCGGTCGAGATGCTCACGGATTTTCGGCACGGCAGCAGCAGCTTCCGGAGAGTTGACCGTAATGCGCACCAGTTCGGAACCGGCACGTGACAATTCGGCGCACTGGATGGCAGTTGCCAGATAGTCCGCCGTATCGGTATTGGTCATGGACTGCACGACGACGGGAGCATCGCCGCCCAGTTTGACATGCGCAATCTGACAACTGCGCGTCGAGCGCTTGTTCACTGCCATCCTCGTTTATTCCAGAACCAGGCGAGCCACATCGCCCTTGGTGTGCGGCGCCAGTTCAACCACCTTGCCATAGGAGAACAATCGAACCCCCGGCGCAAAACCGATCACCAACGAAAGAGGCCCCTTGCCGGAAACCGCTTGCTCCGCACCACTCGACAAGCGTTGTGAGAAAACCACAGCGCCATCACGATCACGAACCTCCACCCATGACTCCTGCATTACAACGAAACGCAACTGCGGAGGATTCAGAGCCGGACCAGGTAATTTTTCCGGCTGCACTGCCGGCTGAACAACAGGCTGAAGCTCCTGCGCAGGCGAAACTGCTGACTCAGCGACGCTGACAGCCCCCGGAAGTTGCGGTGCAATCAGCTGATTTGCCGTCACCCCAGGAGGAAACAAACCTTCTTGAGACGGTTGCGCAGGCGCCGGAACAGGCTGAGGACTGAGCCCAACGGTTTGCACGGCGACATCACCGTCAATCAACCGTTGAATACTCAATCGCAATTCGCTGAGGTCATTTGGCAACAAAAAATACCCCAGTGCGGCAAGCACCAGCATCGCAGCACCAACCCCCACTACCAAACCATCCCTGGAACGAGAAGATGTACTTATCGGCGCCGGCGCGGTGTCTGACACCTTCAAGGTATCGACCGGTTTCGTCAACAAAGCATCGAGACTGAGCATCAATGGCGTCGGATCAATATCCACCATACGCGCATAATTACGCACAAATCCCCGAATGAATGTTGTTCCCGGCAAACCAGACCATTCATCTTGCTCCAGCGCTTCAACCTGACGCTGCCCCAACTTGAGCGCCCTGGCAATATCGGCAACAGGCAAACCTTTAGCTTCTCGAGCGGCACGCAAAGCAGCGCCGACCGAAGGAATTTCTGCAATGGCTTCCGGCACTTCTGCAGGAAGCTCATTATCGATCTGCTCACTCATTCAAAATTACCTTTGAGGAATTCCTGGTATTCATTCGATGTCGGGTAACGGCTACGCAGTTGAGCGGCAAATCCCCCCTCTGCACCTTTGTTGCCCAATTTGCGCTCCAGACGCAAGCCGAGCCACAAAGCTTCGGCTGTTGGCGGCTCCATCATGCGCAATACATCACCTAGATAGACGCGTGATTCGGCAAAAATACCGCGCTTGTAAAATATGTTTGCCAGCGCCAAGCGTGCCGACACCGCACCATCACGAGACAGGCGAATTGCCTGTAACAAATACCCCTGAGCCTTATCCAGGTCACCAGCCTTCAGGGCACAGTTTCCCGCATTGGCATAAGCACGATCCGGCGTTTCATACAATGGGTCCTTCAGCGCCTTCAAAAAATACGCGATGGACTGTGCTTCCTTACCCGTTTCGCAAAGAAACCAACCATAGTTGTTATTGACCTCGGGATCATCCGGCGCACGGGACAAGGCGCGAGCAAAATCGGCCTCAGCTTTGGCAAACTCCCTTAGCGAGGCGTAGACCAGACCACGTACGCTATTGGCCTGATGAAAACGCGAGTCGATTTCCAGCGCCAATGCCAGATGCTCGAGTGCCGCAGCAGGATTACCAGCCTGAAAGTACAAGGCGCCCAATTCAGTATGGATTTTAGCCCGGCTGCGTGGATCAGAAACCGAAGCCTCGCCCGAGTTGCCTACTTGACCATTTTGTTCAAAATTTGCTGCGTCATACTGGGCCAAAGCTGACGATACAGCCATGATGAGCCCGAAGATGACCCCACAACCGAGCTTCCGTAAAAACAACTTCATGTCCTGAGCTCCTGAATGGGAATCACCAAGCCGGCAGTACGCCGGGTCTTGTCCTGAACTTGTCCAGCCAACTGGCCACAAGCTGCATCAATGTCATCGCCACGCGTTTTGCGCGTTGTCGTCACAACACCGGCTTCGATCAGGATATCGGCAAAGCGCCGTACCCGATCAGCCGGCGAACGCCGAAATGGCGAACCAGGAAAAGGATTGAAGGGAATCAGATTGAATTTACAGTGCACATCTCTGACCAAGGCCAGCAACTCACGTGCATGTGCATCGCCGTCATTGATGCCGGCCATCATCGTGTATTCAAAAGTCACGAAGTCACGCGGTGCCTTTTCCAGATAACGCTGACAAGCCGCCATCAGGGACTTCAAGGGGTATTTCTGATTGATCGGCACCAGCTCATCGCGCAATTTGTCATTCGGCGCGTGCAAGGAAACGGCAAGCGCCACCGGACAATCCTCACGCAACCGGTCCATCGCCGGCACCAAGCCCGAGGTGGAGACCGTCACCCGCCGACGCGACAAACCATAAGCATGGTCGTCAAGCATCAAGCGCAGCGCAGTAATTGTATTGTCGTAATTGGCGAGCGGTTCGCCCATGCCCATCATGACGACATTGGAAATAATCCGTTCATCACCGTGGACCGCACCAAGTGCGTTATTGGCCTGCCAGAGCTGACCAATAATCTCCGCTACCGTCAGGTTGCGGTTAAAACCTTGCTTGCCAGTGGAACAGAAGGCGCAATCGAGCGCACAACCTGCTTGCGTGGAGATACAAAGCGTCCCACGATCATCTTCGGGAATAAACACTGTCTCGACTGCATTGGCGCCCCCGACATCAATCAGGAACTTGCGCGTTCCATCATCCGACAGCTTGTCGGAAACCACCGCGGGTGGCGCCACAACCGCCCTCGCCTTGAGCTTTTCACGCAAACTCTTGGCAATGTCGGTCATGGCGTCGAAGTCCGCCACACCGGAACGATGCATCCAGCGCAAGACCTGCTTGGCCCGGAAGGGTTTTTCACCCTGCTCGGCAAACCATGCAGTCAGGCCTTCAGCATCAAAATCCAGCAGATTGACGGTCATGCGATGTACTGCTTCGGCGGAAAATTAACGGCCGGAATAGGTGTTCATGCCCGGAAAGAAAAAGGCAATTTCCACGGCAGCGGTTTCAGCAGCATCGGAACCATGTACGGCATTGGCATCGATCGATTCGGCGAAGTCAGCACGGATAGTGCCCTTGTCAGCCTTCTTCGGATCGGTAGCGCCCATCAGCTCGCGATTCTTCAGGATGGCATTCTCGCCTTCCAGAGCCTGGATCATCACCGGACCGGAAGTCATGAACTCGACGAGATCCTTGAAAAAAGGACGCTCTTTGTGCACGGCGTAAAACTGGCCAGCTTCCTGCTCGGACAGCCAGGTCATGCGGGCAGCGATGACCTTCAGGCCAGCGCCTTCGAAACGGGAATAGATCTGACCGATGACATTCTTCTTGACTGCATCAGGTTTGATAATGGAAAGGGTGCGCTCTATAGCCATGTGATTGCTCCGAAAAAGCTAGTCAGTTGAAAAACGGGAGATTTTAGCAGATAAGCACGGGACACACCCGCCTCACTGCCCAACGGAAGACTTAAGCAAAGGCTCGCGCAGCAGGGAAAAATGACGCGGGGCAACATATTGCAACAACTCTTTACCATCCGCATCAACCACAACATCCAGCCCTCTCTCCGGATAAAGCAGATGGACGCGCTTTTCCGATACCAACAAACGCTCTCCTGGCGGACCAAAACGCTGCAAAACAGTCGCCTCATCAAGATTTACGGTAGGTATCACACTAATTGCCTTAACCGGCAAGCGCTCCGCCAGAATCAGATCATCCGGATGCAAACGAATTTTTCGCGTCGTACTCTCCATGTGCTCGGCCTTCAAGGCCCGATCGCGCATCGCAACAATCAGCTCCGGAGAAGCGTCGACCGTAAGAATCACCTTGGCCAAAACAAAACCCAAAGGCAATTGAGCATAATAGGCCTCCAATGAGCCAACCTCATCCGGCGCAGCAACAATGGCGACCTCAGCATCACCACCCAATACCGCACGCACCTCAGCCAATGTATCCAGCCCGGGCCGCACACCAAAAACACGACTCCCTCCCTGCCCATCAAGGTCAATCTGCCAAGGCAAATTGACATTTGGGTCAATACCCTCCTGCTTACCCGAAACAGGCAAAAAGAAAGGAAGAACCAGCGCGGCGATAATCAGCGCAATAAGCGAGAGGGCAAATTTCATGGAAAAAAACAAAAGCAAGGGGAGCTGATTGTGCCACAGAGAAAGTCGCAAAAACCCGGAGAATTGACCAGCCCGCACCCTACCCACCATCCATCGACAACAATCCCGCAGTAAAAAAGCAAAAGGCCTCGCAATTGCGAGGCCTTTTCATACGGACCCAACAGCCCGAAAATTACTCGGCCGAAACGGCAACCGTAATATTGGCCAGCACATCGGTGTGCAGGGCAACATCAAGCGGAAACTCGCCAATCGCCTTCAGTGGGCCGTCCGGCATACGGATGGCAGACTTGTCGATACTGAAACCAGCAGCCTTCAGTGCCTCAGCGACGTCAGCATTACCCACGGAACCAAACAGACGACCGTCCATACCAGCCTTGCGAGCAACAGAAACGGCAGTACCGTTCATCTTCTCGGCAAGCTCCTGGGCAGCAGCCAATTTCTCGGCAGCAGCCTTTTCCAGTTCGGCACGACGCACTTCGAACTCAGCCATGGCAGCCGGCGTAGCACGCTTGGCCATACGCTGCGGAATCAGGAAGTTACGGGCGTAACCGTCCTTGACCTTGACCACGTCACCCAGGTTACCCAGGTTAACAACCTTCTCGAGCAGAATGATTTGCATGTTTCGTCTCCCCGGAAATTATTGATGGTTGTCGGTGTAAGGCAGCAGGGCCAGGAAGCGGGCGCGCTTGATCGCGGTGCCCAGCTGGCGCTGATAGCCGGCCTTGGTACCGGTCAGACGAGCCGGCATGATCTTGGCGTTTTCCTGGATGTATTCCTTCAGGACATCAACATCCTTGTAGTCGATCTGTTCGATCTTTTCTGCCGTGAAGCGGCAGAACTTGCGACGCTTGAACAGGCTGTTGCCGCGACGCTTTTTCTTGTCATCAATCTTCTTTTTGAAGAATCGTGCCATTTTCGTTTCCTTCCAAATATTCGATAGTGTTGGCGTGTATCACAGGCGTTCTGCTGTTGCGACCCCGGGCGGCAATGAATCCTTCGATTCGCAATAAACCACCTAACGGTGCCGCTTCCAGCCAGCGAGCCACATCACCCAAGGCAACAACTGCCATTTCCACTTCCACCAAACGTTCAGCTTTATTTTCAAGCAGTGTCGATTGATGTTGCAGTCGCCCTTCACTGACCGGTATGCCTGCAGGTGTGTAGCGCAATGGTTTGCGCTCGACCAAGCTACCAGAGAGCGTGATGCAGTTCAGTACGCTACGTCCCGTGAAAACCGGATCAGGCAGCTGCGACTTCGGCAACAGCCTCGGTTTCGCCAGCCAGCAGGGACTTCGACTTTTCTTCCTTCATCATCGGGGAAGGTGTCGTCACTGCAGCCTTCATCTTGACGGTCAGGTGACGCAACACAGCATCATTGAACTTGAAGGAATGCTCGAGCTCGCCCAGCGTTTCGCCGTCGCACTCGATATTCATCAGCACATAATGTGCCTTGTGGATCTTCTGGATCGGGTAGGCCAATTGACGACGACCCCAGTCTTCCAGACGATGTACCGAACCACCCTTGGCGGTAACGATGGCGCGATAGCGCTCGACCATGCCGGGCACTTGTTCGCTTTGGTCCGGATGGACGATAAAGCAGATTTCATAATGGCGCATGCAAACTCCTTTTGGGATGAACCCCCCGTCATGCGTTAGCGGTAGGGCAAGGTGGAAAAGCCCAAAACTATAACACCGATTTGGCTCTTTCAGAAAACAAATTGGGAAATGACACTACCCGCACTTACAGACGCCACCAACACACGGGCGAACTCACACCGGCAGGACAGGATGCTCGCCCCGCCTCTCAAGCTCGCGACTCATCCGGTTGGCAGTTTCCTTGAGTTCAATTAAAAACAAGATTTCGGAAGCCACAAAAGCGGAAAACCCCTGCCGTTGTCCACCACGATTGTCACGCAACAACTCATACATATAACCGACCACATCTTCCGAATCCCACATACGGACGATGCTACTGATGATACGAGGCATGTCTTCCAGCCCTCGCACCGCCGGCGCAGACGAGCTGTGCCCGCCCCCCCCCTCACCCGAATCCAGTACCAAGTCGACCGAAGTCCCATCACCGACCATCTCCCAAGACTGGACTTCAACATTGAAATACTTATTCAGATCAGCCGCCACCTTGGCAAATTCTTCCCGCATACCGGCCAGGCGATAAACATCCATCAAGCGCATCCAAGGCTGCAAAGCCTCTTGCGGATTGTTATCGACATACTCCTGCAGCGCCTGCGCCGCCCCCTTTACGCGACCAAAGGAAAGCATGATGTCAGCCAACTCCATCACGGGATTAGCCTCAAAATGCTCGTCAACCGTTGCCTCAACAAGCCGAGCAGATGAGTCTGTTGGTTTGACATGCTCGAGCACGGCATCCCCACCCCCATCCAACTCCACATCCATTTTGACCGAAACACCTGGGCTTACCGGCTCCAGACTCAGATCCAGCTCCGCGCCCTCTCCATACTTATCACTGAGCGGCACATCGGAAATTGGTGGAAAAAACTCAGGTGCCTGATCAGCTTGAGCCTGCCGATTTTCATACTCACGATAATTACGCCAGAACAGCCAAGCACCAAGCCCGAGAAAAACACCAAGCAGCATTCCATAAAAAATCCAACCGGAGAAAAACCCCTCTTCGAGAAGCAATGCCGACTGAGATTTTTTGGCTGCCCCGGTAAGCTCTACGTCAGCCAACGGTAGCGCATCGGCCTTCTCCACAAGATTCACCGAAGCACGGTCTGTCAATTTCAATGTCTTGCCCTGCAAGTCCTCCAGAGCAGTCTCAGCATGACGCAACCTCTCCGCCGCGTTGAGCTGCCCACTTGCCTGCTCATGCAACGCCATCAGGATACGAAACTCCAGACGCAGGATTTCACGCTGCGCCTCGCCCAGTGCTTCGCCAGCAACAAACCCCTGACCAAGCACGGTAGACAAACGCAACGAAGACTCTGTCGTCAGATCGTCAGCAGAAAGCAACAAACGATCAGATAAAGGCTCAGCAACAGGCACAACAACCGGAAGCTTGGGCGGCAATTTTGGCAAGCCGCGCCCATCACCGGAAACGGGCTTGATGCGACGAAGCATCGAGCTTTCATTTTCCCTTTTGGGCTTTTGCAGCACCGACTCAACCGGCACAGGCGACGGAGAAGCCCCTGAAGGCGGAGAGGCAAGCAAGGTATACTCGCGATAAACCTCATGACCACAAGATAACTGGATAGCCAACTGAATGATCGGCTCGCGCAAAACCTCAGTTGTCCGAACCTCAAGCACAGGCTGACTTCCGGATCGAACATTGAAGCTTGCCTGCTTCAACCAAGGCAAGTCATCGTTGCCTCTTGGTTTAACCACCCTGAAACAGGCCGCCTCAGGAAGCATTTTCTCTGCCCCCAAAAGATCAATCGTCAACGCCAAGCGACTTCCCAAAACTGCCGCCCCACCCGACTCTCCCAACCCAATGGCTGACGCCGCTCCTGAAATGACGAGCAGGAAAAAACCAAGGAGAAAAGAAAAACGGTTTTGAATCAACGAATAATCTCTAGACGGGGTTAAGCAAAAACAATGCTGCGGAGCTATTTACCGGAAAGATAACTGTTATCGTCGAATGTTCCAACCCATTGAGGGCGATAAACAACCAATAGCGTGACGACCATACCGGACAGCCAAGCCTCAGAAAAGGCCAAAAGGAAGTAATAAGGGAAATACTCTTCGATCAGGTAATCCCAAGCATAAGCACCAGCCAGCGCCAGAACAATCGTTGAGACGATGCCAACACCAACCATGGCGAGGGCCGCGCCAAGAAAACCATTTACGAATATATAGACAAAAAAATGCTTGGGCAGTGCGCCAGACAACAGACGAAATAGCTGGTGACTCAAAAAAACCCCTACCCCTGCCAGCAAGATCGCATTGGTAGCATAAGAAAAATAACCGGCGGCACCATTCAGCGTAATCCCGAAAAGCACCAGACACAGTCCGACAAACGCGAGATGCGGCCCAAAAACCAGGGTAAATAAATTTGCCCCCAGCAGATGCAGTGACAAGCCGGGTTTTACACCAGCCTTGAGACTCCAGAGCAAAATCAGCACGACGACCATGCCGAACCAGACGTTGGACTGCTCGGAATCAGCCAAGCGCCGCCATGGCGCCAACCAAATGCTACGGGCGAAAAGCGGAAGCCAGGCGCCCCAAGCCACCCAGTACCACATTTCGCCCAGCAGGTTATCTGTCAGATTCACCCGGCCATTTTAGCCGAGCGCCGCCTCCAGTTGCGGCACCACTTCGAACAAATCGGCCACCAAACCATAATCAGCCACCTGGAAAATAGGAGCATCCGGATCCTTGTTAACAGCAACAATCACCTTTGAATCCTTCATCCCCGCCAAATGCTGAATTGCGCCGGAGATACCGATTGCCAGATAAAGTTGCGGGGCAACAATCTTGCCCGTTTGACCGACCTGGTAATCATTTGGCACAAAACCCGCGTCGACCGCAGCACGACTGGCCCCCAAAGCCGCACCAAGCTTGTCAGCCAGAGGCTCCAGCAACTTATGATAATTTTCACCACTGCCTAGGCCGCGACCACCGGACACAATGATTTTTGCCGCCCCCAATTCGGGACGCTCCGACTTGGTCAGCTCACGCCCTTGCAACTGCGTCAGGCCATTATCTGCAAGCGCCGCCAGCGCCTCCACTGGTGCATTATTGCCATCAGCAACAGCATCAAAGGCGGTTGTACGCACGGTAATGACCTTGGTGGAATCAGAGCTCTGCACGGTGGCCATCGCATTTCCGGCATAGATTGGACGGACAAATGTATCAGCCGACTCGACACCGGTAATTTCGGAAATCTGCGCCACATCAAGCAAGGCGGCAACACGTGGCAACAGGTTTTTGCCGAAGGTCGTCGCCGGCGCAAGAATATGCGAGTAAGTCGCGGCATTTGCCACCACCAGCGCAGCCAGATTCTCTGCTGTTTGGGCTTCATAGTGCCCGGCATCTGCAAGCAAAACCTTGGCAACCCCCTGTAGCACAGCAGCCAACTTGCCGGCTTCAGCACAGTTGGCACCAGCTACCAGGACGTGAATATCCCCACCGATCCTGGATGCTGCACCAACGGTATTCAGGGTAGCTGCCTTGAGGCTCTTGTTGTCGTGTTCTGCAATTACGAGAATGGTCATGTCAGATCACCTTCGCTTCGTTCTTCAGTTTATTCACCAGATCGGCCACATCAGCCACCTTGATACCAGCGGAGCGTTTGGCCGGCTCGACCACTTTCAGGGTTTTCAGGCGCGGCGTAACGTCGACCGCAAGATCTTCCGGCTTGACGGTTTCGAGCGGCTTTTTCTTCGCCTTCATGATATTGGGCAAGGTTGCATAGCGCGGCTCATTCAAACGCAGATCTGTCGTAACAACAGCCGGCAAAGACAACTGAAGCGTCTCCAGACCACCGTCGATTTCACGCGTCACCGTTGCCTTGCCATCCGCCAACACGACCTTTGAAGCAAAGGTAGCCTGCGGCCAACCAGCAAGCGCAGCCAGCATCTGACCGGTCTGATTGGCATCATCATCGATGGCCTGCTTGCCGCAAATCACCAACTGCGGCGACTCTTTATCCGCCAGCGCCTTCAGCAGCTTGGCAACAGCCAGCGGCTGCAATTCAACATCACTCTCGACCAGAATGCCACGATCGGCACCGATTGCCATGGCCGTACGCAAGGTCTCCTGACAAGCCGCCGGGCCACAGGAAACCACGACCACCTCGGTCGCGATCCCCGCTTCCTTGAGACGGACAGCCTCTTCGACGGCAATCTCGTCAAAAGGGTTCATGCTCATTTTCACATTAGCCAGATCGACACCGGAACCGTCGGCCTTGACCCGAACCTTGACGTTGTAGTCCACCACCCGTTTAACGGGAACGAGAATTTTCACAAGCATCTCCTTTTATCGGTCAGTATTTTTAGAAACAATCGGCGTTTGACAGACGACTTGCCAAACCGCACAATCTCCATACTGTGTCGTATGGAAAAGCATACGGTAGCGTATGGAAAATAAAACTGTCAAGCCCCCTGAAAAAACTCCGCGTCTCCGTGCCACCGGCAAGGCTGCCGTGACACGCACTCAACTTGACCCCGAACGATGGGTTGATACGGCAATTGACGTCTTGGCCAAGGAAGGCGTTGCCGGATTGCGCGTTGAAGTGCTGGCAAAACGCTGCGGCGTAACAAAAGGAAGTTTCTACTGGCACTTCAAGGACCGTCAAGCCCTGCTTGATGCAATTCTTGAACGCTGGCGCGAGGGTCGCATCCGCGACATCGAAAAGACAACCTCCGGCCTGGCTGGGCGCGAACTAGAACAACTGCATTACGTGATCGAAGTGTACGGGGCCAGTCGCAACCGCAAGGGCATGTCAATCGAACTGGCCGTCCGCGACTGGGCGCGTCACGACACTCGGGCAGCAGCAATCGTCGAGTCCGTCGACCTCTACCGACTGGAATGCACCCGCCGACTATTCGTCACCGCGGGAATGTCGGATGCTGAAGCCAAGAGTCGCAGCCTGCTGCTTTACGCTTGCGTATTTGGCTTGTCGCTAATGCACTACGCCCCGTTTGACGATAACTTGGGCGACCTGAAGCAGCGCATCGCTGAACGGATAATATCCAGTTAAACAGGGCTTGCCGCGCAAACGGAATCCCTGATTAGCCTAGTCAATTCAGCGGGCGGACCAAAAACTCCCGGCCAATCTGCCTCCAGATAACCGCTTCTTCCCCCAAGGCGGCAGCAGTCCAAGGATTCTCTGCCAACCACTCATCGGGCAATTCAAGCAAGAAGCCGCGCCCGGTGGACGACACCCGCCAAGCGGGAAGTGCCCGGTCATCACGTGTACGATGCAATCCAACGGCCAGTCGCAAGCAGAAAACCAGCGTCCATAGACTGTCGACCGCAGGAAGCGCCCCGAGCTTTTCCAATTTGCCGCGATGCCCGAGCACCAGCATGGCCAATCTTGCCTGATCCTTTTTGGAAAAACCCGGCATATCGGCATAGGTCAAAATATAGGCACCGTGTTTGTGGTAGGCATTATGTGCAACCGAAATACCAATTTCGTGAAGCCGGCATGCCCAGGACAAGAAATGGACATCGCTTTCATCCGGCGCCCCGGCACTTAACTGCGTCAGCGCGGACATGGCCGCAGCCTCTACCCGCTCGACCTGATCGCGCTCAACCT
This sequence comes from Azonexus sp., assembly GCF_030824335.1. Classification (GTDB taxonomy): domain Bacteria; phylum Pseudomonadota; class Gammaproteobacteria; order Burkholderiales; family Rhodocyclaceae; genus Azonexus. The sequence goes on from NZ_JAVBXX010000011.1 coordinate 91,779, forward strand.
GATAGCGTCGGCGAAAATGCGCCACCGTTGCATCACGCATATCGTGATGATGGAAACGCCCAAGCAGATCGTAAAGCACACCAAGACGCAAGGCGCCATCAGCATAAGTCATGCGCTCAAGATCAAGCTCTTCGAAAACAGCCGACATGATGGCGATACCACCAGGCAGCACCGGCATCCGATCCCCCTTGACCCCACGTAAATCGAGCGCATCAGCTGAGCCTGCCTTGATCAGCATGGCGCATAATCGTTCCAGACCAACACGGGTAATTCCACTTTCCCCGCCCGGATTCATCTCATTCATTTCCAGGATATCGGCGATGGCACGCGCCGAACCGGAAGAGCCCACCGCCTCTTTCCAGCCCATCCGCTGATAGTCGTGGGCAATCAACTCAATTTCCTTGGCTGCCGCAATCTGCGCTTCACGCAACCGGCGCTTGTCCACCTTGCCACCAGGAAAATAGCGCATGGTGAAACTGACGCAGCCCATATAAAGCGACTCCATCAACTGCGGGTCGTGACGTTTGCCAATGATGAACTCGGTCGACCCCCCGCCGATATCGACCACCAAGCGTTTGTGCGCTGCACTCGGCAAGGAATGCGAAGCCCCGAGATAGATCAGTCGCGCTTCTTCGCGGCCGGCAATGACCTCAATGGGAAAACCCAGCGCCTCTTCAGCTTGCGGCAAAAACTCACCGACATTTTTGGCGACCCGCATGGTGTTTGTCGCAACCGCCCGCACGGCCCCGCGATCCAGCCCACGCAAACGTTCACCAAACCGGCGCAGAGCAACCAACGCACGCTCCTGCGCTTCGCTATCAAGGAGCTTTTCCGTAGTCAGCCCCGAAGCCAGCCTGACCGGCTCCTTGAGCGAATCGAGTGGATAAATCTGATCATCGACAACCCGCCCGACTTGCAGGCGAAAACTGTTAGAACCGAGGTCGACCGCAGCTACGGTTTCATAAATCATTGCTAGGCATCATCGCTAAATCAGGCGGACCGCGATTTTAGCACCCTGCCTCACGGTAAATTCTTACAAAGACATGTAGAAAAAAAACCCGCCGGGGCTGAAGCGGCGGGTTTTTGCGTGGACCTGACAGAAAAATCAACTGGCCAGGGCGTTCCTGATCTGCTCCAGCGTAGACGGATCTTCAATGGTCGTCAGGTCGCCCGGGTCACGGCCTTCGGCCAAGGCTTGCAGGGAGCGGCGCAGCATCTTGCCGGAACGGGTCTTCGGCAGACCGGTAACGAAATGCACGCGGGCCGGCCGGCCGATCGCACCAAGAATGCCATCGACGGTCGAAAACACTTCCTTCTCCAGCGCCTTGACCAGTTCCGGCGTCGCTACCCGGGTGGCGTCCTTGACCACAGCAAAAGCCATCGGCACTTGCCCCTTGAGCTTGTCCTCGACACCAACCACGGCCACTTCGGCAATTGCCGCATGGTTCTGGATGGCCTCCTCGATTTCACGCGTCCCCAGACGATGGCCAGCCACGTTGATCACGTCGTCGGTACGGCCGAGGATGGTGAAATACCCGTCGTCGTCCTTGATCGCCCAGTCGTAGGAGGAATAAACCAGCGGCTCCTTGAACAGCGTGAAATAGGTGCTGACGAAACGATCGTCCTGACCCCAGACAGTAGACAGGCAGCCGGGTGGCAGCGGCGGAATGACCGCAGCGATGCCCTTCTCGTTGGCACCACATTCGGAACCGTCCTCGCGGAAAATCTTCAGGTTGTAGCCGTAGACCGGAAAACTCGGCGAACCGAACTTGATCGGCGTCTTTTCGACACCGTGCAAGGCGGCCAGCATCGGCCAACCGGTCTCGGTCTGCCAGTAGTTGTCGATGACCGGGCGCCCCAGTTCGTTCTGGAACCATTCGTGCGTCGGCTGATCGAGCGGCTCGCCGGCCATGAACACATGCTTCAAGGTCGACAGGTCGTACTTGTGCATGTAGGCCGGATCCTGTTTCTTCAGCACGCGAGCGGCAGTCGGTGCCGAGAACATCACGGAAACCTTGTACTTCTCGACGATCTGCCACCAGATACCCGGATCCGGGCGCAACGGCGTGCCTTCGTACATGATCGTCGCCATGCCGGCGATCAACGGACCGTAGATGATGTAGGAGTGACCGACGACCCAGCCGATATCCGAGGTCGAGAAAAAGGTCTCGCCTTCACCACCACAATAAATATGCTTCATCGACGATGCCAGCGCCACCGCATAGCCACCAGTATCGCGCTGCACACCTTTCGGCTTTCCTGTCGTACCCGAGGTATAAAGGATGTACGACGGATCGGAAGACTCCAGCCACTCGCACTCAACGCGTGCGTTCATGTGCTCCGCACGCAGCGCTGCATAGTCGACGTCACGGCCAGCGACCTTGTTGAATTCCTTGTCCAGACCACGATCAATCATCAATACCTTGGCTGGGTTGTGCTCAGCCAAATCGATTGCTTCATCCAGCAAATGCTTATAAGGAACGGCACGCCCGCCACGCATGCCGGCGTCGGAAGAAACGATCAGTGTTGGTTTGGCATCGTCAATGCGAGTAGCCAACGATCCAGAGGCAAAACCACCAAACACCACCGAGTGAATCGCACCGATACGTGCAGCGGCAAACATGGCAAATGCAGCTTGTGGAATCATCGGCATATAAATCAGGACACGATCACCCTTCTTTACACCCAAACTTTTGTAAATTGCTGCCATGCGCTCGACTTCGGCCTGCAACTCGGCGAAGGAATAAATTTTTTCCTCGTCAGTTTCCGTCGACACGAAAATCAGGGCATCGTCGTTCGGGCGCTTCGCTGCATGACGATCAATCGCGTTGTGACAGAGATTGATCTTGCCGCCGACGAACCATTTGGCAAATGGCGGGCGCGAAAAATCGCAAACCTGGGTAAACGGCTCTTTCCAATCGACAAGCTGGGCCTGCTCGGTCCAGAACGCATCGGGTTGTTCAATCGAATACTGATGAAATTCCTTGTAAGTCGCCATAAAACGTCCTCTAAAAATGATGATTTCCTGCACACCAAACGAATGAACGGATTATTTTTGCTTTGGTTTCCGTTCGCCCAAATAACGCTCAAGCTCCGCCACCGGCAGAGTCAAGTCCAATTCCTTATCCATCAAAGCAAGCAGCGGCATCAATTGGGCCAACAAGACATCAAGATGCGGCACTACCTGCTCGGCCCGATTCGCTTCAAGCAACTCCAGCGCATGCGCCAAAGAAATCGGTTTGACCGCCGGTAGCGAACCACCAGCTTCCGTCCGATTCCCACCGGCCGCCATCGCCAGTTTCATGCGCTGCCCAGCAAGATCAAGCAGTGCCCCAGCCGACGTCACCCGATCAGCAGGCACACCGGCAAGACCAATACTGACAGTCAACGAAAAAGCTTGGCCCTTCACCGTCACCTTGGATACTTCAACAGCTTGTCGAACGCGCTCGGCAAAACTGCCACAGTGAGTCAGTGCCGTTCCGGGAGAAACTACTGCGTACTGCCCCGAAGCCAGATGCCCCAGGCTATCCTCTTGTCGCACCTTGGCGGTGAGCATTTTGGTGAAACGAGTACCCACCTCATCCGCCATCACCGGACCAAGCATTTCGCATAGCCTTGCATACGAATCGAAGCCAATGACCATCACGCTGACGTCAATGCCATGCCGGGCGGAATGCGACAAAGCCTGCGCTGCCTGCAACTCAAGGTATTTACGGGTAAACAAACCACTGACCGGGTCATGCACCATATGCTCACGACCTTGATCCGTGGCCGCCCGAGCCTGCGGCAATAGCAGCAAATTACCTAGTCTGGACAACAACTCGCCGCCACCAGACCAGTTACCAATAAAGTCAGAAACACCGAGCGTGCGCGCTCTACTACGCTCTTCTTCAGCGCCTTCGTCTAAAACCAGGACAAAGGGCATTTGTTGCAAATGGCGGAGACGGGAAGAACGTAAACGCTCGACCAACTGGTAAGCGCCCATTTTTGGAATCAGAAGGTCGGATACAACTGCCCGTATCGACTGGTCAAGAACAAGCGCCTCCCAAGCCGCATCACCATCTTCAGCCTCCCGCACGTCGTAATGCAATGCAAGATGCTGAATCAGCGCGGCTCGGTTCGATTTCGCCTTATCTACAATCAGGATACGGGGCAGATCCGGCACCTCAACTCCCGGCCACAGCTACAACAACCCGCCCCTTGGCACGCCCTGCAATATATTCTTCAAAAGCCGCAGGCAAATCGGCAAGTGCGATGGTACGCGCCATATCTGCCAAGTGAGGCGGCCTCAGATCGCCCGCCAAACGCTGCCAGACTCCTGTGCGATACGGCTCCCGGATATAACCGGAGTCCACGCCAAGCAAGGAAACACCGCGCAAAATGAACGGGGCCACAGTCGTATTCAATGACATGCTGGCAGCCAGACCGATGCTGGCAATCGTCCCACCCTGCTCCATTGTGCTGGCAATCCACGCCAGTACGTCGCCGCCCAGATTATCGACGGCCCCAGCCCAGCGCGCCCGATCAAGTGGCCGAATTTTTGCCAGATCGAGATCCTGACGCAACATCACTTCCGAAGCCCCCAAACTCCGCAGATAACCGGACTCGCTCTCCTTGCCAGTCAGCGCGACAACCCGGTAACCCCGATGCGCCAACATATCCACGGCCAAACTGCCTACCCCCCCGGTAGCACCAGTCACGATGACAGCCCCTTTCTCAGGAGAAAGGCCATTTTCTTCCATGCGAACGATTGCCAGGGCGGCGGTAAAACCGGCGGTCCCCAGAATCATCGACTCGTAAAGACTCAATCCGACCGGCAAGGGCACCACCCAATCCGCTGGCACACGGGCAAACTCTGCATAACCCCCGTGGTGTGCGACCCCTATGTCAAAACTGGTGGCAATGACCGGGTCACCTGCCTTGAAACGGGGATTGGTACTTTCAACCACCGTTCCGGAAAGATCGATGCCACCGACACATGGAAATCGCCGGATGATTTTCCCGGCACCTGTCGCAGCCAAGGCATCCTTGAAATTGATGCTCGAATAGGCGACACGAATAAGCACCTCGCCCGCATCAAGCTCCTCGATACCCATGTCGACAAAACGATGTCCGACTTTGCCTTCGCGTTCCTCTATCAGCAGCGCCTTGAAGGAATCCATAGTGATGTGCTCCTCGCTAAACAGTGTTGAAATTGTATTCATAATTACGGATTATGAACATAGTTCTATCTGGCGAAAGCAGACTTTGCAGCCAATCGGCTTTACAGTCAGGAAGATTTCAAATAAATTACGCGACTATGCGTCTTAAAATTATTCCCCTAATAACCGCAGCAGTTCTAGCTTTCGGTGGCCTGAGCACCAGCCACGCAACAGAACTGAACCGCACTCAGGAAGCCCCGATGTCCTTCATCGAGCGCTATACGAGTGCAGCTCAGGACGTCATTCTTGAAGGCTTCAAGCTGGTTGGCGTGCGCTACAAACTGGGTGGAAACAGTATCGACAACGGACTCGACTGCAGCAGCTTCGTTCAAACCGTGTTCAAGGAAAGTATTGGCGCCTACCTGCCACGTACTGCACGCGAACAAAGTCAGGTAGGCGAACAGATTGATGCAAGCCAGTTGAAGCCGGGTGATCTGGTATTTTTCAACACCATGCGACGCGCTTTCTCTCACGTTGGTATCTACTTGGGAGATAACCATTTCCTGCACGCCCCGCGTGCAGGATCGGAAGTTCGCGTGGAAAACATGAATAGCAGTTACTGGATGACGCGTTTCAATGGCGCACGCAGAATCATCGAAGGTCAGTAACAAAAGACCAACGGCCTGACGGCCGTTTTTTTATTACAAAAATCAATAACAGTTCTCATTACAAAAAATATAAAGTAAACTGAAACAATTCTCATACCGCCACCTCGGGAGTTCCCATGAAGTTGAAAGCCACGCTTGTTGCTCTGTCTTTAACTGCAGCCCTCCAGCCAGCCATCGCCCAGGAAAAAGTGCTGAACCTTTATTCGGCTCGTCACTACCAAACCGATGATGCACTTTATGCGGATTTCACCAAACAGACCGGAATCAAGATCAACCGCATTGAGGGCAAGGAAGATGAACTTCTGGAGCGCATCCGGAATGAAGGCAGCAACAGCCCGGCAGACGTCTTGCTTACGGTTGATGCCTCACGCTTGGCCAAAGCACGGGAATTAGGACTGTTTGCCCCTCTCCAGTCAAAACTTCTGGAAAACAGGATACCCAGCCATCTGCGCACGGCAGAATGGGCCGCTTTTTCAACCCGCGCACGCATGATTGTTTATAACAAGGCACGAATTCAGGCAGTTGATGTGCAAAATTATGCAGACTTGGCCAACCCGAAGCTAAAAGGCAAAGTCTGTTCGCGCTCAGGCTCCCACCCCTATAACCTTTCCCTGTTCGCCTCGATCATTGCACATGAAGGCGAAGCCAAGGCTGAAGAACTGGCACGCGGCATGGTCAGCAACTTTGCCCGCGCCCCGAAGGGTGGCGATACCGACCAAATCAAGGCGGTAGCGGCGGGAGAATGTGGCGTTGCCATAACCAACAGCTACTATGTCGCAAGACTAATGCGGTCAACCAAGCCGGAAGATCAAAAAATCATGGAACAAATTGGTGTCGTATGGCCTAACCAAACGTCGACTGGCGCCCACATTAACGTTTCCGGCGGTGGCATCCTGAAATACGCCCCGAACAAGGCAGCTGGCATCAAGTTCCTGGAATACCTCGCATCAGATCAGGCACAGCGCTATTTTGCCGATGGCAATAATGAATGGCCGGTTGTCGAGTCGGCAAAAGTAGACAATCCGGCACTGACGAAGCTTGGCAAATTCAAGGCCGACCAGTTGCCAGTCAACAGCCTTGCCATGTATCAAGTCAAGGCGCAAATGATTTTCGATCGTGCAGGCTTCAAGTAATCACTGATTTTCACCCTCGCCAAAGCGATCTGCATCCCATAAAATCCTACTATTGCAAGGAAGGAAAACATGGGAGAAAGTAGCTTTGGCGCTAGCGCATTGATTGGTGCAATTCGGGCCAACAGCATTGATCGGGTTATTGCCGCGCTGGATGACGGCGCCAACATTGAAGAAGCTGACATTCACGGCTACCACGGCCTGCCACTGCGCACGGCTTGCTTCTCAGGCAACGTTCCGATCATTCGAACGCTGCTGGCACGAGGCGCGGACATCAATGCAGTGACTGCCGATGGCCCAGGCGCTCCGGTAAGACTCGCCTTGCGGGCAGGGCACACGGAAGTTGTTGCGCTTCTGCTGTCCAAGCACGCACAAATCCCGTTTGATCTAGAAATACCTCCGGAACTATTCAAACGTGCGCAAGAAATTTCATCAGAACAATCAATACGTGCCGAGGAGCTTGAGCAAGGCCTGGAATTTGTCGCAATCCCCGTCCGGAAAGACAGCAAACCCGAAATTCGCCAATCCCCCCCCATAAAGCACGACAATGTGATCGAATACGACGCCCCCGCGGCACCCTCGCAGGTATTCGAACAAATTGAACTCAAGGGCGTCTATGGCGTGGACACCAATGTTCTGAATATCGATTTTGAACGCAATAAGGGAGCTTGGGAAAAAGCCCCGGTTGCCGATGGCTCTGTAAAACCCCTGCTCCCTGATATTGATCAGAAAAAATAGCGGGCTCGGCCAATCAGGATCAGGCGCGGCGCGACGCAGAAATCTGGCGCGAGAGCAAAATCAGCGGCAACAAACCAACTGCCACAATCGCCAAAGAAGCCGTTGATGCCTCAGCCAGCCGCTCATCTGATGCCAGCGTATAGACCTGCGTCGCCAGCGTGTCAAAGTTGAATGGTCTCATAACCAGCGTTGCTGGCAATTCTTTCATCACATCCACGAAGACCAGCAGGCCAGCCGTCAGCAAACTACCGCGCAACAAGGGCGTATGTACCCGACGCAAGGTCTCACTCTGCCCGAGCCCGAGACTGCGCGCAGCGTCGTCCATGCTGGACGTAATCTTGGCCAGACTCGACTCCACGGTATGCAGTGCAACCGCAAGAAAACGCACCAGGTAGGCATAAATCAGTGCAGCGATACCCCCGGTCAGCAAAAGTCCCGGATTGCTACCGAACCATAGTGCCCACTGACCGGCCAGCCAATGATCCAGTCGTGTCACCGGAATCAGCACCCCAACGGCAATCACCGCCCCCGGCACCGCGTAACCCAGACCAACCAGACGATTGAGCCCGGCCGAAAAAGAAGTCTTGGACAAGCGCGCACCATAAGCCAGCAGCAAAGCCAGCAAGACCCCGATCACCGCCGTCGTACCAGCCAGCAGGAAGCTATTGCGGGAGAGGATCAGAAAACGTTCGCCAAACTGGGCATCCCCATCGGTAAATGCCATCTTGAGCAGCAAGATAGCCGGCAGGACAAAGCCCAGCAGCAAGGGCAGCGCACAAGCACTTAGCGCGGCAAATCCCTTGATGCCGCGGAGCCGTGCGCCAGCCATTGGCCGATTGCGGCCGGTCGTATTGTGATAACGCGCGCGGCCGCGGGAAATCCGCTCGGCCATCAGCAGGAAAAGGACAAAGCCCAGCAGCATTGCCGCGAGTTGTGCTGCGGCAACCCGATCACCCAACGAAAACCAGGCGCGATAAATGCCGGTTGTAAACGTGTTGACCGCAAAATAAGCCACCGTTCCGTAATCGGCCAGCGTTTCCATCAACGCCAGTGCAACACCAGCCACGATGGCAGGCCGAGCCAACGGCAAAGACACGAAAAAGAAAGCGCGCCATTGCCCCATGCCCAATGTGCGTGCCGCCTCGAGCATGCCGCTGGCCCGTTCGAGAAAAGCTGCCCTGGCCAGCAAATAGACGTAGGGATAAAGCACGCAAATGAACATCAGGATCGCACCGGGCAAGGTACGAATATCGGGAAACCAGTAATCACCGAATTCCCAGCCGAACAGATTGCGCAAGGCACTCTGCACCGGCCCGACAAACTGCAGGAAATCGGTATAGACATAGGCCATCACATAGGCCGGCACAGCCAGTGGCAAGACCAGCGCCCACTCAAAGAAGCGCCGGCCGGGAAAATCGTGCATCGCAGTCAACCATGCAGTCGTCACGCCGACCACACCGACACCAAGGCCGACACCTATACATAGCCATAGCGAATTCGCGATGTATTCCGGCAACACCGTTTGCGACAAATGCGACCAAGTATCGCTAGTGCCGCCAACAAACAGGTTGAGGCCGACGCTGACCACCGGCAAGCCGGCCAACAAGGCAACGACCAAAGCCACGATGAGAAGGGGAGAGTATGTAGCTGCGCGCATAGGAATGATTGCGAATTATAATCGAGCACCATGACACAGCTCGAATTGAATGGCGTTATTCAACGCTACGGGAAAACCACCATTGTGGACGGGGTGAACTTTCGTCTTGAAGCCGGGCAAATTGCCTGCCTGCTTGGTCCTTCAGGTTGTGGCAAGACGACCCTGCTCCGTTGCATCGCCGGTTTTGAAGATATTGCAGACGGCGAAATCCGCTTGCATGGTGAAGTGGTTAGTCGCTCCGGCGCCCGCATCGCCCCGGAAAAACGCCGGATCGGCATGGTTTTCCAGGATTACGCCTTGTTCCCGCACCTGACGATCGAACAAAACGTTGCCTTTGGCCTGAACCATATCTCGCAGGAAGAGGCCGGATTGCGGGTTCGGCAACTGCTGGCGACGGTCGGTTTGAGCGGGCAAGGCAGCAAATACCCGCATGAACTGTCAGGCGGTCAGCAACAGCGCGTCGCACTGGCTCGGGCGCTCGCCCCCCGCCCGGCCCTGATCCTGCTCGACGAGCCCTTCTCCAATCTCGATGTCGGCTTGCGCGAACGGCTCTCGGTCGAAGTCCGGGAAATTCTCAAACGCGAAGGGTCGACCGCAATAATGGTTACCCACGACCAGAACGAAGCCTTCGCCATGGCCGACGAAATCGGCATCATGCACAACGGCCGCATCCAGCAGTGGGACTCGCCCTATAACCTGTATCACCGACCAGCCAACCGTTTTGTTGCCGACTTCATCGGTCAGGGCGTACTCGTTGCCGGCGTGGTCGGCGAAGGCAACAGCGTGCGCATGGAACTGGGCACCTTGATTTCCGACACCCCGGTCGAATGCCATGAAAGCTGTGCACATTGCGAAGACGGCTGCACCGTCGACATCCTGCTGCGCCCCGACGACATCGTGCATGACGACGCCAGCCTTGTACAGGCTGAAGTCCTGCACAAGGCATTTCGCGGTGCCGACATTCTCTACACCCTTCGCCTGGCCAGCGGTAACGAAGTGCTGTCCCTGGTCCCGTCGCATCACAATCACGCACTAGGCGAAAAAATCGGCATCCGTCTTGATGCCGACCACGTGATTGCCTTCAAGCGTCACGACGCTTGCGATGGTGACCCCGAATGCGAAATCAAACTCGAACAGCACGCCTCCAAACCTATCGCCTGGCACGGCTGAGGCTGCGCGCCACCCGATGATTACCTTCCTCGGCCCACTCGATGCCTTTCCGCCGGTGAGCGCCGCGCGCGCCGATATGGGCGGACTACTGGCAGTTGGCGGAAGCCTCTTTCCGGACAGATTACTGGCGGCTTACCGGCAAGGCATCTTCCCTTGGGGCACTGTTGAGGGGCATCCCATCTGGTACAACCCGGACCCGCGCATGGTGCTCTTTCCGGAAGAATTCCGACTGAGCAGATCGTTGCGCAAAATCCTGCGCAACGGGCCGTTGACCGCAACATTCGACACCAATTTTGCTGGCGTTATCGCCGCCTGTGCAGCCACTGCCCGCCCCGGTCAGGACGGCACCTGGATTTCGCCGGACATGATGGAAGCCTACATTCGTTTGCATGAACTTGGCTGGGCACATTCGGTCGAAACCTGGGCAGAAGGTGAACTGGTCGGCGGTTTGTACGGTCTGGCTATCGGTCGCATGTTCTATGGAGAATCGATGTTCTCTCACCGCGACAACGCCTCCAAGTTCGCCTTCGCCCACTTGATCGAGCATTTACTCGAGCACGAATTCGGCATGATCGACTGCCAGATGTATACCGAACACCTGGCCTCGCTGGGCGCCAGGGAAATCCCGCGTGAGGAATTTCTGCAGCGCTTGCAGCAATTGACCGCCAGCGGTAGCGAACGTAGCACTTGGTCGATCGATCAACTCAATCCAGTTTGGTGAGCCCGATGTCACAGCCCGACGACGCCGAACTACCCTATTCGCTGCTGCAGTTCTACGCTACATCAGCGTACCCCTGCAGCTACCTGGCGGACCGCGAAGCCCGCTCGCAAGTCGCTACACCGGCGCATCTGATCAATGGCGAAATCTACAGCACCTTGATCCGCGCCGGTTTCCGGCGGAGCGGCATGTACACCTATCGCCCACACTGTGACGATTGCCAGTCCTGCGTCCCGGTTCGTCTACCGGTCAATGAACTGAAAACCACGCGCAGCCAGCGCCGCGCCCTCAAACGGCACAGCAATCTTGTCGCCCGCGAATTGCCCCTGATCTTTTTCGCCGAACACTTTGAACTTTATGTCCGCTACCAGACCAGCCGTCACCCGGGCGGCGGTATGGACGAGGATAGTCGCGACCAGTACGCCCAGTTCCTGCTGCAAAGCCAGGTCGACACGCGGCTGGTGGCGTTTTCAGAAGATAACAAAGTACGCATGGTCAGCCTGATCGATGTTCTCGACGACGGACTATCTTCGGTGTACACCTTCTTTGACCCGGACACACCGGGGGCCAGTTATGGCGCATACAACATCCTGTGGCAAGCCGCCCAATGCAAGGCGCTAGGCCTGCCTTATCTGTACCTCGGCTACTGGATCGGCGAAAGTCGGAAAATGGCCTACAAGACCAACTTCCAGCCGATTGAAGGCTTGATTGACGGGCGATGGGCACGCCTCGGCACCCCACCTGAATCAGCATGAATCACGCAAAAAAGCCGCGCTCCGTTACCGGAAGCGCGGCTTTTGATTGAGCTTCAAGCCGATTAGAGCATACCCAGCGTTCTCGGCAACCAGAGCGAGATTTCCGGGATGTAAGTAATCGCGATCAGGAATCCGAGCATCGCATACAACCAAGGCAGCACGGCAGTCGACATCTCGGTCAGGCCGGTGCGGGTGATGCCGCTGGCGACGAAGAGGTTGAGACCGACCGGCGGCGTGATCATGCCGATTTCCATATTCACCGTGATGATGATGCCGAAATGCACCGGGTCGATCCCCAGGGCAACGGCAACCGGGAACAGGATCGGCGCGAGGATCAGGATGATCGACGACGGCTCCATGAAATTACCGGCAAGCAGCAGCAGCAGATTAACGATGATCAGGAAGCCAACCGGGCCAAGACCCAGATGAATGATCCAGTCAGCGATACCCTGCGGGATCTGCTCGGAAGTCAGGATGAACGAGAACAGGATGGCGCTGGCGATGATGAACAGCAGCATCGAGCTCATGTTGGCCGAATCGAGCAAGACCTTCGGAATCTGCTTGAAGGTCAAATCCTTGTACACGAAAACCGCGATGAAGAAGGCGTAGACCGCAGACATCGCTGCCGCTTCGGTCGGCGTGAACATGCCGGAATAAATCCCGCCCATAACCACGACGATCAGCATCAAGCCCCAGAAGGCTTCGCGGAAGGTGCGGAAACGCTCCCCCCAGGACGCCTTCGGCAAACGCGGGTAACCGCCCTTGCGCGCTTGCCACCAGGTCGTTGCACCGAGCACCAGCGCCAGCAGCAAACCAGGAATGACGCCCGCCATGAACAAGGCACCGACCGATGAGTTGGTCGTCACCGCGTACATCACCATGACGATCGACGGCGGGATCAGGATACCGAGACCACCGGCCGAAGCGACGACACCGGCGGAAAAGCTCATCGGAAAACCCTGCTTGAGCATGGCCGGAATCAGGATCGAGCCGATTGCCACCACGGTTGCCGGCGACGAACCGGAAACCGCTGCGAACAAGGCGCAGGCCAGCACTGCCGACATGCCGAGACCGCCTGTCAGGTGACCAACCATCGACGAGGCGAAATTGATCATGCGCCGGGCGACGCCGCCATGGGTCAGGAAGTTGCCAGCGAGGATGAAGAACGGGATCGCCATGATCTCGAATTTCTCGATGCCGGTGAACATCTTCAGCGCCACCGAGGCGATCGGCGTATCGGTGAAGGTAAACATGAAGCCGAGCACGGTCAGGCCAAGCGCCACACCGATCGGCATACCAACCACCATCAGCGTCAGGAGGAGGCCAAAGATAATGAGTGCACTCATGGCTTATTTCTCCTCTTTCTTGTCGTCGACCGCAGGATGCTGTTTTTCCCACTCGCGCTCGCTCAGGCCGGCATGCGCATGTTCGCGCTGCTCGGCAATGGCAATCGCTTCACCAACCTGCAGTACTTCGCCTTCTTCCAGCCCTTCGACGTGACCGTGGTCGTGCGTCGGCAACTCGCCGGTACGGGAGAAATTGATCATCACCTGGATAAAACGGAAACACATCAGGAAGGAGCCCAGCGGAATGGCGGAATACACCATCCAGGTCGGCCATTCCAGATCGGGCGTCGTCGGCCCTTCAAAAAACTCGCCAAGCTCAAGGCCGAAAGCATTCAGCGTGACGTAGGCCATGCCGTTTTCCCAGACAAAATAGGCACCGAAAATGCCGATCACAGCGGTGAACAGGATGCCGCAGGACAATCCCAGCAGGATCATCGCCCGGCGCGGTTTTTCCGACAGCTTGTTGATCAGCAGGTCGACGCCGACATGGATGCCGGTGCGCACGCCGTAAGCGGCACCAAACTTCGCCATCCAGACAAAAAGAATGATGCAGAACTCTTGCGCCCAGCCCATATCGATGGACAACAGCCAGTCCTGGAGCACCGGGATTTCAAAGCCCGTGCCGTAGCGATGCACCACGGAAACGAAGATCACCACTGTGGCCACCGCCATCAGCGAGGCAATGATGAATTCTTCGAGGTAGTCTATTATTTTTCCCATTTACCCTCTCCTTGCAAAAACGCCCGCTGCCACGAAGCGCAACAGCGGGCGTCCAGAGGACTGAATCGATTACAGCTTGTTCGGATTGAAGCTGGTCGCCTTGTACACCGCGTCGATGGTTTCCTTGCCGATACGGCTCTCCATCTTCTTGTGTACCGGCACCAAGGTTTTCTTGAAGACCGCGCGCTCTTCGGCAGTCGGCGTGTAGACTTGGGTTTTGCCGCTCTTCTTCACTGCTTCCAGCGCGCTATCGTTTTCCACCTTGGCAATCTGGTTGGCGTAACGTGTTGCCTGAACCATGGCTTCGTCAAGCTGCTTGCGGATGTCAGCCGGCAAACCGTCCCAGAACTTCTTGTTGACGATCACCGCATAACCCAGATAACCATGTTCGGTCAGCGTCAGATGCTTCTGCACTTCGTGCATCTTCTGCGTGTACAAGTTGGAAATCGGGTTTTCCGTGCCGTCGACCACGCCAGTCTGCAGTGCCTGGTAGACCTCGGAGAAGGCCATGACTTGCGGCATCGCCTTCAACGCACGAATCTGCTCTTCAAGCACCTTGGACGACTGGATGCGCAACTTCTTGCCCTTCAGATCATCGGGGCTCTTGATCGGGGTATTGGCAGAGAAGGACTTGAAGCCGTTGTCCCAGAAAGCCAGACCGCTGATGCCCTTGGGTTCCAGCTTGGCCAGCAGTTGCTTGCCGACCGGACCGGTAGTGACGGTGTGCAGGTCAGCATAGCTGCCGAAAATGAACGGCAGGTCGAAGACTTCGAAATCACGCACGCCGAGCGGGCCGAACTTGGCCAGCGACGGGGCCAGCATATGGACCGCACCCAGTTGCAGCGCTTCCATTTCTTCCTTGTCCTTGTACAGCGTCGAGTTGGGATACACCTCAACCTTGACCTTGCCACCGGTCAATTCAGTCGCTTTCTTGGCGAAATAATCGGCGGCTTTGCCCTTCGGCGTGTCATTGGCCACCACATGGCTGAACTTGATAACAATCGGATTCTGCGCATAAGCGCCGAGCGAAACGGCACAGGCAAACAGACCGACTAAAAGCTTGGATACTTTCATTGGTTTCTCCTCCAATAATTTGAATGCCGCAAAAGAACAAATTGCGACTGGGTGAAAGTATTACGAAAGACGTAATTCCTGCGTATTGTGGATATCCACATATTCCCAGCCGGGTTACCATCGACAGCATGGACTCGCCCATCGCCCATCACAACCCGGACAAACATCGCCTGCCCTGGCTACTGGCACTGCCAAAATTCGGCATCGTTCTGCTGATGGCGGCATTGATGGCACTGCTCTGGCTTTTGCAGCAATCGGAGCGCGAAGAACAGCGCAACATCCTGATCAAGGATGTGTTGTGGCTTGAACAAAACCTGCGCTTCCACCTGGAAGGCAATCGCGACCTGTTGCAACAACTGGCGGTCGACATGGCTGAACCGCAAGAAAGAGCGCGCTTGTTTCGCGTCCGCTCAACCCATCTGCTGAAAAACAGTCCAGAAATTTCCCAGATCAGTTGGCTGGACTCCGAAAACAAACCGATCATCGCCGTACCAAGCCGCAACCTGTCCGACAGTGCGGCAAACCAGAAAGGACCAAGCCCGACAGAGCAAGCATTTGAAGTGGCAAAAAAACTGGGCAAACCGGCTTACAGCCAGCCGTTTTTCAACCAATCACAACAAAGCATCATTGAACTGCTGATACCGATTTACAACGGCGCCGAACTTGGCGGCATGCTACTTGCCACCTACCCGCTCAATGATCTGCTGAACAGCCAGGTTCCCTGGTGGTTCACTGAAAAATACAAAGTCGAAATCGTCGACGACAACGACACCCTGTTTGCCAGCAAGACCAATCTGGAAGGCTTGTACGCAGATAGTTACCAGATCCCATTCGATCCACCGGGCCACGGTTTACGCCTGAAGGTGAGTAACTACCCCAACGACCAGAGCATCCTGCAGCGCCTGTTGACGCTGGCCATCCTGCTGCTGGCCGGCGGCGTTTTCTGGAGCCTGTGGCTGATTCGCGGCCTGATGCAAAAAAGCACGCGGGCCGAAGAGGCCCTGCGGTCCGAACACGCTTTTCGTGCGGCCATGGAAGATTCGCTGACAGTCGGCATGCGTGCCCGCGACCTGAACGGGCGCATCATTTACGTCAACCCGGCATTTTGCCGGATGACCGGTTTTTCCGCCGAAGAACTGGTCGACCGCACACCACCCATGCCGTACTGGGCACCGGAACACCTGGATGACACCGAGGCAATGCATCGCGTGGTGCTGGCCGGCCAAGCCCCAACCGAAGGTTTCGAAATCACCTTCATGCGAAAAAATGGCGAACGTTTTCAAGCTTTGGTGTATGAAGCCAAACTGATCGATGGCAATGGACAACATACCGGCTGGATGGCCTCTGTACTCGATATCACCGAGCGCAAACACGCCGAAGAACTGGCACGCCAGCAGCAGGAACAACTGCAATTCACCGCCCGTCTGGTCACGCTGGGCGAAATGGCCTCGACGCTCGCACATGAATTGAATCAACCACTGGCGGCCATCGCCAGTTACAACACCGGCTGCCTCAATTTGCTGGCCAGCGATCAGGTCAACTGCCAGGATCTGAAACCGGCGCTGGAAAAGCTCGGGGCCCAAGCCCAACGTGCCGGCAAGATCATTCGCCGGGTCCATGATTTTGTCCGCAAGAGCGAGCCAAAACGCGCGCCCTGCGCACTGGGCGAGGTAATTGACGACTGCCTGGGCTTCGTCGAACCCGATGCACGCAAACGGCAAATTCGCATTGAGGCCGAAATTCCGGCATTGCCCCTCGTTCCGGCGGACCGCTTGATGCTGGAGCAAGTACTGCTCAATCTGATACGTAACGGCATGGACGCAATGGCCGAATCGCCACTTGCTGATCGCCTCTTGCGCATCACGGCAATGGTCGAGAATAACGAAATCCGGGTTACCGTCGCCGATCAAGGCTGTGGCATCGCGCCGGAAATTCGCGACAAACTTTACACAGCCTTTTTCACCACCAAGCAGGAAGGCATGGGCGTTGGGCTATCGATCTGCCGGTCGATCATCGAATTCCACCGCGGCCGGCTATGGACCGAAACGCTACAGAATTCACCCACCGGAAGCGGCACCGCCTTCATTTTCACCCTGCCACTGGAAAGCGAATGAACACTGCAAAAGCCCATCTGGTCGACGACGACGAAGCGATTCGCGATGCCCTGTCCTGGCTACTCAAGTCGCGCGGACTGCCCTATGCAAGCTACGACTCGGCGGAAAGCTTCCTAGCGAACTGGAGCAATGCGACCAGCGGTTGCATCGTCCTCGACATGCGCATGTCGGGTATGAGTGGACTGGATTGTTTCGACACATTGATCGAGCGCGGTTCAAGGCTGCCGGTTATTTTCCTGACGGGCCATGGTGACGTGCCGCTCGCCGTGGCAACCCTGAAACGCGGCGCCTTCGATTTCTTTGAAAAGCCGCTCAATGACAACGAACTGGTCAGCCGCATCGAGGAAGCCATGGCCCTGGACGCCCGGCAACGGGCGCAAAATGCCACGGTTGACTCGGTCAATGCTCGGGTTTCCTGCCTGACCACCCGCGAACGTCAGATCATGGAACTGGTGCTAGCCGGCAAGTACAACAAAGTCATCGCCGACGAACTGAATATCAGCATGCGCACCGTCGAAGTACACCGGGCAAATCTCTTCGACAAAATGCAAGTCAAAACAGCAGTCGAGCTAGCCAATCTATTTAAAAGCGGTCGCTAATGCTTCCCTTGACCGATTTTTTTAGCTAGCATCACGGCAGAATTTACAAGGCGCTTCTGCCTTCTCTATCGAACAAACTCCCCCTAAGACCACGAGGCCATCATGAGCGAGCACATCCACTACGTCACTGACGACACTTTCGAGGCCGAAGTGCTGCAAGCACAGCAACCGGTACTGGTTGACTACTGGGCCGAATGGTGTGGCCCATGCAAAATGATCGCTCCGATCCTTGATGAAATCGCTGCCGAATACGCTGGCAAACTCAAGGTCGCCAAGGTCAACATTGATGACAACCAGCAAACGCCGGCAAAATTCGGCATTCGCGGCATCCCGACACTGATGATCTTCAAAAACGGGAATGTCGAAGCAACCAAGGTTGGCGCCCTCTCCAAGTCACAACTCGCTGCGTTTATTGACAGCACGCTGTAATCTCCGTAGTCTCCCTGCCTGAAGGTGCGTTCCGCGCCTTCAGGCGGATGCCAACGACGCACGCCACGGCATCCATTCAAACCTCCCCGCTTTTTGGCCCTTGCGCCCCGTTGACCGGGTTCATTCCCGCGCACCCTTCCGGCGCCACACACTACTCAATGCAACTTTCCGAACTCAAGACATTACACGTCAGCAAGCTGCTCGACATGGCGACCGAACTCGTCATCGAAAACGCCAACCGCATGCGCAAGCAGGAGCTGATCTACGCAATTCTCAAGGCCAAGGCCAAGAATGGCGAAACCATCTATGGTGATGGCACACTGGAAGTTTTGCAGGACGGCTACGGTTTCCTGCGCTCGTCCGACACGTCCTACCTGGCCAATCCGGACGATATTTATGTATCGCCGTCGCAAGTCCGCCGCTTCAACCTGCGCACTGGCGACACAGTCGAAGGCGAGATCCGTACGCCCAAAGATGGTGAGCGTTACGTTGCGTTGACCAAGCTGGAATCGATCAACGGTTTCCCGCCGGAAGCCAACAAGACCAAGATCATGTTCGAGAACCTGACGCCGCTGCATCCGACGCGTCACTTCAAGCTCGAACGCGACATCAAGTCCGACGAGAACATCACCAGCCGGGTCATCGACATGATTTCACCGGTCGGTGCCGGCCAGCGCGGACTGATCGTCGCCCCGCCGAAAACCGGCAAGACGGTAATGCTGCAGAACATCGCCCACGCCATCTCGGCCAACCACCCGGAAGCCGTACTGATCGTGTTGCTGATCGACGAGCGCCCGGAAGAAGTCACCGAAATGACGCGCACCGTCAAGGGCGAAGTCGTCGCCTCGACCTTTGACGAACCGGCCTCGCGCCACGTCGCGGTGGCCGAAATGGTCATCGAGAAGGCCAAGCGTCTGGTCGAGCACAAGAAGGATGTGGTCATCCTGCTCGACTCGATCACCCGACTGGCCCGCGCCTACAACACCGTACAGCCGGCCTCCGGCAAGGTACTGACCGGAGGCGTCGACGCGAATGCGCTGCAGAAGCCGAAGCGCTTCTTCGGCGCCGCGCGTAATATCGAGGAAGGCGGCTCGCTGACCATCCTGGCTACCGCGCTGATCGACACCGGCTCGCGCATGGACGAAGTGATCTACGAAGAATTCAAGGGCACCGGCAATTCGGAAATCCACCTCGATCGTCGCATGGCCGAGAAACGGATGTACCCGGCGATCAACGTCAATCGCTCCGGCACCCGCCGCGAAGAGCTGCTGCTCAAACCGGACGTGCTGCAGAAAATGTGGGTACTGCGCAAGCTGTGCTACCCGATGGACGATCTCGAAGCAATGGAATTCCTGCTCGACAAGGTCAAATCGACCAAGGGTAACCAGGAATTCTTCGACGCAATGCGCCGGGGTTAACCGCCAACGAGAAAAATATTGCAGCGCCGTGATTATTCAAGGATAATCATGGGCTTCCCAGATCGGTCACATTCGCCGGTCGCTTGCTTAAAGGACAAAAAATGAAAGCCGATATTCACCCGAATTACAACGAAGTTCAGGTTACCTGCTCATGCGGTAACAACTTCACCACCAAGTCGACCATGAACAAGCAAGCCTTCCACGTTGAAGTCTGTGCTGCCTGCCACCCGTTCTACACCGGCAAGCAAAAGATCGTCGATACCGCTGGTCGCGTTGAGAAATTCAACCAGAAGTTCGGCGCCATGCGCGGCAAGGCTGCCGCCTGATCGGCTTTACCGCTCCAGTAAAGGGCAGCCTGTGGGCTGCCTTTTTCTTTGCTGCATCAGATGCCTGATTTCAGCCGCCTGATCCGTCGCGGCATCCGCCTGCCTCCCGGCGGCTGGATGCTTGCCGGCATGCTCGCCTTCTACGTACTGGCCGGGCTGTTTGGCCGCGACCCCTGGAAGGGTGAAGACGCCATCCATATCGGTACCGCTTGGCAAATGCTGACGAGCGGCGACTGGCTCAGCCCTTCACTGGCTGGCCGACCTTTCCACGAACCGCCTCTGTATTACTGGAGCGCCGCCTTGACCGGCTGGCTCTTCAATTGGTTACTGCCAGCCCACGAAGCCATTCGTCTAGCCAGCGGCATCTGGATCGCCCTGACCCTGACCGGCCTCTATTATGCGGGTCGCGAGCTCTACGGCACCGACAGCGCAGCGGCCAGTCCACTCTTGCTGGCCGGCTGTGCCGGTCTGCTCATCCATGCCCACGATGCGCAACCCATGCTGGTTGCCTTGGCCGCTTACGCCGGCGGGCTTGGGGCATTGGCTACCATTGGACGAAAACCGCGCTTGACCGGTGCCTTTTATGGCATCGCCCTGGCCGCATGCCTGCTCGGTGCAGGTATTGCACCGACACTGCCCTTGCTGGCAATTGCACCGATTGCCTGGTGGCTTTCACCGGATCGCAGCAAGGCACTGCACACGCTGTTCATTGGACTGGGCATCGCTGCCCTGCTAGCCCTGCCCTGGCCACTCCTCCTGTTGATTGAGCAACCTGCGCGCCTGTCCGCCTGGCTGACGATGGAACTGACGCCCTTGAAAACAGCATTTTCAATGCTGGGCTTGGGCCGTTTTTTAGCCATGCTGCCCTGGTTTGCCTTCCCCGCCTTGCCACTGGCGGCCTGGACACTCTGGACGCGACGCAGCCAATGGTGCGCGCCCGCCCAACTACTCCCGCTGTCCTTCCTGTTGCTGACGCTGCTTTTGCTGGCCTGGGCCTACCGACCACGCGAAATTCCCGCTCTGCTGCTACTGCCATCGGTCGCCCTGCTCGCCACCCCCGGCGCCCTGAGTCTGCGACGCGGTGCAGCCAACGCCTTCGACTGGTTTGCGATGAGTGTTTTCAGCCTCTTTGCCGCCTTGGTCTGGCTTGCCTGGTCGGCCATGGTGCTGGGCATCCCGGAACGTCTGGCACAACGGGTGGTGGCGCTACGCCCAGGCTTTATCAGCGAATTTGACCTCACCGGATTGCTCATTGGCTGCGCCGCCACACTTTGGTGGGGCTGGTTGATCGTCACGGCACCACGCTCCCCCTATCGCAGCCTGATGCACTGGACACTCGGGTTCACCACGTTGTGGCTGATGGCTACCGCACTCATCCTGCCATGGTTCGACTACGGCAAGAGTTACCGCCCGATCGCCGAAGCGGTTGCCAAAACGCTGCCGAGCGAAAAACGCTGCCTGGCTGAGCAAGATTTAAGCGATGCGCAACGCGCTTCGCTCGCCTACTTCGTCAACATTTCCCCGCATGCCTACAACAGCCCGGCCGGCAACGACTGCGACTGGCTATTGGTCGTCGGCGATACGAAGAAGGAATTGGCGGCCCCCGGCGCGCAATGGCGTCAGGTCTGGGAAGGCCGCCGCCCCGGCGAACGGCGGGAAAAATTCCGCCTTTATCGCCGTTGACCGCAACAATTTGCCGGCGGGCCACTGCGGGCATTCCACCGGCGCCAACTCACACGGCTGGCTTGATCAGGAAATGTTCGCGGTAATACTTCAGTTCATCAATGGATTCATAGATATCGGACAGCGCCGTGTGCCGCCCTTTCTTCTTGAAGCCCTTGTAAATTTCCGGCTGCCAGCGCTTGCATAACTCCTTCAGCGTGCTGACATCGAGATTACGGTAATGGAAAAACTCTTCCAGCGTGGGCATGTAACGCACCATGAAACGACGATCCTGGCCGATCGAATTACCGCACATCGGCGAATGCCCCTTGCTCGAATACTTGTGCAAGAAAGCCAACGCTTCGGCCTCAATCGTGGCTTCATCCATCGTTGAAGCGCGCACCTTGTCGATCAGACCTGAACGTCCGTGGGTTTTCTGGTTCCAATCATCCATGGCCGCCAAGGTTTCGTCGGACTGATGCACCACCCAAGCTGGCGACTCGGCGACCATTTCGAGATTGGAGTTGGTCACCACGAAAGCAATTTCAATGATGCGGTCGCCTTCCGGATTCAGACCGGTCATTTCCATGTCCAGCCAGACGAGGTTGTTTGCATTGCCTGCCATATAATCGCCCAAAACCTAAAACGCGCATTTTCTCACAGCTTCCCACCTGCAGACTCTCCCGATACCGACCGTGACCCAGAATTTCACCCTGTTATTTCTCGTTGTTTTTACACTGACACTGGCCATCCGCCTGTGGCTCAAGTTGCGCCATATCCGCCACGTTGGCGCCCACCGTCAAGCTGTACCGGCCGAGTTCGCCGAACGTATCAGCCTCGCTTCGCACCAAAAAGCGGCCGATTACACGGTCGACCGCAGTAAAACGGCAATTTTCGCCATCCTGCTCGAAGCCGGCATACTGCTCGCCTTCACGCTCGGCGGTGGCCTGGCTGCCTTGCACGATTTCTGGGCAGCACGGCTAGACGGACTCCCCTACGGCCTGGCGATGATCTTCAGCGTGATGTTCATTTCCGGCCTGATCGACCTGCCGCTATCGCTGTACAGCCAGTTCGTCATCGAAGCCCGGCACGGCTTCAACCGGATGACACCCGCCCTCTTTGTGACCGATCTGGTCAAGCAAACCCTGCTCGGCATCGCCATCGGCGCCCCGATCATTGCCGCCGTGCTCTGGCTGATGGGTGCCATGGGCCCATTCTGGTGGCTTTACGTCTGGCTGTTCTGGAGCGTTTTCAACCTGCTCATCCTGTTCATTTACCCGACCTGGATCGCCCCGCTGTTCAACAAATTCACACCGCTGGCCGAGGGCGAAATGAAAACCCGCATCGAAGCCCTGCTGCTGCGCTGCGGGTTTCGCAGCAGCGGCCTGTTCGTGATGGACGGCTCGAAACGCTCCAGCCACGGCAATGCCTACTTCACCGGCTTCGGCAACAACAAGCGCATCGTCTTCTTCGATACCCTGCTCGAACGCCTGACACCAACGGAAATCGAAGCCGTGCTGGCGCACGAACTGGGACATTTCCGCAAACGCCATATCGTGCAGCGCATCGTGCTGATGTTCGCCGGTTCGCTGGCTTTCCTCTACCTGCTCGGCCAGTTGATCGATGCCCCCTGGTTCTACGCCGGCCTCGGCGTCCCGGCACAAAGCACGGTGCTGGCGTTGATCCTGTTTTTTCTGATCGTGCCGATCTTCCTGTTCCCGCTGGCCCCGCTATCCAGTCGGCTGTCACGCAAGCACGAATTCGAAGCCGATGCTTACGCTGCCGAACACGCCGCCGCCGACGACCTGATCCGGGCACTGGTCAAACTCTACGACGACAATGCCTCAACCCTGACGCCCGACCCCTTACACTCCCTGTTTCACGATTCCCACCCGCCAGCGGCGCAACGTATCGCGCACCTGCAACTTCTGGAGAAATCCACATGAAACCGCTGACCGTACTGTTCGCCGCATTCCTGCTTCCCGCCCTGCCCGCCCTGGCCGCCGACCCGTGGGGTAAGGCTGACGCAAAAGCGGGGCAGGCCAAGCACGCAGAAAAATGCGTCGCCTGCCACGTCAAGATGTATGGCGGCGACGGCAGCAAGATGTACACCCGCGATGGCCGGATGCTGTCAACCAAGCTGGATATCCTGCAACGTACGGCAGCCTGCAATTCGCAGGTGCAAGCCGGCTGGTTCCCGGAGGAAGAGGCCGAAGTCGCCGCCTACCTGAACCAGCACTTTTATAAGTTCAAGGACTGATGCGCGGCCGCGTCGTCGCCGCCCACGGCCGGCAATATGTCGTCGAACTCGAAGCCGGCGAACGCCTGCCGTGTTTCCCCCGCGGCAAGAAAAGTGAAGTCGTTTGTGGCGACTATGTCGAGATCGAAAAAAGCTCCAGCGATCAGGGGGTCATCGAATCCATCCTGCCGCGGCAAAGCCTGCTTTACCGCTCGAACGAATACCGCCAGAAGCTGATTGCCGCCAACGTTGACCTGCTGGTCGTTGTCGTCGCCACCGAACCGGCCTTTTCCGACGATCTGCTGGCGCGTGCGCTGATTGCTGCGGAAAGCGAAGACATCGACGTCCTGATCGTGCTCAACAAATGCGACCTGGCCGATCAACTGGTGGCCGCCCGGCGCCAGGTTGCCGTCCTGGCAACGCTGGGCTATCCCATCCTCGAACTGTCGGCTCTGGCCCACGCCGATGCCTTGCGCCCGCATCTGCAGGGCCGGACCAGCGTACTGGTCGGCCAGTCCGGCATGGGCAAATCGACCCTGGTCAACGCGCTGATCCCGGAAGCCCGCGCCGCCACCCGGGAAATATCCCAGGCGCTCGATTCGGGCAAACACACAACCACGCACGCGACGCTCTATCACCTCGACGCCGACAGCCATCTGATCGACTCGCCCGGCCTGCAGGAATTTGGTCTTGGCCACCTGGACCGTGGGCAAATCGAATACGCCTTCCGCGAATTCCGTCCTTTTCTTGGCAAATGCCGCTTTCGCGACTGCCACCACGACAAGGAACCGGATTGCGCCTTGCGTACTGCGGTCAACACCGGGAAAATCGAAAATTCCCGCTTTGCCTGCTATCGACGCGTACTTGGCCTGGCCAACCTAAGCTAATGCGCGAGATAGTAGCCAGAAGGCGCCTGGCAAGCCATAATCACCGCACCACACTTTGAAACGGCTGGAGAAAAATCATTACGCAGCCCAGCATCCTGATCGTTGATGACGTTCCCGAAAATCTGAGCGTTCTCGGCGAATTGTTGCAACCCATGTATCGCGTCCGCGCCGCCAACTCCGGCCGGCGCGCGCTGCAGATCGCCAATACCTTGCCGCCGCCGGACATCATTCTGCTCGACGTGATGATGCCGGATATGGACGGTTACGGCGTACTTGCCGAATTACGCGCCAATCCACTAACCCGTGACATTCCGGTGATTTTCGTCACCGCGATGGATGGCACCGAAGACGAAGAGCGCGGCCTGGATGGTGGTGCGGTCGACTACATCACAAAACCGATTCGCCCGGCCATCGTGCTAGCCCGGGTACGTACCCAGCTGGAACTGAAAAAGGCGCGCGACATTCTCAGCGACCAGAACGCCTACCTGGAACGCGAAGTCGCCAGTCGCATGGCGGAAAACCAGTTGATCCAGGAAGTCAGCATCCATGCACTGGCCCACTTGGCCGAAACCCGCGACCCGGAAACCGGCAATCACCTGCGCCGCACCCAGGAATACGTCCGTACGCTGGCGCGCAGCCTGCAGGATCATCCACGTTTTTCTGCCTATCTCGACGACCGGACGATCAACGCCCTCGCCCAATCGGCACCACTGCACGATATCGGCAAGGTCGGCATTCCCGATCACATTCTGCTCAAGCCGGGAAAGCTGACGCCGGAAGAGTGGGAAATCATGAAAACCCACGCTGAAATCGGTGCTCAGGCCATTGCCCAGGCTGAAGCCGACTCGGCACGACCGGTCGAATTTCTGCGTATCGCCCAGGAAATCGCCCGCTGCCACCACGAAAAATGGGATGGCAGCGGTTATCCAAACGCTCTGGCTGGCGACGAAATCCCGATTTCCGCTCGCCTGATGGCCTTGGCCGATGTTTTCGACGCCTTGATCTGCGCTCGCGTCTACAAACCGGCCATGCCGATGCAAGAAGCCTACGACATCATTGTTGGTGGCAGTGGCGCCCACTTCGACCCCGATGTCGTTTCGACTTTCATTCGTGAATTCGAAGCGTTCAAACGGATTGCAGCGGCCTACGCCGAATAACCCGATGCAATCCAACATGGCGGCAGGCTGCTAGAAAACCAGCGTGCCGCCAATGGAAAAGCCCCACGTTCTCACCATGAACCCGCGCCTTCCCGCCATACTCGCCGACATCATGACCTGCGATGTACTCAGCGTCGCACCAACGACATCGCTGCAGGAGGTCGCCCGCATCATGAGCGAGGCACGCATCTCCAGCCTGCTGATCGGGTCATCCGAAAAAAGCATCGGCATCATCACCGAAAGCAACATGCTGCGCGCACTGCACTGGCATTTGCCCGGCAGCACGCCGATCAGCGAAGTCATGTCGCAGCCGCTGGTTTCCGCGCCACTCAATCTTGACTTGCTGAATGCCCGCCGACTGATCGAAAAACACAAGATTCGCCATCTTGTCATTGTCAGCCCGCAGGGAAAAACCATCGGCATCGTCAGCGAAACCGACTTCCGTCGCCACCTCGGCGCCTTGGCTTTTCAGCACCTGAGCACGCTGGAAGGTGCAATGGATCGGGAAATGCCACAACTTCCGCCAACGGCCCGGCTTGATGATGCATTGACCAAAATGCTGCAACTGGCCAGTGACTATGTGCTGGTCAGCGAACAAGGAAAACCGCTGGGCATCCTGACCGAACGCGATATTCCGCGACTGCTCAGCCAGCAGCCCAATGCCAGTGAAATGATCTTGGCTCAAGCCATGACGACGCCCTTGCATTACATTGCGCTTGAGCAATCAGTCAGCGATGCCCTGGATGCCATGACCAGCAACCGCGTCCGGCACATGCTGGTTCTGAGCAACAACGGACAAGTCAGTGGCGTCATCAGCCAGCACCGCCTGTTCGAACAACTGGCATTGCATGAGCTTGAAATGACCTTGCACCAATTGTGCGAAGAGCGCAACCAACTCCGTCTGGAGGCCCACCTCAATCTTGCCCTGTCTGCAGCAGGGGCTGGTGCCTGGGAATATCACCCACACGAAGACCGCTTCATCAGCAGCGACAGCCTGCTGAATCTGCTCGGCGATACAACCAACAGCACGCCTCTCGCCATCGGCGAATGGCGCGAGCGCATTCATCCGCAGGATCAGGAACATTACGATCTGGTGATGCAGCATGTCCTGCACGAAAAAATTCCGCAGCACCGGATGGAATACCGTATCCGGCATGCTTTGGGACACTGGCTTTGGGTCGAAGATCGCGGTTGCACTACCGAAAGAGATAGCCAGAACCAGCCATTGATCATTAGTGGCATCCTGACCGACATCTCCCAAAGGCGCACCGACCGTCATCGCATCGAGCGGCAAAATCGCTCCTTGCGCCTGCTTGGTGGCATAGCCCGCAGCGTGGTACGCGAGATAGACGAATCGGCCCTGCTGGATACTGCCTGCCGGCTGGCCACCGAAATCGGTGGCTATCGTTCTGCAGCTTTCGTTGCCGCAAAGACAGTACCAGCACCCAGCCTGGCCGCCGACTACTCGCTGCCCATCGTCAGCGATAGCGAGATTATTGGTCACCTGTTCCTTGGCCTTGAAGCCGGACACCACATCGACGCCGAGGAAGCAGGACTACTCAGCGATCTGGCCGGAGAAATCGGTCTCGGTATTGCCATGCAGCGCTCACGGCAAGCCCTTGCTGTCAGCGAGGCCAGCCAGCGGCAGCTATCGCTGGCCATTGAGCAAAGCCCGCACAGCATCGTCATCACGCGCAAGGATGGCAGCATCGAGTATGTCAATCAGGCCTTTGTCGACATTACGGGCTATACCGCCGAGGAAATCATCGGCCGCAATCCTCGTATCCTGAAACCGACAAACAGTCAGCGCCCCACGCCGCCCGACCTGTGGTCCAGCCTGCTGAATGGCGACATCTGGCGTGGTGAGTTCGCCAATCAGCGCAAGGATGGATCGCTTTACATCGCGCGGGCCATCATTTCTCCGGTTCGGCAAAAAAGTGGCGAAGTCACGCACTACCTCGCCATTGAAGAAGACATTACCCAGATCAAGCGTGACCAGGCCGAACTGGCACGTTATCGCCAGGAACTTGAGCATCTGGTTGAACAGCGCACCCGGCAGTTGCAACAGGCCAAGGACGAGGCCGAAGCAGCCAACCGAGCCAAGAGCAGCTTCCTGGCCAACATGAGCCATGAAATCCGGACGCCGATGAACGCCATTCTTGGCGTCACCCATCTGCTTCAGCGCGATACCGCCGACACCGAGGCCACCGAACGTCTGGGCCGCATTGCCGATGCCGCCAACCAGTTGATGCAACTGCTCAACGACATTCTCGACCTGTCTCGCCTGGAAGCCGGCAACCTGGCCCTGAGCAACGCCGACTTCCACCTGGCTGATGCACTGCAGGAAACCCGTCAGCAAGTTCTCGATAAGGCGCACAGCAAAGGACTCGACATCGGCATCGAGATCGAACCGAAAATCCCGGCCCGCCTGCGCGGCGACGCACCGCACATTCGGCAGATCCTGTTGCAGTTACTGAGCAACGCCATCAAGTTTACCGAACAGGGGTGCATCCGACTGACCGTTCAGGAGCAAGCCCGTGAGGGCAAACGGCTGACCCTGCGGTTTTGTGTCAACGACACGGGCATCGGTATCACACCGGAAGTCCAAAAGCGCTTGTTCACGCCCTTTGCCCAGGCCGACAGCTCAACCACGCGGCGTCATGGCGGGGCCGGTTTGGGACTGGCGATCAGCCGTCGCCTGGTCGAACTGATGGAAGGACGGATCGAAGTCAGCAGCACCTATGGCAGCGGTAGCCAATTCTGCTTCACCATCAACTTGCTTGCGGTCGACGCTGCTGTGGAAGAAAAACGCCCGCCAGCGCCGCTCATCCGGCCAACCGACGGCGCGTCCATGCCTGCGCTATCCGGCATCGATGAAGCAGCCCAGATCGATGCCCTTGGCCGAATTGAAGGCCTTGACTGCAAGGCGGGACTGCATGCTGTACGCGGCAAACTGGCCACCTATCAACGCCTGCTGGCAAGTTTCAGTACCAATCATCTGGCTGACTTTCGCCACATGCGCGAATTACTGGCCCAGGGAGACGCAGAAGAAGTACGTCGACTCGCCCATTCGATCAAAGGAGCAGCCGGCACACTAGGGGCAATGGCAGTTTTTCAGTCAGCCGCCGAACTGGATCAGTCCATCCGCCAGCAAACGCCAATAGACCAGCTACCGGCACTGATCGAACAATGCGAAATGCATTACAACCAGCTGCACCATGCGATTCTGGCATTGCAGCAACCGACGCTTAAGCCACTGGATCAGGAAAATGCCGGCATGACGTCAGAACGTCTGCGCCAGCAGCTCGGTACCTTGGCCCGGCAACTCAAGGAGTGCGATTTTGCCGTGCAAAGTCGCTTGCAAGCTGACACGGCTGTGCTGCAACAGCTACTGGGTAGCGAGTTCGCCAGTTTCGACCGGAAAATTGCCGATTTCGACTTTGAAGCAGCGGCCGAACAACTCGATGCCGCCCTGGCCCGCCTGCCCTGATTGTGCCGCCAAGCCGGCGATAAACTACTGCAGCAACCAGTCGGCGGCACTGCGACCGGCCCGGTAACCGCTGGACAAACAGGCAGTAAGCAAATAACCGCCGGTCGGTGCCTCCCAGTCCAGCATCTCGCCAGCGCAAAACAAGCCGGGCCGCTCACGCACCATCAAGCATTGATCCAGCGCCGCAAAGCAAACCCCGCCAGCCGTACTGATCGCCTCGTCGAGCGGCCGGGTTGCCGTCACCGGGACTGGCAACGCCTTCAGTGCCGCAGCCAGACGATCTGTTGCGGTCAACACCTCGGGCGGACACAATTCGCGCAACAAGCCGGCCTTGACGCCATCGATCCCGACCCGGCGGCGCAAGTGATTAGCCAGCGAATCACGCCCCTGCGGCCGAGCCAGATCGGTGCGCAAACGTTCCAGACTGCGCCCCGGCACCAGATCGAGCCACAGCTCGGCCGGTTTTCCGGCACTCAGCGCATCGCGCAACGGGGCCGACATGGCATAGATCAGGCCACCTTCGATGCCGGTTTCGGTAATGTTGAATTCGCCCTGCTGATGCAGTTGACCGCAAGAGGCCAACACCGGCTTGACCGGGCTACCGGCAAAGCGCTCACGAAAATGTGCGGTCCACGCGACATCGAAGCCACAATTGGCGGGCTGCAAGGGGGCCACCGGGATTCCTTCTGCTGCCAGCAGTGGCACCCAGCGACCATCGGAACCCAGCTTGGCCCAACTGCCGCCGCCCAGTGCCAGCACGGTAGCATCGGCTGCCACGGCGATCTCGCCCGCTGGCGTCGCAAACCGCAATTGGCCATCGCCACTCCAACCCAGCCAACGATGCCGGACATGAAAGCGCACCCCCAGTCCGCGCAAGCGGTGCAACCAGGCGCGCAACAGCGGCGCGGCTTTCATCTCCGTCGGAAAAACCCGGCCCGAAGTACCGACAAAAGTCGCTATCCCCAGGCCATGAATCCATTCACGCAGCGCAGCGGGCCCAAAGTCATCCAGCAAAGGTCCGACCTGGGCGGCACGCTCGCCATAACGGGCAATGAAATCAGGCAATGGTTCGGCATGCGTGATATTCATGCCGCCTTTGCCGGCCATCAGAAACTTTCGGCCAACCGACGGCATGGCATCAAAAACGACGATATCCAGTCCATCCCCCCCAGGGCCAGCCGTTGGTTCTATGGTCCCAGGACCAGTCTGTGCTTTTATGGCCGCGGCACAGGAAGTTGCCAGTTGTTCGGCCGCCATCAAGCCGGCCGGACCAGCGCCGATAATGACGACGGTACGCATCAGGCTTCCGCTTTGTCGACCACCGGGACAGCCAGCAGGCCGGCCGGCATTTCTTCTTCGTCGAGCGGCACCACGGTCACCGCAACCTCGGGTTCGGCACCGCCGCCGCCGAGAATGATGCCGCGCAAGGGCGAAATATCGGTGAAATCCCGACCGATAGCCAGCGTGATGTGCTCGGTATCCGGCAGCAGATTGTTGGTCGGATCGAAATCGACCCAATTGTCGGTGCTACCCGGCGCATACACGGAAACCCAGGCATGCGAGGCGTCGGCCCCGATCAGGCGCGGTTTGCCCGGCGGCGGGCGGGTCAGCAGGTAACCGCTGACATAGCGCGCAGACAAGCCCAGCGCGCGCAGGCAGGCGATCATCAGGTGGGCAAAATCCTGGCAAACACCCCGCTTGTTCTCCAGCACTTCGAGCACCGGCGTCGACACGGTCGTCGCTTCCGGATCGAACTCGAACTCGTCGAAAATCTTGCTCATCAATTTTTTTGCCCCGACCAGCACCGGCGTACCGGGGGGAAAACAATCGGCGGCATAATCGGCCAGTTCGTGTTTGACCCGGACGTGCGGGCTCTCGAACAGGAAGCGCACGGCATCAAGATCTTCTGCCTCGGGTGCCGATGAATCGTAGGCCAGGCGTTCACGCACCGCTTCCCAGGGCATCGACTCTGCCAGCATCGCCGCATCCGGCAAATGCGGCAAGACGGCGATATTCATCGTCGAACGAATGCACAGATGATCATGCGGCGCGTGGAAGGAAATCCAGGTCACCGGATTGCCGAAGGCATCCTGACCATCGCGCCGCCAGGTCGGTGCCGGCTCGATATCGATGCGTTGCTCGACAATCTGCTGCCAGGGCAAGAAACGGGGTGACAGATGCAGTTGCTGCTGCGACAACGAAATCGTGCTGCCGTAGTCGTAACGCGTTTCGTGCAGTACGTGGTAACGAACGGGTTCCATGTTCACAAAGCCATCGTTTGCCGGCTGACATCGCCGACGTGCGTGAAATAACGCATGCCCAGTGCATCCGACAAACAGCCGGCGGCAGCATCCAGTTGATCAAGCAGAAGAGCCAGCTCTTCACAGGGCAAACAGCTGACACACTGATTGAATTGCATATTTTCAAACGGCTCCAGACTGAAATTACGCAAACGTTCGATTGCCTTGCTCAGACCAGGATCATCATCAGCCCCCAGTTCCCGCGTCATGCGTTCGAGATAGCGGCCAAGCACGCTGGCCTGGAACATCACGCCATGCGGATTGCTTTCGTCGAACACCAGCAGATCGAGTACCGGCAGCAATTCGGGAAAACGGGAATAACGCGAGCGATAGGTGATGATCGAGTCGGCCAGTTCGAGCAACCATTCCAGGCACCCCGGTCCCCGAGTGGATTCCATGCGCAGGAAGCTGGCAATGCTGCGAGCAAAGAAAGACAAGCGCTCCAGGCGACGACCGATGATCAGGAAACGCCAGCCGTCATCGCGCGTCATGTTGTCCATGGCAAAACCGTTGAGCGAGGACGAGACCAGCAGCACACGGTCGAGGAAGGCAATCGCTTCAGTCAGCGTCGGATGCGTCTTCTGTGCCGCCTGCTGTTCGCGCTGCAAGCGATTCAGCGAATGCCAGTGATCCAGCGACAAACGCTCGCGCACATGCGAGGCCGACCACATC
Source organism: Azonexus sp. (assembly GCF_030824335.1). Lineage (GTDB taxonomy): Bacteria > Pseudomonadota > Gammaproteobacteria > Burkholderiales > Rhodocyclaceae > Azonexus. Next base: position 124,189 of record NZ_JAVBXX010000011.1, read on the forward strand.
AGACTGCGGATATTGGCGGCCAGACTGCCCGGTTGCGCTGGATCGTAGATCGCTTCCAGCAAGACATGTTCGCCACCTTCACTCGGTGGGCTATCTTCTTCCGGGGTCGGCAAGACTTTCAGACGCTCGGCCAGTTCCAGCACCGATGCCACCGCCGGCGTCTTTTCGCCACCGACGTCGACCAGACGGGCCAAGGCCACGCGCAACAGCCGCGCGCTATTGTCGAAACGTTCGGAATAACGCCCCAGCCAGAAAAGATTCTCGACGACCCGGGACGACAGATTGGCCCCGGAACGGACCAGATCGCGGACGCCTATCGAAGGCTTGAGCAGGGTAAATTCGCTGACCGGCCCATCGGTCAGCACCCAGGTATCTTTCGATGCCCCGCCCCGTTGCATCGAGATGATCCGTGCGCCAGCCCCTTGGGCAACGCGGGCCAAACCACCAGGCATGACCGAATAGCCCCCGTCGGCATTGACCACCGCGTAGGCCCGCAGGCCGACCGGCCGGGCGATCAGGCGCCGTTCATGCGCCCGGCTCCAGGTCGGCGCCTGGGCCAGATTGACCATTTCCTGCGCCACGTAGGCATGCGGTCTGGCCTCGATCCGGCGCAGCATTTCTTCCCGCGCCTCGCCTTCGAGTTCATGACCGAATACCGGCTCCATGCGCTGCGTCGGATAGGCCGGCTTGATCACCAGATCGTCAAAGTTCTCCTTGACGTAGTCGAGCGCCGGCTTTTCACCGCACCACCAGGTGCCGACCGACGGCATCGCCAGTTTTTCCCCCAGCAGATGGCGGCAGATCGCGGGCAGGAAGCCCATCAAGGCGCTGGACGCCAGCATGCCGCTGCCCAGTGCATTGGCAATGACCACCCGGCCGGCCCGCGCCACGTTGAGCAATCCGGGAATACCGAGCGCCGAATCGCCGCGCAGTTCCAGCGGATCGCAATAATCGTCGTCCTGCCGGCGCAGGATGACATGCACGCGCTTCAAGCCACGCAGGGTTTTCAGATAGACGCTATCGCCGCGTACCGTCAGATCCTGACCTTCAACCAGCGGAAAGCCCAGGTAGCGCGACAGGTAGGCGTGCTCAAAATAGGTTTCGTTGTACGGCCCCGGGGTCAGCAGCACGATATGCGGCTGCTCGTCGCCCTCAACCGGCGCCAGCGCCGTCAGGCCGTCCTGGTGATCGCGGAAGAAGTCGGCCAGATGCTGGACATGCAAGTCGCGGAACATCTCCGGAAAAACACGCGAGACGACCAGGCGGTTCTCCAGCGCATAACCGGCACCAGACGGCGCCTGGGTACGGTCGGCGATGACCCACCAGCGACCGTTCGGTGCGCGCGCCAGATCGACGGCGTAATGGTGCAACCAGATACCGCCCGGTGGCTTGATGCCCTGCGAGGGCCAGAGATAACCATGCTGCCCGTAAACCAGCGCCGGCGGCAGCAGGCCCTCGGCCAGCAAGGTCTTTTCGCCATACAGATCGGCCAGGATGGCATTCAACAGGGTCGCCCGCTGGGCAACCGCCGCCGACACCTGCGCCCACTCGTCGGGTGGAATGATCAGCGGCAGTGGGTCGAGTGCCCACGGTCGGTCGGCACCATTGGGATCGGCATAGACGTTGTAGGTGACACCATTTTCCTGGATTCGCCGGTCGGCGAAATCCAGGCGCCTGCGCATTTCTTCAGGCGATACGGAATCGAGATGATCGAAAAAACGCTGCCAGTGCGGACGCACTGCACCGTCCGCTTTCAACATTTCGTCGTAGCGGCGGGCGCTGTGGGGATAAATTGCCAGGAGGGTGCGTGCCATTCGGCCTCGTCTATAACGCAAACAGGCCTTTTCGGCCTGTTGCTGCGGTCAACCGACCGCAGGGTGCGTTTTTCTTGGTTTAGTTACGGCGCAAGTCTAGCGTAAACGGGTGCTCGGCGCTGATCTGCGGCGCCTTGACCTGCATCTTGCCCGGCGTGTGGCCGAAGCGGAAGAAGCGGGCCAGACGACGGCTTTCAGCCTCGAAGGCATTGACCGGGAAGGTGTCGAAACTGCGCCCGCCCGGATGCGCGACGTGGTACTGGCAACCGCCCAGCGAACGCTGCATCCAGGTATCGACGATGTCGAACACCAGCGGCGCATGGACGCCGATGGTCGGATGCAGGCACGACGCCGGTTGCCAGGCCCGGTAACGGACGCCGGCAACAAACTCGCCGTTTTTGCCGGTATTGGTCAGCGGCACCGGTTCGCCGTTGCAGGTCAGGATGTAGCGATCCGGCGCCATGCCGGTGACCTTGACCTGGACGCGCTCGACCGACGAATCGACATAGCGCACGGCGCCGCCGGCCGAGCCTTCCTCGCCCATGACGTGCCAGGGTTCGAGCGCGTGCCGCAGTTCGAACTCGATGCCCTTGACGGCGAAATCGCCGTATTTCGGGAAGCGGAATTCGAAATGCGGGGCAAACCATTCGTGCTTGAACGGATAGCCGGCGGCGGTCATTTCTTCCATGACGTCGCGGAAATCCTGCTCGACGAAATGCGGCAGCATGAACCGGTCGTGCAGCTCGGTGCCCCAGCGGGCCAGGCGTTGCGGGCTGTACGGTTCGTTCCAGAAACGGGCGATCAGTGCCCGCAGCAGCAGTTGCTGGGCCAGCGACATGCGCGCGTGCGGCGGCATTTCGAAGGCGCGCAGTTCGAGCAGGCCAAGGCGACCGGTCGGACCGTCCGGCGAATACAACTTGTCGATGCAGAACTCGGAACGGTGCGTGTTGCCGGTGACGTCGGTGAGCAGGTTGCGCAGGATGCGGTCGATCAGCCACGGCGGCACCGAATTTGCAACACCAGGGCCGGCCGGCGGAATCTGGCTGAAGGCAATTTCCAGTTCGTACAGCGAATCGTTGCGCGCCTCGTCGATGCGCGGCGCCTGGCTGGTTGGCCCGATGAACAGGCCGGAGAACAGGTAGGACAGGCTGGGATGATTCTGCCAGTAGGCGACCAGGCTCTTCAACAGGTCCGGCCGGCGCAGGAAGGGCGAATCGTTCGGCGTCGCGCCGCCAAGGACGAAGTGGTTGCCACCACCGGTGCCGGTATGGCGCCCGTCGACCATGAATTTTTCCGTGGTCAGGCGGGTGACGTGGGCCGCATCGTAGAGATGCGTGGTCTGCTCGACCAGTTGGTCCCAGCTCTTGGCCGGATGGATGTTGACTTCGATGACGCCCGGATCGGGGGTGACGCGGAAATGCGTCAGGCGCGGGTCGGACGGCGGCTCGTAGCCTTCCATGATCACCGGCAGGGCCATCTCTTCTGCGGTCGACTCGACGGCAGCGACGATTTCCAGGTAATCGTCGAGTTTTTCGGTCGGCGGCATGAAGATGTACAGCTTGCCGTCACGCGGCTCGGCGCACATCGCCAGGCGGGTGATCCAGCCGGCGGATTCCTTGAAACCGGGGCGGGTGTCGGTCGGCTTTTCCCAGGCCCGACCCTTGCCGTCCCCAGCGATGCCGACGGCAGCGCTGCGCCGGTCCTGCATCTGCGGCCCACGGGCGCCGGTCTGGCCGCTGACGCGGGCGCGCAGTGCGGCGTAGCTGGCCAACGGGTCGGTCGCCGTCTCGGCGTCCGGGACATTGACGTAGGGATAGTCGCTCTGCGCCGTCCACGGTTGCGAGTCGATCGGCAGGCGGTAGCCCATCGCCGAATCGCCGGGGAACAGGTAGCAGCGCTCGGCGCGCAGGAACCACGGCCCGGTCTGCCATTCGCCGTAAACGTTCTTCATGATCGGCAGCGTGTGGCCGACGGTGTAGGTCATGCCTTGCGTGAACACCTTCATCAGGCGCTCGCGCTCAAGCGCATCGTCGACGCGCGAATCGAAAGGATCGACGTTGCCGGGCAGGCGGCGCTCGCGCCACATGTAGTAGAAAACGTCTTCGAAAGCCGGGAAAACGTAGTCGGCAGTCACGCCCAGGCGTTCGGCGACACGCTTGAGGAAGTGCCCGGCCTGATCGGCGGTGACACCGTAATCCTTGCGCTCGTCGGCATACAGCGCCGGGTTGTTCCAGATCGGCTCGCCGTCCTTGCGCCAGAAACAGTTCAGCGACCAGCGCGGCAACTGCTCGCCGGGGTACCACTTGCCCTGACCGAAGTGCATCAGGCCGTTCGGCGCATACTTGTCGCGCAGGCGGTGGAACAGTTCGGCGGCGAAGAAGCGCTTGGTCGGCCCCATCGCGGCGGTGTTCCATTCGGCGCCATCGGGGTCGTCGACCGCAACAAAAGTCGGCTCACCGCCCTGGGTCAGACGTACGTCCATGCGCATCAGCGCTTCGTCGATCTGGTGGCCGAGTCCCTCGATCTCCACCCACTGCTCATCGGTATACGGCTTGGTCACGCGCGGCGCTTCCCAGATGCGGGTGACGCCCATCGAATGCGTGAACTCGGTTTCACATTCGTCGATGGCACCGCTGACCGGCGCGGCAGACGATGGCTCCGGCGTGCAGGCGAGCGGAATGTGGCCTTCGCCGGCGAACAGGCCGGAGGTCGGATCGAGACCGATCCAGCCGGCACCGGGCAGATAGACTTCGGTCCACGCATGCAGGTCGGTGAAATCCTTTTCCGGGCCGGACGGGCCGTCGAGCGACTTCACATCGGCGGTCAACTGGATCAGGTAGCCGGAAACGAAACGTGCGGCCAGGCCCAGGTGGCGCAGCACCTGCACCAGCAGCCAGGCCGAATCGCGGCAGGAACCGGAGCGCTTGGTCAGTGTTTCTTCCGGCGTCTGCACGCCCGGCTCCATCCGGATGGTGTAGCTGATGTCCTGCTGCAATCGGGCATTGATCGCCACGAGAAAATCGACACTGCGCAACGGCTCACGCGAAATGCCGTCGATGTATTTCTGGAAGGCCGGCGTGGCCGGCAGCTTGCTCAGGAAAGGCAGCAGATCCTGGCGTTCGCCTTCTTCGTAGGCAAAGGGAATTTTTTCGGCATGCGGCTCAAGGAAGAAATCGAAGGGATTGATCACCGACATTTCGGCGACCAGATCAACCTCTACCCTGAATTCGCGGGTTTTTTCCGGAAACACCAGGCGCGCCAGATAATTGCCCTGTGGGTCCTGCTGCCAGTTGATGAAGTGTTTTTCCGGACCGATTTTCAGGGAATAGGAAAGGATGCGCGTCCGGGAATGTGGACACGGACGCAAGCGAATGACCTGTGGCCCAAGATTGATCAGGCGATCATAGTGATAGTGCGTGACGTGATTCAGTGCGACATGGATAGACACAGGTTTGCTCCAGACAAAATGACTAAGGGCTTAAAAGCAAGACACGAACCAGCTTGCAAGTCATTGTTTTTTAAAAACATGGACTTTTCCCATGCACCCGGCAAAGGCTCGACACCCAAAGCAACGCACCACACTGGTGCAACAAGCAGCCCAAGCCGAGCGGCCACCAAGGCAAGATCAGACGACGCACAGCACAAAATGTATCGAAATCATTTTGTTGCGGTGCACAATTCTATTGGCAACTGCGTTATACTCACCCCCGAACACATTGACCACCTAATTCTGGAGACAAACATGTCCATCAATACCGAACAATTCGCCGCTGCCAACAAAGCTACCGTTGATTCCCTGCTGTCGGTTGCCAACACCGCCCTGGCTTCGGCCGAGCGCATCGCTGCCCTGAACCTGAACACCGCCCGCGCCACGCTGGAAGACACCGTTTCCGGCGTCAAGACCGTGATGAGCGCCAAGGACCCGCAAGCTGCCCTGGCCGCCCAGACCGCGCTGACCCAGCCGGCTGTCGAGAAGGCTGTTGCCTACTCGCGTTCGATGTACGAAATCACTGCCCAGACCCAGCAAGAACTGGCCAAGATGGTTGAAGCCCAGTTCGGCGACTTCCAGAAATCCGTTGCCGGCATGCTGGAAAAGGCTGCCAAGTCTGCCCCGGCTGGTTCGGAAAGCGCCGTTGCCGCAATCCAGAACGCCATTGCTGCAGCAAACTCCGCTTTCGGCAACATGAACAGTGTCGCCAAGCAATTTGCCGAAGCCGCACAAAAGAACATCGCTGCTGCTACCAAGCAAGGCAAGTAAGTCTCTCGGGCCTCCCGAAACAAAAAAGGCCCCGCGAGATTCGCGGGGCCTTTTCCATGTCGGACAATGAAACTACCATCTCAAGGGATATGCCCATGTCGGACAAAGACCTGGAAGCCTACGCAGACAGCATGCTCAATGCTGCGCTTGGCGGCCTGACGCCACATCAAGCCCTGCTCAAGGCATCACTCGCCGATTCTGCCAATGTCGATGAACGCGCCGCTGCCATCGCCAAGAACCGCGAACGCGCACTGAAGTTACTCGCTGCCATCGAAAAATCGCAGGACTAAGCAACACGAAATAATTGCGGTCGACGGCAAAAATCCAGCATTTTTCACCGTCGACCGCAGTATTTCCCTGGCCACAGGATAGCCAGAACAAACCTCGACTTTGCACTAAAGCGTTAATCCAATTGCTTGGTGCCCCCCGCACGCACCATAATGGGCAAATACCACAGAATGCATAGGGGTTTTGCGTGTCGAACATCTCTTTCCTGGCTCATCGTGCCCGCCTGATTCTGTGCTCATGTCTGCTCATCGCACTGCATGCAACAGCCGCAGAAACCGCCCCGCTCAAGCTCGGCATCATGCCGTTCAACAGTACGCTGGCGCTGATTCGTACCCATCAGCCACTGGCAGCACATCTTGAACAGGCATTGGGACGCAAGATCCAGCTACTGACGTCGGCCGACTATTTCACCCATATCAATCAATTGCTGGCCGGCGATTTCGATCTGGCAATCACCGGACCGCACTTCGCCATAATGGCCGCCGAAAAAGGCTATCGCCCCCTGTTCCGCTATGCGGCAGACCTGCGTCCCAGTTTTGTCGTCCCCACCGACTCGCCAATCAAAGTGATCGGCGATCTGCGCGGTAAGCGGCTGGGCATGCCGCACAGGCTTGCCGTCATTTCAAGCAGCAGCATCAAATGGCTGGACGACCAAGGACTGCGCCTCGGTCTGGATTACCAGAGCATTGAATACGCCTCGCACGGCGCCGCCATTGCCGCTGCGGTCGCTGGCGAGGTCGACATCACACTCTCGGCGGCAAGCGCCTGGCAACAGGCACCGGAGAGTACCCGGGTAAAAACCCGCTTGCTCGCTACCGATATCCGGCTGCCGCACGTCATGACCTTGGCCCATAGCCGCCTGCCCAAAGCAGAAATCGAACGAGTGCGGCAAGCACTGCTCAGCTTTGGCAATACGACGAGCGGTCAAACCTTTTTCCGTGAGACCGGCTATCAGGGTTATGCGGAGGTAACTCCCGCCGACCTGGAAAAACTCCGTCCCTTCATCAATCTGACCGTCAAGATGATGAGGTAGCCCCCTTGAAATTACCCGCCTTTACCGGAAGTCTGCGTTTTCGCCTGTTGCTTGCCAGCCTGGCGATTGAAATTCTGATCGTCGTGTTGTTGCTCGGCAATAGCCTGCGCCTGATTGATCAACAGCTATCGGAACAGACGGAACGCCACCAATCTGCCATCCAGCGCGCCTACAAAGTGGCAATCGCCATTCCATTGGCCGATCGCGATTACGCCAGCCTGTACGACATCCTTGAAAGCTGGCAGGCACCGGGTGAAATCGAGTACCTGGTCCTCAGCGATATCCAGGGCAAGCGTCTGGCCAACATCGCCTGGCCGGATAGCGAACCCTTGCCAGCACCGGGCAAGGCTGCCGATGCCCCACTGCTGCACAGCAATTTCCCGATCGAGGTTTATGGTCAGCATTACGGCTACCTGCATTACGGCCTGTCGCTCAAGTTTCTCGAAACCGCCCGCCACGAATTGTTGATCCAGGGCATCCTGATTGCGCTGCTTGGCGTTTTTCTGACCGGGCTGGTGCTGTTTGCCATCGGCTACTGGCTGACCCGTCATCTGGCAACTCTGGCCAGCGCCAGTACGCGGATTGCCGCAGGCGATTACCAGGTCGCCTTGCCAACCGAAGAAGCTGGCGAAATCGGGCAATTGAGCCGGAATTTCGCACGCATGGCCAGCGCCATTGAATCGCGCATCGAAGAACTGGCCACCTTGCTGGCCGAACATCGGCGCAGTCAGGCCGAGCTCGAGACCTATCGACTGCACCTCGAAGAACTGGTGACATCGCGCACCGCCGAGCTCGAAATTGCCAAAGGAGCGGCCGAAACATCCAATCAGGCCAAGAGCATGTTCCTCGCCAACATGAGCCACGAAATCCGCACACCGCTCAATGCCATCCTCGGCCTGACTCACCTGCTGCGCAGCGAAGCAAGCGCCGCGCAGATCGAACGCCTGAGCAAGATCGATGCAGCTGGCCGGCATTTGCTCTCGGTGATCAACGATATTCTCGACATCTCCAAGATCGAGGCAGGCAAACTGCAACTCGAACACAGCGACTTTGCCCTGTCGTCTGTCCTTGACCATGTTCGTTCCTTGCTGGCCGACGCCGCCCAGAGCAAGGGACTGGAAATCCTGATCGATGACGATCACGTCCCGCTCTGGCTGAAGGGCGATGTCATGCGTCTGCGTCAGGGCCTGCTCAATCTGGCGGGAAATGCGCTCAAATTTACCGAACACGGCCACATCAGCCTGCACGCCAAACTACTTGAAGAATCCGGCGACGACCTGCTGGTCCGCTTCGAAGTGCTCGATACCGGCATCGGCATTGCACCGGAACGCCTCTCCGAACTATTCCGGGCCTTCAAGCAGGCCGATCCGTCAACCACGCGAAAATTCGGCGGCACTGGCCTTGGGCTGGTCATCACCCGTCGCCTGGCCGAACTGATGGGTGGCGATGTCGGGGCAGAAAGCCTGCCAGGCCAGGGCAGCACCTTCTGGTTCACAGCACGGCTGCAACGCGGTCACGGCATCCTGCCGCCCAGCGAACAGATCGTCCAGGATGCGAGTGAACAACTGCGCGCGCAACATGTGGGCGCCCGCTTGCTGCTGGCCGAAGACAATGCGATCAATCGCGAAGTGGCGCTCGAATTGCTGCACGGCGCCGGGCTGGCCGTGGATATCGCCGAAGATGGCGTCGAAGCACTGGAAAAAGCCCGCCTGCATAAATACGACCTGGTGCTGATGGACGTCCAGATGCCGAATCTGGATGGCCTTGCCGCAACCCGCGCCATCCGCAAACTCCACGGCTGGGCCGGGATCCCGATTCTGGCAATGACCGCCAATGCTTTCGCCGAAGACCGGCGGGCTTGCGCCGAGGCCGGCATGAACGATTTCGTTGCCAAGCCGGTCGAACCGGGACAGCTCTACGCCACACTGCTGCAATGGCTGTCCTCACGCCATGCAGCGACGCCTGAGCTGGCGCGTCCCGAAGCTGTCGCCGCACAACCGTACCGCACGCCCAGCAACGGTAACACCGACGATGCCTTGCGCCGCCGGCTTGAAGCCATTCCCGGCCTCGACGTAAACACCGGACTGATGATGGTGCGCGGCAAACTGAGCAGCTACGCGCGCATTCTCCGCCTGTTCGTTACCGAACATGGCGATGAAGTCTCCCGCCTGCGCAGCCTTTTTGCCGCCAACGACCTGTTGACCGCAGAACGCCTCGCCCATTCACTGAAAAGTGCCGCCGGCAACTTGGGGGCGACGGCGCTGGCACAGGTCGCCATCCGTCTCGACGCGCTGCTGAAACAACAGGATGCAGCAGCCGCCACTGTGGTGCTGGATGAACTGGCGCAGCTACTGCCCGAACTGACCAGCGCCCTTAAAGCGGCACTGGATGAAGGCGCCCCGACAAACAACGCCAACTGATGCTTTCTGACTCTTGCGCATGAAACGTTTTATTCCGCTCTTTCTGCTCGCCTTTTGTCCCTTGCTGGCGGCCGAGCCAACCTTGACCGTCGGCATTTTTGCCTTTCGCCCCAAACCGGTCATGGCGCAAAAATATGACGAGCTTGGCATCTACCTGAGCCAGGCCACCCCAGGTTACACCTTCAAGGTCGAATACCTGGATCAGCACGAAATTGAAAGCGCACTGGCTGCCAAACGTCTGGATTTCCTGTTCACCAATCCCTCCCATTTTGTTCGTCTGCGGCACGACAATCATTTGTCGGGCGCCATCGCCACGCTGCAAACGCTGGAAAACGGTTTGATCAGCGACTCGCTCGGCGGCGTCATCCTGGCGCCAATGAACAGCCCGATCAAGCAACTGAAAGACCTGAAGGGAAAGCGCATCGTCATCCCGGGGCCAAAATACCTGGGCGGCTACCAGGCCCAGGCTTACGAATTGCAGCAGGCGGGCATTCACCTCCCTGACGACGCCACCCTGATTGAAGCTGGGGCACACGACAAGGCATTCGAAACCCTGCTGGCCGGCAAGGCAGATGCTGCGTTTGTCCGCAGCGGCATGGTCGAAGCGCTGATTCACGAAGGTCGCTGGCAGGAAGACCGGCTGCAAATCATCAATCGGCAGAATCTCCCCTATTTTCCCTTTGCCAGCTCCACCCGGCTTTATCCGGAATGGGCCTTTGCCGCTCTCCCTTCGGTACCGGAAGACGTGGTCAAGCGCGTCAACCTGGCCTTGTTGACCATCAAACCCGACATGCCGGTTGCCCGCGCCGCCGGAATTTACGGTTTCACGATCCCGGCGGATTATCAAACCGTAGATCAACTGGCCCGCGCCCTGCGCCTGCCGCCCTATGAACAGGCGGATTTCCATCTATCCGATGTCTGGACGCGCTATCAATGGCCGATCACGTTACTTCTGATTGCGCTGTTCACCATCGGTCTGCTGTTTATTCGTCTCGCCAATGCGCGCAGCGCACTGGCCCGGCATCGCCAGCACCTGGAATCGCTGGTCGAAGAACGAACAACCGCCCTGTCCATCGCCAAGGAATCGGCCGAAGCAGCCAATCGGGCAAAAAGCACCTTCCTGGCGAACATGAGCCATGAACTGCGCACCCCGCTCAATGCCATCATCGGCATGACGGCAATGGCCTTGCGTCGCGCCGAAGATCGACAGCAGCACGAACAACTGGCCAAGGTCGAACAAGCATCAAAGCACTTGCTCGCCGTCATCAGCGACATCCTCGATATTTCCAAGATCGAAGCCGAACGCCTGACCCTGGAACAAACCGACTTTCAGCTAGCGGAGGTTTGTCGCAACCTGCGCGGCCTGATCGAACTGCGCGCCAGCGAAAAAGACCTGCAACTGAACTTCGAAATACCTGCCGGTTTGGCAGAGCAGGCGCTGATCGGCGATCCGCTGCGCCTGGGTCAGGTCTTGCTGAACCTGAGCAGCAACGCAATCAAATTCACCCGGCAAGGAGGCGTTACCTTGCGCGTACAGGCGATAGCGGATCAAACAGACGAGGTGCAGCTATGTTTTTCCGTCATCGACAGCGGCATCGGCATGCCTGCCGATGTCCTGAGCCGGCTGTTCAGGGCATTCGAACAAGCCGACAACTCGATGACCCGCCAATATGGCGGCACCGGCCTCGGGCTGGCAATCAGCCAACGCCTGGTCAGACTGATGGGTGGTGAAATCAGCGTCGAAAGCCAGCCAGGAAAAGGCAGCGTCTTCAGCTTCACGATTACGCTGGCCAAAAGTAATTTGACCCCGACCAGCACGTCGACCGCAGAAACGCATGATGCCGAACGACAATTGCAGCGCGACCACGCCGGTGCCCGCATCCTGCTGGTCGAGGATGAACCGATCAACCGGGAAATCACGCTGTGTCTGCTCGAAGACACCGGATTGGCAGTCGACATTGCCGAAGATGGCCAACAAGCGTTCGATCTCGCCCGTCAGAAGCGCTACGAATTGATCCTGATGGACATGCAGATGCCCAACATGAACGGCCTCGAAGCCACCCGGGCCATCCGCAACAATTCGCTGAACCGCAACACGCCCATTCTGGCCATGACCGCCAATGTCTTCGACGAAGACCGCAAAGCCTGCCTGGCCGTCGGCATGGACGATTTCCTGAGCAAACCGGTCAGCCCGGAACGCCTGTTCTCAAGCCTGTTGCAATGGTTGACCAAGGCCGCCGAACCGGCCGCCTGAACAAGACGCGCAGCGCGTACACAACTTGTCTATCCGGCACCGACGGATCGTGCCATGATGAAACTCGCTCCTTGTAAAAATCATTGGCTGGCAAGAAACGCCATGCGGCAAGCAAGGTCTCAAGCCATATCAAGATCAGGAGATAGAAAAATGCGTATTCCCCACAGAAAATCGATATTCGCGCTGTTACTCAGCCTCACGCTCGCCTGCGGGCCAGCCTTGGCCGACAAGCCGGACAAGGGCAATCATGGCAGGTCGGAAAACAATGCTCACAATTCACACGGAGGAGACGCGCGCGGTGCCGATGAACGCCAGCACGAACGCCGCGATGACAACCGGCAATACGACAAGCGCCACGATCGGCGCAACAGCCATGAATCCGGCCGCTTCAATGACCGGCAGCGCAACGACCTGCACGCCTATTACGCCGAGCGCTCACACTCGGGTCATTGCCCACCGGGGCTGGCCAAGAAAAACAACGGCTGCCAGCCGCCGGGCCAAGCCAAAAAATGGCGCAAGGGTTATGCCTTGCCCAGAGACGTACGCTACTACGACCTGCCACGCGACGTTCTCATCCACCTTGGGCCGCCGCCCAGCGGGCACAAATATGTGCGCGTCGCATCGGATATCCTGATGATCGCCATCGGCACCAGCATGGTGGTTGATGCCATCGATGACCTCGGTCGCTAATCGCTCACCCGATACGTGCTCGGCTGATGTAAAACCACGCTGACGTAATCTACGGTTTCCCGGCCAGCAGCCGGGACACCGTTTCCTTCAATTCGTCCAGTTCCTGTTCCAGCACGGCAACCCGGGCGCTCAACGCATCAATGAGCGGATGGGTAACGGGCTGACTGCCCCGCCCGCTCCCCGCATCAAGCACCGGCTGACCACCCAGCAGGTGGGTCCAGCGATTTTCCCGCGCTCCCGGCAGCCGTGGCAGTTCCTGCACCAGCCCGCCACTTTCGCGACTGGCCAGTTCTTCGAGAAAAGCCTCGACCGCTGAAATATCGGCGAATTTATGCAGCCGTTCGCAGTTCAGGCGCAATTCGCCAGCGGTCTGCGGTCCGCGCAGCATCAATACGGTGAGCAAGGCGCTGGCCTGCTTCGGCACACCCAGCACTTTCTCGAATTGATGCGCGAAACGCACCACCCGGCTGCCACTGACTTCACTGACCAGATCAAGCGCGATCAGTGTTTCCAGCGCCTGCAGGATTTCCGGTTCAGTGGCTTCGATCACCGGATTGCGACTGGTTTTCTGATTGCAACCGGCCGCCAGCGCATTGAGCGAGAGCGGGTAAGTATCGGGCACGGTTCGCTGCTTCTCGATCAAGGTACCGAGAACGCGTATTTCGAGCGGAGCAAGCACCAGGGAAGGCGAGGACAAGTTATCGGACATCGAACAATCTCTTAACGACAAAAAATCAAGAATAAACGGCCGGATATCCCGGTCAGCGGTTTTTCAGCCAGGCGCGATAAAGCATCAAGGCCACATGTGCGTCGTTGGCGGCGTAAAGCAACTGGCGCTCGCTCAAGCGGGGATGCGCCCAGTTGCTGGTGCCGGTCTTTTTCGACTTCTGGAAGCGTTGACCGAAGAAATGCGCCACCGCCACCTTCGCCCCCACCGTTCCCCGATGAGCCGGCCCACGCAGGGTTTCACCGAGATCGAGCAGGTTTTGCGGGGTGATGTCGAGCCGCGCCTTGAGCACGCTGCGGTCATTGCCCAGACCAAAACCGACCTTGAGTACCCCCGGCGCCTGAAGAATTTCCTTCAAGAGCGCATGCCCGGCAGCGTCTGCAACGGGAAACAGGTAGGCATGATCGTCGGTCGCCAGTTGCACCAGATGCGGCCCGGTCGACACCTCACCCTTGCGGAAAGTCGGCTTCGATTCGCTGTCAAAACCGATCGCATCGGCCGCCAGCAACGCCTGCGCGGCAAGGGCACGCTGCGCATCGGACTGCACCAAGGTGATCCGGTCGAGCCCCAGCCCCGGATAAAGCGGCAACTCGGCTGCCAGATCGTCGCGACTGACTTCGGCTTCGGCTCCTGTTTCGACTTCTGCCTCGCTCATGCCAAACGCTCGGCCAGCCAGGCACCGATGGCCTGAATTTCTTCCAGACAGACGGTGTGCGGCATCGGATATTCCTGCCAGCGCACGGCATAGCCCTCGCCCAGCAGGAAATCCCGCGCCTGTTTACCCAGGGCCGGCGCAACCACATCATCCAGACTGCCGTGGGCGGCAAAAATCGGAATCTGCCGGTTTTCCACGCTCAGTTCAGGCAACAGCAAGTCGGTAGACGGAATGTAGGTGGATAGCGCGATGACGCCGGCTAGGGCTTCCGGATGCGTCAGCGCCGTGCTGTAGGCCACCGCGCCGCCCTGTGAAAACCCGGCAAGAAAAATCCGCGCCGCCGGAATGCCGCGCGCGTTTTCCCGGGCGATCAACTGGCGAATCGCATCGCGCGAACGACTCAGCCCGGCCACATCAATTTGCCGCGCATGGGGCGCCAGCGAAATGATGTCGTACCAGGCCGGCATCACATAACCGCCATTGCAGGTCACCGGGATTTCCGGCGCATGCGGAAAAATGAAGCGCACACCGGGCGATTCCTCCAGACCGAGTTCCGGCACCACCGGAACAAAATCCGAACCGTCCGCCCCCAGGCCGTGCAACCAGATAACCGAATACGCCACCGGGCCGCCATGCTCCAGTTCGATTGCTTGCAAGCTCGTGCTCAAGACCATTTCCTTCAACAAAACATCGATACCTCCCTTTTAACCCAGGAGCCCCCCGCAAAGCCAGCGTCCGGTAAAATCCGAAAATGACCACGCAAACCGATCACCGCCATTCGCCACTCGGCAAAAGCACCGCTTACGCCAGTCAGTACGCCCCGGAACTGCTGTTTCCGATTGCCCGCCAGCTGAAGCGCGACGAGTTGGGCATCACGGCCGACTCCCTGCCCTTTGTCGGCGAAGACCTGTGGAATGCCTACGAATTGTCCTGGCTCAATGGGAAGGGCAAACCTGTCGTGGCCGTCGGCACATTGCGCGTGCCGGCCGACAGCCCGCGCCTGATCGAATCGAAGTCGCTGAAGCTCTATTTCAATTCGCTGAACCAGACAGCCTTCGCCAGCCAGGAAGAAGTCAGCGCCATCGTCTGCCGCGACCTGTCGGCAGCGGCTGGCGCGCCGGTTGTCGTGGAGATTACCCCACTGAACCAGCGCCCGCAGGCGGCAATCCGCTACCCCGAAGGTACGCTGCTCGACGAGCTGGATATCGCCTGCACCGATTACCAGCCAGCCCCCAGCCTGCTTTCTGCGGTCGACGCGCCGGAAATCGAAGAAACGCTGTATTCGCACCTGCTCAAGTCGAATTGCCTGGTCACCGGCCAGCCGGACTGGGCGATGGTGGTCATCCGCTATCGTGGCCGTCCGATCGAGCAGACCGGCCTGTTGCGCTACCTGGTGTCGTTCCGCGACCACAACGAATTCCACGAACAGTGCGTCGAGCGCATTTTCTGCGACATCCGCCGTCATTGCGCCCCAGCCGCGCTTGCCGTGCACGCCCGCTACACGCGGCGCGGCGGGCTGGACATCAACCCGTTCCGGCAGACCGGCGAATTCGACACGCCGGACAACACGCGGGAAATTCGCCAGTAATACCTGCCAGCAATCCCGGCCGAACAAAGCCGGGACGCTGATGCTGGCGCCTCGCTGCCCCAAGCAGACACAAGGCAATGCACCAGAATCTCTCCAAAAATGCGGTCGACCGCACCAGGAGACCGCATTTCCCGTCTTCTGCTGAAAACACTAAGCAATTGATTTCATTCAGCTGATGCAGCTTGCATCGGCCGGCATGATTTTCGCTAAATTCTCCTGCCCCCCTAACAGCAGGGCGCTGCACCCATAAGGAGAAATTGCACAATGAACAAGCAGATGGAAATGGCTCAATTATTGGCCCGCTTCAAATTACAGGCGAAGCGCACACTCGGCGAATCGGTCGATCTGGAACGACTGACCCGCGACCCCGCTTATGCCAGGCAACGATTGAATGAAATTGAGGATCTTGCCGACGACGAAGACCTGCTGATCATGGTGTTGCGCTTGCGCGATTACCTTTTGCCGGTGGTCCCGGAACAGGCAGCAAACAATCCGCCGATCAGTGAAGTCGCCACATCGAGGCAGGTTGGCGAAATGCGCAATTACCTGAAGGGGGCCAGAAGCTGGTAGAAAGCTGGCCGGGGCGTTCGGGGGGTGAATCTAGCCGGGTATAATGCCCCCCTTCCCCAAGCATGACCCGAAACCCCATGGCCAAAAAATCGATTTTCCCCCTTGTTGCCTTGTTGACCGCAATATTCATTGCCGGCTGCGGCGAGGTCGAGGACACGCGTCCCGGCCAGCCGGTCAAGACCCGGCAAACCGCCTTCAAGGAGATCATCAAGACCTTTGAGCCGATGGGTGTGATGCTGCGGCAGGACCGCTACGATGCGGACAAATTCCTCAGCATGGCGAATGACCTGATCGCCCGACGCGATGCCCCGTGGACGCATTTCGGGCCGGATACCAACTATCCGCCGACCAAGGCCACCGCACTGCTGTGGCAGGAAACCGAACGTTTCGAGCGCGAACGCGTGGCCTTTTTTGCCGCCACCGACGCCTTGCTGGCTGCCGCACAAAAGAAGGAAAAATCTGCGGTCGACACGGCCTACAAGGCCGTTTACGAAACCTGCCAGAACTGCCATAAACCGTTCAAGGCACGCTGACCCACCATGCTGCGCATCAACGAACTCAAGCTGCCGCTAGCCCATGCCGCCGACGCCCTGCGTCCGGCCATCTGCCAGCGTCTGGGCATCGCCGACGGCGATCTGCTGAACTTCACGATTTTCAAACGCAGCTACGACGCGCGCAAGAAATCCGCCATTCTGCTGATCTACGCCATCGATGCCGAGGTACGCGACGAAGCTGCCGTACTGGCACGCCTGAGCGAAGACCGCCACATCGGGCCGACACCGGACATGGCCTACAAGTTCGTCGCGCAGGCACCGGCCGTGCTGCCCTGCCGGCCAGTCGTCATCGGCACTGGCCCCTGTGGCCTGCTGGCCGGACTGCTGCTCGCCCAGATGGGCTTCAAGCCGATCATTTTGGAGCGCGGCAAGGCCGTGCGCGAACGGACCAAAGACACCTGGGGCCTGTGGCGCAAGAACACGCTGGACCCGGAATCGAACGTCCAGTTCGGCGAAGGCGGCGCCGGCACCTTTTCCGACGGCAAGCTGTACAGCCAGATCAAGGACCCGCAATTCCACGGCCGCAAGGTGCTGGAAGAATTCGTCAAGGCCGGCGCACCGGAGGAAATCCTCTACGTCAGCAAGCCGCATATCGGCACCTTCCGGCTGGTCAAGATGGTCGAAAACATGCGCGCCACGATCACCGGGCTGGGCGGTGAAATTCGCTTCGGCAGCAAGGTCGACCGCGTCATTATCGATAACCATCAAGTACGTGGCGTCGAACTGGCCGGCGGCGAACAGGTCGCCACCGAACACGTCGTGCTGGCCATCGGCCACAGCGCCCGCGACACCTTCCAGATGCTTTACGACGCCGGCGTCTATGTCGAAGCCAAGCCCTTCGCCATCGGTTTCCGCATCGAACACCCGCAGACACTGATCGACCACGCCCGCTTCGGCCCGAATGCCGGCAACGAAATTCTCGGTGCCGCCGATTACAAGCTGGTGCATCACTGCGCCAACGGCCGCGCCGCCTACAGCTTCTGCATGTGCCCTGGCGGCCAGGTGGTGGCCGCAACCTCGGAACCGGGCCGCGTGGTGACCAATGGCATGAGCCAGTATTCACGCGCCGAACGCAACGCGAACTCGGCGCTGGTGGTCAATATCGAACCGGCCGACTTCCCCGGCGACTACCGGACCAATCCGCTGGCCGGCATCGATTTCCAGCGCCAATGGGAGTCAGCAGCCTTCGTCGCCGGCGGCGGCACTTACGCCGCTCCCGCCCAACGGGTCGGCGATTTTCTCGCCGGCAAGCCGTCGACCGCACTCGGCAGTGTCGATCCCTCGTACCAGCCCGGCGTGCACATGACCGATTTGTCGACCTGCGTACCGCCTTACGTGATCGATGCGCTGCGTGAAGCCATTCCAGCTTTCGACCGGCAGATCAAGGGTTTCGCCATGGCCGACGCAGTGCTGACCGGCGTCGAGACACGTACCTCTTCGCCGATCCGCATCAAGCGCGGCGCCGATTTCCAGAGCATCAACACACGCGGCCTTTACCCGGCCGGCGAAGGCGCCGGTTACGCTGGCGGCATTCTGTCGGCGGGTGTCGATGGCATCAAGGTAGCGGAAGCGCTGGCGCGGGCGATGACAACCTGATCAGGCGGGCGGCTTACCCTGTTCGCCTGCCGAGGCTGGCGGCAGCCATTTGGCCAGGGTAGCGAACAACAAGGCCGGATTGACCGGCTTGGCAATATGATCATTCATGCCGGCAGCAAGACAACGCTGCCTGTCCTCTTCAAAGGCATTTGCCGTCATGGCCAGGATTGGCGTTTGCCGGTTCAGCGACTGCACCCTGATTGCCTGCGTTGCATCGATACCATTCATGTTGGGCATTTGCATGTCCATCAGGATCAAGTCATAACGCGTCGCCCCAGCCAACGCCAGAGCGGCCAGCCCGTCTTCCGCCAAGTCCACACTGAGGCCGATCTCGGCCAGCATGTCCCGCGTAACCTCCTGACTGATCGGTTCATCTTCGACCAGCAAGACCCTGCTTCCCCGGTACTTTCCGGATAATGTGCTCGCCAGCAAATCAGATGCAGCGGCTTGCTGATGCAGTTGGTCGGTATCCCGTTGCGACCGGTTGAGCAAGACGGAAAACCAGAAAGTACTGCCTTGCCCTGGTTCGCTATCGACACCGATTTCGCCACCCATCATCAAGGCCAGGCGTTTGCTGATGGCCAAACCCAGACCGGTTCCGCCGTATTTCCGGGTCATCGATCCATCGGCCTGCTCGAAGGCCGCGAACAAGCGGCTTTTTGCTTCCTCGCTGATTCCGATACCGGTGTCCTGAATATCGAAGCGTAACAAGTCCGCCGCAGGCCCCGCCTCGATCCGGCACACCCGGAGCGTAATGGCACCCTGTTCGGTGAACTTGATCGCATTGCCGGTCAGATTGAGCAGGATTTGCCCCAAACGAAACGCGTCGCCGACAAAAGATTCCTTGAGCAAGTCAGGCGCCGCAACAATGTTCAGCGCCAGTCCCTTTTCCATGACCTTGCCGCTAACCAGAACATGCAGGTTTTCCAGAACCTCACCCAGCTTGAATTCTCGCTTCTCCAGCACCAGGTGATTGGCCTCGATCTTGGCGATATCGAGTATGTCATTGATGATCACCAGCAAATGCTCACTGGCAGCCTGCGCCTTGCCCAGTTGATCCAGCCCCTTGGGATCGCTCATCCGCCGACGCGCCAGGGTAATCATGCCCATGATGCCGTGCATCGGCGTGCGCAATTCATGGCTCATGTTGGCGAGAAATGAACTCTTGGCCAGGTTGGCTGCTTCTGCCGCCTCCTTGGCCTGGCGCAACGCAAGCGTCTGCTCCACAACGTGCCGCTGCTCGCACATCAACTGATACTGCTGCAACAACATGCCGGTCACGATCAGGGCCGTGGAAAACAGATAAATCACCAGCATCAACTGCCCTTGCGCGGTATTGGCAATATCGAATGGCCCTAGATTCTGCGCGGCATGACCGACGATCAGACAAACCACCAGCGCCAGCGCCAGATGAGTCCCCAGCCGATCCCCCAGAAAAACCATGTACAGCAATGCCGGGATCACCAGAAAGATGAGCCCGGGCATCCCGGAAAAAGCCAGGTAAATCAAGGCAAAGACGACCAGCATCATGAGCAGCCACGAACCAAACGCTGCCCGCAAGCGGGAACAATCCGTCTTGCAGGCTTCGACGAGCGGGAAAAGGATCAAGATACCGAGACTGTCGGCCAGCAACAACATGCCGATGAATGCACTTGCCGCCGACCAGGGAATATAAGCCCCGACGGCCAGATTGGCAGCCAGTATGGCGGCCGAAACGAGTGTCGGCAGGACGCATACCAGCGGGATGAAAAGCAGAAGGTCCAGCGGCCGGGACAAGCCTGCGGGCAGATGCCGGCGCATCATGAATGCAGCCAGCCAGGCGGCAAAGGTATCGGCCAGCGCAGCAATCAGGGTGTGCAGAAGGTGCATACCGACCGAGGGCAAGGACATGCCGGGGAAATTGGCGACAAAACTGGCCAGCAGGATCAGGGGGACCGCCCTTCCCCCACCGTACAGGCACATCACGAAACCGATGCCGGATGGCAGCCAGAGCAGCGTGATATTGCTTGGCTGCAAGGAAAACAACGCCATTCCCAGTTTTGCCGTCAGGAAATAAGCGAGCGCACCAAGGATCAACCAGGCAAACCGTGGCAGAGATTGAACTTGCTTGAAAGGACTGGCGGGATTCATCGTTGAAATTCTAAATGAGCCGGGATGGCGGTGGATTGTCCGGCAAAAGCGCTACAGAAAATAAATCCCCATGTCCCGAGAAACCGGGCGGGCGGCGGCTGCACGCCGGACACCTAGGCAAACTGCCCGGCCACCCAGCCGGAAGACCAGGCCCATTGAAAATTGTAGCCACCGAGCCAACCGGTGACATCGACCACTTCACCAATAAAGAACAGACTCGGTAAATCCCGGGCTGCCATGGTCTTGGACGACAATGCTGCGGTCGACACACCGCCCAGGGTAATTTCCGCCTTGGCAAAACCCAGGGTACCGGCCGGCATCAGCGGCCAGGCATTCAGTTTGCCGGCCAGTTGTTCGAGATCGCGCCGGCCAAGTTCGCCGATCGGCCGATTGACCGCCTTGTCGCCGCCATACAGCGCACACCATTCATGGGCGAAACGCCGGGGCAAATGTTCGGCCAGCAAGTTGGGCAAATGCACGCGCCCCTGCCGATGCTGCTCCAGCCAGGCCCCGGCATCGATACCGGGCAGCAAATCGATCTCGACCGGCTGCTTTTTCCCACTGCCGTACTCCTGCATCTGCCAGTAACTGGAGATTTGCAGGATGGCTGGGCCGGACAGGCCACGATGGGTGATCAGCACGTTTTCACGGAAGGCCGCTTGATCAAAGCGGGCGCTGGCGTCGAGTGTGGCGCCGGCCATCGGCTTCAACGGCTCCAGCAGTTCCGGTGCCAGCGCCAGCGGTACCAGTGCCGGTCGTGGCGGCACGACCGGGATGGCAAATTGCTCAGCCAGCCGATAACCAAAAGGACTAGCACCAATTTTCGGAATCGCCAGCCCCCCCGTGGCAACGACCAGCGATTGACTGCGAAAACTCCCCTGGTCGGTACTCAAGCGCCAAGGCAGCGCAACATCGCCCGGCAGGCATTCGACCTGTGCCACACGGCACGGCATGGCCCAGCGCACGCCGGCGTCCTCACAGGCATCGCGCAGCATGGCGATGATGTCCTCGGCCGAGTCGTTGCAGAACAATTGGCCGTGTTCGCGCTCATGGTATGGAATGCGGCGCTTGTCCAGCATGGCGATGAAATCGTGCTGGGTGAAGCGGGCCAAGGCCGAACGACAGAAATGCGGATTCTGCGACAGGTAATTCTCGGCGCTGACCGTGCGGTTGGTGAAGTTGCAACGTCCGCCACCGGAAATCCGGATACGCTCACCGAGCTTTTCTGCATGATCGACCAGCAGCACACACCGGCCACGCAAACCGGCCTGGGCGGCACACATCATGCCGGCAGCACCGGCACCAATGATGATCACGTCAAATTGCATGGCACTCCGCTTCGCTGGGCATCAGGCGGCGGATTCTAACATCGCCCCTTATGCACCTGACGGTGCTTGACGGCGCAGGCCTCCGGCGCCACTCTTGGGTTACGACAAACCATATGGTGCCTTATGGATGGAATCAACCTCGGCGGCTTGCTCGGCGGTGTCGGGCTTTTCCTGCTCGGCATGACGATGATGACCGACGGCCTGAAACTTGCCGTCGGCCCCTCGCTGTCGAGGCTGCTGCACACGTGGACGGCAACGCGGCTGCGCGGCCTGCTGTTCGGCATCTTTGCCACGGCACTAGTGCAGTCGTCGAGCGCCGTCACCGTGGCCGCCATCGGCTTCGTCAATGCCGGCCTGCTGCCACTCGGCCAGTCGCTGTGGATATTTTTCGGCTCCAACGTGGGCACGACCTTCACCGGCTGGCTGGTTGCCGTCATCGGCTTCAAGCTCAAGCTCGAAGCCGCAGCACTACCCTTGATCGGTATCGGCATCATGCTGCGCCTGTCCGGCCCGGAAACCCGGCGCGGCGCGATTGGCGGTGCGATCGGCGGCTTCGGCGTGCTCTTTCTCGGCATCGGCTTTCTCCAGCAGGCCTTTGCCGGCGGCGGCAGCGCGCTTGACCTGAGCGTACTCTCCGGTCACGGTATCTGGTCGATCCTGGCCTTTGTCCTCGCCGGTACGGTGCTGACAGTGCTGATGCAGGCTTCTGCGGCCGCCCTCGCCATCGTGCTGACGCTGGCCGAAGCTGGCGTACTGCCCCTGACTGAGGCCGCGGCGGCAGTCATTGGTGCCAATATCGGCACAACGACTACCGCACTGCTCGCCTCGATCGGCGCCACCCCGAACGCCCACCGGGCGGCACTGGCGCACGTGATGTTCAATCTGCTGACCGGTGTCGTCGCCCTGCTCAGCCTGCCGTTGTTGCTCCAGCTG
This sequence comes from Azonexus sp., assembly GCF_030824335.1. Taxonomy (GTDB): domain Bacteria; phylum Pseudomonadota; class Gammaproteobacteria; order Burkholderiales; family Rhodocyclaceae; genus Azonexus. The sequence goes on from NZ_JAVBXX010000011.1 coordinate 147,027, forward strand.
ATCGCCATGCTGCGCGACTGGCTGGAACTGGGCGCCCAGCCGGCGGTCAGCCTGGCCTTGTTCCATACCGTCTTCAACCTGCTTGGCGTGGCATTGATGTGGCCGCTGACGGATCGTCTTGCCCGTTTTCTCCAGGGCCGTTTCCGCACCCAGGAAGAGGAAATCGGCCAGCCGCGCTATATCGACCGCAATGTCGGCTCGGTGCCCGCTCTTGCGGTCGACGCGCTGCATCGTGAAATTTCCCGCCTGGGCAACATCGTGCTCGATACCGTACGCCGGCGCGCCACGCCCGATGGCGATGGCCCATCAGCCTGGCCGAAAGTCGATCCCTTCCCGCCGCTGGCACGGGCCATCGTCGATTTCGTCACCGAAGTGAATCGGCACCCGATGCCACAGGACACCGCGCGCAATCTTGCCTCGCTGCTGCGCGTTCATCGCTATTACGATACCTGCCACGAACTGAGTGCCGAACTCGGCAGGATTCATACCGCCCTGCCGACCATCGCTGACGCGGCGCTGGTCGACGCATCCCGGACGCTGGCACGCCAAGCTGTAGGCCTGCTTGAGCAACTGGACCCACTACTAGCGGATTTCCAGCTACCCGACGCCGAACGGCTTGCCGACTTCGAGCTGAACTATCACGCGCTCAAGGCCAGACTGCTCGAGGCCGGTGCCGCCGGGACAATCAATATTGACTGCATGGATGAAGTAATGAGCGGTTTCAGCGCATTGCGCCGCTTGGTCGAACAGGCGCACAAGGCGGCGGCGATACTGGAAACACTCAGCCCAGTCCCGCTGGGAACGCCCGTCTCCAGCGAGGAAACGGGCGAAGAAGGGCAAGAGGCGTTAAGCGTGGATTGAGCCGGCCTCAAGCTGCCTCGCTCATTGGAATCAGGAAGTCCTTGCTGATCCCGTCGCCGAGCAGGTAGATGCGATCCATGAAGTCGGTCAGCCAAGTATGCAAACCAACTTTCAGGATATCCTCGATCCGCCCATAACGCAGTTGCGAGTAAAGCAGTCCGGCCTGGCGCATGGTTTCGTCCGAATGGCTATTGGCCACCAACTCCAGGTTCTTGACCACACCGGACAGACAGAAACGCAGCGAACGCGGCATGTCGCTATGCAGGATCAGCAACTCGGCAACTCGCTCCGGCGTAATGACATCGCGGTACACCTTGCGATAAACCTCGAAACCCGAAACCGAACGAAGCAAGGCGCCCCACTGGTAGAAATCGGTCGCGCCCTCATCGCCGTGCGGACGCAACACATGGTATTTGACATCGAGGATGCGTGCGGTATTGTCTGCCCGCTCGAGCAAGGTGCCCAGACGAATGAAATGGAAGGCCTCGTCCTGCAGCAAGGTACCGATGGTCGTACCGCGCGATAGCGAAGAACGTACCTTGACCCACTCGAAAAAGTCGCCGACACCGGCATTCATGATCTGCTCGAAGCTCTTTTCACGTGCCTCCAGCCAGGTCGAATTCAAGGTTTCCCACATTTCCGTAGTCAAGGTGCCACGCACGGCATGCGCATTCTCCCGTGCCAGGCGCAGGCAACTATGGATCGAAGCATAATTGTCGTGGTCACTGACCATGAAACGCAGCACATTTTCCCCGTTGACCGCAGAATACTTGGCGGCATAAGCCTCTTCCAGGCTGTTCAGGGCGATGATTGCAGCCCAACTCTGGTTGGCGGCTTCCTCGGATTGCGGCACGAGAGAAGTTTGCCACGTCACATCGAGCAGACGGGCAAGGTTTTCGGCGCGCTCGATATAGCGCGACATCCAGAACAGGTGATCGGCAGTACGGCTCAGCATGGCTTAATCCTCCAGAACCCAGGTATCTTTGGTACCGCCGCCCTGCGACGAATTGACGACCAGCGAACCCTTGGTCAGGGCAACGCGGGTCAGGCCGCCCGGCACCATGTTCACGCACTTGCCCGAGGACAGTACGAAGGGCCGCAGATCGAGGTGGCGCGGCGCAATCCCCTCTTCAACGAAGGTCGGGCAATTGGACAAGGCGAGCGTCGGCTGGGCGATATAGCCATCCGGCTTGGCAATCAGCAACTGGCGAAAATGTTCGATCTGTTCCTTCGTTGATGCCGGGCCGACCAGCATGCCGTAGCCGCCGGCGCCATGCACCTCCTTGACCACCAGTTCGGCCAGATGATCGAGCACGTAGGCCAGATCGTCTTTCTTGCGGCACATGTAGGTCGGCACATTGTTCAGCGTCGGCTCTTCGCCGAGATAGAAACGGATCATGTCCGGCACGTAGGGGTAGATCGACTTGTCGTCAGCCACACCGGTCCCGATCGCATTCGACAAGGTGACATTACCGGCCTGATAGGCTTTCAGGATGCCCGGTACCCCCAGTGCCGAGTCGGCACGGAATACGAGCGGGTCCATGAAGTCGTCGTCAATCCGGCGATAGATCACATCAACGCGCTGCGGCCCCTGCGTCGTGCGCATGTAAACCGTATCGTTCTTGACGAAGAGGTCGCGTCCCTCGACCAGCTCGACGCCCATTTGCTGGGCCAGGAAGCTATGTTCGAAATAGGCGCTGTTGTAAGCCCCCGGCGTCAGCACAACCACGGTCGGATCGGCGATGCCCTGAGGCGCCACGGCGCGCAGTTTTTCCAGCAGCATGTCCGGGTAATGCTGCACCGGAGCCACCTTGTGCTTGGCAAACAATTCGGGGAAGAGGCGCATCATCATCTTGCGGTCTTCGAGCATGTACGAGACACCCGATGGCACCCGCAGGTTGTCTTCCAATACGTAGAACTCGCCCTCGCCAGCCCGAACAATATCCACGCCGGCAATGTGCGCGTAAATCCCGCCTGGCACATCGATCCCCTGCATCACAGGACGATACTGGGCATTGTTCAGGACTTGTTCAGCCGGAATTTTTCCCGCCTTGAGAATTTCCTGATCGTGGTAGATGTCCCAAAGGAACATGTTGAGCGCCGTGACCCGTTGCCGCATGCCGCTTTGCAGCGCTTTCCATTCTTTCGACGGAATGATGCGCGGGATGACATCGAAGGGAATCAAGCGCTCTTTTCCGGCTTCTTCACCGTAGACCGCAAAAGTAATGCCGACACGGTGAAATGCCAGATCGGCCTCCGCCCGCTTGCGTTCGATACGTTCTGCCGGCGTTGCCGCCAGCCATGTCTCGTAACCCTTGTAGTGCTCCCTGACCCCGCCGTTGGCGTCGTACATCTCGTTATAGAAGTTCATTTTGGACTCGTCACTGAGGATGCTCTCGGATGAAATTCAGCAGATTCCGTGCCACACAACAAATACACGTTGAATCAGTGAATTAGCAAAACATACCTATAACCACTGCCCCATTGTGGTGCCAAATGAACTCATGCTGGTGCAAACATTAGGAATTTGTGAACATTCGACGCCAAGCATGCAGCATGCTCGGGCTTGCCAAATACCGGCAGGAGTTGCCAGGAAGACTAAAGAGGCAATTCAACAGCGCTCACCCCCATCGTTTTTACAGCTTTTTTACACCTGATTTCATAGTATCGGCGGCGCGTGATATCGGGGGAAAAAATGAAATCCAGTTCAAAGGCCATGTTGCCGGGAATTACCGTTGCCGCGATTGGCGTGGTATTTGGCGACATCGGCACCAGTCCGTTGTATGCCCTGAAGGAAATATTCAACGGCCATCATCCCATCCCGGTCACCCCGGAAAACATCCTGGGCATTCTGTCCATGGTGTTCTGGTCCATCGTGGCCCTGGTTTCCATCAAGTACGTCGCCATCATCATGCGCGCCGACAACCGTGGCGAAGGAGGGTCACTGGCCTTGCTGGCACTGATCACGGAACGGGCAAAGAACCCGGTACTCGCGCGCATCATTACGCTGCTGGCCATTTTTGCTGCCGCCCTGTTTTACGGGGACAGCATGATCACACCGGCCATCTCGGTACTCTCGGCGGTCGAAGGTATCGAACTGATCGCCCCCGGACTGAAACACTACGTGATCCCGATTACCCTGGTCATCATCACCATCCTGTTTGCCATCCAGAAGCGTGGCACCGGCACAGTCGGCATGTTTTTCGGCCCGATCATGATCACCTGGTTCGGTATTCTTGGCGTGTTGGGCGTGCTTGAAATCATTCACAACCCCAGCGTCTTGATGGCTTTGCTGCCTAGCTATGCCTTCCATTTCATCCAGACGCACCCGGCACTGGCATTTCTCGCACTCGGCTCCGTGGTTTTGGCAGTCACCGGCGGCGAAGCGCTGTATACCGACATGGGCCATTTTGGCCGTTTCCCGATTCGTCTCGCCTGGTTCGGTTTCGTCATGCCCGCACTGGTCCTGAACTACTTCGGCCAAGGCGCACTTTTGCTGGCCGAGCCGGATGCCATTGCCAACCCATTCTTCCATCTGGCACCTGACTGGGCCCTGATTCCAATGGTTATCCTGGCCACGGCAGCCACGGTCATTGCGTCGCAAGCGGTGATTTCCGGCGCATTTTCCGTGGCTCGCCAATCGATCCAGATGGGGTTGTTGCCGCGCATGCAGATCATCCACACATCCGGCCAGGAGCAAGGACAAATTTACGTTCCTTTTACCAACTGGACGCTCTATCTGGCGGTCGTCGCATTGGTCATCGGTTTCAAGAGTTCATCCAACCTGGCGGCTGCCTATGGCATTGCGGTGACCGGCACGATGCTGATCGACACCATCCTGATCGCCTTTGTCATGGTCTTGATGTGGCGCTGGAACAAACTCCTCGTCGCCCTGATCACCGGGTTGATGCTAAGCGTCGATATCGCCTTCTTCTCGGCCAATGCCATCAAGATTCCGGATGGCGGCTGGTTCCCCATCGCCATGGGCATCATCTCCTTCGTTGTTCTGACGACATGGCGACGCGGTCGCAGTCTTGTCTCGCAGGAAATGGCCAAACAGAGCATCCCGATGGACGCTTTCCTCGATTCGCTGGGCGACGTGCACCGAGTCCAAGGTACGGCTGTATTCATGAGCAGTTCCAAGGATGGCGTACCAGCGGCCCTGCTCCACAATCTGAAACACAATCAGGTGCTACATGAGCGGGTCATTTTATTGACCATCCAGACCACCGATACACCGCACGTTAACGACTTCGAGCGTATTTTTCTGCATAAAATGGACCACGGTTTCAAGCGCTTGATTGTGCGCTATGGCTTCATGGAGAGTCCGGACGTGCCGGGCGCACTCGAACAATGCAAACGCTTCGGTGAACGATTCGACCTCATGGAAACCACTTTTTATCTGTCGCGCGAAACCATCGTTCCCGCACTGGCCAAAAAATTCTCCCTGCCACGCGCCCGATTGTTTGCCGTTATGTCGAAGAACGCCACCAATGCCAGCGAGTTTTTCCAGATACCCACCAATCGCGTGGTCGAACTTGGCACGCAACTGGTCATTTAAGTCCATGCAGGAATTACCACAGACATAAAAAAACCGCCGGTACACACCGGCGGTTTTTTGGCGAAGCGCGAATCGATCAGGCGCGTTCGAAGATCACGGCAATACCCTGACCGCCACCGATACACATGGTGACCAGCGCGTACTTGCCGCCGATGCGTTCCAGTTCGTACAAGGCCTTGGTGGCGATGAAGGCACCGGAGCAACCAACCGGGTGACCGAGGGCAATGGCGCCGCCGTTCGGATTGGTCTTGGCCGGATCCAGGCCGAGCACCTTGGAAACGGAGAGTGCCTGGGCAGCAAAGGCTTCGTTCGACTCGATGACATCCATCTGGTCCAGCGTCAGGCCAGCCTTCTTCAGGGCCAGCTTGGTGGCCGGGATCGGGCCTTCGCCCATGATGTCGTTCGGCACACCGGCAACGGCGTAACCGGCGATACGGGCGCGGGCCTTGTAACCAGCCTTGGCAGCGACGTCGGCCGCGGCCAGCACGAAGAAGGCAGCGCCGTCGTTGATGCCGGAAGCGTTACCGGCGGTGACGGTACCGTCTTTCTTGAAAGCCGGCTTCATCTTGGCCAGGGATTCCAGCGTGGTGCCGGCCTTGACGTATTCGTCGGTATCGAAAACCACTTCGCCCTTGCGGGTCTGCTTGACGATCGGCATGATCTGCGACTTGAAGTGACCGGCAGCAATGGCAGCGGCAGCACGACGTTGCGATTCAACGGCAAACTCATCTTGGGCTTCGCGGGTAATGCCGTGCTTGGTTGCCAGGTTTTCTGCCGTGATACCCATGTGGCCAACGCCAAACGGGTCGGTCAGCACGGCAACCATCGAGTCGATGGCCTTGGTGTCACCCATGCGTGCACCGGAACGCAGCGCCGGCATCAGGTAGGCAGCCTTGGACATGACTTCAACACCACCACCGATACCGTAGTCGGCATCGCTCAGCATGATGTTCTGGGCGGTGGTCACAATACCTTGCAGACCGGAAGCGCACAGACGGGAAACCTGCATGGCAACGGATTCCATCGGCAGGCCAGCCTGGATGGAGGCAACGCGCGACGCGTAGGCATAACGGGAATCGGTCGGCATCGTCGTGCCGACGGTGACGTAGTTGATTTGCTGGGGATCGACACCGGAGCGGGCCACAGCTTCCTTCATCACGATACCGGCGAGTTCGCTGGTTTCAAAATCGGCCAGGGAACCACCAAAAGAACCAATCGGGGAACGAACTGCGCTCAGAACGACAACATCTCTGCTCATATAGAACTCCTCGTAAAAATTTCTCTAGCCCGCCAGACTGGCAAGCCCCAACAAAAAGAGCAACAACATCCACAACACCGTCGCGCGCCAGACGAGCCCGACGGCACTCTGCATGAAATCAACATCGGCCGGATCACCCAGCCCAAGTTCGGCACGGTCGGAAACTTCCACCTCATCCACGACCGAGCCACCCAGTTGAACCCCCAGCGCACCAGCGCCGCTAGCCAGAACAATACCCAGATCACGGTCCGGCCACATGGCCGGTTGCGTCCGCCAGCAATGCACGGCATCCTCGAAATCGCCAACAACGGCAAAGGCTGCAGCTGTCGTGCGTAAAGGCAACCAGTCGATAATACCGAAAACCCGACGGGCAAATAAGGAAAATTCATTATGCTCCGCCGAGATGTCGGACGTCCATTGATCACGGACGATGAGTGCCAGTCGATAGAGCAGCGCGCCGCACGGGCCGGGCAGCAGCACAAACCAGAGCAATACAGCAAAAACATGGCGATGCGATGCACCGAGCGCGCCCTCAATCGACAAGCGCGCCACTTCCTGCACACTCATGTCATGTGTCGCACGTCCCTGCCATTCGGCAAGCAACTGACGCGCTCGATCAAGATCGCCCAAGCGCAAGGCCAACTGAATCTCGGTGTAATGATGACTGAACTGGCGAAACCCCATGGTCAGATAAAGCACAGCCACATTGAGCGTCCAGCCAAGCAAGGGATTCAGCCAGTACAACGCCAGATAAACCAGGCCAAGCAGCAGCACCGGCAAAGCGACTGCCACGCACCAAGCAGCCACACCGTGATGGCGGGCACCGGCATTGAAGCGTGCTTCGACGAAGGCCGCCCAGGCTCCCAGCGGTTCCGCGACGATACGACGATAATCCAGCGGCTTGAATTGCTCGAGCAGAAAAACGGCAATCAGCGAGAAAAGACTCATGAAGGTAAAAACAGCGTTCGCGGCGTGTTGTCTTGGTTTAGAACGTCAACATACCACAAGCCTTTCGGTCAACGAACGGATCATGCCGGCGGTTGCCCCCCAGATGAAATAGTCGCCGTAAGGCATGGCAAAGTAATGCCGCAAGGCACCGCGCAAATGAACGGAATGCCTTTGATGATTCGATTCGTCAAGCAAGAAGGCCAGCGGCACTTCGAAAACCTCGGCGACCTCGAAGGGATCGGGCTTCAGTTCAAATGGTGGGGAAACCACAGCCACCACGGGAATCACCCGAAAACCCGTACCGGTACGGTATTCAGGCAGATAACCCAGAACCTGCACGTGCTGACGTGCCAGACCGATTTCTTCTTCGGTCTCCCGCAATGCGGTATCGAGCGGCGAATTGTCATCAGGCTCAACCCGGCCGCCAGGAAAGCTGACCTGCCCCGCGTGATCGCGCAAATGGGCCGTCCGCTGGGTAAGCAAAACCGTGTATCCGTTGTCGCGTCGAACAATCGGAAAGAGAACGGCAGCTGCGGTCAGCTTGCCTGCTTCCGACTGCGCGCCATCCTCGATCACTGCCTCGCCATTCGGCGGACTTGCCAGCAAACAGCGCTGCAAGCGCTCGAGATCAATGCTCATGCCGCCGCCGAATTCTCCTCGATTTCAGCGTGGACCGCAGAAAGTGCATCTTGCAGGGTTTCCTCGGACAAACTGTTGATCGTCGTCGCCACCATATCGGCCGCTTCGATCGCCCCTACCGGCAAATGCTTGCTGTCCAGCGAAGCAATCAGGGCGGCACTGGCACCGACAACACGCAACAGGAACTGCCGCTCTTGCATCAACATTTCCAACTCATCGCTCAAGAGCGCAATTTCCTCGTCCCGGTGTGGCATCTTCTCTCTCCTAAAAACGTTTTTTCAGCGTCATGGTGTTGCCATCACGCTGCATTTCCATACGATTCAAAAAACTCATGCCAAGCAGGGCAACCGGCATATCCGACTGATGAATCAGGGCGTCAACTTGATGCAGGGTAACACCGCCAATGCGGACATTGTCGAGTTGCACCTTGCTGACCATAACCTGGCCATTGGCAGTCTGGGACATCCCCTTCTGACCGCGATTGAAATCCAGCCCCATGCGCCGTGCATCACTCGCACCCAGTGAAATCATGCTGGCACCGGTATCGACGAGAAAACGCAGCGAAACGCCATTGATCGTCCCGGTGGTAAAAAAATGCCCACGCGAATCTGCGTTCAACACCATCTGCTCAGCACCTCCGGTCGAGGTACCCACCGCGTGCTGGCCGACACGCAGCGGACGCTTGCGCCCACCCAGTTCGATGATTACCTGATTATCCTGCACTGCCAGCACCTTGACCCCATCCACCGTCGCCCCCAAGGGCACCGAACGTGGCGGCGCGCCATTGATGATCAACAAGGCCTTGTTGCCCATGATGCCTGCCAGCCCGACCTCCTGAGCATTAAGCGGCAGCGATAGCAAAAAACACAGACCGAGCAGCGTAAAATCAGCGGCTGTTTTCCCCAGCCGAGTCGAAGCCATGAAACCTGTTGCCATTTTTCGCCACTCCCCCACAGAAGGTCCGGGCTATTTTGCCATATTCCTTGAGCAGCAAGGGATTCCATGGACGCTGATCGCCATCGACGAAGGCCAGGCAGTGCCCGCGACAGCAGAAAATTACTCCGGCTTGTGCTTCATGGGCGGGCCGATGAGCGTCAACGATCCATTGCCCTGGATATCCCCGGTTTGCGCGCTGATCCGCGATGCCGTTGCGCGCAATATTCCGGTCATTGGTCATTGTCTGGGCGGCCAATTGATCAGCAAGGCGCTCGGCGGTCAGGTCACGAAGAATCCGGTCAAGGAAATCGGTTGGGGAAGCGCCGAGTCTGGCGATGATGCCCTGGCACGTCACTGGCTGGGCGATATGGCCAGTGCTGCGAGTACCATTTTCCAGTGGCACGGCGAAACCTTCAGCCTGCCCCCCGGCGCCAGCCGCCTGTTTGCCAACGCTTACTGCGCCAACCAGATGTACGTCCTCGGCCCGCACCTCGGCATGCAGTGCCATGTCGAAATGACCCCGGAGATGATCGCCACCTGGTGCGAGCAATGGGCCGATGAAGCCATCGCCGTTGCCGACCAGCCCAGCGTACAAACCCCGGAAGAAATGCTGGCACAAATCAGCGAGCGTTTGCCGGTCATGCGGCAACTATCGGAACAGCTCTATTCGGTGTGGATCGGCGGCCTGCAGCGCTGAACCGTGAGAGAAAGCAAAAAGGCAGCCGCGGCTGCCTTTTTGTCGTTTTATCAGGACCATAGAAACAACGGCTGGCCCCAGGACCATAAAATCAAGTGCTGGCCCCAAGGTCAACCGCAATCAATCGCGGAAATTGCCGTACTTGATCGGAAAGTCGGTGATCGATTTCTTGATCAAGGCGATGCACTCCTGCAAATCGTCGCGCTTGGCGCCCTGGACACGCACTTCTTCGCCCTGAATCGACGCCTGAACCTTGAGCTTGGCGTCCTTGATCATCTTGACGATCTTCTTCGCCATTTCGGTCTCGATGCCATTCTTGATCTTCAGTTCCTGCTTGACCTTGTTGCCGGACACCTTCTGCACCGGCTGGTGATCGAGCCGCTTGGTGCTCTCGGTTTCCTTCTTTTCCATCGCGGGAAACAGGATGTCCTTGATCTGGTCGAGCTGGAAATCGGAATCGCCATGCAGCGTGATGACCTTGTCTTTCTCGTTCAACTCGAGCTTGGCCGAGGTGCCCTTGAAGTCGTAGCGGTTATCGATCTGGCGGGAGGTGATATCGACGGCGTTCTTCAACGCCACCATGTCCACTTCGGAGGTGAAGTCAAAGCTCGGCATGGCGATTACCCGAAGTGGCAGACGTAGTGGTAAGCATCGCCTTCGGCAACGGAAATCTCGAACGACGAGTTGCCCGGCACATTGAACGACTGGCCTTCGCCCCAGGTCGTCCACTCGGTTTCGCCCTTGAGCTTGACGCGGCAGGAACCGCCGACGCCTTCCATGATTTCCGGCGCACCGGTGTTGAAAGTCAGGCTGGACGGCAGGATCACGCCGACGGTCTTCTTGGTGCCATCAGCCAGCACGACGGTGTGGCTGACGCACTTGCCATCAAAATAAACATTGGCCTTCTTGACCACGGAAACGTTGTCGTATTGCGACATTTAAATACCCCAGATTTTCTGAATGACTGATTTGGCGATAAAGCCGACCATGCCGAAAGCCAGCACGAAGAAGAGCACAAAGGTGCCCGTCTTGCCGGCTTTCGACTTCCAGGCGATCTCGCCGATGATGAACAGCATGAACAGGATGAACGCGCCGACGCCCCAGGTTGAAAAGAAGTCAGCGATTTGCGCTTCGTTGAATCCGAAGACGGTCCCGTTTTCCATGGCCAATTATCCCTTGCGCGCTTTCAGGTTGGCGGCGATGCGCATGCGCAGCGCGTTCAGCTTGATGAAGCCGCCCGCATCCTTCTGGTCGTAGGCACCGGCATCGTCCTCGAAAGTGGCGATGGTCGAGTCGAACAGCGAATCGGTCTGCGAATCGCGGCCGACGACGATGACATTGCCCTTGTACAATTTCAGACGCACCGAGCCGTTGACCGTCTGCTGCGTAAAGTCGATCAGCGACTGCAGTGCCAGACGCTCCGGGCTCCACCAGTAGCCGTTGTAGATCATGCTGGCGTAGCGCGGCATCAGGTCGTCCTTGAGGTGGGCGACTTCGCGATCGAGCGTGATCGACTCGATGGCGCGGTGGGCGCGCAACAGGATCGTTCCACCCGGAGTTTCGTAGCAGCCGCGCGACTTCATGCCGACGTAGCGGTTTTCGACCAGGTCGAGACGGCCGATGCCGTGCTTGCCGCCGAGTTCATTCAACTTGGCGAGCAGTTCGTGCGCCTTCATTTTCTGGCCGTTGATGGCGACCAGGTCGCCCTTGGCGAATTCCAGATCGAGGTATTCCGCTTGGTCCGGTGCAGCTTCCGGTGAAACCGTCCAGCGCCACATGCTTTCTTCGGCTTCGGCTGCCGGGTCTTCCAGGTGGCGACCTTCGAAGGAGATGTGCAGCAGGTTGGCGTCCATCGAATACGGCGAACCACCCTGTTTGTGCTTCATCTCGATCGGAATGCCGTTGGTTTCGGCATAGGCCAGCAGCTTCTCGCGCGACAGCAGATCCCATTCGCGCCACGGTGCGATGACCTTGACGCCCGGCTTCAACGCGTAGGCGCCGAGTTCGAAACGGACCTGGTCGTTGCCCTTGCCGGTGGCGCCGTGCGAAATGGCATCGCCGCCGGTCAGGTTGGCGATCTCGATCAGGCGCTTGGCGATCAGCGGCCGGGCAATCGAGGTACCGAGCAGGTATTCGCCTTCGTAGACGGTGTTGGCACGGAACATCGGGAAGACGAAATCGCGGACGAATTCCTCGCGCAGGTCGTCGATGAAGATGTTTTCCGGCTTGATGCCGAACTGCAGCGCCTTGGCACGCGCCGGCTCGAGCTCTTCACCCTGGCCGAGGTCGGCGGTAAAGGTAACCACTTCGCACTGGTAGGTATCCTGCAACCACTTCAGGATGACCGAGGTATCCAGACCGCCCGAATAGGCGAGAACCACTTTCTTGACGTCGCTCATTTGCTTTCCTTGTTGCGTTTTACGATGCCGATCAAGCCTTGAGGCGGCCGAGCAGCAGATATTCCATCAAAGCCTTCTGGACGTGCAGCCGGTTTTCGGCTTCGTCCCAGACCACCGATTGCGGGCCGTCGATCACTTCAGCCGTCACTTCTTCGCCACGATGCGCTGGCAGGCAGTGCATGAACACGGCCTTTTCATTGGCCACGCGCATCATGTCGCCGTCGACACACCAGTCGGCGAAGGCCTTGATGCGCTGCTCGTTCTCGGCCTCAAAACCCATCGACGTCCACACGTCGGTGGTGACCAGATCGGCACCACGGCAGGCATCCATCGGATCGGCAAAAACTTCGTAGTGTGCCGCGTCGACCCCGGCGATCAAGGCCGGATCAAGCGCATAACCGGGCGGCGTGGACACATGCACCTTGAAATCCAGCACCTGCGCTGCCTGCAACCAGGTATTGCACATATTGTTGGCATCACCAACCCAGGCTACCGTTTTGCCCTGGATGCAACCGCGATGCTCGATGTAGGTATAGATATCGGCCAGTATCTGGCACGGATGATATTCGTTGGTCAGCCCATTGATCACCGGCACGCGGGAGTTGGCCGCGAAACGCTCGATGATGTCCTGCTCGTAAGTACGGATCATCACGATGTCGCTCATGCGGGAGATGACCTGTGCTGCATCCTCAACCGGTTCACCACGACCGAGTTGCGAATCTCGGGTATTCAGATAGATCGCCGCACCGCCGAGCTGATGCATGCCAGCCTCGAAGGACAAGCGCGTGCGCGTGCTGGCCTTCTCGAAAATCATCACCAGCGTGCGGTCGCTGAGCGGCCAGTATTTTTGATACGACTTGAACTGATCCTTGATCCAGCGCGTACGCTCGAAAACATACTGATGTTCCTCGCGCGTAAAATCCTTGAACTGCAGAAAGTGCTTGATCGCCATGATTACCCCGCCAAAAAGGCCTTGATGAGCGGAATCATGCGGTCGACCAGCTCACGCGCGTCATTTTCACTGAAATTGAGTGGCGGTAGCAGGCGAATGACCGTATCGCCCGTCACGTTGATCAACAGCCCCGCCGCCAGCGCCTGACCAACCAGCGCAGCGCAGGGACGATCCAGTTCGACACCGATCATCAAGCCATGGCCACGCACATCGACCAAGCCCTTGACCCCGGCCAGCGCCTCACCGAACAACTGGCGAATCAGCGCGCCGACCTGATCGGCATTGGTCAGCAAACCCTCTTCCTCAATGCATTCGATGGTGGTCAGCGCCGCCGTACAGGCCAAAGGATTACCGCCGAAGGTCGAACCATGATTACCCGGCCCGAACAGTCCGGCCGCCTTGCCACCCGCCATGCAGGCACCGATCGGCACGCCGGAACCCAGCCCCTTGGCCAGCGTTGCGACATCCGGTTGAACGGCAACCTGCTGATAACCGAACCACTTGCCGGTGCGCGCCATACCGCACTGCACTTCATCGCAGATCATCAGCCATTCCTGACTATCGCAGAGTGCGCGCACCCCTTGGTAGTAGGCGGGATCTGCCAGATGAATGCCACCCTCACCCTGGATCACTTCCAGCATGACGGCAACGATGTTGTTGTGATGCTCCGCAACCTGTTTGATTGCCTCCAGATCGCCATACGGCACCCGGATGAAACCACTGACCAGCGGTTCGAAACCGGCCTGAACCTTGTAATTGCCCGTAGCCGACAGCGTTGCCATGGTCCGGCCATGGAAAGATTTTTCCATGACGATGATGGTGGGCAGTTCGATGCCCTTCTTGTGACCGTAAAAACGCGCCAGCTTGATCGCTGCTTCATTCGCCTCACAACCGGAATTGCAGAAGAACACTTCCTGCATGCCGGACAGCGCAGTCAGCTTGTCGGCCAGCAATTCCTGGCCGGTAACCCCATAAAGATTGGAGGTGTGCAGCATGCGCCCGGCCTGGGCGGCAATCGCGGCCACCAGCTTGGGGTGGGCATGGCCCAAGGTATTGACAGCAATACCGGACAGGGCATCCAGATACTCGCGCCCTTGGGTATCGGTGATCCGGCTGCCTTGACCGTGGCTGAATGCCACCGGCAACCGGGCGTAGGTATTCATGACATGCGACATGAGACAACCCCATAAAACGAAAACGGCGGCCACCGCCGCCGGAACGACCACAACCAAAACCGAAGAAATATCCGGAAACAGTTGCAGAAAGCTGAATGTTAAGTGAAAAATAGCGCCTTGTATAGAACGGCAAAACCATGCGAATCGCCATATTCAACCAGAAAGGCGGCGTCGGAAAGACGACGACTGCACTCAATCTCGGCGCTGCCCTGAATCGCTCAGGCAACCCGCCACTTCTGATCGACCTCGATCCGCAAGGTCACCTTTCCAGCATTCACGGTCAGGCGCCGCTGGAAGCCAACCAGAGCCTGTTCGGCTTCTTTCAGGAAGTTCGCACACTGCAGGATCTGGAAATTGAATGGGCAGAAATCGGGCGCTTGATTCCGGCGCATCAGCAACTGATCAAGGTCGATTCGATTTTCGGCAAAGGGCCGGCAATTCTCAACAAATTGCGCTATGGACTGGATGCGCTGGAAGAAACACAGCCTGAACGTCAATGCCTGATCGATTGCTGTCCCTATATTGGCGTACTTGCCCTGAATGCCATCTTTGCCTGCGACCACCTGATCATTCCCGTGTCTACCGACTATCTGTCATTGCAGGCCGCCGATCACATCAGTCGCACCCTGCAAGTCCTCGAACCGGTAATGAAGCGGCGGGTCAATCGCTACTACCTGCTCACCCGTTTCGACCGCCGGCGGCGCATGAGTGAAGACGTGCGCAGCAAATTGCGCGAACGTTACGGTGATGAAGTTCTGGAAACCGTCATTGCAGAAAATGTGACGGTTGCGGAAAGCCCTTCCCTGAACCAGGATGTCTTCCGCCACAACCCCAGCAGCACAGGCGCCCATGATTACCAGAGTCTGCTGACCGAACTGATTGCGCGGGGCTGCCTGCCGGTCACGCCGCGCTGATCAGGTCAACCACGTCTTCGTAATTCATCGAAGCGGAGCGGCTTTGCAGAGGTGCCAACTGGTGCACGCAGGCCAGCACTTCACAATAATTGTAGATCTGCTCGACCTTGCGTCGCGCATCAGCCTCATCCCGACCATAGAGCGACAGGTGTTCGACAATCACACCATTACGCGTCCGGATCCGGAAGATATATTTACTGACCATCGCTGCCTGCATAAAACCCCCAATAGATCAAAGCAGTAGATGGAGTATATGCAGTGGTTTCTGGAAAAACAATCAAAAAGCCAGCGCTCGCTCGGCGGAGCGCAACACGAACTTTCCGATCCGCCGTCGCCGTTCAGGCGACAAGCGAAGTCAGGCGGGCAATACGGTTTCCGCTGGCGGATTGTTCAAAACACGTATTTCACGCTGCGGAAACGGTATCTCGACACCGTTCGCCTTGAAGGCTTTCCAGATACCCAGATTGAGTTCGGAAACCACCCCCATCCTGCCGTTTTCCGGATCGGTGATCCAGAAACCGAGTTCGAGATTGATGCTGCTATCGGCAAACTGGGTAATGAATACCTTGGGCGGCGGATCGGCCAATACGCGCTCCGTGGCCCCCGCCACCTCCGCCATCAAGCGCATCGCCAATTCGACATCGCTGTCATAGGCCACGCCGACCGTGGTCGCCAGACGCAGGCGGTTGTCCGAATAGGTCTGGTTCTGTACCGTCGTGCCGATCAGGGTTTCATTCGGCACGATGAACTCGGTCCCGCCCGGATGCTTGAGTACCGTATAGCGCGTCGTGATTTGTGTCACCTCACCGCTATCGGCCCCCACCTGAACAAGGTTGCCGATGCGGATGGAGCGGTCGAGCAGGATGATGAAACCGGCCACATAGTTACTGGCAATCTTCTGCAAACCAAAGCCCAGGCCGACGCCCAGCGCGCCGGTGAATACCGACAGCGCCGTCATGTCGATACCGACCAGCGACAGGCTGGCAATGATGGCAATCACGGTCAGGACTGCCTTGGCAATGCGCACGCCGACGATACGCAAGTTGCCGTCCAGCGTCTGCATGCGCATCAGGCGCGCTTCGATGACACCACCGATCCATAGCGCAAATACCACGGTCAGAAAAACCGTCGCAACAGCGCTCAGGATCAGCCATAGATTGAGCTTTTGCTTGCCCAGCGTAAATTCAAAATTCTCCAGGGAGTCAATAACATACGGTGCAAGGTCAGTGATATAGAGCGCCAACCAGCCCCAGACCAGCATTGCGATGGCTTTCTCCCAGGCCGTCAACCAACCGGCACCGGGAAACGCCTGGCGCAAGACAAAAACCACGCTGCGCACCAGTGCCATCGAGCCGAGCAAGGGCATGGCCAACTTGAGCAAGGTGATCGAAAAGAAAGGCTTGAGCAGCAGTTGAGCAATCCCGGTCAGCAGCATGCCGGCCAGCGGAAAGACCAAGCGCCGACCGGCCTGCTGCAAACGACCGGGTGACGAAGGATGCGTCGATTGCCACCAACTGGCGATGAACCAGGCAGCCAGCAGGCTGACCACCAACGCAGCAACCTGCCAGACAAAATTCGGGTTCTGAAAGTCGTCGAGCAAATGCCCAATCAGCTTCAGGGCCTGAGTACTGCTATCCATCATGCCTTGCGTTCCAGAATGGCGGCAAAAAAGCCATCCGTATCGTGCTGGTGCGGCAACAGGCGCAATAAATCGCCCTCATAGGCAACACCTTGCCGCTCAAGGACGATCGAGGCCGGAAGTAGCGAAAAATCCGGATGTCCGGCCAGGAAAGCGTCGACCACGGCCTCGTTTTCTGCGGTCAACAAGCTGCACGTGGCATAAACCAGACGACCACCGGGACGTACCAGGCGGGCCGCCGAATCGAGAATGGCCGTCTGCTTGGCGGTCAATTCGGCAATCGACTCCTCGCCTTGCCGCCATTTCAGGTCGGGATTGCGGCGCAAGGTCCCCAGGCCGGAACACGGGGCATCGACCAGCACGCGGTCGGCCTTGCCGGACAGGCGTTTGACCCGGCTGTCGCGCTCATGTTCGATGCGTACCGGATGCACATTGGACAAGCCAGAACGCGCCAGCCGTGGCTTCAATTTGGTCAGCCGCTTGTCCGATACATCAAAGGCATACAGCCGGCCGGTATTGCGCATCTGCGCGCCAAGCAGCAAGGTCTTGCCACCGGCCCCGGCGCAGAAATCGACGACCATTTCGCCACGTTTGGCTTCCATGACCAGGCCGAGCAACTGACTGCCCTCATCCTGCACCTCGACAGCACCTTCGATAAACAGCGGGTGACTGGCCAGTGCCGGTTTGCCGGAGAGCCGAACCGACAGCGGGGAAAGCTTGCCGGGGATAGCGCCGATGCCATCGGCCGCCAGGCGCTCCAGCACCGCCTCGCGACTGGTTTTCAAGGTATTGACGCGCAGATCGAGCGGCGCCGGCTGATTCAGCGCGGCGGCCAGCTCCAGTACCGCTTCCGGCGAATACTGGGCAACCAGCCGCTCGTATAACCAGTCCGGCAGATCGCAGCGCACAGCCGGCGGCATGTCGCTATCCGGCATGGCTTTGGCGGCCGCCAGCCAGCCTTCCTCATTGCTATTGAGCACCGGCACCAGCTCGCGCTGACTCCAGCCACGCGTTACGGCCAGGGCCACCAGCAAACGATGCCGATTCGACAATCGCCCGGCACAACGCGCCTCCAGGCTGCGTCCACGGCGCAAAACGGCAAATACCGTTTCCGCGACAAAGGCGCGGTCGGCATGCCCCAATTGACGATGCTCGCGAAAATAACGCGATACAACAGCATCGGCCGGATGTTCAAAACGCATTAACTGGTCGAGCACGGCTTCGGCGTGAGCAAAAAGGGCGGGAGTAAAACGAGCTTTCATGGGCATCCTGAATCAGTCTGATGGCGGCAGATCGGCGCCAATTTCCGTAAGACGCAGCTCATAGCTATCGCCTTTTTTGTCGGTAAAGCGAATTTTAACCGGCAAGCGCTGCTGATCGAGTGCAATCCATATTTCAGTCAGCGTTTCACCGGCTGCACGCAGGTGCAGGGTGCGGAAACGCCTGACCGGCGTTTCGATATATTCCTCGCCGAGCGAGTCCAGCGCATAACGCTCATAACGTTTACCGGTAACCACACCAATCGTTGATCCGTCTTCCGGCTTTTCCAGATAGGCCAACTGGTAGTGCAGCGAAAGCATATCCTGCGTCCCGGCAGCAATCGCTTGCACGCTGCCATCGCGCGCCAGACGGACTTCTCCGGTCGACCAGTCGAAATCGGCATTTTCCGTGCTGGCTTCGCCATTCTTCGACACGGCAAAATGCTCCGGCTGCAAACCGCCGACCGTCAGCCGCCCCCGGCTTTCATGCACCTGCCGCACCGGTTTGAACAGGGAGACCAAACCGCTGGTTTCCATGGTGCTGGTCAAGCGATATGTGCCATCACCAGGAAACACCCACTGATGTTCGGCACGACCGATCGGCACACCCAGCGAATCCTTGTATACCGCGAAGCTGAGACCGCCGGTCGACGGCAGGACAGGCTCGAGAACGCGATTGACGGGCGGGGGATTTGGCGCAATTTCTGCGGTCGACGGCAGGGATTCCGGTATTTCCTGCGGCGCAAGCACATCGCCCACCGGATCCCGGAAATCACTTGACGGCTCAGGCGCCCGCTTGAGCCGGCGCTGCTTTACCGGCAGCTTGGCAGGTGCCGCTACAGGGGCCGGTGGTTTGACTTGCGCCACCGGCAAGGCGGGCGGCGGCTTGAGCAAGGTCGCCTGGATGACCTGTTTTTCCTGAACTTCGTCTGGCCAATGAAAATCCGTACCGAACAAAAGCACGGCATGGATGACCAAGGACCCCAGAAGCGCAGCTAACAGGACTCGCGGCATCAAAACTCAGCGCAATTCGGGAACGACAAGCGCCGCACTTTCCGCCATTTCGCCGCTCACGCGAACCCGGCCATTCTCCAGGCGCAAGCGTCCTTCGGCAAACCAGCGCACGGCTTGCGGATAAATCCGGTGTTCCTGGCGCAAGACGCGGGCCGACAGGCTGTCTTCGTCGTCGCCATCGAGCACCGGCACCGCCGCCTGGATGACGACCGGGCCGTGATCGAGCTCGGCAGTCACGAAATGCACGGTGCAGCCGTGAATCCGCACGCCTTCATCCAGCGCCCGCTGATGTGTGTGCAAACCGGGGAAGGATGGCAGCAACGACGGATGGATGTTGAACAGCCGACCTTCGTAATGGCGCACGAAATCCGCCGTCAGAATGCGCATGAATCCGGCCAGCACGACGAGGTCCGGGGCAAAGGCATCGATGCATTCGGCCAGCGCGGCATCGAAAGCCTCGCGCCCGGCATAGGCCTTGTGATCCAGGCAGCGCGTGGCAATCCCCGCCTGTGAAGCCGTCTCCAGCCCCTTGGCATCCGGCCGGTTGCTGATCACGGCGGCGATATTGACCGGCAACTGGCCGGCGTCGCGGGCGGCGATCAACGCCTCCATGTTGCTGCCGCGACCGGAAATCAGGATGACGATGTTTTTCATGTTCAAAAACCTACAGGGAGAAAGATGGCAGTCGCCACCGATTGGGTAACGCGCGACAGCGTGCGACCGTTGCGGTCGGCAACGATATGCGCCATGAAGTCGAGCAAGCCCATGACGCGACCGAATTCGCGCTCGAAGGACAGGTTGCGGTTGGCCGGGTCCAGTTCATTGGACAGCAGGAACAGTTCGCCGGATGGCTGGCGGTCGTTGCCCAACCGCCAGATGGCAATTTCCATGTTGCGCGCGGCATTGAACAATTTCGTTTCGTTCAGGCTGTCGAGAATGTAGAAATCATCCTTGTGCTCAAATGCTGCATCCACCATCGTCAGCAGGCCGAACATCAATGCCGCGACGCGGTCGCCGGCGTAGTTTTCATTGAACGCCTGCGCCGCAGCCAGACGCTCGCGCTGGCCGAGCAACTCCGGCCAGCCGTGCCGATAACGCTTACGCAAACGTTCCACCGCCGCTTCCCTGCTGGTCAGGCCGGCCTGCTTCCATTCACGCGGATTGCGCCGGTAGAGTTTGTCAGCGATGCGCAGCAGGCCATCGACCACTTCGGCCCGGTTGGTATCGGCAATGCGGTCAACCTCGGTTTTCAGCAGATATTTGGCGTCCACCTTTGTTTCGCTGAAGCCATCCCGCCCCAACTTGGTCGAGCAGGCACCCAGCGCAAAAGCAAGCAGCAGCCACAGTCCGTATTTCAGGCTGGCTGACCGGGATGGGAGTTCCATGCAATGAACCGGGGAATGAACGAGTGCGCATTATAATCCGCGCATGCCGACCATTGCCCGCCTCCCCGACCTCCTGATCAGCCAGATTGCCGCCGGCGAAGTGGTTGAAAGACCCGCCTCCGTGCTCAAGGAGTTGCTCGAAAACAGCCTCGATGCCGGCAGCACGGCCATCCAGGTGCATCTCGAGGAAGGCGGCATCAAGCTGATCCGCATCACCGACGACGGTTGCGGCATCGCCCGCGACGAACTGGCGCTGGCGCTGACCCGCCATGCGACGTCGAAGATCACCTCGCTCGACGACCTCGAACAAGTCGCCACCCTGGGTTTTCGCGGCGAAGCGCTGGCCTCGGTGGCCTCGGTCGCCCGGCTGACGCTGACCAGTAGGGCACGTGGCGCCAGCCATGCCTGGAAACTGCGCGGTGAATCTGGCGCCGAACCCGAACCGGCAGCACTGATGGCCGGCACCGTCGTCGAGATGCGCGACCTGTATTTCAACACGCCGGCCCGGCGCAAGTTCCTCAAGGCCGAAGGCACCGAATTCGCCCACTGCGCCGACGCCGTCAAACGGCTGGCGCTGACCCGGCCGGACGTGGCAATCAGCCTCGCCCACAATGGCCGCACGCTGTTCCAGCTGGCGCCGGCCGACCGCCCCCGGCGCATCGCCGATATCCTCGGCGACGATTTCCTCGGTGCCGCGCGTGCGGTCGACGCTACCGCCGGACCGATTTTGCTGAGCGGTTTCGCCATCGATCCGACCCGCGCCGGCGAGATCAAGGACGGCCAGCAGGTCTTCGTCAACGGCCGCTTCGTCCGCGACAAGATCATCGGCCACGCACTGCGCGAAGCCTACCGCGACGTGCTGCACGGCAGCCGCCAGCCGGCCGTCTGCCTGTTCCTGCAAATCGACCCGACGCTGGTCGACGTTAACGTCCATCCGGCCAAGACCGAAGTCCGTTTCCGCGACAGCCGCGCCGTGCACCAGTTCGTCTATCACGCCATCCAGCGCACGCTGGCAACGCCGATCCAGGCTGCGCCAGCGGAAAATCCACAAAATATTGCGGTCGACCGCAATATTCCGGCAATTTCCAGCCCGCCAACGAATTTCCCGCCACCATTGCGCCACCAGGGCAGCCTCGGCGTCGCCGAACCCGCGGCCACCGCCTACCTGGCTTTCGCCCAAGCCGCCCAGCGCCTGACACCGGGCAGCAGCGCCCCGGCCGATGCGCCGCAATTCCGCCCGGAAATCGCCGTCGCCCCTGGGACCAGCACTAGCCTCTATGGTCGCGACGGCCCGCCGCTCGGCTACGCCGTCGCCCAGCTGCACGGCATCTACATCCTGGCGCAGAACGCCAGCGGGCTGATCATCGTGGACATGCACGCGGCACACGAACGCATCCTCTACGAAAAACTGAAGACCGCTTTCGACGATCGCCAGGTGGCGACGCAGAACCTGCTGATTCCGGCGGTCTTCTCCGCTGATCCGGTCGATGTCGCGGCGGTCGAGGAACATGGCGACGCACTGGCCGAACTCGGTTTCCAGATCGCCCCGCTCGGCCCGAACCAGCTCGGCGTGCGCGCCGTGCCGGCACTGCTGCAATCGGGCGATCCGGTGGCGCTGGCACGCGCGCTGATCGCCGACCTGCGCGAACACGGCATCACCCGGCTGGCCACCGCCCGGCGCAACGAACTGCTCGCCACCATGGCCTGCCACGGCGCCGTGCGCGCCCGCCGGCAACTGAGCATTCCGGAAATGAACGCCCTGTTGCGCCAGATGGAAGAAACCGAGCGCGCCGGCCAGTGCAACCATGGCCGGCCGACCTGGACGGCGCTGTCGCTTAATGAACTCGACAAATTGTTTATGCGCGGCCGATAATTGGCTTTCGCCAAAATTCGAGCCCGCATGAAACGCCTGCTTCCCCGCTCGCCGAACAAGCAAACATATCGCCAGGACCCTTGGCGGCGAAAAATCCTTGTGGGATTGGGCCTCCTGGCGATGCTGACCTATGCAGTCCTGGTCGCGGGCGGCCTCAAGATCGCCCATGACCGCGAAGTCGAATTCGCCTCGCGCAACCTGGAAAACCTGGGACGCGTTCTTGAAGGTCACGCGCGCAGCACAATCGACAAGATCGATACAATCCTGCTCGCCAGCCAGCTACAACTTGACCAAAACAACGCTGTCGCAGCACATGACCAAACGGCTTTCAACACGACACTGGGCCGTTATCTGGCACTGATCAACGATGAGTCGCAAAGCCTGCGCGTCGCCGACGCCAATGGCAGCTTCATTCATGATGCCTCGGGCACCCTCTTTCCAGCACGCATCCAGGACCGCGACTACTTCCGCCAGAACCGGGACGACACCTCGGGAAAACTGGTCATTTCCGAACCGCTCTTCGCCCGTATCACCCATAACTGGGTGATTACCCTGAGTCGCCGCCTAAATGCCAGTGGTGGACAATTTGCCGGACTGGTCCAAGCCGCGGTTCGCGCCGAATATTTCCAGGACTTCTTTGCCAATCTCGATCTGGGACCAGGCCAGAGCATTACGCTGATCGACGCCCAACGACGCTTGATCGCCCGCTACCCAATTGCCCGGGAAAAACTGGGGCAACCGCTGGAGAGCAGCTATCTCAAGGAAATGATCAGCGCCGGAAAGCAGCACGCCAGTTACACCACGCTGTCCGCCGTGGATGGCATCGAGCGTCTGTACGTCGTCCGGCAGGTTGGCAATCATCCACTCTACGTCCTGGTCGGACATGCAGAATCCGACTACCTGGCGAATTGGTACCAACAGCTTTTTTGGGGCTTGCTCAGCATCCTTGTCCTGACAGTCGTACTGAGCGGCTGGATCATCGTCTGGCTACGCACCTACGACCGTGCACGGGAAATTGCCCAGGGCATGACCAGCGCTTATGAAACCACCTTCCGCCGCACCCGCGCCCTGCTCGACAGCCTGCCCGACCCCGCCTGGTTGAGTGACCGGGAATACCGCCTGATTGCGGTCAACGATGCTTATGCCGCATTGGCCGGCAAGCCGGCACAAACCATCCTCGGCCAGACCGTCGAACAAGTCTGGCCGGAAGACGCAGCCCGTCTGCTGAGCGAACTGGATAGCAGCGCACTCACGCAGCAGTGCCAGCAAAAACGCCTGGACAGCCAGTTACTGGACAACGGCAAGCAACGGCATTTCGAATATGTCGCCACGCCAGTTTTCGACGACAAAGGAGAACTGGCCGGAGTGGCTGGCGTAGCGCGTGACATCACGCAACTGCGCGATGACCAGGAACGCATCCGCCATCTGGCCGAACACGATCTACTCACCGATTTGCCCAACCGCAGCCTGCTGAGCACCCACATGGCCAGCGCACTGGCTGAAACGCTCGGCCCACAGGCAGAAATTGCCTTGCTCTTTCTCGACCTCGACCATTTCAAAAACATCAACGACACCCTGGGCCATGAAATCGGGGATCAACTCCTGCTCCAGGTTGCCCAGCGCCTGCGTGCCAACCTTGATGAGCGCGACACAATCAGCCGACAGGGCGGAGACGAATTCGCCATTCTTATTCGTGGCTACGGCACACCGGCACGCCTGGCAATGATCGCCCAGCGGATCAACGATGTCTTGTCCGAACCCTTTGCGGTAGAAAGCCACGAACTGCGGGTCAGCGCCAGTATCGGCATCAGCACCTATCCACAGGACGGGCAGGATATCGGCGCACTCCTGAAGAATGCCGATACCGCGATGTATCAAGCCAAGGCTGCCAGCGGTAACACCTACCGTTTCTTCATGCCGGAAATGAACGCCAGCATCTTCGAGCGCGTCATGCTCGAAAACAGCCTTCGCCGGGCACTTCACAGTGAGCAGATTCACGTGCATTACCAACCGCAGGTCGATGTCAAAAATACCAGACTGATCGGCTTTGAGGCCTTGGTTCGCTGGCATCACCCCGAGCAAGGCAATATCCCACCCAGTCGCTTCATCCCGATCGCCGAAGAGAGCAGCCTGATCAACCAGATCGGCGATCAGGTACTACGCGAAGCCTGTCGCCAGAACCGTGCGTGGCAGGACATGGGATTGCCGCCCGTCGTCATGGCGGTCAATCTGTCCGCCATGCAGTTGCGCCAGAGCGGGTTTGCCGAAAGGGTTGCCACGGTACTCACCGAAAGCAAGCTGGCGCCTCAATGGCTGGAACTCGAAATTACCGAGAGCGCCTTCATTCGCGATACCGAACGCATCATCGAAGTCTTGCAACAACTCAGTGCACTCGGAATCAAGCTGTCGGTAGACGACTTCGGCACGGGCTATTCCAGCTTGGGCTATTTGAAACGATTGCCTTTCGACCGCATCAAGATCGACCAATCCTTCGTTCGTGACTTGCCTGACAATACCGACGACATCGCCATCGTGCGTGCGATCATCGCGATTGCCGAAAGTCTGCAAAAGGAAGTTATTGCCGAGGGTGTCGAACAGCCACAACAGATCGATTTCCTGCTCAGCCAGGGATGCCGGTTGATGCAGGGTTACCACTTCGGTCGCCCGAGCGACGCGGCGCAAGCCGAAGCCCTGCTTCGACAGGAAAAAAACTGACCCATCGCATTCGTGCAGATCAAACAGACAACAACATCGGCAGACAAGAAATCTTAGTCTGCCGTGCACCATGCTAGCATTCGCCGCCATGAAACCAGCCCTGCCCCCCGCCATCCTGATCATGGGGCCAACCGCCTCCGGCAAGACCGCCGCCGCCATGGCACTGGCCGACCATCTGCCGGTCGAACTGATCAGTGTCGATTCGGCGCAAGTGTTCATCGACATGGATATCGGCACAGCCAAGCCTGATCAGGCCACATTGGCCCATTATCCGCACCGCTTGATCGACCTGATTTCACCAGAGCAAAGCTATTCTGCCGCGCGCTTTCGTAGCGATGCGCTGGCGGCCATGGCGGAAATCACTGCCGCGGGCAGGATTCCCGTTCTGGTTGGCGGAACGATGCTGTATTTTCGTGCCTTGCTGCAGGGGCTGGCCGAACTGCCCCAGGCCGACACCGCCCTGCGCACTGAAATCGATGCCGAAGCGGCACAGCAAGGCTGGCCAGCGATGCACGCCAAATTGGCTGAACTCGACCCGTCGACCGCAGCACGCCTGCATACAACGGACAGCCAACGCATCCAGCGCGCACTGGAAGTCTGCCTGTCCAGCGGCCGACCGATGTCCGAATTACTCGCTGCCAGCGAACAACAGAAACCAGCCTACGAATTCCTGCAGATCGGCCTGCTCCCCTCCGACCGTGCCGTACTGCACCAGCGCATTGCCAGGCGCTTCGACGAAATGCTCCTTGCCGGACTCGCCGACGAGGTTGCGATGCTGCGCCGGAAATACACCCTGCATGCCGACCTGCCATCAATGCGCTGCGTCGGTTACCGGCAAGTCTGGGAAGCGCAGGATGGCATCATCCCCAGCCGCGAAATGCGCGATCGCGGCATCTTTGCCACGCGTCAATTGGCCAAGCGACAAATCACCTGGCTGACCAACTCATTTGCTGCGGAAAATTTCGATTGCCTGGATCCGGCGGTCAATCAGACGATCATTGCTGCGGTCGACCGCTTCCTGAAGGAAAAAAGCTGACCGACTTCAGCGCAACCTCGAAAACATGAACGACAAAACAAGCCGCCCGATTCAAGCCCGCCAGTTTCTATAAGCCCGAATAGCCATCGGTGCCAGCAACAGCAAACCGCCCGGAACAATCAGGGCGGTAATAACCAAGGAAGTGGTGCGCAGGTATTTCATGGGAAGGATAATCTCATGGGCTCGAAGGGCAGTCGGTGATGCGGGTCACGTCCGGCAATGCAATCTGCACAAATGAATCAAGCCCCCCTCTATTTCATTGCCATTCCACCGACCAAGGGACGATGAAAGAGTCACCAAAAAAGACAAGCCAGCAAGCCACCAGACATAGATTTTTGTCATTTTTTACTTTCCCCTTAAAATAGCAAGCTTAGACAATTACCCTTTTAATCAATACTCTCGCTGGAGAAACCTCATGACCACTGCAGCAGCACACTTGGGCCAGTTCAACGTCAGCGTGCAACAAGCCTTTGACTTCATTGCCGGCAATTTGAACACCCCGGGCAATATTTACAACGTTGCCAAACAATTCAAGATTACCAACCAGATGCTGGCAGAAATCGTCGGCCAGGCCGCCCCTGGCGTGACAGCCACCGACATCAAAAACTGGTTCAACAGCCAGGGTTTCGATGCAAACAGCCTCGACCAGACCAGCGGTACTATTGGTAACAATGGCGGTGCGATCACCAATCCGGGTGACGTTACGCTGATCAACACCTCGATGTCTGCGCTGACCTCGCAATTGCAAAGTATTGGCATGCTCGATTTCTCCAACAGGATCATGGGTGCCTGGCGCGATGCCGGTGCCGATTTCGACATGGATGGCGCGGCAGAACGATCCGGTGAAAATCTTGGTGGGCGGTCGCTCAGCGAAGTTGGCCTGACCTACCTGCTCAATGTCGGCCTGCGTTTGACTGAAGCCGATACCCAGGCAATGACCAACTCCATGAGTAACCTCAGTTCGCTCATGAGCAACCCTCAGGGTGCATCGAGTTTCTGGGACGGCATGATGAATGTGTACAACGGCGCACTGGCCCGTCCCGCCCCAACTGCAGTTACCCAGGAAATGCTCGACTCGGTTGCCAGCGGCTACGTCACGGTAATCGGCCAGATCAAGCCCATGGTCGACATGATGACAGGCTACGGCATCGACATTCTCTGATTTTCCCCTACCCGGACAAGGAAAGAGAGAGAGACACTCTTTCCTTTGAAGCGTATCGCCGGGTAGCAATGCGCAACGGTGGCAATACTCAGTTCATGCCGAACCAAAGGCCGAGCACGGCCACCAGCGCAACCATCGCCCAGCCCAGGCGATCGACGTAGCGATGCAGCACCGCCTCCATCCTTGCGCCGCCCCAGGCCATCAAGCCGGCAACCAGGAAAAACCGCAGTCCGCGCCCGATGATCGAAGCCAGGACAAAGGGCAACAAGGACATGGACAAGGCACCGGCAGCAATTGTGAACACCTTGTAGGGAATCGGCGACACGCCGGCAATGAAGACGGCCCAGAATCCCCAGACCCCGAACCATTCGACTGCCGTCTCATAGGCCGGCCAGTATTTGCTAGCCTGCAGCCAGGGCAGGATGGCATCAATGGCGAAATAGCCGATCAGATAACCGAAAACACCGCCGGCCACCGAGGTCAGCGTCGTCAACAGCGCCAGAAAGAACCAGCGTTGCGGATTGGCCAGCGCCATCGGGGCCAGCATGACATCGGGTGGCACCGGAAAAAACGAGGATTCAGCAAAACTCAAACCGCCCAGATACCATGGTGCGTGGGGATGACGCGACCAGATCATGGCCCGACGATACAGCGGTGAAAATAGTTTCATGCTTGTCCTGAGTAAAACGCGACCAATCAGGCCGCTTCCAGCGAGGCTGTCTTGCGGGCGGCGAGCAGGGTATAAACCGCCGGTACGACAAACAGCGTAAGGAAAGTGCCAAGCGACAAACCGCCGACGATTACCCAGCCGATCTGCTGCCGGGATTCGGCACCGGCACCGGTGGCCAGCGCCAGCGGCACCGCCCCCAGCACCATCGCACCGGTCGTCATCAAGATGGGCCGCAAACGCATGACGGCCGCTTCGATCACCGCCTCGTTCAACGCCCTGCCCTGCTCCTGCAACTGGTTGGCGAATTCGACGATGAGAATGCCGTGCTTGGTAATCAGTCCGACCAATGTGACCAGACCGATCTGGCTATACACATTCAATGTGCCATTGGTCATCCACAGCGCCAGCAGGGCGCCGGCCATCGACAGGGGAACCGTCAGCATGATGATGAAAGGGTCGCGGAAACTCTCGAACTGCGCCGCCAGCACCAGATAAATGAAGGCCAGCGCCAGGCTGAACGTGATCGCCAATGAGGCTGACGATTGGCGGAATTCACGCGATTGCCCGTTGTAATCCACCGCATAACCCGGCTTCAGGATTTGCCCGGCCAGCGCGTCCATCGCGCTCAGCGCTTCCCCCATCGTATAGCCTGGCGCCAGATTGGCGGTAATGGTCACGGCGCGACGCTGACCGAAGTGATTCAATTCGCGCGGCGCAATGGTTTCCCTGGCGTCAAGCAGGTTATCCAGCGAAATCATGCTGCCATCCTGGCCGCGCACATAAATATCGCGAATATCCTGCGGCGACCTGCGGTCGACATCGGCCACCTGGACAATCACATCGTACTGCTCGCCATCACGCTTGAAGCGCGTAACCTGGCGCCCGCCCAGCGCAGTTTCCAGCGTGCGGCCTATCGTTTCGACCGGCACCCCCAGATCCGCCGCCTTGTCGCGCCGGACTTCAACCGCCAGTTCCGGTTTGTTCAGTTTGAGGTCGGTGTCAAGATTCGACAGGCCCGGATTCTTGGCAAGCTCCGCCATGAACTGTTGCGTCACTTGTTGCAGGTCCTCGTAGGAGGCAGACGTGGCAATGACGAAATTGATCGGCCGTTCACGCGGACTCTGGCCAAGCGAAGGCGGTGTCACCGGGAAAGCCATCACACCGGGAATCGCGCCAAACTTCGGAAACAACGCCTTGGCAATGTCAGTAGACCGACGATCACGTTCGGTCCAATCGGTCAGGCCGACGAAAGACAGGCCCTGATTCACCGTCGGATTGCCGGAAACGACGAAATAACGTTCGATTTCCGGCACTTTGCTGTAGATATCCTCGATCTGCCGGGCGTAACGCTCGGTGTACTCCAGCGTCGCCCCGTCCGGCCCATTGAATACGCCGAGAATGACGCCTCTATCCTCAACCGGTGCCAGTTCCGACTTCAGGGTTTTCAACAATACGCCGCAAAGCAGCGCCACCACCGCAAAACCGACAAAAACGACCCAGCGATGTTTCAATGCTGCGGTCAACACCCTTTGGTAACCATTATTCAGCCCGTTGAGAAAGTTCTCGATCAGGACGAAAGCCTTGCCGTGCTTGTCTTCATGCTTGAGCAAGACGGAACACATCATCGGCGATAAAGTCAGCGCGACAAAACCGGAGACCAACACGGCACCGGCCAGGGTCAGCGCGAATTCGATGAACAATTTGCCGGTCCGCCCGGTCATGAAAGCCACTGGCGCATAAACAGCAGCCAGCGTCAGGGTCATGGCGACCACGGCAAAACCGATTTCCTTCGCGCCCTGAAACGCCGCTTTCCGGCGATCCATGCCGTCCTCGATATGGCGATAAATATTTTCCAGCACCACGATGGCGTCATCGACCACCAGACCGATGGCCAGCACCAGTGCCAGCAAGGTCAGGGTATTGATCGTGAAACCCAGCACAAACATGATGGCAAACGTACCAACCAGCGACACCGGGATGGTGACCAGCGGGATCAGCGTGGCGCGGAAGTTACGCAGGAAGAAGAAAATGATCGCCAGCACCAGCAGGATGGCTTCGCCGATGGTGGTGAACACCGACTTGATCGAGCGGTCGATGAACACCGACGAATCGTAGGAAATATTCGCCTGCATGCCCTCCGGCAATTCAGCGATGATGCGCGGCAACTCGGCCCGCAAGGCTTTCGACAGTTCAAGCGGATTGGCCGTCGCCTGCTTGATGAGCCCCATGCCAACCGCCGAAAGCCCCTTGAAACGCACCGACGTCCGCTCGGCAGCAGCACCGATCTCGACCCTGGCGACATCGGAAATGCGCACCGGATAGCCGTCGACCGTACGAATCACCACGGCGCCGAA
Organism: Azonexus sp.; assembly: GCF_030824335.1. Lineage (GTDB taxonomy): Bacteria > Pseudomonadota > Gammaproteobacteria > Burkholderiales > Rhodocyclaceae > Azonexus. The sequence continues at coordinate 177,474 of NZ_JAVBXX010000011.1, forward strand.
CTCTTCCGGCGTGCGCAGGTCGGTCGTCGCCACGACGGAAAACTCGCGCTCCCGGCTTTCGATCCGGCCAGCCGGCACTTCGACATTCTGCTGGCGCAAGGCGGCTTCGATGTCCGCCGGCGTCAGCCGATAAGCGGCCAGCCGCTGCTTGTCGAGCCAGATGCGCATGGCGAACTTGCGCTCGCCGAATACCCGCACGTCGGCCGCACCGGACAGCGTCTGCAACTTCGGTTTGACCACCCGGTTGGCAACGTCGGTCACTTCCAGCGGCGAGTGGCGATCCGACGAAAAAGCCAGCCAGATGATCGGGTTGGCATCGGCCTCGACCTTGGCGATCACCGGCTCATCGACCTCATCCGGCAAGCGGTTGCGTACGCGCGAGACGCGGTCGCGCACATCGGCCGCCGCCGAATCCGGCTCGCGCTCCAACTTGAAACGAACGGAAATCTGGCTGCGTTCAGCGCGCGAGATCGAGGTAATGACCTCAACGCCCTCGATCCCGGCCAGCGAATCCTCCAGCGGCTTGGTCACCTGCGATTCGATGATGTCGGCCGAGGCGCCCCGGTAATCCGTACTCACTGTCACCACCGGCTCATCGATCTTCGGATATTCGCGTACTGACAGGCGGTCGTAGGAAACCACACCGAGCAACATGACAACCAGCGACAACACGGTCGCCAGGACCGGGCGCTGAATGCAGATTTCCGAAATTCTCATTTTGCGCCAGCCATCCCGGAAGCCGCCGGTTTTTCGGCCAATGCTTTATCGCTTCCCCGCTGCTCACCCGACAGCGAAATCGGTGCGCCGGGGCGTAACTTCATCTGGCCGGCAGTCACGATGACGTCGCCTGCCGCCAAGCCTTCGACCACTTCAACCATCGCATCGCGGCGCACCCCGAGGCGGACGACAACCCGCTCAGCCTTGCCATCGACCTGCTTGAATACCGAGGCTTTGGCCCCCGGCACAATGGCCTCTTCCGGCAACATCAGGACACCCTTGCGTTCGCCAAACGCCAGGCGAACCCGCACAAACATGCCGGGGCGCAGTTTGCCGGCCGAATTATCGAGCCGTGCCCGAACGGCAATTGAACGACCGTTGGGATCGATCTGCGGATCAATCGCCTCGACACGTGCCGTAAAACGCTGACCGGGTAGCGCATCGCTGGACAATTCAAGCGACTGTCCTGCCGCCAAGCGCCCCAGATAACTTTCGGCCAGGCGAAAATCCACGCGCAAACTGCTGATGTCTTCAATATTGACCAGCACTTCGCCTTCCTTGACGTAACTGCCGACGCTGACGTCGCGCAGACCGATCACCCCACGAAATGGTGCGCGGATACGCATTTTGGCCGCTTTCGCCTCGGCCAGCTGGACAGCGGCCTCCTGCACTTTCAGGGTCGCGCCCGAGGCATCGAGCGCCTGCTGGCTGATGAATTTCTTGTCGAGCAACTCCTGATTGCGCCGGTAACTGGCCTGCGCCAATCCCAGATTGGCTTGCGCCTGAGCCAGTTCGGCATCCTGGATGGCGGCATCAAGGGCGATCAGCAAATCGCCCTGCCCAACCACCGCCCCATCGCGAAAACCGATGCGCACCACGCGACCGCTGACTTCCGGACGCAAAATGACTGACTCACTGGCTTTCAAGGAGCCTACTGCACTGACTTCGTCGGAAAAATCGACCGCCTGGACGAGCGCAACCTCAACAGCCACCGGACGCTGAGCTGCCGCAGCCGGCCCAGCGGGCGCGCTGCCCGGTGCAGCAGCAACAGCCGGACTGCGATTGGCTGACCAGGCATAAACCCCCAGAGCAAGCAGCCCGACAAGGGAAAGCGCGACAACGCCGCGACGGGTCATTGTATTCATGGTGAAGAAACCTCTGTAGCCGGCTGGAGCGCCGGGATCTGGGCGGTATGGTGAGCCACATCGGCAGGCTGGCCTGCCAAGCCGGCGGCATCGGAGGAAATGCAATCCGGACAGTTGCGCGGCGAGCCGGCAAGTACGTCGGCACATTCCACCGGGCCGACGACAGGCAACCAGTCAGCCGATAGCAGGGAAACCTCTACCCTGACCACACCGGCCTGCAACATACCCAAATGCCTGCCTACCTCGTGCGTCACATCGATGACGCGCACGCGGTGCCGACGGCTCATTCGATCATTGACCCGAACAATGGCACACGCGTCATTACTGGGGCGACGCACCAACACGGTACTGCCAAGGGGAAAACGATTGCTGGCAGCGGTGAACTCCATCCTGTCGAGCCGCTCACCACTGGCCGTTTTGCGCCCGTGAAGCCGGCTGCCATAGTGGCTGGCCAGCCCCACCACCGCGTCCTGAGCAAGCCCCGGTAGCGCCAGCGCCGAATCCGCCGCGCAAGCCATCGAGGCCAGCCCAAGGCTGCAGCAAAAAGCCGCAGCCAAGCGGCAGCAATCAGACCACGAGGGTCTGTGCTTCGTCACCCTGCCGGGCCCGGATCTTGCCAATACGATAAACCGCTTCGCCCTGCGCCTTCAGTTCGGCCATCGCTGCATCGGCGTCAGCCGCAGCAACAACGATGACCAGACCGATACCGCAGTTGAACACGCGGTGCATTTCGTTTTCAGCGACATTGCCTTCGGCCTGCATCCAGTCGAACAGCTTGGGACGCGGCCAGGCGGCCTTTTCCAGTTCGGCAACAGTGTTTTCCGGCAACACGCGCGGTACGTTTTCCAGCAGGCCGCCACCCGTGATGTGCGCCATGCCCTTGATCGCCACCTTTTCCATCGTCGCCAGCACCTGCTTGACGTAGATGCGGGTCGGCGCCATGACCACGTCGGCCAGCGTACGTTCGCCGTCAAACTTGGCGTTCATGTCCGGATTGGAGCGTTCGATGATCTTGCGCACCAGCGAGTAACCGTTGGAGTGAGCGCCGGAGGAAGCCAGGCCGAGCACAACATCGCCCGGCGCAATCGACTTGCCGTCGATGGCCTTGGATTTTTCGACAACGCCGACCGCGAAACCGGCCAGGTCGTACTCACCGGCCGGGTACATGCCCGGCATTTCGGCCGTTTCGCCACCGATCAGCGCACAGCCAGCCAGTTCGCAACCCTTGGCGATGCCGCCAACGACGGACGCAGCGGTATCGACATCGAGCTTGCCGCAGGCGAAGTAGTCGAGAAAAAACAGCGACTCGGCGCCAAGCACCAAGATGTCGTTGACGCTCATCGCGACCAGATCCTGGCCAACGGTGTCGTGGCGGTTCAGATCGAACGCCAGGCGCAGTTTGGTACCGACACCGTCAGTCCCGGACACCAGCACCGGTTCCTTGTAACGCTTGGGCACCTCGAACAAGGCGCCGAAACCGCCGATACCGCCGAGCACGCCTTCGCGCAGGGTCTTCTTGGCAAGCGGCTTGATGCGCTCGACGAGAGCATCGCCGGCATCGATATCGACACCGGCATCACGGTAGGAAAGGGAAGTTGTCTGGGTCATGATAGGTAAGGCCAACAGGCTGAAAGACCGGAGATTTTACCCGAAACGCGGGCACTTCTTAAGTTCCGGACACAACAATGAAAAATCCTGCGGTCGACGCGCATTCCGGGCAACTTTTTCCGGCACCGCCTGGCTTATCATTGCCGCCATCATGAACATCCTGATCGTCGACGACGAACCGGCCATCGCCGATACGCTGAGCTACGCGCTGCGCGCCGAGGGCTTCGCCACCGAATGCTGCACGCTGGGCGGCGAGGCGCTGGCGCGGCTGCAACAGGGCGGCGTCGATTTCGTCGTCCTCGACGTCGGCCTGCCCGACATCACCGGCTTCGACGTCTGCCGCGCGCTGCGCCGCGAGTCCGACCTGCCGGTGCTGTTCCTGACTGCCCGTTCCGACGAGGTCGACCGCATCGTCGGCCTCGAACTCGGCGGCGACGACTACGTCACCAAACCGTTCAGCCCGCGCGAAGTTGCTTCGCGGGTGCGCGCCATCCTGCGCCGCCTGCACGCCAACGGTGAATCTCGCGGTCAACCCGAAAAAACGGCCAAATTCGCCGTCGACCGCGACGGCCTGCGCATCGCCTACCACGGCCACTGGCTGGCGCTGACCCGCTACGAATACCTGCTGCTGGCGCTGCTGCTCGAACGTCCGGGGCGCATCCTGAGCCGCCCGCAGATCATGGCGGCAGTCTGGCAGGACGACGGCGAAAGCCTGGAGCGCACCGTCGACACCCACATCAAGACGCTGCGCGGCAAGCTGCGCGCGGTGCGCGACGAAGAGGCGATCCTCACCCATCGCGGCCTCGGCTACAGCCTGAGCGCCTGACCCGTGAACATCTCGGTCCGCCTGTTCTTCGGCTATTTCCTGGTGGTCGGGCTGGCCGCCTGGTTCGTGCTGTACACCTTCGTCAAGGAAAGCGAGCCGAGCATCCGCCAGGCGACCGAGGAAAGCCTGGTCGACAGCGCCAACCTGCTTGCCGAACTGGCCGCCGGCGAACTCGCCGCCGGGCACATCAACGAGGGCGCCTTCGCCACGGCGGTCGCCGCCGCGCTGCAGCGCCACCCGGGCGCCGAAATCTATGGCATCAAGAAGGACAGCGTCGACCTGCGCATCACCCTCACCGACGCACGCGGCATCGTCGTCTACGACTCGGCCGGGCAGGCGCAGGGCAAGGATTTTTCGAAATGGAACGACGTCGCCCGCGTGCTGCGCGGCGAATACGGCGCCCGCCAGAGCCGGATCGACCCGAACGACCCGAGCACCTCGGTCATGCACGTCGCCGCCCCGGTGCGCCGCGACGGCCAGTTGATCGGCGTCGTCTCGCTGGCCAAGCCGATGACCTCGATCGCCCCCTTCGTCGAGCGCGCCACCGACCGCGTCCGCGCCTCGGGCCTGACGCTGCTGCTGGCGACAGCGGTGATCGGCCTGGTATTCACCGCCTGGCTCAGCTGGTCGATCCACCGCCTGCGCGACTACGCCCGCGCCGTCAGCGAAGGGCAGAAGGCCGAACCGCCAAGCGGCGGCGGCCGCCAACTCTCCGAACTGGCGCAGGCACTGGCGACCATGCGCGAAAAGCTCGAAGGCAAGCAGTACGTCGAACGCTACGTGCAGAACCTGGCGCACGAGATGAAAAGCCCGCTGACCGCCGTCATCGGCGCCGCCGAAATCCTCGAAGACGAACTCCCGGCCGAAGACCGCCGCCGCTTCGCCGCCAGCATCGGCGAACAGGCCGGGCGCCTGCGCGACATCATCGACCGCATGCTGCAACTCGCCCGCGTCGAACAACTGCAGGCCCCCGGCGCCAATGTTGCGGTCGACCTCGCCGAACTGCTCAAAACCGCCGTCGCCGACCGCCAACTCGCGCTCGCCGCCCGCAATCTGAATTGCGTCATCGACGCCGAGCCGGGCATCAACATCAACGGCGACGCTTTCCTGCTGCGCCAGGCCGTCCTCAACCTGCTCGACAACGCCATCGAATTCTCCCCCGACGGCGGCGAAATCTCGCTGACTCTGCGGTCGACCGCAGAAATCGCCGAAATCCGCCTCCGCGACCACGGCGCCGGCGCCCCCGACTACGCCTTGGCGCAACTCTTCAACCGCTTCTACTCCCTGCCCCGCCCGGCAACGGGGAAGAAGAGCACGGGGCTGGGGCTGGCGTTGGTGCGGGAGGTGGCGCGACTGCACGGTGGCGAGGCGGGATTTGCCAATCATCCGGAGGGTGGTGGTGAGGCGCTGCTGACTTTGGCACTTGGCTGAAAGCCAAACTAACGCACTTCGCAAACAAGAGCATTTTCCCGGCCCCGGGAAAATGGTTCAGAAAAGCGATCATGGATAAAACTGCAGACTGCAGCGCGCCCCCTGAGGACCATTTTCGTGACGTCACGAAAATGGTCGAGATCGGCAAAGGTGGCCAGCGCCCCGTCGACGACTTCATGCTCACCCACTACTGAAACTGGAGCAGCGAGATGAGTTGGATGCGGATGCCGACGATTTGGCTCTATCTCTTGATCCCGTAATTTTGAAAATCAACACCCTCAAACCAAACAGGCCAAAAAGCATGCATTACAAAGGCATGGCATTCCGGGGGATAATCACATCTTCACTCCCTCGCTCCGCCGCAGAAAACAATGCTTGCCTACCAACAAAGCACGCTCTGGAAAACCGCTTTTCCTGAAGGCTTTACTGAATATACGGCTCAATGTAAACGCCTTACCGAAGCCTACGAACGCTTTCACGAACGGGTAGCGCAACTCCTTGGACTGATCAAAGCAGAACTGCCAAACCTGACCCTGCATGACATCACCCACGTTGACGCCCTCTGGCAGGTCGCTTCGGAAATTGCCGGCCCGAATTACCCCCTCAACCCGGCAGAGGCTCTGGTTCTCGGCGGCGCCTTCCTGCTACACGACGCAGCCCATTGTCGTGCAGCCTATCCAGGCGGACTCGATCAATTACAGGCAACCGCAGAATGGCGGGACTCGGCGGCACTACGCAAACTCGACCCGACCACGCTAACCGAAGGCAGCCAGGACTTTCAGGCCGTACTGTTCGACACGCTACGCACACTGCATCCGCGCCAAGCCCGCGAGCTTCCCTTTGCCGAATGGAAGGACAACGACGGCACAACGTTGCGCCTATTCCCCGATGACGAGTTACGCGACGCCTATGGCGATCTGATCGGGCAAATAGCCCAAAGCCACTGGTCGCACCCGCATGAACTGGAAGTCTTCGCCAAGAGCACGGTCACCGCACCAAGCTGCCTGAACCCGGCAAACTGGACGGTTGATCCACTGAAACTGGCAATCCTGCTGCGCGTTGCTGATGCCTGCCACATGGATGCCAAGCGCGCCCCACGCTTCCTGATGCTGCTCAAACAGCCGCAGGGCATATCGAGCCAGCACTGGCGCTTCCAGTCCAAATTGCATCAAGTCAAATGCGACAGCGAGCGGGAAGAACTCATCCTTTCCGGCAGCCCCTTCCCGGCCAGCGAACAAGCCGCGTGGTGGCTCGCTTACGATGCTGCCTGCCTGGCTGACCGGGAACTGAGCGCCGCCGACAGCCTGTTGCGCGACCACCACGGCGAACGCCTCGCGGCACGCGAAATTGCCGGCATCAAGAGCCCGCAAAGCTTTGCCCGCCAGGTTCCGACCAAAGACTGGTATCCGGTCGACACCTCGCTGCGCATCAGCAACATCCAGTCGGTCGTCGAACGCTTTGGCGGCGAAAAGCTCTACGGCGACAAACCCTGGCTGGCCCTGCGCGAACTGATCCAGAACGCCCGCGATGCCATCCACGCTGCCCGTAGCCTGGGCTACCTGAACAAAGACGAAGGTGAAATCGAAGTCGCCATCGAGGATGCCGACGATGGCCACTGGCTGCATGTAACGGACAACGGCATCGGCATGAGTCGCTACGTGCTGACCGAAGTATTACTGGATTTCGGTCACTCGCTTTGGCGTAGCGCCGATCTGAGCGGGGAATGGAGCGGGCTGGCGGCAAGTGGATTCGAGGCCGTTGGGCAGTTCGGGATCGGGTTTTTCTCGGTATTCATGCTGGGCGAGAAGGTTCGTGTTTGTACGCGGCGGTGTGAAACCAAAGATGACGAAAGTGATCGTGGCTGGCTATTGGAATTCACATCAGGAACGAAAAATCGGCCCTTACTAAGAGAGCCTTCAAGCATTGAACGGCAAAAAAAATCTGGAACTCGTATCTCTATTTTTCTAACGCCAGAAAAGCTTCTCGATCTTTGTATTAAGGAAGGCTCTACAAAAGACCCCAACGGAAGATGGTCTCTGGAACAAACCTGCGCTTTCCTGGCTCCTGCGCTCGACATTGACGTATCGGTTTGCGCCGCCGCACAAAAAAAGCAGGTCGTTAAAGCAAATGATTGGAAAACACTCCCTCCTTTTGAACTTTTGCAACGCATTGCTCCTCTTTATTACCTCGGCAAAAATCCCGACGATTTTGGTCCATGGTCCCACGTAACAGGAGTATTCAATGATCAAGGATTACTACACGGGCGTTGTGCAGCACATACCAGGTACATACATGATCTTGGCGTTGGAGTAACCAACGGAATTTTCGCCGGGCGCCTTGGCTTCATCTCTGGCTTGATATTTTCCAAACCACAAAGCGACCTTGCCCGGCAAAGTGCCATACCCGAGATTTCCCTAGCAAACATTCAAACTTGGGCTGAAAGACAAAAAAAGACATTATTCAACCTTAATGGTTTAGATGACTCGCATAGCGCGTTGTTGATTCAGTTGGGCGCCAGTCATGACAAATTGATTATCGGCTCACTCGGAGGCGAGCGAGTAACATTTCAAGAATTGGTCTCCTCCTTAAAAGAAATGAAAACCCTATTAATTTATGAAGGAGATGTCAGTCACGATGGAGAGGATGGCGTTCGAGAAAGCGATTTCTCTGACTTCCAGCCAAATGAGCAGCTATTCGAGAGCAACGACTTGGAGGGTCATATTTCGTGGTTGGCCGAACTCGAATCACCCTCTGTCGATCAAAGTGCATGGTCCATGAAAGCTGCGCTTGAAAGTGCCATCTCAAAATCGTGCACTCACTGGGGTGAAACAAAAAAACACGTTCCAGTTGGCAATGTCGACGGCACCACGATCTATAGAGTTTGTCGAGTTGTAGTCCTTTGCCACTCCGACTTTGAAGTGCCATTTTGAATAACCAGATAGATAAGCAGGATGAAATGGGATCGAAGCCATGATGTTCAAATTATTGCGCTACACATAGCAGGCGCCTTCGCTGGTAACTCAATATGCCCGAACTAATCCTCTACACCACCGAAGACGGCCAGACCAGCATCAAGCTGCGCGCCGAGGACGGCACGGTCTGGCTGTCGCAGCAGGAGATGGCCGAGTTGTTCGCGACCAGCATCCCGAACATCAACCAGCATGTGCGCAAGATTCTGGCTGAGGGCGAGCAGACCGAGGCAACTATTAAGTCTTGCTTAATAGTTCAAGACGAAGGCAGCAGAAGCGTTCGCCGTAAAACCATGGTGTACAGCCTGCCACTGATCCTGGCCGTCGGCTATCGGGTACGCTCGGCACGCGGCACGCAGTTCCGACAGTGGGCGACACGACATCTGGACGAATTCCTGGTCAAGGGCTTCGTCATGGACGACGCGCGACTGAAGGACCCGGCCGGCTGGGATTATTTCGACGAACTGCTGGCCCGCATCCGCGACATCCGGAGTTCGGAGAAGCGCTTTTACCAGAAGGTGCGCGACATTTATGCGACGGCGGTCGATTACGACGGCAAGAGCGAGGAGGCACAATTGTTCTTCAAGAAAGTGCAGAACAAGATGCTGTGGGCAATCACCGGCCAGACGGCGGCCGAGTTGATTGCCGCTCGCGCCGATGTCGGGGCGCCGAACATGGGATTGACCACTTGGGCCGGCACACAGGTTCGCCAGAAGGACGTGACGATTGCCAAGAATTACATGAACGCCGAGGAGATCGACGAGTTGAACCGCGTCGTCACCATGTATCTGGAATTCGCCGAAGATCAGGCGCGCCGCCGCAAGACGATGACCATGGCCGATTGGGCTGACCGGCTCGACGCCTTCCTGAATTTCAATGAACGTGAAGTGCTGACGCATGCCGGCAAACTGCGCGCTGAAGTCGCGGAAAAGCTGGCACTGGAGCGCTACACGGCTTTTGATAGCGCGCGCCGACAACACGCCGCAGAGCTCGCTGATGCAGAAGATATGGCAGCACTTGAAGTGCTGCAAAAAACAACACCAATTGATCCGGGGTCGGATCAGGCGTAACAACCATCAGGCGCTACAGCCCCAAAGCGGACCAGACTTAGCGTCCATACGTTGCGCCACTACGAACGTATCGAACTGGTCGCGCCGGTTGCCCGCATACTTCACCCCCACTTCACAAGCCCTCATAACCACCTCACCAGCCCCCTCCAGACTCGCTCCCGTCATTCAACCAGGGAGCCAATCATGGACAGGAAACTGCTTTACAAGATCGTCGCCATCGTCACGATGTCGATCCTTCTGCTGATACCGCTGGCGCTGATCGAGGGGCAGATTCGCGAGCGTAGCCAGCGGCAGCATGAGGTGCAGCAGAACATCGCCGAGAGTTCGGCCGGGGCGCAGACGCTGATCGGGCCGATTGTCGTGCTGCGCTACCGCGAGCGCCTGCGCGAAACGCGCGTGGCGCCGGAGACCGGCAAGGTCACCGAGAGCACGCGGGTGGTCGAGCATCGGCGGCTGGTGGCGCCGGAGTCGCTGAGCATCGAGGGCAACGTCAAGGTCGAGACGCGCCAGCGCGGTATCTACCAGGCGCGGCTGTTCCATCTCGACAGCCAGGTCGCCGGCCGCTTCCGCTTCAACGCGCCGCCGCCGAGCGGCGATGCCGAATTGCTCGACCTGCAGGCGACGCTGATCATCGGCCTGTCCGATCCGCGCGGCGTGGCCAGCGATCCGGAGGTGACGATCAACGGCCAGCGCCACCGTTTCGCCAGCGGCAAGGTTGATCCGGAAATCATGCCTTTGCAGCCGTTGACCGTAACACTCGGGCGCATCGAAGCCGGCAAGCTCCATGATTTCGCCGTCAGCTTTCCGCTGCACCTGACCGGCACCACGCGCCTGGCCATCGCGCCGGTCGGCGAGAGCAACCGCATCGCGCTGAAGTCGGCGTGGCCGCATCCGAATTTCGGCGGCCGCTTCCTGCCGCGCGAGCGCAGCGTCGGCGCCGAGGGTTTCAATGCCCGCTGGGAGGTCTCCCACCTCGCCCGCAATTTCGACAACGCGCTCAATCCGAACAGTGGCGAGGCACTGGCGATCGACTTCATCAACCCGGTCAATGTCTATCTGCAGTCGGAGCGGGCGGTGAAGTACGGCGTGCTGTTCATCGTGCTCACCTTTGCCGGCTTCTTCCTGACCGAGATCCTGCGCCGGGCGCCGATCCATCCGCTGCAATACCTGCTGGTCGGGCTGGCGCTGGCGATCTTCTTCCTGCTGCTGATCGCCTTTTCCGAGCACATGCCTTTCGCCACCGCCTACGGCCTGTCGGCGGCGGCCTGCATCGTGCTGATCGGCTGGTACCTGGCCGGTGCGCTCGGCGGCTGGCGCCAGGGCGCGGCCTTCGGCGCCGGGCTGAGCGGGCTTTACGGCGTGCTCTTCGGCGTGCTGCGCTCGGAAGACAACGCGCTGCTGATGGGTAGCCTGCTGCTGTTCGCGGCGCTGGGCGCGACCATGCTGGCGACCCGCCGACTCGACTGGTACGGCCTCGGCCGCAAGACGGAGGACGCCTGATGCCGGCCGGCACCGCATTCCGCCGCGGCGCGGCGACGCTGGCGGCGAATGTCTGGCCGCTGGCGCTGCTGCCCTCGGCCTGGCATTACCAGCACCCGCTGCTGTTCAGCCTGCGCCACGGCGAAAGCGCGCTGCTGTGGGGCCTGCCGCTGCTCGGGCTGCTCTGCTGGCGGCGGCTACCGGGCCTCGGCCGGGTGCTGCTGCTCGGCGTCGGGCTGCTGCTCGGCTGGCAGGCGGTCGACTACCGCTTGCAGCGTGAAGCGGTGCTCGCCGCCGGGCCGGCGATGCAGGCCGTCGGCCGGCATTTCGTCGTCGGCTACACCGATGTCGACGAGGTCCGCGAACTGGCGGCCAAGGGGCTGATCGGCGGCATCTACGTCGGCCGGCGCAACGTGCGCGGGCGCAGCCTGGCGGACGTGCGCGCCGAGATCGCCGGCCTGCAGGCGGTGCGCGCCCGGGCCGGTTTGCCGCCGCTGATCGTCGCCGCCGACCAGGAAGGCGGCCGGGTCAATCACCTGTCGCCGCTGCTCGAACGCCTGCCGCCGCTGGCCGGCGTGACCGACCAACCCGATCCCGGCATCGCCGCGCAGGCCTACGGCGAACGTCAGGGCGGCACGCTGGCCGGGCTGGGTGTGACACTCAACTTCGGCCCGGTGGTCGACCTGCGCCTGGCTGACCGGCCGGCTGGCGAGATGTTCAGCGACATCCCGGCGCGCGCCATCGGCAGCGATCCGGAAGGCGTCGCTGAAGTCGCTGCCGGCTACCTCGACGGCCTCGCCGCCAGCGGCGTGCGCGGCACGCTGAAGCATTTTCCCGGTTTGGGGCGGGTCGACCGTGACACGCACCTGCACCCGGCCCGGTTGAGCGAAACGCCGGCAGAACTGGCGGCCGACTGGCTGCCCTTCCGCGCGCTGGCCGGCCACGCCGGCAGCGCGTTGATGCTCGGCCACGTCACGCTGGAGGCGCTCGACCCGCAGCGCGCTGCCTCGCACTCGCCGGCCGTCGTCCGGCTGCTGCGCGGCGACTGGGGCTACGACGGCGTGCTGGTCACCGACGACCTGAACATGGGCGCGGTGTACAACCTCGGCATCGGCAGGGTGGCGACGGAGGCACTCGCCGCCGGCGTCGACCTGGTGCTGGTCAGCTACGATCCGCGCCAGGTCTACCGGGCGATCTTCGCGGCCGCGCAGGTGCTGGAACGAGGCGAAATTGCGCCGGAAACGCTGTCGGCGAGCGCGCGCCGCTTGACAGGACTATCGTCGTCACCAATTTGACATCGTCACGTCGCTGAAGCACCGCTCGCCTCTGCTAAAATCGCGGGTCCGAATTTTTCGGTGCCCGCGACTTTCAGCGAGCGCCTGTTCCAGTGGAGAGTTTTGCCATGTACCAGTCCCCCCTCATCCAGGATCTGCACGAGCGCGGCCTGATCGCCCAGATCACCGACGCCGAGACGCTCGACAAGCTGCTGACTGAGGAATCGGTAACGCTCTATTGCGGCTTCGACCCGACGGCCGACAGCCTGCACCTCGGCCACCTGGTCCCGGTGCTCATCCTGAAGCGTTTCCAGGAAGCCGGCCACAAGCCGATCGCCCTGGTCGGCGGCGCCACCGGCATGATCGGCGACCCGAGCTTCAAGGCCACCGAGCGCAAGCTCAACACGCCGGACGTGATTGCCAGCTGGGTCGGCAACATCCGCGAGCAGGTCAAGCCCTTCCTCAAGTTCGAAGGCGCCAACCCGGCGATCATGGCCAACAACTACGACTGGTTCGGCGGCATGAACTGCCTCGAATTCCTGCGCGACATCGGCAAGCACTTCTCGGTCAACGCCATGATCAAGAAGGAATCCGTGCAGCAGCGCCTGACCCGCGAAGACCAAGGCATTTCCTACACCGAGTTCTCCTACAGCCTGTTGCAGGGCTACGACTTCGCCGAGCTCTACAAGCGCCACGGCTGCGTGCTGCAGATCGGCGGCTCCGACCAGTGGGGCAACATCGTCGCCGGCACCGACCTGACCCGCCGCCTGCACCAGAAACAGGTCTACGGCCTGACCCTGCCGCTGATCACCAAGGCCGACGGCACCAAGTTCGGCAAGACCGAGTCCGGCGCCATCTGGCTCGACCCGAAAAAGACCTCGCCCTACGCCTTCTACCAGTTCTGGCTCAACACCAGCGACGCCGACGTCTACAAGTTCCTCAAATTCTTCACCTTTTTGCCGGTCGACCGTGTCAACGAGATCGAAGCGACCGATAAAGCCAGCGGCCAGAAGCCAGAAGCGCAGCGCATCCTGGCCGAGGAAGCGACCCGCCTAGTGCATGGTGAAGTCGCGCTGATGGCGGCGCGGCGCATCACCGAATGCCTGTTCTCCGGTCAACTCGCCGATTTGACCGAAAATGACCTCGAACAACTCGCCCAGGACGGCATGCCCGGCGTCCAGATCGACAAGGCCAATCCCGGCCTGATCGACGCACTGGTCGCCGCCGGTCTGGCCAAGTCGAAGTCGGAAGCGCGCAGCTTCATCCAGAGCGGCAGCGTCAGCATCAACGGCAACAAGGTTGAGGCGCTCGACCACGCGGTCAGCGGCGACGAACTGCTCTACGGTCGCTTCACCATCCTGCGCCGTGGCAAGAAGAACTACGGCCTGATCAGCTGGCAGTAAGCCTCGATTCCCGGAGCGCCAAGGCGCTCCTTTTGTTTTGCTCACCTACTTGAATGCCCATGATGGAATTTCTCCTCAACCCCGAAATATGGATCGCCTTCTTCACCCTGACCGCACTGGAGTTGGTGCTGGGTATCGACAACATCATCTTCATCTCGATCATCGTCGATAAACTACCGCCAGAAAAACGTGAATTCACGCGCAAAATCGGCCTGTTTCTCGCCATGTTCATGCGTATCGGCCTGCTCCTGGTGCTTTCCTGGATTGTCGGCTTGACTGCACCGGTGATCAGCCCATTCGGCATGGACATCTCCGGCCGCGATCTGATCCTGATTACCGGCGGCCTGTTCCTTATATGGAAGAGTACCGGTGAAGTGCACCAACTGCTTGAAGGCGAGGAAGGCGAAGAGTCACGCAAGGTCGCCTCGACCTTTGCCGGGGTCATTCTGCAAATCATCATCATCGACCTGGTCTTTTCGCTCGACTCGATCATCACCGCCGTCGGCATGGTCAGTGAAGTTGGCGTGATGATTGCCGCCGTCGTCGCTTCGGTCGGCCTGATGATGCTCTTCGCCAGCGCCATCGGCCGTTTCGTGTCCGACCACCCGACAATCAAGATGCTGGCCCTGTCATTCCTCGTCGTGGTTGGCGTCGTGCTGATCGCCGACGGTTTTGGCCACCACGTCCCGAAGGGCTACATCTACTTCGCCATGGCCTTCTCGGTCGCCGTCGAGATGCTCAATATCAAGATGCGCAAGACGCCCGGCAAACCGGTCGAACTGCGCGAACCCTATGCCAGGGAAGAAAACGCCGGTTAAGCCGCGCTTTCCCACAAAAACAAAAAGCCGGCAAATGCCGGCTTTTTTTCTGCACGAAGCGAGATGCTTATCGACCGCGGGTCAGCATGCTGCGATTCTGACGATCCAGCGGCAAGGTATAGTCATGCGCCGCAATGATGATGCTGGTCGATGGATCAACCAGTTTCAGATTGACGTGAATGAACGAGGCGCTTTCGGCGTAGGTGCCGATCACGACCGCCTGCGCCTTATGCGAGGTGGCCACTTCACGGATTTCCCGAGTCAGCAGGAATTCGCCTTCATTGCGCTTCATGTAAACGCCGTTGCGTACCTTCAACTCGATGACGCTATGCCCGGTTTGCGTCATCCGGGAAGCGATCTGTTCGGAAATGGTACGACCGAGCGTCGATGACTGTTCGAGCTGATCGATATTTGCCAGCGTGGCAACGAGGAAAGGAGCGCCACTGCCGCCGGCAATGTGATTGCCAGCCACGGCGCTGCTGCCTTGGTAGCCCTTCATCAAGGCGTCAAGTGCGGCGTAGTTGGTCAACTTGAACGAGTGCTGTGCCGCCTGCTCGTAAGTCGGTTCGGTCGACTGAGGTGAGCGCGTCAAAGTTTCACAACCGCTCAGCACGAAAGCCGAGGCAAGGCAAATGGGCAAAACACGAGTCATCATTCGGCGCACAGTTTTCTCCCTCCGTTGCAATCACCACGGACAGTCAGCGTATGGGCGGCTGAACGATTCACGTAGAGCGCAGAATCTTCATCTGCGACGTAATAAATATTGCTCTTGCGGCTGACGATACGGTCGGCATCCTGCACCGTGGTAGTCAACAGAATTTCGGAGCGCGGCACCGACCCTTGTGCGCGCTTGTCGCGACCCATACCTTCGTTCTTCAACCAGGAGAAACCTTCCAGCCCGGCCACCGTAAGCAGGAGCTTGGCGCCTGCATCAACACCTGGCGCAGCGGCAATCGAGGCATCCAGCACCCCGCCAACCGCCCAGATACCTGCAGCCAGCATCGTGGCATCGCCGTAATAGCGGGTATTTTCCAGGCGCTCAGGACGGAACTTGAAGATGGTATAGCGCACGTCGACCAGCATCGCGTTGGCAGGCTTGGTCGAAACAGGAATGCCTTGAGCCACCAGTTCGGTAATCAACAATTCGCGAAAACCGCCGACAAAAGCCTGCTCACCTTCCGGCATCGGAACATGGACAGCCCGGTTACCGTATTTATCTTTCAAATCCAGCGCCAGTTGCGCTGCCGCATGACTGGCGATGATTCTCCAGTGTTCGGCAGCCTGCAATTTCTGCTGACTGGAATTATCGAATCGTGTCGGCATGGGTACGTCGGCGTATCGGGAAGCACACCCCGTGAACGCCGTCATAACCAAAAGAGCTGCAGTCGTTAGGACTAGTTTCATGGACCACCTCATTGGAAAGTGCGGAATTGCAATAATTACGCAGCATTGATTGTTATACCCGGCAAATACTAAGAATTACCCAATTACTGGTCAAGCTAAAACTCCTGTTTGAGCCCCCCAGGCTGCCGACGGCTGCGGTTTTCGACCCACAAAAACTGCTTTTTTTCCACCCGCAGAGCTTGTTGGACAGTACGCCGGAGAACCCGGCAGTGCATTGGCAAGATGCTAGAATCCGGCCGGCGTCGAATAGCGGCGCCCTTATCAAACAACCACCGTGCGCCAACTCACTCTCGATCTCCTGCCGACCAGCCCCCCCTCGCTGGACAATTTCGTGTCCGGCGGCAATGCGGAAACCCTTGCCGCGCTGACTGGCTGGCTGGCCGGAAGCTGTCCGGATACCTCCTTCTGTCTCTATGGCGAAGCCGGTTGCGGTCGTTCGCATTTGCTGCAGGCCAGCGGTTTTGCCTACGTCGATGCGGCAAAAAACCCGGCGCTGGCAGACGTTGCAGCCAGCGAACAGCTCGCCGTCGATAATGTCGAGCAGTTGGATGAAGCCGGCCAGATCGCCCTGTTCAACCATTTCAACCGCCTGAAAATGGCCGGCGGACAGTTGTTGACCGCAGCAGCGCAACCGCCGGTCCATCTCGCATTGCGCGAAGACCTGCGGACCCGCCTCGGCTCCGGCCTGATTTTCCGTCTGCATGTTTTATCCGATGCCGAGAAGGCGGCAGCGCTAGCCGCCCAAGCCAAGGAGCGCGCCCTGAAACTGCCCGCCGAAAGCATCGATTACCTGATGCGACACGCGCCGCGCGACATGCGCACGCTGTCCAGCATCGTCGTCGCGCTCGACCGCTACACCCTGGAACACAAACGTGCCGTCACGCTGCCGCTATTGCGCGAACTGCTCACTGAAACCCTGCCTCTGGACCCGCAATGAATCTTGCCCTGTTTGATCTCGACAACACCCTGCTCGCCGGCGACTCCGATTTTGAATGGGCGCAATTCCTGATCTCGCGCGGCGTCGTCGACCGGGAAATCCAGGAAGCCAAGAACATCGAGTTCTACGAGCATTACAAGGCCGGCACCCTAGACATTCACGCCTTTCTCGCTTTCCAGTTGCAACCGCTGACCCGGCACCCGCGACACGAACTCGATGCCTGGCATCGCGAATACATGGCAAAGCACATCCGGCCGATCATGAGTGCGCCGGCCCGCGAGCGGGTCAAACGCCATCTCGATACCGGCGACCTGTGCGCCGTCGTATCCGCCACCAACAGCTTCGTGACCGGCCCGATCGCCCGCGAATTCGGCGTCCCGCACCTGATCTGCACGATTCCTGCGGTCGACGTGAAAAATGGGGCATTTTCCGGGGCGCCGACCGGCACGCCGTCGTTTCAGGGCGGCAAGATTGTGCGGGTCGAACAATGGCTGGAAAGCCTCGGCCTGTGGTGGGGCAGCTTCGCCAACACCTGGTTTTACAGCGACTCGCACAATGACCTGCCATTGATGCAGCAGGTCAAAACCCCGATTGCTGTTGATCCGGACGAAAAACTACGTACTCATGCCAGCCAAATGGGCTGGGAAATCATCAGTTTGCGGTAAAATCCGCGTTTTTCTGCAGACAACCGGGGCAAATCCGAATCCCATTCCCGGCGTATCTCGCGGAAACAGGGGCTTCCCCTATTTTTTATCTCAGGAACCAGTGATCCGCAAATTCATCTCCCGCGTTTTCAGCGGCAAAAAGTCCAGGGCCGGCAGCAATCAGCCGGCCATCATTCCCGTTTCCAGCCATGGCATTACCCGCGACCGCATCAGTAGCGGCAGCCGACGCGCCTGCGAAACGCTGCAGGAAAAGGGACACAAGGCTTTCGTGGTGGGCGGAGCGGTCCGCGACTTGCTGATCGGCGCCGACCCCAAGGATTTCGACATCGCGACCGATGCCACGCCGGAGGAAGTGCGCCGCGCTTTCCGCCGTTCGCGCATCATCGGCCGCCGCTTCCAGATCGTGCATGTGATGATGGGCAGTGAAACCCTGGAGGTCACCACCTTCCGCGGCACACTGGATGAAAAGACGAAGACTGACGAACACGGCCGCGTCCTGCATGACAACGTTTTCGGCTCGCAGGCAGAAGATGCCGCCCGCCGCGATTTCACCGCCAACGCACTGTATTACGACCCGACGTCGGAAACCGTGCTCGACTATCATCACGGCGTTGGCGATCTGAAAGCCAAAACCCTGCGCATGATCGGCGAGCCGCGCGCCCGCTATCGCGAAGACCCGGTGCGCATGCTGCGCGCCGTCCGTCTGGCCGCCAAATTGGGACTCTCCATCGATCCGGAAGCCAAGAAGCCGATCCGCGAAATGGCCGGCCTGCTGGAAAACGTCCCGGCGGCTCGCCTGTTCGATGAAATGCTCAAGTTGTTGACCTCCGGGCACTCGGTCAAATGCATCACGCAACTGCGTGATGAAGGGCTGCATCATGGCCTGCTGCCGATGCTCGACGTCATCCTCGAACAACCGATGGGCGAAAAATTCGTCATGGCCGCGCTGGCCAATACCGACGACCGCGTTCGTCGCGGCAAGGGCACTTCGCCCGGCTTCCTGTTCGCCACCCTGCTCTGGCACGAAGTGCTGGCGCACTGGGACAAGATGAAGGCCAAGGGCGAAGCGAAGATTCCAGCGCTGTTCCAGGCGATGGACACGGTACTCGACGTGCAGGGAGAAAAGCTCGCGATCACCCGCCGCATCGCCGGCGACATCAAGGACATCTGGGCCCTGCAACCACGCTTCGAACAGCGCGCCGGCAAACGCCCCTATGCCTTGCTGGAGCAGCCGCGCTTCCGCGCCGGCTACGACTTCCTGCTGTTGCGCGCCGAAGCCGGCGAAATCGATGCCGAAGTGGCTGAGTGGTGGACGCATTTTCAGCAGGCAGAAGGCGACAAGCGCGCCGAAATGCTGATCCCGGAAGCCGCTGGCGACAAGAAAAAACGCCGGCGCCGGAAAAAACCGGCCAATGGCGGCGTCGACCGCAACATCAGCGAATAATGAGTCGGGCTTACATTGCTCTGGGCGCCAATCTGGGTGACCCGGCAGCTACCGTCAACGCCGCCTTTGCGGCATTGTCCGGCCTGCCACAAACGCGCCTCCTCGCCACGTCGGCGCTGTATCGCACCGCCCCGATCGGCATCGCCGAACAACCGGAATTCGTCAACGCCGCGGCCAGCGTCGAAACGACACTGACGCCGGAAGCCCTGCTCGATGCGCTGCTCGCCATCGAACAACAATTCGGCCGGGTGCGCGCGGAAAAAAACGGACCGCGCACGCTCGATCTGGACATCCTGCTCTACGACGAACAGATCATCGCCACGCCGCGCCTGACCCTGCCGCACCCGCGGCTGCACCTGCGCGCCTTCGTCCTTTACCCATTGGCCGATCTGGCGCCGAAGCTGTGCATTCCCGGTCGCGGCCAGCTCGCCGCCTGGCTGCCCGCCGTCGCCAATCAGGGAATCCAGCGCCTGTAATTAAAGGCTTGACTCCACTCGGGCGCCTCTGTGTATCCTAGGCGTTCCATTCACTCTGCCATTACCCATGTCCGCTCAATCAATAACCCGCCGCATGACCCAGGCCGATCTCGCCAAACTTTATGCAGCGGGCGAAAAAATCGCCATGTTCACCTGTTACGACGCAAGCTTTGCCCGCCTGCTCGATGGCGCCGGCGTAGACAGCATGCTGATCGGTGACTCGCTGGGTAACGTCATCCAGGGACACGACACCACCTTGCCGGTCACCGTTGCCGACATCGCTTATCACACCGCTGCGGTCAAACGCGGCTCCGACCGCGCCTTCATCATTGCCGACATGCCGTTTGGCAGCTATCAGGAATCGCCGGAACAGGCTTTCCGCAATGCCGTCACGCTGATGGCCGCTGGCGCCCAGATGGTCAAGCTCGAAGGCGGTCAGGAAATGGCGGCGACCGTGGCATTTCTTGTCCAGCGCGGCATCCCGGTCTGTGGTCATGTCGGGCTGACGCCGCAATCGGTACATGCCTTGGGCGGCTACAAGGTACAGGGCAAAGGCGAAGCCGCCGCCCAGCGCCTGAAGAACGATGCGCTGGCGCTGCAGCAGGCAGGCGCCACGATGATCGTTCTCGAAGCCATTCCCAGCACGCTGGCCAGCGAAGTAACGGCCAGCCTGCAGATCATCACCATCGGCATCGGCGCCGGCAAGGACACTTCCGGCCAGGTCATGGTGCTGCACGACGCCTTCGACATCCCGCCCGGCAAGAAGGCCAAGTTCGTCAAGAACTTCATGGCCGGTGCCGGTTCGATCCACGAGGCCGCCTGCCATGCCGTCGCCGCCGTCAAGGACGGCAGCTATCCCGGCCCGGAACACACTTACGCTGCCTGATCGCTCAAACCATGCAAATTCTTTCCAGCATTCCCGAGCTGCGCGCCGCGCTGAAAAACCAGGGCCGTATCGTCTTCGTGCCGACCATGGGCAACTTGCACGCCGGCCATATCAGCCTGATGGAACAGGCCAGCGCACACGGCGATACGGTGGTCGCGTCGATCTTCGTCAATCGTCTGCAGTTTGGTCCGAATGAGGATTTCGACAAGTACCCACGCACCTTCCAGGCGGATTGCGACAAACTCGCAGCAGCCGGCGTCAAGGTACTTTTCGCCCCGACCGAGTGCGATCTCTACCCGGAACCGCAGGAATATTTTGTCGAACCGCCGGCCATCCAGAACGTGCTTGATGGCGAATTCCGCCCCGGCCACTTTCGCGGCGTCGCCACCGTGGTCAGCAAGCTGTTCAACTGCGTGCAGCCGGCTGCCGCGCTGTTTGGCAAGAAGGATTACCAGCAGTTGATGGTCATCCGCAACATGACCCGCCAGATGGCCTTGCCGATCGAGATCATCGGCGGCGCAACGGTCCGCGCCGAGGATGGCCTGGCCCTGTCGTCACGCAACGGCTACCTGAGCGCCGCCGAACGAGCCGAGGCACCGCGCCTGTATCGCCTGCTCAACGAGATTCGCGATGCCGTCCTGGCGGGCGAGCGTGACACCATCAAACTGGAAAATGCCGCCATTGCCCAGTTGACCGCAGCCGGCTGGAAGACGGATTATGTTGCAGTGCGACAACAGTCCGACCTGGCCATGCCAAACGCTCTGGATGCCCCGCTGGTGGTGCTTGCCGCCAGTCGGCTGGGGGCTACCCGGCTGATCGACAACATCGAGATTTGACGCAGGAAAACCCGGCATAATTACAGCGGTTGACAGGCTGTCCATTGCCGTTACAATGCGCTTCCCCTAACTTTCTGGATGAGTGAAACCATGCAGAGAACCATGTTGAAATCCAAGCTGCATCGCGTGACCACAACGCACGCCGACCTGCACTACGAAGGTTCATGCGCCATTGATGAAGATCTGCTGGAAGCAGCCAACATCAAGGAATACGAACAGATCGATATCTGGAACGTCAACAACGGCGAGCGTTTCACCACCTATGCAATCCGTGCTGAACGCGGATCGGGCGTAATTTCGGTGAATGGCTCGGCAGCCCGTCGTGCCGCACCCGGTGACATCCTGATCATTGCAACCTTCGCCGTCTATAACGAAGTCGAACTGGCCCGTCACGAACCGGACCTGATCTATGTCGACACGCAGAATCGCATCGTGCGTCGCGGCCATCAGATTCCGGTCCAAGCCGCAGCCTGATCGATCCCCGGCTTCACGCTCAAACCCGCCGGTTGGCGGGTTTTCTTTTTCTGTACAATCTCCGTCACATAAAATAAAAGCAACGGAGACAAAAATGGGCATCATCTTTGCCAAGACCCCAAAGGGACAGGATGAAATCGGCACCAGGTCCGGCAACCTGACACCACGTCAGCGACGCGTCTTGATCATGATCGATGCGAAACGCACGGTCGATGAACTGCGTGAAATGCTGCAATCCGACGATCTGCAGCACACGCTGGGCCTGCTGGAAGAAGAAGGCTTCATTGAAGTCACCGGAATCAAGGATGCAAGCGGCGCACCGTTACCGGTACCCAGCGAACCCTTGCCATCGATTACCGCTTTCCGCCCAGCCCCCAATCCCCCAGACATCCAGGAAATGCTGCAGGCGCGCAATTTCATCGAAAACACCCTGCGCACCTTTTGCGGGCCTTATGCCCATTTGAACATCCTCGAAGCGGCGCATGCGGCAAAAAACCACGAGGAACTGCGCCTGCAGTTCGACCCGTGGTTTCACGCCATTGTACAAACCCGGGAAGGACGACGGCGGGCCGAAGAACTGCGCGGGATGCTGCTACGCGTGATCTAGCCGCCGGATTCCTCAATTTTTTTGGGTTTCCGACTGCGTACAACCCGCTTGACCGGCGGCTTTTCCGTCGCCGGCAGTTCGGCTGCGACATCGACAACTGACGGTGCACTGGCCATTTCCACGCCATCGCTGGCTTCAGGCTTCTTGCGCGAGCGCCTGACACCGCCACGCCGCGTCTTTTCCTTGACCTCAACAGGCTCAGTGCCGACGGTGACTGGTGATACAACGGCAAGCGCCACTTCCGGCTCAGACACGACAATAGTCAAAGCGTCAGGCATAACGGGCGCGCTGCCGTTTCCGGCCTCAACCAGCCCTTTATCGCCGCTATCCCTGGAGTCCTTGCGACTGCGTCGGCCACCTCGACGACGGCCGCCCGTTTTTCCCTCCTCGGGAACGACTGACGATTCGCCAGGCATTTTCTCCGTTTCCGGCAGGTCGACCGCAGCAGTCTGCTCTGCTGCTTGAACATCCCCCTCTGCCGCACGATTGCCAGCGCGTGTTACATAGGTACCTGATTTGTCATCGCGCCCGACGACAAGAATGCCTTGGCTCGCTGCTTCCTCAAGCAAATTGCCGAATGTGCGGAATCCAAAGTAACTCTCGCTGAAACCCGGATTGCGCCGTTTGAGCACTTCCTTGAGCACTGAGGCCCAAACACGTTCAGCCTCACCCCGATCAGCCATCAAATCAGTAAAGGTTGCCGCAACGAGGTCGAGTGCCTTGCGCTTGCGGGCTTCCATTTTCTCGCTGCGCTTGGCTTCTTCTTCCGGCGAACGTTTTTCCCTTTCGCGACGCTGCCCGCCCCGACTCGCCTCACGATCACGCACCAGATCATCGTAATAAATGAACTCGTCGCAGTTGGTCACCAGCAGGTCGGAGCACGACTGCTTGACGCCAACGCCAATAACTTTCTTGGCGTTTTCGCGCAGTTTGGAAACCAGCGGCGAAAAATCGGAATCACCGGAAATAATCACGAAGGTATCCACATGTGCCTTGGTGTAGCAGAGATCGAGCGCGTCAACGACCATGCGGATATCGGCAGAATTCTTGCCCGACTGGCGAACATGCGGAATTTCGATCAACTCGAAATTGGCTTCGTGCATCCCGGCCTTGAACGACTTGTAACGATCCCAGTCGCAGTAAGCCTTCTTGACCACGATGCTGCCCTTGGCGAGCAAACGCTCAAGCACGGGACGAATATCGAATTTGTCGTATTGCACATCGCGCACACCCAAAGCGATATTTTCGAAATCGCAAAAAAGCGCCATGCTGGCGGTGTCAGAGGCAGCAGCCATCAGCTTCATCCATGAGTAAGGAAGGCGCAGTATACCGCCTCCCTGACCGACAGGAATTTAGTCCTCACACCAGTTGACCGCAAGATTCACCAGATCAGCCCTCAAGCAGCACGCTGCTCTCGCAACCAACCCGCACCGCCCCCCAATGCCGCCCGTTCACGATGATCGGCATATTGATTTCCGACAGGATTTCCCCGGTATCCCGGGCATAGGTCTGCACCAGCATGGGTTGAGTGTTTTTTGCGCCGCGCTGCCCGGTCACATCGTCCCAGATACGCCGGGTACGATTGCCGACCAGATCATTCTGATAATTTCCGGTCAGCGGCCGGGAGAATTTCTGGTTATGGATCGCCCCATAAGCCTTCGTATCAACGATCAAGGCATAGACACCACCGCGCAGGCTGGACAAAGCATTCTCCAGCAGCGGCTGCATTTGCTGCTCGAAAACACGGCAATAGCCGACTTCGTACTTCTGCGGATTGGTATTGGGCATGGGCCGATAATTCTGATCCCAGACATCGACATGATTGCCGGAAAGCTCCAGCAGTTTCGCCTGCACTGCATCGCGGAACAAACGTGCCTTGTCGACATTGAAATCGAAGGCACCACGCCCGATCTTGAAGCGAGAGACCAGCTCCTGCACACTTTCTGTCGCCTGACTGAGCATCAAGGTCGTCTGCTCGGAGGCATGCATGCTGCCCACCACCTCGTTGGACAACTCATGCACCTGGCGCACCGAGTCATGGACTTGTGCATTGGTCGCGGTCAACTGCTCCATCGCCGTCGCGATCTGGCTCAACTGATCGCCCGTCCGGTCGAAATTGCCGACCATGCGCTGGAATTCATCCGAGGAACGCTCAACCACCTCGCGGGTTTGGCGAATATCAGTATTGATGACCTCGTTTTCACGCTGCGTTTCGCGCACCAGATCGATCATGCCGGCAATATTCTGGTTGATTTCCTGGGTTGCCACATTGACTCGCTCCGCCAGCTTGCGCACTTCATCGGCGACCACGGCAAAGCCCCGCCCCGCCTCTCCGGCGCGAGCCGCTTCAATGGCCGCATTAAGTGCCAGCAGGTTGGTTTGATCGGCAATATCCTTGATCAAGCCGGCAATCGTCCGGATGCTGTCCGAACGTTCGGCCAAATGGCTGACTGTCGCATTGAACTCGGTCAACTTATCGCTAACCGTCTGCACCTTGCTGACAATTTGCTGCATTTCATCGAGCGACGTCCGGGCCGTTACCAGATTGCTATCGGTGGAATGCGAAATCAACTCGGCCGAACTGGAGACTTCCTGAATCGCCCGCACCGCCTCGGAACTGGCACCGAATACCGAGCTGGCAATTTCGCCTTGCTGTTCGGCGCGCACGGCGGTTGACGCGACAGTCTTCTTGACGACCACCGCTTCACGCGCAATGTTGACGCTCATCTTGCGCACCTCACTGATGATTTCCCGCATCTTGTCGGCAAAGCCGTTGTAGGCCTCAGCCAAAGTGCGCAATTCATCGTGGGTAATGGTGGGCAAATTGCGTGAGAAATCCCCCTCGCCGCGCCCAATTTCATCGAAGATCGTTGCGATCATGCGAACAGGCCGAAGAATGAGATGGCGCAGGTAAAGAATCTGCAGGACGTTCCAGATCAGCGCGACGACTGTCAGGATGATCATCAGCAGCAGGCCGTAATCCAGGCTTTGCGCGATACGCGCCAACACCTCGCTGGTCGCGCCAGCCTTGGCCAACTCGTCGGCCACGACTGCTTTCTGGTGCAAGTAGACCGCGAGGTAGCCCAGATCGACAAAAAAGAGGAGCAAAAAACTCATCAATTTCTTGGTCAACGAATTCCAGAATGTTCGCTCTACCCAGTCGTAAGCCTCTTTGACAAATTCCATATGAATCACCAAAATTTTATAAATTTGACGAATTCAACACCTCTTGTTGGGCAAGGTCAAGGAAAAGTGGCAAATACACGAATCAAAAAATGTTGCAGTGCATTTCACCGACGCGAACGTGCTTTCGCATCGTGAAACAATTAAGCTAACACACTGTTTAATTTAATTAATTTTTTGTCTTATGTCTTATATAAGACTATTGCTGCTTTGCAAGATTTTCTCTATACTTTGCCGCACTGCCTGAAGCAAACTGTTTCGGAGCAAAACTTGATCTGCCACCCAACTCTTGAGGAATACACATGAGCACTCGCGAACAGCAAATTGCCGCCCTGGAAAAAGACTGGGCCGAAAACCCCCGCTGGAAAGGTATCAAGCGCGGCTACTCCGCTGCTGACGTCGTCCGCCTGCGCGGCTCTTTCCAGGTTGAACACACCCTGGCCCGTCGCGGTGCCGAGAAGCTGTGGGATCTGGTCAACAACACCCCCTACGTCAACTGCCTGGGCGCCCTGACCGGCGGTCAAGCTGTTCAGCAGGCCAAGGCTGGCATCAAGGCCATCTACCTGTCCGGCTGGCAAGTTGCTGCCGACAACAACGAATACGCCGCCATGTACCCGGACCAGTCGCTGTATCCGGTTGACTCCGTGCCAAAGGTTGTCGAGCGCATCAACAATGCCTTCAACCGCGCCGACGAAATCCAGTGGTCGAAGAACATCAACGCTGGCGATGCCGGCCATGTTGAATACCACCTGCCGATCGTTGCTGACGCTGAAGCCGGTTTCGGCGGCGTGCTCAACGCCTACGAACTGATGAAGGCCATGATCCGCGCTGGCGCTGCCGGCGTGCATTGGGAAGACCAGCTGGCCTCCGTCAAGAAGTGCGGCCACATGGGCGGCAAGGTGCTCGTTCCGACCACCGAAGCTATCCAGAAGCTGATCGCTGCCCGTATGGCTGCCGACGTTTATGGCGTACCGACCCTGGTTATCGCCCGTACCGATGCTGAAGCCGCTGACCTGCTGACCTCCGACTACGACGAGAACGACAAGCCGTTCCTGACTGGCGAGCGCACTGCCGAAGGCTTCTACAAGACCAAGAAGGGTCTGGACCAGGCCATCTCCCGCGCCATCGCTTACGCTGACTACGCCGACCTGGTGTGGTGCGAAACCGGCACGCCGGATCTGGAATTCGCCCGCAAGTTCGCCGAAGCCGTGCATAAGGTTCATCCGGGCAAGATGCTGGCCTACAACTGTTCGCCTTCCTTCAACTGGAAGAAGAACCTCGACGACGCCACCATTGCCAAGTTCCAGAAGGAACTGGGCGCCATGGGCTACAAGTACCAGTTCATCACCCTGGCTGGCATCCACAACATGTGGTACCACATGTTCGACCTGGCCCAGGACTACGCCAAGCGCGGCATGTCGGCCTACGTCGAGAAGGTTCAGGAGCCGGAATTCGCTGCCCGCGACCGTGGCTACACCTTCGTGTCGCACCAGCAGGAAGTCGGTACAGGTTACTTCGACGACGTCACCACCGTGATCCAGGGTGGCAAGTCTTCCGTGACCGCCCTGACCGGCTCGACCGAAGAAGAACAGTTCCACTAAGAACTTAGCGTTTTGAATTGCCACCCGACCGGGTGGCAAACGAAGGCCGGCACCCACAAGGTGCCGGCCTTTTCACATTCATTTGACCTGAAACAAGTGTTAGAAGCACAAGCACTTGATACTATGGCCCACCTTTTAATATCTAGGCCACGCGTGACCCTAATCTGGAAAAAAATCTGCGACAACATCCTGGCGCCATCCCAGTTGAATGGCAGCCAGATTGTTGCGATGCTGACACCGGCTGGACGCTCTCCAGAATTAAGACGCCATGCAGCCTCGGTCATCTTTGCCAGAGTTCAGTTGATCGCCGGCATCTTTGCCGTTCTTGTCCCGCTATGCTCGGTCATTGATCTACTGGTCTTCGACACTCAAACCGCACTCCGGCTGGTCGGCATGCGCTTCGCATCGGCTGGCATATTCATCGCCCTGGCCTGGCCACGCGAACTGTCCGTGACCCGTGGCTATGGACAAGCACTGGGTGCGCTCCTGATCCTGTTGCTGGTTCCGCCACTGTTTCATGTCATGTCAGCCGACATGCTGAGTCGTGCCGCAAACACCCATGTGCAACAGTTGGTCGCCCAACTGTATGCCTACCTGCCAACCATCGTACTGGGTGGCCTGGCGATCTTCCCGCTCACCGCACTGGAAACACTGATACTCGCCCTGCCGGTCATCGGCATTGGCTTTGGCAACACCCTGCTCGCCGAACCCATGCTGACCCTGGCGCAATACGGCGGCACACTCTGGTTCATGTGCATGATGCTGGGCGTCGCCATGTTCTCCGGGATGAGCCAATGCCACTACATGGCTACGCTCGTTTTCAAGGCTATGCACGACCCATTGACCACCGCCTATACACGGCAATCCGGCGAGGAAGCGATCAACCTGCTCTATCGCCTGAATCACATGGCGGCCAAGCCACTAACCGTGGCCTTCATCGATCTCGATCGCTTCAAGAGCATCAACGACAATTTTGGGCACGAAGCCGGCGATCAATGCTTGCGAGCACTGGCTGACACGATCAGAGCGGCCTTGCGTCGTAGCGACCTGCTGATTCGCTGGGGTGGCGAGGAATTCGTCGCCGTATTGCCGGACACGCCACTCGACAACGTATCCACACTGTTAACAAGGTTGCGTGACAGCGGTCTGGGCGAACGCCCGGATGGCACGCCACTGACGGCATCAATCGGGATCGCCAACAGCCTGGAAGAAAATGTCAGCGGCTGGGAAACCCTGATCCAGCGTGCTGACCAGCGCATGTATGCGGCCAAGGAACAAGGACGCAACCGGGCGATCTGGCCTGACGGCACTTCACTCAGCCTGGCACGAGATGACGAGCCAACTAGTTCGACGGACGCGACCACATCCAAAGCAGGATGACACTGCCGCTGGCTACCGGCAGATAGCGCCACCAGTCCGGCAGGCTGAACCAGCCGCCAATGGCGCTGACCCCCAGCATCACCGTGGCCAGTTGCTTGGCAAACAACGGAATGGCGCCATGTTTACGCCAACCGAGAATGGCCGGCCCGGCAACAGGATGAGCCAGCAAGCGGGCCTCCCATTCGGGATGCGAACGGGCAAAGAAATAGGCTGCCAGAATCAGGAAAGGCGTCGTCGGTAACAAGGGCAATACGACGCCAAGCACACCGAGCAGTACCGACAATGCGCCAAGTACGCGGCAAACCGGTTTTTTGATCAATTTTTCACCGCAATTCCCAGTGTCACCGCAATTCCCAATAGCTCGGCCGACTGTAATTTTCTTTCAGCAAGTCGATGAACAGCCGCACCCGCAACGGCAGGTGACGACGCTCCGGGAATACTGCGTAAATGCCCATCGGCGGCGCCTGCCAGGCATCGAGCACCGAGGTCAGCCGCCCCTCTTTCAGGTCGCGCCCCACCTCCCACAACGAGCGCCAGGCTAAACCGCGTCCGGCCAGCGCCCATTCATGCAGCACCGCACCATCGTTGCATTCAAAGCTGCCACCGACTTTCAGCGTATCAACCTCACCGCTCTCCGGATGCCGGAATAGCCAGCCGCGTTGCTGGCCGAGCGACAGGCAATTGTGTCGCGCCAGATCGCCCGGCGAACGCGGCACGCCATGGTCAACCAAGTAAGCAGGACTGGCCACCACCATCCGGCGCATTTCGCCGAGACGCACGCTGATCAAGCTGGAATCAGTCATTTCACCAATACGGATGGCGCAATCGATATTTTCATTGATCAGATCGACCAATCGATCGCTCAAATTCAGGTTGACCCTGACCTCCGGATTAGCCTGCATGAAATCGCCGACCAGCGGCGCCACATGCTGCCGCCCAAAACCGGCGGGGGCAGAAACCTTCAGGTAACCGCTCGCCTGCATGCCGCCGAGCGAGACTGCCGCTTCGGCATTGGCCAAGTCATTGAGTATCTTCTGGCAATCTTCCAGGAAAGCCTGTCCCTCGAAGGTCAGCGTCAACTTGCGCGTCGTCCGGATCATCAACTTGACGCCCAGCCTTGCCTCCAGCGCATCAAGGCGCCGGCCGATAATGGCCGGCGTGACATTTTCCATACGCGCAGCGGCCGACAGGCTGCCGCGACTGGAAACATTTACAAATGCCGAAATCTGTTTGAAAGTATCCATAGATTCTTTACTTTAAGTAAAAGAATAAACGCCTCATTTGCGGCTTATCTTATCTTATTGGTAACAATAAACTCCATGTCCATGATTACCCAAGAAGCAGCCTCGCCGATCAACGCCATCGCATTTGATGCGTATGCGACCCTGTTCGACGTCTATTGCATGGAAGCACTGGCCGAAGAGTATTTCCCCAGCCAGGGCAAGGCGTTGACCATTCTTTGGCGACAGAAACAGATCGAATACACGCGCATCCGGACGATAAGCGGCCAGTTCAAGACCTTCTGGGAGATCACCCGCGACGCGCTGATTTTCGCCACGCGCAGTCTGGATCTGCCGATGAACGACAGCCAGCGCCAGCACCTGATGAACCAGTACGCCTGCTTGCGCCCTTTCCCGGAAAATCTGGCAACGCTTGAAACGCTGAAGGCGATGGGTTACCCGCTGGCCATCTTGTCCAACGGCACCCATCCGATGCTCGACATCGCCGTCAAATACAACGACATGCAGCATCTGTTCTCGCACATTCTGTCAGCCGACAGCGTGCAGAAGTTCAAAACCTCGCCCGAGCTATACCAACTCGCGGTCGACGCCTTCCAGGTGCCAAAAAACGAAATTCTCTTCGTCTCGGCTAATGCCTGGGATGCCTGCGCCGCAACCTGGTTCGGCTTCACCACATTCTGGGTCAATCGCAACCAGCAGCCCGAGGAAGTTCTCGACATTTCGCCTTCTGCTTGCGGTCGCGAGTTGTCCGACGTACTCAGCTATGTCGGTGGACTGCGCGGCTAACCATCACCACTTTCATCTTCAACCTTAAACAAGGAACTTTCATGGCCATCAATCTTCCCGCCGGCGTGCAGATCACTGCCCCGATTCAAGCGCAATACGAATCCATCCTGACCACTGAAGCGCTCGAATTCGTCGCCAAGCTGCACCGTGCCTTCGAAGCCCGTCGCCAGGAACTGCTCAAGGCCCGCGTTGAACGCCAGGCACGCATCGATGCTGGCGAAATGCCCGACTTCCTGCCGGAAACCGCCCACATCCGTAATGGCGACTGGAAAGTCGCAGCAGTCCCGGCAGCCCTGCAGTGCCGTCGCGTCGAAATCACCGGCCCGGTCGAAGCCAAGATGATCATCAACGCCTTCAATTCGGGCGCCGATTCGTACATGACCGATTTCGAGGATTCGAACTCGCCGAACTGGGACAACCAACTGCAAGGCCAGGTCAACCTGTACAAGGCGATCCGCCGCGAACTCTCCTTCAAGGGCGACAACGGCAAGGAATACAAGCTCAACGACAAGATCGCCACGCTGCAGATTCGTCCGCGCGGCTGGCACCTCGACGAAAAGCACGTCCTCGTTGACGGCCAGCGCGTCTCCGGTGGCCTGTTCGACTTCGGCCTGGTCTTCTTCCACAACGCCAAGGAGCAGATCGCCCGCGGCGCCGGCCCGTTCTACTACCTGCCGAAGATGGAAAGCCACCTCGAAGCCCGCCTGTGGAACGACGCCTTCGTCATGGCCCAGGACCACATCGGCCTGCCGCAGGGCACGATCAAGGCCACCGTGCTGGTCGAAACCATCCTCGCCACCTTCGAGATGGAAGAAATCCTCTACGAACTGCGCAACCACTCCGCCGGTCTGAACGCCGGTCGCTGGGACTACATCTTCTCGTGCATCAAGAAGTTCAAGAAGAACAAGGACTTCTGCCTGGCCCAGCGCAGCGCCATCACCATGGAAGTGCCGTTCATGCGCGGCTACGCCCTGGCGCTGGTGCAGGCCTGCCACAAGCGCGGCGCCCCGGCGATGGGCGGCATGTCGGCGCTGATCCCGATCAAGAACGATCCGGTGGCCAACGAAAAGGCGCTGGCCGGCATTCGCCACGACAAGACCCGCGACGCCAACGACGGCTTCGACGGCGGCTGGGTTGCCCACCCGGGTCTGGTGCCGATCGCCATGGAAGAGTTCGTCAAGGTGCTAGGCGACCGCCCGAACCAGTTCGACAAGCAAGTCGAAGGCAGCTTCGGCCCGGCCCAGTGGCTCGATTTCCGCCCGGAAGCCCCGATCACCGAAGCCGGCCTGCGCAACAACATCAACGTCGGCATCCACTATCTGGGTAGCTGGCTGGCCGGCAACGGCTGCGTGCCCATCCACAACCTGATGGAAGACGCCGCCACCGCCGAAATCAGCCGCTCGCAAGTGTGGCAGTGGGTGGTCTCGCCGAAGGGCGTCCTCGACGACGGCCGCAAGGTCACCGTTGAAATGGTCCGCCCGATGATCGCCGAGGAACTAGCCAAGGTGAAGGCCACCGTCACGGCACAAGGTGAAGACACGGCAACCTACGACCAGGCCGCCGTAATCTTCGACAAAATGTCGTTGACCGCAGAATATCCGGAGTTTTTGACGTTGCCGCTGTACGAAGCAATGGCTTGATCCGATAACAAGCAAATAAAAACGCCACCACGGGAAACCGTGGTGGCGTTTTTTTGTATTACCAAATTTGCAACAAGTTCATTATTTCGTAATTGCGCACCTCAAGTTCGTCATTTTTTAACCGCATTAAGTTAGGATGAAAATAAAGTCTGCCCATAATGACCAACAAGCTCGCCCACTGGCTGCACCACCACAAACTGCGGACCAAAGTTACCGCAGCCGCGTGCTTGTTCGTCTTCATCGCGGCGGTCATCAGTTCCCTTAACGTTGCTACCGTCTACGAGACCCTGAAGTTCGAAAAGGCGCACAAAACCCGGCAATTGGTCGAAGTGGCCCATTCGCTGCTGCGGCACTACCACAGCGAACAACTCGCAGGCCGGCTCAGCGAACAGGCTGCCCGCGAAGCAGCGATCAGCGCACTGGCCGAGTTGCGTTACAGCGACATCAACTATTTCTGGATCAACGATCTGGCCGAACCCACACCGCACATGGTGATGCACCCAACCATCCCGGAGTTGATCGACAAAGCCCTTGATGACCCGATCTACAACTGCGCCACCAGCGAGATGCCGGGTAATGGCAAAAAAATCTTTCATACCGATGGCCGGAAAAATATTTTCCGTGCGTTCAACGACGTCGTTCGTCAGGCCGATCACGGTTACGTCACCTACAACTGGCCAAAACCTCTGCCAACAGGTGGCGTCAGTGCCGAGCGCTACCCGAAACTTTCCTACGTCAAACAATTCGCCCCTTGGGGATGGGTCATTGGCTCCGGTATTTACATGGATGACGTCAAGGATGCGCTATACAAACAAATCGGCCTCAATATCCTGGCCGGGCTGCTGTTATTACTGACCGGCGCAGCCTTTGTCATCATCATCCACCGCGCACTCACGCCCTTGACCGAAGCCGCAGCAGAACTTGATGGCATTGCCCAAGGCAAATCCACCTTGCATCCACTCAAGGTACAACAACAAGATGAAGTCGGTTTGCTGGTCGACAGCTTCAATCGCCTGCAAGCCCTTCTGGCCCAGGAATCGCAAGCACTACGGGAAAATCGGGCACTGCTGTTGCAAGCGCAGCAAATGGCGCTCGTTGGTCACCTCATCTTTGACGCAGGCAGCGGCCAGTGGTGCAGTTCGGACATGCTCGACCATATTTTCGGCATTGGTCCAGAATACCCGCGCGATACGCAAGGACTGCTCGCACTCTGCCACCCGGAAGATCGGCCCATCCTCGAGGAATGTCTCGGTCAACACGGCAACTGCAAGCAATTTGCCTTCGACCACCAGTTCCGTATCCGGCGTGCGGACAACGAGGAAGAACGCTGGGTACACGGCCTGGCCCGCCTGCAGGATCCAGGCTCAGGCAAGCTCTTTGCCGTGTTGCAGGATGTCACAGTACGCAAGCGCAACGAAGAGGCACAAAAACTGGCGGCAAGCGTCTTTGCCAACACGCGCGAAGGCATCATCATCACCGACGCAAACTCCAGAATTCTCGATGTCAATCATGCATTTACACAAATCACCGGCTACCAGCGCGATGAAGTGCTGTATCAGAACCCCCGGCTGCTTAAATCCGGCATCCAGGGAGCAGCCTTTTACACCCGGATGTGGCAGGCATTGGTCGAACAAGGATACTGGAGCGGTGAAATCTGGAATCGGCGCAAAAACGGCGAAGTATTCGCCGAACTGATGAATATCTCCGTCGTGCAAGACAACACCGGCAAGGTCCGCAACTACGTCGGCATCTTCAGCGACATTACAGTCATGAAGGAGCACCAGCACAAGCTCGAACGGATGGCACACTTCGATCCGCTTACTGGTATTCCGAACCGCAGCCTGCTAGCTGATCGCTTGACCCAGGCAATCTCGCACACCCGGCGCAACGGCGACCAGATGGCCCTCTGTTATCTCGACCTTGACGGCTTCAAGCCCATCAACGACCAGTTTGGCCACAAGACTGGCGATGCAATGCTGATCGAAATGGCACGACGGATGGAGAACTGCATCCGGGCTGGCGATACTGTTGCCCGCATCGGCGGCGATGAATTTGTCATTCTGCTTCTCGGATTGACCGAATACGCCGAATGCGAAACGGCCATCAAACGTATTCTGGGCGAAATCGCACGCCCCGTGATGGTGGACGACATATCACTCAGCGTTTCGGCCAGCATCGGTGTCACACTCTTTCCACAGGATGATGTTGAAACCGAAATTTTGCTGCGCCACGCCGATCAGGCAATGTACAAAGCCAAGCAAAGCGGCAAAAACCGGCTCTGCATCTTCGATCTCGATACGGCAACCGCCCCCTCGAAAAAGATGGATATGGCCATTCCCGGCAATTGAACAGTGCCACCGGGCAATTCAGCCAAGCCGAACGGCGAGTTGCTAAAAACAGGATTCATGAAGCGTGACGATCGCAGTCTCAAGGCATAAAAAGGACTAAAAACTGCCATCTCGAATGGCATCACAAAACTTCCTGCTTATCCATTGCAAATTTTCCGCGCTTTCCCTTGCATTCAGCGCCCGTTCGAACATAATCACCCCTTCTATCAATAATGTCTTTTGCCTGCTTATCCGATGCACACACCGAATTGGCCATCACGGTCAAAAAAATCAGAACGGTTCGTGACTGTCGAGAAAAAAGCGCATAGGCATGGTCTTTTGCGAGTCGCACCGTGAATCTTCACACCAAGGTCACCCTGTTTTTCGTTGTCATCGCCGCCGCATTGCTTGCCGTACTGGTTGCCATCAGCCTGTATGCATTTCGCAGTTTTTCCATCGCCTCGGCAACCGATCATATTCGGACAGCAGGCGAAATCGTTCGGGTCCACCTGACGGAATCGATGATCAACGGCGTCATCGACAAACGTGAAAGTTTCCTCAAGCGCTTGGTCGAAGTTAACAGCCTGCGTTCCGCGCGGGTTGTGCGCTCACCGGATCTCGAGCGCCAATTTGGCCCCGGACTGAACCTGGAAAGCACCCCGGACGAACTCGAACGCCGGGTCATGGCCGATGGAAAAGCCTCTTTCGTCATGCTCAGCGAGGGAGAAGAAACCATTTTCCGGGGCACGATTCCCTATATCGCTTCCTCATCGGGCACGCCCAACTGCCTGCAGTGCCACCAGGTCCCCGAAGGCACGGTGCTTGGCGCAGTCAGTATGACCATGTCAATCGATGCACTCCGGATCAAGGCCCTGACCACAGTGGCCGGCATTGCCGGTGCAGTCACGGTATTCGCCCTGCTT
The DNA here is from genome assembly GCF_030824335.1 of Azonexus sp. GTDB lineage: Bacteria > Pseudomonadota > Gammaproteobacteria > Burkholderiales > Rhodocyclaceae > Azonexus. Next base: position 213,024 of record NZ_JAVBXX010000011.1, read on the forward strand.
CTCGTCATGTTGATGCGGCGCCTGCTACGCCCCATTTCCGAAACGGCGCATGCGGTTGAAGATGCCGTGCATCGTGCACTGGAAGGCGACTTCAAGGCCCATGTTGTCAAGAAGACCAATGACGAAATCGGTCAGATTGCCAACGACATGAACCGCCTGCTGAGTTTCCTCGATACCGGTCTGAACCGGATCGGCATGAGCGTTGCCAAATTGACCGAGCGCACGGCGACGCCGGGAGAAAACCTCCTGACAGCAACCATCGAGATGGTCGACGGTCTGGCCAAGGCGGCACATTTCAAACAGGCCATCGAAGAAGACGAAACGAAGGCGGAAATCTACTCACGTCTATCGACCACCTTGCAAAAGGAATTTGCACTGCAGGAATTTTCGCTTTACGAGATCACCACCAACAAGAAACAGATGAAAAGCATCATCGTGGATGGCGAGGGTGCCGATACCTGCCGCTGGTGCGATCCACAGATCCTCATCCGGCCGGAAGCCTGTCGCGTACGGCGTACCGGGCACGTGGTGAACAGCATCGACAACCCGGATATCTGTTACGCCTTCCAGCCACCACCGGAATTCGGCGCACGGCGTCACGTATGTTTCCCGATCATCCAGTCCGGTTCGGTCGGCAGTATTGTCCAGGTCATCAGCAGGCCGGAAGACGAACAACGCATCCAGGATACCGCCGCACTGCTTCAGGTTTACCTGCGGGAAACTGCGCCGGTACTTGAAACCAAGCGCCTGATGGAAAGCCTTCGCGATTCGACGCTGCGCGACCCGATGACCGGCCTGAACAATCGCCGCTTCCTTGAAGAATATGTCGAAACACTGGTCGCCAGCGTTCAACGCAAGGGTGCCCATGTCGCGATCCTGATGCTCGATCTCGACTACTTCAAGATGGTCAATGACACGCACGGTCACGATGCCGGCGATGCCGTCATCAAGGCGCTGGCCAATGTGCTGAAACAGGCCGTACGCGCTTCCGATCTGGTCATCCGTTATGGCGGCGAGGAGTTCCTCATCGTCTTGCTGGAAAGCAGTGCCGAGCAAGCCTTCCAGATTGGCGAAAAAATTCGGGCGGCGGTCGAAGCCCTGAAGATTCAGGTTGGCACGCTGGTCCTCCAGAAAACCATCTCCATCGGCATCGCCGATTTCCCTGGCGACAGCGCAACCTTCTGGCAGGCCGTCAAGTTTGCCGATATCGCGCTTTATCAAGCCAAGGACCAGGGACGCAACCGGGTTATCCGCTTCAAATCCGAGATGTGGGCCAGCGACGACGCCTATTGATGACGAAAAGTAAAATATCATCGGACCAGACTAAGCATTAACAAAACAAAAGGGCACAAATAAACTCCGGACTATTCAGTTCCGGAGTTTTTTTATGCTTGCCGCCCTCACCCTGTTACTGCTTTGCCAATTGATTGGCGAAGTACTGGCCCACTGGCTCGGCTTGCCAGTCCCCGGTCCGGTCATCGGTATGATCCTGTTATTCCTCATCCTGGTATTACGCCAAGGACCAGGAGAGGAGCTGCGCTCGACCAGCCAGAATCTGCTGCAGCATCTTTCTCTGCTTTTTGTGCCGGCCGGTACCGGTATCGTTCTGCACCTGACACGGGTCGGTGACGAGTGGCTGGCCTTGTTGCTGTCCTTGCTCATCAGTACGGTGCTGACCCTGATCGTCACCGCCTGGGTCATGCAACTTTGCCTGCGCATCAGCGGCAAGGAAACATCATGAGCCAGCCCCTCGGAGAAACCTGGGTCTATCTGTCGGCCTCACCGTTGCTTGGCCTGACCGTTACCCTGCTCGCTTACCTGGCCGCCTTCTGGCTCTACCAGCGCAGCAAAGCGCACCCGATCGTCAATCCGGTCTTGATCGCCATCGCAATTCTTGCCACGTTTCTGGCGTTGACCGGAACAAGTTACGAAACCTACTTTTCCGGTGCCCAGTTTGTGCACTTTCTACTCGGACCAGCCACTGTTGCGCTGGCCGTTCCGCTCTACACCCAGTTCCGCCGGGTACGCAGCATGTTGTTTCCGATCATTGCCGGGCTGCTGGCCGGCAGTGCCACCGCCATTGTGTCGGCGGTGATGATTGCCCGCCTGTTCGATGCCAGCACGGCCACCCAGGCATCTCTGGCGCCCAAGTCGGTCACCACGCCGATTGCCATGGGGATTGCCGAACGAATTGGCGGCTTGCCGTCGCTGACGGCGGTGATGGTGATTTTTACTGGGGTACTCGGTGCCATCCTGGGCAACAAGATCTTTGCCATCATTCGCGTTGGCGATGCAGCAATTCGCGGCTTCTCACTCGGCGTTGCATCGCACGGCATCGGCACCGCCCGCGCCTTCCAGCTCAATGAACAGACCGGTGCTTTTGCCGCACTGGCCATGGGACTGAACGGCCTGCTCACCGCACTGCTGTTGCCGGGCATTGCTGACTGGCTGATAAAGTAAAGCCGCTGCCGCTTCGGCGAATTGACCAGCGCAAGCGGGCGGTAACAAGGCTCAATAGTTGCGTACCGGCGCCGGTGCCGGCATCTTGGGCTTGCCATGGAAAGTTGCCGGCGGCACCTTGAAACCGGCATCGGGTTTTTTCTGCTGGATGATCCGGATCGACTGTTCCTGACTCTTGTTCCGGCTGGCCGTCACCTCCAGCGTCGAAGCGCGTTGCGGACTACTGGGCCGGTCGAGTTGTTCACGGACCAAGCGAACTCGCTCTGCCGCAATGCGGCGATCAATGGCATCGGTGGACAATTTACGCTCCGCCAAGGTTTGCCGCATGGACAGCAAGGTTTCAAGTTCCTTGCTCATGCTCAGCGAACGCTTCGGCTCACCCCATTTTTCCTTGGGCTGACTGACCGCGATGTTGAACTCTTCCGGATTGCTCACCATGCGCGCAATCCCCAGATTGTTGTTGCGCATGGCCCATTCCATCGCCCCGTCGCCCCATTCATTTTTGACATCGCGCCGAGCGCCCTGCTCGATCAATTTACGCGCCATTGCCTCACGGCCTTCGTACACCGCCATCATCAAGACACTGGAACCATTGGTCGTCAGCGCATCGATATCCGCCCCCAGACCGATCAGGTAATCAACCATTTCCGTGTGACCGGCAAAGACCGCATAGTGCAGAGGCGACCACTGCCGAGGTGCCGCATTGATCCGTGCCCCACGCTCGACCAGCCATTTTGCGGCATCTAGATTACCCCGCCAGGCGGCCAGCGCCAGCGCCGACTCACCATTGGCATTCAAGTGATTGATCTCGGCACCGCGCGAAATGAACAGGCGCATCAATTCGATGTTGCCTTCCCAGGCACCGATCATCAAACCGGAACCGGTGCGACTCCCCAGAAAATCCGGTGGCAGACCGGCATCCAGCCAGGCCGTCGCCTGCCGCAGGTTACCCAGCTCCATCTGGTTGGCGAATTCCACCGCATTGGGTAAACGAACCTCGCCGCTGCCCCACAACTGGGCGTGGACCGGGCAAACCGCTGCCATCCCGATTATCATTGCCAGCCAAAGTTTCCCAACAACATCACGCATCGACATTTCCCATCAAACAGACCGTTGAATATTCTCTCATGTCGTGCCAGCCTCGCTCGCTACTTGCTGCACTAGCCGTCTCTCTGCTGATTCACGCGGCCCTGTTTGCCCGCGAGTTGATCGCACCGCCCCCGGCAGCCCGCCCGCAGCTGGAGAAAAGTATCCCGCTCAGCGCGACATTGCAACCCGCGCCTGCCGCTCAGCCGACGCCCGAGCTCATCCTGGACGAACCGGAAAGCCCGCCGACGCCAACAGCCGTAGCAAGCAAACCCGCTGTCAAGAAACCGGAAAAACAGCCAAAAACTGCGGTCGACCCTAGAAAAACGGCAAAAACCTGGACCCAGGCCATCCGCGAACAGTTTTCAGCCCAGCAACGCGACGGTTTGTTCTACCCCGAAGCCGCCATTCAACAAGGACTGGAAGGCGAAGCACTGGTCCTGTTGATGCTCGATGCCAGCGGCGCAGTCGCCGCCGCCCGCGTCGAACAAAGCAGCGGGCACGCCCTGCTCGACGAAGCCGCATTGCGCGCCGTGCGTCGCTTGCGTTCGCTACCGGCCGATGCGCCCAGCGAATCCTTGCTGCCGGTACGCTTCAGGTTACGCTAAAAAAACCGCTACCCCAAGCCGGCGGCCCGTTCCACACAGACCGCCGGCATCCAGGATCGATCAGAGCCAGTTGGCCGGGACGCCCATGGCCTGCAGTTCCGCCACGCCGACGACCTGCAGGAAGTCAACCAGCGCCTTGAACTCACCGAGCGCCAGCGTTGGCTGCGCTGACTGAGCCTGGTAGATCGCATCGCCGATCCGCGCCAATTCCACATTGCGCAGGATGCTCTCGTCACCGCTGTGGCTATTGCGGATCACCAGATCCAGCGTACCGGGTGTCGTTTCCCGGAGACCCACTTGATAATCCTGCTGTGTGCCGACAAAGGAAGCCAGGTCGATCCCTTCACCGCCATCCAGCAGATTATTCCCGCTGCCCCCGATCAACAAATCATTACCCGCACCACCGAACAGCCGGTCATTCCCGGAATCCGCCCCCCAACCCAATTCACCCAGCACCAGCGGCGTCGTCAATTGCAACAGGCCGGCCTCATTCTGCAATCCCGCCCGGCCTTGTTCCTGACGCGCGAGGTAAAGCAGCGCGTCGGTCCAACTCCCCCCCTGAGTCATGTAATTGACACCGATCTGGACCATTTCGGTCGTTGCGCTACCCCAGACCTGTTCGATCAATGCCCGCACCTGCACTTCCAGCGCCTGCGGCTGAATGTCAACCTGAGCTTGGTAATGCTGGGCTTGGTAATGGTTGTTGGCAAGCAGGGCGATGTCCGCCAAGCTCAAATCACTGCGCGCCAACCCAGCCAGCCCCGCCGCATCCGGCCGGTTGCCCGTAACGGCGTGATACAGGAGCGCAATATCGGTCAGCCGGGTGAAGTCCTGATCGACCAGCGGGACACGCTGATCCAGTTGCCCTTGAGCCAACGGCGCTGCCAGCACCAGATCCGCCTGGTCGATGGCCGCCAGCGTCACGTCATTGGCGGCATAGTGCAAATGCATCTGCCCCTGGCTGCCAACCGCAAAAGTCCAGTTGCCGGCATCGCCGCCACCACCTTGCAGGACATCGTTGCCGTCGCCCCCTTCCAGCGTATCGTCGCCGCTACCGCCAACGACGAAATCGTTGCCGGCATCGCCAAACAGTTGATCGTTACCCCCTCTGGAGCCGACAGTATCGTCGCCACCGCCGCCATGCAGGATGTCATCATCGGCGCCGAGCACCATGTACTGACTGGCACCGTCGCCCGTGACTACCTGACTGCCCTCTCCGCCCGTGAGACGCACAGAACCGACAACCGCGGCAAAGTCCACGTTCTGCAACTGAATGTTGGTGTTAGCGGGGAGATTGCTGGCATTGATTACCAGACCGATTGCCTGGCCGCTGTTCTGGTGTTGCGGCGCACTGACAATGATGGCTTGGTTTGGCTGACCACTCCCAGGCGCCACACTTGGGGTAATCGTGTTCACAACCAAGTTGGTACCAGACGGCAAGCCCTGCGAGAAGCTGTTGGCAATGCCGGTCATGCTGTCGCGGCCTGCACCCTGTGAGCTGTTGTTCTGAATCGCCTGGATCAAACCTCCGCCGAAGCCTCCGCCGAAACCACCTGTAGCGCCGCTCCCCGAGCCGGCACTGGCAAATGTGGTCGAAGCCTGCAAACCAACGCCGACGGGCAAACCAAGCGTGACCGGGACGCCCCCCGAAGCATTACCCCCCAGCGGAATGTCGGCCAAAGGTGTTGTCGTATCCGTATTGACGCGCGACCCCGGCACGATGGGAATTGTCGTGGTCACTGTGGTCGTGGCAATGGTCTGTGTCTGCCCGGTAACCGGGTCAGTAACGGTGTTCGTACCAGTGTTCGTATTGCTGCTGACTGCGACACCATCGATCGTTGTCGTAGTTGAAGGCGCCTCGGTTGGTAGCGGAGTCGATGCGGGCGGCGTTTCATTAACATCGGTCACTGTTACGGTAATCGTCTGCACATCCGTACCACCTCTGCCGTCGCTGGCAGTGACGTCGACCACATAGGTATTGTTGCTATCCGCATCGGTTGGCGACTCGAAATTGGGCGCACTGGCAAAGCTGAGTACGCCAGCATTCAGGGCGAATCTGGCTTGATCGGCACCGCCGCTGATCGAATAGGTCACGGTATCGCTGTCGGCATCGGTCGCGGTCAGCGTCGTCACCGCCGTGCTGTTTTCGGCTACGTTGATACTGGCCGTTGCACCGCCTCCGTTGCTCATGATGACTGGCGTGACATTGACAGTCAGAACCAGATCATTGCCTGTGCCACCGTTGTAACTGATCTGGTAGACCTGTCCACTATGGACAAATTGACCGTTCGTGACAGTAACGGTCGACCCGCCTATTTTCACAGTGTCGAATGTGCCGACGATGGCATCGCTTGCATCGTTTGCGATCAGCGTAAAAGTGCCGCCGCCGGGAGAAAAGCTATTGACCAGCGACAGATCAAGCGTGGCGCCAGTGAGGTCGACACTGCCGGTAACGTTGATCTGGTCATATTCCGTACCAGCGCTTGTTCCGCCGATCTGGGCTGAGAGAACGCTACCGGCAACCAGCGTCAGCGCACCGGTGGCCAAGTCGTCGGCAGCAGTGACGCTACCCGCACTCAGCGTGGCACCGCTGGAAAGCGCGACGCTGCCAGCAATGCTGCCTGTACCGCCAAGCGTGCCGGCGGCCCCTACGCTGAAACTGCCCGTACCGCTATTCGTGCCATTAACCAGCAAGCTCCCTGCTGAGACCGTTGTCGTACCGGTGTAGGTATTGGTGCCAGAGAGCGTCCAGGTACCGGAGCCGGTTTTGACCAGGTTGCCAGTAATGGTATTGCTTATGACACCACTGAAGGTGGTTGAGGTATTGTCACCGCCGACAGTCAGGATGCCGTTGTTCACGTTAAGCGAACCGGCACCTGCTATCGAGCCGAGCGTCTCGTCGTTGTATACCTTCAAGGTCGCCCCAGAGGCTACCGTTACCGCGCTGCTGTCGGCAATGACCGTGCCTGACCCGTTGACAAGCCGCAACTCGCCCGCCGAGACGGTGGTCGCCCCGGTGTAGGTATTGGTGCCTGTGAGCGTCAGCGTGCCGGTTCCACTCTTGGTGATGCCGCTGGTGTTGGTGGACGAGATCGCGCCCGAGAAGGTGGTGCTGCTGTTGTCGCCGCCCGCTATCAGCCTATAGCTCAAGGAGACGGCGCCAGCGCCGGCCAGCGAGCCGATGGTTTCGTTACCGCCGATCAGCGACATAGTCGCCCCGGAAGCCACCGTGACTGCGCTGGTATCGGCGATGGCCGCAGTGCCTGACAGGCTGAGCGTGCCGGCGGAGATCGTGGTCGCCCCGGTGTAAGTGTTGGCTCCGCTGAAGGTCACCGCACCGCTGCCGGATTTGGTCACGGCGCCCGTGCCGCTGATTGCCGCGGCATAGGTCCCGGTCGTGTTCTGGTTGAACACCACAGCCGCGTTGTTGGTGATGTCGCCCACCAGACTGGTGGTGAGGCCTGTCAGCGTGCCCGCCGATACCGTGATCGTGCCTGTGTAGGTATTCGCTCCCGTCAATTGAAGGTTGCCGATATCCACCTTCTCCATGGCGCCCGAACCGGAGATGATGCCTCCCAACGTCACCGTGTTGGCGTTCGAGATGATGCCGCCATTCAGTGTGAAGGCGTTGCTAATCGACACATCTGAACCGGTGATCTTCAGACCCTTGGTTAAGGTCACCGCCCCGGTTCCCAAATTCGACCCGTCGGCCACGATGACATTGAAATCATCGGTGGTATCTTCGGAAGTGGCATTACCGGCGCTGCCGGCGATGGTGAGCCCACCGGAAAAATCATTGTTCCCCGACAAGGTCAACACCTTGCCGCCAATCTTGCTCAGGGCGCCGCTACCTGTGATTACGCCCGAGACCGTCGCGTCCAACCCCGCCGCCGTGATCGTGCCACCGCTGGCGCCCAGAGTGACGCCGTGGGCGATGGGACTAGACGCGCTTTGGAGATAAAGCGTGCCGCCGTCCAACGTCAACGTCCCGGTGCCGAGATTCGCGTCTGACGAGATGACGAGGTTGCCCGCCATTACCTCGGTAGCCAAGGCCGAACCGTTGTTGGTCCCCGATAGCGTCAGATCTTGCGTCCCGGTTTTGGTCAGCGTAAAACCGCCCGATACCGTGCCACTGAGGGTGAGTCTGGCGTCGGTCTGAATCGTCGCATTGCCGGTCAGTGTCACCGTGTTGGCTAGCGTCGAGGTGGTACTGGTCAATTGCAGCGTTGAGCCGCTGCCCAACGTGAGCGCACCTGTCGCCAGATTACTGCTTCCGGCAATGCTGAGTGTTCCGGCATTAATTTGGGTGGCCCAATTCTGGCTGTTGTTGGTGCCGGAGAGCGTCAGGGTGCCAGCACTGACCTTGGTCAAATTGAAACCACCACTGATTGCGCCGCTCAAGGTCAGGCCGGCGCCAGTACCAACGCCAATCATGCTGTTGCCAGTCATGGCCAGCGCGCCGCTGAGGGTGGCCGTGCCGCTATCGAGCCGCAGCGCGCCGGTACTGGAAATGCCTGCGCCGGCCACATTGATATTTTCTGCCACGTTTACACCGTCGGCCAGGGCCAGTGCGGCACCGCTGGCAACAGTAGTTGTGCCGGCAGAGGTTCCCAGTGCCGAGTTGTGGCCGGCGACCAACGTGCCGGAGGAAATCGTCGTAGCACCGGTGTAGGTGTTGTTGCCCGACAAAGCCAGCGTGCCATCCCCCACCTTGCTCAGGGCGAAGTCGCCGGAAATCACCCCGGAAATCGTCAGCATGTCGGTGTTGACATAGGCACCGATAGCCGCGTCAGCAGCCAGGGTAACGTTTCCGGAAAGGGTGGCGCTACCGGTGTTAACCTTGACTGCGCCATAAGCAGCGTTGACCCCGATGCCGCTTATGCTCAGGTTTTCCGCCACGTTTAAGCCATCGAGGATGCGCAGTGTGGTACCACTGGCAATGGTCGTTCCCGCTGTCGTGGAACCCAATGCCGTATTATGGCCGACGATCAGCACGCCGGAGTTCAGGTTGACGGCTCCGTCGTAGCTGTTGGCCCCTGACAAGGTAAGGGCTCCCACCCCGGTCTTGGTCAGGCCGCCCGCCCCGCTGATGATGCCAGTATGGGCGGTGGTCGCGCCGTTGCCGCCTGCTGTCAGGATGTAGCTGCCCAACACCACATCGCCAGCCCCGGCCAGCGAGCCGATGGTTTCATTATTGGCAAGGCTTAACGTCGCGCCGGTAACCACCGTTACGGCACTGGTGTCAGCAATCGCTGCACCGCCACTGGCAATCAGGGTGCCGGCATTGATCGTGGTCGAGCCGGTGTAGGTGTTGGCGCCTGACAGCGTCAGACTGCCAGCCCCCATTTTGCTCAGGGCGCCCGAGCCGGCGAGGGTGCTGGAAATGCTCGCCGTTTCACCTGTGGTGTTGGTGACGGTTAGCGCCCCGTTCAGCGTGAGGGTGCTGCCGGCAATGGTCAGCCCGTTGGCACTGTCAAGATTGAGCGAGTCGCCCGCCCCTGCCGTCGCTCCGCTCATCAGCGTATAGGTGGAGTTGTCGGTCAGCACCACCTTGATGGTGTCGGCGCCGGCCTGACTGACCGAGCGCGCCAAGGCTTCGCGCAGCGAAAAGCCGTCGGCGGCGTCACCCTCGTTATCGCTGTCGGTGATTGAATTGGCGTAGATGGTCGAACTGGCGACAGTAACATCAGCGTTCGCGGCCGAGTTGCCGTCGCTCAGCGAGAAGCGGATGGTGGTGTCGCCATACGGCGTGTCGTTGCGATAGGCGATGTTTTGCAAGACGGATTGCACCAAGGCTGTCGTCGGCATGCGGTTGACATCGATATTGCCGGAAGCCGTACCGAACTGAACAATCAGCGTACCGCTTGCATAGGTGTACGACCAGCGGGCGAACCATCCAGTGTTCACCATATCGTTCAATACGCCGGTCGCATTCTGTCCGGCCGCCTGGGCGGCTTCGATTGATTGCTCCGGGTAATTTGTGTACGCGATTGAGCCGTCTGCCTGCAAATCAAATACGCTATTGCTGAGGAATGTAAATAAATCCTTGGTCGCCCCGTCGGCGGCGCCCCCGCTCTTGACCCGGCTGATGGTCAAGGTCGCTCCGTTCCAATCCCCATTGCCGGAATTTAGCGCCCCGAATTCAGTGTCAGCAACGGTCAGGGCTGTGGCGGCGTCCAGCTTCACATACAGACCTTCCCCCGCCCAGGCGACGCTATCGCCGTTCAGGTTGGCAAGCGTCGGAGGGGCATTGCTGACGAAGCTTGCCGTATGCACTGCACCGCTACTGTAACCGCCGGAAATCGCATTGCCTGCGCTGTCGGTAATGCCAGTGCTGGTGTTGTTCAAATCCAGGCGCAAGGTGCCGGTGCCTGTAATGCTGCCCACACTCACCGTGTAGCTGTTGCCACTGCCGGTGACGCCAGTGATGGTGCCGGTGGTGCTGCCGCTGACGGTACTGAGTGTGAAGTCGGCACTATTCACCCCCGTGACGCTTTCGGCGAAGGTGACGGTGTAGTCAATGGCTGTAGCATCGGCAGCCGGGGTACCGGATACGGCGATGGAACTGATGGTGGGGGCGGCCGTATCTATCGTATAGGTTTGCCCGCTGGTATAGCCCGCGGCAATGGCGTTGTTTGCACTGTCTTTGATACCCGTACCCGAACTATTCAAGTCCAGTCTCAGCGTGCCATTACCGGAAATGGTGCTGACTGTCACGGTGTACGTCGTTCCACTGCCAGTCAGGCCGGAAATTGTGCCATTGGCTGTACCGGAACCCGTCAGGGCAAAGTCAGTGGTATCAACCCCGTTCACTGATTCTGAAAAGGTAACGGTGTAACTCACACTGGTCGCGTTAGTTGTTGCAGTGCCGATACGGTTAATTGAGGAAACTGAGGGGGGAGTGGTATCGGAGGGAGGGGGAGGATCCTCCCAATGTTGATTCGTAGTGCAACCATGCGGATTGTTGGTAGATGTGCTCCCACCGTTTACACACCCTAAGCACTCATCAATCCCCTCCATCCCCTGTACCGTAAACGGCAGCACCGTTTCGATCTCTCCGACGGAAAATTCCAGATCCCAATCCCCGCCCAGACTCAACGGCCCGGTGCGGTCGGTGGAGGCGGCGATATCGACGCCGTTCAGCGCGGTGGACAAATCGGTCACGAAGGCCTGGCCACTGGCGCTGCCGGCGAGCGAACAGCCGTAGAGCAGCAGGTCGCTGTCGGCGCTCAGATGGCTGGCGATGGCGGTCAGGGCATCGGCTTCGCCAGGCAGGCTGTTCTGGTCGAGTTGCAGGTCGCCCAGTTGCAGGTCGCCCAGTTGCAGGTCGCCCAGTTGCAGAAAGCCGTTGCCGCCGTGGCTGACCAGATGCAGCGCATCGAGCGCACCATATTCGGCCAGGGCTGCGGCCAGCGCGGCCAATCCATTGCCACCAGCGGGCAGCAGGATCACCGGAATATCGGGACTGATGCCAGCGGTCAGGGTTTTCCAGTCACTGACGCCGGCATCGATGATGACGACTTCGCGGGTGGCGGATTGGGTTGCGGTCATGGTGGGCCTTCGGGAAATTTGGGTTAGCGTGGGGGGCGTTTGTTGGTTTCAGGTCGCGTCAGGGCAAGGTTTTGCGCTGAGGCTGCCAGCCAGGAAAATCCGGCGGCGGCTTGGGGGCCGAGCGCCAGGGGCCGGGCGGTAAATGCATGCGCCACTGGTGCTGTTCCGGCTCGCGAAAACCGGGGGTGTAGGGTTTGCGGATGCCAGGCAGAAAGGCAACATCGTAGGTTTCCGTGACTTGGCCTTCGATGGTCAGCCAGTGGTCCAAGCGACCATTTTTGAGGTTAAAGACCAGTAGACCGCAGCGCTGGTAAAAACCTTGCTCTTCGAGCTTTTGCGCCAGGTTGATCTGGCCGACCAGGCCGTTTTTATCCGGACGCAGACGCGACAGGGCGACCACCGCATGCTCACCGACAAAAGCGATGCCCCGGGCGAAGCCCTGACAAAGCACAACCGGGACAAACTGTTTGCGGTCGAAATCGACATAGCCGAGTTGGGCTTCACCAGAATTGATCAGCCACAGCTTGCCGTCGTGCCAACGTGGCGAATGCGGCATCGACAGGCCTTCGCAGACCACTTCGTTGCTGCGCATGTCCACCACGAAACCGCCGTGGCTCTTGACGCCTTTCCAGCCCAGTTTGCTGTCGAAACGTCCACAAATGGTGGCATAGGCCAGTTCGCCATCAACCGCGCAAATACCGTTCAGATGGCAGCGGTCTTCCGGCGCCAGCAGACTGATGAAGTCGGGCACCCACACCGGTTTGAAGGTGTAGTGCTCGTCGGGCGCAGCGACGCAACTGAACTGGGTATTGGCGTAGAGAAACTCGTAATGCTGCCCTTGAAAATTGACATCGGCCAACACGTCGTGCGTGTTGCTGTTGCCGACCAGGTACGCCCGCCGGGGCATGTAGATGGCGTCATAGTGCTGGCCGGCGATCTCGTCCGGGCCGGCATTGGAAAAACGCCAGATTTGTTCCCGGTTGCCGACCCACAATTTGTCCCGGTCGATAGCCAGACCCATCGCGGTGCCAACGACCCGTTCCTGTGCATACAGGCTGTTGTCGGGATTCGTGCCGAGAAAAAACAAGCGGCCAGTCTGGTAAGTGGAAAATGCCAGCGATCCACCACTGGCAGCCAACCAGTCAGCAAGACCGGGGGATGGCGTCAGGACGGGTTTGCCGGCGGCGGCGCGTAATTCTGCGGTCGACTTCCCTTCAGCGTCAAAACCGCTGCGCTGAAAATCGTTTGCTGTCCAGTCGTTGAGATTGCCGCTCATCGTAATTGGCCAAATTGTTGCGCCGGGCAGGCGCTGAGGTGGGTGGGCAGGGGAACTGTTTTCATGGCGTGGAGTGCCTGAGCGATTGAATGCTGAGAATCTGGCGAACGGCGTCGGCCAGCGGGGTTTCATGCGTGTTGATGCGCAAGGCCGGTTGCACTGGCGCTTCATAGGGAGCCTGCAGGCCCGTGAGTCCCAGCGTACTGTCATGCCGCGCCCGAGCGTAGAGCCCTTTGGGGTCGCGCTGCTGGCAGATTTCGAGCGGCGTGCTGACGTGGATTTCAACGAAGCATTCGGGCGAGATGGTTTGCTGCGCGGCAGACCGGCCTGCGATGGTCGGGGAAATCAAGGCGGCGATGACGTGAATGCCCTGACGGTTGAGTAGGTGAGCCAGATGGGCTGTGCGCCGCATGTTTTCTTCACGGTCAGCGGCGGAAAACCCCAAGTCACTACAAAGGCCGCTGCGCAATTCGTCGCCATCAAGCACACAAGCCGCTTGCCCTGCGGCCTGCAACTGCTGAACCAAGGCTTGGGCCAGCACGGTTTTACCCGCGCCGGAAAACCCGGTGAGCCAATAGGTGAGTGCGTGAACTTTCAAATCAACTCGCTGAATGACCAAGATTAAAAGGAGGTGTATGCATCAATTCTTCAGGCTTGGGCGGGATATTACCTTTAGCGAAGCGTCTGCTGGCAGAGCACCGGCGGGCTGATCCTTCCGGACCACTATACGTGACAAGCGCGCGTTGACTTCCAAAAAGGCTCGTACAACCCGGTCACGCTGTGCATCATCGGGTAGCGTCTGGCGCAGGGTTTCGCAGCCGGCCAGCGCGGCTGCGCGACCATCGGCGGAGAAACCCAGTGTCGTTTCGGCGAAAAACGGGGCAATAACTGCGGTCAACGCAGCGGGAGCAGAGGATTGTTCCAACACGCACTGCGCCGAGCGAAAGCCATCCTGGCGGGTCAGTGCGATCATGTAATCGTTGCCAGCTTCCAGTTGTACGCCGGTTCCAGGAACCACCGAAATCCATGGAAACCAGGGCGCCAGGTGCGGGAAGAGATGATTCGGAAACAACTCACCGCCCCAGTAGAGACGAGCGATATCGGCGAAGTGAAAAAAATCCCGGATCGCAAGCAGACCGCAGTCCTGAAAGGGCAAAATTTCCACCGGCGGTTTTTCGCGGTACACCGTGTCGTTGGCGACATCGACATACAGCGAACCTAGCTGCATGGCGTTCTGAAAATATTGCCCGCGTAGTGCGCCCCAGACCAGACGCAGCAAGCCACCTGCGGCAAAAAACTCGCGCAGGGCGTCCAAACCCTGTTGCTCGGCAGGGGAAAGCGCGGGGGAAAAGAGGGGGCTGGGCGAACACAGCCACCCTTCAACAATACCGAATACCCGTTGAGCTATTTCCAGACATTGCCCGAGCGGATAGGCCTTGCCGCTTTTGAAGGGCTGACGCACCAGCAACTCCTGGTCAGCTTCATTTCTGGCGCGCTGCCAGAAGGCCAGCAAACCCGCTTGCCGGGGCAGCAACAGGCGCACGGTCAACTCATGCTGCTGCGACATCGGTGTAATCGGTTCCTGAGGGAGCATTTGGCACAACTGATTTGGACTACGCGGGATTTTGCGCCAGAATCCAGCGTCCTTCGTGCACTCAATACTGTTCAATGCTGTCAAATTCTGTCCCGAACCAGCCCAGACACAAAAGCAGCAACCCATATCAAAGACAAAGATGACATCCACCGCCATATGCTCCCCACCCCCAGTTCGGACACGTATTGCGGTCGTTGAGGACGAACACAACTTGCGCGAAGACTTGCTGGAGTTTTTAGGTTGGCGTGGGTTTGCTGCACAAGGATTTGATAGTGCAGAGGCTTTCAATACGGCACACGCCCGACAAGCGTTTGAATTGGTATTGCTTGATATCGGTTTGCCAGGCTTCAGTGGTTTGGAACTGGCGCAACAACTGCAAGCGATGCCGCAAGTACCGGGCATTGTGATGCTTACCGCCTTTTGTTCAGACGAAGACCGTGTGGCTGGCCTCGCGCTGGGGGCGGATGCCTATTTAGTGAAAGGTGCCTCGTTACAAGTCATCGAGGCCACCTGTCACAGTGTTTTACGCCGACTGGGTACGCGCACAGACATGCAGCGCCCCGCACCACCCACGGCAACTATCGAAACGCTACCCGACACCAGGCGCGACGAATGGGTGATTTACCTCACCAGTTGGCAGCTCGGCATGCCTAATGGTGAGCGACTCAAGCTGACACATCAGGAAACCCTCATGTTGCGCCGATTGATGCAGCAACCCGGTACGGCGGTGAGTCGCAGCGAGTTGCTGGCCGATTTGGGCAAACCCGAAACACTTTCCAACCTGCGCAACCTGGACAACAGCGCCAGCCGCTTGCGCCGCAAAGTGCTGGCGGGTTGTGCGCGCGAGCTGCCGCTGCGTCCCAGTTATGGGCAAGGCTACACTTTTGCCGGCACTGGGCGGGTAGACCAGGCTTGAGCCGACGAACAGGAGCGCACTGGCTACTACCCTCGCGAAACGGGTGGCTGGCGCACTTGCTGGCAGGGTGGCTATTGCTGCTAAGTGGGTCTACTTGGGCCTTTCAAGAGCCCTCCCCGGCCCTGCTATTGCGTGCTGACACCCAGCAATCCAGTTTGGCGGGCCACTTGAGCCGGTGGGTGGATACCAGTGCACAGAGCTCGTTGGCCCAGGCCCGTGACCAGGTTTTCAGCCGCTTGCCCGGCTTTGAAAACGCCGGCTTTACGAACGCCGCACACTGGTATCTCCTGCACCTGGCCCGCACGCCGGATGCACCCACGAACTGGTTGCTGGTATTGGAAGCGCCCTACCTGGACAATATCGAGGTCTGGATCGAACAGGCCGATGGCACCATCGGCCCTTACCGTCTGGGCGACCATGTGCCGATGGCCGAACGGCCCGTGCATTCGCACCAGAACGTGCTGGCACTCGCCTTACCGGATATCCAGCCGCGCAAGGTATGGCTGCGCGTCACCTCCAGCAGCATGATGAATTTCAGCGCCCATATCTATGAGCCGCAGACGTTCACCAGCCACGAGACACAAGAAGGCCTGTTTTTAGGCTTTCTATTAGGCGTGATATTGGTCGTTGTACTGGCATTTGGCGCACTTGGTCTTATGCTTGGCGAGCATGTTTTGTTAGCCTACGCCGCTTTTGTTGCCAGCCAGGGTTTGCGTCACCTGTTGATCAGTGGCTACTCGCAAACTTTGTTCGATCCCCAAATGCCTTGGCAAAGCAATGCCATTCAAGGCTTGGGCTCACTGGCTCCGGTGTTGGCAGCAACGATTTTCTTCAGCTACCTGCTGAATTTGCGCGTCCACTTTCCCCGTTTGTTTCGGATGTACCTGATGCTGGGCTGGATGACAGCACTGACTTTGTGCTTCATCACTACACCGGCCTATCTGGTATTTGCGCCACTGCTACTGAAAATGGGCGCGCTGCTCAGTCTGCTTGGCCTGGTGTTGACTGCGGTGCTGTGGTGGCAGCAACGTCGCTGGGACATGCTTTTATATTTTTTTGGCTTCATGACCTCCGTTGTGGTGGCTTTACTGCAATGGGCAACTTTTAGTGGCTGGCTAAGCATTGACTGGTTCAGTACCCGCGTCTATCAGACATCAACGCTGGTGCACATCGGGGTAATGAGCCTGGCTTTGGCAGTACGGCTATACCAAAATCAGCGTGATCAGACGCACGTTCAGCAACAGAATGCTTTGGTGCTGGAGCGCCAGACCGAACAACGGCGCTTCATCGCCATGCTGTCGCATGAGTTTCGCAACCCGTTGGCAAGCATTGACCGGGCCGCCAACCTGTTACAACTCAAGCTGACAGATCTGCACAAGGCCGATGGCGCCCGGCTGAGTGGCATTCGTAGCAGCGTGCGTCGTCTGGACTCGCTGGTTGACAGCTTTCTGGTATCCGAGGCTGTAGAACAACACCGCCTGACCCCAGTACTTACGCAGCAAAGGGTGGCTCCAATGCTGGCGAATGTGATTGAAACGCAGGGTGCAGAAGCGCAAGGACGCTTGCGGCTAAGCGTGACGCCACCCGATTTGCAGTATGCACTGGATGCCCGACTGATTGGTATCGCCGTCGGCAATTTGCTGGGCAATGCCTTGCGCTACAGCGGCGATACGGGCACGGTCAGCCTGACGGCTCAACAGGAGGGTGACGATTTGCTGTTGACGGTGGTCGACCAAGGCCCTGGCTTGAGCGAAGCTGAATTGGCTCTGTTAGGTGTTGCCTATTACCGGGCAGGCACTTCAATGGGCAAGCAGGGCACTGGGTTGGGCTATTTTTTCAGCCGCAGCATCGTCGAAGCACATGGCGGCACGCTGCAGGCGGCCAATCAACCGGAAAGAGGCCTGCGGGTAAGCCTGCGCTTACCGGGTTCGACAAGCCAGACTCATGATCTATAGTACAAAAGTACTATTAGTAGAAAAATCATCGATGTAGAAAACCATGAAATTCCTATCCGCTGATATGCTTATATCGCATCGCAGCATGACGAGAATAAATTTCCAGGGGGATTTTCAGCATGAGCACTTTAGCCAATCTGCGGGTGGCTACCCGCATTCAACTACTGATCGGCCTGACATTGATCGGTTTGCTGGTTTTATGTCTGATTTCGCTCTTTCAGCTCAAGGGCAGCATGCTCGAAGATCGCAAGGAAAAAACCCACAACCTGGTGGAGGTTGCCAAGGGGATTCTTGAACATCACCATAAACTGGCGACATCCGGCCTGCTCAGCACCGAAGCCGCGCAGAAAGCTGCCCGCGACAGCCTGCGAGACTTGCGCTACGGCGACAAGGATTATTTCTTCATCATTGATACCGCCGGCAATTACATCATGCTGGGCGTCAATCCGGCCGCCGAAGGGCAGAACCGGATCGAAACGAAGGACGCCAACGGGAAATTCCTCGTCCGCGAACTGATTGCCACGGCACAAGGCGGTGGCGGCTTTGTCGAATACGACTATCCCAGAGCCGGCCAGGAAAAAGCCGAACCGAAACTTTCCTACGCCACACTGTTTGGCGCGTGGAACTGGGTGATCGGCACCGGCATCTACATCGATGACATCGACCAGAAATACAAGAAAAGCGCTGTCATGCTCGGCGGGATTTCCTTGGTCCTGCTGACGATTCTCGTCCTGTTCGGGTATCTGGTCGGCAGCAGTGTGCTCCGGCAACTGGGTGGCGAACCCAAGGAAGCGACCGAAATCATGGAACGTGTTGCGAGCGGCGACCTGACAGCCAGCATCAGCCAGGCGGCACCAGGCAGTCTGTTGCATGCCCTTGGTGGCATGGTCACCTCGTTGCGCCAGATGGTCGGTGAAATCAACAAGGATGCCAACCATCTGGTCGACAATGCCGAGAAAATCGCCTTGGCATCGGATGACGTCGCCAGCGCAGCCGAACAGCAATCGGACGCCACCTCCGCCATGGCGGCAGCCATCGAAGAACTGACGGTCAGCTCGAACCATATCTCGGACAGCGCCCGCGACACCTCGCAGGACTCCATTGCCGCCGTCGAACTTTCCGGTCAGGGATCGGCCCGTGTCGATCAGGCCTCGCAGGCCATCCAGCAGATTTCGGATACGGTGTCCGATGCCTCAAGCCGCATCCATGCGCTGGAAGAGCGCGCCAGGCAGGTTTCCAGCATCGCCAACGTGATCAAGGATATCGCCGGCCAGACCAACCTGCTGGCGCTCAATGCCGCCATCGAAGCCGCCCGCGCCGGCGAACAGGGGCGCGGCTTCGCGGTGGTTGCCGACGAAGTGCGCAAACTGGCCGAACGCACCTCGCTGGCCACCACCGAAATCGAACAAATGATTGTCGGTATCCAGAGCGACACCGTCGGTGCCGTCGAAGCGATGAACGCCGCCTTGCCGGAAGTGCAACAAGGCGTTGAACTGGCCGCTTCGGCCTCGGAATCGCTGCGCGCCATAGAGGAAGGTGCCCGCCGTACGCTGTCGCGCATCGGCGAAGTCGCCGATGCAACCAAGGAGCAAAGTTCAGCCAGTACGTCGATTGCCCAGCGCGTCGAGCAGATCGCCAACATGGTCGAGCAAACCACCGACACCATCCGCGGCACGGCGGCCACAGCGCATCAACTGCAGGATATTGCCGTCAGCCTGAAGCAACTGATCAGCCGCTTCAAGGTTTAAGCCTAGACAGCTCCGGCGGCGCGCAATTCGGCAATGCGTTCTGCTGCATAACCCAGTGCGGCCAGCACTTCATCGGTATGCGCCCCCAACGCCGGGCCGATCCATTCGGTACCGCCCGGCGTGGCCGACAAGGTCGGCACGATGCCGGGCATCCGAAACGGTTTGCCATCCGGTAGCGTTGCACTCTGAAACATCTGGCGGGCGATGAATTGTGGGTCGGCGAACATGTCGACCGCAGAATAAACGCGTGACGACGGCACTTCGGCCTTGGCCAGCACGGCCAGCACCTCTGCTTCGTCGTGTTCGGCACACCAGCCGTCGATCAAGGCATAGATTTCATCGCGCCGGGCGTCGCGGCCGGCATTGTCGGCCAGCGTCGGATCGTCGGCGAGATCGGGGCGCCCGATGGCCTGCATGAAACGCTTGAAGATTGCATCGCCATTCGCGCCGATGGTGACGTGCTTGCCATCGCGGGTCGTGTGCGTGTTCGACGGCGTGATGCCGGGCATGATGTTGCCGGTGCGTTCGCGGACAAAACCGAAGACGTCGAACTCGGGCACCATCGACTCCATCATCGCAAACACCGCCTCATAAAGCGCCACATCGACCACCTGCCCGGCACCGCCATTGATTTCCCTGTGGCGCAGCGCCATCAGCGCACCGATGGCGCCCCACAACGCGGCAATCGAATCGCCGATGGAAATCCCGGTGCGCACCGGCGGCCGGTCGGCAAAGCCGGTGATGTAACGCAAACCGCCCATCGATTCGCCAACGGCACCAAAGCCGGGTTGATCCTTGTACGGCCCGCTCTGGCCGAAACCCGACAGGCGGACCATGACCAGCCCCGGATTGTCGGCATGCAGGCTTTCCCAGCTAAGACCAAGCTTTTCCAGCACGCCGGGCCGGAAGTTTTCAACCAGGATGTCGGCCTCGGCGATCAGCTTGCGCACAAAGGCCACACCTTCCGAGTGCTTCAGGTTGGCAGTCACCGATTTCTTGTTGCGCGCCTGCACGTACCACCACAGCGAGGTGCCCTCGTACAACTTGCGCCATTTGCGCAGCGGGTCGCCGCCATCGGGCGACTCGACCTTGATCACCTCGGCACCGAACTCGGCCATGATCCGCGTGCAGAACGGCCCGGCAATCAGCGTCCCGAGTTCGACCACCTTCAGGCCGGCCAAGGGTTTCTGCGCGGCGCCCTGCTTTTGTGTATCGCCCGGCTTCGGCGTTTCGCTCTGCTTTTGCGTTTCACTCATCTCAAGGCTCCCAATGTTCTACAGGCAATTTCTGCCCCCACAGGCGGTCGACCGTAGCAATGACCTGCTGCGGCGATCCGCTGGTCGCTACAACAAGTTTTCCCTGACCGGCCGCTCCGCCGCCCTGCAGATTGCCCGCCGCGAGCAGGCGCTCCAACTGCCTGGCGACCGCCTCGCCGGTATCGAGCAAAGTCACGCCGGCCGGCAGGCGAGCGGCAATCGCCTCAGCCACCCACGGGTAATGCGTGCAGCCGAGCACCACGACATCCGCACCAGCCGCCGCCAGCGGCGCCACGAAGGCATCGAGCAAGACGGCCACCGGCGGGCTGTCCGGCCCCTCGGTTTCAATCGCCTCGGCCAGACCGGGGCAAGCCTGCGGGATGACCTGCAAGTGAGGGGCATGATTGCCGACCAGGCGCTGAAACCGCTCGCTGGCCAACGTCCGTGTCGTCGCCAGCACACCGATCACGCCGCTTCGCGTCAGGCTCACCGCCGGCTTGACGCCGGGTTCCAGCGCGACGATGGGCAAATCCACCGCCGCCCGGATCGCCTCAGCCGCCGCCGCCGTGGCCGTATTGCAGGCAATCACCAAGGCCTTGGCACCGCGTTTGACCAGCGCCTCGGCAATCGCCACACCACGCGCCTTGAGGAAAATCTCGGGTTTGTCGCCATAGGGCAGGAAACGCGTATCGGCAAAATAGAAAAAGTCTTCCTGCGGCAGTCGACCGCGCAAGGCACGCAAGACGGTCAAACCACCGAGACCGGAATCGAAGACGGCGATGGGTCGGG
Organism: Azonexus sp.; assembly: GCF_030824335.1. Lineage (GTDB taxonomy): Bacteria > Pseudomonadota > Gammaproteobacteria > Burkholderiales > Rhodocyclaceae > Azonexus. The sequence continues at coordinate 234,263 of NZ_JAVBXX010000011.1, forward strand.
ATTTCACAAGGTAATGAGCGGCAAATTTGAAATGCTACAACCAGCCGGCACGCTTGAAACGCCGGAAGAGGAAAAAACAGGTCGTACTGATCGCCAGCAAGGCAGTCGGGTAACCGTACTCCCAATCCAGTTCCGGCATATGCGCGAAATTCATGCCCCAGATGCCGGCAAATGCCGTAGCGACGGCGAAAATCCCGGCCCAGGCGGCAAGGCGCTTGCTGACTTCGCTATCCTCTATGGCGACCATCGACAGATTGACCTGGATGGCCGTGCCGATGGTGTCGCGGATGGTATCGATCGACGCATCGATACGCACAAGGTGGTCGTACACATCGCGAAAATAATCCCGGCTGCTGAGACAAATGGCCGGGGCACGATTGCCGGAGAGTTTCCCGGCGACTTCCATCAGCGGCGCCACCACATGCTTGAGCAACATCACCTTGCGCTTCAGCGCGTAGAGTTGTTCGATATTGGCCCGCGCCGCACCTTTGACGAAAATCCTCTCTTCCACGGCTTCAAGCGCTGATTCCAGTTGGTCGACAATCGGAAAATAACGATCCACCACCGCATCCATCAGGGCATACAGGACAAAACCGGCGCCATGTTTCAGCAAATGCGGTTCCCGTTCGCAACGTTCGCGCACGCCAAGAAATCCCTGCTGACTCCTGTTTCTGACCGACAACACGTAATTGGGGCCAACAAATACATCAACCTCACCCAGGTTGTATTCGCCCTGATCGTTTTCACCCTTATCCGGCTCCACCAGGTGCATGACGGCGAAAATCGAATCGCCGTATTCCTCGACCTTGGGCCGCTGATGGCCATGCCGCGCATCCTCGACCGCCAGTTCGTGGAGTTTGAACTCCTCCTGCATCTTGTCCAGCTCTTCAGGCGTTGCGTCGCGCAAGGCCACCCAGACAAAACAATCCGGCCGTTCCAGGTAATCGCTGATTTCCTCGACGGAAAGCTCGGTCAGACGAGAGCCGTTTTCATAGGCCACACAGTTGATCAACACGTCCAATCCCCTTCCGGCATTTTTCTACTTGAAGCGCCCTTCCCCAAGGAAAAGCCCTCGCAACAGTTATTCTGGCTGGCGAAACTCATCGGCAATCCACGCCTCGACCGTCGCGGCGTTGAACTTGAAATTGGGTGGCACCCGCACTTGTGCGAGCAACTCCCCCGCGGCGTCCGTCGCCGCCAGCACGGCATAAGGGTCGTCTTCATCCGGTTCGATATCGAGACTGATGGAAAGTGGCCCATCCGGCCCGTTGACCGCAAGTTTCTTGTGCAGCATCGCGTGCAGGTGATGTTCATGACGCCGGATGACTTCCGAAGCCGTCTTGACCAGCACCTGGAAAGCCGAGGCATCGAGCGGCTTCGGGTTTTTCTTGTCGCGCCCCATGGTCCACGGACCGACCAGCGCCGGCTCCGCTTCGCCGTCCTTGATCATTTCGACCGCCCAGCCCTCATCGTCTTCATTCTTGATGACGCGGGCAGTCCAGCCGTTGTTGCGCCAAAGGCGCGCTTCATTGACGACGGAATCCGGATCGCTATCCACGCTGGACTCGGCAACTTCATTGTTGGCAATTGATGTCATGGCGGAATTGTACTTCCCGAAAACACGAAAGCCCCCTCATGGGGGCTTCGCTGCGCCGGAATCGCGCGAAAAATCAGCCAAAGCGCCTTACTGGCCGCTCATGTTCCACTTATTTTCCAGACTCGCACTTCTTCATGAAAGAGTTCTTGGCAGCACCAGCCAGCGGCTTGCCATTTTTGTCGAGCGCCTTGCTGGCACACTGCTGGCCGAGCTGTTCGCGTTCGCATTTTTTCATGAAGGAATTTTTTGCCGCACCAGCCAGTGGCTTGCCTTCCTTGCTGACTGCCTGGGCTTCACAGTTCGCGGGCTCGGCAATGGCAAAGCTGGCAGCAAACAGGTGAGCCAGCGCAAAAAAGATGATTTTCTTCATTTGAGTCTCCTTTAACGACGTAAAAACCTCACCGTTGGATGAGGCAGTTTTCCAGCAAGCAGCTTACATGCGCGCGATCATCGCATCACCAAACTCGGAGCATGACAACTCATCAGCCCCGTCCATCAGGCGGGCAAAATCGTAGGTCACTTTCTTGTCGCAGATCGCCGCTTCCATCGCCTTGATGACGAGATTGGCAGCTTCCTTCCAGCCCAGGTGGCGCAGCATCATTTCGGCTGACAGGATCAGCGAGCCGGGATTGACCTTGTCGAGGCCGGCATACTTCGGCGCGGTCCCGTGCGTCGCTTCGAAACAGGCGTACTGGTCGGAAATGTTGGCGCCCGGGGCAATGCCAATGCCGCCGACCTGCGCCGCCAGCGCGTCGGAAATGTAGTCGCCGTTCAGGTTGGTGGTGACGATGGTGTCGTACTCGGCCGGACGCAGCAGGATCTGCTGCAGGAAGGCATCGGCAATGGAATCCTTGACGATGACTTCGCGACCGCTGTTCGGATTGCGGAACTTGCACCACGGACCGCCATCGATCAATTCGGCACCGAATTCCTCGATGGCCACCTTGTAGGCGGTGTCGCGGAACAGGCCTTCCGTGAACTTCATGATGTTGCCCTTGTGCACGATGGTCAGCGACTTGCGGTCGTTGGCGATGACATACTTCAGCGCAGCGCGCACCAGGCGGGTCGTCCCCTCGATGGAAATCGGCTTGATGCCGATGCCTGAAGTTTCCGGGAAACGAATCTTCTTGACGCCCATTTCCTTCTGCAGGAATTCGATGACCTTCTTCGCCCCATCCGACTGCGCCGACCACTCGATCCCGGCGTAAATATCTTCGGTGTTTTCGCGGAAGATGACCATGTTGGTCAGTTCCGGATGTTTCAGCGGCGACGGCACGCCCTTGAAATACTGCACCGGGCGGACGCACTGATAGAGATCCAGCTCCTGGCGCAGGGCCACATTCAGCGAACGGATGCCGCCCCCGACCGGTGTCGTCATCGGCCCCTTGATGGAGACCGAATATTCCTTCAAGGCGGCGAAGGTTTCCTGCGGTAACCACTCGTCCGGACCATACAACTGGGTGGATTTTTCCCCGGCATAAACTTCCATCCAGTGAATTTTCCTTTTGCCGCCATAAGCCTTGTCGACCGCAGCATCGATGACCTTGATCATGACCGGTGTGATATCGATGCCGATACCATCGCCTTCAATGAAAGGAATGATCGGATTATCCGGGGTCGGCTGCCCCGGAACGATTTTCGCACCACCCTGCGGAACCTTGATATGAGATGTCATGGCGACTCCTATGATTTTGTTTTCAGGCGGCAGAAAGCCTGTTGGACTCCCTGACCTGTCCGGTTTTACGTCCCCGGCGGCCAGCCCGGTCAATTATGGAACAAATTGCATGGGAATGTCAGCGTGACAGCCATACAGCCAAGAAGGCTCTGGATGAGCATAAAAAAACCCGGCCCTCCGCTCACGCAGAGGCCGGGCTTCCTGATTCAGCAGCTGGCTCAGGCGATACGCGCAGCCTTCAGTGCGGCGTTCAGCGTCGGGCTCGGACGCATCACGGCCTTGCACTTCTCCGGATCAGCCTTGTAGTAACCACCGATGTCGACCGGCTTGCCCTGCACCGTCTTCATCTCGGCAACGATTTGCGCTTCGCTGTCGGCCAGAACCTTGGCCAGCTTGGTGAAGTGCGCAGCCAGTTCGGCATCGTCCTTCTGGGTGGCCAGTTCCTGCGCCCAGTACATGGCGAGGTAGAACTGCGAACCGCGATTGTCCAGCTCACCGGTCTTCGGCGACGGCGACTTGTTGTTGTCCAAGAGCTTGCCGGTGGCGGCATCGAGCGTCTTGGCCAAGAGCTTGGCGCGGGCATTGTTTTCCTTGATGCCCAGTTCTTCCAGCGACACCGCCAGGGCCAGGAACTCACCCAGCGAATCCCAGCGCAGGTGGTTTTCCTGCGTCAGCTGCTGCACGTGCTTCGGGGCCGAACCGCCGGCACCGGTTTCGTACATGCCGCCGCCGTTCATCAGCGGCACGATGGACAGCATCTTGGCCGAGGTGCCGAGTTCCATGATCGGGAACAGGTCGGTCAGGTAATCGCGCAGGATGTTGCCGGTCACCGAAATGGTGTCCAGGCCACGGGCGACGCGCTCCAGCGTGAAGCGCATGGCGCGCACTTGCGACATGATCTGAATGTCGAGACCGCTGGTGTCGTGATCCTTGAGATACTTCTGGACCTTCTTGATCAGCTCGTTTTCGTGCGGACGATAGGCGTCGAGCCAGAACACGGCCGGCATGCCGGAATTGCGAGCGCGGGTGACGGCCAGCTTGACCCAGTCGCGGATCGGCGCGTCCTTGACCTGACACATGCGCCAGATGTCGCCGGCTTCGACGTTTTGTGTCAGCAGCACTTCACCGCTGTTGTTGTCGACGATGTTGGCGATGCCGTCTTCGGCGATTTCGAAAGTCTTGTCGTGTGAGCCGTATTCTTCGGCCTGCTGAGCCATCAGACCGACGTTCGGGACGGTGCCCATGGTCTTCGGATCGAAGTTGCCATGCCATTTGACGAAGTTGATCATCTCCTGATAGATGCGGGCAAAGGTCGATTCCGGCATGACGCACTTGCTGTCGTACTGCTTGCCGTCGGCACCCCACATCTTGCCGCCCTGACGGATCATGGCCGGCATGGAAGCGTCGACGATGATGTCGTTCGGCGAATGGAAATTGGTGATGCCCTTGGCCGAGTCGACCATGGCCAGACGCGGACGGTGTTCCTGACAGGCGTGCAGGTCACGGATGATTTCGTCGCGCTTGGATTCCGGCAGGGTCTTGATCTTCTCGTACAGATCGACCATACCGTTATTGACGTTGATGCCCAGCTCGTCGAAGGTCTTGCCGTGCTTCTCGAAGGCTTCCTTGTAGTAGATCTTGACGCAATGGCCGAAAACGATCGGGTGCGAGACCTTCATCATCGTCGCCTTGACGTGCAGCGAGTACAGGATGCCGGACTGGCGGCAATCTTCCAGCGTTTGCTCGTAAAAATCGCACAGCGCCTTCTTGCTCATGAACATCGAGTCGATGATTTCGCCTTCGAGCAGCGACAGCTTCGGCTTCAGCACAGTGGTCTTGCCGCCTTTGGCGATCAGCTCCATGCGCACTTCGCGCGGTTTGTCCAGGGTCAGCGACTTTTCGCCATGGTAGAAGTCGCCATGATTCATGTGCGAAACGTGAGTCTGCGACCACTGTTTCCATTCGCCCATCGAGTGCGGACGCTTCTTGGCGTAATTCTTGACAGCCATCGGCGCGCGGCGATCGGAGTTGCCTTCGCGCAGCACCGGATTGACGGCGGAGCCGAGGCACTTGCCGAAGCGGGCCTTGAGGGCCTTTTCTTCGTCGGTATTGGCCATCTCGGGATAGTCGGGAATGGCGTAGCCCTTTTCCTGCAGTTCCTTGACGCAAGCCTTCAACTGAGCAACGGAGGCGCTGATGTTCGGCAGCTTGATAATGTTTGTCTCGGGTTGCAGGCACTTCTTGCCCAATTCGCCGAGCGTATTCGGGACGCGTTGTTCTTCCGTCAGACACTCGGGGAATTCGGCCAGCACGCGGGCAGAAACGGAAATATCGGCCTTCTCGATCTCGATGCCGGCCGGCCCCGTAAAGGTGCGGATGATCGGCAAAAAGGCACAAGTCGCCAGCAACGGCGCCTCGTCGGTGAGCGTGTAGATAATCTTGGACTTGCCTGCGGACATGCTAACCCCTTGGTGATGGTGTTTGATATGCGGGCCGACGATACGCCGGCACCCTTGCGCGGTGCTTACAGCAACCTCGGGAGTATCCGCATCAGCACGCTATCGGTCAACGGTGAAATCGGTTTTCACAGTGCGAATTACGCCAAAAATGCACCATTTTTGGGGATTTCCGGGTGCTAAACTGACCGACTTCCCCGGGAGTGATGACGATGAAGATTTCGCTCGGCCTGTATGGTGCAAACGCCCACCAGATCGCGCTGGCCCTGATTCAGGGTTTCAACAAGCATTACACGCTGTTTCGCCAGACCTGCCAGGAGGCCAAGAGACGTTTTGAAAAAGGCGACTGGCAGGACGTACACCGTGCAGTCAGTGAACGCATCCGTTTCTACGACGACCGGGTCGATGAATGCGTCGAACGCCTGCGCGGGGAATTCGATGGCGAAAACCTGGACGATGCGACCTGGCAACAGATCAAGTTGCTCTACATCGGCCTGTTGCTCAATCACAAGCAGCCGGAACTGGCCGAAACCTTCTTCAATTCGGTAACGACCAAGATTCTGCACCGGACTTATTTCCACAACGATTTCATTTTCGTCCGCCCGACCATTTCCACGGAAAACCTGGAAGGCGACGAAGCCCCCACCTACCGCAGTTACTACGCCGATATCAAAGGCCTGCGCGGGGCAATCCGCGAAATCGTCCGGGATTTCAACTGGCAGCGCCCGTTTGCCGATCTCGAACGCGACGTGAATTACGTGTATCAGGCGATTCGTCACTATCTGCAGGAAATGCCGCGCCGCGAGGACAATTTCCAGATCCAGGTCCTCGGCTCGGCCTTCTATCGCAACAAGGCCGCCTACATCATCGGCAAGGCAATCAACGGGGCACAGGAATATCCCTTCACCATTCCGGTACTGCATGACCAGGATGGCAAGCTCTTCCTCGATACCGTGCTGCTCGATGCCTGGCGGATCGGCCTGCTGTTTTCACTGTCGCGCGCCTATTTCATGGTCGACATGGAAGTGCCGTCCAGCTACGTCCAGTTCCTGCGCGCCATCATGCCGAACAAGCCGCGCTCCGAGATTTACATCATGCTCGGGCTGGGCAAGCAGGGAAAGACGATGTTCTTCCGCGATTTCATCTATCACCTGCATCACTCGCAGGACAAGTTCATCATGGCACCCGGCATTCGCGGCTTGGTCATGCTGGTATTCACGCTGCCCTCCTACCCCTACGTGTTCAAGATCATCAAGGACGTGTTCGGCAGTTCCAAGGACATGGACCGCGCTACCGTCAAAAAGAAATTCATGATGGTCAAGCAGGTCGACCGCGTCGGCCGCATGGCCGATACGCTGGAGTTTTCCAACGTGATGTTCCCGCTGGCCCGCTTCAGCGCCGAGGTCATGGAAGAGCTGGAACGCCTCGCCCCATCATGCTACGAGATCGACGGCGAGCAGTTGATCATCAAGCACCTGTACATCGAGCGCCGCATGGAGCCGCTGAATATCCACCTGGAGCGGATGAACAGGGCGAACAACCTGCCAGGCATGGAGCACGCGATCAAGGAATACGGCAGCGCGATCCGCGAACTGGCGCAAGCCAACATTTTCCCCGGCGACATGCTGTGGAAGAACTTCGGCATCACGCGCTACGGCCGCGTCGTGTTTTACGATTACGACGAAATCGAATACATGACCGACATCAACTTCCGCAAAATCCCGCCGGCGCCGGACTTTGAAACCGAGATGTCCGGCGAGGTCTGGTACGGCGTGGCACGCAACGATGTGTTCCCGGAAGAATTCGCCACCTTCCTGCTCAGCATGCCGCTGGTGCGCAAGCTGTTCATCAAGCACCACAAGGATTTGCTGTCGACCACCTTCTGGCAGGGCGCGCAGGAGAAGATTCGCAACGGCCATGTCGAAGACTTTTTCCCTTATCCGGAAGAGTTGCGTTTCGTGAACTGCCCGCCAGAACAAGAAGGTCTGCCGTCAGTTCACGCCCCTCTGTAACATCGGGCAGGCAGATAGCACTCGTATAATTGCGAACCGAGACTCACCCAGGATACTGAATGAAAAGATTTGATGACCTCCTGACCCGTGGCAGCGCATTACTGGCTTTGGCGCTCTGGCTATGGTCGTGGATTGCCGAAGCTCAACCGAATCACTGGTTTGCCGTGCTGGCCGTTTTGCTGACTACCGCTACCCTGTTTTCACTGCGCGAACGCGAACAGTGGAAAGCGCGGCAAAAAGGCTATGTCAACGAATTGACCGGCGTCATGTCCGAATACCATGTGCTTTCCAATGAAGCGATGGCACATGCCGAAATGCAGTTCTCGTCACTGGAAAAGGAAATGCACGATGCCCAGACGCTGATCCGCGAATCGGTATTCAGTCTTTACGGCAGCCTGACCGGCCTCGAATCGCAGTCGAACAGCCAGCAGGAAATCCTCCGTTCGCTGATCAGCGAAATGCTCAGCATGACCGGCTCCGACGATAGTCACGCCGCAGAGCATGCCGGTCTGCAACGCTTCTTCAGTGAAACCAATGCACTGATCGCCGAATTCGTTGGCAAGATGGAGCAATTGCAGGGCACGAGCCGGGGCGTTGCCGAGAGTTTCCGCCAGATGCAGGACAAGGTTGCACGGATTACCGGCACACTCAACGACATTTCCGGCATCACCAAACAAACCGACTTGCTGGCACTCAATGCCGCGATCGAAGCTGCCCGCGCCGGGGAGGCTGGACGAGGCTTCGCCGTGGTGGCCGATGAAGTACGCACGCTGGCAGCACGAACCGGCGAGTTCAACGTCGATATCCGCCAGGCCCTGAACGACATTCTCGAATCCTTGCGCGATGTGGGACAACGCGTCGATGCAGCCAGCCAGATTGACCTCAGTGTCGCAGAACGCTCACGCGCCACGCTCGATGAACTCGGCACGGAACTGCTCGGCCTGACCGAGAAGGCACGCGAACACTCCAGCAACATCACCAGCATCACTGAGAAAATGCGCGACCTGACGCAGGAAGGCGTCATGGCCATGCAATTCGAGGACATCGTGACCCAGATGATCACGCGCATCAGTCAGCGCACCGATCATGTGGGTTCTTATATGCACGCTTTCCTCAGCCTGCACCACGATCAGGATGAAAGCGACGGCATACAACGCTTCCGCAAGCGTAGCCAGCGTTTGCTCGAACTGCTGGTGGATTCGCACGTCAAATCCGATGCGCTGCGCAACCACATGAAATCGACCGGCAATCAAGGACAAGGCGATGGCGCGATCGAACTTTTCTGACCTGAACGAAAAAGCACGAAATATTGCGGTCGACCGCAATATTTCTCAATAAATCATGGGGTTTACCGAGCTTCTGGAAACCTTCGGCGAAAAACCCCTGATCGCCATCGCTGGCTTGCTGATCGGCTTGCTGTTCGGCATCTTTGCCCAGCGCTCGCGCTTCTGCCTGCGCTCGGCGGTCGTTGAATTCTGGAGCCGTCAGGGCTGCGCCAAGCTGGCGATCTGGTTATTCGCGTTTTCCACGGCCGTCATTGCCACGCAAGGTTTCATTGCCGGCGACTGGCTGGATGTTTCGCAGGCCCGCCAGTTATCGGCCCGGGGCAGCATTTCCGGTGCGCTGGTCGGTGGTCTGCTGTTCGGCATCGGCATGATCCTGGCGCGCGGCTGCTCATCGCGCATGTTGGTGCTGGCAGCCAACGGCAACCTGCGCGCCCTGCTCACCGGCCTGATTTTCGCGGTGACTGCGCAGGCCTCGCTGAACGGCATCCTGTCACCATTGCGCAGCTGGATATCCGCCTGGTGGACCATCGAAGGGAGTACCCGCGACCTGCTTGCCACAGCGCATGTCGGACAGCTCGGCGGCATGCTGTTCGGCCTGCTGTGGCTGGCCGCCGCCATCGTTTTTGCCCGGCAAGCCCGGTTGACCGCAAGAGAATGGGTCGGCGGCATCGGGGTCGGCCTGATGGTCGCCATTGCCTGGCTGACCACCTTTGCCATCGGCAGCAATGCCTTCGAAGTCATGCCGGTGCAAAGCCTCAGCTTCACCGGCCCTTCAGCCGACGTGCTGATGCTGGTGCTGTCGCCACCGGGGCAACCCTGGGATTTCGATATCGGTCTGGTACCGGGCGTCGTCCTCGGCTCTTTTCTCGCCGCATTGTGGGGCAAGGAGTTGAAGCTGGAAGGCTTCACGGATGGGCTGAGCATGCGTCGCTACATCGCTGGCGCGCTATGCATGGGCTTCGGCGGCATGCTGGCCGGCGGTTGTGCCGTCGGCGCCGGCGTCTCGGGCGCCGCGGTCTTTGCGTTGACCGCCTGGATTTCGCTGATCGGCATGTGGGCCGGCGCCGGACTGGCCGATGCGCTGATCGACAAGCCGACACGCCGACCTTGATAACTTGCTACCGGGCCGGTTTGCGCCACCCCATGAAGGTATAAGCGAGGATGGAGGTCCCGGCCAGACCTAAACCAAAGACCAGCGCAATCAGGAACCAGTCGGCCGGACCACCAGCGTCGGTAAAGCCCGACGACGAGACTTTGGCCATCAGGACCAGCGCCAATACACCGCCCACCAAGCCAACCAGTTCGGCGCGCACCAGACGCTTCGAATCGATTGTCCGCTCCTTGAGCAGCAGCATGACAAACGCTGCCGTGCCCGCGACAATGAGCAAAATCATCAGCCACAGCAGCGGCCCGAGCATTTCCTGAAAGACGGCCAGGAAGACCAGCGGATCGAGTTCTTTCATCTTTGCATTCCTCCAGAAATCAGGCGCGACCGCGCAACATGCTGAGATAGGTCGGTTTCAGGGCCATCGTCTTCATGACCCAGCTGATCCACAACTCTTCGAGCGGCGCAATGATGCCCGGGAAGGATGGTGTCAGATTGTCCTTGTAGTCGAATTCGACAAGCATCGCCTGCCCCAGTCGGGTAATCAGCGGGCAAGAGGTATAACCGTCGTAGCGTGCCGTCGTCTCGGCGCCGGAAATCGCGGCGATCAGGTGGTCGACCGCAACCGGCACCTGCCACTTGACGCTGGCTGCCGTCTTGCCCTTGGGCACGCCGGCCACGTCGCCGACAGCGAACACGTTGTCGAAACGCTTGTGCCGCAAATTATGCTTATCCACCTCGATCCAGCCATCCTTGGCCCAGCCGCCTTCCTGCCAGGGTAGCGGACTGTTGCGTACCGAGTCCGGCGCACGCATCGGCGGGATGACGTTGATGAAGTCGTACTGCAGTTCGACTGGTCCGATCGGCGTCTTGAACACGGCCAGTTTCTTGGCCAGATCGATCGATTCCAGCACCCGCTCGTAATTGACCTTGACGCCGCGCTCCTCGAACAGCATGCGGACCTTTTCATGCACGATGGGCACGCTGAACAAGGCCTTGTTGTTGGCGTTGTAAATGATCTCGGCTTTGCCACGATTGCCACGGCGACGCAGGTAATCGTCGGTGATGAAGGAGTACTTGAGCGGTGCGCCGGCACATTTCATCTCGGTTCCGGGACGCTGGAATACGCCAACGCCACCCTTGTCGGCAAAATCCGACATCGCCCGCCAGGTCGCCTCAGCCTTGGCCGGACTGTGATAAATGCTGCCCAGACCGTTGTTGCCGATCTGCTCGACATCCATGCCGGGAATGGCCTCGTAATCCAGCTTCAAACCGGTCGCGACGATCAGGAAATCGTACGGATAAGACTTGCCGCTCTCGCTGACGACCTTGTTGCCTTCCGGATCGAACTCGACGACCCGCTCTTCAACCAGTTCGACACCGTCAGGCACATATTCCCGCGTCGTGGATAGCGGATAGGAAACCGGCTTGATACCGGCAGCGACCAGCGTAAAACCCGGTTGATAAAAATGCTCCTTGCGCGCATCGATCAGCGTGATTTTTGCGCCATCGAGCCGCTTGGCCAGATGTGAGGCAGCAGCCAGACCTGCCGCCCCAGCACCGGCGATGACGATGCGGGCCGACGATTTTAGCTTGCTCTCGGCCCGCGCCACGCCCGGCGCCAGCAGCAAAGAACCTGCCCCCGCCGCGCCAAGCATCAGGAACGAACGACGATCCAGATTTTTCTTTCCGGCATCGTCCAGAACCGCCTTCAGTGCGTCCTTGTACATACGCATGACCTCCCTTTGATGAGCGCCAAACAACAATAAGCAAATTAGTGAATACTAAATATCAAGACCTGAAAAAGCGACCCTGGCCTCAGCAAGTACCTGAGAACCGGGATCGCCTTGTCAGAACAATCAACGCGGGAAGTACATCTTCCCCTTCTCCAGTTTGTAGCTCCACGGCAAATCGCTGTTCTTCCAGCCATTGACCACGCGCTGCCCCTTCTTCGGCCCCTCTGAAGCACGGTCGCCTTCGAAGCCCTCGGCCACACTGTAAACACGGGTGTAACCAGCCGCCTGCAGGCGATCCGCCGCCTTCGAACTACGGTCGCCGGAGCGACAGAGCAGTATGACTGGCGCATCCTTGGCCAAACCCAGCTCCTTCAACCGGCGCTCGATCTCCGGTACGAAATCCTGGTTCGGCTCCAGCTTGTACATGGTGCGCTTTTCATCCCAATCGCTCATGATTTCCTGGTGTTCGACAAATGGCACCAGCGCATCGACATCCGTCGCCATCCCGACGTAAACAGCTTCGGCCCGTGTCCGGATATCGAATAGCGCTACGCCCTTCGCGTCCTTTTTCTTCATGTCGTAAGCCTGCTGCGGCGTCAGATACAAGCCCAGTTTGCTGACCTTGATTTCCGGCAGCTTGTCCCAGTTCGTTGCACCCGGCGCCCAGTCAGCAGCAAAACTCAGGGCGGAAAAGGCCAGTGCAACACCGGCTACGGCAAATTTGAGGGTTTTCATAGGGCAATCCCCGGATTGTTTTCAGCACCCTTGAGCTTCGGCATGTTCAGCGTCACCGGCTTCAAGGTCTTGACGTCGCGCAGGTAACGGGCGACGACTTCCCAGATCGGTTCACCGGAGTTTTTCGCCTCCTCCGATACCGGTGCCCAACCGGCGACGCGGTAGTTTTTGGCCGGATCGATCAGTTGACCGCGCAACATCATGTTCTGGATGCGCTGACCGGCCTTCGCCGTCGGGTCACAGGTGTATTGCAGGCCGCCGACGCGCACCATGTCGCCACCTTGCTGGTAGTACGGATCGGGATTGAACAGGTTGTCGCAGACGTCTTCGAGAATGGTCTTGATCATCTCGCCGCTCATGTTGCTGACCGTCGTCCACGGATAGGTGATCGCCGTCTGGTCGAGCACATGCTCCATCAGGATCGGCTGGCCCGGCAACAACGAGGTGCCCCAGCGGAAGCCGGGCGAGAAGGCAATTTCGGCATCCTTCACCTGCATCAGCGCATCGACGATGACCTGGTCGAAGGTGCCATTGAAGTTGCCGCGGCGGTACAGCGTGCCCTCGGTAACGGCCAGTTTTTCGTTGAGCTTGTCGAGGTAAGGCGCACGTGCCTTGTCGATCAAGGCCTGCATGTCCTTGTCGGCCGGCAGCAGGTTGGCGAACACCGGCAGCAGCTTGTAGCGATAGCCGGCGATCTTGCCATTCTTGACGTCGAAATCGAGCACGCCGAGATATTTGCCGTTCGAGCCGGCATTGGTGACCAACGTCTGGCCGCCGGCATTCTTGACGATGACCGGCGCCGGCATGCCGTCGTGCGTGTGGCCACCCATGATGGCGTCGATGCCCTTGACTCGCGAGGCCATTTTCAGGTCGACGTCCATGCCGTTATGCGACAGCACTACGACGACCTGGGCGCCCTTGGCGCGGGCTTCGTCGACCGTCTTCTGCATGTTCTCTTCCTGGATGCCGAAGCTCCAGTTCGGCGTCTGCCAGCGCGGGTTGGCAATTGGCGTGTAGGGAAACGCCTGGCCGATGATGGCGACCGGCACGCCGTTCATGTTCTTCATCACGAAGGGCTTGAACACCGCATCGCCGAAGTCGGTGGTCTTGACGTTCTGGGCGACGATATCGATCTGGCCGGCGAAATCCTTTTCCTCGATTTCCTTGACCCGCTCTTCGCCATAAGTTGACTCCCAATGCAGGGTCATGACATTGACGCCGAGCGCCTTGCAGGCGTCGACCATGTCCTGCGCGTTGGTCCACAATGCGGTACCGGAGCCTTGCCAGGTATCGCCGCCGTCAAGCAGCAACGCCCCCGGACGGGTCGCCTTCATGCGTTTGACCAGCGTCGCGAGGTGCGCGAAGCCGCCGACCTTGCCGTAGGTCTCGGCGGCTTTTTCGAAATTCAGATAGGTGTAGGCGTGCGCTTCGATGCTGTTCGGCTTGAAGCCGAAATGTTTCAGCAGATTGGCACCAACCAAGTGCGGCACCTTGCCGAACTGATCGCCAAAACCAAGGTTGACGCTCGGCTCGCGGAAATAAATGGGCTGCAACTGGGCATGACAGTCGGTGATGTGCAGCAGACTGACGTTGCCAAACTTGGGCAAGTCATAGAGCTTGGCCGCCCCTTTTTCTGCCATGGCAAATTCACTATGCAAGGACATGCCGCCCGCGGCAGCAACCGCCATGACCTGAAGAAACTCCCGACGATTCATGCTCATATTCAATCCTTCAAAAAAAGACCCGGCGGGTTCACCAGCCGGGTTAAGTCACGCAAGGTTCATTTCTGGTTGACTGGGGAAGCCGGGTCGAACAGGAAAGCCATCAAATGCTTGATCTGCTGTTCGGTCAGAATTTCCGCGTCACCATTGCGCGGCATGTTGCTGCAGGCATTGAACGCCTTGGCGTTGTAGATTTTGCCCCAGGTGTATTTGACGATTTCATCGCTGTTGCCACGAACCTTGCCGTATTCGAGCAGGCTGGGACCGATGGTGCCGTAGGACACTTCGTGGTGGCTCATCTGGTGACAGTTGTAGCAACCACCGCCGTTGTTGTGCGGGGTCTGGTCAGTCCAGGTCAAACCACGACCGCTGACGGCAATTTTCTCGCCCTCTTTCCAGTTACCGAAATACTTGCCATCGGCTGGGTAACGGATGGTTTTCAGTTGGGCCGCCTCGATCTGCGCCATCACCTGCTTCGACGGCTGCTTCTCGACCGAACAGGCTTTCTGGAAATCAAGCTGGTACATGCGATGCTTCGCGGCAATCCCGTTCGTCTGGAACGAGCGATCCATCATGGCCTTGAATTCTGCATAGGTATCCTCGCTACCGGCCCAGGCAGCCGGCAAGACAAGCAGCAGTGCAGCCAGCGTCGTAATCTTTTTCATGGTCGCCTCCTTAGCGCTTGATACCGGGGGTGACGACCTTGCCGCCGTTGGCAGTCGCCGCCAGATAGACGGAAAGCGCGATGGTGACGTCGGCGCCATAGATCGGTTCAGCCGCTCGCTGCTGGCGATAGCAATCGTTCAGGCGGTGCTGCATGGTCCAGAACTGCCCTGCCGATACGCGGTATGCGGGCCAACTTCCCCAACCAGCGGCAGCACCTTCCTGGGTACGCAGGTCTGGCAACTCCTGCATACGTATACGCTTGCCCTGCTCGCCATGGCAGGTGGCACAGGAGAAATCCATCGGGCCGGCCCGGTGATAGAACGCCAGCTTGCCCATTTCGTACATTTTCTTCATTTCCGGCGGACGCATATCAATCTTGATTTTGTGTCCGTTCGACTCGGTCACGACATAAGCCACCAAGGCTGCCACTTTTTCTTTCTCGCCCTTTAACCAGCCAGCCTTGACAACGGCCTGTGGATCGAGGCCCTGCAAGGTTTCCATACAGGTCATCAGACGGGTTTCCAGATCCTGCACTTTGCCGGTATCTTTGAAAAAGCGTGGCAACTGGGCGGAAGCCCCCTTGATGACACCCGGCCCAAGACCGAGATCGCATCGTTCCAAGCTGGAATTCTTCGGTCCACGCTTGGTTTTCCAAAGTTCTTCGCCTTCTGCCGCAGCAAGTTCTGACGGATTACCATCAGCCAAAGCTTCGCGATACTCATTGATGCCGTCCAGCAACTTGTCACTGGCCGAGGCAGAAAACGCGGGGCCAGCCAGCAATGCGGCAAGCACAAATACAGTGTATTTCTTTGGGGCTAACATAAACTCCTCCAATTTTTTCCCTGACTTGTCCCGAGACACGATCTATCGCCGTGTTGGCGGGTTGCAAAAACGGCAAGCCTCGGCATCCAACGCCTGGCTTGCCGCAGATGCGCTGACTTAGGCGATAGCCGCTTCGTCAGTCCGTGTTTCACCCTTGTTGTCTTTCCAGGTCAGGGCAATTTTGTCGCCAGCAGCGCCGCCCTTGAATTTGAAAGCCAGGTAGGGGTTTTTGGAAATGGCGGTGCCAAATTCCGAACTCAACACGACCTTGCCATTGTGCGTAGCGGTCAGTTCAGTAATGAAATGTGCCGGCACGATTGCGCCGTTGGCATCCTTGCGCTGACCGGTTTCCATTTCATGGGCAATCAGTGCCTTGATTTCGGTAACGCCATCCTTGACCGAGGCGCGGATTCGCATGGGCTTTGTTGCCATCGTTATCTCCTTGAATTCGTCTGTTTATCGATCGATCAGCCGCCGCAGCCGCCGAGCGTGACCTTGATTTCCTTGGTCGCCATGTAGAACTTGTCGCCCGCCTTGACCAGCGCATACACGTTGGAGGTTTGCCCCATCTTGACGCGCGTCTGAACGTTGGCTTCCGTACCGGCCGGCAGGGTGAAACTGGCCGCCAGCGCATTCGGGTTCTTGTCGATCAGGATGGCCAGCATGGTCGTCCCGGCAATGGCGGAAGTGACGCCCACCGGAACCACGGCACCGTTTTCAGCGATATCGGGGCCGGTCACCTGAACATCCTTGCTGTCAGCCGGCTGTACCGCACCGAGTGCCTTCAGGGTGTCAGCCATGCTCTTGGCCTCGAATGCAGCCTTGTTCCAGTCGGCCAGTGCCATACCCGGCGTGATCAGGCCGGCAGCGGCCAGCGCACCCAGAACCGCGGCGCCCGTACCCGTTTTAAGAACCTTGCGACGTTGATTATTCATGACTTCTCCTCTCAAAAATGGGGATTACTTGGCCGGTGCGGCGGTTGCCGCGTCGACGGTACGCACACCGCGCACCGGGCCAAAACTGCGGTTCTGCTCTTCCAGATTGCCGTGCGCCGTCCGTGCGTAGTCTGGCAACACGGAACCCACTTGCACATCCTTCTTGCAGTTCTTCATGCACGCGCTGTTCTTCACATCCGGTTTGCCACCATTGCCCATCCCGCCCTTGGCTGCCGATGGTCCTGGCCACATGCCGTGGTCGGTCGTCATGCCGTTGCGGTTGGGCATCAGTTTCTGCACATCAGCGATGTTCTTGTCGGACAATTCGAAGTCGGCGGGAACGATCTCAGCCAAGTTCAGGAAATACGCCAGGATGGCGTACACCTCATCCGGCTTCAGCGACTTGGGTTCGGTCCATGGCATGGCACGATAGATGTAGTCCCACACCGTGGAAATGGTCGCCACCTTGGTGAAGGTCGTACGCTGCGGAATGTCGCCGGTGACAAAACCGCCCACCCGTCCATTCTGGATATCGGCCTTGGTCGTGCCGCCAACCAGCGGGGTGAAGACCTCGTTCGACTCGCCGAAGGAACCGTGACAGGAAGCACACTTTTCCTCAAACAAATCGTTGCCGCGCGAGACGTTGCCGGCGCCCTTGGGCAAGCCCTTGAAATCCGGACGGACGTCAATATCCCAGGCCTTGACTTCAGCCGGCGTGGCCTGACGGCCGACGCCGGCATAGTTATCAAAGGCCAATGTTGCGGTCGACGCTCCCAAGGCAGAAAAACCGAAAGCCAGAATCAGAACCGATTTAGAGAACCTGGACATTGCTGACCTCCCCGCTTTCGACGACTTTCCAGGACTGGATCGCGTTGTTGTGATAAATCGATTTGGTGCCGCGGACTTCACGCAACTGGCCGTAAGCCGGCTGCACATAGCCTGTCTCATCGATGGCGCGCGACTGCAGCATGGCCGGTTTGCCGTCCCAGACCCAATCGATATTGAAGCGGGTCAGCGCCTTGTTCTGTACCGGCCCTTCGATGCGCGCGGTTTTCCAGTTGATACCGCCGTCGACCGAAACATCGACCCGGGTAATCTTGCCGCGCCCTGACCAGGCAAGGCCGGTAATGTTGTAGAACCCCTTTTCCAGCAAACGCTGACCGCCAGAGGGTGTGGTGATGACCGACTTGCATTCCTGAATCGATGAATACTGGCGATGCAAGCCATCCGGCATCAAATCGATGTAATGAACGGCTTCATCCTTGGTCGCATAAGGCTTGTCGCCCACTTCGATGCGGCGCAGCCATTTGACCCAGGAAACGCCCTGCACCCCAGGTACGACGAGACGCAACGGATAACCGTTTTCCGGACGCAACATTTCCCCGTTCATGCCGTAGGCGACAAAGACTTCGCCGTTCTCGACCATTTCCATCGGGATGGTGCGGGTCATTGACGAGCCGTCGGCACCTTCAGCCAGGACATAACGCGCCTTCTTGTAGTCAACACCGCAATCTTCCAGCAACAGTTTGAGCGGCACACCGGTGAACTCGGAACAGGACAGCATGCCGTGCGTGTATTGCACGGTCGGCACAGCGACGTTGCCCCACTCGAGACCGGTATTGGCGCCACACTCAATAAAATGGATACGCGATACCGATGGCAGGCGCATCAACTGATCCATGGTGTAGACCTTGGGCTTTTTCAGAAAAGCCGGATCGGAACCGTTGATCATCAGGCGATGACGGGCCGGATCAACATCGTGCCAACCCTGATGATGCCGCTCGAAATGCAGACCGGAGGGCGTAATGATGCCGAATAGCCCCTGCAACGGCGCAAAGGAAACCGAGGCGCCGCCAACCCGGGTCAGCCCCGGCGATTCACGACGCAACAACTGGCCTTCGAACTTGGATGGCTGACCATAAGGATTGACGGCAACCGGCATACCCAGACTGGTCGACCAAGGCGGCAGATTAAGGATTTCCGGATCACCGTCACTCGCTCTGGCTGCAATCGGTGCGGCCATCGCGGCACCCGCTGCAAGAAAACTCTTGCGCAGAAAATCACGCCGTCCTGCAGCAACGGCCTTGACCTGCTCATCCGACAGGAAGTTTTCCGGAGCGGGCCGCAAATGCCCCGGTTGTTTCGACAAATCACCCATAGAGATTTTTCCCCTCCGCTTTATTGATTTCAAGTAATGCAATGCTCTATCGAAATTCCCAGATGCTCACCAATATCGCGGCTGGCTACCGTGATGCTGACCGTTCTGCAGATATCGACAAAATTGGGATCGACGACCCGATAGAAAACAGAATTTCCGACCTTCCGCCGGCCGACCACGCCCGCGCGATAGAGAATATTCAGATGCCTGGAGATATTTGCCTGCGTCAGACCAACCTGTTCGACCACCTCATGAACCGGCCGCTCATCCACACACAGGCACGAAAGAATACGCAGGCGCGTTGGGTCAGCCAAAAGGCCAAAGTATTGGGCTACCCGCTCGAACACCTGAGATGTCTCGTCCATGTTATTTTTGATCCGCATCAATATCAATGTATAACTGAGTATTTATATAGTCAACAACTTATATTGTTGCAATGCAGCATGCAATTCGCCGTAAATCCATATAGGCTAGATAATACGGAGCAAACCAGAACGCCTGAAAAACAACTTAATCCGCATAGATAAAAAGGAGATGTATCAATGAAATTCCTCCCCAGCATCATTACTGCCTGCCTGTTGGCAGCAGCCAGTGCCGCCCATGCGGCGGACCCGAACCTGGGCCGCAATCTGGCAGCCACCTGTGCAAATTGTCATGGCACCAATGGCAAGGCTGTTCCAGGCGCCGGCATGGACTCACTGGCAGGAGAGAGCAAGGCCAAGCTGCTGCAAAAACTGGCTGACTTCAAGAGTGGTGACAAACCGGCGTCGATCATGCACCAGATCAGCAAGGGCTACTCGGAAGAACAATTGGCACTGATTGCTGAATATTTCGCAGCACAAAAATAAGGGGAGACAAAAATGATGCTGATGAAAAGACGTGAATTTCTGAAGGTTAGTGCGGCAAGTGGCGCAATGGCCTCGCTTTACGGCTGTGCTGGCGGCAACAAGGCTGGCGGTCATGTGGTCGTTGTCGGTGGTGGGTACGGTGGCGCCACAATCGCCAAGTATCTGCGTATGTGGAGCGAAGGCAGCATCCAGGTCACGCTGATCGAACGTAATCCGACCTTCATTTCCTGCCCGATTTCCAATTTGGTCATTGGTGGCACCAAGACCATGGAAGACATTACGGTCAGTTACGACAACCTGAAAAGCAAATGGGGTGTCCGCATCATTCAGGATGACGTGATTGCACTCGACGCCGCAAAGCGCTCGGTCAAACTCGCCAAAGGCGGCGATCTGAGCTACGACCGCATCGTCTTGTCACCGGGCGTCGACTTCATGTTCGACCAGATTCCCGGCCTGAACAATGCAGCCGCCCAGGAAAAGATTCTGCATGCCTGGAAGGCTGGCGCTCAGACTGTCGCATTGCGCAAGCAACTGGAAGCCATGCCGGATGGCGGGACTTTCGCCGTTGCCATTCCCAAGGCGCCCTATCGCTGCCCGCCCGGACCTTATGAGCGCGCCTGCCTGGTTGCTGATTACTTCAAGAAGAACAAACCCAAGTCGAAGGTCGTCATTCTTGATGCCAACGAGGATGTTCAGTCCAAAAAAGGTCTTTTCATGAAGGCCTGGGCCGACCTCTACAAGAACAACCTCGAGTACCGCCCGAATAGCGAAGTGAAGGATGTCGAAGTCGCCACCAACACCGCCATTCTCGAATTCGACAAATTCAAGGCAGACGTCCTGAACATCATTCCGCCACATCGCGCTGGCAATATTGCCAGCCAGTCCGGCATCAAGCTGATCAACAACCGCTGGGTTGATGTGAACTGGCTATCGATGGAGTCGACCAACACCCCCGGCGTACACGTTCTGGGCGATGCCGTATTCCCGGCGCCAACCATGCCCAAGTCGGGCCACATGGCCAACCAGCACGGCAAACTCGCGGCAGCAGCCATCATCAACCTGTTGGCTGGTCAGGAGCCGAATCCGACCCCTGTGGTAATGAATACCTGCTACAGCTTTGTTGATGCCAAGAACGTCATCCACGTCTCGTCCATTCATCAGTATGATGCTGCAACGAAACTGGTTCAGCCGGTCAAGGGTGCCGGCGGCGTTTCTGCCGCACGCAATGAACTGGAAGGCAAAGCCGCCATCGGCTGGGCGAAAAATATCTGGGCCGATATGCTGGCCTGATCTATCCCGCACAAAAAAAATGGCCGCCCGGCAAGGCGGCCATTTTTTTGCCTACAGAACGGCGCAATCAATCCAGCGTTGCGATATATGCCGCAACGGCATGGCGCTCCAATTCGGAAAGTTTGGACGCAACAGTGTGCATGACGGCATTGTCATTGGTCCGTTCGCGCGTATTGAACAATTTGATCTGATCTTCGGTATAGCGCGGATGCTGACCAGCCAGACGAGGCAGTTGCGGCGTCCCGTGCCCCTGCGCACCGTGGCAACTGGCACAACTAGGCAAGCCGGTGAACTGATTGCCGCGATGGAAAACAAACTTACCGACAGCGGCCAGTTCGACATCACTCACCTCACGCCCAGCCACCTGCTTACCTTGGAAGAACAGGCCGATCGACTTCATTTCCGCCGGCGTCAGTTCCTCGGCCTGGGGCTTCATGGTGTCGCTCTTGCGCTTGCCTGACTTGAATTCGGACAATTGTTTAGCGGTGTATTCCCAATGCTGGCCCGCCAGACGCGGGAAAACGGCACTGGCCGCCTCGCCTTCCATGCCGTGACAAAGGAAACAGCGACCAGCAACAATTTCTTCAGCCCGAGCCAGATCCGTCGCATCAGCGGCCCCCGCTGGCGCACTGCAGACAGCCGCCAACAGCAAACCTGCCACACCGGTAAAAAATTTGTTCATGACTCCCCCGTTCATTCATACAAAAGAAAATCATTAAATCGTAATTTACTTACATCCGACTTTCAAGACGATCAGGCGTGCCCTGTGCTGCCAAACCCCCCCTCACCACGATCCGTCGCTGAAAATTCATCAACAATATTGAAGCCAACCTGCAATACAGGAACCACCACCAACTGGGCTATCCGCTCCAGCGGGGTAATCGTGAAAGATGCCTGCCCCCGATTCCATACCGAGACCATCAACTGTCCCTGATAATCACTATCGATCAAACCGACCAGATTACCCAACACGATGCCATGCTTGTGGCCAAGCCCGGAGCGCGGCAGGATCATCGCAGCCAAGCCTGGATCCGCCAGATGAATAGCCATTCCGGTAGGTACCAGCACTGTCTGGCCTGGTGACAGTTCCAGCGGCGCATCGAGGCAGGCACGTAAATCCAGACCAGCAGCCCCCGGTGTTGCATAGTGTGGCGGGCTATCTTTAAGACGGGAATCAAGGATTTTGACATCGATATGGTGCATTAGTGTGCTCCTGTAAGTTTGGCAATATGTTCGATCAACTGCCTGGACAACTCCTCTTTTGACGCAGGGGCCAAAGGATGGGTGCCGGTATCGTCGAACAAGATGAGACGATTGGCATCGCCACCGAAACCGTCCTGTATCAGGTTGCCGGCAATCAGCGGAATATTTTTCTTGCGCCTTTTGGCTTGCGCATAAGCCTCCAGATTGTGGCTTTCGGCGGCGAAGCCGACACAAAACGGCCCGTCTTTCAATGCAGCAACCTCAGCCAGAATGTCGGGATTCTCGATCAACTCAATCAGCGGCACCCCGCCATGATCTTTTTTCAGCTTGTGTTCAGCCGCATTGGCGACTCGATAATCTGCCACGGCAGCCACTGCAATAAAAATATCCGCATCAGTCGCCCGCACCATCACCGCCGCGTGCATGTCGAGCGCACTTCTGACATTGATGCGGTCAACGCCCTGTGGCGCGGAAAAAGCAACCGGTCCGGAAACCAGCGTAACTTCGGCCCCCGCCTGCTGGGCGGCACGAGCAAGTGCGTATCCCATCCGACCCGATGACAAGTTAGTGATGCCACGCACCGGATCAATGGCCTCGAAGGTTGGCCCGGCCGTGATCAAAACCTTGCGCCCCGCCAACAGTTTGGGCACGAAAAAAGTTTGCACCCGGTCGAGAATCTCTTCTGGCTCCAACATGCGGCCCTGTCCGTTTTCACCGCAGGCCTGCTCGCCACTTGCCGGCCCCAGAATCTGCACGCCATCCCCCTGCAAACAAGCGACATTGCGCTGTGTCGCCGGATTTTCCCACATCTGCCGATTCATGGCCGGCGCAACAAGCAAAGGACAATTGCGGGCCAACACCATGGTCGCCAGGAGATCATTGGCCATTCCGTGGGCAATCCGGGCCAGAAAATCAGCGGAGGCTGGAGCAATCAAAATCAGGTCAGCACGCCGCGATAGGTCGATGTGGGCCATCGCATTCGGCATTCTGGCATCCCACTGATCCACGTAAACAGGCTTCCCGGAAAGCGCCTGAAAAGTCGTCGAAGTTACAAAATGTGTTGCCCCATCAGTCATCGCCACCTGCACATCCGCCCCTTGGCGGATCAGCAACCTGACCAGTTCGGCCGCTTTATATGCCGCAATACCACCAGTCACGCCCACTACAATACGCTTGCCATTTAATTCCATTGTCATATTCGATAGAATGATCTCCAATACATTCTACTGGAGGAACAGGCATGGGGATCACTGATTGGCCAGCACAGGAGCGCCCCCGAGAACGACTGCTTGCCCTTGGACCAGAAGCACTTTCCGATGCCGAATTGCTGGCCATCTATTTGCGCGTCGGAATTCGCGGCAAAAGCGCGGTCGATCTGGCAAGAGACCTTCTGCAACGCCACAATGGCCGCCTGAGCGCTCTTGCTGAAGCCTCGCTGGAACAATTATCGTCAGTATCCGGCATAGGCCAAGCCAAGGCAGCCCAACTTAAAGCGAGTTTTGAACTGGCCCGACGGGCACTGACCGAAGAAATGGCAGAACGCGACAACTTCAACTCCCCAGGCAAAGTCCGGGACTGGCTGCGCCTGAAACTGGCCAACAATCAACACGAAGTGTTTATGGCTCTGTGGCTGGATGCACAGAATCATCTGCTGCAAACCGACTTGTTGTTTACCGGAACGCTCACCCAGACATCGGTCTATCCGCGTGAAGTGGTCAAAACTGCGCTGGCCCGCAATGCCGCAGCAGTAATCTTGGCGCACAACCACCCATCCGGGATCAGCGAACCATCGCAAGCTGATGAGCTATTAACAACTAATCTGAAGGCTGCTCTCGACATGGTCGATGTCAAACTACTTGACCATTTCATCGTCGCCGGAAACGCCCAGCCCATCTCCTTTGCCGAGCGAGGATTGATTTAATAACAAAAAAACTTGATCAAATAGGGTCTTATCGTTAGAATCACGGGCTTTCTTCTAGCCAATTCTGGAGCACCATCATGGCGCGAGTCTGCCAAGTAACGGGTAAAGGCCCGATGGTTGGGAACAATGTTTCCCACGCCAATAACAAAACGAAGCGCCGCTTCCTGCCGAATCTGCAGTATCGCCGTTTCTGGGTCGAGAGCGAAAACCGCTTCGTCCGTCTGCGCGTTTCCAACGCCGGCCTGCGTTTGATCGACAAGAAGGGCATTGATGTCATTCTTACCGATCTGCGTGCCCGTGGTGAAATCTAATCAAGAGGTATTGAAAAATGGCTAGCAAAGGCGGTCGCGAAAAGATCAAGCTGGAATCCACTGCGGGTACCGGTCACTTCTATACCACTTCCAAGAACAAGCGTACGACGCCTGAAAAACTGGAATTCATGAAGTATGACCCGAAGGCACGCAAGCATGTGGCCTACAAGGAAGTGAAGCTAAAGTAATCCTCAGCATCCTTCACTATAAAAACCCGCCTTTTGGCGGGTTTTTGCTTTTCTGCTTTTCATATTAATTGAACTTAGGCCGACAACTTGCGCACTCGAAACAGAATCAGCGCCAGAACCCCGATACCAAAAAACAGCAGCAGCGACCAGTTCGCCATTGACAGACCAATAAAAACCCATTCCTTACTAGAACAGAAACCTGTAGCAAGGAAAAATGATGGCCACTGCATCCCCAGCCAATCAACCAATTGCTCAATCAAATTTGGATCAGTGAAACCGCACTCAGTGGCAAGTTCTGGATAAGCCTGCATCCAGCTCTGATATGCCGCTATGCCTCCACCTAACAAAGCAAGCCCAAAAATCATCGCTGCCCACAGCAGTCCCGCACCCGGCAGGAAAAATCCGGCCATAGCAATGAGTCCAATCAGCATATAAAGCAGGCGCTGAAAGATGCAATAAGGACATGGGGCCAAACGCAACAAATGCTGCAACTCCATCCCAATCGCCACAACACCAAGACAGCCTAGCCCCAGAGTGGCAAACCATACACGATTTGAATAACCGGACATACACTTGGACAAAAACCCGCACATCTAAAATTCTCCAAAAATAACAACTGCTTACATAAGCAACAAATACCTTGCAAAAACTCGACCCACCCCGGCAAAATGTCACAAAAGGCTGCTCAGCAGCTAACAAATATACGGAGACGAGTTTGCTTCACCACACCCACCAGCCAGACGCTACTCGCGTACTAGCCCTGCTTGAGGCATGCAACCGCGCACGCCATCAATCTGGCGACGAAGCGACGATGCTGAGCGAGCAATGCCAAATACTGGTCGATACGGGCGGCTATCGCTGTGCCAGTATCCGCCTGCAGCCAAGACAGCAGGCAGGCTTCCCGGATCAGGCTTTACAACAAGTCGCCATTTACCCGTCCTGCAGCCAACTTGCCACCCCCCAAAAAACTGACGACAGCAAACCCCTGAAATCACTGGAAATCCCCTTGGGCAATGACGAACAGTCCATTGGGTCGCTAGGCATTGAAACCCTAGACGCAAATTTTACTGCCGACGAGAGAATTGCTCTCGACATCATCGCAAAAAACATTGGCGAAACCTTAAGCAATCTGCGTGCAGCAGTGACGCAAAGTAACCTCCAATCCGAACTGAGACAACTTTCCCGAGCACTTGAGTCCAGCTTGAATGGGGTGATGATTACTTCGTCAACTCAACTCGATCACCCTATCGTTTATGTAAACCCGGCATTCGAACGCATTACTGGTTACGCCGCTGAAGAGGTAATCGGTTTGAGTGGTCGCTTTCTTGTACGTGACGACCTCAATCAACGAGGCCTTGGCACAATCCGCGAAGCATTGCGCAACCAGAGAGAAGCTCACGCCATTCTGCGCAACTACCGTAAAGACGGTACGCTTTTCTGGAATGAACTATTCATCGCCCCAGTACGCGACGAAGATGGCAGCGTGACAACCCACTTTGTCAGCATTCTGAACGATGTGAGCGAGCGAATCAGCTACGAACAACAACTTGAGTTTCATGCTAACCACGATGCACTCACCGGACTGGCCAATCGCAACCTCCTGAATGACCGTATCACCCAGGCACTTGCTCAGGCACGTGCTGACAATCTTCTGGCAGGCGTACTGCTACTCGATCTGGATCGCTTCAAACTGGTGAATGACGGCTTTGGGCACTCGCCAGCCAACGAACTACTCAAGTCTGTGGCACAGCGCTTGATGCAAAGTGTCCGGGATACGGATACCGTCGCCCGTTTGGGCGGCGATGAGTTTGTTGTCGTCATCAGCCGGCTTCAATCAGCCGACGATCTATCTCTCGTCGCCGGGAAAATACTTCGTTCGTTCAGTCAGCCTTTCATCATGGAAGGCAAGGAAATTTTCGTTACCGCTTCGATCGGCGCAGCACTCTATCCGCGCGATGGGGATCATGGGGAAATATTGTTACGCAATGCCGATGTGGCGATGTATCGCGTCAAGGAGCATGGTCGCAACAACTACCGCTTCTACACCCCGGAAATGACACATATGGCGATTGACCGACTGGACATGGAGGGCAATCTGCGGCGCGCACTTGAGCGCGATGAATTGCTTGTCTACTATCAGCCGCTGGTCGATATCCAATCTGGCCATATCGTCGGGGCAGAAGCACTTGTCCGCTGGCAGCACCCGCGCATCGGTATGATACAGCCAGGTGAGTTCATTCCTCTGGCTGAAGAAACGGGCCTCATTATCCCGTTGGGACAAATCGTCCTGCGCCAAGTATGCGCCGACATCAAGGCTTGGCAGGCCATCGGACTCCCCCCTATCAAGGTCTCACTCAATTTGTCAGCGCGGGAATTCCGCCAGGAAGACCTTTCCGCAACCATCAGCAAAGTGCTGGATGAAACATCAGTCGACGGTCATTTACTGACTTTCGAATTGACCGAAAGCATGGTCATGCACGATGTCGAAAATACGCTGGAAACTTTACTTGAATTGAAAAAACTGGGAGCAAAAGTCTCTCTGGACGATTTTGGCACCGGCTATTCCAGCCTCTCCTATCTCAAGCGTTTTCCCATAGACACACTCAAAATCGATCGTAGCTTTGTGCGCGATATACATCAGGACAGCGATGATGCAGCAATCGCTCATGCTGTCATCGCCATGGCCCATAAACTTGGCATTAACGTGATTGCTGAAGGGGTGGAGTGCAAAGCACAACTGGACTTGCTGCGTGAATTTGATTGCAACCAGTTGCAGGGCTACTACTTCAGCCGTCCCGTACCCTACGACGAATTTACACTGATGTTGACGCAAAACAGGACGCTGGCTGATCTATCCGAGACATGAAGAAAAAACTCCGCTATCAGCATGTCGACCACGGCAGCCTTGCAGACTATCTCTCACAGCACGAGATTGCCTCTGCTGAAGCTGTTGCCACCAGTCACATTTACCGTTGCATATCGGGTCGGGATGAGTCGCTGGTTATCGCCTTGGCAGATGGAAATGCCCTGATTGTCACCTACGAATCACAGGCAGCAGTGGACCGCCGGCGTAACGCTGGTTAAGATGCCACAATGAGTACGCGTATCCTGCTTGTCGAAGACGATGAACGTTTGGCTGAATTGACAGCTGAATATCTTTCCCGCAATGACCTTACTGTCAGTATCGAACCACGGGGTGACGCGGCTGAAGCACGCATCCTGTCCGAGCAACCGGACCTTGTCATTTTAGATGTCATGTTGCCGGGAAAAGATGGCTTCGAGGTTTGCCGTGCGGTACGCCAGCAATACCGTGGGGTAATCCTGATGCTGACGGCACGCGACGAAGATTTCGATCAGATTCTCGGCTTGGAACTCGGCGCTGACGACTATATTGCCAAGCCTGTCCAGCCACGGGTTCTACTCGCCCGCATCAAGGCTTTACTGCGCCGACTCCCGACAGCCGGTGACAACCCCGATAGCACCGACAATGAATGCCAGGTCTTTGGACAGTTCCGGATCAGCCAGGCAACCCGAACTGCAACACTGAACAGTCACCCCATTGACCTTACAACTGCCGAATTTGATTTGCTCTGGCTGTTGGCCACTCATGCCGGCAATGTCCTGTCACGTGATGACCTGTTGCAGGAACTGCGGGGCATAGGGTTCGATGGCCTTGATCGCTCGATAGATGCGCGCATTTCGCGCTTGCGCAAAAAGTTGAATGACGATCCGGAAAATCCGACGCGGATAAAAACTGTTCGCGGTAAAGGTTATCTGTTCAGCAAACATGACTGGAACTGATCCGGAAAACGGGGATAGCAATAAACTGGTCCGACAAGGACTTGCCCGCTCCCTTTTCCGTGTTTCCCTTCCACGCTGGCGTGGAGGCCGTTATAGCCTTTCCAAATTATTCTTCAATTTCTATCTATTGGCGATGGGTTCGTTCGTCGCCATTGCATTTACTGCTGACTTCATCATTTCGACGGCCCAGCGCGGGATTACCGACGACTATGCCCGACGCTTCATGCGCGGCACGATCACTTTGATCGAGGAAGAACTTTTTCGTTTGCCTCGTCGGCAATGGGAAAGCAAGATTCGAGAAATTGATCAAAAGTTTTACTACAAACTCGGCATTGTTGAGCGACGTACGCTGGACACCCGATTGACCAGCGCCCAAGTAGAAAAACTTGATGCCGGCGACATTGCCATCGCACATGACCATGATGTGATGTACCACCGGCTTGGCACCAGCAGCAAGGTACTTGTCGTCGGACCACTATCGGCAAGTCAGAGTTCGGAACACAGTGAACGACTCCCTTTGGATCTGCGCCTTCGCCTCCTCACCTGGAGCCTGATCGGCGTCATTTTTGCCGTTGCTCTATGGTTTTGGATACGCCCGGTCTGGCGTGACCTAGAAGCGCTGCGGCAAACGGCTCGCGATCTCGGCGATGGAAATTTCGAAGCACAGACACCAGTCGTCCATACCCAGCTTTTTGCGCCACTGGCCGATACACTGATCAGCATGACCGAACGGGTTCGGCAACTTCTGGCAACACACCGCGAATTATCCTGTGGCATTTCTCACGAACTCCGAACACCAATTGCTCGTATGCGCTTCGCCTTGGAAATGCTGCCGGAAACCAACGAGTTAATCGAGCGGGAACGTCTTTGGGCAATGATGGAAGACGACCTTGATGAACTCGACCAATTGATCGATACCAGTCTGACCTACGCCCGTTTTGAACGCGAAGCCCCTGAAGCCCACCTCTCAAGTGTCCGGTTTTCCGAATGGCTCAGCGATGAGGTTGACTCAGTTAGGCTGCTCGGTCGACAACTAAATGTTGCGGTCGACAATAGTGAATTGCCAGAAAACCTCTGCATTGACCTTGACCGCAAGGCAATGCCATACGCCCTACGCAATCTATTGCGCAATGCTTTCAAATATGCGACAAGGGAAATAAAGGTCAGCACCGAATTGATTGGCGACCAAATTGCCATCCATGTTGACGATGATGGGATCGGCATTCCTCAGGAAGAACGCGAGCACATATTTTCAGCATTTACCCGGCTCGATCGCTCACGGGACCGTTCTACTGGCGGCTATGGCCTTGGTCTGGCCATAGCCCGACGAGTCCTTGAATTACACGGAGGTACCGCAATTGCCGGAGACTCCCCGCTGGGTGGCGCACGCTTTACCTTGCGGTGGAAAGCACACCAATAAGCCAACGGTTACAAACCGTCATTCAAGGTGCAATTGCGGTTACCCGTGCGCAACGGTCGCGCAACAGTCAGCACCTATTTCGCCCTTAGAATAGCTCCATCTAAATGGAACAAACTACCCATCAAGAGGAAATCAAAATGATCGAGATGAATATAAAAGAATTTCTTGCTGCTGCACGAAGCTACTTGCTTGACCTTCTACCAGCACAACAACCCCAACTTGTGGTTGCACCTGTACATCAGGCGCACTAATGCTAGGCAACCCGGACAATCTGCCGATCAGCGAAACTTTGGCAGTCTTTCTGGGAGTAAGCGGCTTCGAATGGCTTAGCGAAGGCCAAGCAGGCTTGCTCAATGCGATGCTGACGGCCTTGATCAGTGGTTTTTTTGTCTATGTATTTCGCAGGCATTTCCGACAAAACGACAACAACACAAAGTGACGTCATGAAATATCCGCAATTTTCCTCTTGGTGTATTCAAGGACGATCAAGCCAAAATAACGCGCTAATAGTCTTGGCATCAGTAATCCTGCCGTCCCAAACGGCCTGTTTCGCCTCTTCAGGAGTCAACTCGACAATCTCGAGAAACTCGTTGTGATCAAGCTCCTGAGCACCTGCTGAGTACAACTCCCGGGCCTCTAAAATTTCAATACGCTCGTCGGAGTAGCCAATACAGGGATGCATCACACCAAGATGCGACCAGAAATCTGCGTAATAGCCAGTCTCCTCCCGCAATTCACGCTTTGCTGTGTCAAGAAGCGCCTCACCTGGGTCTATCTTGCCGGCAGGCAATTCAAGAAAAACACGGCGCAGTGGATATCGAAACTGACGCTCGAAAAGCAGATTGCCATTGGGCAGAAACGCCAATATCACGACAGCGCCCGGGTGCTGAATATATTCACGTATAGACTCGTTACCGTTCGGAAGGCGAACGCGGTCTTCGCGTACATTCAATAGCACTCCTTTGAATTTTGACTCTGATGAAATTTCAGACTCGATCAAATGGGTATCGTGCGACATTGAAGCTCTCCTAGATACAAAAACGCCCCGTCATGCGGGGCGTTTTAATTAGCAAAAAAGAATGCGTTATAGAGAACGCAACAAGGCGTAAGCACAGAGCGACATGATGACCTGAGGGAAAATACCCAGTATCGCCACCGCCAAACCATTGGCAGAAATCAGAATTCGCATATCCATACCAGTAGAGATGGGAGTCTCATCTTCAGGAGCATCAAAATACATTAATTTGACAACTCGCAAATAATAGAAAGCACCAATCAGCGAGAACAGGACAGCGACAATAGCCAACCAGAGGTAGCCCGCAGCAACGACCGCCTGCAGTACTGAGAATTTGGCGAAGAAGCCGATGAAGAATGGTACGCCGGCCATGGAGAACATGATCATCAACATGATGAAAGCAAACCACGGACTACGTTTGTTCAGACCTTTGTAATCATCAAGCTGATCAGCCTCGAAACCTGCGCGGGACATCAGAAGAATGACACCGAAAGCCCCCATCGTCATCAGGACGTAGGCAATCACATAGAACATCGCGGAACTGTAGGCATTCAGTGCATAACGGGCATCACCGCTAACAACGCCGGTAACAATACCAAGCAGCATGAAACCCATGTGGGAGATAGCCGAGTAGGCAAGCATCCGCTTCAGATTGGTCTGAGCAATTGCAGCCAGATTACCGATTGCCATCGACAAAACGGAAAGAATGATCAACATCCCCTGCCAATCCTGAGACAAGGTAATAAGACCACTGACCAGCAAACGCATTACGATGGCAAATGCTGCCAGCTTGGGAGCCGAGCCGATCAAGAGCGTCACGGGAGTCGGAGCTCCGTGATAGACGTCAGGTATCCACATGTGGAAAGGAACAACACCCAACTTGAATGCTAGCCCGGATACGAGGAAAACCAGCCCGAAGATCAAAACGGTTTTATTGGTCTCACCGCGATAAAGCGATTCAGCAATTTCGGTAATTTCCAGTGTGCCGGTCGCACCGTAGATCATCGACATCCCGTACAGCAACATACCTGATGCCAAAGCACCAAGCACGAAATACTTCATTGCTGCTTCAGTTGATGCAAGCGAATCACGATTCATCGCAACCATCGCATAAAGCGACAGCGAGAGCAGTTCCAGACCGACATAAATGGTGACGAAGTTGTTTGCTGAAATCATGACCAGCATGCCAAGGGTCGCGAACAAGGCCAATACGTAAAACTCGCCCTTATTCATATTCGGACGCTCAAACAAATAAGCGCGCGAATAGAACATGACCATGATCATGGTCAGATACACAAACATCTTCAGCAAATCCGCCATCATGTCATCAACGAACATGTTGCTGAATGTATAGGTAATCTCCCCAGTGCTGGTATATAGCTGGATCGCAGCACAGGCAATCAGGGTCAGTTGCGTGAGCACGAACACTATGGTTCGACGACTATCCTTGACGAACAAGTCGACTACCAAAATGAACATGGCCATGGTTGCCAGAAAAATTTCCGGTGCTGCAGGCAAAAAATCGGGAATAACGAAATTGTCGAACATGTCGGCTACCGTTTATTGAATCTTGCTGATAGCCACGTGACGCAGCAGGTCGGTGACCGAGGCGTGCATGACTTCAGTGAAAGGTTGCGGATACAGACCCATCCACAGCGTACACAGTGCCAGTACACCAAGAATGGCGAACTCGCGAGCATTGATATCACTCAATTCGGCTACGTGCGCGTTAGCTACGTCACCAAAAATGACTCGCTTATACATCCAAAGCGAATAGGCAGCGCCGAGAATTAGTGAAGTAGCGGCGAGGAAGGCAACCCAGAAATTGAATTTTACGGCAGCCAGAATAACCATGAACTCGCCAACAAAACCGGAGGTTGCGGGCAATCCAGCATTGGCCATCGAGAACAGCATGAACAATGCAGCAAATTTTGGCATGGTATTAACCACACCGCCGTAATCGGCGATCTGGCGACTATGAACGCGGTCATACATGACCCCGATACAGAAGAACATTGCGCCAGACACAAAACCGTGGGAAATCATCTGCACCAACGCACCTTCGATAGCCAGCGCACTGAACATGAAAAATCCAAGCGTGACAAAACCCATGTGTGCAATCGATGAATAGGCAACCAGCTTCTTCATGTCTGCCTGAACCAAGGCCACAAAGCCGATATACACGACAGCGATCAGCGAAAGCGCGATGACCAGTCCGGAAAGCTCATGAGCAGCATCCGGAACGATCGGCAAGGAGAAACGCAGGAAACCGTAGGCTCCGAGCTTCAGACCGATAGCTGCAAGCACGATGGAACCACCGGTCGGTGCCTCAACGTGAGCGTCAGGCAACCAGGTATGCACCGGCCACATAGGCACCTTGACAGCAAAAGCGATCAGGAATGCAAAGAAAATCCAGATTTGCGGGCCCAGTTCAATCGGCAGCTTGTGCCATTCGAGAATGGAAAAACTACCATTAGACTGGAAGAACAGGTACATCTGAGCGACCAGAAAGAGCAGCGAACCGAACAGCGTGTAGAGGAAAAACTTGAACGCGGCATAGACGCGGTTGGCGCCGCCCCAGACACCGATGATCAGATAAAGCGGAATCAGCGAGGCCTCGAAGAAGACGTAGAACAGGATGCCGTCGAGCGAGCTAAAGATGCCGTTCATCAAACCGGACATGATCAGGAAGGCAGCCATGTACTGGGCAACCTTGTTCTGAATCACTTCCCAGCCAGCGGCGACGACGATGATCGTGATAAAGGCATTCAGGATCACGAACAGCATCGAGATGCCATCGACGCCGAGGTGGTAGTTGATGTTGAACCGGGGAATCCAGCCCTGCAGTTCGACGAACTGCATGCCCCCCTGAGCGACATCAAAGCCTGTCCAAAGAGGGATCGTAACCAGAAAACCAGCAACTGCACCTAGCAGTGCAAGCATTCTGGCCAACGGCGCATTCCGGTCACCACCAGTCAGCAGGACAACAAAGCCTGCGATGATGGGGGTCCAGATGGCGAGAGATAGCAGCGGGTAATTCGACATGTTATTCCTTGCTGTTCTGCGAGCTATTCAGGCTATGCGCGGTTGATCCAGAGGGTCATCAGCGCAAACAGGCCGATGATCATCATGAATGCGTAGTGATAAACGTAGCCGGTCTGGAAGAGGCGGCTGATAGTCGCCACCCAACCGACCAACCTGGCCGAACCATTGACAATCAGGCCATCGATGATGCCGACATCGCCAACACGCCACAGGGCCTTGCCCAGAACGCGAGCGCCACCAGCAAAGACGAACTCGTTGATCTTGTCGAAATAGTATTTGTTTTCTAGCAGCGTGTTGACCGCAGAAAAACGACGCTGGATGGCTGCCGGGATGTCCGGACGCTTCATGTAGAAGAACCAAGAAAGTACAACACCAGCAAGCGCAAGATAGAACGGCGGCGTCGAGAAGGCGTGCAGGCCCATCGCAGCGGCACCGTGGAAATGTTCGAGGAATTGCGACAGCGCCGGGTGGGCCACGCTATCGACATGGATGACGCCCTTGAAGTAATCGCCAGCCACCATCGGGCCAATACCGATATAACCGATGATCACCGACGGAATCGCCAGCAGCACTAGCGGCAGCGTCACTACCCACGGCGTTTCGTGCGGCTTCTGCCCCGGTGCCAGACCATGGTGATGATCGCCGTGATCGTCGTCATGGTGCGCGTCGTGTCCGTGAGCCTCCTTCCCGAAACGCTCTTCGCCGTGGAACACGAGGAAGTACATCCGGAAGGAATAGAACGCGGTGACGAAGACACCAGCCAGCACCGCAAAGTAGGCGAAACTGGAACCCGGGATGTTCGAGAACTTCACTGCCTCAATGATCGAGTCCTTGGAATAGAACCCGGCCAGAAACGGCGTACCGATCAGCGCCAGCGAGCCAATCAGCGAGGTGATCCAGGTGATCGGCATGTATTTGCGCAGGCCGCCCATGTTGCGGATGTCCTGGTCATGATGCATACCGATAATCACGGAGCCGGCGGCGAGGAACAGCAGTGCTTTGAAGAAGGCGTGCGTCATCAGGTGGAAGATCGCCACCGAGTAAGCCGAAGCACCGAGCGCAACAGTCATGTAGCCGAGTTGCGATAGCGTCGAGTAGGCAACGACGCGCTTGATGTCGTTCTGGATGATGCCGAGGAAGCCCATGAACAGCGCGGTGATCGCACCGATGATGATGACGAAGGACAGGGCCGTCGTCGACAGTTCGAACAGCGGCGAGGTACGGGCGACCATGAAGATGCCGGCAGTAACCATGGTTGCCGCGTGGATGAGTGCCGAGATAGGCGTCGGGCCTTCCATCGAGTCAGGCAGCCAGACGTGCAGCGGCACTTGCGCCGACTTGCCCATGGCACCGATGAACAGACAGATGCAGGTAACCGTCATCAGCGACCACTGCTGATCACCCCAGATGTTGATCGTGGCACTGACGAATTCCGGCGCCTTGGCGAATACGGTGGCGTAGTCGAGCGAACCAAAATGGGCCAGCACCAGGCCAATGCCGAGGATGAAACCGAAGTCGCCGACGCGGTTGACCAGGAAGGCCTTCATGTTGGCGAAGATTGCCGTCGGCCGGGTGTACCAGAAGCCGATCAGCAGGTAGGAAACCAGGCCGACCGCTTCCCAGCCGAAGAACAGCTGCATGAAGTTGTTGGCCATCACCAGCATCAACATCGAGAAGGTGAACAACGAGATATAGCTGAAGAAGCGGTTGTAACCCGGATCTTCCTGCATGTAACCGATGGTGTAGATATGCACCATCAGCGAAACGAAGGTGACGACCAGCATCATCGTCGCAGTCAGCGTATCGATCAGGAAACCGACCTCGAAGGTGTATTCGCCGCTGGTCATCCAGGTGTAGACCGTACCGTTGAAGGTATTGCCGGCCATGACGTCCTGGAAAACAAGGACCGAGGCGATGAACGAGATGGCGACACCGGCGATGGTGGCCGTATGGGCAACCCAGCGCGGGATGATGCGGCAGAACAGGCCGGCAATCATGGCGCCGACCAACGGCGCCAGCGGGATGAGCAGATAGAGTTTTTGCATTTCCATGATTAACCCTTCAGGCTGCCCAGGTCATCCACATGGATGCTCTTGAGGTTGCGGAACAGCACGATCAAGATTGCCAGACCGATAGCTGCTTCGGCTGCGGCCACTGCAAGAATGAAGAAAACGAAGACCTGCCCCGAGAGATCGCCGAGGAAGTGCGAAAACGCCACAAAATTCATGTTGACCGCAAGAAGCATCAATTCGATGGCCATCAGCAGCACGATCAGATTCTTGCGATTGAGGAAGATGCCAACGACGGCAATCGCAAAGAGGATTGCGCCGAGGATCAGGAAATGCGAAAGAGAGAGAGTTAGCATTGGCTGGCCCGGTTTCAGTCTTTTTCAACAGGCATCTGCAGGACGCGCATGCGATCCTTGGCCTTGACGAAAACTTGCTGGTTGGGATTCGAAATTTTCGACTTCTTGACGCCACGGAAAGTCAGGACCACTGCAGCGATCATGCCCACCAACAAAATAATGGCAGAGAGTTCAAAGGGAAACACATAGTCCGTAACCAGCAAAGCACCGATTTCCTTGGTATTTGATACACCGGCAGGCACTACCGCCTCGGCGATTGGCACCTGGAAATACTTGCTACCAAGCACCAAGCCCATTTCCAGAACCATCAACAGACCAAGCAATGCACCCAATGGAAGGTAATTCCAGAAACCTTCCCGAATACGGTCCATATTGATGTCGAGCATCATGACCACGAATAGGAAGAGCACCATGACCGCACCAACATAAACAACAATTAGTGCAATTGCCAGAAACTCAGCCTGCAACATCGCCCATATACCGCCCGTCGTGAAAAATGCGAGCATCAGGTGCAGTGCGGCATATACCGGATTGCGTGCGGTAATCACGCGCAAGGCGGCAAAAATCAGAATCGCCGACAGGAAGAAAAAAACAACGGTGGAGAAATCCATCACATGCACCTGTTAGCGGTAAGGCGCGTCGAGCGCGCGATCTTCGGCGATTTCCGCCTCGTAGCGGTCACCGTTGGCCAGTAGCATCTGCTTGGTGTAGTAAAGATCACCGCGTTTCTCGCCGTGATATTCAAACACCCGCGTTTCAACAACGGCATCAACCGGACAGGCCTCTTCGCAGAAACCGCAGAAGATGCACTTGGTTAGATCAATGTCGTAGCGCGTCGTACGGCGCGAACCATCATCGCGCGGCTCCGCCTCAATCGTGATGGCCATCGCCGGGCAGATCGCCTCGCACAATTTGCAGGCAATGCAGCGCTCCTCACCATTGGGATAGCGGCGCAAGGCATGCAGGCCGCGGAAACGGAAACTCTGCGGCGTTTTTTCTTCCGGATACTGGACGGTGATCTTGCGGGCAAAGAAATACTTGCCTGTGACCGACATGCCCTTCAGCAACTCTTTGAGGAAGAGGCTGTTGAAGACTTCCTTCATCGAACCCATTAGTTCTCTCCTCAATTCCAGATATTCAGCGGTGTGATCATCCACACGCCGACGATGATGACCCAGAAGAAGCACAGGGGCAGGAAGACTTTCCAGCCGAGACGCATCAGCAGATCGTAGCGATAGCGCGGGAAGGTAGCGCGGAACCAGAGGAAAAGCAGGAGCACGAAGGACATCTTCGCGAACATCCAGACGATGCCATCCGGTAGGAAGCCTACCGGCGACAACCAGCCCCCAAGGAAGAGGATGGAGGTCAGCGCTGCAACCAGGATCATGTTGGCATACTCGGCCAAAAAGAACAGCGCGAAAGCCATCCCGGAGTATTCAACATGGAAACCAGCGACAATTTCAGACTCGCCTTCGGCGATATCGAATGGCGCGCGATTCAATTCGGCCGTTCCGGAAATCAGGTAAACCAAGAACATCGGCAACAACGGCAACCAGTTCCACGACAGGAAGCCAAGCCCCATGTCTGCGAACTGCCCCTTGGCCTGTCCATTAACGATTTCCACCAGATTCAAGCTGCCAGCAACCATCAGCACCGTAATCAGTGCAAAACCCATGGCGATTTCGTAGGACACCATTTGAGCAGCGGAGCGCATTGCACCAAGAAACGCATACTTGGAGTTCGATGCCCAGCC
Organism: Azonexus sp.; assembly: GCF_030824335.1. Lineage (GTDB taxonomy): Bacteria > Pseudomonadota > Gammaproteobacteria > Burkholderiales > Rhodocyclaceae > Azonexus. The sequence continues at coordinate 272,327 of NZ_JAVBXX010000011.1, forward strand.
AGACAAGATAATGCCGTAAACACCCATCGAGGTGATCGCGAGTATATACAGCAAACTCGCATCAATATTTGCCAGAACCAAAGAGTCGGTGAAAGGTATGACAGCCCAAGCGGCCAAGGCTGGTGCAATAGCCAGCATCGGCGCAATGATGAAAACACCTTTGGCGGAGCCACTTGGAACGATGATTTCCTTGAGCAGCAGCTTAAGGCCATCCGCAATTGGCTGAATCAGACCCCAGGGACCAACCCGGTTGGGACCGATCCGTACCTGCATGAAACCAATCACTTTACGTTCAAAATATGTCAGATAAGCAACGCCCAGCATCAGTGGCGCCACAATCAGAACGATTTTGATCAAAGTCCAGACTGCCGGCCAAATACCACCAAAAATCCCTTGACCGAAATTCATCAGTGCGTCCATTTATGCACGCTCCACGGTGATTTCGCCGAACATCTCACCCAACATGATTGTCGTCGGATGTGCTGCGGCGACGCGAACACAAGCTTCTGGCACGCCTTCGTCCAGTTGTACAGACAATGTAGTAACACCACCGCCTTGACGGACCTTGGCCATACCCCCCTCAACCAGACCCAGACCTGTCAAGGTCGCTGCGCAAGCACGCAACACAGGCGCCTTGGCATCTGCGGTTTGTTGCAAAGCCGGCGCACGCCGAGCCATTGCATCGGCGAAATGAATTGGCACGTCAGCAATACGCTGCAGACCCGAATAAGGCGTCAAGGGCAACGACAACGTTACACCGTTAAGTTCATTGCTCAGCCCGGATACGAATTCCGTACCCTGCCCCAGCACAGCATCACGCACCGCTTCACAGGATTGATAGTCAAAGCCCTCGAGATTCAGCACGTTGCCAAGAACACGCAGAATTTTCCAAGCCGGACGAGCCTCGCCGCGTGCCTTGACGACACCATTAAACGATTGAACCCGACCCTCAACATTAATGAAAGTCCCTGAGGTTTCAGTGTAGGGTGAAATTGGCAGCATCACGTCGGCATACTCAAGCGCAGCCTCATGCTTGAAGGCTGACATGAAAACAACCAGCGATGCCTGCTTCAAAGCCCCGATGGCCAATTGCGGATTAGCACAGTCAAACTCTGGCTCAATCCCCATCAGCACATAGGCCTTGCGCGGCTGTTCGAACATGACCCGGGCATTTGCACCGGCGGGCAAAGCCCAAGCAAGATGCGCCCCCACCGTGTTGGCACCTTCACCGAGAAAACCAACGGTTGCTCCCGTCAAACGGCCTAATTCCAGTGCCAGCAGGTGAATTTGGGCTGCGTCAGCAGATTGGGTAGCAACGTTACCGAGGAAAATGGCACGTTTTTCACCTTCAAGCAGACTGAGCGCAATCTGGCGAGCAATATCGCAAACTTGGACTTGCTCCAAACCCATCGGTGCAGCCTGTCCCTTGCCTTCAGCAGCAGCCTTGACCACTGCTGCCAACGAAAACACCAATTGCGACGGTGCAACAGTAAGCTGGGCATGCAGATTGATCAGCTGGTCGTCAGCCGTGACCGACAACATACTAACTTTGGTCCATTTTTTGGCTGCCTGACGCAAGCGCTGAGCAATCAGCGGATGATCCTTACGCAGGAATGAGCCAACAACCAGTGCAGCATCCAGTTCCTTGATCTCAGAGAGCCGCATACCCAACCATGGCGTGCCCGCACGTTTGAAATCAGTTCCAAAGTCGGACTGGCGCGGACGGAAATCGACGTTACCGCTGCCCAGCCCCTTCATGACCTTACCGAGCAGATACAACTCTTCAATAGTGGAAGACTGTGCAGCGAGCGCGGCAACCGCATTGCCACCGTATTCTCTCGCGACATCTTTTAAGCCATGGGCTACGTAATCGAGCGCGACATTCCACTCAACCTCACGCCATTCCCCACCCTGCTTGACCATAGGTTTGGTCAAGCGAGCATCGGAGTTCAGTGCCTGATAGGAAAAACGCTCTTTGTCGGAAATCCAGCACTCGTTAACCGCCTCGTTTTCTCGCGGCAAGACACGCAGGACATTGTCGTGTTTGACCTGAACGACAAGATTAGCGCCAACTGAATCATGCGGACTGATCGACTTACGGCGCTGCAACTCCCATGAGCGAGCGGTGTAACGGAAAGGCTTGGAAGTCAAGGCGCCGACCGGGCACAAGTCGATCATATTGCCCGACAATTCGGAGTCGACCGTACGACCGACAAATGTCGTGATCTCCGAATGCATATTCCGGTTGGTCATCCCAAGTTCCATGATGCCAGCTATTTCCTGACCGAAACGAACACAGCGGGTGCAATGAATGCAGCGGCTCATTTCCTCCATTGAAATAAGCGGACCGACATTCTTGTGAAAGACGACGTGCTTTTCTTCGGTGTAGCGGCTCTTCATCGGGCCGTAACCGACTGACATGTCTTGCAACTGACACTCACCACCTTGGTCACAGATCGGACAATCCAGCGGATGATTGATCAGCAGGAATTCCATTACGCCCTTCTGCGCCTTGACGGCCAGATCGGAATGCGTGAAGACCTTCATGCCATTGGTCACCGGAGTGGCACAGGCAGGCAAGGGCTTCGGTGCCTTCTCTACCTGAACGAGACACATCCGGCAGTTAGCGGCAATGGAGAGCTTCTTGTGGTAACAAAAATGCGGGATATAGACACCCAACTGCTGCGCGGCATCCATCACCGTGCTGCCGTCAGGCACTTGCGCTTTTTTGCCGTCGATTTCGATTTCTAGCATGTCGCTACCTTGTAGCCAGTTCTTTCGTAACTAACGCGTAAGCCATCAGGCCGGGATCTTGTGGAAACCGCTACCGGCCCACTGACGATCCTTCGGGACCAGACAGGTCTTGTGCTCAATGTGATACTCGAATTCACTGCCAAAGTGCTTGAGGAAACTCTGCACCGGAAAGGCTGCAGCATCACCCAATGCACAGATCGTACGACCAGCAATATTGCCGAGTACGCTGTTTAGCAGATCAATATCTTCCGGACGTCCCAAACCGTTTTCGATGCGCTGCACTACCTTGTACATCCAGGCGGTGCCTTCGCGACATGGCGTGCATTGGCCACAGGATTCCTCGTGATAGAAGAAGGACAAACGCTCTAGCGCCTTGACCATACAAACTGTTTCATCCATCACGATAACGGCACCGGAACCCAGCATCGAGCCCCCCTTGCTGATTGAGTCGTAATCCATGGTGCAATCCATGATTACATCGGCCGGCATCACCGGAGCGGAGGAACCACCGGGAATGACTGCCTTCAGCTTGCGACCACCGCGCATGCCGCCACACATCTCAAGCAGCGTGGCAAACGGGGTACCCAATGGAATTTCGTAATTACCCGGGCGATTGACGTGACCCGAAACCGAGAACAACTTGGTACCGCCGTTGTTCGGCTTGCCCAAATTGAGAAACTCCTCGCCGCCCATTTTCAGGATGAAGGGAATGGCAGCGAAAGTTTCCGTATTATTAATTGTCGTAGGCTTGCCGTAGAGACCAAAAGAGGCTGGGAATGGCGGTTTGAAACGCGGCTGTCCCTTTTTGCCTTCAATCGACTCGAGCAATGCGGTTTCTTCACCACAGATATAAGCCCCGTAACCGTGATGGGCAAAGAGCTCAAAACAGAATTCCGAACCCAAAATATTCTGACCGATGAAACCGGCAGCACGCGCCTCGTCCAGCGCGGCTTCGAAGCGCTGGTAAATTTCCCAGATTTCGCCATGCACGTAGTTATAACCGCGTGTCGCCCCCATCGCGAAGGCGGCAATGGCCATACCTTCAATGACTGCATGCGGGTTATAACGCATGATGTCGCGATCCTTGAAGGTACCCGGCTCACCTTCATCGGTGTTGCATACAACGTACTTGTCGCCGGGAAAGGAGCGCGGCATGAACGACCATTTAAGACCGGTCGGAAAACCGGCGCCACCACGACCGCGCAGCACGGATTTCTTGACTTCACCAATAACGTCTTCCTGGGTCATCTTGTTAACCAAGATTCGCTTCAGTTGCTCGTAACCACCCCGAGCGACGTAATCCTTCAGACTCCAGCTATTGTCACCATCCAGACCGGCCATCAACACCGGATTGATCGCACCAAGCATCGCCATTATTTGCACTCCTCAAGCAGCTTGTCGATCTGTTCCGGATGCATGTGACTGCACATCGAACGATTATTGACGATGAAAACGGGTGCATCGCCGCAAGCCCCCATGCACTCGCCTTCCTTCAGCGTAATCTTGCCGTCGGCAGTCGTTTCACCGTAGCCGATACCGAGTTTGTGCTGCAGGTATTCACCAGCGTGGTAACCGCCGGATAACGCACAAGGCAGGTTAGTGCACACAGTGATCTTGTATTTGCCGACCGGCTTGAGGTCATACATGTTGTAAAACGACGCCACTTCATACGCAGCAATAGCTGGCATGCCGAGATAGTCGGCAACAGCCTCGACTGCATCGGCCGGCAGCCAGCCCTTTTCTTCCTGAGCGTGCGCCAAGCAAGCCATGACTGCCGACTGTTTTTGATCGACCGGGTACTTGGCGACCTCGCGGGCAAATTTTTCTAGGGTGTCAGCGGAAAACATCAGCGGTCAATCTCGCCAAAAACAACATCCTGGGAACCGATGATCGTAACGACGTCGGCAAGCATGTGGCCATTTGCCATTTCATCCATGGCGGCCAGATGGGCAAAACCAGGCGCACGAATCTTCATGCGGTAAGGCTTGTTGGCCCCATCGGAAACAAAATAGATACCGAACTCACCTTTCGGGTGCTCGATCGCTGCATAAGCCTCGCCCGGTGGCACATGAATGCCCTCGGAGAACAACTTGAAGTGATGGATTAACTCTTCCATGTTGGACTTCATGCTTTCACGATTCGGCGGCGCAACCTTGTGGTTGTCGGTAATTACCGGACCAGGATTGTTGCGCAGCCAGGCGATACATTGCTTGATGATGCGATTCGACTGGAGCATTTCCTCCATACGCACCAAATAGCGATCATAGCTATCGCCACTAACGCCGACCGGCACATCAAAATCGACCTTGTCGTAAGCCGCGTAAGGCTGCTTTCTACGCAAATCCCAAGCAATGCCGGAACCACGCAGCATGGCACCGGTAAAACCCAGTTGCATCGCACGCTCGGGACTGACAATACCCACGTTGACCAAGCGCTGCTTCCAGATTCGATTATCGGTCAGCAGCGTATGGTATTCAGCGTGATACTTCGGAAAACGCTCGGTAAAATCCTCAAGAAAATCCAGCAGAGAACCGCTACGATTTGCGTTGAGATCACCTGCCCGCTTGGCACTGGTCCAAGTCGACTCACGATACTGCGGCATGCGATCTGGAAGATCGCGATAAACCCCTCCCGGACGATAGTAGGCAGCGTGCAAACGAGCACCGCAAACAGCCTCGTAGGCATCCATCAGGTCTTCACGTTCGCGGAAAGTATACAGCGCCATGGTCATCGCACCGACGTCGAGTGCGTGACAGCCGATCCACAACAAGTGATTGAGTATGCGAGTCACTTCATCGAACATCGTGCGGATGTATTTGCCGCGCTCCGGCACTTCGATCTGCAGCAACTTTTCCACGCCCAAACAATATGCGTGTTCGTTACACATCGTCGACACATAATCGAGTCGATCCATATACGGAACCGACTGGACCCAAGTACGCGTCTCAGCCAATTTTTCCGTAGCACGGTGCAAAAGCCCGATATGCGGGTCGGCGCGTTGAACAACTTCGCCATCCATCTCCAGCACCAGACGCAAAACGCCGTGGGCAGCCGGGTGCTGCGGACCGAAGTTCAGTGTGTAATTGCGAATATCAGCCATGTAACGGATCCCCGTAGGTATCTTCGCGAACAATTCTTGGAGTGTTTTCGCGAGGTTCGATGGTAACGGGCTGATAGACTACCCGACCTTGATCAGGGTCATAACGCATTTCAACATACCCGGAAATCGGAAAATCCTTACGGAAGGGATGCCCAATAAAACCGTAATCAGTCAAAATCCGGCGCAAATCTTCATGGCCGACATAGGCGATGCCATAAAGATCAAAAGCCTCGCGCTCAAACCAATTCGCACTCGTCCACAACGAGGTAACCGAATCAACCGCAGGAAACTCGTCGGAGTCGGCAAACACACGAACCCGCAAGCGGGTGTTGTGCGCAATCGACAGCAGATGAACCACCGTAGCAAAGCGCTTGCCTTGCCAAGCACCGTCACCCCAAGCGGAGTAATCCACCCCACAGAGATCGATCAATTCCTCAAAAGAGAACTCGGACTCATCGCGCAACACCTGCATCATCTCCCGATAGTCGACCGGGGACACCTCGATGGTCAGCTCGCCCAAAGCGAGCTTCAATGACGACAGCTTGCTTCCAAAACGAGCCTGCAATTTTTGGCTAAGCGCTTCAAGCTTGGCAGACATAGGGATCAGCCTCGAAAATTAGCGAGCAATAGTATTAGTACGACGAATCTTGTTCTGCAACTGAATGATCCCGTACAGCAAAGCCTCCGCAGTAGGGGGACAGCCCGGTACATAGATATCAACAGGAACAATGCGATCACAACCACGAACCACCGAATAGGAATAGTGGTAATAACCACCCCCATTGGCACATGAGCCCATGGAAATCACCCAGCGCGGCTCTGCCATCTGGTCATACACCTTGCGCAAGGCAGGTGCCATCTTATTAGTCAGCGTACCCGCAACAATCATCACATCGGACTGCCGCGGACTGGGGCGAAAAACCACACCAAAGCGATCAAGGTCGTAACGCGAACAACCAGCATGAATCATCTCAACAGCACAACAGGCAAGACCGAAGGTCATCGGCCACATCGAACCCGTACGCATGTAGTTGATTAATTTGTCAGCCGTCGTGGTGACAAAACCTTCCTGAAGAATTCCTTCGATAGCCATTTGATGCCCTCATTCCCACTCGAGAGCACCCTTGGCCCAAGCATATATATCGCCTAGCGCCAGAATACCCATGAAGATCAACATTTCGACGAAGCCAAAGATCTTCAACGAATCGATGGCAACCATATCCGAGAAAACCGTCGCCCACGGAACTAGGAAAGCGATTTCAAGATCGAACAGAATGAAAAGAATGGCAACCAAGTAGTAGCGCACATCAAACTTCATGCGCGCATCCTCGAAAGCCTCAAAGCCACACTCATAGGGCGATAGCTTCTCAGGATCCGGCCGCCGCGGAGCAAGCAAAAAGCCCATTGCAACCGGCATTACACCGACCGCAACTCCCACGAGCACGAACAAAAGGATAGGAAAGTATGCTTCCATAATCCGCCGCCAAGTTGTCAGTTTTTTATACGAACCCGCCGAATTGCAACGGCCAGCTCAGTCTTTGGTGCCGACGGCGAGACTCGAACTCGCACAGCTTGCGCCACTACCCCCTCAAGATAGCGTGTCTACCAATTTCACCACGTCGGCACTACATTTCGGATCTACCGGCGAGGAAAGAAATTCCGGAAGAAAACCTTGCATTATTTTGGTATATCTTTTGCCTTAGATGCCGCGCCAGCAGCCCCCCCAGGCACCTCGCCCACGCCCTGAGCCGCAGTTGAAGCAGGCACGGATTGTACCGATTCCTGCATCAAACTACCAGTCGTTTTTGGCTTGTCCGAAGCAATATAAGCCAAGGTCAGACTAGTCAAAAAAAACACAGCCGCTAGCACGCCAGTAGTACGACTTAAAAAATTAGCAGACCCAGAAGCCCCAAACAGACTTCCCGAAGCACCACTACCAAATGCCGCCCCCATGTCTGCCCCCTTGCCATGCTGCATCAGCACCAAGGCAATGATCACCAGCGCAACCAGAATATGGACCGTCAGTACAACAGAAAACAACCAGCTCATCTTGTATGCCTATCAGTTTGCGGCGCGACAAATCGCCAAAAAATCTTTTGCAATGAGAGAAGCAGCACCAATTAAACCACCATCAATATCAGGCTGCCCAAACAACTCCAGGGCATTCCCTGGCTTAACACTACCACCGTACAAAATACGCAAGCCGTCAGCAATCGGCGCATCATAACTCGCCACCAAGCCCCGAATGGCTGCATGCACCTCCTGGGCCTGCAACGGCGTTGCCGTCACGCCAGTCCCTATCGCCCAGACAGGCTCATAAGCAACAACAGCACCACCCAGCGCCGCCACCCCCGCCTTATCCAGCACCGCCAGCAACTGTCTCTCCACGACTACGCCAGTAAGACCCGCCTCGCGCTCCAGAAGCGTCTCACCAACACAAAGCACCGGAATCAACCCCGACTCTCTGCTCGCAAGAAATTTTGCCGCAACCAAATCGTCCGACTCAGCAAACAACGTGCGCCGCTCGGAGTGTCCTACGAGCACATAACGACAACCGAATTCCTTGAGCATACCGGGTGACACTTCCCCGGTAAATGCTCCAAAGGAATGCTGACTAACAGTCTGCGCCCCCAGACACAGCGCCGCTCCGTCAAGCAAAACTTGCGCTTGAGCCAAAAACGGGAACGGGGGAAAAACCGCAACGTCACATTCCAATCCTTGCACACCCAGCACAAGCTCACGCAACAGTTGCTCATTAAGAGACAAGCTGCCATGCATTTTCCAGTTTCCTGCTACTAGCTTGCGGCGCATAAAGGACAAATCCCAACGGGAAAAACCTTAGGATTATAACGACCGTCAAGCTTGGCGGTCAATCTTCGAACCAATCACTCCCCACCCGAAGCAGCCGCCCTCACGGCCATGGCAATCGCTTCCGCCACTTCCGCCACATCGCGCGAATCCTCCCCTTCAACCATAACGCGCAGCAGTGGCTCCGTACCAGACGGCCGCAATAGCACCCTACCCCGCCCAGCCATGCGGCGCTCAGCCTCTCGTTGCGCCTCAAGCACAGACGGGCAGTCAGCCCAGTTGAAGCCTTTATTTACCGGCACATTAATCAGACGTTGCGGGTAAAGCACCAAAGTACCAAGAAGCGACTTCAGATCACCGCCCAACTCCTTCAACGCCGCCAGGACTTGCAAAGCAGCCACAATGCCATCGCCAGTTGAATGACGATCCAAGGCAAGGATGTGCCCGGAATTTTCCCCGCCGTACAACCACCCATTCCGGTGCAACATCTCTACTACATAACGATCTCCGACAGCGGCACGCACGAACGGGATACCCAATTCGGCCAATGCATGCTCAAGTGCCAAATTGCTCATCAAAGTCCCAACCACCCCCTGCACCGGACCTTTTTTCGCTCGACTACGCACGATTGCCAGCAACAACTGGTCACCGTCATAGAGATTACCTTCGGCATCGACCATTTGCAGACGATCAGCATCACCATCCAGGGCAACCCCCAGATCGGCACGATTGGCCAAAACAGCCTCGCGCAATGCCTGTGGTGCGGTTGCACCAACCTCTGCGTTGATATTCAAGCCATTCGGCTGCGCGCCGATGGCAACAACCTCTGCACCCAGCTCATGAAAAACATCCGGGGCAATGTGATAAGCAGCACCATGCGCACAATCCACTACTATTTTCAGGCCACGCAAATCGAACTCGTTAGGAAAAGTACTCTTGCAGAATTCGATGTAACGGCCGCGTGCGTCGTCTATGCGCTTTACCCGACCAAGCTCAGCCGATGAGACACACGACATTGGCTGATCAATTCCCGCTTCAATCGCCTGCTCGACCTCATCTGGCAATTTGGTACCGACGGCGGAAAAAAACTTGATCCCATTATCGTAATAAGGATTGTGCGAAGCGGAAATCACAATACCCGCCTGCAAGCGTAACGCTCTTGTCAGATAGGCCACTGCCGGCGTTGGCATTGGCCCTACCAGACATACATCGACACCAGCCGCAGAAAAACCCGCCTCAAGTGCCGACTCAAGCATATAACCCGAAACCCGGGTGTCCTTGCCGATTAATACGCTTGGGCGCTCTCCTGCAGGCATTGTGCAGCGATCAAGGAAAACCTTCCCGGCAGCAAATCCGAGCCGCATCACAAAATCCGGTGTAATGGGAGACAACCCCACCCGCCCGCGCACGCCATCCGTACCAAAATATTTTCTGCTCATATCACTCCCCCTGATCGATTGCCGACCAAACAGCCAAGGCATCCCTAGTTTCAGCCACATCGTGCACACGCACGATAGCAGCACCTTTTTGCACCGCAATCAGCGCCGCTGCCACGCTGGCAGCGAGTCTTTGATTGACTGGACGGCCGGTAATCTCCCCCAGCATGGATTTACGCGACACACCAACCAGCACGGGAAAGCCCAACCACTCTGCTGCGGTCGACGCGCGAAACAATGCCAAATTGTGCGCCAGACTTTTGCCAAAACCAAAACCAGGATCGACCACAATACGCTGCCGATCGATTCCTGCAGCAGAACAGCGGTCGACCGCAAGACGCAAAAACCTGCCAACTTCTGCAACCACATCGCCATAGACTGGCGCCTGCTGCATTGTGCCCGGCAAGCCCTGCATGTGCATAACGCAAAGCGCGCAATCGCTGCCCGCAACAACCGCCAGCGACTCCGGCGAAGTGAGCGCAGTGATGTCGTTGATCATGCTGGCGCCAGCCCGCAGAGCGGCATCCATCACACCTGCTTTATAGGTATCAACAGAAACCGGCACCCCCCATTGGGTTATCACGCGCAAAACTGGCAACAGGCGTTGCAACTCTTCTTTCTCCGACGTAGGAACGGCACCCGGTCGCGAAGATTCTGCGCCGATATCCAAAATATCGGCACCGGCCTCATATTGCCGTCGGGCATGCGCAATCGCCCGATCAACATCACCCACAATTCCTTCACCCGAAAATGAATCTGGCGTCAGGTTAATTATCCCCATCACCAAGGGACGATTCAGTTCGAAGCGATAACTACCGCAATTTAGTATGTTCATAATAAAAAAGCCGGGAGAAAACTCCCGGCCTGTCAGGTTTGCGTCAAATCAAGCCGTTGCTGGCGCTGTCGGTTCCGAACCGGGCGTCTCATCCGACGCACTCGGACGCGAAACGCTTTGGGTCGGTTTTGGCGGACGCGGTGGCTTGTCAGCCATGATGTCATCAATCTGCTCCGCATCAAGGGTTTCCCACTCAAGCAGCGCCTTGGTCATCGCCTCAACCTTGTCGCGATTTGCTTCAAGGAGCTGGCGCGCCAAGGTATATTGCTCGTCGATGATACGACGAATTTCAGCATCAACTTTCTGCATGGTCGCCTCGGAAACGTTCTTGTGCTGCGTTACCGAGCGGCCAAGGAACACCTCGCCTTCATTTTCGCCATATACCATCACACCCAAATCTGACATGCCATAGCGCGTCACCATGTCACGAGCCATCGCGGTAGCCCGTTCGAAATCATTCGAAGCGCCGGTCGTCATCTGATCCATGAACAACTCCTCGGCAATCCGGCCGCCAAACAGCACCGCAATGCGACTCATCAGATATTGACGATCATAAGCATAGCGATCCTGCTCAGGCAACTGCATGGTCAGACCCAGCGCGCGACCACGCGGAATGATTGTGACCTTGTGCACCGGATCGGACTTTGGCATCAGCTTGGCGATCACGGCATGGCCTGATTCGTGATAAGCCGTATTCATCTTCTCTTCTTCAGTCATGACCATGCTGCGGCGCTCGGCCCCCATCATGATCTTGTCCTTGGCCATCTCGAAATCGTCCATATCCACCAGACGCTTGTTGCGACGGGCAGCAAACAGTGCGGCTTCATTCACCAGATTAGCCAGATCTGCACCGGAGAATCCCGGCGTACCACGCGCAATGACGTCAGCCTTGATGTCACCGGCAATAGGCACTTTGCGCATATGGACTTTGAGAATTTCCTCGCGACCACGAATATCCGGCAAAGGCACGACAACCTGGCGGTCAAAACGCCCTGGACGCAACAGCGCCGGATCAAGAATATCGGGACGATTAGTTGCAGCAATCACAATCGTGCCGCTATGCCCCTCAAAACCGTCCATCTCGACCAGCAACTGATTCAGCGTCTGCTCTCGCTCATCGTTGCCACCACCCAGTCCAGCGCCACGATGACGACCAACCGCATCAATTTCATCAATGAAGATGATGCATGGCGAATGTTTCTTGGCATTTTCAAACATGTCGCGCACACGCGCTGCACCAACGCCAACAAACATTTCGACAAAATCCGAACCGGAGATGCTGAAGAAAGGCACCTTGGCCTCGCCTGCGATAGCCTTGGCCAACAGCGTCTTGCCCGTACCCGGATTACCAACCATCAGAATCCCTTTGGGAATACGGCCACCGAGTTTCTGAAATTTGGAAGGGTCGCGCAGGAAATCGACAACTTCCTGAACCTCCTCTTTCGCCTCATCGCAGCCTGCCACATCTGCGAATGTGATGACATTGGTAGACTCGTCCATCATCCGCGCCTTCGACTTACCGAAGGAGAAAGCGCCACCCTTGCCGCCCCCCTGCATCTGGCGCATGAAAAACACCCAGACACCGATCAGTAACAGCATAGGGAACCAGCTGACGAAAATATTCATCAGGAACGACGGCTCCTCTTCAGGCCTGGCTTCAACTTTCACACCATGCTTCAGCAAATCGGAAACCAGCCAAAGATCCGGTGGCGCATAACTGGTGATCCGTTTTCCTTCGCTCGTCGTGGCTTTCAGCGTGCGGCCTTCCATGATCACCTTCGAGATACGCCCTTGCTTCACTTCTTCGAGAAACTCGGAGTACTCAACCGCACCGGTAGCGACCTGGCGGGTGTTGAACTGGTTGAAGATGGTCATCAGCACAAGGCCGATTACCATCCAGACCGCGAGATTTTTGAACATGTTGTTCAAGCGTGCACTCCTTCTGATACGTCGAGCGAAAAAAACATCATTCTAATCAAAACAGTCAACGCAATGTACGACCTAGCAGGTAAATCTCCGCACTACGGTCACGCGAAGCGTCGGGTTTACGCACTGCGACCGTTTTGAAAGTCTCGCGCAATGCTTTCACGAAAGACTCATAATCGCTGCCCTGAAACACTTTGACCAGAAAAGCACCATCCGGTTTCAAGTGCTCCCGAGAAAATTCAAGGCCAAGTTCAGCCAAGTGCATGATTCTGGCTTGATCAACCAAAGGAACACCTGACATATTGGGGGCCATATCAGACATTACAAGCCCCACTCGCCGATCACCCAGTTTTTCTTTCAACTGATTGAGTACATCATCCTCGCGAAAATCGCCCTGAATGAAGTTCACCCCATGAATCGGCTCCATTTCCAGCAAATCCAGCGCAAACACCAATCCGCTACCACCAACCCTTTTTACAGCAACCTGAGACCAGCCGCCGGGTGTCGCCCCCAGATCAACCACAACCTCTCCATGCCTGAGCAGTTTGTCCTTGTCGTCAATCTCCATCAGCTTGAAAGCGGCACGCGAACGCCAACCTTCCTTCCTTGCTAGCTGGACATAAGTATCATTGATATGCTCACGCATCCAAGCCTTGCTGGTTCTGGTTCTCTTCATTCGGTAAAATGCCGTTTTTGAAAGGTTATTCCATGCTGCAATTATCGTCTGTCCAACGTCGTGAACTGCGCGCTCGCGCTCACGGCATGAACCCTGTTGTATCCATTTCCGAGAATGGTCTCACCGATAGCGTCCTGAAGGAAATAGATACCAACCTCAAGGCGCACGAACTGATCAAGGTTCGGGTCTATGGTGACAGCCGGGAAGATCGCCTCGCCTATCTGGAGCGTATCTGCACCGAACTGAATGCCGCAGCAGTGCAGCATATCGGAAAACTTCTCGTCGTCTATCGCCCCAATCCGGCTGATGGCAAAACCAGCAGCGGCGAAAAATCCAAAACTAGCCGACGCCCAGCCTCTGCCCCACACCGTACCAAACGCAGCTTTCAGGGCTGATCAGCGCGTTCCGCGAGCACTCCAGAGCACCAGCCACAAGCCCAGCAGACTCTGCATCAGGTAGAGAATGCTGGACACGCCATGCCAGGTAGCAAATCGGTCGCGCAGCACGCTTTCCATCACCTCACGGGGCAATGCATCAAGCTTTAACTGCGCCATCAAAGGCTGAATACCAAAAAGCTGAAGGGCTGCCATCCCGGCCATCAAAATCACCAACCAGAAGACAGCCAAGCGAAACAGCCGGGCACCCCAGCGAGCAAACAAAAACACCACCAGATAAGCCGCTGCCCCCAAACCAATCCAGGCGATCAACGCAAATAATTTGCCTGCCAGCATGCCGGCCAACTGGCGATCAGCCAGTTGAGAGAAAAGAACGGGCGCCACCAGATAACCAACGGCCCAAAGCCCGCCAACCCACAAGGTGATGACAAACAAATACAGGGCTTCGGAAATGCGGCGCACCAGCAATTACTCGTAACGGACGTCGATCACTTCGAATTCACGAATACCGCCCGGCGCCTGGACTTGGGCGATATCGCCGGCATACTTGCCGATCAGTGCCCGCGCCATCGGCGAATTGACCGAAAGCTTGTTCGCCTTGATGTCCGCCTCATCCTCACCAACGATCTGGTAAGTCACGGCGGCACCGGAATCCTGATCTTCGATATCCACCGTCGCACCAAACACGCATCGACCATCTGCATCAAGCAAGGTCGGATCAATGATCTGGGCATTCGACAACTTGCCCTCGACTTCCTGAATACGTCCTTCAATAAAACCCTGGCGCTCTTTCGCCGCATCGTATTCGGCATTTTCCGACAGGTCACCATGCGCGCGTGCTTCGGCGATTGCCCCGATTACCCAAGGACGATCGACGGTCTTCAAACGGTGCAACTCCTCGCGAAGTTTTTCAGCACCTTTTACGGTCAACGGGACTTTACTCATATTTTTCCCTGCAAAAGCAAAACCGCCGGCGCCCGAACGGGCTACCCGGCGGCAATTCAGATTGGTCTCAGTGCAACTGCTGATGCAGCGTCTGGATCGGATACACCACAAGTTCACCGAGATTCCGGATACCTTCGGCAGCTGCCTCAGCACCCCAGATCGTCGTGTACATCGTCACCCGTGCCTGCAAACCGGAGGTACGAATCGAACGTGAGTCGTTGATCGCACCACGCTTCTCTTCCACCGTATTGATGATCAAGGCAATTTCATTGTTCTTGATCATATCGACGATGTGCGGCCGACCTTCTGTCACCTTGTTCACCGGCTGCACCGGCAAACCGGCTGCATCGATGGCGTGCGCCGTACCGCGCGTCGCCACCAGATGGAATCCGGCTTCATGCAGATGACGAGCAATCTCGATTGCCTTGGCCTTGTCGCTATCCTTGACCGACAGGAAAACCTTCCCGGTCTTCGGCAGCTTGACGCTGGCAGCAAGTTGCGACTTGACGAAGGCTTCGGCAAAAGTAACGCCGACACCCATGACTTCGCCGGTCGACTTCATTTCCGGGCCCAAAATGGTGTCGACCCCAGGGAACTTGACGAAGGGGAAAACGGCTTCCTTGACCGAGAAATACGGCGGAATCACTTCCTTGGTAACCCCCTGATCCTTCAGGCTGCGTCCCGCCATGCAACGCGCCGCGATCTTGGCCAGTTGCAGACCGGTCGCCTTGGAAACAAAAGGCACGGTACGTGAAGCACGCGGATTCACTTCGAGGACATAAACCTCTTCGTCCTTGATGGCGAACTGCACATTCATCAGGCCGCACACATTCAAGGCCTTGGCCATCAGCTTGGTCTGCCGACGCAGTTCATCCTGCACGGCCTTGCCCAGCGAATACGGCGGCAACGAACAAGCCGAGTCGCCGGAGTGCACGCCAGCCTGCTCGATGTGCTCCATGACGCCACCGATGATGACTTCGTCGCCATCGGACAGCGCATCGACGTCGCACTCGACGGCGTCGTTCAGGAAGCGATCAAGCAGGACAGGCGAATCATGCGAAACCTTGACGGCTTCACGCATGTAGCGCTCGAGGTCCTTCTGCTCATGGACGATTTCCATGGCGCGGCCACCGAGCACATAGGACGGACGAACGACCAGCGGATAGCCGATTTCGGCCGCCAGGCGCAGCGCATCCTCTTCGGTGCGGGCGGTGCGGTTGGGCGGCTGCTTCAGGCCGAGCTCGTGCAGCAGTTTCTGGAAGCGTTCGCGGTCTTCGGCGATGTCGATCGACTCCGGCGTCGTGCCGATGATCGGCACGCCGTTGGCTTCCAGCGCCAGTGCCAGCTTGAGCGGCGTCTGGCCACCGTACTGGACGATGACGCCGACCGGCTTTTCGATGGCGACGATTTCGAGCACGTCTTCCAGCGTCAGCGGCTCGAAATACAGGCGATCCGAAGTGTCGTAGTCGGTAGACACGGTTTCCGGGTTGCAGTTGACCATGATGGTTTCGTAACCGTCTTCGCGCATCGCCATCGCCGCATGCACGCAGCAGTAGTCAAATTCGATGCCCTGGCCGATACGGTTCGGACCGCCGCCCAACACCATGATCTTCTTCTTGTCGGTCGGATTGGCCTCGCACTCGTCCTCGTAGGTCGAGTACATGTAGGCGGTATCGGTCGAGAATTCGGCAGCGCAGGTATCGACGCGTTTGTACACCGGACGGACCTTCAACTCGTGGCGACGTTCGCGCACCGCCGTTTCGCTCGTCTTGGTCAGATGCGCCAGACGACGGTCTGCAAAGCCCTTACGCTTCAGGAAACGCAGTTCTTCTGCGGTCAACGACAACAAATCGCGTTTTTCGATCTCCAGTTCGAGATCGACGATTTCCTTGATCTGCACCAGGAACCAGGGATCGATCTTGGTCAGTTCGAAAACCTTCTCGACCGACATACCGATACCAAAAGCATCGGCCACGTACCACAGGCGATCCGGCGTCGGGCGCGCCAGTTGTTCGTCGATGGTTTCCGGATCGACGGTCTTCAGGTTGAAACCATCAACGCCGACTTCCAGACCGCGCAACGCTTTCTGCAAGGATTCCTGGAAGGTACGACCAATGGCCATGACTTCGCCAACCGACTTCATCTGCGTGGTCAGCGTATTGTCGGCCTGCGGGAATTTTTCGAAGGCAAAACGCGGCACCTTGGTAACGACGTAGTCAATCGATGGCTCGAACGAGGCCGGTGTCTTGCCGCCGGTAATGTCGTTGGCCAGTTCATCCAGCGTATAGCCAACAGCCAGCTTGGCGGCGATCTTGGCGATCGGAAAGCCGGTGGCCTTGGAGGCCAGCGCCGACGAACGCGACACCCGCGGATTCATCTCGATGACGATCATCCGGCCGTCCTTCGGGTTGATCGAGAACTGCACGTTCGAACCGCCGGTATCAACGCCGATTTCACGCAGCACGGCGATTGAGGCGTTACGCAGGATCTGGTATTCCTTGTCGGTCAGCGTCTGGGCCGGGGCGACGGTGATCGAGTCGCCGGTGTGCACACCCATCGGATCGAGATTTTCGATCGAACAGATGATGATGCAGTTGTCCGCCTTGTCGCGGACCACTTCCATCTCGTATTCCTTCCAGCCGAGCATGGATTCTTCAATCAGCAGCTCGTTGGTCGGCGAGGCCTCAAGACCGCGCTTGCAGATGGTCTCGAACTCTTCCATGTTGTAAGCGATGCCGCCACCGGTGCCGCCGAGCGTGAAAGACGGCCGGATAATGGTCGGGAAGCCGATCACGGCCTGCACTTGGTAAGCCTCTTCCATGCTGTGCGCGGTGGCCGACTTGGCTGAACCGAGACCAATCTTGGTCATCGCGTCCTTGAATTTCTGGCGATCCTCGGCCTTGTCGATGGCTTCCTTGGAAGCACCGATCAGTTCGACCTTGAACTTTTCGAGCACGCCTTCGCGGTCGAGATCAAGCGCGCAATTCAGCGCGGTCTGGCCGCCCATGGTCGGCAGCAGCGCATCCGGGCGTTCCTTTTCGATGATCTTGGCGACCACCTGCCAGGTGATCGGCTCGATGTAGGTAACGTCTGCCATTTCCGGGTCGGTCATGATGGTCGCCGGGTTGGAATTCACCAGGATGACCTTGTAACCCTCTTCGCGCAG
>NZ_JAVBXX010000017.1 GCF_030824335.1 Azonexus sp.
CCGGAAGGCGTTGAAATGGTCATGCCAGGTGATAACATCCAGATGACGGTCAAGCTGATTGCGCCGATCGCCATGGAAGAAGGTCTGCGCTTCGCGATTCGTGAAGGTGGTCGTACCGTCGGCGCCGGCGTCGTTGCCAAGATCATCGAGTAATTGCTCTTTTGAAAAACCCGGGGCGGCAAGCTTGCTGCCCCATCGCTCTTTTGGAAGCCAAAAAATGCAAAGCCAAAAAATCCGTATCCGTCTGAAGGCCTTTGACTATCGTCTGATCGATCAGTCTGCTCAGGAGATCGTTGAAACTGCCAAGCGTACCGGTGCCGTCGTTCGTGGCCCGGTGCCGTTGCCGACCCGCAAACAACGTTTTGACATCCTGCGTTCGCCGCACGTTAACAAGGCTTCCCGTGATCAGCTCGAGATTCGTACCCATCTGCGTTTGATGGATATCGTTGATCCGACCGACAAAACGGTAGATGCGCTGATGAAGCTGGATCTGCCGGCTGGCGTAGACGTCGAAATCAAGTTGCAGTAATTGTAGTATTGCGGATATAATCCGCGCCTTTCGGGGGTGGCCGGCAACGGTTGCCCATTTGTTGTTTTACATCGACCGGCCAATCGCAGCCGGCGATGAGGAGAATAACCATGAGTCTAGGCCTTGTTGGTCGCAAGGTTGGCATGACTCGCATTTTTGCTGAAGATGGCGCGTCCATCCCGGTAACTGTGCTTGACGTGTCAAACAACCGCGTGACCCAAGTAAAAACGCCGGAGATCGATGGCTACGCAGCCATTCAGGTCGCATTCGGCCAGCGCCGTGCCTCTCGTGTTTCCAAGCCCCTGGCTGGCCATCTGGCCAAGGCAGGTGTGGAAGCCGGGCATGTGCTCAAGGAATTCCAGATCGATGCTGATCAACTTGCTTCTTTCAAGGCGGGCGATCAAGTGGCTGTCACTATTTTTGCTGAAGGGCAAAAAGTCGATGTGTCCGGCACTTCTATCGGTAAGGGTTTTCAGGGCGGCATTAAGCGTCACAATTTCAGTTCCAATCGTGCTACTCACGGTAACTCGCTGTCGCATAACGCGCCGGGTTCCATTGGTATGGCGCAGGATCCCGGTCGTGTTTTCCCGGGTAAGCGCATGGCTGGTCACATGGGTGATGTGCAGTCCACGATGCAGGGTTTGACCATCGTTCGCGTTGATGCAGAACGTCAGTTATTGTTGGTGCGCGGTGCAGTGCCGGGTTCCAAGGGTTCTGATGTCGTCGTGCGTCCGGCAGTCAAGGCTTAAGGGGGCGACATGGAACTTAAGGTTATTAATGAACAGGGTCTGGAAGCTGCTAAGTTGCAGGCTTCGGATTTGCTGTTTGGGCGTGAATTCAATGAGGCGCTAGTTCATCAGCTCGTCGTGGCCTATCAGGCTAACGGTCGCTCAGCTGATAGCAAGCAGAAGGATCGTTCGGAAGTTCGTCATACCACCACCAAGCCGTGGCGTCAGAAGGGTACTGGTCGTGCTCGCGCTGGTAGCAACGGTAGCCCGTTGTGGCGTGGGGGTGGTCGCATCTTCCCGAACTCTCCCGAGCAGAATTACAGCCAAAAGGTTAACAAGAAGATGTTCCGCGCCGGTATGGCAGCGATTCTCTCCGAGTTGGCTCGCCAGGATCGTCTGGTGGTGGTTGATGATATTGCTGTGGATGCGCCGAAGACCAAGTTGTTCTCGCAAAAGCTAAAGAGTATGGGTCTCGAGGGCAACCTCTTGGTTATTACTGATGCGTTGAACGAAAACCTGTACCTTTCTTCGCGTAATCTGCCCAATGTTCTGGTGCTCGAGGCACAAGAGGCTGACCCGGTTTCGCTGGTTCGCTTCGCCAAGGTGCTGGTCACCAAGAGCGCGATCGCCAAGTTCGAGGAGATGTGGGGATGAATCAACAACGTCTGATGCAGGTGCTGTTGGCGCCGCAAATCTCCGAAAAGGCAACCTACGTTGCCGAGAAAAATAACCAGGTTATTTTTCGCGTCGCCAGTGATGCAACCAAGCCGGAAATTAAATCTGCCGTTGAGTTGCTGTTCAAGGTCGAAGTTGACTCTGTTCAGGTTGCAAACGTCAAAGGCAAGGTCAAGCGCTTCAAGGGCGCAACCGGTCGTCGTAAGGGTTGGAAGAAGGCTTATGTCTGCTTGAAGGCTGGCCAGGAAATCAACTTTGTTGAAGGGGGGAATGCCTAATGGCACTCGTTAAAGTCAAGCCGACTTCCCCCGGCCGTCGTGCCGTGGTTCAGGTCGTCAATGCTCATCTGCATAAGGGCAAGCCATTCGCGGCGTTGGTCGAATCGCAATCAAAGAATGCCGGTCGCAATAACAACGGTCGCATTACCGTGCGCCACCAGGGTGGTGGGCACAAGCAAGCGTATCGCGTTATTGATTTCAAGCGGACCAAGGACGGCATCCCGGCCAAGGTTGAACGTCTGGAATACGACCCGAATCGCACCGCGAACATTGCACTCGTCTGTTATGCGGACGGTGAGCGTCGTTACATCATTGCCAACAAGGGCATGGTGGTTGGTCAGCAGATCATGAGCGGTTCCGAGGCGCCAATCAAGTTGGGCAATGCATTGCCGATTCGCAATATTCCGGTCGGTACGACGATTTGTTGCGTTGAAATGCTGCCGGGCAAAGGTGCGCAAATCTCCCGGTCGGCTGGTACGTCGGTGCAGTTGCTGGCTCGCGAAGGTACTTATGCCCAGATTCGTTTGCGCTCCGGTGAGGTTCGTCGGGTTCATGTCGAATGCCGCGCTACGATTGGTGAGGTTGGTAACGAAGAAAACAACTTGCGCAAGTTTGGCAAGGCCGGCGCGATGCGCTGGCGTGGTATTCGTCCGACGGTCCGTGGTACTGCAATGAACCCGGTCGATCACCCGCATGGTGGTGGTGAAGGCAAAACTGGCGAAGGTCGTGTGCCGGTTAATCCGTGGGGTCAGCCTACCAAGGGTTACCGCACCCGCAGCAACAAGCGCACGAACAGCATGATCGTTCAGCGCCGTCACAAGCGTTAAGGGGTAGGAAATGGGACGTTCTCTCAAAAAGGGCCCGTTTATTGATGCGCATCTGATCGACAAAGTCGAAGCAGTTCGCGCCACCAATGACAAGCGCCCGATCAAGACCTGGTCGCGTCGTTCGACAATCCTCCCCGAGTTTATCGGCCTGACGATTGCGGTCCACAATGGTAAGCAGCATATTCCGGTGTTTGTCACCGAAAATATGGTCGGACACAAGCTTGGCGAGTTTTCGCTGACCCGGACGTTCAAGGGTCACACCGCCGGCAAAAAGGCCAAGAAGTAAGGAGCTGACATGGAAACTCGTGCAAGTCTGCGAGGCGTACGCCTCTCTGCGCAAAAGGGCCGCTTGGTTGCGGATCTGGTGCGCGGCAAGCCGGTTGGTCAGGCTCTAAACATCCTGGCTTTTTCCCCGAAGAAGGGGGCCGTTATCGTTAAAAAGGTGCTGGAGTCGGCTATTGCCAACGCTGAGCACAACGACGGTGCCGATATCGACGAACTGAAGGTAAAAGTCATTTACGTCGAAAAAGGCATGGTGCTTAAGCGCTTTACTGCGCGCGCCAAGGGTCGTGGCAATCGGATCGTCAAGCCGACCTGTCACATCTATCTGACCGTTGGTAACTAAGGAAGAGCCATGGGACAGAAAATTCATCCGACTGGCTTCCGTCTAGCCGTCACTAAAAACTGGAGTTCGCGCTGGTTTGCCAACAGCAAAGACTTTCCTGGCATGTTGCAGGAAGACGTCAAGGTTCGTGAGTATCTCAAGCGCAAGCTGGCTCATGCCTCAGTTGGGCGCGTACTGATCGAGCGCCCGGCGAAAAATGCTCGTGTTACCATCTATTCCGCCCGTCCGGGTGTGGTTATTGGTAAAAAGGGTGAGGATATTGAGCAACTTCGTACGGATCTTCAGCGCATCATGGGCGTTCCCGTTCATGTGTCGATTGAGGAAATTCGTAAGCCGGAAATTGATGCTCAGTTGATCGCCGACTCTATTGCTCAACAGCTCGAAAAGCGCATCATGTTCCGTCGTGCCATGAAGCGTGCGATGCAGAATGCGATGCGTCTTGGTGCTCAGGGTATCAAGGTCATGAGTGCAGGTCGTCTGAACGGTGCCGAAATCGCTCGTAGCGAGTGGTATCGCGAGGGTCGCGTACCGCTTCATACGCTGCGTGCTGATATTGATTATGCAACGTCTGAAGCGCTGACTACCTACGGTATTATTGGTATCAAGGTTTGGGTCTACAAGGGCGATATGCTTGATCGTAACGAGCAGCCTGCTGTTGAAGAGCCAGCGGCTGATGACCGCCGGCAGCGTCGCAATCCGGGTAAGCCGGAAGGCGATAAGCCACGCACTCGCACGGTCAAAAAGGCCGATGGTGATGCGCCGGCAAAGCGCGGCGTAAGAAAGGCAGGTGCTTAACATGATGCAACCGAATCGTCGCAAGTTCCGTAAGGAGCACAAGGGACGTAACGAAGGTCTGGCGACTCGTGGCACCAAGGTATCGTTTGGTGAGTGGGGCCTCAAGGCGACCGGGCGTGGTCGTTTGACGGCGCGTCAGATTGAAGCTGCTCGTCGTGCGATGACCCGCCATATCAAGCGTGGTGGTCGCATCTGGATCCGTATTTTCCCGGACAAACCGGTTTCCAAAAAGCCGGCAGAAGTTCGTATGGGTAACGGTAAGGGCAATCCTGAGTATTGGGTTGCTGAAATTCAGCCGGGTAAAGTTCTTTACGAGATGGATGGCGTGAATGAAGCGCTGGCACGCGAGGCATTTGCCCTTGCTGCTGCCAAGTTGCCTATTTCCACCACCTTCGTGACTCGTCATCTGGGGTAATCATGAAAGCTAGTGAACTGAGAACCAAGAGCGTGGACGAGCTCAATAAGGAATTGCTGGATCTGCTGAAGGCGCAATTTGGCCTGCGTATGCAAATTGCTACGCAACAGCTGTCCAACACCAGCCAAATGTCCAAGGTGCGTCGTGACATCGCTCGCGTTCGTACTCTCATCCGTGAAAAGGCGGTGCAGCAATGAGCGAAGCCTCCAGCATCAAGCGTACGCTGATTGGTCGCGTGGTTAGCGACAAGATGGAAAAGACGGTTACCGTCCTGGTCGAACGTAAGGTCAAGCACCCGATGTACGGTAAGGTTATGGTCCGCTCTAAGAAATACAGCGCACATAATGAAGCTAACGTAGCCAAAGCCGGTGACTTGGTGGAAATCGTCGAAACCCGTCCGGTTTCGAAGACCAAGGCTTGGGCTGTAACTACTGTTCTGGAAAAAGCTATCGTCGTCTGACGATTATTTTCCAAATGCTTGCGTAGTCAGTAAAGAAGCCGGTATAATCCGGCTTCTTTTTTGCAAACACCTAAAATGGTGTTTGGCAAAATTGTTCGACCCGTACGGGTTCCAAGACTGACCGCGCAGCGGATTAAGTTGGAGTTTACTTAAATGATTCAGATGCAAACGACGCTGGACGTCGCCGATAATACCGGCGCCCGTTCAGTTATGTGTATCAAGGTGCTTGGTGGTTCGAAGCGTCGCTATGCTGGCATTGGTGATGTTATCAAGGTTAGCATCAAGGATGCGGCGCCGCGTGGTCGCGTTAAGAAGGGTGATGTCTATAACGCCGTGGTGGTTCGTACCGCCAAGGGTGTGCGTCGTCCGGATGGCTCCCTGGTGCGCTTTGATGGTAATGCCGCAGTTCTCCTCAACAACAAACTCGAGCCGATTGGCACGCGTATCTTTGGCCCGGTCACTCGCGAACTGCGTACCGAGCGCTTTATGAAGATCGTGTCCCTGGCTCCAGAAGTGCTGTAAGGAGAGCGTAATGGAAAAGATTCGCAAAGGCGACGAAGTCGTCGTTATTACTGGCAAAGATAAAGGCAAGCGCGGGACTGTTCTGCGCCGTGTCGATGACGAGCATCTGCTGGTCGAGGGCGTAAATCGCGCCAAAAAGCACGTGAAGCCGAACCCTATTAATGGTGTCCAAGGTGGCATCGTTGATAAGGACATGCCGATTCACATCTCCAATGTTGCGCTGTTCAATCCGGCGACTAAGAAGGCTGACCGTGTCGGCATCAAGTCTCTCGAGGATGGTCGCAAGGTTCGCGTGTTCAAGTCGAACGGCGAACTGGTGAACGCATAAGGGGTAGTCATGGCGCGTTTGCAGCAGTTTTATAAAGACACCGTCGTTGGCGAGTTGTCCAAGCAGTTCGGGTATAAGTCCGTAATGGAAGTTCCGCGTATCACAAAGATCACACTGAATATGGGTGTTGGTGAGGCGGTAGCTGACAAAAAGGTTCTTGAGAATGCGGTTGGCGATATGCAGAAAATCGCTGGTCAAAAGCCCGTTACTACTAAAGCCCGGACTTCCATCGCTGGTTTCAAGATTCGTGATGGTTATCCAATCGGTTGTATGGTCACGCTTCGCGGTCCTCGCATGTTCGAGTTCCTTGATCGTCTGGTGACTATTGCGTTGCCGCGTGTTCGCGACTTCCGTGGTGTGGCTGGTAAGGGCTTTGATGGCCAAGGCAACTACAACATGGGTGTTAAAGAGCAGATCATCTTCCCGGAAATCGAATACGACAAGATCGATGCTCTCCGCGGGATGAATATCAGTATCACGACGACCGCGAAAAATGATGCAGAGGCTAAGGCCCTGCTGACCGCGTTCAAGTTCCCGTTCAAGAATTGAGGCAATCATGGCAAAACTTGCTCTGATCAATCGTGAAGAAAAGCGCCGCAAGATGGTTGCGCAGTACGCCAAAAAGCGCGCAGCCCTTGAGGCCGTCTTCAATAACGTAAGCCTGTCGGACGAGGAGCGTTATGAAGCTCGTCTGAAGTTTCAGGCTTTGCCGCGCAATGCGAGTCCATCCCGTCTGCGCAATCGCTGCGCCCTGACCGGTCGTCCGCGTGGCGTTTTTCGTAAATTCGGTCTGTGTCGTCACAAGATCCGTGAGCTCGCCTTCAACGGCGAAATTCCGGGTGTTGTGAAGGCCAGTTGGTAATAGGAGATACAGAATGGCTATGAGCGATCCTATCGCGGACATGCTGACCCGCATCCGCAACGCCCAGCTCGCCGAAAAGGCGTCTGTGTCCATGCCTTCTTCCAAGTTGAAAGTGGCTATTGCCGCAGTGCTTAAGGATGAAGGTTACGTTGATGAATTCGCTGTTCGCAAGTCAGATGATGGCAAAGCGGCTCTCGAAATCGTGCTCAAGTATTATGCTGGGCGCCCGGTTATCGAGCGTATCGAACGCATCTCCAAGCCTGGTCTGCGCATCTACAAGGGTGCTGAAGACATTCCTCGTGTCATGAACGGTTTGGGTGTGGCCATCGTGTCAACCCCGAAGGGTGTCATGACCGATCGCAAAGCGCGCGCTTCCCGTGTTGGTGGCGAAGTTCTTTGCATCGTGGCCTAAGGAGCGAAGCACTATGTCTCGTGTAGGTAAAAATCCAATCGTGCTGCCGGCAGGCGTTGAAATCAGCGTCGCCGACCAGATCGTCGTCAAGGGGCCTTTGGGTACCCTGAAGATGGCCGCGAATCCCGCTGTCAAGGTTAGCCAGGAAGGCCAGAGTGTGGTCGTTTCCAAGGTTGAAGGCGTGGAAAACTCATCCGCCATGTGGGGCACCATGCGTGCTTGCATCAACAACATGGTGACTGGTGTTTCCAAGGGTTTCGAGCGCAAGTTGCAACTGGTCGGTGTGGGCTATCGCGCCCAGGCTCAGGGCGATGTCCTGAACCTCTCGCTTGGCTTTTCGCACCCGGTCGCACACAAAATGCCGGCTGGTGTAAAAGTTGAGTGTCCGACGCAAACCGAAGTCCTGATCAAGGGCGCGGACAAGCAACAAGTCGGTCAGGTTGCCGCCGAAGTTCGGGCGTATCGCAAACCGGAGCCTTATAAGGGCAAGGGCGTGCGTTACTCGGACGAAGTGGTGGTTATCAAGGAAACCAAGAAGAAGTAAGGGTGGCATATGTTTAACAAGAAACAAGCACGTTTGCGTCGTGCCCGCAAAACCCGGGCCAAAATCGCCGAGCTCAAGGCTGTGCGCTTGTGTATCAATCGTACGAACTGCCACATTTACGCTCAGATCATTTCGCCCTGCGGCGGCGTGGTGCTGGCTTCGGCTTCGACACTGGACAAGGGTGTTCGTGCCGATCTCGCCAATGGCGGTAACAAGGCGGCGGCCGCGATTGTTGGCAAGCTGATTGCTGAGCGTGCGAAAGCTGCTGGCGTCGAGCAGGTCGCATTTGATCGCTCCGGGCTGCAGTACCACGGTCGTGTTCAGGCGCTGGCGGAAGCCGCGCGTGAAGCCGGTCTGAAGTTCTGATCGCCGCGAAAGGAATAGGTTAGAAAATGGCTAAACCTGAAAGAAACAAGAAGCCCCAGCACGCAGAAGAGCGCGATGATGGCATGCGGGAGAAGATGGTTGCGGTCAACCGTGTCACCAAAGTGGTGAAGGGTGGTCGTATCCTCGGTTTCGCAGCGCTTACCGTTGTTGGTGACGGCGATGGCAGCATCGGCATGGGTAAGGGCAAGTCTCGTGAAGTGCCTGTCGCTGCACAAAAGGCGATGGACGAAGCGCGTCGCAAGATGGCCAAGGTCAGTCTGAAGAATGGTACGGTTCATCACACCGTTATGGGACGTCACGGTGCAACTACTGTGATGATTCAACCGGCTCCCGAAGGCACGGGCATCATCGCGGGCGGCGCAATGCGTGCTGTTTTCGAAGTTGTTGGTGTAACCAACGTGGTGGCTAAGGCCCATGGCTCGACCAATCCTTACAACATCGTTCGTGCGACTATCGACGGCTTGTTGAAAGTGAATACGCCGGCTGAGATTGCTGCAAAGCGTGGCCTCTCTGTTGAACAGATCACGGGGTAACTCATGGCTGACAAAAAAATCAAAGTGACGCTCGTCAAGAGCGTCATCGGCACCAAGCAGGACCACCGCGCCACTGTGCGTGGCTTGGGTCTGCGTAAGCTGAATAGCTCCTCTGAATTGGTCGATACGCCTTGCGTTCGCGGCATGATTCAGAAGGTTCAGTATCTCGTCAAGGTCGAGGGCTAATCCATGCGTCTGAATACCATCAAGCCTGCTGAAGGTTCCAAGAAGGCAGCCAAGCGTGTTGGTCGGGGTATCGGTTCCGGCTTGGGCAAAACTTGCGGTCGCGGTCATAAGGGACAGAAGTCTCGTTCTGGCGGCTTCCACAAGGTTGGTTTCGAAGGCGGTCAGATGCCTTTGCAACGGCGTTTGCCGAAGCGCGGCTTCAATTCGCTGACCCGCGCGCGCAACTATGAGATTCGCCTTACCGATCTCGAGCGTCTGCCCGTAGATGAGGTAGATTTGCTCGTTTTGCAAGCTGCGGGTATCGTCCCGGGCAACGCGTTGTCGGCTAAGGTGATTCTCTCGGGGGAAATTTCCCGTAAGGTTGTCCTCAAAGGCGTGGGCGCTACCAAGGGCGCGAAGGCTGCTATTGAAGCAGTCGGCGGCTCGGTCGCCGAGTAAGTAAGGAAAGGTTAGAACGTTGGCTGCAAATCCGAATACCGTTGGTAAGGGTGGGAAGTTTGGCGATCTGAAGCGCAGGCTTTTGTTTTTGCTTGGCGCACTGGTCGTTTATCGTCTTGGTGCCCATATTCCCGTGCCCGGTATCGATCCCAACGTTCTGGCCGATCTTTTCAATTCGCAGCAGGGCGGCATTCTTGGCATGTTCAACATGTTCTCGGGTGGAGCCTTGTCGCGATTCACAATTTTTGCATTGGGGATCATGCCCTATATTTCGGCATCGATCATCATGCAATTGATGAGCGTTGCCAGTCCTCAGCTCGAAGCCCTTAAAAAGGAAGGCGAGGCAGGACGGCGCAAGATTACACAGTACACCCGGTACGGAACGGTTGTGCTGGCTTTGTTTCAGGGTATCGGTATCGCTGTTGCGCTTGAAGCGCAGGCGGGCTTGGTTAACGATCCGGGTTTCCTGTTTCGCCTGACAACGGTTTCCACGCTGCTGACTGGCACGATGTTTTTGATGTGGCTGGGGGAGCAGATTACCGAGCGTGGTATCGGTAACGGCATTTCGATTATTATTTTCGGTGGCATCATCGCTGGACTGCCTAGCGCAATTGGTGGTCTGCTTGAGTTGGTTCGAACTGGAGCGATGCATCCATTGACCGCTATCGTAATCTGCGTTCTTGTCGCAGTGGTTACCGCCTTTGTTGTCTTTGTTGAGCGCGGTCAACGGAAGATTCTCGTGAATTACGCCAAGCGCCAGGTTGGCAATAAGGTGTACGGCGGACAGAGTTCGCACTTGCCGCTCAAACTGAATATGGCAGGTGTCATTCCACCAATTTTCGCTTCCTCAATCATTCTTTTCCCCGCGACATTAGCCGGTTGGTTTGGCTCGGGTGAATCCATGACATGGTTGAAAGATTTTGCTGCAGTATTGTCGCCAGGTCAGCCGATCTACGTGATGTTGTACGCTGCAGCGATCGTTTTCTTTTGTTTCTTCTATACGGCCCTTGTGTTCAACTCCAAGGAAACAGCTGATAACTTGAAGAAAAGTGGTGCGTTCGTCCCCGGTATTCGTCCTGGTGAACAAACAGCCCGGTACATCGACAAGATTTTGATGCGTCTAACCTTGATTGGTGCCGGTTACATCACCTTGGTTTGTTTGCTGCCCGAATTTTTGATTCTGAAGTGGAACGTTCCGTTCTACTTTGGAGGCACCTCATTGCTCATTATCGTTGTGGTTACTATGGATTTCATGTCACAAGTTCAGGCTTATGTCATGTCCCACCAGTATGAAAGTCTCTTGAAGAAAGCAAACTTCAAGGGTGCCCCGATGATTAAATAGGCAAGATGGCGAAAGACGACTCTGTCGATGTGCGCGGTGAGGTCATCGAAAATCTCCCGAATGCAACTTTCAAAGTCAGGCTGGAAAACGGACATATCGCTCTTTGGGTTGTTTTCGCATGGGTTTGCATGAGTTAGATGCGAATTTGGCTAGGGAAGACAGTTACAAGTGCAATTGACTCCGTATGATTTAAGCAAGGCCCGAATCGTTCTTCGGGTCAAGTAAAAGTTCTCTACGCAATAAACCGCAGGGCAAGGAATCACGGCTGCTTCCGAGCTCTCGCAGACGAGGAGTGAAACATGAAAGTGCAACCTTCAGTGAAGCGCGTTTGTCGCAATTGCAAGGTGATCCGTCGCAAAGGCGTTGTTCGCGTCATTTGCAAGGATCCGCGTCACAAGCAGCGGCAGGGTTAATTCCTGACGAATTTATTCGTTAATTTTAGAAATGTTGGAGTGAGTCAATGGCCCGTATTGCAGGGGTAAACATTCCGAACCATCAGCATGCCTGTATCGCCCTCACGGCGATTTATGGCATCGGCCGTACCCGCGCACAGAAAATCTGTGATGCGGCTGGCGTTGGTCGTACCACGAAAATGAAGGACCTTTCCGATACGGAAATGGACCGTCTGCGTGATGAAGTAGCAAAGTTCACCGTTGAAGGTGATCTGCGTCGCGAAGTCACAATGAATATCAAGCGCCTGATGGACCTCGGTTGTTACCGTGGTTTGCGTCACCGCAAGGGCTTGCCCTGCCGCGGTCAGCGTACCAAAACCAATGCACGTACCCGCAAGGGCCCGCGCAAGGCCATCGCTGGTAAGAAGTAATAGGGACTGAACATGGCTAAAACTGCTACCAAAGTTCGCAAAAAGGTAAAGAAGAACGTTGCCGAGGGCATTGCTCACATTCACGCTTCGTTCAACAACACCATCATCACCATCACCGATCGTCAGGGCAACGCGCTGTCATGGGCAACATCCGGCGGTGCCGGCTTCCGCGGTTCGCGTAAGTCCACCCCGTTTGCTGCTCAAGTCGCCGCTGAAGCAGCTGGCAAGGTTGCACAGGAATGTGGCGTTAAAAATCTGGAAGTGCGCATCAAGGGCCCAGGCCCGGGCCGCGAGTCTTCTGTTCGTGCGCTCAACGCGCTGGGCATGAAAATTACCGCGATTTCCGACGTGACGCCGGTTCCGCACAACGGTTGCCGTCCGCCCAAGAAGCGCCGCATCTAAGGAGAAAGACAAGTGGCTCGTAATCTCGATCCGAAATGCCGTCAGTGCCGCCGCGAAGGCGAAAAGCTGTTCCTGAAGGGCGAAAAGTGTTTTACCGATAAATGCGCTATTGAGCGCCGTGCTTATGCCCCTGGCCAGCATGGCCAGAAGTCAGGTGCACGTCTTTCAGACTATGGCGTTCACTTGCGCGCTAAGCAAAAAATCCGTCGCGTTTATGGCGTATTGGAAGGTCAGTTCCGTCGTACTTTTGCGGAAGCTGATCGTCGCAAGGGCCAGACCGGTGAAAACCTGTTGCAGTTGCTTGAAGCTCGCCTGGACTCCGTTGCTTACCGTATGGGCTTTGGTGCTTCGCGCACTGAATCCCGCCAGATCGTTCGTCACAATGGCGTTCTGGTTAACGGCAAGCGCGTTAACATTCCGTCGTACTTGGTGAAGCCTGGCGATGTTGTCCAGTTGACCGACCGTTCCCGTGCTTCCTTGCGCTGTAAGGCCGCACTGGAAGCAGCTGAGTCCCGCGGGTTCCCGGAGTGGATTTCTGTCGATGTCAAGGAAGGCAAGGGCACGTTCAAAGCTATGCCGCAACGTTCGGAGTTGCCGGCAACCCTGAACGAAGGCCTGGTCATCGAACTTTATTCGAAGTAACCCGCAAGCAGAGGAATCAAGCCCATGCAAAGCAGTGGACTTCTCAAGCCACGCATCATCGACGTACAGAGTGTTTCGCCGGTAGAAGCCAAAGTGGTCATGGAGCCGTTTGAACGCGGTTTCGGACATACTCTTGGTAACGCCTTGCGCCGCATTTTGTTGTCATCGATGCCTGGCTACGCACCGACGGAAGTGTCCATCGACGGCGTGTTGCACGAATACTCGACCATTGACGGTGTTCAGGAGGATGTCGTTGACATCCTCTTGAATCTGAAAGGGATCGTTTTCAAGCTTCACAATCGCGATGTCGTCACCCTGAAGCTGGCAAAGGAAGGCGAGGGCGTGATCCGTGCTGGCGATATCGATTTGCCGCACGACGTCGAAATCATCAATCCGGAGCACGTCATTGCTCACCTGTCGACCAACGGCAAATTGTCGATGGAAATCAAGGTTGAAAAAGGTCGGGGTTATGTCCCCGGCAATGTTCGCAACCTGGGTGATGCCAAGACGATTGGGCAATTGGTGCTGGACGCTTCGTTCAGTCCCGTTCGCCGTGTGGCTTATTCGGTTGAAAATGCACGCGTCGAGCAGCGTACCGACTTGGACAAGCTGATTGTTGATATCGAAACCAATGGTGTTGTCGAACCGGAGGAAGCCATTCGTTATGCAGCACGCGTTTTGATCGAACAGTTGTCGGTCTTTGCCGATCTTGAAGGTACTGCTCCAGTGGCAGAGGCTTCGAAGCCTGCACAGGTTGACCCGGTGTTGTTGCGCCCGGTAGATGATCTCGAATTGACAGTACGTTCTGCGAACTGTCTTAAGGCCGAGAATATTTATTACATCGGCGATCTGATCCAGCGTACTGAAAACGAATTGCTCAAGACCCCCAACCTGGGTCGCAAATCGCTGAATGAAATCAAGGAAGTTCTTGCCGCGCGTGGGCTCACGCTTGGCATGAAACTGGATAATTGGCCGCCCGCCGGTCTAGATAAGGCGTAAGCCTTTTCTCGACCAGGGTTGTCAAGGGACGCCTGCAGAACATAGAAAGGATTAACCATGCGTCACCGCAATGGACTTCGCAAACTTAACCGTACCAGCAGCCATCGTTTGGCGATGCTGCGCAACATGACCGTTTCCCTGCTCCGTCACGAGGCTATCAAAACCACGTTGCCGAAAGCCAAGGAACTGCGTCGCGTTGTTGAGCCGATGATCACACTAGGACGTAACCCGACGCTCGCTAACAAGCGTCTGGCTTTCGACCGTTTGCGCGATCGTGAAATCGTCGTTAAGCTGTTCGCCGAAATTGGGCCACGTTACGCTACTCGTCCGGGTGGCTACCTGCGTATTCTGAAGTGTGGCTTCCGTGTTGGCGACAACGCACCGATGGCTTTCGTGGAACTTGTTGATCGTCCAGAACTGACAGAAGCTGTGGAAGTTGCAGACGAAGCTGGTGAATAATCAGCAATCGTGAGTTTTTAAAAAGGCCGGATATTTATCCGGCCTTTTTTTATTCTTGATTTATCCGAGGTGATCGAGCGAGGCTTAGGGGCAGTCGATAATCATCAAGGAAACATCATCCGCTGCACTATTGCTGCCAAGGTGCGTGGCTAGTGCTTTTTCTAGCGCTGGAAACCTGTTTTCTGGTGACGTGTTGGCGATGGCCGCTAGAACACCTTCCGGACCAAATTGTTTTCCCTGTGCATTTTCTGCCTCCAGGAGGCCGTCGGAATACATGAGTAGCTGGCTTTCCTTTGCCCATTCGAAGGTTTCGGGCCGGCATTCGATGTCGCGGCTATCCAGAATTCCTAAAGCAAGATTGTCGGAGCGGAAATGCCTGGCAGGATGTCCCCAGCGATCAATGATCAAGGCTTCCGGCGTCCCTCCGACCCATATTTCGCCAATCAGGCTGAGTTCATCCAGGCACACGATGGTTGCGGCGACAAAGCGCCCAACCGGAATTGATTCCCTTAGCTGTTGATTCATCTCGATAACAAGTTCTGTAATCGAACGATTCAGGCGAGTCATTCGATAAAACAATGCCAGTACCGGGAGGACGCTTATTGCCGCTGGCAGCCCGTGGCCGGTGGCATCTGCCAAAAGCGCATAAAATCGACCCTCGGGAGAGCGGGATGCCGCAACAATATCACCACTGAAGTTTTCAGTCGCCATCACCCGATAACGAATCCGGGGATCATCAAGGCCAGGACGATGCAGTTGCTTTTCCATCAAACGGAGCGCGAGTTGTTGCTCTGTCTGGTTATGATCAAAGTAGATCTGCAACTGTTTCGCATTCTCTTGAAGTTTCAACTCGGCAGCCTTACGTTCCGAGATATCGCGAATGACACTGACGAACAGTTTTTCGGCATCGATTTTTACCTCGGATACGCCGATTTCGACTGGAAATTTTCGCCCATTGCCATGCTGGGCAAAGGCTTCCCGCTCCATACCTTGTGCTGATGTATGTTTCGCCAGTTGCTCCAGAAAACGGCCGCTTACTTTGTCCTTGCTTGCGCCAGGTAGAAGTATGGAAATGTGTTGGCCGGTCATCTCTTCTGCGGTGCGTCCAAAAATGCGCGACGTAGCGTGGTTGACCGTGAGAATCGAACCATTGCTATCTGATGTGACGATAGCATCGAGCACATTGTCTGAAATTGCTTGCAAACGTTCGAAAGCGATCGTGGCACTTTGCTGCAAGGCCAACGAACGTTGCATGGAACGCAGTTTTGCCTCCAGCACGACGAAGTTGATTGGCTTAGTCAGGTAGTCGTCGGCACCCGCCTCAAGACCTTCGACCAGGTTTTCATCGCGATTCAGGGCCGATAGGAAAATGATCGGTACCCATTTCCCCTGGCTGCCGGCTTTGATGCGGCGAGCCGCTTCAAAACCATCCATCACTGGCATCATGATGTCGAGCAGTATGAGATCCGGGCGCTCCTGCTCGAACCGTTGAACTGCAATTTCTCCATTCTCCGCAAGAATAACGTCGTGACCAAGCTTCTTCAGGAAGACCTGCAGAATGTGCAGGTTGGTTCGATTGTCGTCTACTGCGAGAACGCGAATTTTGTTGAATGCGCTAGTCATCGTTAGTTGTATTTTTCGTCGGAAGCAGTCTATCAACTCTGGCGCGTCTACCGTGTCACATGAAAGTGTTTCACCGTACCTCAGATATTGGGCAGGATCGTATCATGGGCGGCGACACTAGCTTTGCTTGTCTTGGCTCTCCTGTTGTTGCAGCCGCCACATCTGGGCGTATTTTCCATTTTTCAGCAACAACTCGATGTGCGTTCCACTCTCCAGTATTTGGCCATCATCGATTACCAGTATCTGGTCGGCGCCCATGATCGTAGAAAGTCGGTGAGCGATAACCAGCGTTGTACGACCGATCGCTGCCAACTCCAATTGCTTTTGTATGGCTCGTTCGGTATGGGAATCAAGTGCTGAAGTGGCTTCGTCAAAAATCAGAACCGATGGGTCTTTCAACAGGGCTCGAGCAATTGCCACGCGTTGTTTTTCCCCGCCGGAAAGTTTCAGGCCGCGTTCGCCAACCCGTGTCTCGTACTTGTCTGGAAGAGACTCGATGAAATCCTGCAGGCTAGCGGCATGTGCTGCGGCGATAACTTCATCTAGGCTGGCTTCAGGGCGTCCGTAACGAATGTTGTAAAGAATGCTGTCGTTGAACAACACGGTATCCTGCGGCACGATGCCAATGGCAGCACGCAGGCTGTGCTGAGTGACTTGACGTAGATCGTGCCCTCCGATTTGGATGCTGCCGCCAGTGACATCATAGAAACGATAAAGCAGTCGGGATAGCGTAGATTTCCCGGCGCCGGAAGGGCCGACGACCGCAACGGTGTGCCCTGCCGGTATGTAAATGCTGATGTTGCGAAGAATTTGCCGATTGGACTCGTAAGCGAAATCAACCGATGAAAAGCGGATATCCATCATGCGCTGGGTGGGTAATTCGAGCGCCCCTGGTGCGTCGGCAACCTCCCGGTTTTCCTTGAGTAATCCGAACATCCGTTCAATATCGGTAAGCGCCTGGCGGATTTCGCGATAGACGATACCGAGGAAGTTGAGCGGCATGTATAGCTGCATCAGGAAGGCATTCACCAGGACGAGGTCGCCGATTGTCATCGTGCCCTGTGCGACGCCATCTGCGGCACGCCACATCATGGCAGTTACGCCGAGCGCGATGATTGCCTGCTGGCCAAGATTCAGAAAGGCAAGGGTGGTCTGGCTGCGTGTGCTTGCATCCTCCAGCTTGAGTAATTGCTCGTCGTAGCGTCTGGCTTCCCACGCCTCATTGTTGAAATATTTGACCGTTTCGTAGTTCAACAGGCTGTCGACCGCACGAGTATTGGCCGCTGAGTCGCATTCATTGACGTTACGCCGGATGGCAATGCGCCAATTGCTGACTTTTACTGTAAAAATAACGTAAGCCAGTAGCGAGATGGCGGTGATCAAGACAAAACCGATGTCGTATTGCACGTACAGAATGCCGAGCACCAATACGATCTCGATCAAGGTCGGCAGGATGGAATAAAGCGTGTATGAAATCAGGCTGGAGATCGATCGGGTGCCCCGTTCAACGTCACGCGAAATACCGCCGGTCTGCCGCTCTAGATGGAAGCGCAGGGAGAGCGCGTGTAGATGGCGGAAAACCTCCAGAGCCACTTGGCGGATCGCCCGTTGTGTTACGCGGGCAAAGAGGATTTCGCGCAACTCGGTGAATAGCGAGTTGGAGAAACGCAAGGCGCCGTAAAGCATGAGCAGCATGACGGGCAATGCCAGAACGTCGCCACTCAAACCGTCGATCATCTCCTTGAAAACCAGGGGAACGCCAACATTTGCCAGCTTGGCGGCGATCAGGCAAGCGAGTGCGGCAGTGACCCGAAGACGGTATTGCCAGAGATACGGGAAGAGTGCGCACAGTGTTTGCCATGCATGGGTTTCGCCAAGCGGTTGGCCGGTTGGCGGTTTGGGCATGGCTGTAGCACGACGCATGGTGGGAAGCTCTTCTTGGAAAGAGCCAAAGTATATGAAATACGCCGGGTTTCCGGGAGAATCGCGGATATGACCTGACTAAGGATGCACCATGAATCACGAACGTGTTGAATTGCCTGATCGTCAACCGGCGCTGCGCGTTGTGCCGATGCCCGCCGATCTGAACCAGAACGGCGATGTTTTTGGCGGCTGGGTCATGGCCCAGGTCGACGTAGCCGGTGCCATTCCGGCGATGCGGCGAGCGCGCGGTCGGGTAGCGACTGTCTCGGTCAACTCATTTCAGTTTCGCCAAGCAATTTCTGTGGGTGACATTGTCAGCTTCTATGCGGAAATTGTTCATGTCGGAAGAACCTCGATTACCGTTTTCGTCGAAGTCTATGCCGAAAGAAATTACGCCAACCCGATTACTGTCAAGGTGACCCATGCCGAGTTGACCTACGTCGCCATTGATGAAGGCGGCGGCAAACGTGAAGTGCCTGCCGAAATTTGAACGAAAATGGAATAAAATCGGCCGGCTAAACAATTGGAAAGTCTTCGAGGAACGAAGCAATGATCAAAAACACTTTGCGTACGCTACCAACCCTGCTTCTGCTGGCCTTTTCAGGTGTCGCCTCGGCCTCTGCATTTCAGCTTGGAGAGCAGAATGCGAGTGGCTTGGGTACGGCCTATGCTGGCTCGGCTGCCATTGCGGATAACGCCAGCACGGTGTTTTTCAACCCGGCCGGGATGACGCAACTCAAGGGCGTCCACATCTCTGGCGGACTGGTCGGTATCGGGAGCCAGATTCGCTTTCGCGGGCTGAACGGTTCGTCTGGCGGTGATGCCGGGGGCTGGCATGGCGTGCCTAACGCTTACCTTAGCTGGCAACTGACGCCTGCCTTGACGGCCGGTGTCGGTCTTTCCTCTCCATTTGGACTGGCGACCGAATACAAGGCGGCCTGGGTGGGGCAACAGGAAGGCATCAAGTCCGAGCTTACGACGCTCAATCTGAATCCTTCTGTTGCCTACAAAGTCAATGACAAAGTATCGCTTGGCCTGGGGCTCAACTATCAGAAGGTCGATGGTGAACTGACCAGCACCGGTATCGTGCTGAAAGGTGATGACGCATCGTACGGCTGGAATGCCGGTGCGTTGTTTACCCTTTCGCCAGCCATGCGCGTTGGCGTCTCTTATCGCTCGGCCATCGGGCATACCCTGAAAGGCCATGTGAATGCTGTCGTGCCGGTCAAGGCTGACCTCGACTTGCCGGGCACGTTCATTCTTTCCGTCTGGCAGCAGGTCTCCGATCGTTGGGAGGCCATGGGCGATCTTTCCTACACCCGCTGGAATTCCCTGGATCGCTTGGTCGTCGTCAATCGCAACACAGGCATGCAGTTCGGTAATGCCGAGGTCTATAACTACGATAACTCCTGGCGCATCGCCTGGGGGGCTGCTTACCGCTCAAATGACGTGACCAAGCTGAAATTTGGCCTGGCTTATGACCGTACACCGGTCAACTCAAGGGATCGCTCGGTTCGTGTGCCGGACAATGACCGGCTCTGGTTGTCGCTGGGCGGGCAATGGAAGTTGGGTCGGGCAAGCGTGGTTGATCTCGGTTATTCCTATCTGTACATGAAAGATCCGAAGATCGCGCAGGGGAATGCTATCGGTAAATACGACAACAGTGCGCATATCGTCGGTGTCCAGTATTCCGTCGGGTATTAAGGTAACGTGCTGGGTGCCAATCTGTCCTCGCTGGAGGTGGCTGGCATGGTGATCGGCGTGCGCGAAGGGGTGCTTGCACTGATCGTCGTGGTTGCCCTTTATATCGGCCTGGTACTGTTTCGCATGCTGCGTTTGGCGAACAAGGCAGCAGAACAACCACCGGCAGTCATAACGGACGTACCAGAGAAGACTTTGCCGGCCGACAAAACCGAAGCGGCACCGGTCATCAATTCAACGACGGAGCCTCGCCTCGAAGAAGTAGAGCCTGTCAAGCTTGAGTCCCCACCACCTGGCCTGGCCAATGAGTTGTTGTACGAAGGCATGGAAAGAGAGCTCGTACAACTACGCGATGAAGTCGAAGTAATGCGGGGTGAACTATCTGCTTTGCGGGAAGACATGCAGCATGCTTTGGCACACCTGCGGGCGACCCAAACGGTATCGCCGATCTATGGCGATGCGATGCAGATGGCGGTGGCGGGCTATGATGCCGTGATGATCGCCGAACGTTGCGGTATTGCACGAGCCGAAGCCGAGTTGGTGGTAGCGTTGGCGCGCAGCCAGGTGCAGTGAGGAAAACGATGGCAGAGAAAAAGTCCGGTGAGCGTGCAGACAAGACAGTAATCGACGAGTCGGACATGCGTAACATGCTTGCCAAACGCTTGGCCGTCGCAGGGGGGCTGGTCGCGATATTACTCGGCATGCTTGGGCTGTTCGACCATTTTTCCCAGCCGTCTGACGAGGAAGAGTTGCCGGTTTTTACCCGGCCCGTGCCCGTCGTGCCAAAGAAAATGTTGACGCAACCTGTGACGCCGGCGGAAATCGAGCCGGAGCCAACGCCGGCAGCGTTGCCGGCAGCGGAGCCAAACACATCATCCGCTGTGGCGCCTTCCGCCGCAGAGCTACCCCCGCCCCCCGTGGTGTCTGCGGCCCCCGTCACCGAACCCGCCAGGCAGGCAACGTCGGTCGCCAGAGTTCCCGCTCGCTTGGCACCGAGCGAAGCCGCTACGCCCAAAGCTGAGCCGACTGCGATGCCAGAGAAAACTGTCGCTCCTCCGTCATCGCAATCATCTACTGTTCGGCCGCGTGTCCAGGCTGCGCCAACGCCAACGCCAACGCCAACGCCAACGCCAACGCCAACGCAGTCACCTGCACCGTCAGCGGCAACAGCACGTGTGATTGAGTCGGTGCCAGCAGCGGCAGCTTCGCCGCGGCTGTTTTCTGGTTTTGTATTGCAGGCCGGCGTATTTACCAGCGCGGCGCGAGCCGAAGAGTTGCATGCCAGACTGACCTTGAGTGGCATTCCCTCGTCGATCGAGGCTCGTGTCCAGGTTGGCCCATTCAAGACACGTCAAGAAGCGGCAGCTGCGCAGGAAAAGTTACGCGAGTTGGGGGTGGAAAGCCTGTTGGTGCCGCCGAAGGGCGGGCGATAGCAAGTTCTTGTCTATCAACACGAACCGGAAAAATTCACCATTTTGCGGGAGGCTGCGGGCTGACTGAGTCTGAGTTGCCTCAGCCAGCTTTTGCCAGGCGCCGGGCGAAAACTTTCATCTCCTTCGCGGCCTGGATATCGCCTCTCGCTTCGGCAATTTCGATACCAGCCATGTACGCATTCGTCGCGCCTGCGCTATCGCCGGCTTCGGCCAATGCCTTGCCTAGCGCTTTCCAGGCCGCGGAGTAGTTCGGGTCGCGTTCGACGGCGGCACGGAAGGCATTCGCCGCCGCATCTGGTGCGCCGGCCTTCAGGTATTCGTTGCCTAGTGAAAAACGCAGCAGCGCACCGTCGCGCGGGCCGTCAAGCATTTTTTCCAGGGATGCGATGCGTGGGTTCATGCTGCCTCGGGGCTAAAATATGGGTTTTGCAAATCACGGAAGAAAGATCAACATGGCCAAGACTATCATCGCTACCCCGAATGCACCGGCTGCCATCGGCACCTATTCGCAAGCCGTTCGGGTCGGCGACACCGTTTATATGTCCGGGCAGATCGGCCTCGACCCGCAGACCATGCAGATGGTAGACGGCATCGATGCGCAAATCGTTCGCGTTTTTGAAAACCTGCAGGCCGTCGCCGAAGCCGCTGGCGGTTCGCTGGCCAATGTGGTCAAGCTCAATGTCTTCCTGACCGATCTCGGCAACTTTGCCCGGGTCAACGAGACGATGGCCAAGTATTTCAGCGAGCCGTACCCGGCGCGTGCTGCCGTTGGCGTCAAGGAATTGCCGCGTGGTGCGCTGGTCGAGGCGGATGCGGTGATGTTCATCGGCTGAGCGTCGTGCTCGGGCTTCCTGCTACTGGTGTCGCGCCGATTCGCGCCAGCGAGGCGCTGCGCAAGAAGCTCGCCAAGCTCGGCCTGTATAACGAGGCCGACTTGCTGGTGCACCTGCCTTTGCGCTACGAGGACGAAACGCGGATCACCTCGTTGAACCGCGTGTTTACCGGTGAGCCGGTAC
Organism: Azonexus sp.; assembly: GCF_030824335.1. Classification (GTDB taxonomy): domain Bacteria; phylum Pseudomonadota; class Gammaproteobacteria; order Burkholderiales; family Rhodocyclaceae; genus Azonexus. The sequence continues at coordinate 21,908 of NZ_JAVBXX010000017.1, forward strand.
AGATCGAAGTCGTCGTGCTGAGCAATGAAGTGCAGTATCAGCCGCGCCGACAGATGGTGGTGCGGGCGGCTGACGAGTATGGCGAAATCACGCTGCGTTTCTTCAGCTTTTACCCGAGCCAGCAGGCCGTGCTCGGTGTCGGTTCGCGCATCCGTGCCTTCGGCGAAGTGCGCGGCGGATTCTTCGGCTTGGAAATGGTCCATCCCCGTTTTCATCAGGTAACGGAGAACCAGCCGCTGCCGGTGGAAATGACGCCGATTTACCCGTCGACCGCAGGATTGGCCAATTCGGCATTGCAGAAACTGATTGCCCGGGCGCTGGTCGATGGCGATCTCTCCGAAACGCTGCCCGAGGTTGTGCGCCTGCGCCTGAAATTGCCGGGGCTGGCGCGCAGCCTGCATTTCCTGCACAAGCCGCCGCCGGATGCCGATCTCGATACCTTGCATGCGCGCAACCATCCGGCCTGGCGCCGGGTCAAGTTCGACGAGGTGCTGGCCCAGCAACTTTCCTTGCGTCGGGCTTACCTCGCGCGCCGGGAACAGGGTGCGCCGGTGCTGGTGGCGAAAGACAATCTGGGCGCTCGTTTGCTCGACAGCCTGCCCTTCGGTCTGACTGGTGCGCAATTGCGCGCCATGGCCGAAATCGCCGGCGATCTGGCACAGCCTTACCCGATGCAGCGCCTGTTGCAGGGCGATGTCGGCGCCGGCAAGACCATCGTGGCCGCACTGGCGGCCTGTCAGGCCATCTCGGCCGGCTGGCAGGCCGCATTCATGGCGCCGACGGAAATTCTGGCCGAGCAGCATTACCTGAAACTGAAGGACTGGCTGGCGCCGCTCGGCGTCAAGGTCGCCTGGCTGTCCGGCAGCCTGAAGAGCAAGGCCAAGCGCGAACAACTGGCGGCCACGGCGGCCGATGCGCAACTGGTCATCGGCACGCATGCGCTGATCCAGGATGGTGTGGATTTCGCCCGGCTGGGCCTGGCCATCATCGACGAGCAGCATCGTTTTGGCGTCGCCCAGCGCCTGGCACTGCGCAACAAGGGCAACAATCCGCACCAGTTGATGATGTCGGCGACGCCGATTCCGCGCACGCTGGCCATGAGCTATTACGCCGATCTCGACGTCACCGTGCTCGACGAGTTGCCGCCCGGCCGGACGCCGATCAAGACCCGGCTGGTCGCCGACAACCGGCGCCAGGATGTGGTCGGCTTCGTCAAAAAGCATGTCGAGGAAGGGCGGCAGGCGTATTGGGTCTGCCCCTTGATCGAAGAGTCGGAAGCACTACAGTTGCAAACGGCGCAGGATACCTACGCGGCGCTTTTGGTCGATTTGCCGGAGTTGACCGCAGGATTGGTGCACGGCCGGCTGAAAGCCGACGAAAAACAGGCGGTGATGGCCGCCTTTGCCGCTGGCGAGATTGATGTGCTGGTGGCGACGACGGTGATCGAAGTCGGCGTCGATGTGCCGAATGCCAGTCTGATGGTGATCGAGCACGCCGAGCGCTTCGGCCTGTCGCAACTGCACCAGTTGCGCGGCCGGGTCGGGCGCGGCCAGTACGAGTCGAGCTGCGTGCTGATCTACGCCGGGCCGCTCGGCGAAATTGCCCGCCAGCGGCTGAAAATTATTTTCGAGAATACCGACGGTTTCGAGATCGCCCGGCAGGATTTGCAGATTCGCGGCCCCGGCGAGTTTGTCGGCGCCCGGCAGAGCGGCGTGCCGCTGTTGCGTTATGCCGATCTGGAAATGGATGCCGACCTGGTCGAGATGGCGCGCGAAGTCGCCGAGGAAATGCTGACCGAACATCCGGCGCTGGCCGAAAAGCATCTGCAGCGCTGGCTGGGGGCGCGCGAGGAACTGCTCAAGTCCTGATCTGCGCTGTCCTGCCGCCAGCGCCGCCGATTGGTCTGGCGCTCAGGTTTCGCTTTTTCGCCAGCGTTCGTTCAGCGCACTGGCTGGTTCCGGGCGACCGTACAGGTAGCCTTGCAAGAAGTCGCAGTGATGTTCGCGCAGGAAGCGACTTTGCCCTTCGGTTTCTATCCCTTCGGCGACCACTTTCAGGCCAAGGCTGTGCGCCAGCGTGATGGTGGCGGCGCTGATCGCCGCGTCGTTCTCGTCGGTTTCGATATCGCGGACGAATTCACGATCCAGTTTCAGCACCTGGATCGGCAGGCGCTTCAGATAGGCCAGCGACGAATAGCCGGTGCCAAAATCGTCAATTGCCAGCGTGACGCCCAGATCGCGCAGGGCCTGCAGTTTTTCGATGGCGCTGGCCGGATCGCTCATTGCCACCGACTCGGTGATTTCCAGTTCCAGTTCGCCGTGTTGCAGTCCGCAATGCTCGAGTGCTTTGGCGACATTGCCAACCAACTGCGGATTGCGTAACTGGTGCGCCGAGAGATTGACGGCGACCCGACGTGGGCCGATATCTTCGGCTTTCCACAGGGCGAGTTGCCGGCAGGCTTCCTGCAGCACCCACTCGCCGATTACTTCGATCATGCCGGTTTCTTCGGCAATCGGGATGAAGCGGATTGGCGGGATCAGGCCGCGTTTCGGGTGGCGCCAGCGGACCAGTGCCTCCACGGCAAATGGCCGGTCGAAGGTCGCGCCATTGGCGACAAACTGTGGCTGGTAATGCAGTTCGAACTGCTTTTGTTCGATGGCGACACGCAACTCGCGTTCCAGTTGCAAGCGTTCGCCGGCTGCTTCGTTGAGTGCTGCAGTGAAGTACTGCAGGTTGTTGCGACCCTGTTCCTTGGCGTGATACATCGCAGCATCGGCATTTTTCATCAGTGTGCCGGCATCTTCGCCGTCGTCCGGATAAATGCTGATGCCGATGCTTGGGCTGGAGTGCAGGCGGTCGCCGTTGATATGGTAAGGCTGCGCCAGTGCGTGCAGGATTTTCCCGGCAACTGCCGATGCCCGGTCCAGATGGTCCAGCGCATTGAGTACAACCACGAACTCATCGCCACCCTGGCGGGCAACGATGTCGCTTTCGCGCACGCATAGTCTGAGGCGGCGGGCGACTTCGATCAGCAGCAGGTCACCGATGTGGTGACCCAGCGTGTCGTTGATCACCTTGAAACGGTCGAGATCGATGAACAGCACGGCCAGTTTTGACTGCTCACGGTGGGCCGTCAGCAGGCTCTGCGAGAGACGGATTTCCAGGTTGTAGCGGTTGAACAGGCCGGTCAGGCTGTCATGGTGCGCCAGGTGTTCAATACGCTCTTCGGCCACCTTGCGATCAGTGATGTCGGTAAAGCTGGCGATGTAGTGGGTGATGCCACCCTGTTCGTTGCGAATGGCGGAAATCGCCGCCCATTTCGGGTAGATGCCGCCGTTGCGGTTGCGATCCCATAACTCGCCTTGCCAGTAGCCACTTTTCTGCAGGGCAGCCCACATCAATTGGTAGGTGTCTTGTGGCGTTCGGCCGGAGGCCAGCAGTTTGGGATTCTTGCCGGCAATTTCATTGAGCGTATAACCGGTTTGTCGGGCAAAAGCCGGGTTGACCGCAATAATCCGGTTGGCGTGATCGGTCACCATTATCGCTTCGCCGCTGTGCTCGAAAATCTTGGCGTAGAGCTGAAGCGATTCCTCAACCTGGCGTCGTTCGGTAACATCCTTGAATACTGAAAGAATCTCCCCTTCCGGCAAGCGGATGACGTCGTTTTCTACCCACAGATTGATCGTCCCATCGTGGTAATCGGTCAGATTGACGGACTCGCTGCCGCCGAGTTGATTGACCCGCTGGAACGCTGCAAAAATCCCCGATGCTTGCAAACCGGGAAAAGCGGTGCACGAGCGTTGTCCGATGACCTCGCTGCGCTTGACGCCTGCAATGCGCTCACCAGCAGGGTTGATATCGAGCACGATGAATTCCTTGCCATCCGAGGTTGGGCGGTAAAGGGCCACGCCGTCGTTCATGTTGCCGAACATGGCGCGATACCGGGCTTCCTGGCGCGCGATGGTGTGCTCGTTGCGGATGAAGCGTCGTCCCAGAAAGACGCCTGCGCCGCTCGATAGCAGCAAGAAGAACAAAAATACCAGGACAGTGAGTTGTTGCTTTTTGTGTAGCGGGGAGAGCGCTTCATCTACATCGATCTTGACCACCATTCCCCAGTTGAGTGCGGGCAGGTAGTGCCAACTGGCTGCGATGGCACGGCCCGAGTAGTCGCGGGTAATGCCCCGGCCATGCTCACCAGCGAGGGCGCGTTGCAGGGGAGGGGCCATCTGGGCCAGCGGTTCAACTTGGGAAAAGGCTGCGCCGGGCCGGCGAGCCAGTTCGACGGTGTAGCGGGCCTGGTCTTTTTCCTGCACGGCCAGCACGGTTTCGCCGGTGGTGCCGAGGCCGGTTCTGTCTGCAACGACTGGCATCAAGGTCGATAAATTGACCTGCAATGCGATGGCTCCTAAAGGTTTCCCGTGCAACAGGACAGGGGCGACAGCAAAGGCGGCAATCTCGTCGTTGGAGGGGGCGTAGGGGGTGAACCGGGTCAGGTCGATATGCAGGAAGGTCATTGCCTGGCGGAAACCAGCCCCCAACCCGCTATCCCAATAAGGACCATGCAGCAGGTTGGTCCCGAGATCGGCTTCGCCCAGGAGAGAGAACACGACATTGCCGTGTTCGTCGATCAGCAGGACGTCGTGATAGGTGCCGCGTTCACCGAGCGAGGTCAACTCGTTGCGTACGCGCTGAGCAATACTGGCCGGCATGACAGGACGTTGCTGGCGATATTCCTCGGACAGGGCGAGCAGTGCTTCGCGGACTGCCGCCTGACCTGCCGCCAGACGCGCATCGGCAAGACGCTCATCAATATATTGTTCAATCTGGTCGGATTTCTTGTCGGCAATTGATGAAATGTTCTGCAAGACCGTAGTGGTCAGCGATTGTTCGAAACTGTGCAGATAGAACCAGGCCAGACCAAGCATCGGCAAAACAGCGGCGATGAGAAACCCGAGGGCGAGACGCAGGCCGAGGCTGGGTGTTGTCATTTCTCGCCCTTGTCCGCTGGTGTTGCCGGGTGCGTGATTTGCTTGACCTGTGCCAGCCATTCGGCCCGGCTGCGATACGAAGGGAAAGGTGCCGGGCGAACCGGGGCTTCCGAAATTTCTGTGGCCTCGAACTGCCCATTGACCTGGGCCTTGCCCACATAAACCCGACGCCATAGATGACGGGTTGTTGCTTCCGTGGCGACAATGCCTGCCGGACTGGGGATGCTGACGCGACCGATCGAGCGGTTGACCTGCGCCGGATCGGCTGTGCCGGCTTCGCGTACGGCAGTGGCCCACAGCAAAACTGCGTCGTGGCTGCTCAGTATCGGGTCGCTGGTGACGCGTTCCGTGCCGAAACGTTGCCTGAATTGAGCGACAAATTTTTGGTTGGCAGCCCCCGGCAGGCTTTGGAAATAGCCCCAGACGGCGAAATGTTCCGGGTGGAAATTCTGCAAGCCGAGCGCTTGAAGTTCCGGTTCGGCAATGCTGAATGAGACGACCGGGGTGTTGCCCAGACCGGCTGCGGCCAGGGCAGCAAAGAAATAACGGTTGCTGGCACCGTTCAGGGTGTTGAGCACGACGTCAGGCTTCAGTTGGCGGATTTCTTCGGCGATGGCACTGAAGTCGCTGGCGGTCATCGCCTGGTAGCGCTCAGCCAGCAAGTGACCTTTGCCTGTCTGGATTAACTCGCGAATCAGCAGGTTGGCGGCGCGAGGGAACAGATAGTCCGAACCCAGCAGGTAAGTCTTCGGGCCGAAGCGATCCATCGCCCAGCGGGCGCCAGGAATGATCTGCTGGTTGGGGGCGGCACCCATGTAGATGATGTTGGGCGACTGTTCCATCCCTTCGTATTGCAATGGATAGAACATGAGGTGACGATATTTTTCGACCACCGGCCGCACGGCCTGTCGGCAGGATGAGGTCCAGCAGGCAAAGAGGGCGCTGACCTTCTCATCGCGGATCAGGCGTTCGGCTTCTGCTGCGGCGTGCCCCCAATCTGAACGACTGTCGGCAATCAGCATTTCGACCGGCCGACCAAGCACGCCACCGTTGGCATTGAGTTCCTCGACGGCCAGTCGGGTTGCGTCAACCAGGCCGCGTTCGCTATCCGCCATGACGCCGCTTAATGCATGGACGACGCCAATCCGGATTGGCGTTGGCGCCTCCGCACGCAAGATCAGCCAGGCGCCCAACAGAGTGGCGAACAGCAAAAGTATAGCCAGGCGGGCAAGGTTGGCGGACATGGGCTGGCGAGAGTGGTCAGGCCAAGGATTATGCCAGTTTCGTCGCTTTGCGGTGCTGGTGTCTGGTGCTCAGGAAAACCAGCGCTCGATGCACTGTGCTACTTCCTTGGGCTGGTCGTGATGCAGCATGTGATCGGCCTGGTCGATCCAGACTTCCTCGATGTCGGCGAAGCAGGCGCGGCGGGCTTCCCAGTCGCCGGGACGGCTGGCGAAGTCGCGTACGATCCAGGATTGACGGCCGGCAACCCAGAGTACCGGGCAGGTGATCTGGCGCCAGATGGCCATCGATTCTTCCAGCCGGAACAAGTAGGGTGACATGGCTTTGTGCCACGGATCGCCATTCCAGATGATGCCGTGCCGATGCTCGCCGCCCTTGGTCGTGCCATCGCCAATCCGTGCCAGATGGCGGGACAGAAAATCGGCCCGCTCGGCACTCAGGAACGGATCGCCTTTCATCATGCGTCGGGCGAAGGCGGTGCGATCGGCATAAACGTGCAGGCGCGGTGGATTCTTCAGCTCACCCAGCCAGTGCCGGAAGCGCTCGCCGGCCATGTCCGGCGTGGTTGGGGCGATGCCGAATCCTTCCAGCGAAATCAGACGCTCGACCTGCTCGGGATAGAGGCCGGCGTAAAGTGTCGCGAGGATGCCACCCATGCTGTGCCCCGCCAGCTTGAGCTGGCCGGTCGGTGCGTAATGGTCGAAGATGGCCATCATGTCGCCCAGATGTTCGGCAAAAAAATACGGGCGATCCAGCCATTGCGATGGTCCGAAGCCGCGCCAGTCCGGCGCGATGATGTTCCAGTCCTGCTGCAGTTCATCGACAACGAATTGCCAGGAGGCAGAAACGTCCATCCAGCCGTGCAGCAGGAACAAGGTTGGGGCGTCAGGATTGCCCCAGCGGCGAATGTGCAGGCGGACGCTGGGCAGATCGAGAAATTCGGAACGGGAAGGGCGCATGGCGACATCGGGAAGGACGGGGGGATGATTGTAATGAGCCGTAGCGATCCGCGTCGAGCTTTGCGCTTGGGTTTTCTGTCAGGCGAGTTCTGCCAAATGGCGATTACAAGCCTTGGCTGCGCAGAAACAGCAGGCCGATCAGGCTCAGGGAAAGCAGTCCCGTCAGGCATTTCCAGAAAAGCACCGGATCGCGTTCAATCAGTGGCGGGTGTTGTGAGCGGCAAAATTGGTTGCCCGGGAATTTCAGGTCGTAAGCCAATTCCGAAACAGCTTCCTGGCGTTTCGCCGGTGTCGGGTGCAGCGCCTTGCCGAGAACGGCATCCACCCAGGCCGGCAAATCCGTCCGGTGGTGCCGTAAGGGAATGTAGCGCAGGCGGCGCAGGTCCGCCGCCTGGCGGACCCTCGCCGCATTCAGGCCGTAGGGCAACTGGCCGCTGAGCATCTGATAGGCAATGGCGGCAAGCGAAAAAAGATCCGCTTGTGTTGTCGCCTCATCGCCAAGCAGGCACTCGGGGGCGAGGTACTGCAAGGTTCCAGGCGGTGTTTCCGTGGGCAAGCTGCCTGCTCCTTCAGCCAGACCAGCAACGTGTACGCTGGCCAGATCGATCAGTTTGACCGTGCCATGCTGATCAATCATCACGTTTTCCGGGCGTAAATCGCGGTGGATCATTTCCCGGCGATGCAGCGCCTGCAGACCATTGGCGATCTGCTCGACAATACTGCGCACAGCTTCAAGCGTGGGCAGTGGGTGGTCGATCATCCACTGCGCCAGTGTCTGGCCTTCGATGTATTCCAGTGCGACATAGAGATGGGTACGCGGTCGGTCGCTCGCCCAGGCCTTGACGACGTGAGGACTGTCGACACGGCGGGCCACCCACTCTTCAAGGACGAAGCCGTCGAGATAATGCGGGTCGGTTCGCAGGTCGACCGAAGGCGTCTTCAGCACGACTTGCTGACCACTGCTGTCGTCAAGTGCAAGATGCAGGTGGCTGCGGGCGCTGACCTGCAAAGCGCGGACGATGGTGAATCCTTCGAAGCGCATGCGCGGCGACAGTTGCGGCGGCAACAGCCGTTCTTCCCGGCGTAACTGGGTTTGCGGTGTCTCATCTTCCGGTAGTTCGTCAATGCGCAACAACTGCAGCGTCGCATCGTCGTCGCTGCCATGTGCCCGGGCGTCCGCCACCAGTTCGGCTGCGGCGGCATCGAGGTCGTCAGCATGGCGCGTCAGTGCTGCATGAATTGCTGCTGGCCCGAGATGCGTGCAGGCGCCATCGGTGGCGAGAATATAGATTTCGCCTACTGCTGCTTCCCAGTTGCGGTAGTCGATTTCGACATGTGCGCCGGTACCCAGCGCACGCGCCAGATAGCTTTCCGAGGCCGAAAGGCATGCCCGGTGATCTTCCGTCAATTGCTCGAGTGCCTGGGCATGCAGACGGTAAATACGCGAGTCGCCGACATGCAGCAGGTGCAGTTCCCGTCCCTTGAGAATCAGGGCGCTGAACGTGCAGACGTAGCCCCGATCCTTGTCGAATCGGGCATCGCTGCGCATCGTCTGGCCGTGCAACCAGGCATTGGTAGCCGCCAGTACGCGCTGGGCCGAGCGGCGAACCGTCCATGCTTCGGCGGTGGCGTAGTAATCGTCGAGGAAGGAACGGACGGCGGTTTCGCTGGCCAGGTGGCTGACGCGGCTGGAACTGATGCCGTCGGCCAGCGCCAGGACGATTCCCTTGCTGCTACGCAGATGGCCGGCAGGCAGCAATGCACCGTGGAAGTCCTGGTTCGTTGCGTGCGTACCGGCCAGCGAGTGCTGGCCGACCGAGACGCGGAGCGATTTGCGCATGGCTGCCCGGTTTTTCTCTGGCTCAGGCGATCTTGCGTTTCGGTGCCGTCTTGTAGTGCGTGGAGTACAGTGTTGCGCCGACGAAAGTCAGACCACCAATCAGGTTGCCCAGTACGGTCGGAATTTCGTTCCAGATCATGTAGTCCATGAAAGTGAAGTTGCCACCCAGCATCAGGCCCGACGGGAACAGGTACATATTGACGATGCTGTGCTCGAAACCCATGTAGAAAAATACCAGGATCGGCATCCACATTGCGATCACCTTGCCGGAAACGCTGGTGGACATCATTGCTGCGACGACGCCGGTCGAGACCATCCAGTTGCACATGACCGCACGCACGAACAGCGTCAGCATGCCGGCGGCCCCGTGAGCTGCATAACCAACCGTCCGGCCTTCGCCGATATGGCCGATTTTCTGGCCAACAGCATTCGGCGCCTCGGTGAAACCGTTGGTGAAGATGATCGCCATGAAAACAGCGACAGTCAGTGCGCCGGCAAAGTTGCCGACGAACACGAGCGACCAGTTGCGCATCACACCGCGCCAGGTAGCGCCCGGACGCTTGTCGAAAACAGCCAGGGGGGCCAGGGTGAAAACGCCGGTGAGCAGGTCGAAGCCGAGCAGGTAGAGCATGCAGAAGCCGACCGGGAAGAGTAGTGCGCCGATCAGCGGATTGCCGGTATTTACCGATACGGTGACAGCAAAGGCTGCGGCAAGTGCGAGGATGGCACCGGCCATGTAGGCGCGGACCAGCGTATCGCGGGTAGACATCAGGAGTTTCGATTCACCGGCGTCGACCATTTTGGTGACGAATTCGGCAGGTGCAAGGTAGGCCATGCTTGTTCCTCTCGGGATGTTGGCGTGATTCAGGACACGGCGACGAACACGTCTTCGTCGCGGATTTGTACGGAGTAGGTGCGGACTGAGTGTTCCGGGGTCTCCAGACACTCACCCGTGCTCAGGTCGAAGTGGTTCTTGTACAGCGGCGAGGCGACGACGATCCGTTCGCCGAGGTTGCCCAGCAGGCCGCGTGACAGCACGCTTGCGCCGGAACGCGGATCAATGTTGTCGATGGCGTGATAGCTGGCGGCGCCCAGACGAAAAATCGCGATGTGGCGGTCGTCGACCAAGGCGCAGACGCCGGTACCGGGAAGGATGTCGGCGGTCTTGCAAACCGCCGTCCAGTGCAGCTTGTTTGTTGTCATGATGGATTCCTGTAGCGATCAGAAGGTTAGCGGTTCAGCTGACGCGGTATCCCGTTCTTCGGGGTTGGCGGGACGAATCTGACCGCGTTCCCGGACAAAGACGATGCGCTGGTCGGCCTGCTCGCTGTTGATGAATGTGCGGAAGCGCTGGCGCACCGCCGGATCGGAGATCGCGGTTTTCCATTCACACTGGTAGGTATCCACCACGTGTTGCATTTGTGCCTCGAGTTCGCTGCCGATACCCAGGCTGTCATCAATCAGGACCTGCTTCAGGTAGTCGAGGCCACCTTCCAGGCTTTCGCGCCAGGTGCTGGTGCGCTGCAGCCGGTCGGCGGTCCGCACGTAGAACATCAGGAAGCGGTCGATCAGGCGGATCAGCCCGGCCTTGTCGAGATCGCTGGCGATCAGCTCGGCGTGGCGTGGTTTCATGCCGCCGTTGCCGCAGACGTAGAGATTCCAGCCGCGCTCGGTGGCGATGATGCCGATATCCTTGCCCTGTGCCTCGGCACATTCGCGGGTGCAACCGGAAACACCGAACTTGATCTTGTGCGGCGCGCGCAAGCCCTTGTAGCGGTTCTCCAGTTCGATAGCCAGGCCGACCGAATCGTCGACACCGAAGCGGCACCAGGTGCTGCCGACACAGCTTTTGACCGTGCGCAGCGATTTGCCATAGGCATGCCCGGATTCGAAGCCGGCGGCGATCAGTTCTTCCCAGATCGTCGGTAGTTGCTCGACGCGGGCGCCGAACAGGTCGACGCGCTGGCCGCCGGTGACCTTGGTGTAGAGGCCGTACTTCTTCGCTACCTGGCCGACCGCGATCAAGCCATCCGGCGTCACTTCGCCACCCGGCATGCGTGGCACCACCGAATACGTGCCGTCCTTCTGGATGTTGCCGAGGAAATAATCGTTGCTGTCCTGCAGGCTGGCCAGTTCGTCTTTGAGCACGAACTCGTTCCAGCAGGAGGCGAAGATCGAGGCCGCCGTCGGCTTGCAGATATCGCAGCCGAGACCGTTGCCGTGTTGCGCAAGCAGATCCTCGAAGCTGCGGATTTCGCCGACCCGGATCAGGTGAAAGAGCTCCTGGCGCGAATACGGGAAATGTTCGCAAATATGGTTGTTGACCGTAAGACCCAGACGCGCCATCTCGGCCTTCATGATCTGCGTCACCAGCGGTACGCAACCGCCGCAGGCAGCGCCAGCCTTGGTGCAGGATTTGATCTGGGCGATGCTGGTCGCTCCGTCGGCGACTGCTGCGCAGATCTGGCCTTTGCTGACATTGTTGCAGGAGCAGATCTGGGCGTTGTCCGGCAGTGCGTCGGGGCCGAGCCCCGGCTTGGCCTTGCCATCGCTCGCGGGGAGTACGAGGAATTCGGGATTCTCCGGCAGGGCGATGCCATTCAGCGTCATCTGCAGCAGGGTGCCGTATTCGTCGGCATTGCCCACCAGCACGGCGCCAAGCAGGTGTTTGCCATCCTCGCTGACGACAATTTTCTTGTACACCTGTTTGCATTCGTCGGTGTAGCGGAAGCTGCGGCAGCCAGGTGTCTTGCCTTGGGCGTCGCCGATGCTGGCAACGTCGACACCCATCAGCTTGAGCTTGGTGCTCAGGTCGGCGCCACCGAAGGCCGCGCTCGTTTGTCCGGAGAGATGGCGGGCGACCACACGGGCCATTTCATAGCCGGGGGCGACGAGGCCGAACAACTGGTCGCGCCAGGCGGCACATTCACCGATTGCATAAATCTCCGGGTCGCTGGTCAGGCAGTGGTCATCAATCGCAATGCCGCCGCGGGGGCCAACGGCCAGGGCGTTCTGCCGGGCCAGTTCATCGCGCGGCCGGATGCCGGCAGAGAAGACGATCATGTCGGCTTCAAGGTGGAAACCGTCGTCGAACACCATGCGATGTCGGGCCGTTGCGCCGTCCCGGATTTCCTGGGTGCTGCGGCTGGTATGGACGCGGACGCCGAGTGCCTCGATCTTGCTGCGCAGCACACGCCCACCATCATCATCGACCTGAACGGCCATCAGGCGCGGCGCGAATTCAACGACATGGGTTTCCAAGCCGAGGTCGCGCAAGGCCTTGGCGCATTCCAGCCCCAGCAGACCGCCGCCGATGACCACGCCACTGCGCGAAAGCGCACCGGATGCCTGCATGGCCTCGAGGTCTTCGATGGTGCGATAGACGAAGCAGTGTTTGCGATCATTGCCCTTGATCGCCGGCACGTAGGGGTAGGAGCCGGTGGCCAGCACCAGCTTGTCATAGGACAGGGTTTCGCCGTCCTGTGTCGAGACCGTCTTGCGGCGGCGATCGATCGCCACGGCCCGGCTTTTCAGGCGAATGCGGAATCCGCTTTTGCTAAAAAAGCCATCGTCTGCAAGCGCGAGATCGGCAGCGGTTTTTCCAGCAAAGAACTCGGACAGGTGTACCCGGTCGTAGGCCATTCGCGGTTCCTCGCACAGGACCGTGACCTCCGCACCCGGAAGCTGGATTTGATGTAATTCTTCAAGAAATTTGTGGCCCACCATGCCGTGGCCGATGACGATTATCTTCATGATTGGTATTGCCCAGCCACTTCGGAAGGGCTTCGCGCATTACCTCGATAGCCGGTGAATGCCGGTTATCTGCATGAAGGCCTCCGCGATTTGCGGCGCATTGTCGGTTTGGAATTGCCGGATGGGGAAAAGTTGATCCATCCGGATTCCGCCGTCTTTGGCGGAGGCTGCTGCCCGGTGCTGCGTTGCACTCGGGCGGCAAGGTCTAAGCATGATTTGTGCCAGTCAAGATATCCCCGGTTTTGCCCACTACTGAACAAAAAGCGCTGAATTCAACTGGGGGCTTTGCACCACAAGCGTGCCCGGTGCGGCCAATATGGTGCGTTGCCAGACTTGCCCAGACAGCCCTACCACTTCATCTCGCCCTTGTTGACCTTGGCGCCGATGTCCAGCGCGATGCCCAGGCCGGCCTCGGGGTAGGCCTGACGCATCGTGGCGATCAGCGTCGCGGCGGCCTTCGCCCTGGCCAGTTCGCCTTCGAAGCGCTGCAGGTAATTGCGGGTGTAGTTGATCGCGCTTGCGTCCAGCGGTGTGCCGGGGGCCATGTGGCCGGGGACGACGATGGCCGGGCGGCGCGCCTGCATCTCGTCAAGCTGGGCCAGCCAGGCCTGACGCTCGGCGGCTGACTGCGTATCTGCGGTCCACACGTGCAGATTGCCAAAAACCGCGATGTTGCCGGCGATCGCCTGCAGCGACGGAATCCACACATACGGCCGGTGTGCCAGCACGCCGGTGGTGCCGTGAATTTCGATCGTTTCGCCGTCTACCGTCAGCGTGTTGCCGGCGATGGCTTCCGGCACGATCGGCTGGCGCGGCGCGTTGGCGCCGAGCTTCGGTCCCCAGAAGGCGAGTTTGCCAGCCAGCTTGGCGGCAATCCGCTCGCGCACTGCCGGCGTCGTCAGCACCCGGGCTTGCGGGAAGATTTCCTTCAGCGTTTCGGCGCCGAAGTAGAAATCGGGATCGGCGTTGCTGATGAAGATCGTCTTCAGCGTGCGGCCGCTGTCGAGCACGTTGGCAGCGACGCGCAGTGCGTCGGCACGAGTGAAGCCGGTGTCGATGACCAGCGCCTCGGACTTGCCGCTGACGACGACGGCGTTGACGTGGAAGCTGCCGGCGTCGGCGTTATGGACCTTGAGGCTGAGCGGCGGGGTTTCCTGGGCGCCGGCATTGCCGGCGGCGATCAGGCCGAAGCTGAGTGCGGGCAGCGCCAGGCGCAGGAACTTGAAGGATGCAGACATGGTTTTCTCCGTGAGCGTTGATCAGTGACGGAGTGAATTCTATTGACCTTGTATCACGCAAAAAACACCGTTCTGGTTTAATATTTATTGCGTAAATCGATGCAATTGGGAGCAAGCATGGACCGTCTGACCGCCGCCAGTGTCTTCGTCAGCGTCGCCGAACACGGCAGCCTGACTCAGGCCGCCGAACAACTCGACATGTCGGTGGCGATGGTCAGCCGCTATCTCGCCGCCATCGAGAAGTGGCTCGGTGCCCGTCTGCTGCACCGGACGACACGGCGCGTCAGTCTGACCGACGCCGGCCAGTCGGCGCTGCATTCGTGCCGGCAATTGCTCGGCCTCGCCGACGACATCGCACAGCAGGCCGGTGCCGCCAGCCAGGTGGCGCGCGGCACACTGCGCATCACCAGCGCGCTGTCCTTCGCCGAAGCGCAACTGGCGCCGGCGCTGGTCGACTTCCAGGCACGGCATCCGGAAGTCGCCGTCAACCTCTCGGCCACCGACCGCAGTGTCGACCTTGCTGCCGAGCGCATCGACCTTGCCGTGCGCATCACCAACACGCTCGAACCGACGCTGATCGCCCGTCCGCTGGCCGTCTGCCGCTCGGTGCTGTGCGCCGCGCCCTGCTACCTCGCCGCGCACCCGCCGATCCAGCACCCCGATGATCTGCAGCAACACCGTTGCCTCAGCCACAGTTTCGCCACGGGGGCTCGCTTCAATTTCCAGCGTGCCGGCGAGCGCATCGAAGTGCCGGTTAGTGAAAGCTTCTCGACCAACGACACTGCGATCATGCGTAGCGCCGTTCTTGCCGGCGGCGGCATCGGCGTGCTGCCGACCTACTATGTCGGTGAAGACCTGCGCCAGGGCCGCTTGCTGCGCCTGCTACCCGATTGTGAACTCGATACCCTCGGCATCCACGCACTCTTCCTGTCCCGCCAGTACCAGCCGCTGGCGCTGCGTCTGCTGCTCGATTTTCTGGTCGAGCGTTTCGGCGGTGCGGTGCCGTTCTGGGATCGCTGGGCGGGGGCGTGAGTGTCTAAGAGTGGTGTTGGGGTCTGTAAATCGGCCAGAGCAGCCGTTGCTATACATTGCATCTCAAGTCAGTTCAAAACCATAGAGCAGCCGCTACTCATTCATACATAGGCTCGCTCACCTCTAGGCAATGATGCGAGAATAAAACATCAAAAAATTACGCCTTGGGGTGGGGTATGAACTTAAGCAAAGTATCGATCCGCAATTTTCGACGCCTAGAAAATGTCGCAATCGACATTGAAGACAAAGAAACTATCTTTGTTGGGCCGAACAATAGCGGCAAAACCACTGCAACGGCAGTTTTTCGCTGCTTCCTCGGCGGGCGTGATTTCGCTATTCATGACTTCTCGGTGGCCCGCTCAGCAGATTTCGAACGATTTGCTGCATCGGGCAACGCGCTCGACTTACCGGAGATCAGTCTCGATCTGTGGTTTACGATCGATCCTGAGTCGATCGCTTTTGGGCGCGTATTTACTTTGCTACCGAAGCTTTCAGACTACACCAAGGTTGGATTTCGGCTTTCTTACGGCATCGAAGATCCAAAAAAGCTTCACGAGCAATATCTTGCTGCTTACCCTGTTGGCGAAAATGGAAAGCGCGCAAAGACGCTCCTCCAGTATCTTGCCGCAGACAGCAATCTTGGCCGCCATTCGGTCGTCAGGTACGCGTCACTTGAGGAAAATGCGGCCGAAGGCGCTGAGATCGAAGTGATTCCAACCCCATTGGAGCCAAATGAGGGGAAGCGACTGGTCAAGCACCTGATTCGAGTCGAATTTATTGACGCGCAGCGTAATATCAACGATGACGATAACAGTCGGAGTAACCGGCTATCCACTGCCTTTGCCTCCTACTACCGAAAGAATCTCGAACAGGCTGAATACGCTGTAGAGGCCCACAAAGTCATTGATGAAAATAACAGGCAACTCACTGAGCATTACCAGGTTCAGTTCAAGCCTCTTTTCGACCTGATCAAAGGACTAGGTGTCCCATCCGTCAATGATCGCGAGCTTCGCATAGTGTCGTCGCTTAGCCCAGAAACTGCGCTGCGCGGTAGCACCGATCTTCTTTATGTCGATCCCGGTCGGGAGCACGAGTTGCCAGAACTCTATAACGGTCTTGGCTTCAAGAATCTTATCTTCATGGCAATTCAGGCAAGGCACTTCCACTCACAGTGGTTGTTGACGGCCGAAAACCGGCCATTGTGCCTGCTCATTTTTATTGAGGAGCCGGAAGTTCATCTTCACGCGCAGGTTCAACAAACCTTCATTGCCAATATATGGGAGGTGATCAATCAATCTGCCAAGGCTGCTCAACTACCACATATGGTGCCGCAGCTGTTGGTGACGACTCATTCCTCACATGTGCTTGATGCAGTCGATTTTGAAAAGGTTCGCTATTTTCAGCGCTGCCATCTGATCAACGAGGCATCCAATGGCGGTATCCGCAATGCGTCCGATGTTAAGAGCTTGCGCGCCTTTCAGCCTGAAGCCGATGTGCTCGACGATGTCCCTATTTCGCCTGCGGACTCGCTCGCCTTCCTGAAGCGATACCTTCGCCTCACGCATTGTGATCTTTTCTTTGCCGACGGGGCCGTTTTAGTCGAAGGGGCCGTTGAAAAACTGCTGATGCCTTCAATGATTGAGAAGTCGGCAAACCGCTTGAGTTCGACCTATCTCACGGTTCTTGAGGTTGGTGGTGCATATGCGCATCGCTTCGACGGACTGCTTGCGTTCCTTCGCATCCCGTATCTTGTCATCACTGACATAGATTCCGTCGAGCCTACTGGATACCCAAGTACATGCCGCGCGGACGTTCCTGGTGCGCGCACTTCGAACGCGTCACTGAAGAAACTCTGTGGCAAAAATACTGTGAGTGACCTGGTGACAATGTTGGCGACTGAGAAAGTCGATAATGCCAAAGACCGGTGCGTTGCCTTTCAAACGGATGTCCTGGTAGAGGAAGGTGGCGTCCAAGTCATGATGCGCCCGCGCACGCTTGAGGAAGCAATCGCTTACGAGAACTTTTCGCTTCTGCGGTCGGGAGATATATCGATCGGTACCGCAATCCCAGACACCCTGCCGGAAGCCTATCAGCAGATATATGACCGAATTCGCTCTGACAATTTCAAGAAGACAGCCTTTGCAATGAGTCTTCTCGCCGGAAAACAGACTTGGTCTGTGCCGACCTATATTTCCGAGGGCCTTGGCTGGCTAGAGACACGATTTTGCGGTCCCGCTCCCGGCGTTGGTGTTCCGGGAACGACTAGCGAGGCTTCAGCATGATTGAGAAAGTCGAAACAGTGGCTGATGTACTTGTTCGTGCAAGCTTGGACAAGCATCAGAGCTTCGCTCTTATTGCCGGTGCGGGTTCAGGGAAGACCAGTTCTCTCGTGGAGGCCTTGGAGCGGATTCGCGAGCGAGAAGGGCATTGGCTTCGGCAAAATGGGCAGCGCGTTGCCTGTATTACCTTCACCAACCGTGCTGTTGAAGTAATCAAGGCACGTCTCGGGTTCGACGATCTATATCAAGTGTCGACGCTGCATAGTTTTTTGTGGGGTCAAATCGGCTGCTTCCAGTTCGATATCCGAGAAGCTCTGCGCTTATGTCGCTTGCCAATGCTGATTGCCAAGGAGCAGGCTAAAGATAACGGAGGCAACAGCAGGGCAGCGACTGAAGCTAGGGCCAAGGCAAAACGGTTCGAGCAAGACCTTGAGGTGCTCGATACGGTAGAGCACTTCGAGTATAGCGATGCCCCAGTCGGCGATTATCAGAACGGCCAGCTCGCTCACGACGATATCATCGAGATTGCGACCTATCTGTTTGAAGCGAACGAGACCTTCAGGCGAATCACTGGTCTGCGGTTCCCCTATATCTTTGTAGATGAAGCTCAGGATACGTTTGAGGGGATCGTTGCTGGCCTTAACCTCGTCTGTGCCGCTGAAGGGCTTCCGATCATCGGCTACTTCGGTGACCCGTGGCAGCAAATCTATGACCGCAGTGCCGGTTCCTTCGCTCCACCAGCGAATGGCATAACGATCTCAAAGACCGAGAATTTTCGGTGCTCCGAAAGCGTCATTCGGCTACTTAATGCATTTCGTGATGACGTAAAGCAGTATGCGGCGGGCGAAAGCAAGGGACGAGAAGGGAGCGTTATATTTCGTCTTGTAAAGGCGGAAAAGCCGGAGATGCAACGTAATCGATACTCTGAGGAGCAGATAACGCGGGCGCTGGGGAAAATGGACGCTGCACTTATTGATTGGGGCTGGAATGAACGCGATGACGTCATCCGGTTGTTTCTAGTCCGCCAAATGATCGCAAGGCGGATGGGGTTTTCCAAACTAAATAGGCTATTTAATGGGCCTTATGCATCGTCGCGGACCGAGGATGCTTTTGAGGCTGGTGAGCATTTCTTGCTCATGCCGCTGACTACAACTATTTATCCATTGGTAGCAGCTCACAAAACTGAGGACAGCCGCCAGATCATCGACCTCTTGCGGCGTGACAGTCCAGCATTCGCCGTCGACGGCATGAATGCAACCAAAACACTCAAAGCCATGATCGATACCTCCCGTTCGCTGGTCGGTCAGCTGGACATGCGCTGGACGTCAGGCACAGTCAAAGACGTGCTGCAGTTTTGTGTCGACAAGCAGATCATTCGTGCATCGGAGAAGTTGCGCGAGCATCTTGAGCGTGTGCCACGTACTGAGGAATACGATGAATCAATCCATAGCCTGGATAAGGGAGATTGGCTTGCCGATGCGTTCTTCAGTATGGATACGACAGAAATTCCTCCCTATACCTCGTTCATCTCAAAAAACACGGCGTACAGTACTCAACACGGCGTCAAAGGTGAGGAATATCCTAAGGTGATGGTGGTTTATGACGACATCGAGGCAAATTGGAGCAACTACAGCTTCTGCAAGATACTGACGCCGGAAACTGCGGGAGAGCCAACGGACGGGCAGCGGGCGCGGAGCCGAAAGTTGGCCTATGTTTCCTTTTCAAGGGCACTAGAAGACCTTCGCGTATTGTTTTTTACACCAGATCCAGAGGCCGCACGGCAGGAATTGATTGCCAAGAAATTACTTGAGCCAGACCAGATTGAGTTAGCGTGATAGCCAAATTGCCTCAACGAATGCCCGCTTAGGAGGCGGATTCGGTCGTTCGTTTACAGCAATCTGACAGTCCGCAACGGCCGAAATGTCGCCGCGCAGCATGCCACCAGAGTTCTGCTCGAATAGCTCAGTAAACTGAAACTTGGTTGGCTTGCCTGGAAAACTTAAAAGCACGAAATCACTGCTTTCTGCTGCTCTTGGATGTGATGAAGTCTCCAAAACCCTTGTAGCACAGAGGTTAGCTATCTCACCTTAAGCTGCGGGCGAGAATGTCGTCCAAAATTCCACTTGACTACATCATATCGATATAACTAATATCATCGATATGAAATCCGACTACCGCCAAACCATCCCCCCGCAGTGGGCCGTCATGTCCAAGATTTTCGTTGCCCTGGGCGACGAGCATCGGCAGCGCATCTTGCTGTTGTTCGAGCCGGGCGAGCGGCTGAATGTCGGGCAGATTGCCGAAGTTTCGACGCTGGCGCGGTCGACCGTGTCGCATCACCTGAAAGTTCTTCATGAGTCTGGCGTGCTGGCCTCGGAGAAGATCGGCAAGGAGGTGTGGTTCTGGATCGACCGGCAGGCGCTGGAAACCACCTTTACCAATGTCCTCGATTACGTTCGGGAGTTCACCTGATGCGTGCCTTGTTGCGTCCATTTTTGCGAGTGATTGTCCGCTTGCTGTTCCGCGTCGATGTGCAGTTTCGCCAGGCCAATTTTTCCCAGCCCAAACTGTTGATCGTCGCCAATCACGAATCCTTTCTTGATGGTTTGTTGCTCGGTTTGTTCCTGCCGGTCGATCCGGTTTTCGTCGTGCATACCGGGATCGTGCAGCAGTGGGTGTTTCGGCTGCTGTTGTCGCAGGTCGATTATCTGGCGGTCGATCCGACCAGTCCGATGGCGATGAAGAAGGTCATCCGGCTGATCGAGGCCGGGCGGCCGGTGGTGATTTTTCCGGAAGGCCGGATCACCCAGACGGGTTCGTTGATGAAGGTGTACGACGGCCCCGCCTTCGTCGCCGCGAAGACCGGCGCGACGGTGATCCCGGTGCGCGTCGATGGCGCTTCGCGTTCTTACTTCTCGCGGGTGTCGGGTAAATATCCGAAGGAAATTTTCCCGAAAATCCGCCTGACCGTACTGCCGGAAGCGCATTTTCCGATGCCGGTGGCGTCGACCGCAAAATTGCGTCGACGCATGGCTGGCGTGCAGATGCGCAAGCTGATGCAGGCAATGATTTTTGCCTCACGGCCGGCGCAGACGCTGTACGGCGCGCTGTGCGATGCCGCGGTGCTGTTTGGTCGGGGGCGCTTGTTGCTGGAGGACGTCAAGCAGATCGAGTATTCGTACAACGATCTGCTCAAGATGGCGTTGATCCTGACGCGGCAGATCGAACGCGTGTCGCGGCCGGGCGAGAAAGTCGGGCTGTTGCTACCCAATCTGGTGCCGACAATTGGCCTGATTTTCGGGTTGACCGCAAGAAAACGCGTGCCGGCCATGCTCAACTACACCGCCGGCACCGACGCGATGCAGGCTGCCTGTACGGCCGCCGAGGTGAAGACGGTGCTTACCTCGCGCGCCTTTGTCGAACAGGCCAAGCTCGGCGACAAGCTGGCCGGCTTGCAGGGCATCGACTTGCTCTATCTGGAAGACATTCGGGACCGCATCAGTTTCGCCGACAAACTTTGGCTGGTGCTGTGGGCGCTGCGTTTTCCGCGTGCCTTCGAATTACGTACCTCACCGGAAGATGCGGCGGTGGTGCTGTTCACCTCCGGTTCCGAGGGCAAGCCGAAAGGTGTCGTGCTACCGCACCGGGCGATCCTTGCCAACATCGCGCAGATTCGCGCAGTGATCGATTTCTCGGTCGATGACAAGGTGCTCAACGCGCTGCCGATCTTCCACAGCTTCGGCCTGACCGCCGGCGCGCTGCTGCCGGTGTTGACCGGCGCCAACCTCTTTCTCTACCCGTCGCCGCTGCATTACCGGGTGATCCCGGAAATCGCCTACGACCGGGGCTGCACCGTGCTCTTCGGCACGTCGACTTTCCTGGGGAATTACGCCAAGTTCGCCAATCCCTATGATTTCTACCGCCTGCGCTACGTTGTCGCCGGTGCCGAGAAGCTTTCTGATGCGGTGCGCAGTCTGTGGTTCGAGAAATTCGGCGTGCGCATCTTCGAAGGCTACGGCGCCACCGAAACGGCGCCCGTTCTTGCGGTCAACACGCCGATGGCCTACAAAACCGGCACCGTCGGCAACCTGCTGCCGGGCATCGAATACAAGCTGGTGCCGGTGCCGGGCATCGCCAAGGGCGGCATCCTGCATGTCCGTGGCCCCAATGTGATGGCCGGCTACCTCAAGGTCGATCAGCCGGGTGTCTTGCAACCGCCAGCCTCGGCCGTCGGCGATGGCTGGTATGAAACCGGCGACGTGGTCGACATCGACGACGAGGGGTTCGTGAAAATCGTCGGCCGGGTCAAGCGCTTCGCCAAAATCGCCGGCGAAATGATCAGTCTGGAAATCGTCGAAAAACTCGCCGTCGCCGCCTCGCCGGACAAGCAGCACGCAGCGTCTAGCCAGCCGGACGAAAGCAAGGGCGAGGCGCTGGTGCTGTTCACCACCGACCCGGCACTGAGCCGCGAGATGCTGGCGGCCAAAGCGCGTGAACTCGGTCTGCCGGAACTGGCCGTGCCGCGGAAGATCCAGGTGGTCGAAGCGCTGCCGTTGCTCGGCACGGGCAAGATCGATTACGTGACGCTGAAACAGATGGCGGAGGCCGCATGATGACTTTCAATGCGCAACGCCGCCGCCTGCTCGGCTTTCTTGCCGGCGGCACCGCCCTGACTGCCGCCGGGGTCAGTCTGGCCAAGCCGGTTGTCGTCAATCCCTGCCGCGCAGCCATCCCGGTGCGGCTGCTCGATAGCCCTTGGCTCAAGCAGGCCTGGGCCGGCATCGATCCGGCCGGGCTGTGGGATTGCCACGTCCATCTGGCCGGGTTGGGCGATGGTGGTAGCGGTATCGAGATCGGGCCGCAACTGTCGTCGCCGCTACAGCCGGTGCATTACGCGCAGCGCCTGTTCTACATGAACGCCGGTTGCGCCCACGACGCGGCGGGGGCAGTCGATGCTGCCTACGTCGCGCGCCTGCTCAATCTGTGCGACGCGATGCCCGAGGGCTTCAAGGTCATGCTCTTTGCCTTCGAGCGTTTTCACGACACGGCCGGCCACGCCCACCCCGAGCATTCGGCGTTCTACGTGCCGAACGCCTGGGCAGAGAAACTGGCGCGGGAATTCCCGGCGCGCTTCGAGTGGGTCGCCTCGCTACATCCTTATCACGCTACTGCGGTCGACGACCTGAAACAGGCAATTTCCAGCGGCGCCCGCGCCGTCAAATGGTTGCCGGCAGCGCAGGGCATGGACCCGGCGTCGGCAAAATGCGATGCCTTCTACCGCGTCCTCGCCGAATCCGGGACGCCGCTGATCGTCCATTGTGGCGAGGAGAAGGCAGTCAAGGGCAGCGACACGCAGGTCTTCGGCAATCCATTGCGCCTGCGCCGGGCGCTCGATCTTGGCGTCAAGGTCGTGGTCGCCCATTGCGCAACGATGGGTAACGATGTCGACGACGATGGCAAGGTGCGTCGCAGTTTCGACCTTTTTCTCAAGGCGATGGCTGAACCGCGCGCCAAGGGGTTGCTCCATGGCGATGTCTCGGCGATCACGCTGCGCAATCGCCAGCCGACAGTGATTCGCACGCTGCTCGAGCGGGAAGATTTGCACGAGCGCCTGCTGCACGGCTCCGATTACCCGCTGCCCGGCGTACTGCCGCTGATTTCATCGGCGACGCTGGCGCGGGCCGGGTTGCTACCGAAGGACGCGGTTGGTGATCTCGATACATTGCGCGAGCACAACCCGTTACTTTTCGATTTCGTTCTCAAGCGCCTGCTCAACTGGCAGGGCCATTCCTTCTCGCCGGCGGTGTTCAATACCCGGCGCATTTTTACGGTCGACCAGTCATGAGCGGACAATTCGGACTTCTCAGGGAAAAGCGTTTCGCCCCCTTCTTCGTTACGCAGTTTCTCGGCGCGTTCAACGACAACCTGTTCAAGAACGCGTTGGTGGTCTTGCTGACTTTCCAGGCGGCGCAATGGACGACGCTGCCGGCAGAGTTGCTGGCCAATCTGGCGGCCGGTGTATTCATCCTGCCGTTCTTCCTGTTTTCAGCCACGGCCGGCCAACTGGCCGACAAGTACGACAAGGCGTCGCTGGCCCGGCTGGTCAAGGTGCTGGAGATGGCGATCATGGCGATTGCCGGCGCCGGTTTCTTCCTGCATAGCCTGACTGTGCTGATGACCGCGCTATTTCTGCTCGGCCTGCATTCGACCTTGTTCGGGCCGGTCAAGTACGCCATCCTGCCGCAGCATTTGCAGGCCGATGAACTGGTTGGGGGCAATGCGCTGATCGAAGCCGGTACCTTCGTTGCCATCCTGATCGGTACCTTGGCCGGTGGTCTGCTTGCCGGTTCGGTCGAGCATCCGGCGTGGATTGCGCTTGGCGGTTTCTGCGTTGCCGTGGCCGGCTATTTCACCAGTCGCGGCATTCCGGCGGCGCCGGCCCCGGAGCCGGGGCTGACGGTCAATCTCAATCCGTTCTCCGAAACCTGTCGCAACATCACATTTGCCCGGCAGAACCGCACGGTGTTCCTGTCGATACTTGGCATCTCGTGGTTCTGGCTGTACGGCGCGATGTTCCTGGCGCAGTTCCCGGTCTATGCGAAAAATGTACTGGGCGGCGGCGAGATGGTGGTCACGCTGTTGCTGGCGGTATTCACGGTGGGGATCGGCATTGGCTCTCTGCTTTGCGAACGCATGTCGGGCAAGCAGGTCGAGATCGGTCTGGTGCCCTTCGGCTCGATTGGCCTGACGCTGTTCGGGCTGGATCTCTGCTTTGCCTCGCCGGTTGGTCTGGTTGGCACGACGGCGCATGAACTGGGTGCCTTGCTGACGCTGCCGGCTGTCTGGCATGTGTTGTTCGATTTGCTGATGCTGGGCATGTTCGGCGGTTTTTTCATCGTGCCGCTGTATGCCCTGGTGCAGTCACGCAGCGAGGCCGGACATCGGGCGCGAATCATCGCCGCCAACAATATCCTCAACGCCTTGTTCATGGTCGTCGGTGCGCTCGGCGCGGCAGCGGCGCTCGGGGCGGGGATGTCGATCCCGGCACTGTTCGGCGTTGCGGCGCTGCTCAACGCGGCGGTGGCGGTGTATATCTACGGCTTGGTGCCGGAATTCCTGCTGCGTTTCATTGCCTGGTTGCTGGTCAAGGCGGTGTACCGGCTGCGTCGCGAGGGGATCGAGCAGATTCCGCTGAACGGGCCGGCCGTGCTGGTCGCCAACCACGTCAGCTTCGCCGACGCGGTGATCTTGCTGGGGGCATCGCCGCGGCCCATCCGTTTCGTCATGGATCACCGCATTTTCCAGACGCCCGTGCTGGGCTTCATCTTCCGCCATTCCGGCGCGATTCCCATTGCTTCGGCCAAGGACGATCCGGCCTTGATGGAAAAAGCCTTCGCCGAGGTGTCGACCGCACTCGCCAACGGTGAACTGGTCGGTATCTTCCCGGAAGGCAACATCACCCGCGATGGCGAGTTGCAGCCCTTCCGGCCGGGCATCGCGCGCATTCTTGCGGCCAATCCGGTGCCGGTCGTGCCGATGGCGCTGTCCGGGCTGTGGGGCAGTTTTTTCTCGCGCATCGACGGCGAGGCGATGAAAACGCCATTTCGTCGTGGCATGTTCTCGCATATCGTGCTGCGCGTCGGCACGCCGCTGGCAGCCGATGCGGCGACGCTGCCGGTGCTGCACGAGCGCGTGCTGGCCTTGCGTGGGGGGCTCAAATAGGCGCCGATCATGACCCGCAAGGGCACTGGGGCCGGTAAAATTGCCCCTTTGCCCGCCGCGCCCAAATGACCACCGCTGCCCAGATTCCTGCCGACCCGTTCGCCGTCCTGGCGAATACCGAAACCCAGCGGCTTGCCGCACGCATGGCACAAGATGCCTTTGCCGCTGTCTTCCGCATGGCGGTAACGCCGGATAGCGATATCGAAACGGGGGCGCTCGGCGAGTTGGCCGGGCGCTGTTACAACTGGAGCCAGGCGGGCGCCGACCAGGAAGCCTGCGCGCTGCGCCTGGCCTTGCTGATCGCCGGCCTCGATCAGTGGGGGCTGGCTTATACGCAGGCATTTCATCTCAATGCAATTCCCGCGCTGACGGCGCTGATCGGCGGTTTGCGGACACGGCTCGATGCGCAAGCCGATGCGCGCTTCCAGAAGTATTTTTCGACACTTGCTGACAATGAGTTTGCCGTTGTCGATTTCAAGGTCGAACTGCGCCGGGCCATCCATCTTGCGCTGTGGCACGCGATGGCCGCTTGCGAAACGGCTGAGCAGGTCCAGGGTATCGTCCAGTCCTTGGGCAGCATGATGCTCGGACTGAACGAACAAATGCCGGCACTCGGCTGGCGCCTGCTGGCGGATGCGCTGGCCAGCATCCAGATCTCGTTGCTGGCCGATGGCAGCGCTTCCGCACTGGCACAGGATGGCACGCAGCAACTGTTTGCCTCCTTGCGTCATGCCTTGCCGGCTGAGCGCTACCAGGCCATCCTCGCCCATTCCGGGCAGGCTCTCCTTGCCTGGCAGCAAGCAAAACGCGCCCACGCGCAGGCTCAGGATGGGCAAGGTAGAATCGACGCATGACATTGTCCGCGCTCAAGGAAAGACTGGGGCTTTATGGAAAGCTGATGCGGCTGGACAAGCCGATCGGTATTCTGCTGCTGCTCTGGCCGACGCTGTGGGCTTTGTGGCTGTCGGCCGATGGGCGACCGGATTGGACGGTGCTGGGCGTTTTTGTGTTGGGGACCGTGCTGATGCGTTCCGCCGGCTGTGTGATCAATGACTATGCCGACCGCGATTTCGACAAGCACGTCGAGCGCACCAGGGAACGCCCGCTGACTGCCGGCCGGGTCAGCACCAAGGAAGCGCTGCGCCTCTTCGCCGTGCTTTGTCTGCTGTCTTTCGCGCTGGTGCTGGCGCTGGGCAAATCACTGGTCATCTGGTTGTCGATTCCGGCGGTTTTTTTGGCCGCCAGCTATCCTTTCACCAAGCGTTTCTTCGCCATTCCGCAAGCCTATCTCGGGATTGCTTTCGGTTTCGGTATCCCGATGGCTTACGCTGCGCATCTTGGCAGCGTGCCGGCTGAAGCCTGGTGGATGTTGCTGGCCAATGTGTTCTGGGCGGTGGCCTACGATACCGAATACGCCATGGTGGACCGCGAGGACGACTTGAAAATCGGCATCAAGACCTCGGCCATCACCTTTGGCCGCTTCGATGTGGCTGCCGTCATGGCGTGCTATGGCGTGACGCTGCTCATCCTTGGCGCGCTGGGTCTGGCGCGTGATTTCGGCGCCTTTTATTTTGCCGGGATCGCTGCAGCAGCAGCGATTGCCGGTGTGCATTTCAGCTGGATTCGTGATCGTCAGCGCATGGCCTGTTTCAAGGCTTTCTTGCATAACAACTACATCGGCCTGATGATTTTTCTTGGATTGTTACTTGAGTTTTTGACGCGATAACTGCCCTGAAGGGGCGATGTCGGGTGGTTGGGCCAAAAGGGGGCGGGGGATGGTACTTGCAGCGGGGAAGCGTCATGGCGCTTGGTGAAAACAGTACGTATGTCCGGCTGGAATTTGCCGATGTCGAACTGGGGGTGCCACTGCAAACGCCGTTGTACGACGGTAATCGTCGGGTGCTGCTGAAGCGTGGCGAGAGTATCGAGACGGTGCACGAGCTGGAGGATTTGATCCTCCGCGGACTTTACCGGAATACCAGCGAACGCTCGTCACACCTGCTTGGCATACTGGCTGCGACGCCATCGTCGGCGACTCGCGAGCGGAGCAGTCCTGCATCGTCCGCGCCGGAACAGAGCATGCCGAGTGCTGCGGCAGTCCAGCGTGACGCCATCACGACACTGGATGCAGCCAAGTTGCGCATCGGCGACCCCTTGTACTTGCAGAGCTCCCCGGAAGCACCGCGCCTGGTGAGCAAATTGATTGGCCATCTGAAGAACAAGGGACTGATCGTCACGGTGCCCGAGTCGGAAAGCGAACTGATCATGCTGCGCGATGGTCAGAGCTTCATTGTCCGTTTTTTCTCCGGGCAGAATGCCTATGCCTTCACGACGGCAGTGGTCAAACAGACCAGCGTGCCGTATCCGCATGTGCATCTGTCTTATCCCAAGGAGGTGCGTGGTCGGGAAATCCGCAAGGGCTCGCGGGTCGATGTCGATCTGATTGCCGCTGTCGCCGTTGAGGAGGGCGGGGCTTATACCGGTTCGGGGAAGATCGTTAATCTCAGCATTAGCGGCGGCGCCTTGCGTGCCAAGACTCGCCTGGGGGAGAGAGACCATGTCATCAATGTCAAATTCAAGATACTGATTGGCGACATGCCATCCTACGTGGCGGTCGATTGCGTGATCCGGGCAATTTCCGAAGATGCCGATCCTTCGGGCATGCCTTGGCTGCACGGCCTGCAATTTCTCAATCCCGAACCGGCCATGGCGCTGGCGTTGACGGCTTTCGTTTATCAAAAAATTGTGGGCGAGACATAATCTTGAAATACAACGATCTGCGCGACTTCATGTCGCAACTGGAAAAGACCGGCGAACTGAAGCGTGTTGCGGTAGGCGTCGATACCAAGCTGGAAATGACCGAGATTTGCGACCGCGTGCTGCGTGCAGAAGGGCCGGCAATCCTGTTTGAAGCGCCGCGTACCGGCCAGACCCGGCACGACATTCCGGTGCTGGCCAACCTGTTCGGCACGCCGAAACGCGTTGCGCTGGGGATGGGCGAAGAATCGGTGACGGCGCTGCGCGAAGTCGGCAAGCTGCTGGCTTACCTGAAGGAACCAGAGCCACCCAAGGGCTTGCGCGATGCCTGGGACAAGTTGCCGATCTTGAAGCAAGTGCTCAACATGACGCCGAAGAAGGTGTCGAATGCGCCGTGCCAGGAAATCGTCTGGGAAGGTAAAGATGTCGACTTGAGCCGTCTGCCGATTCAGCACTGCTGGCCGGGCGATGTCGCACCGCTGATCACCTGGGGGCTGGTGGTGACGAAGGGGCCGCACAAGGCCCGGCAGAACCTCGGTATCTATCGTCAGCAGGTGCTGGGGCCGAACAAGGTCATCATGCGCTGGCTGGCGCATCGCGGCGGCGCGCTGGATCTGCGCGATCATCAACTGGCCAATCCTGGTCAGCCCTTCCCGGTGGCGGTGGTGCTGGGCTGCGATCCGGCGACCATCCTCGGCGCTGTGACGCCGGTGCCGGACAGTCTTTCCGAATACCAGTTCGCCGGTCTGCTGCGTGGCGCGAAGACCGAACTGACGCAATGCCTCGGTTCGTCGCTGCAAGTGCCGGCGCGGGCCGAGATCGTGCTGGAAGGCCATATCCATCCCGGCGAGATGGCGCTCGAAGGCCCCTACGGCGACCACACCGGCTATTACAACGAACAGGCAAATTTCCCGGTTTTTACGGTCGACCGCATCACGATGCGTAAAAACCCGATCTATCACAGCACCTACACCGGCAAGCCGCCCGATGAACCTGCCGTGCTTGGCGTCGCGCTCAACGAAGTCTTCGTGCCGCTGCTGCAGAAGCAGTACCCGGAAATCGTCGATTTCTATCTGCCGCCGGAAGGCTGTTCGTATCGCATGGCGATTGTCAGCATCAAGAAACAATATCCCGGCCACGCCAAGCGCATCATGTTCGGCATCTGGAGTTTCCTGCGCCAGTTCATGTACACCAAGACGATCATCGTGGTCGACGACGACATCGATATCCGCGACTGGAAGGAAGTGGTCTGGGCGATGACGACGCGCATGGATGCGACGCGCGATACGACGCTGGTCGACAACACGCCGATCGATTACCTCGATTTCGCCTCGCCGGTCGCCGGTCTCGGCTCCAAGATGGGGCTGGATGCGACCAACAAGTGGCCGGGCGAGACGACGCGCGAATGGGGCCGGCCGATTGTCATGGACGCCGACGTGAAGCAGAAGATCGATGCGATGTGGGATGGGCTGGGGCTATGAATCTGCGTATTGTTGCGGTCGACTTCGAAAATCCGGCAATTTCCACCGCCTGGCTCGATTTGCTCGAGCATTACGCGCAAGACCCGATGGGCGGCGGCACCGGCTTGTCGGCGTATGCGCAGCAACATCTGGTTGAACGCCTGCGGGCGTTGCCGACTTTTCATGGCGCCATGGCTTTCGACGGTGAGCATGCGGTCGGTCTGATCAACTGCTTCACCGGTTTTTCCACCTTCGCGGCACAACCGCTGCTCAATATCCATGACATCGTGACGCGGGCGGATCGGCGTGGACAAGGCATCGGCCAGGCCTTGCTGGGCTGGGCGGAAATGCGGGCGGCTGAACTGGGCTGCTGCAAATTGACGCTGGAAGTCCTGTCGAACAATCAGCGGGCGCTGGCCAGTTATGAACGTGCCGGGTTCGCGCCTTACGTGCTTGATCCGCAGGCCGGCCAGGCGCTGTTCCTGCAAAAAATCCTCAAGGAATAGTCGTCATGAACGAAAACGCTCCGTCTTTGAGCCCGCAAACGGTTCGTCCATCCCTGATCAATCTGACGCATGTGATCTACGGCTTGCATGCGATAGCCGTGCTGGTCGGGGTTACGTCGTCGGCGACGGTGGCTGGCGGATTCGTTTTCGGCCTGCCCTCGCTGCTGGCGGTATTCCTCAACTACCTGAAGCGCAGTGAGGTACGCGGCACCTGGCTGGAAAGCCATTTCCGCTGGCAGATCCGGACTTTCTGGTTCACGCTACTCTGGCTTGGCGTTTATGGCTTGTTCGTGATCACCATCATCGGCATCCCGATTGCCTTTTTGTTGATCCTTGTCCTCGGCATCTGGGTGGCTTATCGGGTTATTCGCGGTTGGCTGGCCTTGGCGAAGTCGCGCGCCTTAGTGATCTGAGGCTGGGCTGGTCGGCTTCTTCCGGCGCAGCCATTTCAGCACGGTTTCGAACAGGTCGTCCGGATTCACCGGCTTAGTGAGGAAATCATTCATGCCGGCATCGATGCAGCGCAGGCGATCATCAGCGAAGGCGTTGGCAGTCATTGCCAGAATCGGTATCTCGCGCTGACCAGGCAACATCCGGATGCGTCGGGTGGCTTCAAGGCCATCCATGCGCGGCATCTGCATATCCATCAGGATCAGGTCGTAATTGTGCTGGCTGGCGAGCTCCAGTGCGCTTTGCCCATCTTCAGCCACGTCCAGCTTGATGTTCACATCCTGGAACAGGGACATGGCTACTTCCCGGTTGATCGGCTCGTCTTCTGCCAGCAGCAGACGACAATGGCTGTAGTCGCGCATCAGGATGCTTTCCGCCGTTGTCTCGCGCTTCGGTTTGGCGGCGGATTCGGTCAGTGCTTCGCCGTGCCGCAGCCGGGCGGTCAGCCAGAATGTGCTGCCGACGCCGAGTTGACTGACGACGCCCGCGTCGCCGCCCATGGCCTGGGCCAGCTTGCGGGAAATGATCAGGCCCAGTCCGGTACCGCCAAAACGCCGGGTGATCGAGTTATCGGCCTGTTCAAATGCGCTGAACAGGCGACTTTGTGCTTCCGCTGCAATGCCAATCCCGGTGTCTTCAACTTCGAAGCGCACCAGCATGCCTTGCGTGTCTT
This sequence comes from Azonexus sp., assembly GCF_030824335.1. Classification (GTDB taxonomy): domain Bacteria; phylum Pseudomonadota; class Gammaproteobacteria; order Burkholderiales; family Rhodocyclaceae; genus Azonexus. The sequence goes on from NZ_JAVBXX010000017.1 coordinate 52,807, forward strand.
CGCTCTCGGCCCGTACGCGCAGGGTGACCTGTCCTTGCTCGGTAAATTTGACGGCATTGGCGGCAAAATTGAGCAAGGCTTGTTGCAGGCGTGCCGCATCGCCGCGCAGCACACGGTCGGGCAGGCCGTTTTCGATGCGCAGTGGCAAGCCCTTGGCTTGTGCTTTGTCGATCAGCATCGATGAAACATTGGCCAGGATGCTGCCGGGGTGCAGGTCGGCTTCTTCGAGCTCGAATTTGCCGGCTTCGATTTTCGACAGATCGAGAATGGCATTGATGATGTTGAGCAAGTGCTGGCCGGCGGTGTCGATTTTGTTGAGACGATCTTCCTGTTCCGGTGCGATGCCGGCCCGGCGCATCAGATGCGTCATGCCGGTAATGGCGTTCAGTGGCGTGCGGATTTCGTGGCTCATGTTGGCCAGGAAAGCGCTTTTTGCCAGACTGGCCGCTTCCGCTGCTTCCTTGGCTTGCTGCAAGGCTTGCTCGGCCGCTTTCTGCAGGCTGATGTCGGTGACGAAGACGATCAGTCTGGGCGGTTGGTCGTCATCTTCCGGACGGTAGTAGAGACTGACGCTGACCGGTATGCGCCGGCCATCCTTGGTGATTTCTGTCGTTTCGAATTTCAGCGATCCGGCGATCCTGGCGTCTTTGACGACATCGACAAAATCTTCAAGGCCGATATGGTCGTCGATATCCGGGATGCGCAGGGCAAGCATTTCTTCCTGCGTATAGCCGAGCATTTCTGCGGCATGGCGGTTTGCGTAGGTCAGGCGGGCTGTGTTCGGATCAACCCAGTGAATGCCAATGCCGACGCTGTCCATGGCAAACTGGGTTTCGCTGAGCTGAGAATGGGCATTTTCCAGTTGGGTTGTCCGCTCCCGGACCTTTTCTTCCAACTGCTGGCGATGCTCGGCCAGTTCGTTCATTGCGGTGCGCAGCTTGGTGATGTCGTGGGCGATGCCGAGTACGCCGATCACGCTGCCATCAGCAAGACGCATGGGCACCTTGGTGGTCAGGAACAAGCCTTGATAGCCGTTGCTGGCGAAGGTCAGCGACTCTTCATTGTGTGTCGGGACGCCGGCCGCCATCGCCGCCATATCGTTCTTGCGGAAAAAATCGGCCAGTTCAGCATCAACGAAGTCGTAATCGGTTTTTCCGATGATGGCTTGTTCATCGGCACCGAAAAACTGCTCAAAACTCGGGTTGCAGGTGAGGTAGATACCATTGATATCTTTCAGCCAGATCAGGTCGGGAATGGTCGCGACCAGGGTGTGCAAGTGGGCGCGTTCACGGGTCAGCGCCATCATGGTGTCGTTCAGGAGGATGCCGAGTTGGCCGAGTTCGTTGTTCGGTAATTGGCCTGAAAGTGGCTGGAAATTGCCGGCACGGGCCGAGTCGACCGCACGCATCAGCTGATTCAATGGCGTGGTGACCTGGCGTCGCACATAGATCAGGCTGATGCCGAAAACCAGCAGCGATATGCCGGCCAGACTGGCCACGCCGGCGCCGATCAAGGTGGCGGTGGGGGCATCATCCGTTGTGGGCGGGCGAACGAAAATCAGGGTGGCGGTCTTTTCATCCGGCAGTTTTACGACGGCGCTGACGAAGGTCTGCCCGGATTTTTCGCCGATCTGCGGCCCGCTCAGTCTGCGCAACTCAGCGTTCAGCGGCGTGCCGGCGTTCGGCGTGATGGTGAAGTCAGGCATGAGCGCAGATCCCAGGCGTTCGTCGGCATCGATGGCAAAGGCCAATCCTGTTTCGTTGGCGCTGCGCTCGATGAATGTCTCGTTGAGGCAGTGGCCGAGGGAAATCCGCCCGAGTTCATTGCCATTGCTGCCGAGTACGGGTTTTTCAAGAACGAGGGCGATACCGTTGCCAGTACGGCAGCGGTCGAAATGCACGTTTTGTCCGGCGGCGGGGAGCGCCACAAGCTTCGGTGCTGCGCTTAGTGGTTCGAACGATGAGCGATCGGTCTTGCTGGCCAGTAATTGCGCAGCTTCACCGGTGCGTTGGGACCAGTAGAGTGCGTGCTTTGCTGCATAGCCCGCGATGGGGCCGTGCTTGCCGGAAATGACCATCCAGTCGGCACCGCTAGCCCGGGCGTGGTCGCTGATCAATGCCGATAGTTCCTGGGCCGGGAAGTCGAAAACTGCCGGGTTGCCCAACTCGGTTTCGAAATAACCGTGGAACAGGTTGAGTGTGGCCTGCAGCTTCGGCGATTCGGTCAACGACCTGGCCGCCTCGGTCAGTTCGCCAGCCAGGTGTTCGATGCCGTTATCCAGATGTTGCAACGCAGCCTGGAGTTCGCGCTGGCTATCCGTTGCTTGCTGATGTGTGCGCAGAATTGAAAACAGGCTGCCGGCAACCAGCAGGACAGCGAAGGTTGCGGCGAACCAGAAAAGGAGCAGCCGATGGGCCAGCGATAGTTTGGGCACGGTCAGAAAATGGGTTCGACCCGCTCCACGTTATCGCGCGTTACCGTGATTGAAGGGACTGTCCGTTCCTTGGCCGCGAGCTTGCCGCCGCGCAGCAGGGTCAGGGCGGCTTCAGCCCCTTCGTGACCGAAGGTCGGGTAGGTGAAGCTCGCATCCAGTTCGCCGGCCCGAATGGCGGCGCGGGCTTCACTGATGAAATCCAGCCCGGTGATCGGAATTTTTCTTGGGTCCAGGCCGGCTTTCTTCAGCGCCATGATGGCCCCCAGTGCCATGCTGTCCGATTGGGCGTAGATGGCATCGAAGGCAAGGTTTTCGGCCAGCGCTTCTTCGACTTTCTGAATGGCCAGTGCGCGTTGCGAGTCGGCACGCTTGATTGCTGCAATCTGCAGGCCGGGGTGTTTTTTCAGTTCGTCGAGGAAGCCCTCTGTCCGTAACTGGCCGGGAGTCGATGTCGGGATGTGTTGCAGCATCAGGATGCGGCCCTTGCCTTTCATGCGCTTGGCCAGGTGCTGGGCGGCCTGACGGGCGATTGCACGATTGTCGGCGCTGACGAAATGGGTGAATTCCTCGCCATTGACCCGGCGCGACAGCAGGATGACTGGAATGCCGCTGCGGTAGACGCGGGCAATCGGTTCGCGCATCAATTCGGCATCGCGTGGGCTGGTGATCAGGATGTCGACACGACGTGCGGCAAAGTTTTCGATGTCCTGCACTTGTCGCGCGGTATCGCCTCCCGCATCGCTGAAGACGAATTCGACATCCGGGTTCTTGCTCAGAGCCTGTTGCAGATTGCGCACCTGCGCCGCGCGCCAGTCGTTGGCCATGGTGTCCTGGGCAAAGGCCACGACATATTTGCGTTTGTTGAGTGGGCTGGCGAACAGGATGGGCGCAGTGCTTAGCCCGAGTGCGAGCAGTGTGAATTGCCGGCGTTGCATGAGGAACTCCCTATTTTGTTGGCCCTTGCGATTTTTCTGTCGCGAGTTGTACCAACTCCTCAACTTTAACGCATTCGTTGCCAATTTTCGAGTATTTTCAGCGATTTGGCGTAGCTGTGACGAATTTGCGCTTCACTGTAGCGGTGGGTGCTACCGGCCGGGCAAGCTTGGCGCGCCAGGCAGCCCAGTGCGCATGCCGAGCCGGGGCGCAAGCGTTCATTGCTGCAGGCTTCAAGCTGAAAGTGTTCGCCGGTGGCGCCGGCCGGGCAGGCGCTGATGCAGGGGCGGGCGATACAGTCCAGGCATGGGCTGGTGTTTTCCGGTTTGTTGCGGTCGACCGGTGTGGTCGGGGAAAAAGCGGTGTCGCTCAGCACGACGGCACGGTAGGCAAACCAACTGCCCCACTGACGGTCAACGCCGATCATGAAGGGGGATGGGTGATGCCAGCCGGCCAGCTTGCCCAGTGCTTGCAGGCCGATCATGGCCGGGCCGGGGTAGAGGATGCGGTAGTGGTTTTCCGGTAAAAACTCGGCAAAACAGCGGTCGACCGCAGCACTGGTGTAATCGTCGATCGGATCTTCCCCGCCTTGCCCGGCGGTCTGCACACATTCCCATAGCCGGCGGCCGGCGTGGCCGAGCAGGATTAATTGCTGTTCGCCGGCTTGTCGGTTCAGCGGTGCCAGCGTTTCTGCCGGCAGTGCATCAAGCGTGAAAACATGTTGCCGGTTGAGCCCGGCCGACGAGAAAAAATCACCGGGAAACGCCTGCCTCTGGTTCATTGGCGTTGGGCAATCCAGGTCAGCAGTGCATCAATCGCCACACCGCCTTGCTGGGCGCGCGGGTCATTGATCAGAAAGCTCAGGGCGTAGCGTCGGCCACGGGCATCCAGTGCATAACCGGCGGCACTGCGTACACCGTTCAGCGTGCCGGTCTTGATGTGAGCGCGGCCGGTGACCGGCGAGCCGTTAAGCCGCTTTTTCATCGTCCCGTCGATGCCGACCAGCGGCATGCTGGCGATGAATTCCGGCATGAGCGGGTTTTGCCAGGCGTCGAGCAGCAGACGGTTCAGGCTGCCGGCACTGATTCTTTCGCTGCGCGACAGGCCTGAACCATTGTCGATGACCAGCTCGGGGAAACGCAGGCCGCGTCCGCTCAGCCAATCGTTAATGCGTTGTCCGGCGCGTTCGGTATTGGCGGGAAAATTGCCACCTGTCCGGAGGGCTTCCGGCGGGTTTTCCTTGGCTGGGGCCGTGACTTCCTGCGGCGGCTGGCTGAGCGTCAGGAAGACTTGGCGGGCCATCACGTTGTTGCTGAATTTGTTGATGTCGCGCACGGCATCGGCCAGCGGGGGAGATTCGTGGCTGGCCAGCAGTTGTGCCGCCGGTGGTGTTGCTCCGTCGCGTACCCGGCCGCTCAGGCGCCCGCCCAGTTCTTGCCACAGGCTGAGGATCAAGCCTTTGTCGTGCGCTTCGGCGGACAATGGCGACAGGCTGAGCGCCCGTTCGCCGCATTGCACGGCATAAGTGCCGGTAATTTCGAGTCGTTGCCGCCCGCCATCCGGCAGCAGCGCCAGGTTGATACGATCCTTCCAGTCGCTGCCGCAGACCGTCCCTGTACTACGCAGGCGGTTGTCTATGTACAGATCGGCACTCGGCGTTTCGAGCAGGATGCGGGGCTGGCCTTCCTGCGCCTGCAGGGTGAAACGCAGTGCCTGGAAATTGATCAACAGACCGTTCGGGCCAATGTTGTAGGGGCGCAGCGGTTTGTTGTCGAAAGCGGCCGGATCGAAGGCTGTCGGGGCAAATGCACTGCGGTCGAGCACGATGTCGCCAGCAATCCGTTCGATGCCGCGCACGCGCAATTGGCGGAGCAGGGAGGACAGATGCTCAATGGCAAACTTCGGATCGCCGCTGCCCTTGAGGTACAAATTCCCCGCTAAAACACCGTTGACCGCAACATTGTCGGCCAGTGCGCTGGTTTGCCAGACGTAAGCCGGGCCGAGCAGGTCAAGTGCAGCATAGGTGGTGACCAGTTTCATCACCGACGCCGGATTCATCGCCTGCCGGCTGTTGTGTTCAATCAGCGGCGCTCCGCTATCGACTGCCTGAACGACGATGCCGACATTTTGCAGCGGGATCTGTGCCGCGTGCAGGGCCAGTACGACGGGGGGCGGCAGTTGTGCAAGCACGTCTGCTGCCCCGATGAGGGGCAGCAGACTCAGCGCCAGCCGGACGAGATGGTATGCGGCAAACCGGCGCATCGGGCGCTGTTGTTTAACGTTGATAGAGGACGAATCCAGAGATCAGCGTTTCGAGTTGCTTCGAGGTCTGCAGCAAATCGTTGGCCGCCTGGCGAGCTTCCCGTGCCGAGTTGGTGTTTTGCTCGATCAGATCGGTGATCTGCTGCATGCTGATGGCCACTTCCTCGCTGGCGATACCCTGTTGGCGTGCAGCGTCGGAAATCTGCCCGGCCATCAGCGAGACTTGTCCGGACGACTGGGTGATGCCTTCCAGTCCGGCCACGCTGTCACGCAGCTTGCCGATACCGTTCTCCACTTCCTGGGCCGCGAGATCCATGCTGGCTACGGCTTGCGCGGTGACCGACTGGATTTCATTGACTGTCTTGTTGATATCAGAGGTCGAGGTCGTGGTCCGTTCAGCCAGTTTGCGCACTTCATCCGCCACGACGGCGAAGCCACGACCCTGTTCGCCGGCGCGGGCAGCTTCGATGGCGGCATTGAGTGCCAGCAGGTTGGTCTGGCTGGCAATGTCGGCAATCACGCTAGTGATGTCGCCGATCTTGGCAATCGAGCGGTTGAGCTGGTCGATCGTGTTGTTCGAGGTGGTGACCGCCTCGACCACGCGGTTCGTTGCTTCCATGCTCTGACTGATATTGGTGTTGCTCTGGTTTACCTGGGATTGCGAGTCGCGGGCTGCGCTGGCGGTGTCGTGCGCGTTGGCCGCCACTTCCTGCACAGATTGGCTGAACTCTTCGGTTGCTGCGGCGACCCCTTCGACGCTGGCCTGCTGCTGCTCGGACTGTGCGGCGACCTGGCTCATCTGCGATTCCAGCAGCTTGCTGCGCGAATCGATGGCCTTGGAGGCGGCATTGATTTCGTCGAGCATGGCCTTCAGCGTGCCTTGCATGACACCGAGGTTGCACAGCAGGATGCCGGTTTCGTCGCGTCCTGCAATGTCGATTTCGTCGGTCAGGTTGCCTTCGGCAATCCGGTCAAACAAGGCGACCGCCTTGCGGATCGGTCCGACAATTGCCGAGACCAGCATTGCGCCGCCGGCCAGGGTGAGCAGGATGGCCAGTGCGAGCAGTCCGATGCTCAGGTTGCGGATGTCCGAAAAGTGCGTTTCGGCTTCTTCATAACGCACATTGGCACTATCGGAAAGTTCCTGGATCAATGCCATGCCATCGCGCTGCATTTCTGCGTACAGCGGGTTGATGTTTTTCAGCAGCGTTACATTGGCATCCAGGAAAAGCCCCTGTTTCAGCAACTCGCGTGCCGCATTGACGCCTTCACGGGAGAAGCGCTCACGCGTCTGGCTGAATTTGTCGAGCAGGGTTTTCTGCTTTTCGGACAATGGTGCAGTCTTCAGTTTTTCCAGCAGGTCGTTGATTTCAGAGCGGTTCTTCAGGGTCGCATCGATATGCATGTCGAGCGGATGATCGTGCAATTTGGCGAACTGACTGGCCGGGTCATGCTGCAGTGCCAGCATGATTTGCGAACGGTTGTCGGTCAGTAACGCCATCATCCGGTTGACGGTGTTGGACGGCAACAGATTGTCGCGATACATCGCATTCAACTGTGCGTTGGTGCTGCTCTGTCCGTTCAGGCCGACCACGCCGACGATAGCCATGAGCGTCAGCAGAGCGCCCATGGTGGCCCAGATACGGGTGCGCAGGGACAAGGATTTCCGTCCGGTGCCCGGCAGACTGCCCTTTTGCCCGGCGGCTGCGTAAGCGGCTTCGGCCATCGAGCGCTTGGCGCCAGCAGCGGGGGTGCGCACCGACATGTAGCCAGTGATCTGCCCATCTTTTTTGAGCGGTACGACAAAGGCCTCAACCCAGTAGTAGTCACCGTTCTTGCAACGATTTTTGACCAGACCACGCCATGGCAGTCCGGATTTTACGGTCGCCCACAAATCCTTGAATGCTGCCTCGGGCATGTCAGGATGGCGTACCAGATTGTGGTTTTTGCCGACGAGTTCGTCCCGGCTGAAGCCGCTGATCTCGACGAAGGCATCATTGGCATAGGTGATGATGCCTTTCAGGTCAGTTCGGGAAACCAGGTAGGTGTTGGAAGGGAAATGGACTTCTCGCTGGGTGACGGGCTGATTGTTTTTCATTTTTTTCCGAAGGGCTGCCGGTAAAGTCACTGCTGATTGTTGATTGAAAAGATTGCATCCATAAAACCTGTCAACACTATTCTAAAAGTCATATCAGGTAAACATATAAGGGGGGGTGTTTCGCGCGCGCTGTTTTTCCGGATGGCATGGGTTTGTGGGCTAGGTTTATGTGTGCCCATAAAAAATCCCCGCGCAGTTTTGAACTGGCGGGGATGGATCATGCTGTTTATGAAGTCTGGATGATCTGGCGGGAGTGCTGCCTTGCCTGGAGGGGCTTAGCGTTCGCGCTCGTACACGATGTCGGCCCGACGGTTTTCGGCCCATGCCGCTTCGTCGCGGCCCCTAACCTTGGGACGGCTGTTGCCCCAGCTCTTGAGTCCGATTTGTGCGGGATCGGCGCCGTTGCCAATCAGGGTGGCACGGATGCTTTGCGCCCGCTTGAGGCCCAGTTGTTTGTTGTAGTTGGCACTGCCACGTTCGTCGGCATGGCCTTCGATGCGCATCCGTGCCGCTGGGGTACGCGCCAGGTAGCGGGCATGTGCCATCAGGACCTGGTCATAGTCGGCTTTCAGGTCAGTCTGGTTCAGGCTGAAATAAAGACTGCGCTGGGTACGCAAGTCTTCCGTGTTTGCCGGGGGCTGGGGTGTCTCCGATTCGACTGGCTTGACGACCTGGCTGGTGGGGGTTTGCAGTTCGGGCGGAACGGGTTGGCCGAGAAGTCCGGGGTGAACCTTGAGGCTGCCACTTTGGCTGATCTGGCTGGCTGGTTGGACGACAGTAGTCGTGCAGGCGCTGAGCAGTGAAGCAAGCAAGAGAGGGACGGTCAGGGAGGCACGCATAGGTTCGCAGCGACAACGAAAGGAAACAATAATAGCTGCTCCGCGTGCTTCCAGCCAGTTTTGCCTTGTCGGGATCTTTGCGTCGCACCGGAAAGCCGTTTGGGCGGCAATGATATAATCGCCCCCCGCATCCTGTACCTGGCGCTTCACAGTGATCTTCACCCTCGGTATCAACCATCATTCTGCCCCGCTCGCGATTCGCGAGCGTGTCGCTTTCGGTGCCGACAAATTGCGTCATGCCCTGTCCGAATTGGCAAGCTCACAGGTGGTGCGCGAAGTGGCGATCCTGTCAACTTGCAACCGGACGGAAATTTACTGTGTCGCCGAGTCGACGCAGCGTGTGATCGATTGGCTGAGTGCCTATCATCAGGTTGAACACGCCGACCTGTTGCCTTTCCTCTATGTCCATGATCAGCCGGCGGCGATTCAGCATGCTTTCCGGGTGGCCAGCGGCCTCGATTCAATGGTTATCGGTGAGCCGCAGATTCTCGGGCAGGTCAAGGATGCCGTCAGGGCCGCTGAGGAAATCGGCACCTTGGGTACGCAACTGCACAAACTGTTTCAGCGGGCCTTTGCGGTCGCCAAGGAAGTCCGCAGCACGACGGCAATCGGCGCCAATATCGTGTCGATGGCCGCGGCTGGCGTGCATCTGGCTGAACGCATTTTCGAGTCGGTGGCTGGACAACGCATACTGTTCATCGGTGCTGGCGAGATGATTGAGCTTTGTGCCGCCCATTTTTGTGCCGACAAGCCGAAACAGGTCACCGTCGCCAATCGCACCATTGAGCGTGGCCGCCTGCTGGCCGAGCGTTATGGCGGTGCTGCCATTCGTCTTGATGATCTGGCCGATTATCTGCCACAGCACGATATCGTCGTGTCGTGTACTGCCAGTCCGCTGCCGATTATCGGTTTGGGCATGGCCGAACGGGCCATCAAGGCACGCCGGCATCGGCCCATTTTCATTGTTGACCTGGCTGTGCCGCGCGATGTGGAAGAAGAAGTGGGTGAGCTCGATGACGTCTTCCTGTACACAGTGGACGATCTGGCGCAAATCGTTGAAAGCGGCATGGAGTCGCGGCAAGCGGCCGTAGTCGAAGCCGAGGACATCATTGGCGCTCGGGTCCGGGATTTTCTCGGCTGGCTGCAGGCGCGTGACAGTGTGCCAGTCATCCGCTCGTTGCGTGACTCGGCCGAGCGCATGCGTCGGCACGAACTGGAGCATGCGCTGAAAATGTTGTCCAAGGGCGAGGCGGCAGACAAGGTTATCGAGCAGCTCTCCTTGCGGCTGACCAACAAGCTGCTGCATGCGCCGACCCAGTCACTCAATCAGGCTGAAGGTGCTGAACGTGGTGAACTGCAGCTCGCTGCTGCCCGTCTGTTTCACCTGCATTCGAACGACTGACGAGCCTCGCGGTTTTCCGCCTCAGTCCGCTTTGACTGCCTGTATTACCCGGTTACGTCCGTTGCGCTTGGCTTCAAGCAAGGCGTCGTCGGCGGCCTGAATCAACGTCGATGTCGTCTGGTAATCGGGCAGGGCTGCGATGCCGCAACTGAAGGTGGCATGCAATGCGCCGTGGGCATGCGCATGTGGCAAGGCCCCGAAGTCTTCGCGAATCTGGTTGAGCAGGCTGATGGCTCTTTCCAGGTTCAGGTTGGGCAAGGCGATGATGAACTCTTCTCCGCCGTAGCGGCCGATCAGGTCACTGCTGCGCAAGCGGCCCCGCAGTAGCCAGGCCAGGCTGCGGATGACCTGATCGCCGACCGGATGACCATAGTTGTCATTGATCAGTTTGAAACGATCGATATCGAGCATTGCCACCACCAGTTTTCCTGTGGCAGAAACGCTGTGCAGCATGGTCTTGAGTTGGCTTTTCGATGTGGCATGGTTGAGCAGGCCGGTCAGGCTGTCGTGGCGGCCGGCGTAGAGCATTTCACGATAGCGTTCGATCTTGGTCTTGACGACCGATGCCAGGATGATCGGGTTGACCGGTTTGGTCAGGAATTGGTCGCCGCCCAGACGCAGGGCTTCAACCTGCTGCACGATATCGGTTTCGCTGGACAGGTAGATGACAGGCAGTGCCTGGAACTCTGGAATCTGGCGTAGCGCACTGGTCACCTCGACTCCGGTGCAGAAGGGCATGTACATGTCCATCAGAATGGCGTCGGGACGGTAATCGGCAGCCGTTTCGAGCAGTTTGCGCGGGTCGTTGATGGCCATGCTGTCAATGCCGTGCTGGGAGAGCGAGCGGCGAATATGGGCAATCGCTGTTGCCGAGTCTTCAACGACCAGCACACGGTGTACGTCCTGTTCGCCGGTTTCGGCCAGGTCGAGTATGCGCGACAGGACATCGCCGGCGGTGTTAGTGGCCGGAATGCAGGCATCGGCACCGGCGCGCTGGCGCAGCACAATGCTTTCCAGATTCAAGGGTACTGCCAGGCAATAGATGTAGCTGGTCGGGAAGCAATTGCGCAGCTTGCCGATTTGTTCGACGGTGTTGTCCGCGTGGGGTTCGGCGCTTGCTTCGTCCGGAATGAAAACGATAGCAAGTGGCGGCTCGCCATTGCCGGGTGGGCTGGCTTCATGCCGAGTATCTGCGGTGAAACCGAAGAAACGCAATTGTTCGGCCAGTGAGATGGACCACGGATGTCCGTGCTGCGAGATGATCAATACCCGACGTGGGCGCTGCCAGTTTTCCTGCGGGTTCTCCGGTGTGTCGCAGATGCGGCGGGCCGGTGTGGCGGGCGCTTCCTGACGGTGCAGTTCAGTCAGGATGACGCCCAGTTGCTGCGCGATGGCTTTGCTGTGTTCGGGAGCGACCGGATGGGTCGATTCGTCGCCGAACAGGCTTAGCGCCAGATTTTCCAGCTCCTGGCAGGCGCGAACCAGACCGGCCAGATGCAGGCGCTTCAGTTGTTCGCTCAGCCCGTTAAGCGACAGGGCGAACTCGACAAAAACCTCGAAGTCGCCGCACTTGAGATAGTTTTCCCAGCGCTGCGCCAGAGTTTGGGCCAGTTGCGGGATGGTGTGGGAAAAGGAAGGCATCGTGACTCGAAAAAATTTGCCCGATTATGCGTTTGGAAACATTTTGTGGCAATCACCTTCGGTCGCCGATGAATGGTGATCTCGGGTACCATAACGCCCCTTCGAACCATTTGGCCGCTTGGCTATCTTCCATGAAATCGAGCATTCGCCAAAAACTGGATCTGCTGGTCGATCGTCTCGACGAAATTGACCGCATGTTGTCGGCACCAAGTACGGCTGGCGACATGGAGCAGTTTCGCAAGCTGTCGCGCGAACGGGCCGAAGTCGAGCCGGTGGTGGCGCAGTTCAATGCCTTTCGGCAGGCCGAAAACGACATTGCTGAAGCCGAGGCGATGCTGGCCGATCCGGACATGCGTGAGTTTGCCGAAGAAGAAATGGCCGCGGCCAAGAGCCGGCTGCCGGCCCTCGAGGTCGAATTGCAGCGCCTCTTGCTGCCGAAAGATCCGAACGACGAACGCAGCGTGATCCTGGAAATCCGTGCCGGCACCGGTGGCGATGAGTCGGCCTTGTTCGCCGGCGACCTGTTCCGCATGTATTCGCGCTTTGCCGAGCGCCAGCGCTGGCAGGTCGAAGTCATGTCGGCCAGTGAATCCGAGCTTGGCGGTTATCGTGAAATCATTTGCCGCATCGCCGGTTACGGCGCCTATTCGCGGCTCAAGTTCGAATCCGGCGGACATCGCGTGCAGCGCGTACCGGAAACCGAAACGCAGGGGCGCATTCATACTTCGGCGTGCACCGTGGCGATCATGCCGGAAGTCGATGAAGTCGAAGACGTCAATCTGAATCCGGCCGACCTGCGCATCGACACCTTCCGCGCTTCCGGCGCCGGCGGTCAACACATCAACAAGACCGATTCTGCGGTGCGCATCACTCACTTGCCGACCGGCATTGTTGCCGAATGCCAGGATGGTCGCTCGCAGCATGCCAACAAGGCTTCCGCCATGAAAGTGCTGGCGGCGCGCATCAAGGACGTCCAGGTGCGCGCGCAGCAGGCGCATATTTCGAGTACGCGCAAAAGTCTGATCGGCTCCGGCGACCGCTCCGAGCGCATCCGCACCTACAATTTTCCGCAGGGCCGGATTACCGATCACCGCATCAACCTGACGCTGTACAAAATTGCCGCGATCCTGGATGGCGACATGGAAGAATTGCTCGGCGCGCTGGCGGCCGAACATCAGGCCGATCTGCTGGCGGAACTGGCCGAGCAGAACTGAGCCAGCGGGGGGTGTTTCCTGCCGATCAGTCGGCCGGGTGACAAGATTTGGTGGCCTGGCTGACGTGCAGGATATTCAGCCGGCGCACGCTACCGTCAGGGAAATCCCAGTTCGTACCATTTCCCGCGCTCAGACCGAACAGGGCGGTGCCTACCGGGGTGAAAACGGATACCCGGTCGCTTGCCATGTCGGCTTCTTCCGGGCTGACAATCTCGATCTCGCGGATTTGGCCGGTGTTTTCATCCTGATAACGGACGCGCGATCCCAGTGTAACGACGGCGGGATCGACTGATTCTGCTGGGACAACAATAGAGAGTTCCAGTTCAGCCTGCAGTTCGGCGGGCGGGCGCAGGGCCATCAGGCGGACAAAATCCTGTTTGCTGACGATAAGTTCCAAAGTTTCTGTTTCCTTGCTTTTGAATGGGGATTGAAGATTGCGATGCTAGGGCTTGTGGCGGGGCTTGATAAGTCCCGTGCTTTGAACAAGACTGTTTCTTTTTGGGTAACAGTCGGAGGCCGGCATGCATGACATCAGGGATATGCTGTTTTTCGCGCAGGTCGTCAAAGCGAAGAGTTTTTCCGAGGCGGCCCGCCGGCTGGAGATTTCCAAGTCGCGGATCAGCAAGTCGGTGGCCCGGCTGGAAGCGGCGCTAGGCGTGCGCCTGCTGCACCGGAGCACGCGGCGGCTCAGCCTGACGGAAATCGGCGAGGCGTATTTCGAGCATTGCGACCGCATCCTCGACGAGCTGGCGCTGGCCGATCAGACGATCAACCGGCTGCACCTGGAGCCACGCGGCACGCTGAAAATCAGTGCTTCGGTGGCCTTCGGCACCTTGCACGTCGCGCCGGCGTTGCCGGATTTCATGGCCCAACACAGCGATTTGGCGGTCGACATGAGCATCAGCGACCGGCTGATCGATCTGGTCGAAGACGGTTTCGACGTCGCCCTGCGGATTGCGCCCGAGGCCGCGCCCAATCTGGTGGCCCGGCAGTTGGCGCCGATCCGGCGAAAAATCTGCGCCAGTCCGGCCTATCTGGCCCGTTGCGGCATCCCGCGGACACCGGAAGAACTGGCCGCGCACAATTGCCTGGATTACAGCCACATGAATGCCCAGGGTTTCTGGCACCTGACCGGGCCGCATGGCGCCGTCTCTGTCGCCGTTTCCGGCAGCCTGCGCATCAATGACGACGAAGCCTTGTCGCAGGCGGTGCTGGGCGGGCTGGGGCTGGCTTTGCTGCCCACCTTCATTGTCGGGCGCGAGTTGCAGGCCGGACGCTTGATCGAGGTGTTGCCCGGCTATGTGCCGGTCGACCGTTTTCTCTACGCTGTGCATCTGCCCAATCGCCACTTGCCGCTCAAAGTCAGGGTCTTCATCGATTTCCTGCTGGCGCGATTTGGCGCCAATCCGTATTGGGACCGCCTGGCCGCTTAGTCCTGGCGCTCTGCCTTATACTGCCGGGCGTTTTGTTCCGAAAGTTGAAAATGACGCTGTTTGAAGCGTTGACCGCAGCACGCGAGAAAATTGACCGGCTCGATGCCCGTCTGCTGCTGCAATACGCCACCGGCTGCACGCACGCAGATTTGCTGGCGCGGCCGGAAACCCCGGTGCCGGCCCCGGCTGATGCGCAGTTTGCCGAATGGGTGGCGCGCCGGGCGGCAGGTGAGCCGCTGGCTTATCTGGTCGGTGAAAGCGAATTTCGCGGCCAGGTCTTCCAGGTATCGCCCGATGTATTGATTCCGCGCCCGGAAACCGAAGTGCTGATCGATCTTGCGGTCGACCGGCTGAAAACCTTGAAAACCGCCCGCGTGCTCGATCTCGGCACCGGCTCCGGCATCGTTGCCATTTCGCTGGCGCTCGAATGCCCGCAGGCGCAGCTGGTTGCGGTCGACCTGTCGCCCGGCGCAATTTCCGTGGCGCGCAACAACGCCGGTCGGTTGGGCGCCAAGGTCGAGTTTCGCACCGGCGACTGGTTCGCCCCGGTGGCCGGCGAACGCTTCGACTTGATCGTTTCCAATCCGCCCTATGTGGCTGACGGCGACCCGCATCTGGCGCTCGACGGCCTGCCTTTCGAGCCGCAAATGGCGCTCAGCGATCTGGAAAAAGGCGGCGACGGTCTGGCCTGCATCCGGCGCATTGTGGCCGCTGCGCCGGCCCATCTGAATCCCGGCGGCTGGTTGCTGTTCGAGCATGGCTACGATCAAGGCCCTGCCAGCCGGAACTTATTAAGCGCCGCCGCGTTCCAAGCGGCATTCACTCACCCCGACCTGGCCGGCATCGATCGCGTGTCCGGCGCTCATCTGTAAATCTGGAGAAAGTATGTCCGACGTTCAGCAACGCATCCACGCCACCGTGACCGGCAACCCGGTTGTTCTTTACATGAAGGGTGATGCCCGTTTCCCGCAGTGCGGCTTCTCCGCTGCCGTTGTCCAGGTACTCAAAGCCTGTGGCGTTGACGACTTTGTCACGGTCAACGTGCTGGCCGACGAAGCAATCCGCAACGGCGTCAAGGAATACGCCAACTGGCCGACCATTCCGCAGCTCTACATCAAGGGCGAATTCATCGGCGGCTGCGATATCGTCAAGGAGATGTACCAGACCGGCGAACTGCAGCAACTGCTGGAAGGTATCGTGCCGGCCTGATCGTCAGGTAGCGCTAACGACAAGCCCGCCGATTGGCGGGCTTTGTTTTGGGCAAACTGGCCCAGCCTCAGTTCTTTGCCAGTGGGCGGTAATCGATGCCGCTGATCTTGAAAAAGTCATCCAGGCTACGTACCGAACCGAGGCCATACACGCCCGGCGTCTTGCCCCTGATCAGGGCGAGCAGACGCTCGTCGGCGCGTTTCTTCAGGGCGACCCATTTGGTCTGGCGTTGCGCTTCGTAATCGGGGTGCCAGTGATGCGAGACGTAGGAATTGTCGCGTTGCTTGTACAGGTGATAAAGCGGAATGGCGTTTTGCTTCGGATGAAAAATCGTCCAGCCACGGGTGTAAGCGCGCAGCGCCAGATTCTGCTCTTCACCGTGAAAATACATGAACGGATCGTAGGGGATTTCTTCGACAAAGCGCCCCAAGGTAAAGAGAAATCCCGCGCCGATATGGAAACCTTCGGCGTAGTCGGCACCGAACAGATGTTCGACCCGGAAACGCAAGGTCGCGCAGGTCTCGCTGATTTCGGTTTCCGGATTTTTTTTCAGCAGATAGATCGTTTCTGACGGCGGTAGCGTGGGGTAAGGCTGGTTTTCCGCATTGAATTCAAAGGGCGGGGGATAAGTGGTCAGGATCGGTTTTTCCACCTGTTTATTCAGAAAGCTCAGGCTGTCCAGCAAGCGCGTGTCCCAACCCGGCGTAAAAAACGTGTGCGAGTCGATCTGCAGCAGATGGGTTTCATCCTGATAAAGGGAAAAAGCAATGTTTCTGGCCCAACTGACACCGCGCGAGTCGATCGGGTTGATCTGCAGGTAACGCACATTCGGCCAATAGGATTTTTTGACCAGCCACTGTCGATTGTCGTCAAGCGACTGATCGACGATGCCGACCGTGATTTCGCCGGCGTGATCAGCCTGGCCAAACAAGCTATCCAAGGTGAATTCGAGGAGCGGTTCGCAAAAAGCGGCGACGCTGACAAAGATACTCATTGGGCTTCTCTGGGATGGCGGAATTTGAGAAGCGCTAGTTTAAACAAAACCGTTCTGGTTGGGCCTGTCGAAGCCCTCGGGTGCTCAAGGATGGTGCTTCGACAAGTATTGGCCGAACGGTATGAACAAGGCGTTTTTGCCCGGCCTGGTTCAGATTTCGCTGACCGAGAATTCGATGTTCGGGCCGTCGGCAACCACTTCCTTGACGGCGCAGTGCGCAATGCTGTCGATGACGGCAGCCTTTTGTTCCGCCGTGAATTCGGCCGGGAAACGGATCTCCGTTTTGAATTTGGCCAGGGTCAGCGGACCGCCGGGGCCGGCGAAGGGCTTGCAGTTGATTTCAATGCCGGCGGCCGAAATGCCCAAGGGTTTGCAGGCTTTTTTCGCGTAGACCGCAGCACAGGCGGCGAGTGAGGCATAAAAGGCTTCCAGCGGATTCATCAGCGAGCCATCGAGCGCGTAGTTGGCTTCGTATTTGCTGCTGCTGACTTTGATAAGCGGAGTGCTGTCGACGACGGTTGAGTACATGCTGATTTTCCTTGGTATCGATGTTCTGGTGACAAAGCGGCAAGTCCGCCTTGGGTTTTGCTATGTCTAAATATAATAAACTGCTAATGTTTGTGCTGCAAAAAAACCGCCGAAATTTCCGGCGGTTTTTTTGCGATGGCTTTTTCAGGCCAGCCGTTGGCGGGCGCGAACGATGGCCGCCTTGACCTGTTCCGGTGCGGTGCCACCGATGTGATTGCGTGAAGCGAGCGAGCCTTCTACGGTCAACACGGCAAAAACGTCGTTTTCGATCAGTGGCGAAAATGCTTTCAGTTCTTCCAGTGTCAGTTGCGGCAGGTCGACACCCTTGAGTTCGGCGGCCTTGACGGCAAGCCCGACGGCTTCGTGCGCATCGCGGAAGGGCAGGCCCTTCTTGGTCAGGTAGTCGGCGAGGTCGGTGGCGGTGGCGAAGCCCTGGGTCAGCGCGGCCTGCATGTTCTCGGCGCGCACGGTGATGCCACCGGCCATGTCGGCGAAGATGCGCAGCGTGTCGGTGACGGTGTCGACGGCATCGAACAGCGGTTCCTTGTCTTCCTGGTTGTCCTTGTTGTAGGCCAGCGGCTGCGACTTCATCAGGGTCAGCAGCGACATCAGCTGGCCATAGACGCGGCCGGTCTTGCCGCGAGCCAGTTCCGGCACGTCCGGGTTCTTCTTCTGCGGCATGATCGACGAGCCGGTGCAGAAGCGGTCGGCAATCTGGATGAAGCCGACGCGCGGGCTCATCCACATCACCAGTTCTTCGGACAAACGGCTGATGTGCATCATCAGCAGCGCGCAGGCCGAGGTGAATTCGATGGCGAAATCGCGATCCGACACGGCATCGAGCGAGTTCTCGCAGACGCCTTCGAAGCCGAGTTGTTCGGCAACGAACTGGCGATCAATCGGGTAGGTGGTGCCGGCCAGCGCAGCGGAACCCAGCGGCAGGCGGGCGACACGTTTGCGGCAGTCGGCGAAGCGCTCGCTGTCGCGGCCGAACATTTCGAAATAGGCCAGCATGTGGTGGCCGAAAGTCACCGGCTGGGCCACCTGCAGGTGGGTGAAGCCGGGCATTGCGGTCGACGCCTCTTTTTCGGCCAAATCGACCAGTGCGCTGCGGAAAGCTTTGAGCAACATCTGGATGTCGTCGATGGCATCACGCAGGTAGAGGCGGATGTCGGTCGCGACCTGGTCGTTGCGCGAGCGGCCGGTGTGCAGGCGTTTGCCGGCATCGCCGACCAGCGCGGTGAGGCGCTTCTCGATGTTCAGGTGCACGTCTTCCAGATCGAGCGACCATTCAAACTTGCCGGACTCGATTTCCTCGGTGACGATGGCCATGCCGCGTTCGATGTCGGCCAGGTCGGCGGCGGCGATGATGCCCTGCTTGGCCAGCATGCGGGCGTGCGCCAGCGAGCCGCGAATGTCCTGGCGCCACATGCGCTGGTCGAAGTCGACCGAAGCGGTGTAGCGTTTGACGAGATCGGAAACCGGCTCGGAGAAACGGCCGGCCCAGGTGTATTGATTGGCGTTGGAAGTCATGACTTGGGTCTAAAATGAGGCGGTTAAGCGACGAATTTCGAAGAAACCCGCACAAAGATGGCAAGTATACGGCACTTTCCGGCGACGCACCCGCTACCTGACTGGCGCAATTTTGGCGTCATGCTGCGCGTGCTGCTTGGCGTCAATGCGCTGGCCGCGCTGGCGGCTTTGCTGCTGGCCAACGATCTGCCTGGCTGGAAGGCGCATTACATCGATCTGGCTTCGCTGGTCGAACCCCTGTTGCTGTTCGGTCTTGGTGTCCTGGCCTTGTTGCGCAATCTGTTATGGCGCTTGCCTTTGCGGCTTGGTCAAATGTGCGTGCTGGTTATTTTTGGCGCACTGGCGCAGCTGTTGCTGCAGGGCGCCTGGTCGCTGAATCTCTTTGAAGCGGCCAGTCCGTGGCGCTTCCTCTTGCTGACTTGGGCCACAACCGGTTTGCTGCTTGGCTATTTCGAATTGCGCTCACGGGCTTTTTCGCCGGCGCAAGCCGAAGCCCGCCTGGCCGCCTTGAATGCCCGTATCCGGCCGCATTTCCTGTTCAATTCGCTGAATGCCGTGTTGTCGTTGATCCGTGCCCGGCCATCCCAGGCCGAGGCAGCACTGGAGTCCTTGTCCGACTTGTTTCGTGCGGCCATGCGCGATCCGGCCGAACTGGTCAGTCTGGCCGATGAAATCGATCTGGGCCGGCAGTATCTTGAGTTGGAATACCTGCGTCTGGGCGAGCGTCTTGCGGTCGACTGGCAAATCGACAATATTCCGCTCGATCTGCCGATTCCGCCGCTGATGCTGCAACCGCTGCTGGAAAATGCGGTTTATCACGGTATCGAACCGGCGCCGGTCGGCGGGACGATCGTCATTGCCATCGACCAGCGCGCTGATGAGTTGCATATCCGGATTGCCAATCCCGTCCTCAGCAACTCTACGGGGGCCGGCATGCACGCCGCTGGCAACCACATGGCACTGGCCAATATCCGGGAGCGTCTGGCACTCTATTACGATCTGGAGGCCCGCCTTGAAACCGAGGTGGCGGAAAACCGTTACGAAGTTCGCATTGTGCTGCCATGTCGACGCAAATCCCCTTGAACATCCTGTTGGTTGATGACGAGCCGTTGGCCCGTGAGCGATTGCGTTCGCTGCTCGGCGATATTGCCGGGCAGTGCCCCAGTAGCGTGGTCGGAGAAGCCGCTAACGGCGTGCAGGCACTCGACATCCTGCGTGAGCAAACAGTTGATGTAGTGTTGTGCGATATCCGGATGCCGGTGATGGATGGCATTGAACTGGCCGCGCATATCGGGCGCCTGAGCCCTCCACCGGCTGTCATTTTTACCACGGCCTATGACAACTATGCAGTCCAGGCCTTTGATCTCAATGCGCTGGATTACCTGCTGAAACCGGTACGCGCCCAGCGCCTGCTTGTGGCCTTGCAGAAAATGCCGGGGCACCATCCTGATCCTGCGTTGCTCAATGACATTGGCCAGGCAGTACGTGGCAGCGGAAGGCGTCATGTGTCCTGCCATGAGCGCGGTCGCTTGCTGCTGGTGCCGGTGGATGACGTGCTCTATTTCAAGGCCGATCTCAAATATGTCACCGCCCGTACGGTCGACCGTGAGTATTTGCTTGATGAATCCTTGTTGCATCTGGAAAGCGAGTTTTCTGCTGCTTTCCTGCGCCTGCATCGTGCCGTGCTGGTGGCGCGTTCGGCGCTGATCGGTCTGGAGCGGGTCGTTGGCGACGATGCCGAGGCCTATGGTTGGGCTTTGCTGCGTGGCGTGCCGGAAAGGTTGCCGGTTAGCCGGCGGCAATGGGGCGTCGTCAAAGCCCTGCTCCAGGGCAGTTGATCAGGCCAGGCGGCCGAGCGCCCGGGTTTCCGTCAGCCAGTCTGGAATGGCCTCCAGCGGCATGGGGCGGCCAAAGAAATAGCCTTGGGCAATATTGCAGCCCAGTTCGCTGAGCAATTCAGCGGTAGCCTCGTCCTCGATACCTTCGCCGATGGTCGTCATGCCCAGCGAGCGGGCAAGATTGATCGCCATTTGCACGATCTCGCGGCGCCGACTGTCGTGCGTTGCATCGCGGATAAAGGCCTGGTCAATCTTCAGGCAGGAAATGGGCAGCGTGCTGAGGTATTCGAAGCTGGCATAACCCGTGCCGAAATCGTCCAGTGCAATCCCGATACCCCGCGTCGTCAGTTTTTCCAGGCAGGCGCTGGCAGTTGGGACATCATCGATCAGCGTCGTTTCGATCAGTTCGAGCTGCAGCTGCCCGGGCGGGATATCGGCGGTTTTCAGTAATTGATCTATCGTTTCGGCCAGTTCGCCATTGGCCAGTTCCGGGGCCGACAGGTTGATGCTGATGAACGGTATTGCCGTTTGGCGCTGGTCGCAGTGCTGGCGCAGCGTCGGCCAGTCGCCGATGGCGCGGCTTAGTACCCAAAGTCCGAGGGCACGGATCATGCCGGTTTTTTCGGCCAGCGCAATCAGCTTGGTCGGCATGATGCTGCCCAATATCGGGTGATACCAGCGAATCAGCGCTTCGAAGCCGAGCAGTCGACGGTCCGGCAGGCTGAGCAACGGTTGGTAGGCCAGCGTCAGTTGGCCGTTTTTCATTGCCTGGCCGAGGTCTTGGGCCAGCATCAGCGTCAGGTTGGTGGCCGCGCCATCGCCTTCCTGGCAGCAGATCTGTGTGCTGATTTGCGGCGGCGTATCGTCGTTGCGCGACCAGAAGCGCTCCAGTAGCGGTGTCAGCAGGTGGCCGGCCGGGGGGGCGGTATCGCTGCGATGCCGGAAGCGCTCGAGCAGTAATGTCAGCAGGTGCCGAATGACCGGGTCGGTCCGCTTCAGTAATTCATGGACGTGACTGCGATCAATGCGCAGAAGGACGGTCTGTTCTCGCGTGCGAACGGTGGCCGTGCGCGGTAATTGGTCGAGCAGCGCGATTTCGCCAAAAATCTCGCCCGCTTTGATGATGGCGATGGCGCGTCCGTTTCGGGCGAGCACTTCGATAGAGCCACTTTCAACCAGATAGGCGCAGTCACCTGGTTCGCCGATATGAAAAATCACATGGCCGGCCGGATGATTTTCGCGTGACAGATCGCGTGGCAGATTGTCCTGCATCAGTCCGTACTCTAGGGGAAGGGGAACAGGCCGCCACAATAGCATGGCCTGCTCCCTTCGTGCTTAGCCGAGTGCGCGGGTCACCACTTCCAGCACATCGCGCGACAGGCCGGCGTGATCGCGGATGCATTCAAGCGCGGCGCGGGCGTGCGCCTGCCGGCCAGCATCGAATTTCGTCCAGCGGTCGAAGCAGCGCGCCAGCCGCGAAGCGACCTGCGGGTTGCGGTCGTGCAGGACGATCACCTGGTCGGCGATGAAGGCGTAACCGCTGCCATCGGCCGCGTTGAAGCGCACGAGATTGGCCCCGAAGGCACGGATCAGCGCATAGATCTTGTTCGGATTGCCGATGTCGAAAGCCGGGTGGGCGGTCAGCGCCTTGACCGTGGCCAGCGTGTCCGGACGGCGGCTGGTCGATTGCGCTTGCAGCCATTTGTCGACCACCAGCGCTTCGTCCTTCCATTGCGCGTAGAAGTCGGCGAGCGCCGTTTCGCGCTGCGGGCAGTCGGCGGCATTGACGTTGGCCAGCGCGGCGAGGGCGGCGAACTGGTCGGTCATGTTGTCGGCCGTCCTGAACTGTTGCAGAGCCAATTGGCGCACCGCCAGGGTGTCGAGTTCGAGCAGGTAGGACAGGCACAGGTTGCGCAGCGCGCGGCGGCCGGCTTGCTCGCTGTTCGGCGCGTAGGTTTCTTTTACGGTCAACCCGGCATACAGGCCGGAAAACTCGCCTTCGAGTTGTTCGGCCAGATGCCGGCGCAGAGCGTTGCGCGCGGTGTGCAGCGCATCGGGATCGACCACCGGCATTAGTTCGGCCAGCGTCGCTTCGCCGGGCAGGGTCAGCGCTTCGGCGACGAAGGCGGCGCCGCGCTGGCTTTGCGTTTGCAGCAGCCGGCGTGCGGCATCGACGAAGCTGCTTGGCCAGACCGGTTCCTGAGCGGCGGCGATGGCCGCGGCAGCGCCGAGGATCAGTTGCGTTGCCAGCCGTTGGCCGGCTTCCCAGGCGTTGAACGGGTCGGATTCGTGCGCCAGCAGCACGGTGAGCTGTTCCGGCGTGTAATCGAAATCGAGGTAAACCGGCGCCGAGAAGTCGCGTAGCAGCGACGGGACGGGTTCGGCGCCGACGTTCTCGAAGACGAAAGATTGCGTTGTCGCGCTCAGTTGCAGCAGGCGTTCGCTGTTTGGCAGCAAGCTGCCATCGTCGGCGAACAGTGCGACGCGGAGCGGGATCAGGTACGGCCCAGTTTCGCCAAATTCGTCGCTGGCACGCGGGTTGGACTGCGTGCAGGTCAGCGTGTAGGTTTTCGTTTCTGCGTCAAAAAAGCCGTCGACCGCAACACGCGGCGTGCCCGGCTGCTGGTACCAGCGCATGAACTGCGTGAAGTCGAAACCCGAGGCGGCAGCCATCGCCGCGACGAAATCCTCGCAGGTCACCGCCTGGCCGTCGTGGCGACGGAAGTATTCGTCCATGCCGGCACGGAAACCGTCGCGGCCGATCAGCGTCTGGATCATACGGATGACTTCGGCGCCCTTTTCGTACACGGTCGAGGTGTAGAAATTGTTGATTTCGACGAAGCTCTCCGGCCGGATCGGGTGCGCCATCGGGCCGGCATCTTCCGGGAACTGGGCGGCGCGCAGGCCGCGCACTTCACGGATGCGGGCGGTCTGCCGGTTGTGCAGGTCGGCGCCGAACTCCTGGTCGCGGAACACGGTCAGGCCTTCCTTCAGCGATAGCTGGAACCAGTCGCGGCAGGTCACGCGGTTGCCGGTCCAGTTGTGGAAATATTCGTGCGCGACGACGCGGTCGATGTTCTCGAAATCGACGTCAGTGGCGACATCGCTGCGCGCCAGCACGTATTTCGTATTGAAGATGTTGAGGCCCTTGTTCTCCATCGCACCCATGTTGAAATCGCCAACGGCGACGATCATGTAATGGTCGAGGTCGCATTCCAGGCCGAAGCGTTCTTCGTCCCATTTCATGGATTTTTGCAGCGCCGCCATCGCGTGCGGGCATTGGTCGAGCTTGCCCGGTTCGACGTAAATGGCGAGCTGGACGGTGCGCCCGGAAGCGGTCTGGAAAGTGTCGAACAGGCCGTCGAGCTTGCCGGCGACCAGCGCGAACAGGTAGGCCGGTTTGCGGAACGGATCGGCCCATTTCGCCCAGTGGCGACCGTTGGCTTCATCCCCGTTTGCCACGGGATTTCCATTTGCCAGCAGGATCGGGTAAGTCGCCTTGTCGGCGTGCAGCGTCACCGTGTAGGTGGACATCACGTCCGGGCGGTCGAGGAACCAGGTGATGCGCCGGAAGCCCTGCGCCTCGCATTGCGTGAAATAGCCATCCTTCGAGCGATACATGCCGGACAGACGCGTGTTGCCGTCCGGCTTGATGCGCACCTTTGTTTGCAGCGTGAAGGCGGTTGGCAGGTTTTCTACGGTCAACGTGCTTGCTGTGGCCAAAAACGGCACTTTTTCGCCGTCGACCGCAACATTGAGGGTTTCCAGTTCTTCACCGTCGAGAACCAGCGCGCTTGTGGCATCGGTAGCGGCCGGGTTGCGGCGCATGGCCAGCGTTGCCGTGACGACAGTGCCGTTGGTTTCGATGCTGAAATCGAGGTCGACCGTGTCGATCAGGAAGGCCGGGACGGTGTAGTCCTTGAGGTAAATGGTCTGCGGGGTTTCGGTTTTCATTGTGCTTGCGGGGCCAGGGGAGACAAGCACGGAATCATACGGGAAAAGTGGCTTTGCCTTGTCCGGGGCGGTGCTGGCCTGATGGTTCGGCGATTTATGGCTGATGCAGCCCGCGCTGGGCGCATCAGCTTGAAGCAAGCCAGTTACATGGCTTCAGTAGCTTGTGCCGTAATAGGCATGGACGTTCTTTTCCCAGGTCGCATCGGCCATGTTGGGCCAATTGTCGGGATCGAACCCCGGTGCATTTTTCAGGCGTTCTTCGTTGGTATCCATGACAAAGCGCTTGTTTACCGTATCGACCTTCAGCGCGCTCCACGGCACGGCAAAAAGCTTTTCGCCGAGGCTGAGGAAACCGCCGAAGGACAGTACGGCGTAGCAAACCTTGCCGTTTTCGATGTTCAGCATGAGTTCCTTGATGTTGCCCAGTTTTTCGCCTTTCGGGTTATAGACGTCGTCGCTGCTCAACGAGCTGGCACTGAGGACGCGTGAGTTAAGACGGCCGGCGTTGATGGCAGCTGTGTTGATCGTATCGTTCATTTGATGCTCCTGATAAATTGAATGAATGGGGCGGCTGCCTGAGTGCTGATCTGGTATCCGTGATGAGGAGAATAGACAAGGCAACGCTGGCAATCGGTGCGCTGGCGCCCTTAGCGTATTGGCCTGCTGACTGTGTTCGAACAGACAAATGCGGCGATGTGCCCTGTCTGATAATTGGCGCCATCAACTGAAATGCTATAAGGAACAGCAAATGGCAAGGCGAACACGAAAACCAGCCTGGAGCCGATCATTGCAGCGCGTTTTGAAGACGATGACGCGGACGGCAATGAACGTCGGCAGCAAGGCGATCAAGGCAGGTTTGCGGGCCGCACCGCCGGCCGGAAAGCGCGTCGTGAGCAAAAAGGCGCTGGCGCCGTCGGCCAACTGGACGGCGGGGATTGCCATTGGCGCGGCGGGGCCGCGCCGCTATCGGCTCTACAAGCCGTCCGGCATTCAACGCGACGAACGCTTGCCGTTGCTGGTCATGCTGCATGGCTGCGGACAGGATGCCGAGGCTCTGGCCGCCAGCAGCCGGATGAACGCAGTTGCTGCCCGTGAACGTTTTTTCGTGCTCTATCCGGAGCAGGATCGCCTGGCGAATGTGCAGGGATGCTGGAGCTGGTACGACACGCGGACGGGCCGGGCGCAAGCCGAAGCCAGTTCGATCGGTGCCGCCATCGAGCAGATTTGCCTGACCCAGGCCGTCGACCGCAATCGGGTGGCGCTGGCGGGGATTTCCGCCGGCGCCGGCATGGCCGTCTTGCTGGCGACGCTGCATCCGGAGCGCTTTCGGGCAATCGCCATGCATTCGGGGATCGCGCCGGGCGTCGCCCATTCGTCGGTGACCGCCATCAAGGCCATGTTCGGACAAACCGCGACCACTTCGCCGCTGCCGGCCATTGCGCCCGATGTGCGACTGCCGGCCTTGCTGGTCATTCACGGTGCGGCAGACCACGTGGTGGCGCCGGGGAATGGCCGGGAAGCCGCCCTGCGCTGGGCGGAGCGGGTCGGTGCCAAGGCCGGCAAAGCGCGCCGGGTGCAGCGCGGCGCGCGTTACGCCGCGACCATCACCGATTATCGAAAAAGCAGGCAGTTGACCGCAACATTCTGTGAAGTCGAGCGGCTCGGCCACGCCTGGAGCGGCGGGGCCGCGGGCCAGCCCTACAGCGATCCGCAAGGGCCGGATGCGTCGCGGATGATCTGGTCCTTCATCGCCCGGCAATTTGCCGGGGCGGCCGGCTAGCGCCGCCGCAGCCAGCTATTCAGTCGTCTTGCCGCTGAAATGCTCACCGTCGCCCTCGGCGTCGGCGCGGGTCTTGTGAATGACGCCATCGCGATGATGCGGCGGCGCATAAAGCGTATATAGCTTCAGCGGCACGCTGCCGGTGTTGATGATGTTGTGATTGACGCCGGCCGGGACGAGTACCGCAAAGCCGGCTTGAATCGCGGTCCGGGCGCCATTCAGCACGGCCTCGCCGGAACCTTCTTCGACACGGAAAAACTGGTCGACCTGATGAATCTCGGCGCCGATGTCTTCCTGCGGTTTCAGCGACATCAGGACCAGTTGGGAATTTTTGGCCGTATAGAGCACTTGGCGAAACTTGTTGTTCTTGACCGCGAGACTTTCGATATCCTGGACAAAACCCTTCATTACGACTCCTTCGGTGCGCCATGTGGCGCTTTGCTGATTTTTGTGTTGACCGTGCAAGGCTTGGGATTCCTGCGCATCAGAATTTGTTGTCCTTGATCCAGTCGAGCAAACGCTCACTGACCAGTTTGGGTTGATCAAGCGTCGCCAGGTGGCCGCACTCGGCGATGAGTTCAAGCTTGGCATGCTTGATCCCGCTGGCAATCTCTTGCGCCATTTGTGGTGGCGTGATCAGGTCGTCCTGGCCACAGATCACCAGCGTCGGGCAGGTGATGCTTTTCAATGTCGGCCGGCTGTCCGGGCGGCCGATGATCGCTCGTTGCTGGCGTTCGAAAACCGCCTTCCCCAGACCATTCGCCATCGACTGGATGTTGCCCCGCACCGCAGGTAGATTCATGCGTGCCGGATGCGAGAGCAGCGGCAGCAATTGCTCGATCACGGCGTCGAGATCGGTCGCGGCCAGCTTGATCAGTGCTTCGCGTTGTGCACTGGCTTCCGATGTATCAGGCCGCGCCGTCGTGTCCATCAGCACCAATCCAGCCACCCGTTCGGGGGCCTGGCGCATGATTTCGAAAGCGACGTAGCCGCCAAGTGACAGGCCGAGCAGCACAAAACGTTTGGCCGACGCCTGCTTGAGTACGCTGGCGGCCAGATCGGCAATCGACTCGGCAAGGCTCAGGTTGCCCACTTCAACGGTAGCCACCGCCGTCAAGGCAGCCACCTGTTCCGTAAAAACGCTTGCATCATTGAGCAAGCCGGGTAACAGCAAAATATTCGGTTTCATGCTTCGTTCCTGAAGTGACATTGAAGGCCCTGCCTGACAAAAAAAACAGGTGAAATTATTGAAAAACACTCAATGTCTGGAACCACCGCGGCGAATTGCTGCGAAGAGCGTCGTGGTTTGATATTGCGCGCTATGAACGCGACTGCTCGGTGCGCAAACCCACAGAAAAGCGCAATTTGTTGCGCTACCGTCAATTCCCCAAGCGAGCTCAGGTGTCTGCAGGAGATTGTGATGTCGCATGAATTCAGGGCGAATGGTTTTTTCAAGGCGGCTGAGCCAGTCAAGTCAGTGCAACATCACATTCCTGAGAATGTGCGAGACAGGATTGCGCTCCTGTGCGTCAAATTCCTGCGCTATTTCGCCGATCTTTTTTTTGCCAGACGCTATGGCCATCGCGCCGTTGTTCTGGAAACCATTGCCGCTGTACCGGGCATGGTCGGTGGTTCGCTGCAGCACCTGAAATCGCTGCACCGCATGGCGTCCGATGATGGCTGGATTCGTACGCTGCTGGACGAAGCAGAAAACGAGCGCATGCATTTGCTCACCTTCATTCTCATTGCCCAGCCATCGCGGTTTGAGCGCCTGCTGATCCTGCTTGTTCAAGGGGCGTTCTACAACGTCTACTTCCTGCTCTACCTGTTTTCTCCGGCAACGGCACATCGCGTCGTGGGTTACCTGGAAGAAGAAGCGGTTCATAGCTACACGACCTATCTGGCTGGTGTGGACGATGGTACTTACGCCAACGTCCCGGCACCGGCAATTGCCATCGATTACTGGCAACTGGCGGCCGATGCCCGCTTGCGCGAGGTCATCATCGCCGTTCGCGCCGACGAGGCAACGCATCGCGATGTCAATCATCAGTTTGCCAACCATCTGAGTTGAGTGTTATTCGTTTGACATTTCCGCTGGCGCCGGCAACGCGACTGGAGCCGGTCGGTTCCCTGACGCACAGACGTCCCGCTCAATGGGAAATAGTGTCAAATTTCATCCGTTTCATGCGGATTTATCCCAAGGAGAAAACCATGGACGAATACCGTCACCACATTTCCGGATTTTTTGCCCATCGCGAGGAAGCTGAGGGCGCTGCCAACCGGCTGGCAGCGCGCGGCATACCGCGCGATCAGCTGCAACTTTTCGATGCCGATTCAGGGCCGTTGGTGGCCCAGCCGAAAGGCGAAAGCAACGAGGTGCTGAACAAGGTGCTGGTGGATGGTGCCATCGGCACGGCGGTCGGTGCCGGCATCGGCGCCCTGACGCAACTGGCGCTGGTGGCCGGCAGCGTCACGCTGTTTGTTGCCAGTCCGCTGGTTGCGCCGCTGGTCATGCTGGGCTGGGGCGCCAGTCTCGGTGCCTTTGTCGGCGCTGCCGCCGGTGCCAATACGGGCGTCGAGCGCAAGGAGGGCTGGCTGGCGGATCTGATTCATGATGCCGTCGCCAATGGTCAGGTGGTTCTGGTTGCCCAGACCCGGAGCGAGGAGCAGACGGCCATCGCCCGTGAAATCGTCAGCAATGCGGTGGGCGAGTTCCAGGATGTCGCCAGCAAGGTTCCTGCGTAACCGGGGTTTGCCAGTTCCCTGAATTGTCGCGAAAGGCATTGCAAATCAGTCGGTGCGACGATATGTCACATTCTCCCCGGCCTCCCGGCTCGCTACCATCCGCCTCCTTCTGACAGCGATCGGTACGGTGCCGGTCGCCTGGTCGGCGATGTTTTTCCGGGGGAACGGATGCTGCTTCACGAATCGACCGGGCGAAATGCCCTGAAACCCTTGTCGCTGGCGCTATGGCTGGCTTTTTCGACAGGTCTGGCGGCAGCCGACAGCGTGCTCGACGAGATGACCGTGACCGACAGTGTCCTCGGCGAACCGCTCGACCTGACGCGCCAGCACCAGACCGGCAGCCGGCTGGGGCTGACGGTGCGTGAGACACCGGCCTCGGTCACCGTGGTCGATCGCGAAACCCTCGAGCGGCGTGGTGTCGAGTCGACGCAGGAAGCGCTGAAAAATGTGCCCGGGATGACTTCCTCCTCCGCGCCGGGGTCGCCGGGTTCGGTGTTCTATCGTGGCTTTTCCGGGGCCAGCGTGACCCAGTTGTTCAACGGCATCACCGTGCAATACGACGCAATTGCCGGACGTGCGGTCGATAGCTGGATCTATGACCGGGTCGAAGCCATTGGCGGTGCTTCCGGTTTCCTTCATGGTGCGGGGGCGGTCGGTGGTACGGTCAATTACGTCACCAAGCTGGCCAGCCGCGATGGCGATCTGACTGAAATGAAGGCGGCTTACGGGCGCTTTGATGCGAGCCAGCTGGCGCTTGGCGCCAACCGCCGGATTGGCGACAGCAACGTGCTGCGGCTCGACCTCAACCGCAGTTCCGTCAACGGCTGGAGCGATGGCACCAAGCGCAATGCCCACGAAGTGGCGGCGTCCTGGCTGGCCGAATTGACACCCACGCTGAGTCATACGCTGGCACTGGAGTACCAGAACGAAAAAGTGGATCGTCCCTACTGGGGCACCCCGATCCTCAAGCCGGTCGGCAGTCGTGTGGCGATCGACGAGGGCACGCGCTTCAAGAATTACAACTCGGCCGATGGCGTCTATGAACAGACCGTGCGCTGGGGGCGTTCGATTCTCGAATACAAGGCCGGCGACCGGCTGAATCTGCGCAACACGTTCTACCACTACGATGCATTGCGCGATTATCGCAACGTCGAAACCTATGCCTTCAATGCCACCAATACCGGCGTCATCCGCTCGAATGCACTATTGCAGCGCCACGATCAGTCGCTGAACGGCAATCGTCTCGAATTCACCTGGCAGGACAGCCTGGGCGGACGCCCCAGTACCTGGGCCGGTGGTTTTGACTACAGCGTCAACAAGCAGACGCGATTCCCGCTGTCGGTTGCCGGGCCGTTCGGTACGGTCAATCCCTATGATTTCAGCACCGAAGATTTCTTCAGCCTGCCGGGCGTGACGCCGGGCTACAATCCGGATCGGAGCAACCGGGTCAAGACGCTGGCCGCCTTCCTCGAGAACCGGACCTTCCTGACGCCGGCCCTGTCTTTGCTGACGGGGCTGCGGCATGATCGCATCGATCTTGAGGTGACCAACCACCGGGCAGTGACGGCAAGCAATCCGGCTTATTTCGAGCGCCGCTATACACCGACCACCGGACGCAT
The DNA here is from genome assembly GCF_030824335.1 of Azonexus sp. Lineage (GTDB taxonomy): Bacteria > Pseudomonadota > Gammaproteobacteria > Burkholderiales > Rhodocyclaceae > Azonexus. Next base: position 83,263 of record NZ_JAVBXX010000017.1, read on the forward strand.
CGCGCTGGCCTGGGAGCTGACGCCGCATGCCAATGTCTATGTCCAGTACAGCACGGCTGCCGATCCGCCGTCCGGCATCCTGACCACCGCCACCTTCACCCAGGTCCGCGATTTCGATCTGAGCACCGGCAAACAGTGGGAAATCGGCAGCAAATTCTCCTTTGCCGACGGTCGAGGCAGCGGCACGCTGGCCTACTACGACATCACCCGGCGCAATATTGCCGTCAGCGACCCGAACAACCCGGGCACGACGATCCCGGTCGGTCAGCAATCGTCGCGCGGGGTCGAGCTGGCACTTGGTTACCGGATCACTTCCGGGCTGCAGCTTGCCGGCAACCTGTCGCTGGTCGATGCGCAGTACGACGATTTCAACGAAACGGTCGGCGGTGTTGCCGTATCGCGGGCCGGTAACCGGCCAACGAATATTCCCAAGCGGGTCGCCAACCTGTGGCTGACTTACAGTCCGCTGGCGAACGTCGAACTGGGGAGCGACCTGCGCCACGTTTCATCGCGCTACGCCAATTCGGCGAACACGCTGAGTGACGAGGGCTACACCTTGCTGGGCGCCTACGCCAGCTACCAGGTGGATCGACGGACGCGCATCGTGCTGCGCGGCAAGAATCTGACCGACGAGATCTACGCCGAAAGCTTCTCCGGCACGAACATGATCTATCTGGGGCGCCCGCGGACGGTGGACCTGTCGATCCAGACCAGTTTCTGAATCCGCCATGAAGCGTTATCTCTACCTGGCACATCGCTGGCTGGGCATCCTGTTGTGCCTGGTCATGGCGCTCTGGTTCCTGTCCGGTGTCGTCATGATGTACGTCGGTTATCCGAAACTGACAGCGCAGGAACATCTGCAGAACCTGCCGGTACTTGATGACGCCGCGTGCTGCCTGCCTGTTGCCGACGCGCTGGCGGCATTGCCGCCAGCCAGCGTGGTGCGGGGGCTGCGTCTGACCTCGATTGCCGGTGCGCCGGTCTATGTGGTGACGCTGGACAAGAACCGTTTCGCTGCCATCGACGGGCGCAGCGGCGCGCGGCTTGATGCGGTCGACGCGGCGCTGGCGGTGAAATCGGCACAGGCTTTCCTGCCTGTGGCAGCAAGCCATGCCGGCCAGGTCGACGAGGATGCCTGGACACACTCGCGGGCGCTGGATGGGCATCGCCCCTTGCACAAGGTCGACATGCACGACGATGCGCGGACCCGGCTGTATGTTTCAGGTGTCACCGGTGAAGTGGTGCGCGATGCGACGCAGACGGAGCGTATCTGGAACTGGATCGGCGCCTGGCTGCACTGGCTGTATCCGCTACGCGGCGGTTGGGTCGATGCCTGGTGGAGCGGCATCGTCATTTACGGTTCGCTGGCGGCGACCCTGCTCGGGCTGACCGGCATCTGGGCCGGTTGCCTGCGCTGGCGCCGGCGCCCCTACGCCAACGGCAGCCACAGTCCTTACCGGGCACCGTGGGCGCGTTGGCATCACTGGCTCGGGCTGGTATTCGGCGGGCTGATCGTCACCTGGATCGCCAGCGGCCTGTTTTCGATGAACCCGTGGAAGATCTTCGATGCCGGTGCAGTGCGTCCGCAGCGTCCGGCGTTCCTGGTGCCTGCTGACGGGATGACGCCGGGTGCGCTGCTCGCTTGTCTTCGCCAGGCGGGGTTTGCCGCCAGCGAACTGGAGTGGACGCGCCTGGCCGACGCGCCCTTCATTCTTGCCCGCGATGCCGGGGGCGGCAGCCGCCTGCTGCCGCCCGCCGAATGTGCGCCGTTCGCCGCTCATGACCTGGCCGGCCTGCAGGCGGCCGGTGCGGCCATGCTGCCGACGGCGCGGGTGAGCGACGCCTTCGTTCAGCAGGCCTACGACTGGCATTACTACGCCCGGGCGGCGCATACGATGGGCGGCAACCAGAACCGGCCGTTGCCGGTGCTGCGTCTGCAATTCGACGATGCCGCACAGACCTGGCTCTACCTCGATCCGCGCAGTGGTGCCGTGGTCCTTCGCCTGGACAGCCATACCCGGGTCAAGCGCTGGTTGTTCGCCCTGCTGCACAGCTGGGACTGGCTGCCCTTGCTGGAACGTCGACCGCTATGGGATGTGCTGCTGGTCCTTGGCAGTCTCGGTGGTTTTGCCGTCAGTGTCAGTGGTGTGGTGCTTGGCTGGCGCCGCCTGCGCCGCCAACGGTGACAGCGCTGTACCTGCGACGATTTGCCGCAGCCCGGTGGGCGCCGGGCGGGTGCCAGCAGGGCGCTTCTTGCGTATCATCCGGTGGCTTCGAACATCGTTCCCGGTCCATCGTGTCGCCTCGGTCATTTTCCTCCGTTCCGCCCCAGGCATCAGCCACCCGCTGGCTGGGCATTGCCTTCGTGCTGGCGGTGCACGGGCTGGCCGTCTGGGCGCTGATGGCGCATCGCCTGTTGCCGACGCCGAACGAGGCGGTGACGCTGATGGTCAATTTCATCGCCCCGCCGGCACCGCAGCAGGCGGCTCCCAAGCCCGTCCCGAAACCGCCGGAACCGAAGCCGCTGCCGAAGCAGCCGCCCCGGCAACTGGTTGCCGAGGCGCCGGTGCTCAGTCCGGCCGAACCGGTGGCGCCGCCAGCTCCGCCGGTACCGCCGGTCGAAGTTGCGCCGCCGGCACCGGCGATGCCTCTGCCGGTCGGCCCGGTGGCGCTCGGTGGCGAGTTGTCGGTCGTCTGCCCGGCCCGGCAGCCGCCGGCCTATCCGGCGCTGTCGCGGCGTCTCGGCGAAACCGGCAAGGTTGTCCTGCGGGTGACGCTGGATGAATCCGGAAAAGTCGCCAAAGCGACGGTCGACCGCAGCAGCGGCTTTGCCCGGCTCGACGAGGCGGCACTGACGGCAGTGCGCAACTGGCGGTGCACGCCGTCTTCGCGCAATGGCCGGCCGGTCGAGGCGACCGCGGTGCAACCCTTTAATTTCGTTCTGGAAGGAAACTGATTCATGGAGCAGTCGGTCGTTGTCGAAGGTCTGGGTTTTGCCCACTTTCTTGCGCATTCGGACATCGTCGGGCGCATCGTGCTCGGCATGTTGCTGGCGCTGTCGCTGGCCAGCTGGTACCTGATCGTGACCAAGTGGCTGGCGAACTACCTGGCGCAGCGTCAGGCCGAGGGTTTTCTCAAACGTTTCTGGCAGGGCGGCTCGCGCAGTGGTTTGGGGCAACGCATCCGGGCCGAGAAGATCGACAACGCTTTCGCCCGGCTGGCGCTGAGCGCCGTCGATGCGGCCGAGGAAGCGGCGCAGGGCGATGACAACCTGGCAACGGCCGGCGGCCTTGCCGAATACCTGACGCGGACGTTGAACAATTCGATCGACCAGGAGGCGGCGGCCTCCGAACACGGGCTGACGGTGCTTGCGTCGGCCGGGTCGGCGGCGCCGTACATCGGCCTGTTCGGCACGGTCTGGGGCATCTACCACGCGCTGGTGCAGATCGGTCTGTCCGGTCAGGGCACGCTCGACAAGGTTGCCGGGCCGGTCGGCGAGGCTTTGATCATGACTGCGCTCGGCCTCGCCGTGGCGATTCCGGCGGTGCTCGCCTACAACGCCTTCAGCCGGCGCAACCGGCTGTGGCTGGCGCGCCTGGAAGGCTTTGCCCACGATCTCTACGTACTGCTGACGGTGAAAAACGAGTCCGCCGGCACGTCGACCGCAAACAGCCAGCGGGGCGCGTGATGGCTGGCGGGGGTGATTTCCGCCGCTACCGCGGCAAGGCCGGCGACGGCCCGAAAGCCGAGATGAACGTGGTGCCGCTGGTCGACGTGATGCTGGTGCTGCTGGTCATCTTCATCGTCACCGCGCCGCTGCTGACGCACGCGGTCAAGATCGACCTGCCGAAGGCATCGAGCGCGGTCAACCTGACCAAGCCCGAACACATCGAGTTCGGCCTGCGCGAGAACGGCGAGATGTTCTGGAACGGCGAGCCGGTAACGCTGGAGGCGCTGGCCCTGCGCTGTGTCGCTGCCGCTCGCCAGGACGTGCCGCCGGAACTGCATATCCGGGCCGACCGCCGGGTGCATTACGAGAAGGTCGCACAGGTCATGGCGATTGCCGCCAAGGCCGGACTGAGCAAGATCGGTTTCATCAGCGATCCATCCGGGCCCTAGGGGTTTTCCGACATTGCATCATCGACCGGTCAGTGCATAATCCCCTTAGCCGGATAGAACGGGAGGGGCGGGGATGAGGGGGGAGCGGCGACATATCGTTGCATTGGTGCTGCTGCCGACGCTGTTGTCGCTGGCGCTGCTACTCTTTTTCCTGCGCGGTTCTTTGCACGAATGGGCTGTCCAGCGCTGGGCCGAGGACAACAAGGCCTTTGTCGATTCGCTGGCGGCACGCCTCGACGCGGAAATCGAACAGCCGTTGCAGTTGCTGCGCCTGGCGGCGAGAAGCCGGGCCTTTCAGTCCTTGCCCGAACGTTCGTCGATCGACCTGGCGCTGAATGGCATCCCCGGCGAACTCGATCCGGAAAAGCACGAAATTCTCGAAGCGCTGCGCCAGGCCGGCGGTTTTTCAGTGCTGTTCGTGCTGACGCCGGAAGGCGATCACTATATTTCCCATCCCTTCAGCGTTCAGCGTGCGCTGCGCAAGTACAACCTGGCCGATCGTGCCTATTTCCAGCAAGCCGCCAGCACTGGTCTGCCGGTGGTTTCCGATGGCTTTACCGGCGCCGACGGGGTTCCTGCGGTGGTTATCGATATCCCGGTGCTGGATGCGTCGGGCAAGGTCATTCTGCACCTTGGCGGGGTTCTCCACCTGACCCGCCTGGCCGACTTGCTGCGTGCCGGGAAAATCGAGCCTTTTGAGCGTGCCGCGCTGTTCGACGGGGCTGGCCAGCGGGTTGCCGATTCGCGTCTCGGCGCCATTGCGGGGGATGAAAAAGAGGAAGCTTGGTCCTTGGGGTCGACGGCAATGACGCGCGTGGTGGATAGCGATGGCGAACCCTGGCTGCGCTTCGTTGCCCCGCTGCGCCACGACTGGCATCTCAGCCTGATGCGCAGTGAGGCGGCATTGGATGCTGCAATCACCCCGCAGGTGCATCGGGTCATGCAACTGGTTTCGCTGATGGTTCTGGTGCCTTGCCTGATCGGGCTGTTGCTGGCTTTCCATTTCAGTCGTCGCTGGCGGCGCGCCGATCAGGCGCTGCTGGCAGCCAAGAACGAACTCGAATTGCGGGTGCAGGAGCGAACCGAAGCGCTGCAACTGTCCGAGGTGCGTTACCGGACGCTGTTCGAATCGACGGCCGAAGCGGTGCTCATTATCGATGGGGTGACCATCGTCGATTGCAATCCGACGGCAATGCAGATGTTTGGTGCCGAGTCGCGGGAGCGATTGCTCGGCAACACGCCGGCGGAACTCTCGCCGACCGTGCAGCCGGATGGCGAGGCATCGCTGTCGGCCGCCGAAAGGCAGATCGCTGCCGCACTACGCGGTGAATTGCCGCGTTTCGAATGGACGCATCGGCGGATCGACAACCGCCAGTTGTTTATCGCTGAAGTGATCATCAGCCGGATCAGGCTGGGTGAGCGGGCATTGATCCAGTGCAGCCTGCGCGACGTCACCCAGCACCGGCAGGCCGAGCGCGAACTGGCCGCGTATCGGGAGCACCTTGAGGAACTGGTCGAACTGCGCACCGGCGAGCTGGCACAGGCCAAGCAGTTTGCCGAAACTGCCAGCGTGGCGAAAAGCGTTTTCCTGGCCAACATGAGCCACGAAATCCGGACACCGATGAATGCCATTCTCGGTATGGCCCGGCTGGTCCGCAAGGGTGGCTTGAGCGACGAGCAGATCGCGCAGATGGGCAAGCTGGAAACGGCCAGCGCGCATTTGCTGGAAATCATCAATGCGGTGCTCGACCTGTCCAAGATCGAAGCCGGCCGCTTCTCGCTGGAGTCGGTGCCGGTGCAGATCGAAGCGCTGGTGGTCAATGTCCTGTCGATGGTACATGAACGGGTACAGGCGAAAGGCCTGGCGCTGGTCAGCGAGGTGCCGCATCTGGCGGGTGCTTTGCTGGGTGATCCGACGCGACTGCAGCAGGCCTTGCTCAACTACGTGACCAACGCGGTGAAGTTCACCGAGCGCGGCGGCATTGTCATCCGTCTCGTCGTCGAGGCGGAGGATGCGCAATCGATGACGCTGCGTTTTGAAGTCGAGGATAGCGGTATCGGCATTCCCGAAGAGGCATTGCCGCGGCTGTTTTCCGCATTCGAGCAGGCGGATGCGTCGACCACCCGGCATTACGGCGGCACTGGCCTTGGTCTGGCAATTACCCGCAAACTGGCGCGCTTGATGGGCGGCGACGTTGGCGTGCGCAGTCAACCGGGCGTTGGCAGCACGTTCTGGTTCACGGTCTGCCTGGCCAAGGATGATCAGGCCGCTGTCACCTTACCGGCTGCCGGCGACAATCCCGGGGAGCGCCTGCGCAGTGATTTTGCCGGGCGCCGGGTGCTGCTGGTCGAAGACGAGCCGATCAACCGGGAAATCGCGCTGATCCAATTGGAGGAGTTGGGATTGCAGGTTGATCAGGCAGAGGACGGCGAGCAGGCGGTGGCCATGGCGAGCAGTACCGATTACGACCTGATCCTGATGGACATGCAGATGCCGCGCATGGACGGCCTGCAGGCGACACAGCACATCCGCCGCTTGCCGGCGCATGCACGCACGCCGATCCTGGCGATGACGGCCAACGCATTTGTCGAGGACAAGGCGCGTTGTCTGGAAGCCGGCATGGACGATTTCATGGCCAAGCCGGTGGTGCCGGAACGCCTGGAGGCAATGCTGCTGCGCCACCTGGCGGGCATCGCCAAAGCCTAGCGCCGTTGCCAGACCTGCCAGCGTTCGCGGCCGGAAAAGACCGGAATCGAGTCGTTGACCGCAACATCCTCAATGCGGACGAAATTTTCGCCCAGCAAGGCATCGAGCTGTTCAGGCAGAATGCCGAAGGGCGGGCCTTTCGGTTGTTCGCACAGGAAAAAATAACCGGCTAGCAGGCCACCGGGCGGCAGCAGTTGGGCGACGCGTTTTCCCCAGTCGTCCCACAATTTGCGTGGCAGCGCGCACAAGAAGGCGCGTTCGTAGATCAAATCTAGCGGTCGACGCGGTGTGTAGGTGAAAAAGTCGGCGCAAACGAGGTCGACCGCAGGATTCGGGTTTGCCGCATCGGCCACGGCCTGGCCGAGCACTTCGCGCGCCCTGGCGACGGCGGCCGGCGAAAAATCCAGTGCGGTAACCGGCCACCTGGCAGCTGCCAGGTGCAGTGCCTCCCAGGCGCTACCGCAGCCGGGAATCAGTGTGTGAAGCGTATTCGGCGTGGCTGACTGGCGGGCGATGAAATCGGCAAAGTCGTCCGGTACCTTGCCGGCGTCCCAAGGCGTGATGCCTTCGCCGAAGCGTTTGCACCAGAAATCCGGATGTTCCGGGCGTTGTTCGGGCGGTTTGGCGTGCTCGTTCATGGTGTCGCTCATGGTGTCTCGTTCAGCGTTTTTTCAGGGCCAGGCTGGCTTGGTCAACGGCGTCTTCCAGATAGCTCTGGTAGAAGTCAGGCAGGCGGGCGCCGACGATCGGTTCATGCAGCGCCTGGCCGTCGGGGCCGTAAAAAGCCACGACGGGTACCAGACGGATTTTTTCCCGTTTGGCAAAAATGGCATGCGTGGTCGGTCGACCGGAGAAATCCTGCAACGGGGCATTGCTGTCCTGCGCGACTTCGCGGATCACCACGCGGCCGGCATAACGCGGGTCGGCAGCCAGCACGCGCAGGTAGTCGCGTTTGACGGTTTTACAGAACGAGCAGTCGGCGCGACTGAAAATGATCACCAGCGGCGCGCCGGCGCTGGCCGCCTGACGGGCTTCTACCGCCAGATGGCTGGCTCGCTGCAACTCGGCTGCCTGCAAGGTGCCTGTCGGCAGGCATGCTAGAATCAGCGCCCCGATCAGCCCGTTCCATCCCTTCCAGGATTGCCTCATGTCCGTGCCTTCCAAAATCGTCATTGCCTCCCGCGAATCCCGTCTGGCCATGTGGCAGGCGGTGCATGTCAGAGATCGACTGGCGAGTCTAAATCCTGCTGCGGAAGTTGTCATTCTCGGCATGACCACCAAGGGCGACCAGATTCTCGACCGACCGCTCGCCGAAATCGGCGGCAAGGGCCTGTTCATCAAGGAACTGGAAGTCGCGATGCAGGAAGGCAAGGCGCACCTTGCCGTACATTCGATGAAGGATGTGCCGATGGTGATGCCGGACGGCTTCGTGCTGGCCGCCATCTCGGCGCGCGAAAATCCGCGCGATGCCTTTGTTTCGAACAAGTACAACAGCCTCGACGATCTGCCGGCCGGTGCCGTGGTCGGCACTTCCAGCCTGCGCCGCGAAGCCATCCTGCGTGCCAAATATCCGACGCTGGTCATCAAGAGCCTGCGCGGCAATCTCGATACCCGGCTGAAGAAACTCGACGCCGGTGAATACGACGCCATCATCCTGGCGGCCGCCGGCCTGATTCGTCTGGGGCTGGAAAACCGCATCAAGACCGTGTTGACCGCAGAACAGTCGCTGCCGGCGCCGGGGCAGGGCGCACTGGGTATTGAATTGATCGACGGTGCCGCCCACATGTTCGACGTCGTGGCGCCGCTCAACGATCCGGAAACGGCACACTGCGTCAAGGCCGAACGCGCTTTCTCGCGCGCGCTGGGCGGTAGCTGCCAGGTGCCTTTGGGCGGTTACGCAATCATGGAAAACGGTTTGTTGTGGCTGCGCGGCTTTGTCGCCAGCGTCGATGGCCGCGAAATGGTTGCCGCAGAATTGCGTGGTGAAGTCGGCAAGGTCGACGGCGACGACGAAGCGCTCGGCCGTCAACTGGCCGACATGCTGCGCGCCCAGGGGGCTGAAGCCATTCTGGCCAAGCTGGCTGGCTGTCAGTAAACAGCATGGCGCAGACCGGCCCGCTCGCTGGTCGCTGCATCGTCGTGACCCGGCCGCGCGCCCAGGCGGCGCCGTTGGCTGCAGCGATTGCCGCCGCCGGGGGCGAGGCCTTGTTGTTTCCGCTGCTGGAAATTGCGCCGGCCGATGATCCGGCGCCACTGAACGCCGCCGCAGATCAACTGGCCGCTTACTCGCTGGCCATTTTCGTCAGCCCGAATGCCGTGGCGCATGCCTTGCCGGTGCTGCTGGCCGGGCCGGGCTGGCCGGCCGGCCTGCATCCGGCGGCGGTCGGGCCGGGTACCGCCAAAGCCCTTGGCGAACGAGGTATTCCCGGCTGTCTGCTGCCGCCGCAGCGTTTCGATTCAGAAGGTCTGCTGGCCTTGCCGGAATTGGCGGCAGAGCGGGTTGGCGGGCGGCGAGTCGCCATCTTTCGCGGCGACGGCGGGCGCGAACTGCTGGCCGATACGCTGCGGGCGCGTGGTGCCAGCGTCGATTGCATCACCTGTTATCGGCGCAGCGGCCCGGCGCAAGGTTTCGCGCCGCTGCTCGATGCCTGGCGCTTGGGCCGACTGGATGGCATCGTGGTGTCGAGTAGTGAGGGCCTGCGCTATCTGGTCGATGGCTTGCCCGATGCCGGGCGGCAATTCCTCGCCCAGACCCCCTTGTTTGTCCCGCATGCCCGCATTGCCGAGGTCGCCGGTACGCTGGGTCTGGCGCGTGTCGAATTGACAGAAGCCACTGACAGTGGCCTGATCGAAGGATTACTTGCTTATAATTGGTGAGCATGAAAGCTGAATATTCCTCTCCTTCCTCTCCGGCCTCTGATCAGGAGGCTGTGCCGCCAGTGGCAACACGGCGCGGCGGAGGCAAGTTCGCCTGGCTGTTGCTTGTTGCACTTATCGGCGGTTTGGCGACCTGGCAATGGTTTGATACCCGGCAGCAGTTGTCTGAAATCCGTCAGTTGATGAGTCAGCGTCAGGGTGATGCCGGTGCATCGCATGAGGATGTGGCAAAGTTCAGTGAACGACTGGCCGCCATCGAATTGCAACTGGCGGAAAGCAAGGATAGCGAAGCTGCACTGAGCACGCTTCATGAGAGCCTCGCCAACGGGCGCGAGACGCTTGATCTGCTTGACGTGGAGCAGGCAATCACGCTGGCGGTACAACAAATCCAGCTCGCCGGTAATGTGCCGGTCGCCTTGCAGGCTCTGCGTTCGGCCGATGCTCAGTTGGCCCGCCTCGACAAGGCCCGGCACTTGCCTTTGCGCAAGGCGCTGGCGGCGGATATTCACTCACTGAATGAACTGCCGCTGGTCGATGTTCCCGGTATCAGCTTGCAACTCGGACAGATTGTCGAAAGTGTCGACAAATTTGCCTTTGCGGTTTATGGCCGCCCGGTCGATGCGGCTTCATCGCTGCCGCCGGTCGATGCGGCTTCATCGCTGCCGCCGGCCGATGCGACCGATCCGCTCGAAGTAAAGCCGTGGTGGCAGCAGGCATTGCTTGATGTTTGGCAGGAAGCCCGCAGCTTGATCCGCATCCAGCGTTTTGATCGCGAAGAACCCGTCTTGCTGGCGCCCGGCCAAGGGTTTTTCTTGCGCGAAAATCTCAAGTTGCGTTTGCTCAGTGCCCGCCTGGCACTGTTTGCGCGTGATCAGAAAACTTATCGTAGCGAGTTGTCGCTTGCCGAGCATTGGCTGACTCGGCATTTTTCCCCGGAAGACAAGGCTGTTCAGGCGGCGCAGGCAGATATCAAGGCGCTTGCGACGGCCAGCGTCGTGATTGATCTGCCGGATTTGCGGGCCAGCCAGCAGGCGCTGGCCGTGCTGCGTGACGGCAAGGAAAAGCGGTGAGCGGCTTATTCTGGGTCATCACCCTGTTTGGTCTGGCGGTTGCCGTAGCCATGGGGGCCCATCTGAATGATGGCTATGTCCTGATTGTCGTGGCGCCCTGGCGCCTGGAGGTTTCACTCAACTTGCTGCTACTGGCGCTGTTGGCGGCTTTTCTTGTTTTGCATTTCATCTTGCGGGCATTTTTCTTTGCCGTGAGTATGCCTCGACAGGCTCAGGAGTACCGGAAGCGTCGGCAGCGGGAAAGGTCCGGCGTGGTATTTCAGGATGCCGTACGTTTGTTGTTCGAAGGGCGCTTTGGTCAAGCCTTGAAGCGTGCCGGGGAGGCTTATGACGCGGGGCGGGCGCCAGGTTTGGCTGCACTGATTGCTGCTCGGGCGGCGCAGCGCCTGGGTGACCCGATGCGTCAACAGGCGTGGCTGGATAAGGCCAAGCAACAGGATGCGCGTAATGAAGCAGCCAGCTTGATGCTGGAGGCCGAAATGCACAACGAGGAGCGTCGGTTTGATGAGGCGCTGGCGGCATTGGCGCGTTTGCAGGGCAAGCTTGGCCGACACATTGCCGCGTTGCGTCTGGAGTTGCGGGCGCGCCAGGGATTGGGCGACTGGGATGGCGTACTCAAGCTGCTGCGGCAATTGGCCAAACGCGATGCCCTGCCAGAAGAAACTGTGCGCACGCTAAGCACCAAGGCGCACCGCGCCAATATTGAACGCTGTGCCAGCGAGCGTGACACGTTGGTGACCTACCTGCGAGCCTTGCCGGCTGATGAACGCGTACCGGAGTTGGCACTTGCTGCAAGTCGTGCCCTGACTGCAGTCGGCGCAGATGCGGAAGCACAGAAATTGATTGAGGGTGTGCTGGACAGCGGCGATGACGAAGCCTGGCAGTGTTCGTTGATCGGCATTTATGGTCGCTTGACCGGTGCAGATCCGATGTCGCGTATTGCCCGGGCCGAAGCGTGGTTACGTCAGCGGCCCACGCATGCCGAATTATTGCTGGCGCTGGGCCGCATGTGCGTGCGGCAACGCCTGTGGGGCAAGGCGCAGAGTTATCTGGAGGCATCGTTGTCGCTCGATGAAACTCAGGAAGGGCATCTTGAACTGGCCCGCCTGTGCGATCAACTTGAGCGGACCGAAGAGGCCAATCGGCATTATCGGGCTGCCGTCAGCCAGGAATTTGTTGGGAAATAATTACCAAGGAGACGTTCGTGCTTAATATTGATATGCGCAAGATTTACAACTTTTATCCCATCGAGCCGACGCCCGATCCATCCGATTTGCCGACCGGGGGGGATATCTATTACGAGTGTCTGGATTGCGCCGTGATCGTCAATTCCGTGCCGCACATCAAAGCCGCTTGCGCTTGCGGCAATCTGTTGGGCGGTGGTGGAAAACTGGAATTGAAAGACCCGGTGCGCGTCCGGGTCGTCAAGGGCAAGCTGAAGTAAGCTTGGCTGGATTTCAGGCCCAGTTCTGCGGCTTGAGAAAAACTTCGTAGAGTTCTGCTTCTGGCGTGCCGGTTTCCGGCTGCCAGTCGTAGCGCCATTTGACGATAGGCGGCAGCGACATCAGGATGGATTCGGTCCGGCCGCCGGATTGCAGTCCGAACAGGGTGCCGCGATCCCAGACCAGATTGAATTCGACATAGCGGCCACGGCGATAGGCCTGGAAGTCGCGTTCGCGTTCGCCATACGGTGTGTCGCGGCGCTTGGCGAGCACCGGCAGGTAGGCCTGCGTGAAGGCGTTGCCGACGGCCTGGGTCAGTGCGAAGCAGCGCTCGAATGCATTTTCTCCACCGGTTCCAGCTTCGTTCAGATCATCGAAGAAAACGCCGCCGACGCCGCGTGGTTCATTGCGGTGCTTGAGAAAGAAATACTCGTCGCACCAGTTTTTGTATTTCGGATAGACCGCGTCGCCGAAAGGCGCCAAAGCCGTTTTGCAGGTCTGGTGAAAATGCACCACATCTTCCCGTTGACCGTAATAAGGCGTCATGTCCATGCCGCCACCGAACCAGAAGACATCCGCTTCACCCGGTTTGCTGGCAACAAAGCAGCGCACGTTCATGTGTGCTGTCGGACAATAGGGATTGCGTGGGTGCAAAACCAGCGAGACGCCCATGGCCTCCCAGGCGCGGCCGGCCAGATGCGGCCGGACGGCAGTGGCCGAAGCGGGCAGGGCGCTACCGGTGACATGCGAGAAATTGACGCCGCCGCGTTCGAAAAAATTGCCTTCTTCGATCAGACGCGACACACCGCCGCCACCTTCCGGGCGTTGCCAGGCATCGCTACGGAAAGCTTGGCCATCGAAAGCCTCCAGTTCGCCGACAATGCGCTTTTGCAGGTCGGTGAAGTAATCCTTCAGGTGGGTCAAGGGAATTTGCTGCAGGGTATTTTCAGACATCGTCGGGGCTGCTGGGTTCGGGGGAGTAAATGGCGTAACGGTTGCGGCCATTGGCTTTGGCACGGTACATGGCAATGTCGGCAAAACGCAGGAGATCGGCACTGCCGATTTGCCACCCGTCTTCCCCTTCGGCAATCGCCAATCCGATGGAGACGCCAATCGAAACCATGTGACCGGCTACATGGAATGGAGTTCCCAGCGCCGCGATGCATTTTTCAGCAACGCGCTCCCCGGCGCTCAGCGGTACATCGGTATCGGCCAGGCAAATCAGGAATTCGTCGCCGCCTAGCCGGGCGACGGTGTCCACATCGCGCACATTGTTCCGGAGGCGGTGGGCGACCTCAATCAGCAATTTGTCGCCAATATCGTGCCCGTAGGTGTCGTTGATTGGTTTGAAGCCATCCAGGTCGAGAAAGAGCAGGGCCAGGCCTGCGCCGTGTCGCTTGATGCATGCCAGTTCGTGTTCCAGGTAATCGTTGATTGCCAGGCGGTTGGGTAACTGGGTCAACGCATCGCGATGGGCCATTTCGGCCAGTGAGCGCTCTTGTTCCTGCAGTTTTTGTTGCAGATGATTGAAGCTGTCCGCCACGCGGGTAACTTCATCGTTGCGCCTGAGTTTCACTGGTTGCATCGGGCGCGTGCCCTCGGCCATACCACGCAACTCATCGGCCAGTTTTTCCAACGGGCGCAGCAGGCGGTTCAAGGCGAGCAGCAGCAAGGCGATGATCGGGAAGGCGAGCAGTGCAGTGACCAGCCAGGTATTGGTCAGTGTGTTACGTACCGGTTCAAAAGCATCGCGTGCTGGTTGACGGGCCAGCAGGCGCCAGTTGGCTGGCGGCACTTCAACAATTGCGGCGAGTTCTTCTTCGCCATGGGCGTTGCGGATTGTGCGAATGCCGGGTTCGTCGCCCAGTGCGGCATCGATCAGCGGGTCGCTGCCCGCTGCCGGAAGCTCCTTGGCGGCTTCATGCAGATTGCTGCCCAACACGAAAAGCCGGGATTGAGGGGCGATCAGTTGGTAGCTGCCATTGCTGCCAGGTTGCGCATCGATGATCTGGTCGAGAAAGCCCGGCGTGGTCAACGGTGTGACGCCAGCCAGAATACCCAGGAGGCGCTGCCGCTGGTCAAAAATTGGTACGGCAATGACCAGTGCGGCTTGCCCTGTGGCCCGGGCAATGAGAGGTTTGCTGATGAATGGCTTGCCAGAGCTTTTCACACCGATGAACCAGTCCCTGTCGGTGAAGGACTTGGGGCGTGTGGCCAGACGCGGCGTGTCAGCCAGCGTCGGGCCGCCATCCGGCGGGATGATCATCAAGCCGGTCGGGAATAGCGTGTGGATGGCGCGGCGGTCATCGAGCCAGATTTGTAATGCGGCGCTGTCGCTCAATAATTCGATCGGGATGTTGCCAGCGACCCGTTTCAGGCTGTCCAGACGCAAGGTCAGCTTGCCACTGATTTCCCGACTGATGTAAGTGGCAGCAGCGAGTTGCTGGCCAGACAGCATGGCCTGCATCTCCTTGTGCAGGATGCTGCTGACGACCAGCGATACGCCAACGATGCCGGCCAGGAACAACAGGCCGGCAACCAGGGCGATGCGGGTTTTCAGACTGCTGCCCAGCGATGGCTTCATCGTTCGCTCACCAGTCGGGTTGACTACTGGTCAGCGGGTGATTGCGCGGTGACCGATATCCTTGCGGTATTGCATGCCGTCCCAGCCGATCTGGACGGCGGCTTCGTAAGCGGCTTTCTGGGCCAGTTTGACGTTCTCACCGAGGGCGGTTACGCACAGGACGCGACCGCCGGCGGTGATGACATGCTCACCTTGCAGCGCAGTGCCGGCATGGAAGACATGGGCGTCTTCACCGAAGCTGTTGGCTGGCGGCAGACCGTAGATCACGTCGCCCTTTTTCGGAGTATCCGGATAATTGGCCGCTGCCAGCACGACGCCCAGTGCGACACGGCGGTCCCATTCGGCTTCGATCTGATCGAGCTTGCCGTCAATGCCGTGTTCCAGCAGATTGACGAAGTCGGACTTCAGGCGCATCAGGATCGGCTGGGTTTCCGGGTCGCCCATGCGACAGTTGAATTCCAGCGTCTTGACCGAGCCATCCTTGCCGATCATCAGGCCGGCGTAGAGAAAGCCGGAGAACGGGATGCCGTCGGCAGCCATGCCGCGTACCGTCGGCAGGATGATTTCACGCATGGCCTTGGCATGGATTTCCGGCGTTACGCACGGGGCCGGGGAGTAGGCGCCCATGCCGCCGGTGTTCGGTCCGGTATCGCCGTCGCCGATGCGCTTGTGGTCCTGGCTGGAGGCCAGGGCAAGCACGTTCTTGCCATCGACCATGACGATGAAGCTGGCTTCTTCGCCATCGAGGAATTCTTCGATGACGACGCGGGCGCCGGCATCGCCCAGCTTGTTGCCGGACAGCATGTCGTCAATCGCGCCGTGCGCTTCTTCGAGGCTCATCGCCACGACAACGCCCTTGCCAGCGGCCAGACCATCAGCCTTGATGACGATGGGGGCACCCTTTTCGTCAATGTAGGCGTGTGCTGCGGTCGACTCGGTAAAAGTCGCAAATTCCGCCGTCGGAATGTTGTGCCGGGCCATGAAGCGCTTGGCGAAATCCTTCGATGATTCGAGCTGGGCGGCTTCCTTGGTCGGGCCAAAGATCTTCAGGCCACGGGCCCGGAAAATATTGACGATACCGGCTGCTAATGGCGCTTCCGGGCCGACGACGGTCAGATAAACATTGTTTTGTTCGGCGAAATCCGCCAGTGCTGCCGGATCGGTGATGTTGACGTTTTCCAACTCGTGTTCACGCGCCGTGCCGGCATTGCCGGGGGCGACGAAAACTTTCTGCATGCCGGGGGTTTTGGCCAGACGCCAGGCCATGGCGTGCTCACGGCCGCCGGAACCGATTACCAGTAGTTTCATGGGGAGTTTCCTTATTGTTTCCGAGGCTTGATTTCGCGCACGGCAAAGCCGTGACGCGAAGAATAGCCGCAGACAGTGCTTTTAGCACGGCCAGGCGAAGTCGACAAAGTCACGGCGCAGCCGGGCGCGAAATCAGTGGCGGAAGTGGCGGGCGCCGGTGAACACCATCGCGATGCCGTGTTCATCAGCCGCCGCAATGACTTCCTCGTCGCGCATCGAGCCGCCCGGCTGGATGACGGCAACGGCGCCGGCTTCGGCCAGCACGTCGAGGCCGTCACGGAACGGGAAGAAGGCGTCGGAAGCGACGACCGAGCCCTTCAGTGGCAGGCCGGCGTTCTGCGCCTTGATGCTGGCGATCTTGGTCGAATCGACGCGGCTCATTTGGCCGGCGCCGACGCCCAAGGTCATGCCGCCACCGCAGAAGACGATGGCGTTGGACTTGACGAACTTGGCGACGCGCTCGGCGAAGAGCAGGTCTTCGATCTGCTGGGCAGTCGGCTGCACCTTGGTGACCACCTTCAGGCCGGAAGCCTGGGCGGTGAAATCGTCGGCCGTCTGGACCAGCAGGCCGCCGCCGACACGCTTCAGTTCGAGCTTGTTCAAGTCCTTGCCGAGCGGTACGACCAGCACGCGCAGGTTGGCCTTGGCGGCCAGCGCAGCCTTGGCTTCGGCGGTGAAGGACGGGGCGATCAGCACTTCGACGAAGTGCTTGCGCTCGTTCATCGCGTTGACCACGTCGATGCCGACTTCACCGTTGAAGGCGATGATGCCGCCGAAGGCCGAGGTCGAATCGGTCTTGAAGGCCTTTTCGTAGGCGCCGAGCAGGCTGCCGTCGATGGCAACACCGCACGGATTGGCGTGTTTGATGATGACGCAGGCTGGGACATCGAAAGCCTTGACGCATTCCCAGGCCGCATCGGAGTCGGCGATGTTGTTGTACGACAGTTCCTTGCCCTGCAACTGCGTGTAGGCGGCGATGCTGCCCGGCAGCGGCGTGGTGTCGCGGTAGAAAGCGGCTTGCTGATGCGAGTTTTCACCGTAGCGCAGGATTTCGGTACGGTCGAAGGCCAGTTGCAACTTGGCCGGGAAGACGGACGGCTGCGGCGCGGCTTCTGCCGGCTTGCTTTCCGCACCTTCGTCGAGGCCGGTCAGCCAGTTGGCGATCATGCTGTCGTAGCGGGCGGTATGCGTGAACGCCTTCTTGGCCAGGCCGAAGCGGGTTGCCAGGTGCAGCGCGCCAGCGTTGGCCTTCATCTCGGCGAGGATGCCAGCGTAGTCTTCCGGATCGGTGACGATGGCAACGCCGTTGTAGTTCTTGGCCGACGAACGGACCATGGCCGGGCCGCCGATGTCGATGTTCTCGATGGCGTCTTCCAGCGTCACGCCGGCCTTGGCGATGGTTGCGGCAAACGGATAGAGGTTCACGCAGACCAGATCGATGGTCGGGATGCCGTGCGCTTCGATGGTCGCCAGATGTTCCGGCAGGTCGCGGCGGGCCAGGATGCCGCCGTGCACCTTCGGGTGCAGCGTCTTGACGCGACCGTCGAGCATTTCCGGGAAGCCGGTGTAATCGCCGATCTCGGTGACGGTCAACCCGGCGTCACGCAGCATTTTCGCGGTACCGCCGGTGGACAGCAGCTTGACGCCCTGGGCTGCCAGGCCTTGGGCGAATTCGAGTACACCCGTCTTGTCGGAGACGGAAATCAGGGCTTGTTTGATGGTCATGGCGATTTACAGAAGTTGATGTTCGGTGAGTTTCTTGCGCAGCGTATTGCGGTTGATGCCCAGCATCTCCGCGGCCAGCGTCTGGTTGGTGCCGGCCTTGGCCAGGACCACTTCAAGCATCGGTTTCTCGACGCTTTTTAGGACCATATCGTAGATGGCGGCTGGTTTTTCGCCGTCCAGGTCCCGGAAATACTGCTCCAGTGCGTTGACCACGCACCGCCCCAAATCATGTTGGCTCATGCTGCCAACGCCTCCTCTGTGTATTTTAAGTGTCGATGCTCTTCCGCCAGTCGGAGGAAGAAATCGTTCACTGCCTGCATCTGTTGTTCGATGCTGGGCAGGACGTTCATTTCCTTGCGGAAGGCCGCCGAGCCAACCAATCCCTTGGTGTACCAAGAGATGTGTTTGCGGGCGACCTTGAACCCCGTTTCCGGGCCGTAGAAATCGTAGAGGTCAGCCAGGTGCGCCTTGAGGATCGCGTGGATCTCGCTGACTTCGGCCGGCGGCAGGTGCTCGCCGGTCTTGAGAAAATATTCGATCTCGCGGAACAGCCAGGGACGGCCCTGAGCGGCGCGACCGATCATGATGCCGTCGGCACCGGTGACGTCGAGCACGTGCTTGGCTTTTTCCGGCGTCGTGATGTCGCCGTTGGCGATCACCGGGATTTTGATCAGTGTTTTCACCATCGCAATGGTGTCGTACTCGGCCTCGCCGGTGTATTGCTGGCAGCGCGTCCGGCCGTGGATGGCGACGGCGCGCACGCCGGCGGATTCGGCAATGCGGGCGATGGTCGGTGCGTTCTTGTTGGCCAGGTTCCAGCCGGTACGGAATTTTAGCGTGACCGGGGTATCCGGCACGGCGGCAACCACCGCGTCGAGAATGCGGCCGACCAGGGTTTCGTCCTGCATCAGCGCCGAGCCGGCCATCACGTTGCAGATTTTCTTGGCCGGGCAGCCCATGTTGATGTCGATGATCTGCGCACCGTTGGCGACATTATGCTGCGCCGCCTGCGCCATCATCGCCGGGTCGGAGCCGGCGATCTGCACCGA
The DNA here is from genome assembly GCF_030824335.1 of Azonexus sp. Taxonomy (GTDB): domain Bacteria; phylum Pseudomonadota; class Gammaproteobacteria; order Burkholderiales; family Rhodocyclaceae; genus Azonexus. The sequence continues at coordinate 102,144 of NZ_JAVBXX010000017.1, forward strand.
GATCGGCTCGACTTCGCCGTCGTGATTGGCCCGCCGGATGGTCTTGGCGCTGCCATAGAGCAGCGAGTTCGACGTGACCATTTCGGACACGGCCAGCCCGGCCCCCATTTTCTTGCACAACTGGCGAAATGGGCGATCAGTCACCCCGGCCATGGGCGCGACGAACAGATTGTTGCGAAGCTGAAAACCGACGAATTCCATGGGCAAAAAGGGGGCTTGGTAAGGCGGGGAAGCCGCGCATTTTACCCGAGTCGGCGCCTAAAAAATAGTCAAATGTTTCGTCGCTGGAAGTAAAAAGCACCGGCAAAAGCCGGCGCTTCGTGATACGAAATAAGTTAAATAACGCCTTGGGCCAGCATCGCATCCGCGACCTTGACGAAGCCGGCGATGTTTGCCCCATTGACGTAACTGACCTTGCCGTCGGCTTGCTGGCCATACTGCACGCAGGCATCGTGGATACCCTTCATGATGCCAAACAGGCGGGCGTCGACCTCTTCGCGAGGCCAGGAAAGGCGCATCGCGTTTTGACTCATTTCCAGCCCGGAAGTGGCGACGCCGCCGGCATTGCTCGCTTTGCCTGGCGCGTAGAGCACGCCGGCCTTTTCAAAGACGCTGACAGCACCGGCGGTCGACGGCATGTTGGCGCCTTCGGCGACGCAGGTGACGCCGTTTTTGACCAGGGTGGCGGCGTCGTTTTCGTCCAGTTCATTCTGCGTGGCGCAGGGCAGAGCGATGTCGACCGGGATGTGCCAGGGACGAACGCCTGGTATGAATTGCGTGCCGGCGACTCGTCTGGCGTATTCGTCGACGCGGCCGTAGAGATGGTTTTTGACTTCCATCAGCTCAGCCAGTTTTTCCGGCGAGAAGCCGGCTTCATCGACCACCGTGCCGCTCGAGTCGGAAACGGTAACCACTTTGGCGCCAAGTTGCATGGCCTTCTCGATCGCGTATTGAGCAACATTGCCCGAGCCGGAGACGGAAACCCGCAGGCCATCGAAGGACTTGCCGGCGCGCTTCAGCATTTCGTCAGCAAAATATACGGTGCCGTAACCGGTGGCTTCCGGGCGAATCAGCGAGCCGCCGAACGCCAGGCCCTTGCCGGTAAACACGCAGTCGGCGCGGTTGGATAGTTTTTTCATCATGCCGGCCATGAAGCCGACCTCACGACCGCCGACGCCGATATCCCCTGCCGGCACGTCGGTATCCGAACCGATGTGGCGGAACAATTCGCTGACGAAGGCTTGGCAGAAACGCATCACTTCACCCGGGCTGCGCCCCTTCGGATCGAAATCGGAACCACCTTTGCCGCCGCCCATCGGGAGTGTGGTCAGCGCGTTTTTGAACGTCTGCTCGAAGGCCAGGAACTTCAGAATGGAGAGATTGACCGACGGGTGGAAGCGGATGCCGCCCTTGTACGGACCGATGGCCGAACTGTGCTGGATACGGTAGCCGCGATTGACCCTCACTTCGCCGTGGTCATCGACCCAGGCAATACGGAACATGATCACCCGCTCGGGTTCGATCAGGCGATCAAGCAGGCCGTGTTCGGCGTATTTTGGGTGGGCTGAAATGAACGGCCACAGGCTTTCAATGACCTCGGTGACGGCTTGCAGAAACTCCGCTTGACCCGGATTGCGTTCGGCGACGTAAGCGAGGAATTCTTCCAGATTTTTGTATTTCACGGACTTTCTCCAAGGTGCGCACTAAAAGTGGGCATTTTGCCGCGAAAATGAAATTCGTGCACCGCAATGGTGCGTCTGTGGTGTTTTTTGGTGTTGGATCAAGCGGCCATCAAAAAATGAAAGCCAGTGAAAGTGCTCCGGCAAACAGCAATTGATGACCGGCTGTGCGCGCAAGAATGCTGTTGAAAAGCACGCCGGGGAGGGTTTTCCGGAAGCTGTTTATCAGTTGCCAGGCCAGTGGCAAGATCAGCAAGGGCAGCAAGATGAAACCGCCAAGAGGGGTTAGCAAGTGAAGTAGCGGTAGCAGGGCGTAGGGGAGCAGCATCTCGCTGCGGAATATCCGCTGCATGGCCGGACGGCCGAGGCGAACGGCCAGCGTGTTCTTGCCATTTTTGGCGTCGCCGTCGAGGTCGCGATAGTTATTGACACTGATCACAGCGGCAGCGTGCAAGCCGACCAGGGCGCCGGCCAGCAAGGCGGTTGGTGTCAGAGCTAAGGTTTGCAGGTAATAGCTGCCGCCGACGGCGACCAGGCCGAAGAACAGAAAAACAAAGCATTCGCCCAGTGGACCGTAAGCAATCGGCCGGCTGCCCCCGGTGTAGGCCCAGCCGGCGCCGAGTGAGGCGAGACCGATGACGACAATCGGCCAGCCGCCGTGCCAGACCAGGTAGATGCCACAGATGAATGCTAATGCAAAGGCTAGCCAGGCCCCGGCTTGAACCCGCACCGGGGTTAGCCAGCCCTCGGCCGTAGCGCGTTTCGGGCCGAGTCGTTCCGGGGTGTCCGTACCACGCAGGAAGTCACCGACATCGTTGAACAAATTGGTGCCGATCTGGATGAAAATCGCCCCGAATGCGGCAGCGAGCAGCGGCAACCACAACACCAGTCCGCTATCGTGCCAGGCGATGGCGGTGCCGACGAGCACCGGCGACAAGGAGACCGGCAGGGTTTTTGGCCGGATGGCGAGGAACCAGGCAGTGCTTGTCTTCATGCAGCCTCGCTCGGCGGGAAATGAGGCGAGCTTATCAGCAAGGTTTGACTAAATCCGTGAGTCGGATCAAGGCCAGGCACGAGCGCCCCAGATCATGCGTTTGGCGACGAAGTGGCGGGCTGGCGGAAAAACGTCGAGCGCCAGCAGGCCGAAGCCGCGCGCCAGTTTGAGCGGGCCGCAGTCGTTGGAGAAAGCACGGACGATCTTGTCGGTGAAGAAGGCGCCTGCGCGTCGGTCGAGTTGGCGGGCGCGGACGTACTTTTCCAGGCTGTCGCGGTCGACGCCGTTTTTGAGCAAAATTTCCGCCAGTTGCCAGGCATCGCGCAGGCCGAGGTTGAAACCCTGGCCGGATACCGGGTGCAGTGTTTGCGCAGTGTTGCCGATCCAGACTTCGTTGCCCTTGTGCAGCGTGTCGCGCATGCGTAGTGCCAGCGGGAAGCGGCTGCGGCGGCCCGGTTTGGCGAAGCTCATACGGTTGCCAAACTGGATTTGCAGCGCGGTAATGAAGGCGTCGTCGTCGAGTGCCATGACCGCGTCGGCTTTTGCTGGTGGCAGCGTGAATACGATGGAGAACTCATCGCCAAGCGGCAGCAGCGCCAGCGGGCCGTCCGGCGTGAACCGTTCCCAGGCGCGCCGGCCGTGTCCCGGTGTTGGCGTGATTTCGCAGATCACCGCGTGCTGGGCGTAATCGCTGACCTTGACTTCAGGGTCGTCGGCCGGCGTGCCTTCGGCGTGTACCAAGAGCTTGCAGCGGATGCGGCGCAGCGTGCCGGCATGGCGCAGGGCGACGGTGACGCCGCTGGCATCCGCCGTGGTGTCGAGGATTTCGGTTTCGGCGAGCAGTGCACCGTCAGTCAGTCGGGCAGCCAGCGCAGCTGCGAGATCGCGGTAGCGGACGACGTAGCCGAGCGCCGGCAGTTTGTAGTCGGTGCGGTCGATCAGCGTGCGGCCGAAGCCGTCCTTCTGCGACACGTGGATGGTTTCGATCGGCGTTGCTGCCCGTGTCGGCCAGCCTTCAATCTGTTCGAGCAGTTCACGGGCGCCGTGCGACAGCGCCAGTGCGCGCGGGTCGGCCTGCAGCGCCTGTTGCGGTCGACGGTCGATCAGCAGCGATTTCTGGCCGCCGGCGGCGAGCGCCAAGTGCAGCGTCATGCCGACCGGGCCGGCGCCGATGATCAGGATGTCGGTCTGTTCGATGCTCGCTTGTGCACATTCAGTCATGGCGCATCACTTCCTCGATCTCGGCCACCGTCTTCGGCGCCGTCGTGTAGACATTACAGCCGTCGGCAGTGACGCGCACGTCGTCCTCAATGCGGATGCCGATACCGGCCAGTTCGGCGGGTATGTCGGCGCCCGGGCGGATATACAGGCCGGGTTCGACGGTCACGGTCATACCCGGCTGCAGCGTCGTCCAGTCGTTGCCGATCTTGTATTCGCCGGCGTCGTGCACGTCCAGGCCGAGCCAGTGGCCGGTGCGGTGCATGTAGAAACGGCGGAAATCGCCTTTTTCGATCAGGGTGTCGATATCGCCGGTCAGCAGCTTGAGGTCGACCAGGCCCTGTGTCAGCACGCGCACGGCGGCGTCGTGCGCTTCCATGAAGTGGCGGCCGGGAGCGGTGGCATTGATGGCGGCAGCCTGCGCGGCCAGCACGATTTCGTAGACATCCTTCTGCGCCGGCGTGAAGCGGCCGCTGACCGGGAAGGTCCGGGTGATGTCGGCGGCGTAGCCTTCGACCTCGCAGCCGGCGTCGATCAGTACCAGCGTGTGGTCGTTCAAGAGCTTGTTGTTGTCGACGTAATGCAGCACGCAGGCGTTGGCGCCACCGGCGACGATCGGCGAGTAGGCGTGGCCGTCGGCGCCGCGCTTGCGGAATTCGTAGGACAGTTCGGCTTCCAGCTCGTACTCGGCCATGCCCGGGCGGCAGGCGTGCATGGCGCGGGCGTGGCCGGCGCTGGCGATGTCGGCGGCGCGCTGCATGATCGCCAGTTCGGCCTCGTCCTTGGTCAGGCGCATGGCGTCGAGCTCGGCGCGCAGGTCGTGCACCGCGCGTGGCGCCCGTTTGCCGGCGCGGGCCTGGGCGCGGACTTCGTTGAGCGCCCTGGCGATCCGTGCGTCCCAGGCCTCGTCGTGGCCGATGGCGTGCCACAGCGTGTCGCGGTCGACCAGCAATTCGGGCAGTTTTTTGTCGAGCTGCTCGATCGAATACGCCGCATCGAAGCCAAAGGCACTTTTCGCTGCTTTCGGGCCGTAGCGGTAGCCGTCCCAGATCTCGCGCTCTTCATGCTTGTCGCGGCAGAACAGGATCGACTTCGCTTTCGTGCGACCGTTGGCGCCGACCAGCACGATCACCGCTTCCGGCTCCGGGAAACCCGAGAGGTACCAGAAGTAGCTGTCGAAACGGTAGGGGTAGTGCGCGTCACGGTTGCGCACGACTTCCGGCGCTGTCGGGATGATGGCGACGCCACTGCCGATGGTCTGCAGCAGGCGCTTGCGGCGGGCGAGAAAGGGGGCGTGGCTCATGCGGTTTTCAGTTCCTGGTCAAGTTCGGTGAGCCGTTCCGGCGTTCCCACGTCGACCCAGCGGCCGGTGTAATGTTCCCCGGCCAGTGTGCCGGCGGCAATCGCTGCGTCGAGCAGTGGGCGCAGTTTCATCGGCTGGCCGACCGGAACATGAGCGAACATGGCCGGCGAAAAGACGCCGATGCCGGCATAGGTGAATGTTTGCCCACCACTGGCCGGGATGACCCGGTCGCCGGCCAGCGCGAAGTCACCGGCCGTGTGGTGTGCCGGATTGCTGACCAGCAGCAGGCGGGCGCCAGCGTCAGGGCATTTTTGTTCGATTGCTGCGGTCGACCGTGAGAATTGGCCAAAATCCACGTCGCAGAAGACATCGCCATTGACGACCAGAAAGGGCGCATCGCCGAGCAGTGGCAAGGCCCGGGCGATGCCGCCGGCGGTTTCCAGCGCACCCGGTGGTTCCGGCGAGTAATTGATGGTGAGTCCCCACTTCGTGCCATCGCCTAGCGCAGCTTCGATCTGCGCGCCGAGGTGGGCGTGGTTGATGACCACCTCGCGGAAGCCGGCAGCCGCCAGCTTTTCCAGGTGCCAGACGATCAGCGGCTTGCCGCCAACCTGCAGCAGCGGCTTCGGCGTGTGGTCCGTCAGCGGCCGCATGCGTTCGCCGCGGCCGGCGGCGAGGATCATCGCTTTCATCGGCGTTTAGCGGCGGTAGCCGATCTGCTCGGTATTGCCCTCGAGCTTGTCGAGCAGGTTGAGCAGCGGTTTGAGCGGGATGTAGCGGCTGGCCGTCTTGCGCGCGTAGTTCATGAAGCGCGGCAGGTCTTCGCTGTATTTTTCCTTGCCGTCGCGGTACTTGAGGCGACAGAAGATGCCGAGTACCTTGAGGTGGCGTTGCAGGCCCATCAGCTCGTAGTCGCGCCAGAAGTCGCCGAAGTCGGTGCGTACCGGCAGGCCGGCGGCACGGGCTTTTTCCCAGTAGCGGACGACCCAGTCGATTTCCTGTTCTTCTTCCCAGGAGATGAAGGCGTCGCGGAACAGCGAGACGACGTCGTAGGTGATCGGGCCGTAGACCGCGTCCTGGAAGTCGATGATGCCCGGCGTCAGCGTTTCGGCGCTTTCGACGACCATCAGGTTGCGCGGCATGAAGTCGCGGTGGACGAAGACCTTGGGCTGGTTGAGCGCCGAGTTGATCAGGAACTTGAAGGTCCGGTCGAGCATCAGCAACTCGTTGGCGTCGAGCTGGACGCCGAGGTGGCGGCCGACGAACCATTCCGGGAAGAGGTCGAGTTCGCGGCGCAGCAGGGGTGCATCGTAGGGCGGCAACGTGGCCGCCGTTGACGACAACTGCCATTTGACGAGGACGTCGAGCACCGGGCGGATCAGCGTATCGGCCAGCGACAGGTCGGCGTTGAGCGCGTCGAGGTAACCGATGCGGCCGAGGTCGGTGAGTACCAGGAAACCGTTTTCCAGGTCCTGGTCGAGGATGCGCGGTGCCGCCAGGTCGGCCTTGGCGAGCAGGCCGGCTACCTTGATGAAGGGCTTGCAATCTTCCTTCTCAGGCGGTGCGTCCATCAGGATGCGCGTGCTGCCGTCCGGCCAGGTCAGACGGAAGTAACGGCGAAAGCTGGCATCGGCTGAGGCCGGTGCGAGGGTGACGGATTGGTTCGGGAAGCGACTGGCAACCCAGTCGGTAACAAGTTGATCGCGCGACATCGAGTAGGGGAAGGTTCGTTGTAGAATTGCCCGATTTTAACACTCGGGCATCGACCATTCCGGTCAAGACCCGCTGCGAATGCTCTGATGACTGGTTTCTCCCGACGTCCGATTGCCGTGCTGGTCTGTTGCCTGTTTGCCGGAGCCCCGGCCGCACATGCGGCAGTGGACGGCTTGCGCATGGACTTGCCGCCATCGTTCGACGAGCCGGTGAAGTATGTGCTGACCGATACGCCGGTGGTCACGGACAGTTCTTTGGGGTTGCGTGTTGAGCGACGTTTCAATGTGCTCGAGCGCTACAAAGCAGCGAACAAACTGGCGGCAGCCGGCAATGCGGCACCCTTGCCGCGGTCGGATAGTCGCTATCCGATGTTTCTCGTGGCCGATCAGATGGGTGGCCAGACTGACGAGTTGATGGTCGCTGAGGGCAGCGTGGAGTTGCGTCAGTCCGGGATGCTTCTGCAGTCGAACCGGCTGGTTTATCGCCCGCTTGACGATGAACTGGATGCAACCGGTGATGTCCGGCTTTTCCAGGAAGGTGCCGAGATACTGTCAACGCATCTGCGGATGAAGTTGGCCGAGCAGATCGGTTTTGCCGAGCATGCAAAATACTCCATCGTTAAGGAAGTCGACAGCAAGCTGTATCCGCAACGGCAGACCGTGGTGACGGTAGCCAGCGTCAATGGGGCGAACAGTGGTGCGCCGATGATGCTCAATGTCGCGAATATTTACGGTTTGCCGACCAAGTTGCCGCCGCAGCGCCAGTCCACCGCCAGCGGTCAGGCCGAGCGCATTGATTTCGAGGGCGAGAATCACATGCGCCTGACGGATAGTACGTTTTCGACCTGCAAGCCGGCCGATCAGGACTGGTATTTGAAAGCCGGGCAGATCAATCTGGATTACGACGAAAATTACGGGCGGGCCGAAGATGCCTCGCTGTGGTTTCAGGGGGTGCCGCTGTTTTATACCCCGAAGGCCTGGTTTCCGCTCCGCAACCAGCGGCGCTCCGGTGTGCTGAATCCTTCGCTCAAGCAATCGACGAAAACCGGTTTTGACGTGACGGTACCGTATTACTGGAACATTGCACCGAATTACGATGCCACTTTCTTTCCGCGCTTCATGAGCAAGCGCGGGGTGCAACTCGGGGTCGAAGGGCGCTATCTGGGGACGGCGCACAACGGTGAAATTCGTACCGAGTACATGCCGGACGATACGACCGAGAATCGCAGCCGTTATGCCTACTCGTTCAAGCATTGGCAGGGTCTGGCGCCGGGTCTGGCTGCTTCGGTCAACTGGAACGGGGTGTCTGATGATCGCTACTGGGAAGACATGTCTTCCCGTTTGATGCAGACCTCGCAGGTCCAGCTTGAACGGCGTGCCGCATTGGATTTCGTGCCCAGCCCGTGGTTGCATACTTCTTTGCAGGTGCTGCGTTACCAGACGCTGCAGCCGGATCCGGACAACCTGATCCAACGCCCTTACTTCATTGAGCCGCAACTGAATCTTCTGGGCTACCGGCCTAATTTGCAGGGCATGGATTTCAGCGTGGTTGGGCAGTACACGCGCTTTACCCATAACGACACCCTGAACAAGGACCGGGGCGACCGGCTGGTTGTTTATCCCCAGTTGAGTTTGCCGATCATTTCTCCGTCTTTCCAGATTACGCCCAAGCTCGGTTTGCACATGAGCAGTTTTGCCATCGACCGGTCCACGCTCTCCGGTGCCGGTTCGGAGCGGATTTCCCGCGTCTTGCCCACCTTTACGCTCGATTCGACCGTGGCGTTCGAGCGCGAAGGCGAATTGATGGGGAGCGCCTATATCCAGACCCTGGAACCCCGGCTGTATTACGTGAATATTCCGTACAAGGATCAAAGCCGGATTCCGGTATTCGATACCGGCTTGGCCGACTTCAACTTTGCCCAGGTGTTTTCCGAGAACCGTTACAGCGGCTATGACCGGGTTAACGACGCCAACCAGTTAACGGCGGCCGTGACTTCGCGAATTCTTGATGGCACGACGGGGGCTGAACGCTTCAAGGCCATGATCGGCCAGCGTTACTATTTTTCCCAGCGGCGCGTCGTGATCCCAGGTGAAACGCCGCGCGACGACGAGTTTTCCAATCTGATTGCTGCGGTCAACGGCTTGATTGCACCCAAAACCTACGCCGAAGCCACTTGGGAATATAACTACAAGGAAAAAACCAAGGACCGTCTGTCGGCTGGTGTGCGTTTCCAGCCCGATTACGGCAAGGTGTTGTCGGCCAGCTACCGATATACGCGTGATCCGCTGACCGACAAGTCGGTGGTCGATCAGGTCGATTTCGCGGGGCAGTGGCCGCTGGCACCCAAGTGGTATGCGGTTGGCCGTTATAACTATTCCTTGCGTGACAACCAGATGCTGGAGGCCATCGGTGGTTTCGAGTACAACGCCGGTTGTTGGTCGGTACGTGCTGTGGCACAACGTCTGGCGGCTGTTTCAGGTACCCCGAATACCAGCCTGTTCCTGCAGTTGGAGTTGCAGGATTTTGCCAGCATCGGTTCCAATCCGCTCGGGCTGCTCAGGCGCAGCATTCCCGGTTATGGTAAAACCAACGAATTGCCCTCTGATCGTAGCTTGATTTCCAATTACTGATACCCATGCAAAAAACTCTTCGAAGCCTGCTCATTTCCTTGGGCTGCCTGCTTGCCCCGGCCATTCATGCGGCACCTGCCGAGGTGCAGGAGGCCGATTACATCGTGGCAGTGGTCGGTGATGGGGTGATTACCCATAACGAACTTAGTGCGCGACTTTCCATTGCACTCAAGCAACTGGAAAAACAGGGCACCCCCTTGCCGCAGCGTGATGTGCTGGAGCGACAGATGCTTGAGCGCCTGATCATGGAGCGCTCGCAGTTCGCTTTTGCCAAGGAAAGCGGCCTGAAAATTGACGATGCACAACTGGATCAGGCGATTGGTCGCATCGCGGCCAACAACAAAATGTCCCTGCAGCAATTCCGCAAGACACTGGAAAAAGACGGGATCGACTACGCGGAATTTCGCGATGAAATTCGCGGCGAAATGATCATGGCGCGCCTGCGTGAGCGCGAAGTGGAAAGCCGGCTCGTGGTTTCCGACAGCGAAATCGACAATTACCTGAGCAGTCAGACGGCCAGCGGTGGCGGCGACGAATACCAGTTGGCCCACATTCTGCTGCGCGCCCCGGAATCTGCCACGCCGGAGCAGATCCTGAAACTGCGTCAGCGGGCTGAACTGGCATTGGCCAAGGCACGTGCCGGCGAAAACTTCGCCGAACTGAGCGCAACCTTCTCCGATGCACCGGATGCCTTGCAGGGCGGCGAGATCGGCTGGCGCCCGCTGGATCGCCTGCCAACACTCTATGCGGATGTTTCGGCCCGCCTGCAGCCGGGTCAAGTCAGCGATCTGCTGCGTTCTTCGGCCGGTTTTCACATTGTCAAACTGCTCTCCAAGCGGGGTGGTAACGCACCGGTTTCGATCATGCAGACCAATGCACGGCATATCCTGATCCGGGTTAACGAGGTCGTTTCCGAGGCTGAAGCAAGACACCGTCTGGCTGCCGTGCGGGAGCGCATCATCAATGGGGTGGATTTTGCCGAACAGGCCCGCCTCTGGTCGCAGGATGGCACTGCTGCCAAGGGGGGCGATCTGGGCTGGCTGAATCCCGGGGATACCGTGCCTGAGTTCGAGCGGGCCATGAACGCGCTGAAACCGGGCGAATTGAGCCAGGTGGTCCAGTCTCCCTTCGGCATGCACCTGATCCAGTTGATCGAACGTCGTGAACGCGATGTGTCGGCTGAGCGTCAGCGTTCAGTCGCCCGCCAGGCGATCCGCGAACGCAAGCTGGACGACGCTTATCAGGACTGGTTGCGTCAGTTGCGTGACCGCACCTACGTCGAGAATCGCCTGGAAGAACAATGAGCCAGCCTGTGATCGCCGTAACCAGCGGCGAGCCGGCGGGCATCGGTCCAGAACTTTGTCTGCGTCTGGCTGGTTGGTCGGGTGAAGGTCGGCCGGTCGTGCTCGGCGACCGCCAACTGATGCAACAACGCGCCGACCTGCTCGGTCTGGATGTGGAATTGCGCGATTTTGTCCCCGGATTTTCGGAAAATATTGCGACCATAAATACAACGGCTGGCCCTGGGACCATAAAAACAACGGCTGGTCGCACGGTCGACCGCAATATTCTGGATATTTTGCACATCCCGCTTGCCGTTCCTGCACAAGCCGGTGTGCTCGACGCCGCCAACGGCCACTACGTGCTGGCGCTGCTTGATCGCGCGCTGGCCGGCTGCCAATACGGCGAGTTTGCCGCGATGGCGACGGCGCCGGTGCACAAAGGCGTGATCAATGACGCTGGCGTCGCCTTTACCGGGCACACCGAATACCTTGCCGAAAAGACCGGTACACCGCTGGTCGTCATGATGCTTGCCGGTGATACGCCGAACGGCCCTTTGCGCGTTGCGCTGACCACCACCCACCTGCCTTTGAAAGATGTGCCGGCCGCGATCACGCCGGACGTACTGGCGCATACGCTGCGCATCCTGCACACCGATCTGCGCGGCAAATACGGCATTGCCGAGCCGCGCATCCTGGTTGCCGGGCTCAATCCGCACGCTGGCGAAGGCGGTTATCTTGGCCGGGAAGAAATCGACATCATCATCCCGGTGCTCGATAGACTGCGCGCCGAAGGCATGAATCTCTCCGGCCCGCATCCGGCCGACACGATGTTTACCCCGCCCGTGCTGGCCGGTGGCGATGCCGTGCTGGCCATGTTCCATGACCAAGGCCTGACCGCCCTGAAATACGCCACGTTCGGCAAAGGCATCAACGTCACGCTGGGCTTGCCCATCATCCGGACCTCGGTCGACCACGGCACGGCGCTGGCGCTGGCCGGTAGTGGTAAAGCCGATGCCGGCAGCCTGTTCGAAGCAGTCACAGAAGCGGCCCGCATGGCTGCAAGGAAAATGGCATGAGAAATGACATGGGAAACGTCATGAGAGTCGCAGTATGAAGGGACACGTTGCCCGAAAACGGTTTGGCCAGAACTTTCTCGTCGATAGTGGCATCATCGGCGGGATCGTTTCGGCGATCAACCCGGCGCGCACCGACACCGTTGTCGAAATCGGCCCCGGCCTTGGCGCCATTACCGTGCCGTTGCTTGAGCGCGTCGATCATCTGCACGTCGTGGAAATCGACCGCGATCTGATCGCCCGGTTGAAAAAACAACATCCGGCGGAACGCCTGAGCATTCACGAAGGTGACGCGCTGGCTTTCGATTTTGCCAGCATCGGCCGTGACCTGCGTCTGGTCGGTAATTTGCCGTACAACATCTCGACGCCGCTGCTGTTCCATCTGGCCGATTACGGTCCGCTGGTGCGTGACATGCATTTCATGCTGCAGAAAGAAGTGGTCGAGCGCATGGTCGCCGAGCCCGGTTGCGCCGACTACGGTCGGCTGTCGGTGATGCTGCAATACCGTTTCTGGCTGGAATGGCTGATCGACGTGCCGCCGGAAAGCTTCGACCCGCCACCCAAGGTGGACTCCGCCGTGGTTCGCTTGATTCCCAGGGATCCGGCGCTGTTGACCGCAAAAGACCTGGGCAAACTCTCGGCCATCGTCCAGGCCGCCTTCGCCCAACGGCGCAAGATGTTGCGCAATAATCTCAAGGGCATTCTCGATGACGCCGGCTTCGCCGCCCTCGAGATCGCCCCGACCGCCCGACCGGAAAATCTGGCGGTCGATGATTACGTGCGTATCGCCAACTACCTGACGAAATAAAACCCGCCGTAGCGGGTTTTGCTGGAAGGGGCTGCTGGCCTCAATCCTTCTTGATCGGGCAGGTGCTCAGGCCAAGCATCGGGTAGAGCGGGCACCAGCCCATCAGACCCGTTGCCAGCGGCACGATGCCGATCCAGGCCCAGACCGGGCCGCCGGTCAGTGCCCAGGCAATCAGTGCGATGCCGGCCACAATACGCAGGATTTTGTCGATTCCGCCAACGTTGCTTTTCATGATGTGTTCTCCGAGAGGTTTGTAGACGACCTCAATTTAACGTTGGCTTACCTGTCAGTATGTAACTTGAGTCACACAGAGGCGAGTTTCTGCAGGCCGCCGCGGTCTGTGACGGTCAACTGCTCGCGGCCCAGTAAAACCAGGTTTTGCGCGGCAAAGCCCTTGAGCAGGCGACTGACGATTTCACGCACGCTGCCCAGTTCATCGGCCAACTGCTGGTGCGTGACGTTCAAGGTGTCGCTGTTGCGGGCCAGGATCAGTTTTGCCAGGCGCTGGTCGAGTCGGGCAAAGGCGACTTCTTCGACCAGTTGCATCAGTTCGCCGATGCGTTCGGCAAACAAGTGGAAGACGAAATCGCGGAAGGGTGTGTGGTCGACCAGCAGTCGGGAAAATTCGCCAAGCGGCAATATCTGCAGGGTGAGCGACGTTTCGGCAATGCCTCGGGCGTTGTAGTCGGTACGACCGAGGAGGCAACTCGATGAAATGATGCACGAGCCACCGGGCGCGACGCGATAGAGCATCAGTTCGCGGCCGCTGCTGGCTTGTTTGACCACCTTGATGCTGCCGTCGAGCAGGAGTGGAAATCCCTGGCAGGGCTGGTGTTCGGCAAAAACCTGTGTGCCGGCTGGCAGGTGCATGGTGGCCTGTGCCGGGAGTAGCCGGTCAAGTCGTTCCGGTGCCAGAGTGGCCAGCGCCGGGTAGAGTTTCAGCAGTTTTTCGCGGTCAACCGCAGGAATTTGCATTTTTTCAATCGATGCTTGCCCACACCGGGGCGTGGTCGGATGGCCGTTCGCGTTTGCGTGGTGCACGGTCGACGCCGGCGGCGCTGCATTTTTCAGCCAGGGGTTGGGAGAGCAGGATGTGGTCGATGCGCAAGCCGAGGTTTTTCTGAAAGCCGAGCATGCGGTAATCCCACCACGAGAAGGTTTTTTCCGGTTGTTCGAACAGCCGGAAGCTGTCGGTCAGGCCGAGCTTGAGCAGGCGCTGGAAGGCTGCGCGTTCCGGTTCGGAGACCAGAATGCAGTCTTTCCAGCGTTTCGGGTCGTGCACGTCGCGATCATCCGGGGCGATGTTGTAGTCGCCACACAAGGCAAGCTGCGGGTGCCCGGCCAGTTCGCCTTCCAGCCAGCGGGCCAGCGCATCAAGCCAGCGCAGCTTGTAGTCGTATTTGTCGCAGCCGACTTCCTGGCCGTTCGGCATGTAGGCGCAGACGACCCGTACACCATCAATTGTGCCGCTGATCAGGCGCTTTTGTTCGTCGGGAAACAATGGATTGCCGCAAATGACGTCCTCAATCGGTGCTTTGGCCAGTAACGCCACGCCGTTATAGGTTTTTTGCCCGGAGAAGGCGACGTGATAGCCGGCGGCTTCGATTTCAGCGCGCGGGAAATTGTGGTCCTCCAGCTTCAGTTCCTGCAGGCAAAGGACATCGGGGGCGGCCTCGTTGAGCCAGTCAAGCAGATGTGGCAGGCGAACTTTGAGGGAATTGACATTCCAGGCGGCTATTTTCATGGGATAAATACAACGGTCGGCGAAGGACTGATTCTGCCACAGGCTGCTTTGCTCTGGCGGGAGTGGACAATCTGCTAACAGTCGTAGATGATCTTAACCCCTACTCACGTAATGGATGAAATGATGCGTTCTGGTGCATTTGTTCTGCTGTCGTTCAGCTTGCTCACGCTTCTTTCGGGATGTGCCGGTAATCCATTACGTAGTTACGATGCCGAGTTGAAGCAAACCGTGACCTTGGTCAAGACTGGTGAGCTGGCCAAGGCGCTTGAGCAGTTGGAGAAGAACAATACTTCAATGTTCACTTCGGCCGACAAGAGCACGCAGGGAGTTGATGCTTCCGGCAAACCCAAGGACAAAACCGTATTGGATAGCTTGGCGAGTGGCAAGGACATCCTGTACTACTTTGAAAAAGGCGAGTTGCTGAATCTCCAGCGCAGTTACGGGCCTGGTCGGGATGCCTGGTTGCAGGCTGATGAAGTGGTGCGGACCTGGGAGGATGATTTTCGTCTGAATCCGGGGAAGATTTTTTCCGATATCGGCAGTTTCATCGTCAGTGATCGTGTGCGTCGCTACGACGGACAGGATTACGAAAAAGTTTTCCTGTCCACGCGCCTGACGCTCAATCACATATTGCTTGGCAATTTCGATCACGCCCGTATCGAAATGAAAAAGACCTACGAGCGGGAAAAGCTGATCGAGAGCTTCCGCGAAAAGGAATATGACAGTCTGCGTGAACAGAGCGAGAAGCAGAAGGTCAGCATGAATACGAAGAGTCTGGCGGAGAAGGGGTATCCAATGGATGAGCTCGATACGCCGGATGTCAGTGAGTTGAAAAACGGTTTCCAGAATGCTTTTGCACACTATCTGGCGGGCTATTTCTTTGAAGTGACCGGCGAGTATTCGCTGGCTGAGCCCGGTTATCGCAATGCGCTGGCGCTACAGCCGCATAGCCAGCATATCAAACAGCGTCTGGCCCAGGTCGGTCGCAAGAAGGCTGGTCCGAACGAGTCCGATGTGTTGTTCGTGGTTGAAAGCGGTTTTGCCCCAGCCTGGAAGTCAGTCACGATTCCATTGCCTATTCCGACCGGCAAGAGCATGGTCATTACGCCGCTGTCTTTCCCTGTGATCAAGTCGGAAGGCAAGGCTGTCGTACCGACGTCGTTGCGTGCGGATGGGCGCGATTTGCCGGTTGAAACCCTGGTCAATGTGGATAGCATGGCGCGCCGTCTTTTGAAGGATCAGTTGCCGGGTATTTTGCTACGTACCACCGTTCGTGCAGTCGCCAAGAGTGTGGCGCAGGACCAGGCACAGAAAAAGGGCGGGGTCGTCGGTGGGGTGATCGCTTCGGTGATTTCTGTGGCGACCGAGCAGGCTGACGAACGAGCCTGGCGCACCTTGCCGGGGCGCATTGCTGTGGCACGGGCTGTTTTGCCACGCGGTAAAGTGGCGCTGGAGTTTCAGACCGGGGCTGGCATCCATCGCACTGAAGTGACAGTGGGCAATCGCTTTACTATCATTCCCATTCGTTTGACCGGTGGTGCGGTATATGTCGGTCAACCGGAGGTGGCGCTTTACGATAATTTGCCTGCTGCCCAGCCATCGAGCAATGTCGGGGAAGCAGAAAGCAAGGCCAAGCCCAAGCGTCCGCGTAGCACTGGCAAGCGAGCTAGCGTCGTCAAGTAGCCGAAGTATTCATGGAGCAAGGTGGCGTGATGAAAAAAATAGGCATTGTGCTGGTCGGGGTTCTGCTACTCGGTAATGTCGCCAACGCGGTCGAGCGGCGAGTGGCGCTGGTTATCGGTAATAACAATTACCTGCATGTTCCCAAGCTGGAAAAAGCAGTGAATGATGCGGATGCCGTCAGCAAGGAACTCAAGAAGGTCGGGTTCGAGGTCATTCAGGTCAGCGATGGCGGTCAGAAAAAGATGAATCAGGCGGTTAACGACTTCACCCAGCGTGTTGCGGGCGGTGGGGTCGGTGTGTTGTTCTTTGCCGGCCATGGTCTGCAGATCAATAGCCAGAACTTCCTGTTGCCGGTCGACATGGACCAGCCGAAGGATTTGCTGGATGTCGAAGACCAGGCTTTGAGCCTGTCGCGCATTCAGGACAAGTTGGCGGATGCCAAAGCGAAATTCGTTCTGCTGGTGATCGATGCATGTCGCGATAATCCCTTGCCGAAGAAGGCTGGTCGCAGCATTGGCGGGACGCGTGGTTTGGCCCAGGCATCTTCGCCGAATGGGCAGATCGTCCTGTATTCAGCCGGGGCCAATCAGCAGGCGCTGGACAAGCTGAGTGACAACGACCGGCATCCGAACAGTGTATTTACCCGTGAGTTCGTGCCGATGATTTCGGCGCCCGGGGTCAGTGCAGCAGAGTCGCTGCGTCGCCTGCGCACGGGTGTATCGACCAAGGCACGGAGCGTTGGTCATGAGCAAAATCCGGCTCTCTACGATCAGACTGACGGTGACTTCTATTTTGTTCCGGGCAACACAGTTGCCGCTGCGCCAGCTTCTGGTGCTGTAACGACAGTGGTCCAGCAGGTCGATCCTGCCGCCGTCGAGCTGGAGTTCTGGTCGAGCATCAAGCACAGCAATAGCCCGGAGGATTTTCGCGAGTATCTGGCCAAGTATCCCAATGGCCAGTTCGCTTCGATCGCTCAGCGTCGTGTCGCAAGCGGAGCGGCTTCGGCGCCCACGCGCAGCAGTTTGGAGGGTAATGCGGCCGCGCCACAGCAAGTCGCCATGGCCGCTGCGCCGCCGCCCGCTTCAGCCGGTCCGAGTATTGCCAGCCGGATTGAAGAATTGGGCAAGATGCAATACCTGAATGTGACCGATCTGCGTGCCACCAAGCGGGATAACCTGCTGCGCGTGCAAGCTGAGTTGACCAATAGCAGTCATGAAAATCAGCAACTTTTTTATCGTTTGAAGTGGCTGGATCGTGATGGCTTTTCGGTTTGGGATGATGAGCCGTGGAAGCCGCTGACTGTTTATGGCAAGCAAAAACAGTTGATTCAGGTTGTCGCACCGACGTTCAAGGCGACGGATTTTCGGCTGATTCTGCAAAGCCCGAAGAATGATGCCAGCACGCCGGCTGCGGATGGCGGCTACAACCCATATCGTTGAACGTCGAGTTTCAGAACAATTTACCGAGGGAGTGTTTTTCATGCATAAGATTGTCCAGCCCACTGCACCAAAAATTCTGGTGGCCAGCCTTGTCGCTATGCTGTTGTCCGGTTGCGTGACGACAGGTTCGCCAACGACCGGTGGTGATGTCACCTATGCCGACCCGAAAGCTGTTGAAACGGTGACGACCGATCTCGGTTCCACCGATATTCAGGTCATTGCCGAGAAAATGACCGGTTCGCTGATTCAGCATCCGGTCATTCAGGAAGTGATCCGCAAGCGTCAACTGCTGATGGCCTCGCCGGTCAAGAACAAGACGAGCGAATACTTCGATACCCGTCTGATCACCGATACTGTCCTGACCCAACTGCAGAAGAACGGTATTCGTTACACGATCGAGAGCGAAGACATGCAGAATCAGGTCGATGAACTGCGTCGCCAGAATCAGAGTGGTCTGTACGACAAGTCCAAGTCCGTGAAGATGGGCAAGATGCAGGGCGCGAAATATCGTCTGGATGGCAGCATCTCTTCCATCGTCAAGAAGGGATCGTCGATCAAGGACGTGTATTACAAGATGAACCTGCGCTTGATTGAAATCGAGACCGGGATTGTCGAATGGTCTGATGAAAAGGATATTCGCAAGCAGACCAAGCGTTGATTCGCTATTCCGGGAAAGCACCATGAGACCATTCATGAAGAAAATGCTTTTGGGCTGTGCCGTGCTGGGCTACTCTTTCGTTGCTCAGGCGGCCGGCCCCCTCAGGGTGGCCGTGACGGACCTGGCTTACGAGGAACGCGTACAGGAGTATTTCCGCAATATTTCGGCAACCGAGCGTTCTTCTGTGAAGGCCTCCGGCCGCTCGAGCGAACGGGAAACAGATTTCAGCTATGGGCGCCGCTCCAGCGGCTCTCTGGATGCCCGGTCTGAGTCTTCGTTTTCCTATTCCGAAGGGACGTATTCCTATATTGAGCGCGGTGAACTGCGCAAGTTCACCGCCGATATCAAGGGAGAAATCCTCAAGTCAGGCTATTTCCAGATTACGCAGGCCAAGCCGTTTACTGCGAAGAATTCCGAAAAGCTCTATGACGTGATTGCTCGCATCAAACAGGGCATGTATCCCGGTGCTGATTATGTGCTCTTCGGTTCGATCAACAGCATCCAGTTTCGTCAGGAAGCAAATCCGATCGACAACACGGACACCGTTTCCCATACCTTGGCTCTGGAACTGGTCGCTGAATTCAGTCTGATCAATACCAGGAACTACCAGGTCAAGGCAGCGTTTTCTGCCATGGGCGATGGGCAGGATGTGAAACTCGTCTCTTCGCGCGGGGCTCGCGTTGTTTTCAACCGGGGCAAGGTGGTCACCGAGGTTTCGAAAAGCCTGGGTGTCGAAGTCCTGAAGCAGCTGGAAGAGCAACTGGCCGGGCTGGGTGGGGATGCGCCGCAGCGTGATCAGGCCATGCCGCAGTCCAGACAGCAGGAAGAAGTCATCATCTTCCGCTGAAGCGTTGGTGCATTGATCGCTGCTGCATGTTCGGGAGATCGAGACTTCGATCTCCCGAATTCCTTGATAAGAAAGATTTCACGTGACTGAAAACGAACAACCAAACGTCAACCAGAAGCAAGGGGTCATCAACAAGTGCCCAAGCTGCGGTGGCCCGTTGAAAGCATTTGTTTCGCGCTGCGAGCTTTGTGGTCATGAGCTTGCCGGTATTGGTGCCAGCAATACGGTGACCGAACTGGCCCGTAAATTCGATGAAATTGAGGCCTCGCTGACGGCAAGTGGCTTGCAGGGCAGCAAGCTGGAAAAAGAGGTCGTGGCCCGGAAGTCCCGGGTGATTCGCGATTTTCCGATCCCGAATGCGCGAGAAGACTTGCAGAGCTTGATCTATTACATCTACCCGAAAATACAGGACAACAAAAAGCCCGATCCCAATGCAGAAGATTGGCGCGTTAAATTTACGGAAGTCTTGAATCTCGCCAAGAACGCCTACAAAGGGGATGCAAAAACGCGTGCCGAGTTCGAGGAGATCGAGCGCAGTCTGAATGTCAGCCTTGCCGGTACCCTGCAGACGAGGGCCAAGCGTTCTCCACTGATGGCTCTTACTGTGGGTGGCGTTGCAATCTTGTGCGTGATCGGGCTTGCCAGTACGCAGCTTGATTCCTGGAAGCTCAAGCAATGTGAAGAAAAGTACGAGCAGGGTGCCGTCCTGGAAAAAACGCGTCTTGAAGGGATTGTCGCGACGGTCAAAAAGCAGTTGCAGGACAATACCCATGCGGCTGCCTTGACCACCCTGAACGGCTTGCAGTGGGAGTATCAGGAGTCGGCATGCAAGCGCGACGAGTTTGCGCGGGAGAAGGCTGCCTGGGAAACCCGGCGGGAGGATTTGCTGGCTCAGGTTCGTCAGGCAGAAGATGCTGTTCGTGCGCAACAGCGGGAGCAGGAGCAGCGTGTCGCAGAGAATTTGCGTGCCGAGGAAGAGCGTGAGTCAGTCCAGAAACGGGCTGCCGCCGAGCGTGCCGATGCGCAGCGCGTTGCCGAGGCTGAGCGCGAATTGACGGACAAGGTTCGACAGCGTGCCGCTGCACGCAAGAGCGCGGCTGACTGAGGCTGGGCTCCGACTCGGACGGCACAACGACAGAAAGGTTGATATGGGATTCTTCGGGAAGAAAACGGAAGGTGGAATGCTTGATGTCATTCGCTGCGACGAGGAGCAATATCTCGTCTGGAAATGGCGTCCTTCTGGAGATGCGGGCAGTACCCGCAAGGAGAATGCCATCCGCTGGGGAAGTCGTCTGCGGGTAAAGGCCGGCGAGGTCGCTGTCTTCGTTTATCAACAGGAAAATGGACCGAGCCTGGATTTCATCGAAGGGCCGTTCGACGAGACGATCAAGACAGCGAACTTCCCGGTGATTTCCAGCATCATCGGGATGGCCTATGCCGGAGAGTCACCGTTCCAGGCCGAGGTGTACTTCATCAACCTGGCCGGAAACATCAAGGTCAATTTCAGAACGCCGTATTTCGATGTCTTTGATCCGCGTTTCGTCGACTTTCCCGTCCGGCTGGTCGTAGGAGGCTCGTATCGTTTCAATATCACGGATTACAAGACATTCATCCGCTTGCATCGTCTGATCAATTTTGAAATCGGCCAGTTCTCCGACATGGTCCGGGATGCGGTGCTCAGACAGGTGAAGGGCATCGTGACCAATGCGCCGGCCGATCATGGCATGTCCGTGCTGCAGATCGAGCGCAAAATGCTCGACATCAACGATCTGATCGCGCCGCGTGTGCGTCGCGCCTTCGAGGATGAGTTCGGGGTCAATTTGCAGAGTTTTGATCTGTCGACCATAGAAATCGACAAGGAAACCGAGGAATATCGTCAACTGCGCAGTGTCACTGCCGATCTCGAGATGACGATGCGGCAGAAACAGAACGAGATCAATATCAAGAATCTGGAGACAACCCAGTCAATCAATGCGGAAAACATGGGTGAGACGCTGCGTATCCAGCGCGAACAGGCGGAACGTTTTGCCCAGTTGCAGACGCAACAGCAATTCCTGGCGGCGCACCAGATCAATCAGCAAGCCGATGTGCTCAAGGCTGCCGCCAATAATCTGGGCGCCATGGGGCAGATGAATGCCACGACGGGGGGCGACGCCGGCAGCGGAGGCGGCGGCTTCAATCCGGTTGGCCTGATGGCCGGCATGGCCGTAGGCGGTGCGATGGGAGGGCAGATGGCGAACATGATGAACAGCGTCGGCCAGAATATTCAGCAGCCGATGATGGCACCCCCGCCGATGCCGCAGTCTTTTTACCATATTGCGATCAACGGACAGAACGCAGGACCATTTGATATGGTGCAGTTGCAGCAATTGCGTGCCCAGGGGCAACTGACGCCAAATGTTCATGTCTGGAAACAAGGGATGGCGAATTGGGAAATGGCGGGGACTGTTGCGGAACTTGCGCCCTTGTTTGCGCAGGCCGTG
>NZ_JAVBXX010000038.1 GCF_030824335.1 Azonexus sp.
GATCATGGCGTGGATCGATTCGGTGATTTTTGCCTGATCCGGGGTGTCGACCGTCAGACAGTGCACGGTGTCGCGCATGACGAGCGGCGGCTCGGCCGGGTTGATGATGATGATCGCCTTGCCCTTTTTGGCCCCGCCGACCTTCTCGACGGCGCCGGCGGTGGTGCGGGTGAATTCATCGATGTTCTTGCGCGTGCCGGGGCCGGCCGATTTGGACGACACGGTGGCGACGATTTCGCCGTAGGCCACCGGCTGCACGCGCGACACGGCAGCGACCATCGGGATGGTGGCCTGCCCGCCGCAGGTGACCATGTTGACGTTCATCTCGCGCTTGCCGACGTGCTCCTTCAGATTGACCGGCGGCACGCAGTAAGGACCGATGGCGGCCGGCGTCAGGTCGATCATCAAGACGCCCAGCGCGTTGAGCTTGCGCGAGTTCTCGGCATGCACATAGGCCGAGGTCGCATCGAAGGCGATCTGGATATTGTCGGCCAGCACATGCGGCAGGAAGCCATCGACGCCGGTCGCACAGGTTTTCAGGCCCATCTCGGCGGCCCGCTTGAGGCCTTCCGATTCCGGATCGATGCCGATCATCCAGACCGGCTCCAGGAAGGGGCTGCGCTTCAACTTGTACAGCAGGTCGGTGCCGATGTTGCCCGGACCAATCAGCGCGCATTTGATTTTTTGAGTCATGACGATTCTCTTATGGGGTTTGATGAGGTCAGGCAAACAGCGCGCTGACCTGGCCGAGGCCTTCGATACTGACGTCGTAACGTTCGCCGGGCTTGACGGCGACCATCGGGCCGAGCGCGCCGGTGAGGACGATATCGCCGGCCTGCAGCGGTCGACCGCAACGGACCATCACGTCAGCCAGCCAGACGGCGGCGTTCAACGGGCTGCCCAGACAGGCCCGACCATTGCCGCGCGACACCACCTCGTCGTCACGTTTCATTTCCATGGCGCAATTGGCGATATCGAAATCGCCCAGTTGCAGCGGTCGACCGCCGAGAACGAACAAACCGCTGGACGCGTTATCGGCGACGGTATCGACGAACTTGATGTTCCAGTTCTCGATACGGCTGTCGACAATCTCGATGGCCGGCAGCGCATATTCGGTTGCCCGGATCAGGTCGGCGTAGGTGTGGCGTTCGTGCGTCAGGTCGCGACCGATGACCAGTGCGATTTCCGCCTCGACCTTGGGCTGGATCAGCCGGCCGAGCGCGACCGGCTCGCCGTCGCCAACCGCCATGTCGGCGAACAGCATGCCGAAATCGGGTTGATCGACGCCGAGCTGCGCCTGTACGGCCAGCGAGGTCAGGCCGATCTTGCGTCCGACCAGGCGGCGGCCTTCGGCCAGCCATTGCCGGGTATTGCTTTCCTGGATGGCGTAAGCGGCGTCGACATCGGTCGCCGCCAGCCGTTCGCGCAAGGGAGCAATGCTCCGGCCGCCCTGATGGGCGGCGCGGAGCAGTGCTGCTGCAGCGTCAGTGCCGAGCAGCGCCGTCATTACTTCACCAGCTTCCAGCGATTGTTCTCGACCTTGATCAGGACGATGGCCGAAGCATCGTAGCCGGCGTGGTCGTTGGCGCTCATGGTGTAGACCCCATTGGTGCCGACCAGCTTGCTGGTCTTTTCGATACCGTCGCGCAGGGCGGCGCGGAATTCCGGCGTACCCGGCTTGGCCTTCGCCTTGAGTGCGGCCTGGATGCCATTCTGGGCCAGCAGCCAGGCATCCCAGGACGCGCCAGCGAAAGTCGAACGCGAATCCGGGCCATTCTTGGCTTCCAGATCATTGACGAACATCACGCTGTTCTTGCGTGTCGGGTGGCTGTCCGGCAGTTGCTCGGCAACCAGCACCGGGCCGACCGGGATCAGTGCGCCTTCGACCGACTTGCCGCCGACGCGCAGGAACTCCTTGCTGGTCACGCCGTGCGATTGGTAAATCTTGCCCTTGAAACCGCGCTCGCGCAGGGTGATTTGCGGCATCGCGGCCGGCGTGCCCGAAGCGCCGATGAAAACGACATCCGGCTTGGTCGCCATGACCTTGAGCACCTGCGCCTGGACGCTGGGGTCGGCGCGACCGTAACGTTCGGTAGCGACGATCTTCAGTTTGCCTTCGGCGGCCTTGTTCAGCGCCTTGAGCAGAAGCTCACCCCAGGAGTCGGAAAAGCCGATGAAACCGACGCTTTTGGCACCGCCCTCGATCATGTCGGTGACGATGCGATTGACCATCAGGTCAGCCGATGGCTCGGAGCGGAAGACATAGCCGCGCTTTTCCCCGGAAACATCAAGCGGCGCAACGGAAACCATCGGCGTCTTTTCGCCGTTGGCGACGTCGGCAATGGCCATCGCCGTACTGATCAGGTTGGGGCCGAGAATGGCATCGACCTTGTCTTCGGAAATCAGCTTGCGGGCGTTCTTGACGGCATGGGTCGGGTCGGTGCCGTCGTCGAGCAGGATGAAGTTGATCTTCTCGCCCCCGATGGCGCTCGGGAAAAGTGCGACAGCCTTTTTGGTCTCGGCGCCCAACGCGGCGGCCGGGCCGGTGAGCGAGGCAATGACGCCGATATTGATGTCAGCCAGGGTCGGCAGGCTAGCCAATGCAGCAATGGTCAGGACAAGTGTTTTTTTCAATTTCATTTATAGTCTCCTCGGGTAAATGGCAAATGCAGCAACAGCAGTTTTATTGGGGAATGCGCCGGAAAGCGCCATTCAGATAAATCAGCGCTTCACCGTCGTTGCGTTCGCGCGTCGCCAGTACTTCGCACAGGAAAGCGTGATGCGTGCTTTCGTCGAATACCTTGATCACGCGGCAGTCGAAATTCGCCAGCGTATCGTCCAGCGCCGGCGCACCGCTCACCAGTTCGCGCCACTCGCCGTAGCCAAAACGGGCATCGCCGTGGACTTCCTTGATCATGCCGGCGAAAGCCTTGGCGACTTCCTCCTGCTCACCGGCCAGCACGTTGATGCACAAGGCGCCGCTGTTGAGAATCACCTCGTTGGCCACGACGTTCTTGTTGACGAAGACGACCAGGCGCGGCGGGTCGGCCGTGACCGAACAAACCGCCGTGGCGGTCAGTCCGGCTTGTTGCTCGTCGTCACGGGCGGTGATGATGGTAACCCCGACGGCAAAGTGGCGCATGCCGTAGCGGTGGTCGTCGGAGCTCACGGTTGGCAGCGCTGCCAGTTTGGCATTTGGCTGCCAGTCGAGACGCTGGTTGATTTCCGGGTTCATCTGTCGTCCTCGCCTTACTTCGCACCCGGCTTGGCGCCGAAGGGGTTGGCTTCCGGTAGCGGATTGCCGAGCAGATGGCCGCCGAGCAGGTCGCCGATGTTGTCCTGGTTCTGCGTGATGTGATTGGCGCCGACCAGAATATCGCGCATCTGGCGCTGGATCGGGCTGTGTATCCAGATGCCGCGGGTCGAGGTCTTCTTGAAAATCATGTGCGCTGCTTCGAAGCACTCGCCACCGGTGAATTGATTGGTCGCGAAGTGACGGATGCGGATGTCAAGCGGCACCAGTTCGCCCTTCGAGGCATAGCGCCAGGCTTCGTCGGTGTTCTGCAGTACGCGGCTGCTGGCGCCGAGAATCTTGGCATAGGCTTCGCCGAGACGGCCCTTGATGAAGGGGTCGTTGACCGCAGCACCGACCGCCTGGTTGATGTTCTGGCGGGGCACCATGTGTTCGATGTAGAGATCGACCATGCCGCGGGCCATGCCGATGATTACTGACGAAACGGCAGCGTAGAAGACGTAAAAGAACGGCATCTTGTACAGGTTCTCGACACCGCCATGCGACTGCTCGCCGTAGGCGCCGATGGCGTGGCTGCGGTAGGTCGGTACGAACACTTCCTTGACGATCAGCTTCTTCGAGCCGGTGCCTGCCAGGCCGACGACGAACCAGTCGTCGACGATTTCGAAATCGCTGCGCTGAATCCAGAAGGAACGGAACACCACTTCGCCGTTTTCCTCGACCCGCCCGCCGACAAATGCACCGCCCGCCGCATGGTCGCAGCCGGAGGAAGTGAGCCATTCGCCATTCAGCACGTAGCCACCGGCGACGACCTTGACTGTCCCGAAGGGGGCGTAGGAGGAGGAGACCAGCTTGCTGTTATCGTCGCCCCACAACTCATCACCGACTTGCGTCGGCAGCAGGCCGACTTCGAAGGGATGCACGCCAAGCACCATGACATTCCATGCACTGGATGGGCAGCCGCGGGCCAGTTCCATCAGTACCCGGTTCAGGACATTGGGCGACATTTCAAAGCCGCCCCAGCGTTTCGGCTGGAGGATGCGAAAGAAACCGGCTTCCCGGAAGGCGTCGATGGTTTCTTTCGAAACGACGCGATTGCGCTCACATTCTTCGGCCTTGCTGCGCAGCATGGGAATCAGCGCTTCGGCACGACGGACGATTTCTTCTTCGGTCGGGGTGTCGACCGCAATATTTTCCATTTTGCTCATTTGAATGCTCCTCGATAGCTGAAATACTTAACAGGCGTCGGCGCTGAGTACGCCATAGCCGGCAATCCACTCATTGATCGGGCGGTAGTAATCCTGACGGGCGGTATAGCCGTTACCTGCCGCCTGAAGTGCGGCGAAAGCGGCGATCCAGGTGCGGATTTCGTGCGTCGACCGACCGGCCGCCCTGGAAATGCTTTCGATGTCGAACTGGTCGACTTCCGCCAGTCGGCCGTCGATCAGTTGTTGCATGAAGGCTTGATCCCAAGCCGGATTGAGCGGCGTCAGATCGCATCCCGGCTTGCCATAAGTCTGGCCGGCGGCGATGGTGCGGGCCTGGCGGGCGGCGCGGAATTCAGGCGTCGGGTTGCGTCCGGCAATCAGGAAATTGGCGATCTCTTCCGGGGCGCCCTTGAGCAGCGGTACGGGCGGTTCGTGCGACAGTCCGCCGGTGCCGAGGATCAGCACGCGTTTGTTCAAGGTCGCGACAAAACGGCCGACCGCTTCGCCGAGTTTGCGGATGCGGCGATAGGGGCAGAACGGCGGGGCCACCGAGTTGATGATGATGGGAATGACCGGATAGCGCGTCAGACTGCCGGTCAACTCTTCCAGCGTCTGGGTGCAGCCATGGTCGACCTGCAGCCGGTGCGAAATGGCGATATCGACATCGCTGGCCATGATGCTTTTTGCCAGATCGAGGGCCAGGTCGCCTGGAATCGACAGGGGGCCAAGCAGCGTATCGTAGTCGCCGACCGATTCGGCTGCCGTCGCGATGACGAAAGGCGGCATCAGGTCGTAAAACAGGCCGTTGTAATGATCCGGGGCGAAGACCACGATCAGTTCAGGATCGAAGGCCTCGACTTCCGCCCGAGCCTGGGCCAGAACGGCATCCACCTCGGCCACGGTCGCGGCGCCGGGATCGTTCAGGCCGCGCAGCGGGGTGTGCGACAGGCATTTCAATTTGATGCTCATGCAGACTCCTCAAACTCTCTTTGAACGGTGGCGGGCAAGCGGCCGTTCACCGGGTGTGAAAATGACGAAGTAGAGAAAGCGGTGTGGTCCCAAGCATTTGTCTCCCCGCTTCGTTGTTTTTGTCAGTGAGGCGATTCTAGAGAGCGCAACAAAAGCACTGAAATTTATCTGTCGATTGTGCACAATATGCACAACGTTGTTTTATTGGTATTTTGAGGGGGTTTGAATGCGTCCATCGAGCGGTGCCAGTTATGTTCATGTGCAGGGACTCAGTCGTGGATTGGCGCTGCTGCATGCGATCAATCGCGCCGCCAAAGGTTGGGCAACGATTGCTGAACTCAGCGCTGAAACCGGATTGCACCGCACCACCGTGCGCCGGCTGCTCGAAACCTTGCAAGTCGAAGGTTATGTGCGCCGCTCGCCGTCGGACGATAGCTACCGGCTGAATCACAAGATTCGCCAACTCAGCGACGGGTTCACCGACGATGAGTGGATTTCGGAAATTGCCAATCCGGTACTGGGCGAGTTGCTGAAAAAGCTCGTCTGGCCTTCGGATTTGTGCACGCTTGACGGGGACTGCATGCTGGTCCGGGAAACTACTCACCGGTTCAGTCCCTTGTCGTTTCATCGGGCGATGATCCGCCAGCGGATGCCGGTCCTGTTCACCAGTGCCGGCCGGGCCTACCTGGCCTTCTGCAAGGACGAAGAGCGGCAGCAGGTGCTGAATCTGATCCGTCAGGGAAATGATGAACAGGCGGCCTTTGCGCGCAACGAGAAACTGGTCGCCAACCTGATCGACAAGGTCCGGCAACAGGGCTATGCGACCAACGATGGCGAATGGAGCAGTCAGGAGAAAATCTCTGCGCTGGCCGTGCCCATTTTCGGCAATGACCATGTGATCGGGGCGATCAACGTGGTTTTCCTGCGCAAGGCGCTGAGCCTTCAGGATGCGTCGCAGCGCTTTGTGCCGGAATTACATAACGCGGCCGAAAAGATCCGGACGGCTCTGGAAGGGCATCGAAGTACTGTTTCCGACTGAGCGCCGGCGGTCTCTGAAGAGATAGCGCGCTTGTCGATGTCGTGCGGGATGCCCGTGGGGAGTGTTCAGAATTGCGGCAGTAGCCGGCCGAGCCGGCGCAGTTCGAGGCGCCGGGTGTGCCACTCGGGGCAGAGTTGTTCGACGACGGCCCAGAAGCGCGGGCTGTGGTTCATTTCCTTCAGGTGCGCCAGTTCATGGCAGACCACGTAATCGACGATGGGCAAGGGCATCAGCACGAGGCGCCAGTTCAGCGAAATGCCGCTCCGCGCACTGCAACTGCCCCAGCGCGTGTGGGCCGATGACAGGCGCAAAGGCGGCGGCGCAACGCCGAGATGGGGGGCGTACACGGCCAGGCGCTCGTTGAACAGGTTTCTGGCATGGTCGCGGAGCGCGGATTCCAGCACTTTTGCCGCGTCGACCGCAGCAGGGACGTCAAGCAGCACTTCCGTGTCAGTAAATGCCCAGCGCGCCCGCGCGGCAGCGCGGATTCTTACGGTCAACGCCGCGCCAAGGACAAAAATGCCGGCGCCGTCGACGACCGAAAAGCGTGTTGCCGGTTCGCGCTCCCGCCAGGCGGTAAGTTTTTCGATGACCCACTGGCCATGCTGCAGGATCAACGTTTCGATGTCGCGCAGCGAAGCGCGGTGGGGTGCGCCGACGCGCAGGCCGCGCTGGTCGATGCTCAGACCGATGCTGCGGCGCTGGCTGCGGCGCAGGCCGAAGTCGATCCGCTGTCCGGCCAGGACGACGTGATGCTTGGATTCAGGCAGTCTGGCCGGCATCCGGGTAACGGTGTGGCGAGATGCGGCGCATCTCGGCTTCGATCCAGTTTTCGACGCGCTGGTTGACTTCCTGATCGCTCATGTTGCTGGCATCGAAGGCCGGGCCGATGCTGATCGTGATGGTGCCCGGCGATTTCAGGAAAGCCTGGCGCGGCCACAATTCGCCGGCGTTATGGGCAATCGGCACAACCTTGCAGCCGACGTGCGTCGCCAGGTAAGCGCCACCCGGTTTGTAGCGGCGCTTTTCACCCGGCGGCACGCGTGTGCCCTCGGGGAAAATGATCACGTAAAAACCCTGCTTCAGCCGCTCGCGGCCTTGGGTGACCACCTGGTCGAGGGCATTCTTGCCGGCTGCGCGATCAATCGAAATCATCCGCATGGCCGCCAGCCCCCAGCCGACCAGCGGTAGCTTGAGCAATTCCTTTTTCAGCACGAAGACGCAGAAAGCGCCGTTGGGTACGCAGTCCTGCAGGGTCATCGTTTCCCAGGCCGACTGGTGCTTGGCCATGATGACGCAAGGTTCGGCCGGCATGTTTTCCCGGCCGATGACTTGCGGCCGGATACCGAGCAGATGTTCGACGCCCCATTGCGTGCCCAGGCGCCAGATACGGCCGAAACGGTAAGCCCAGGCGCCGCCGAGCAAAGGGCCGGCGACGACGACCAGCGGTGCGCTGAACACTGACCAGACGATGGCGTAAGCCATGAATAGCGTGGAACGGACAGCGTTCATTTCTTTTCCTTGCTTTCCCGGGCCAGCAGATGGTCGACCGCAGCGGCCAGATCGGGAAAAATCAGTGTGCCGGGTGGCAGATTGCCTTCGCTCTGCGTTTTTTCACCTTTGCCGGTCAGGACCAGCAGCGGCGTGCAGCCGAGCGCAGCACCGGCCTGCAGGTCGCGCAACGAATCGCCGATGGCTGGCACGCCGTTCAGGTCCATGTTCAGCGTTTCCGAAATGCGCTTGAACATGCCGGGTTTCGGCTTGCGGCAGTCGCAGGCGGAATCGGCGCTGTGTGGGCAATAGAAAATGGCATCAATGCGCCCACCCATTTCGAACGACGCTTTGTGCATTTTCTTGTGGATGCGGTTGAGCGTATCCATGTCGAACAGCCCGCGCCCGACGCCCGATTGATTGGTTGCCACGACCACCCGATACCCGTTTTGCTTCAACCGGGCGATAGCTTCCAGACTGCCCGGAATCGGCTTCCACTCTTCCGGGCTCTTGATGAACTGGGCGGAATCGAAGTTGATGACGCCGTCGCGGTCGAGAATGACAAGTTTCATGGTCGTGGCTTTCCTGGATCAGGCGGACAGCTTCGACAAATCGGCCACCTGGTTCATCGCCGCATGCAGGTGGGCGAGCAGGCCGAGGCGGTTGGCGCGCAGTGCCGGGTCGTCGGCATTGACCATGACGTGGTCGAAGAAGGCATCGACTGGCGCGCGCAATGCGGCCAGGGCGAGTAAGGATTCGCTGTAATCGCCAGTCAGGAAAGCCGCATCAGCTTGTGGCACGACTTCAACCAGCGCCGCGTGCAGCGCAGTTTCAGCGGCTTCCTTGAGTAGTGCGGCGTCAATGCGCGCCTCAACCTTGCCTTCGATTTTCTTCAGGATATTGCCGACCCGCTTGTTGGCTGCTGCCAGTGCGGCGGCCTCCGGCAGCGCCGAGAAGGCACGTACGGCGGCCAGGCGTTTCGGGATGTCGCCCAGGCGTTGCGGCCGTTGCGACACGACGGCATCGACTTCCTGCGCCGTGTAACCTTGCTCGCGCAGGTTGCCGGCCAGGCGGTCGTAGATGAAGTCAGCCAGTGCGCCGACGTTCGGCGAAAAGCCTTCGATCCCGTTGAATTGGGCGAAAACACCGTTCAGAAGGGCGTCGACCGCAAGATGCAGGTCGCCTTCGGAGAGCATGCGGATAACGCCTAGCGCATGCCGGCGCAGCGCGAACGGGTCGCGGTCGCCGGTCGGGATCTGGCCGATGCCGAACATGCCGACCAGCGTTTCCAGCTTGTCGGCCAGCGCGACGATGGTGCCAACGCGGCCACGCGGCAGGCTGTCGCCGGCGAAGCGCGGCTTGTAGTGATCTTCGATGGCATCGGCGACGTCGGCGTTCAAGCCGTCGTGCAGGGCGTAATAGTGGCCCATGATGCCTTGCAGTTCGGGAAACTCACCGACCATGTCGGTCAGCAGGTCGGCCTTGGCCAGCACGGCGGCCTGTTCGGCCTGCTGCACCAAGGCGCCGCCGCCGAGCGATTCGGCAATGGCGCGGGCAATCGCCGCAACGCGTTGCACGCGCTCACCCTGGGTGCCCAGCTTGTTGTGGTAAACGACCTTGGACAGACCGATGACGCGGCTTTCCAGCGACTTCTTGCGGTCCTGGTCGAAGAAGAACTTGGCGTCAGCCAGACGCGGACGGACGACGCGCTCGTTGCCGCCGATCACCGCCGAAGCGTCTTGCGGGCTGATGTTGCTGACGACGAGGAACTTGTTGGTCAGTTTTCCGCTGGCATCGAGCAGCGGGAAATATTTCTGGTTGGCCTTCATGGTCAGAATCAGGCATTCCTGCGGCACGGCAAGGAATTCTTCCTCGAACTGGCCGATCAGCACGTTCGGGCGTTCGACCAGCGCGGTGACTTCGTCGAGCAGGGCATCGTCGTCGATCGGCTTGCCACCAGCGGAAGCGGCAGCAGCTTCAAGCTGGCGAACGATCTCGGCACGACGTTCGGCAAACGAGGCGATCACGGCACCGTCGGTCGCCAGCTTGGCGGCGTATTCGTCGGCGTTGGCGAAGACGACCGGATCGACCGCCGCTTCAAAGCGGTGGCCGTGCGTTTCCCGGCCGGAAGTCAGGCCGAGAATGGCCAGCGGCACGACATCGGCACCATGCAGCGCGACCAGGCCATGCGCCGGACGGACGAAATTGACGCTGCTCCAGCCGTCCTGCAACTGGTAGCTCATGACCTTGGGGATCGGCAGCGCGGCCAGCGCGGCTTCCAGTGCTTTCTGCAGGCCTTCGGCCAGCGTGGCGCCTTTGGCCAGACTGTCATAGAACAGCACCTCGGCCTTACCGTCGCTTTCGCGGCGCAGGTTGGCTACGGCGGATTCATCGGCCCCCAGCGCGGCCAGCTTCTTCAACAGGGCCGGGGTGGCGTTGCCCGCGGCGTCGAGGCCGACGGCAGCCGGCATCAGCTTCTGCGCCACCGGTTTGTCAGCCGCCACGGCGGCAACGTCGGTGACGTGTGCCGCGAGGCGGCGCGGCGAGGCGTAGGCGGTGACTTCTGCGGTCGACGCGGCCAGACCGGTGTTTTTCAGGGAGTTGGCCAGCGTGCTGGCAAAGACTTCGCCCAGCTTCTTCAGCGCCTTGGGCGGCAATTCTTCAACGAACAATTCAACGAGCAGGTTTTTCGACGACATATCAGGCAGCTTTCTTGGCGTTCTGTTCTTCGAGCTTGGCGATAACTTCGGCCGCCCATTCCTTCGGGGCCATCGGGAAGCCGAGGCGGGCGCGCGAGTCGAGATAGGCTTGCGCCACGGCGCGGGCCAGGTTGCGGATGCGACCGATGTAGGCGGCACGTTCGGTGACCGAGATGGCGCCACGGGCGTCGAGCAGGTTGAAGGTGTGGGCGGCCTTCAGCACCTGTTCGTAGGCCGGCAGCGCGAGCTGGGCGCCCATCAGGTGTTGCGCCTGCTTCTCGTGTGCGCCGAAGGCGTGGAACAGGAAGTCGACGTCGGAGTGCTCGAAGTTGTAGGTCGATTGCTCGACTTCGTTCTGGTGATAGACGTCGCCGTAAGTCAGGCCTTCCGTCCAGGTCAGGTCGTAGACGTTCTCGACGCCCTGCAGGTACATGGCCAGGCGTTCGATGCCGTAGGTGATTTCGCCGGTGATCGGCTTGCAGTCGATGCCGCCGACCTGCTGGAAGTAGGTGAATTGCGTCACTTCCATGCCGTTCATCCAGACTTCCCAGCCCAGACCCCAGGCGCCCAGCGTCGGGTTTTCCCAGTCGTCCTCGACGAAACGCACGTCGTTCTTCTTGAGGTCAAAGCCAAGGGCTTCGAGCGAGCCGAGATAGAGTTCGAGGATGTTGTCCGGGGCCGGCTTCAACACGACCTGGAACTGATAGTAGTGCTGCATGCGGTTCGGGTTCTCGCCGTAACGGCCATCCTTCGGGCGGCGCGATGGCTGTACGTAAGCGGCTTTCCAAGGCTCAGGGCCGATGGCGCGCAGGAACGTGGCGGTGTGGCTGGTGCCGGCGCCGACTTCCATGTCGTAGGGCTGGAGCAGGGCGCAGCCCTTGTCGCTCCAGTATTGCTGCAGACGCAGGATGATTTCTTGAAACGTGGGTTGTTTGCTGCTCGTCATCGGAAGCACTCGAAAAGACGGAAAGCGTCGGATTTTACAGGCTTTTGCCCAGGCTCGGCAGATGCTGTCCTGTCGCGTGGACGCAACGCTTGATCTGCTGCCAAGGGCAGTGTTCGATTGACTTCGCCAAATAAATCAATAGAATGCCCATTGTTTTGCTGCGGTGCAACATTGGTGTTTCAGGATTACAGGCCAGACTCGGTCTCCGGAAACCTAGCTTCCTCCCACGGGGGAATGGCCCGATGTCGTACCCCCTGTAACCGTTCGCTGGCTGCTTTTTGGGTCAGTGGCAACAGTGAAGGAGGGCGCATGTTCGCTTTTAAGTTTTCTTCCAAGTTTCAATCCCCCGCCATTTCGCGGGTGGCTGCGGTCGTCGCTCATTCCGTCCGCAAATTTCTCATGCTGGCCGGGCTGGTTTTCGTGCTCGGTTTGGCGGGTACCTACAAGGGCCATACCGGCCTGCTTGATGGCTTGCAAGCCATGTTCCCCGGTGGCGTCAGTGCAGGTGAGAGCGCCTTGCCTGTTGCCGGCGATGGCAGTTTTCAGCCAGTGAGCCTGGCGCATCAGGCCCGCTTGGTGCCGAGCATGCAGCAGGCTTTGCAGTATGTTGCCCGGCGTTATCGGGTATCGCATGAAGTCCTCGTGCCGATTTTCCACAGTGCGCAGGAAAGCAGCCGGGAGCTTGGTCTTGATCCCTTGTTGATCATTGCCGTGATCGGGGTCGAATCCGGTTTCAACCCGTTTTCGCAGAGCGTTGTTGGCGCTCAGGGTTTGATGCAGGTCATGCCGCGTTTTCACGCCGACAAGTTGCCGGATGACGCAGGTGAATTGCCCTTCTTCGACCCGGTGACCAATGTTCAGGTCGGTTCGCGCATTCTGCGCGAATCAATCAACCGTTACGGCGGTCTGGTTCCCGGCTTGCAGCAGTTCGGCGGGGCGACCAACGATCCG
Source organism: Azonexus sp. (assembly GCF_030824335.1). Taxonomy (GTDB): domain Bacteria; phylum Pseudomonadota; class Gammaproteobacteria; order Burkholderiales; family Rhodocyclaceae; genus Azonexus. The sequence continues at coordinate 12,557 of NZ_JAVBXX010000038.1, forward strand.
GCCCGGCGCTATTCCGCCAAGGTGCTGGCTGAGCGTCAGCGTTTGCAGCAGGCGGTTCAGGGGTTGCAGAGCACCTGATCAGGATGTGTGGCGACGCGGCCACTGGCTAAGCAGCAGGCTGGTCATCAGCAGACCAAGAAATGGCAGGTTGCCAAAGCGCCCGAACGGCGTCTGGCCCACGTACGCACTGATACTGCCGATCAAGACTGCAGTTTCGAAAGGGGGGAGGGCGGTTTTCAGTTGGCCGTGCTGGTCGATGATTGCCGTCATGCCGGTATTGGTGGCGCGCAGCATCGGCCGGCCGGTTTCGGCCGAGCGCATCTGGGCAATCTGCAGATGCTGGGGCTGGGCCAGCGAGTCGCCAAACCAGGCGGTGTTCGAGAGATTCACCAGGATGCCGGCTTGCGGCAGGGCGCGGATGATTTCGTCACCGAAAACATCCTCATAACAAATGTTGACCGCAATATTTCGTCCGCTGACGGCCATTGGCGGCTGACTGGCCGGGCCGGCGCTGAACGAGGACATGGGAATGTTGGCGTAGGCCATGAACCAGGCAAAACCGGCCGGGATCATTTCGCCGAACGGTACCAGGTGCTGCTTGCTGTAAATCTGTAGCGGCGAACTGCCAAGGCTGACGGCGCTGTTGTAGTAACTGCTGTCGCGCTCGCCGGTGATGGTGCCGACGATCAGGTCACCGCCCTGGCGTCTGGCCAGTGTTTTCAGTTCTTCCAGATAGTCGGTTGGCAAGTGATTGATGAAAGCCGGCAGGGCGGTCTCCGGCAGGACGGTGAGTTGCGCCGGGTTGGCGGCGATCAGGTCGCGATACAGGCTGAGCGTGCGAATGAAGGCGCCCGGCTGGAACTTCATGTCCTGCGGGATGTTGCCTTGAATCAGCGCCACGCTGATCGGTTCGCCATCCGGCTGGGTCCAGGCAATCTGGCGCAGGCCGAAACCGCAGAGGCAGAAGGCGAGCAGGACCGGCACGCCAATTCGCCAGCGCAGCAACAGGGCGCTACAGAAGGCGACGATCAGCGATAGGCCGAAGACGCCGATCAGCGGGGCAAAGCCGGCCAATGGGCTCGGCACGGTCTGGCTGTAGCCGAGACTCAACCAGGGGAAGCCGGTGAAAATCCAGCTTCTCAGCCAGTCGACCGCAGCAATCAGGGCGGCAAATAAAAATGCTTGCTGCCAGTGTTTCTCGGGTTGCCAGCGTTTGAAGGCCCAGCCGGCCAGTGCCGGGTAGCCTGCCAGCGCGACGCAGAAAGCCAGGGTGGCGGGGCCGGCCAGCCACCAGGGCATGCCACCGAAGGCTGACAAACTGACATAAATCCATGAAACGCCGCCGAGGAAGAAGGCGCTGCCAAATGCCCAGCCGGTGAGTGCTGCCTGACGGGGTGAATCGGCGTTTCGCAGGAGGCCGAAAAGGCTTAGCCAGACGAGTGGTGCCAGCCAGAACAGATCGAATGGCGCAAAGCACAGAACGCCGATGGCACCAGCCAACGCAGCCAGCCACGGGCGATATGCCGGGTGTTGCATCCAGTCGCGAAGCTTGGTGTGGGCGCTCGGCACGGCTTCAAGGGAGAGGATTTTCGGCGTCGATTTGTGGCTTGGGGGGATCGACTAACAAGGTGTACAAACGCCGGCTGTCGGCGCGCAGCACCTGGAAGCGCATGCCGTCGATGTCGAGGCTTTCATTGCGTTTCGGTACGCGGCCGAGGTGACGCAGGACGAGGCCGCCGACGGTATCGAATTCCTCGTCGGAGAAATCGGTCGAGAAGGCGGCGTTGAAGTCTTCTATCTCGGTACGCGCCTTGACCCGGTAACGGCCGGCGGAGTCGAGGCGGATGTTGTCGTGGGCTTCGTCGAAATCGTATTCGTCCTCGATGTCGCCGACGATTTGTTCGAGCACGTCTTCAATGGTGACCAGACCGGCAACGCCGCCGTATTCGTTGACCACGATGGCCATGTGATTGCGCGAGACGCGGAATTCACGCAGCAGCACGTTCAGGCGCTTGGACTCGGGAATGAACACGGCCGGGCGCAACCAGTCGCGCAGGCTGAAGTCTTTTTCCGTGTGGATGCGCAGCAAGTCCTTGGCCAGCAGTATCCCGAGCACGTTGTCGCGGTCGCCGTTGACGACCGGAAAGCGGGAGTGCGCGGCGTCGATGACGAAGGGCAGGATTTCGTCCAGCGGGTCGTCGATATCGACGACATCCATCTGGGCCCGCGGGATCATCACGTCGGTGACGCGGGTATCTGACGCCGCCAGCGCACCTTCGATGATGGTCAGCGCATCGGCGTCCATCAGGTTACGCTCGTAGGCCGAGTGCAGGATTTCAAGCAATTGCTCGCGGTCTTCAGGTTCGCGCAGCAACAAAGAGGTCAAACGTTCGATAAAACCGGGTTTACTGTCACTGTCCATGATTTTTATGCTGCGGGATTATCCTGATAAGGGTCCGGGTAACCGAGCGCGGCGAGAATGTCCTTTTCTTCGTTTTCCATTGCCTGGGCATCGTCGTCGTTCTCATGATCCCAGCCTTGCAAATGCAGCATACCATGCACCGTCAGGTGCGCGTAATGGGCGTCCAGCGGCTTCTTCTGCTCGCTGGCTTCCTTCGCGACAATGCTCGGGCAGATGACCAGATCGCCCATCACCACCGGTTCCGTCTCGTACGGGAAGGACAGCACATTGGTTGCGTAGTCCTTGCCGCGATACTCGTGGTTCAGTGTCTGCCCTTCTTCGGTGTCGACCAGGCGGATGGTGACTTCACCGCCACCGACCAGCGCAGCGCGTGCCCAGCGCACAAAATCTGCTCGCAAGGGTAAGCCGTCACGGTGACAGGTGTATTGCACCGAGAGATTAAGTCGATTGCTGGCGTTTTTCATAGGCGTCGACAATGCGGGCGACCAGCGGGTGGCGCACGACATCTTCCTTCTTGAAGTGGGTAAAGGCCAGGCCGCGAACGTCGTGCAGCACATCCATGGCTTCTTTCAGGCCGCTTTTCTGCCCCTTGGGCAGATCGATCTGGGTAATGTCGCCGGTGACCACTGCCTTGGCGCCGATGCCGATGCGGGTCAGGAACATTTTCATCTGTTCCGGCGTGGTGTTCTGTGCCTCGTCGAGAATGATGAAGGCGTGGTTCAGCGTCCGTCCGCGCATGAAGGCCAGCGGTGCGATCTCGATGGCGCGTTTTTCGTAGAGCTTGCTGACGCGGTCGGCGCCCATCAGGTCGTACAGTGCATCGTAAAGCGGGCGCAGATAAGGATCGATCTTCTGCGTCAGATCGCCGGGCAGGAAACCCAGGCGCTCGCCGGCCTCGACCGCTGGCCGGGTCAGGATGATGCGCTCGACCAGATCGCGCTCGAAAGCGTCGACGGCGGACGCGACGGCGAGATAGGTCTTGCCGGTGCCGGCCGGGCCGATGCCGAAGGTGATGTCGTGTTCCTGGATCGCCTTCAGGTAGGCGACCTGGCGCGGCGTGCGGCCGTGCAGTTCGGTCTTCCGGGTGACCAGTTGCGGCCCGTCGACCGGCCCTTCGGCCCGCGCCGACACGCGGCGCACCGGCGCGTTGAGCATTTCAACCAAGCCCAGCTGGATTTCATCGACGCCCAGCGGCGTGCGGGCCATGGTGTAGAAGTGCTGGATGGCATCTGCGGTCAACCGGGCTTTTTCACCCAAAATCGAGAAGCGTTCATTGCGCCGCCGAATGACCACATCGAAACCGGTTTCGATCTGGCGGATGTTTTCATCCAGCGGGCCGCACAAATTGGCCAGTAAAACGTTGTTGACCGGGGTCAGTGCGAATTCGACCGGCTTTTGCTTGGGGGCGGTCTTGTTTGTCGTCCCGGTAGCGACCTCTGTTTTCATATCCTTAGTCTTCCCGGATGACAATTTCGCCCCTCAGGCTGTGCGGCAAGGCTGCGGTGATGCGCACGTCGACAAAGGTATTGATCAGGCGAGCACTGTTCGCCGAGCCGCCGACGAAATTGACGATCCGGTTGTTATCGGTCCGCCCGGCCAGTTCATTGACATCCTTTTTCGACAGGCCTTCGACCAGCACGCGCTGCACGCTGCCGATCATGGCCTGGCTGATCACCTGCGCCTGTTCGTCGATCCGCTTTTGCAGCCGGGAGAGCCGTGCCGACTTGACTTCGGGCGGCGTCGAATCATCCAGTTCCAGCGCGGGGGTACCGGGGCGCGGGCTGTACACGAAGGAGAAGGAGTTGTCGAAACCGACGTCGTCGATCAACTTCATGGTTTTCTCGAAATCCTCGTCCGTTTCGCCGGGGAAGCCGACGATGAAGTCCGACGACAGCGATATGTCCGGGCGGGCGGCCCGCAGCTTCCTGATGATCGATTTGTATTCGAGCGCCGTATAGCCACGTTTCATCGCCGCCAGCACCCGGTCTGACCCGGATTGCACTGGCAGGTGCAGATGCGACACCAGCTTGGGTTGCGTCAGGTAGGTATCGATCAGGCGCTGCGACATTTCGCGTGGATGCGACGTGGTGTAACGGATGCGTTCGATGCCCGGCACTTCGGCAATGTATTCGATGAGTAGCGCCAGATCGGCCTTCTCGTCGGTTTCCGCCATGTCGCCGCGGTAGGCATTGACGTTCTGGCCGAGCAGCGTCACCTCACCCACCCCGTTGGCGGCCAGGTCGGCGACTTCGGTCAGGACGTCGTTGAACGGCCGGGAAACTTCGCCGCCGCGCGTGTAAGGCACGATGCAGAAAGTACAGAACTTGGAGCAACCTTCCATGATCGACACGAAAGCCGAGGCGCCTTTGACTTCTGACGGCGGCATGGCATCGAATTTTTCGATTTCCGGGAAGGAAACATCAACAGCCGCCTTGCCCTTGGCTTTTCGCTCGGCGATCAGTTGCGGCAGGCGGTGCAGGGTCTGCGGGCCGAACACGATGTCGACGTAAGGGGCACGGGCAATGATCGCATCACCTTCCTGGCTGGCCACGCAGCCACCGACACCGATCACCAGGTCTGGATTCAGCTTTTTCAGGTGGCGTACCCGGCCCAGGTCGTGGAAGACCTTTTCCTGCGCCTTTTCGCGCACGGAGCAGGTGTTGAACAGGATGATGTCAGCTTCTTCCGGATTGTCGGTTTTGACAATTCCTTCCGAAGCATTGAGCACGTCGGCCATCTTGTCCGAGTCGTACTCGTTCATCTGGCACCCGAAAGTGCGGATGAAAAGTTTTTTTGGCATGGGGAATCTGTTGAAAATCAATGGTTCCGCTTCGGCAAGCTGCCTGCAGAAAAGTTGCGCATTATAACCGGTTGACCGCAGGACGGACTGCCAACTATAATTCGCGCCCTCCAAGTGTGGTGATGTAGCTCAGTTGGTTAGAGCGGTGGATTCATAACCCACAGGTCGGCAGTTCAATTCTGCCCATCACCACCAGTAACACCTAAGGCCCTGACAGACAAGGTTTTCCTTGGAACTCAGGGCTTTATACTATCTGGCTTTCACACAAACTTTCACACGTGATGCTTAAGCCAGACGATATGCCCACTCCTTGGTGACACCTAAAGCACGGCACTTACTACCTCAAAAAGCGGGTTCCACAGGACATAAAGCACCTCTGGACGAAGGCTGACCCGTATCAGGTTTCTCTTGGTACCAAGGATGTGTCAAAGGCGCATGACGCAATATGCAAGGCGTGGCTGGGGCTACAGGGCGAGTTCGCCGATCTGCGTAAAAAGCTGCCCGTCAGGTTGGGCTGGGCGATGAGCGGCAGACTCAGTGTGTCGCACAACGACAGCATTCTTTGGTGTTGGAGATTCATGCTCTCATCTCCACACCAGCACGGCACTGAGCCAGCAACTGCTCATAGACGGCCAGCGGATGCTGTATCGGTATCGGTGCTTCGATACGTTCAGTGACCACCGAAGGACGAAGCGCCATTGCGCTACCGGCTATGCGCCGAGAGCTTGTTGGGCACTCGAAGGGCAAGGGTGATGTGCATGACACGATCTATGACCAAGCCGATTTCAATCCTGCAAAGGCGTTTGCTGCGCTGAAGGTTGCGGACTTCTCGCTAATCCATCCGCAGTTTGTCGATACGGAGCAGATGAAGGCAGCAAGAAGGCGGCATCTAAAGAAGGATTGAAAGTTATAGGGTGAATCTGAGGCTGGCCGCATGATTCAGTTCTCAGTGAGCTTGACTGGCGTCGAGTGAGCGTTTGTGTTTTCTGTGTTCAAAACCGCTGGTTGGGTCATGTTGTGAGAGATTGTGGTTTTCCTGATCCGGGTAAGTTAGCGGCAGCATAAGCTGCCGTCGATCTTGGTAATCTTGTTATGATGCGACGAAGATATACCCGTCAAAAGGGTTACTAAGGGTCGATATGAACAAGATTCAAGCCTTTGAGTCGATTGCACAAGATGTTGCGCGCGGGGCTGTCGAATTTTCGACCGATGCGCGGGTGACGCTTCGTTTGCGCGATGCGCTCTCCGACCCCGATTGTCATGTCGAGGCGGCAGCAAAGCTGGTGCAGGCTGAGCCGTTGCTGGCTGCCCGCATCGTGGCGATGGCGAATTCGGTGGCTTACAACCCGTATGCTCGGGAAATCAGCGATTTGCGCTCGGCGATTGCGCGACTTGGCTTTGCGACATTGCGTAGTCTGACCATGGCACTGATTACACGGCAAATGGCTGGTGCATCGATTCCGGTGGCGCATCGGGGGGTTGCCGAGCAGCTCTGGGAGCATACTGCGCACGTGGCGGCGCTATCCCGTGTTCTTGCCCGTCGGGTGACCATGGTGGATGCCGAGGCTGCCCTGTTTGCCGGCTTGGTTCATGAAGTGCCGGGGTTTTATCTGCTCTCGCGTAGTGCGCATTATCCTGGTTTGCTGGATGAAGGTTTCGCCGACTGGATTGAAACCGGAGAGCAAATGGTCGGTCAGCCTTTGCTGGCTGCGCTGAATATTCCGGAAAATATCCGTATCGCGATTGAGGCTGGTTGGGAGGGGTATTTGGGTATGCCGCCAAGTACCTTGGGGGATACCTTACTGCTGGCAGAGGAGTTGTCCCCGGTGCCATCGCCGTTGCACAGTCTGGATCAGGGGGGCGGTAAGCCTGCCCGGAGCGATGCAGAAATCGAACTCATGATCGGTGAGGTGTTATTAACTGAAATTCTTGCCGAGTCGCGTGATGAGGTAGCTTCGTTGAGCGCAGCTTTGCGCTTCTAGCCCGGGATGCCTTCCGGCGGCTTGGCTTGCGAGATTTCTATATTCAAGAAAATTAGCCTGCCCTTGCCCATTTTTGTATGCTTTGTACTATAGTTTTCCGCACCTATCAAAGAAAAGCAGCCGGTAGGTGCCATTCCAAAAAAACGAGTTAAACGATGAAAACAATCTTTCTGGTAGACGATTCCGCAACCATTTTGCTCAGCATTTCCAATATCCTTGCCAAGGCAGGTTATGCGACGGAAAAGGCGGGGAGTGGCGAAGAGGCCATGAAAAAATTTCAGGCAGGTGTCAAGGTGGACCTGTTGATCACCGACTTGAACATGCCTGGCATCAACGGCATCGAGTTGATCAGGGAAGTGCGCAAGTTACCGAATTACAAGTTCATGCCCATTCTTTTTCTGACGACAGAGTCCCAGCAGTCCCGTAAGCTGGAAGCCAAGGCAGCCGGAGCTTCTGGCTGGATCGTTAAGCCGGCAACGGCAGATGAGTTGTTGAATACGATCAAGCTTGTTCTCCGTTAAGGATTCGTCATGACGGTCAATACCCTCTCCCAGCGCGCGCTGATTGTCGCGCTGGTCGTTGCTTGCGGCGCTTTTTTCTCTGTTTATTTCCTGAATGAGTGGTTTCACGAGGTGTTTTTGCCTAAGTTGCCGCTAAGTTCGCCCGTGGGGGATGCGCTGGGTTCTGTGTTGATCGTCTTGGTGGCTTATCTTGCGCAACGGGCCTTGTCCCTGGCTTTTTATCGTGATGTGATGTTTGGCTTGGCCAATGCGCAGCAGCAATCTGCCAGCAAGGTCAGCGATGTCGAATCGGTGAGTGATGAAGTCGCCCGCGAACTCGAGAGTATTCGCAGCTATAACGAAGTGTTGCGCAAGCAGCTCGATGGCATTGTTCAGGCAACGGAGGCTGCTGCCTACGACATTACCGAACGTCTGCAGTCCATTGACGTGGTGGTGACCCGCCTGGATGGCTTTGTCGCTCAAACAACGCAGGCCTCAAGTGCGCTTGCTGCCAGTTCTGAAAATGATATTCAGGACAATCAGGCGTTGATCTCGCGGATGGATTCCTATATTCACCGGCGCATCGATGAGGCGGCAAAGGATCAGCAGCGCATTGAACAGATTGTGCACGAAGCGCAAGGACTGGGCTCATTGGTCAAACTGGTCAAGGATATTTCCGGGCAGACCAATTTGCTGGCCTTGAATGCGGCGATCGAGGCCGCACGTGCCGGTGAGGCTGGGCGCGGGTTTGCCGTGGTGGCCGATGAGGTGCGCAAGTTGTCGACCGAGACGGATGTTGCGGTCAACAAGATCAATGAGGGCATTAACAGCGTTGCCAGTTCGATTCGCCAGCAATTCCAGGACAAGCTGGCGCACAGCAATGTCGAAGCAGAACGCTCGGCGCTGACTGAGTTTGCGAGCCAGCTTGGGCATCTGGGTGCTGGGTATCAACAATTGCTCGATCACGACATGAATGTGTTGCGTACGGTGCGCGAAGCCAGCGCAGATCTCGGCAAAATGTTCATGGATGTTCTGGCCAGCGTGCAGTTTCAGGACATTACCCGGCAACAGATTGAAATTGTTGCCAACGCGCTGCGCAAACTCGACGAGCATGCGGAAAATCTGGCGCGGCGTATCAAGGCGTCCGAAGGATCGGATTTCCAGTACGCGCCACTCTCAGAGCATCTGGATGAGCTGTACAGCAAATATGTCATGGATGCCCAGCGTGTCAGTCACAATCAGGCACTGCACCAGCCGTCAACGGCCGGCGCCGGTGCGGTGAGCGCGTCCTCAAAAATTGAATTGTTCTGACGGAGGTCTTTATGGGAACCCAGAACCGTCTTGCCATTGCCGAAGATCTGACCATTTATCACGCACAGGAACAGAAAGAGCGTTTGAGTACAGCATTGGAAGGTGCCGATGGTCTTGAGCTCGATTTGTCGCAAGTGGGTGAAATCGACACTGCTGGTTTGCAATTGCTGATTTTTGCGAAGCGCGAAGCTGCCAGGCTGGATAAAACATTGACGATCGTCGCGCACAGTTCGGCGGTCCATCAGGCGCTGGATTTTTGTAATCTGGTTGGCTATTTTGGTGATCCGGTTGTCATTACGGTTCATGAGCAACGGTGAGGGATCAGGAAATGGATGAACTGACCAGCGTATTCATTCAGGAAGGCCGCGAGCAATTGCAGGCCATGGAAACCGGGCTGCTCGAACTGGAGCAGCAGCCGGACAAACAGGACAACATCAACGGGATTTTTCGCGCCGCCCATACTATCAAGGGTGCTTCTGGTGTCATCGAGTGTCATTTCATCGAAGGCTTCATGCATAAGGTGGAAAACGTACTGGATCGACTGCGCAATGGGGAAATTGCGTTGTCCGGCGAGTTGACCGGACTATTGCTGCGTAGCTGTGATCATCTGGGCAGTCTGATGGATGTGCTTGAGGCTGGTGCGCCAGAGCCGGCTCCTGAGGTCAAGGCGACTGGTGATGCGTTACAGGCCGAGTTGGCTGTCTATACCAGTGGGCCGGCACCGGAAACCGGCAAGGTGGTCGAAGCCGAATCCGAAGTACTGTCCTCCGGTGGTGGTGTGGTCAACACGGATAGCTGGCACATTTCTGTCCGTTTCGGGCCGCACATGCTGCGTGGCGGTATGGATCCATTGTCTTTCCTCCGCTTTCTTGCGTCGCTGGGTGAAATCCTGGCCATGGAAACCATTCCGGATGCCATGCCGGCAGGTGCCGAAATGGATCCGGAGTCCTGCTATCTGGGTTTTGAAATCCGCCTGCAAACGCGTTCATCCAAGGCTGATATCGAGCGTGTTTTCGATTTCTGTCGTGACGATTGTGAATTGCGCATCCTGCCGCCGAATAGCAAGTTGGCAGAATATGTCAAGTTGATCAAGGAGTTGCCGGAAGACGACATGCGACTCGGCGAAATGCTGGTACGCTGCGGCGCATTGACCCAGGGCGAGCTGGATGGCGGCTTGAACTCCCAGCAAACGGGCGCTCAGGCAACGCCCGCCGAAGGCGAGGAGGCGCACAAGCCGCAGTTGGGCGAGATTCTGATCGACCAGAAGGTCATCCACAAGGAAGTTGTCGAGGCTGCCGTCAACAAGCAGACTCAAGTCAGCGAGAAAAAGGCGGTCGAGGCACGTTTGATTCGGGTGCATGCCGACAAGCTGGATCAGTTGATCGATCTCGTCGGCGAACTGGTAATCGCCGGTGCATCGGCCAACTTGCTGGCGCAACGCAGCGGGCAGACTGAATTGTTCGAGTCGACCTCTGTCCTGTCGCGCCTGGTGGAAAACATTCGCGATTCCGCACTGCAACTACGCATGGTGCAGATTGGCGAAACCTTCAATCGATTCAATCGTGTGGTGCGCGATGTTTCGAAGGAATTGGGCAAGGAAATCGATCTGATCATTTCCGGCGCAGAAACCGAACTGGACAAGTCGGTGGTCGAGAAAATCGGCGATCCGCTGATGCATCTGGTGCGCAACTCGATGGATCACGGGATTGAACTCGGTAGTGTGCGTGAAGCACGCGGCAAGCCGCGGCGCGGCACGGTCGAGCTCAATGCTTATCATGACTCGGGCAGTATCGTCATCGAGATCGTCGATGACGGCAATGGCTTGCCGAGAGACAAGATCCTGGCAAAAGCGATTGAGAAAGGACTGGTCCAGCCGACGCAAACCCTGACCGATCAGGAAATTGTCAACCTGATCTGGGAGCCCGGGTTTTCTACTGCCGATCAAGTGACCAACTTGTCCGGGCGTGGTGTCGGCATGGACGTGGTGCGCCGGAATATTCAGAGTCTGCGCGGTAGTTGCGATGTCTCTTCAATCGAGGGGGCTGGTTCAACGTTCACCATTCGGCTGCCGCTTACGCTGGCAATCATCGACGGGTTCCTTGTTGGCGTTGGCAAATCGGCTTATGTCATCCCGCTCGATATGGTGATCGAGTGCATCGAACTCAACGAGCATGAAGCGGATCGGCATTTCCTCAACCTGCGGGGCGAGGTGCTGCCCTTTGTGCGCCTGCGTGAAATGTTCGAAATCGAAGAAGAACAGCCGGCCCGTGAAAACATTGTTGTTGTGCAATATGCCGGGCAAAAAGCCGGCATCGTGGTCGATCAACTGCTGGGTGAATTCCAGACCGTAATCAAGCCGCTATCGAGCATCTTCCGGCATCTGCGCGGTATTGGCGGTTCGACCATCCTTGGCACAGGCGAAGTGGCGCTGATTCTGGATGTCCAGACCCTGGTCCAGCGCAATGCCCGTAGTGAAGAACGCGAAATGAGCCTTAACGCCGCATTACCGCGGTCGACCGCACAAAATTGAATCTTTCAAGCTTGGCATTAAAGGGAGTGATACATGTTGAACAATCTTAAAATCGGGACCAAGTTATTCATTGGCTTCGCTGTAGCCTTGGCTCTGCTAGTGGCAATTGCCGTCATGGGTACGACGCGCCTGAGTTCTCTGAGCGAGAACCTGCAACAGGTGGTTGATGATCGAAATCCAAAGACCGCGCAAGCCAATGACATCATCGATGCGTTGAACGTGATTGCCCGCTCCATGCGCAATATGTTACTGGTCAAAACCCCGGATGACGTCAAGCGCGAAGCCGCCCGTATCGTTGAACAACGGAAAATCATCGGTGAGCGTCTGGATCGATTCGAGGTTACCTTCAATACGGCAAAGGGCAAGGAACTCCTGAAGGGTCTGAAGGATGCACGGGCGGCCTACGTACCTTCACAGGAAAAGTTCATTGAGCTCGCCAGTTCTGGGAGGCGGGACGAGGCCATTGATTTCATGCTGACGACCGTGCGTGTACAGCAGAACGCATATTTTAAAAGCGTTCTCGATACCGTTAACTACCTTACCGAGCTGACAGCTTCAGAAGGCAAGGCTGCGCTGGAGGCCGCCGAAGCTGCTCAGAAAATGATGATTACCCTGGCAGTTATTGCGGTGTTGTTGTCAGTCATTCTGGCTTATGTGATTACGCGCAGCATTACCAAGCCGGTGGGCGAAGTAGCCGAAGCTGCCCGCAAGATGGCGGAGGGGAACTTCAACTTCAAGCTGGAAAGCAGCGCCAAGGACGAAGTCGGCGAAGTGGTTCGGGCCGTGGCCTCTGTCCAAGGCGCCGTGCAGGCGATGACGGCCGATGCCAACCTGCTGGCGCAGGCGGCGGTGGATGGCAAGCTGGCGAC
>NZ_JAVBXX010000037.1 GCF_030824335.1 Azonexus sp.
ACTTGGCAGCCAACACCGTGGTAATCGCTGCCGTCAGCGTGGTCTTGCCATGGTCAACGTGACCAATCGTACCCACATTGACGTGCGGCTTGGTACGCTCGAATTTTTCCTTAGCCATTCCAGTTCCTCAATAATTTAATTAGCAAACAATCCAGAATCAAAGCTAATCGGTGGTGCCCATGGGCAGGATCGAACTGCCGACCTCTCCCTTACCAAGGGAGTGCTCTACCACTGAGCCACATGGGCCTACCTTAAAACCCCAGCCGTACCGCGTCGTGGAGCGGGTGAAGGGAATCGAACCCTCGTCTTAAGCTTGGAAGGCTTCAGCTCTACCATTGAGCTACACCCGCTTAACCCCTGCCCGCAGCACTAGCCGCTACAGCATCAATCTGGTGGAGGGGGAAGGATTCGAACCTTCGAAGGCAGAGCCGACAGATTTACAGTCTGTTCCCGTTGACCGCTTGGGTACCCCTCCGGGAGAAGCCGGGATTATCCAGAGGTGATTACGCCATGTCAACAAAAAAAACAAATCAAATGCAAAAAAGCCGGCAAAAGCCGGCTTTTTTTAATTGCGGAGCCAAATTACTTGGCTGCAAGCACCCAAGCAGCCAGCTTCTTGGCTTCATCAGGGGTAACGTTGTTGGGGGGCATCGGGATTGCACCCCAAGTTCCCTTGCCACCAGCCTTGATCTTGGTCGCCAGCATGTCGGCAGCAGCCTTGTCGCCCTTGTATTTGGCAGCAACTTCCTTGTAAGCAGGGCCAACCAGCTTCTTGTCGATAGCGTGGCAGGACATGCAGTTCTTGGCCTTGGCCAAGGCTTCGTCAGCATGCGCCTGACCGGCCATGACAATACCCGCGGCGGCCATGACGGCGATGTAAGCAGCTTTCATTTTTTGCTCCGTTTTTATGAAAATGTGAATTTCTTGATGGCTTGACAGTAAATCACGAAAGGATGATATAGCTCTTCAAGATCGACCGCAAACGATGAATTATATAAAAATCTTCAGTTCCGCAGACCACCAAGCTTGGTCCGCGCTAGATATTAACGTCAGAACAGGGCTAGAAGTTGACTTCAAATTTCACTTACGGCGCTGAATCTGGCTGACATCACGCACCGCCCCCTTGTCTGCAGAGGTCGCCATCAACGCGTAGGCCTGCAAGGTAGCAGAGACGACCCGCTCACGGTCAACCGGGCGCCAAGCCGCCTCTCCTTTCGCTTCCATCGCCGCACGACGCGCCGCCAAGACCCCTTCGGTAACCGCAAGATGAATTTTGCGATTCGGAATATCGATCTCGATCACATCGCCCTCTTCAACCAACCCGATAGCACCACCATCCGCAGCTTCAGGCGAAGCATGGCCGATTGACAATCCCGAGGTCCCGCCAGAAAAACGGCCATCAGTCAGCAAGGCGCACTCCTTGCCCAAGCCCATCGATTTCAGATACGACGTCGGGTACAGCATCTCCTGCATACCAGGACCACCCTTTGGCCCTTCGTAGCGAATTACGACAACATCTCCCGCACTCACATTGCCAGCAAGAATGGCGTCGACCGCAGCATCCTGACTCTCAAAGACGCGCGCTTTGCCCGCAAACTTCCAGATCGACTCATCAACACCCGCTGTTTTCACGATACAGCCGTCCATTGCGATGTTGCCGTAAAGCACAGCCAAACCACCATCCTTCGAATAGGCGTTAGCCTTGTTGCGAATACAACCGTGCGTACGATCAAGATCCAGTTCGTTGTAGCGACGGTCCTGCGAGAAAGCAACCTGGGTTGGCACGCCGCCTGGCGCCGCCTTGAAAAACTCGTGGACCTTGATATCGTGCTCGCGTACCACGTCCCAACGATCGATCACTTCGCCAAGGGTCTTGGCGGCAACTGCCGGAACGTCGCGCTGCAGCAGACCGGCGCGGTCAAGTTCTCCGAGAATGCCCATGATGCCACCGGCACGATGGACGTCCTCAATGTGATATTTATCAGTCATCGGCGCCACCTTGCACAGGCAAGGCACCGAACGGGAGATCCGATCGATGTCGGCCATCGTGAAATCGACACCGGCCTCCTGCGCTGCTGCCAGGATATGCAGTACGGTATTGGTCGACCCGCCCATTGCCACATCAAGGGTCATCGCGTTCTCGAAGGCGGCCTTGGTGGCGATGGCGCGCGGCAAGACCGCCGCGTCGTCCTGCTCATAATAACGACGTGCCAGATCGACGATCAGTCGACCCGCTTTCAGGAAAAGTTGCTTGCGGTCTGCATGCGTGGCAACGACCGTACCGTTACCGGGCAAACTAAGGCCCAGCGCCTCTGTCAGACAGTTCATCGAATTAGCGGTAAACATGCCGGAGCAGGAACCGCAAGTCGGGCAGGCAGAGCGCTCGATTTCGTCCAGATCGGCCTGGGAGACAGCGGCGTCGGCGGCCTTGACCATCGCATCCACCAGATCGAGATGCACGACCTGACCTTGCATCGTAACCTTGCCAGCCTCCATCGGACCACCGGAAACGAAGACCACCGGAATATTCAGGCGCATGGCAGCCATCAGCATGCCCGGTGTGATCTTGTCGCAATTGGAGATACAAACCATCGCGTCGGCACAATGGGCATTGACCATGTACTCCACCGAATCGGCAATCAGGTCGCGCGACGGCAGCGAATACAGCATGCCGCTGTGGCCCATCGCAATACCGTCATCGATGGCAATCGTGTTGAATTCCTTGGCGATACCACCGGCCGCTTCAATCTCACGCGCCACCAGCTGCCCCATGTCCTTGAGATGCACATGACCGGGCACAAATTGGGTAAAGCTATTGACCACGGCAATGATCGGCTTACCGAAATCGCCATCCTTCATACCGGTGGCGCGCCACAAGGCGCGCGCGCCGGCCATGTTGCGGCCATGGGTGGAGGTGCGGGAACGATACTGGGGCATGGGATTCTCCGTCTGTAATCAGGCGCCCAATTAAGCAACGGACGCGAACTATAATCGGTGAATTCTAGCCCACTCTTTCCTTCGATGCCGCCTTCCCTGCTTATCCACCCGCAGTTCGACCCGATCGCCCTTTCTCTCGGCCCGATCTCGATACATTGGTACGGCTTGATGTACCTGCTTGCTTTCACCCAGTTCATCCTGCTCGGGCGTTACCGGATCAAACGTAACGCCGCCCCGATCAATACCGAGCAACTGGATGACTTGCTGTTCTACGGCGTACTCGGCGTGATCATTGGTGGCCGCCTCGGCCAGGTGGTGTTTTACGAACCGGACTACTACCTGGCACATCCCTGGCAGGCCTTTGCCATATGGAAAGGTGGCATGAGTTTTCATGGTGGCTTCCTGGGCGTCCTGATCGCCATGGCCCTATGGACCCGAAAAACCCATATTGCCTGGCTGCGCATCACCGACTTCATCGCGCCACTGGTTCCCCTTGGCCTCGCCGCCGGACGCATCGGCAATTTCATCAATGGGGAATTATGGGGACGCCTGGCTGATCCAAACCTCCCCTGGGCCATGGCTTTCCCCCAATCGGGCGACCTGGCGCCCCGGCACCCCTCCCAGCTCTACCACGTCGGACTGGAAGGCCTCGCGCTTTTTGCCCTGCTTTGGCTGTGGACCGCAAAACCCCGGCCCACCGGCGCCGCATCCGGTATTTTCCTGATTGGCTACGGCACTTTCCGCTTCATCACCGAATACTTCCGCGAACCTGACCACGGCATATTTGGTCAGTCCTACAGCATCAGCATGGGCCAGTGGCTGTCGCTCCCCATGCTACTGATCGGCATCGCCATGCTGATCTTTGCCTACCGCAGGAAATCTCTATAATTATGGATAACGTCCATCAACACACCCTAGGGATTCATTCATGACACGTCCGTTCAAGGTACTCGGTATCCAGCAAATCGCCATCGGTGGCCCTTCCAAGGCAAAACTGCAGCAACTTTGGGTCGACATGCTCGGCCTCGAAGTCACCAGCACCTTCGTTTCCGAACGCGAAAATGTCGACGAAGACATCTGCGCGATGGGCAAAGGACCATTCAAGGTCGAAGTTGATCTGATGCAGCCGCTGGATCCGGAAAAAAAGCCTGCCGTACATACCACCCCGCTCAACCACGTTGGCCTTTGGATTGATGACCTGCCGAAGGCCGTCGAATGGCTGTCGGCCAACGGCGTCCGTTTTGCACCGGGCGGCATCCGCAAGGGAGCCGCCGGATTCGACATCACCTTCCTGCACCCGAAAGCCAACGACGAATTCCCGATCGGCGGCGAAGGCGTCCTGATCGAATTGGTTCAGGCGCCGCAGGAAGTCGTCGACGCATTTGCCAAGCTTGCCGGATAAATAAAGGAAGGGACGATGGCAGACTTTTCCGACGAGGATATTCCGGACAGCCGAGCTGCCCTCGCCCCAACGCTGGATGCCATGGCTTCCATCCTGCCTTGGGTAGGCAAGCCGCAACCGCTGCGTTTTTCACCTGAGCTCAACACGCGCTGGAAAACTGCCTGTACAGCCCTCTCGGCGCATTGGGCTGCACGCGCCGCCGAAGGCGTGACGGCGATTCGACCCAGCGTCTTCGCCTTGCTTAGCATCGCCATTGAAAGTGGCGATACCGATTACCTGCACTTCTGCGAGACACTGGCCTCGACAGCCGATTACCTGGAGAACCACACCCCGGGCAACCGGCTGATTGCCACATTGACCGCTACCACAGAAGCCTTGCTGGACAGCAGCGGACTGGAAAACACCAATCTACCCAGCCGGACTCGACATTTTTCACAGCGACTGGAAACCGCCATGCGCCCATCCAGCAAACCAGGCGAGCGTTCGGATGTGCTTGATGCGCTATTCGTACAAGATGCCGATGAATGTCTGGCCCGCATGCGCGAAGCACTCGATGTCTTGCCCATCGATGTATACGCTATCGAACTGGAGGCTGCAGAGTTGATCCGTCATGCTGAACAGATTGAGATGTGGGGGATTTATCACCAGGCACGCCAAGTGCAGAATTTCGTACTGCAATTGAGTGACGTCAGTGAGGCAACCCAGGATCAGGCCACGCGAGACATCATCCAGCACATCGATCTGATCGAACAGACATTACGTGCGGTCAACTGCTGAAACACGGCATTTTTCAACATAACAAAAGGGGAGGAAGACTTCGGTCTCCCTCCCCTTTTTTGTACCAGCCAGAGCCAATCAGCGCGTGTTATTCAGCGCAGCAATCCGTTGCTCCAGCGGCGGATGGGTCGAGAACAAGGCCATGAAGCCACCGCCTCCGCCAGCAATACCCGAAGCCGCCATATTCTGCGGCAATGGCTCGGTATGCAGGTTGCCCAGACGACGCAGGGCATTTTGCATCGGCGTTGCCGACCCCATCAAGCTGGCCGCCCCGGCATCGGCCCTGAACTCGCGCTGACGGGAGAACCAGGCAACCACGATGCTGGCCAGTACGCCAAAAAGGATTTCGCACACGACACTGGTCACCATGTAGGCCACGCCCGGCCCACTGCTCTCCGAGTCGCCACGACGCAAGAAAGAATCGACAAAGTACGCGACGACACGCGAGATGAAGATCACGAAGGTATTAACCACCCCCTGGATCAGGGTCAACGTCACCATGTCGCCGTTGGCAATGTGCGCCACCTCGTGGGCTAGCACCGCCTCAGCTTCCTCACGGCTCATGCTTTGCAACAACCCGGTGGAAACCGCAACCAGCGAACTGTTCTTGCTTGCGCCAGTCGCAAAGGCGTTCGGCTCACCGTCATAAATTGCCACTTCCGGCATCGGCAGGTTAGCCCGTTTGGCCAGCTTGGCCACCGTATCAACCAGCCAGACCTCGGTCGACGAGGACGGCTGTTCGATCACTCGAGCCCCCGTACTCCACTTGGCCATCATTTTGGACATCAGCAAGGAAATGAACGAGCCACCGAAACCCATCAGCGCAGCGAACGCGAGCAACATGCCAAGATTGAGGCCATTGGCCGTCAGGTAGCGATTCACACCAAGAACGCTGGCTACCACGCTGAGTACGAGCATGACCGCCAGATTGGTCACCAGAAAAAGTACGACGCGTTTCATCTTGAACTCCGAACGTGAAATAACAGCGCGATGGTACAACAATTGGAATCGCGAAAAAAACGGAGCACAATTGACCATCAATCCGATTTTCCCGAAACGACATGATCAACTACAAACATTTGCATTACTTCTGGGTAGTCGCCAAGGAAGGCAGCATTACGCGAGCAGCCGAGCGTCTGGGCGTTGCCGTGCAAACAATCAGCGGCCAACTCAGCCTACTGGAACAGCAGCTCGGCAAAGCCCTGTTCAATAGTCAGGGCCGCGGCCTGGTACTGAGTGATGCAGGACGCCAGGCACTGGGTTACGCCGACCAGATATTCCAGCTCGGCGAACAGCTGGAAGATGCACTGCAACACAGTGACAGCGGCACGACCTTGCGCTTGCGCGTCGGCATATCCGACGGCATTCCGAAGTTGCTCGCCTATCGCCTGCTCAGCCAGGTCACCGCCATGCCGGGAGATGTCCGCTTGATTTGTGACGAGGGAGAGTTCGAAAACCTGCTGGCCGAACTGGCATTGCATCGTCTGGATGTCGTACTGACTGACCGAGCTGCCCCGGTGGGCGGAAATCTCAAGGTATTCAGCACGCGACTCGGCGAATTTCCGACCGGACTGTTCGCCACCCCCGCGCTGGCCGAACGTTATCACGACAATTTTCCGGCCAGCCTTGAGCAAGCCCCAATGCTTCTGCCCACCCGCCATAACGCGTTGCGCGGACGCATCGACCGCTGGCTGGAAGAGCAGCAGCTACGCCCCCGCATCATCGGAGAGTTCGAAGATAGCGCGCTGCTCACCACCTTCGGGCGCGGCGGTCTCGGCATTTTCCCGGCACCGCTGGTGCTGGCCCGGCAACTGGCGGACGAATACGACGCACGTCCGGTCGGCCAGCTCGACGGGGTCAGCGAACATATTTACGCCATCTCCAACGAACGGCGCATCCGGCACCCGGCAATTGAAGTCCTGTGCGCCGCCGCACCACAGGTCGCGACCCCTGCGGCGTTATAATTCCTTTCCCCCACGCAATACAGAGCCAAAATACAATGCTGCTTCGCCAGACCCTGCTGTTCATTTTCTCCTTGTTTCTTGCCTTCAACGCGCTCGCGCAAAATCGGCCGGTGCCCCCCGCCCTGGCGGCCAAATCCTGGCTATTGATCGACCTGAGCTCAGGCCAGATACTGTCTGAAGAAAAAGCCGATGAACGCCTCGAACCGGCATCGCTGACCAAGCTGATGACCGCCTACCTGACCTTCTCGGCGATTCGGCAAAAGACGCTGCATCTGCAACAAGCGCTGCCCGTATCGGAAAATGCCTGGCGTATGGGCGGCTCCAAGATGTTCGTCAAAGTAAACACTGAAGTCGCAGTGGAAGACCTGATCAAAGGCATGATCGTCCAATCCGGTAACGATGCCTGCATCGTCCTGGCCGAAGCCATTGCCGGCAGCGAGGAAAGCTTTGCCGAAATGATGAATCGGGAAGCCAAGCGTCTCGGCATGAACAACACCAACTTCCGCAACTCTACCGGCATGCCGGACCCGGAGCACTACACCACGGCACGTGACCTGGCCAAACTGGCCAGTGCGCTGATCCGCGAATTCCCGACCGAATACAAGCAGTTTTACTCGATGAAGGAATTCCGTTACTCAGGCATCACCCAGCCCAACCGCAACCGCCTGTTATGGAGCGATCCTTCGGTAGACGGCATGAAAACCGGCCATACCGAGGCCGCCGGCTACTGCCTGATTTCCTCCGCCATCCGCGACCATCGCCGCTTGCTCGCCGTCGTTCTTGGCACCACCTCCGATAGCGCCCGCAGTACCGAGTCGATGAAACTATTGAATTGGGGCTTCTTGTCCTGGGATGCCGTCACCCTCTACAAAAAAGGCCAGGCCATTTCCTCTCTACCGGTCTGGAAGGGCAGCAAGAACCGGGTCAATGGTGGATTTTCCAGCGATTTCGTTGTCTCCATCCCCAAGGGACAAGCCGGTCGAATCCAGGCGCAACTCGCGACGCAACAGGAACTCATGGCACCGATCCAGGCCGGCCAGGCGCTCGGCACGCTGAAACTTACACTCGACGGCAATCCTTACGGCGAATATGCCTTGCCCGCTCTTGAAAATATCCCGGTCGCCGGCATATTCGGAAGAGCAGTTGACTCCGTCAAACTCTGGTTCCATTGAAAGCCATGACCCCTTACGTCGCCGATCCGGTTTATCTGAATGGCCAGTTTCTGCCGCTGGCAGAAGCTGGCGTCTCGCCGCTTGATCGCGGCTTTCTCTACGGCGACGGGGTCTATGAAGTCATCCCGGTCTATTCGCGCCAGGCATTCCGCATTGATGAACACCTGAAACGCCTGCAGGCCACATTGGACGGCATCAAGCTGGCCAATCCACTTACGGTCGACGCCTGGAAAAGCGTCATTTTCAAGTTAATCGAAAGCGCCCCGTGGGAGGATCAATCGATCTACCTGCAAGTCACCCGCGGTGCTGACGACAAGCGTGACCACGCTTTCCCGCCAAGTTCGGTCACGCCGACCGCTTTCGCTTTCGCCTCGCCGTTGGTCACGACACCCGCCGAGGTTCGTGCCAAAGGCGTTGCGGCGATCACCGTGCCGGACCTGCGCTGGTCGCGTTGCGACCTGAAGGTCATTTCATTGCTCGCCAACGTGCTGGCCCGCCAGCAAGCGGTCGAACAAGGCTGCGCCGAAGCCCTGTTGATCCGCGACGGATTCATGAAAGAAGGCGCGGCGTCGAACATTTTCATTGTCAAGGACGGCGTACTGCTGGCGCCACCCAAAACGCAGCTGATGCTGCCAGGCATCACCTACGACGTGGTCCTCGAACTAGCCCAATCGCACGGTCAACCGCTGGAAATCCGCGAAATCAGCGAAACGGAACTTCGCAGCGCCGACGAGGTCTGGATGACTTCATCGACCAAGGAAATCCTGGCGATCACTTGCCTGGACGGCCAGGCGGTCGGCAACGGTGAGCACGCCGGCAAACCCGGCCCGTTCGGTGAACAAATGTGGCAGTGGTATCAGGACTTCAAAAACTCAGTAATGCGCAAAGGCTGACATGGCTTCTTACAAGGACACCCTTCTTGAGTTCCCCTGTGACTTCCCCCTGAAGATCATGGGCAAGGCTCACGACGAACTCGCCCAAGTCGTTCTCACCATCGTCACCAAGCACGCGCCGGATTTCGATGGTGCCCGCATGGAAATGCGCGCCAGTTCCGGCGGCAACTACCTGAGCCTCACCTGCACTGTTGTCGCCCGCTCCAAACCACAACTCGATGCGCTGTACACCGACCTCAGCTCACATCCGATGGTCAAAGTCGTTCTGTGAACCTGCAAGTCAAACTGCTTGGCCGGGTCGACTACGCGTCGACCTTTCAGGCCATGCAGGATTTCACGGCCCAGCGCACGGCAGAAACACCGGATGAAATCTGGATTGTCGAACACGATCCGGTGTTCACCCTGGGTCAAGCCGGCAAACCGGAACACCTGTTGAACGATATCGGCATCCCGGTCATCAAGATCGACCGCGGCGGCCAGATTACTTACCATGGCCCTGGCCAAGTCGTGATCTACCTGTTGCTCGATCTGGCACGATTGAAAATCAAGGTACGCGAACTGGTCACCCGTATCGAGCAGGCAGTGATTGATTTTCTCGCTGTTTACGGGTTGACCGCAGAACGCCGCAGCGGCGCGCCCGGCGTCTATGTCGGCGCGGCAAAAATCGCCGCGCTTGGTCTGAAAATCAAGAATGGCTGCAGTTATCACGGCCTGTCGCTCAACGTCGACATGGACCTGACCCCCTTCACGGCAATCAACCCGTGTGGTTATGCTGGCCTCCAAGTCGTGCAGACTCGCGACTTCAACATTCCGCTCACCGCTCAAGAGGCGGGTGAGCAACTCTCGCAACACTTGCTACAGCAACTGGATGGACAACATGGCTGAAAAGACGCCGGAATACACAGTGGACAATCACAGCAACGGCAGCGCCAAGCAAAAAGGCGTCAAACAAAAAGGCGAGCTGAAGACCGCGCGCATTCCGATCAAGATCGTGCCGGTCGACCAGCCCCTGCGCAAACCTGACTGGATTCGCGTCAAAGCCGGCAACAGCGCCGGGCGTTTCGGCGAAATCAAATCCCTGTTGCGCGAGAAAAAGCTGCACACCGTGTGTGAAGAAGCAACCTGCCCGAACATCGGCGAATGCTTCGGCCGCGGCACCGCGACCTTCATGATCCTCGGTGACATCTGCACGCGCCGTTGCCCGTTCTGCGATGTCGGCCACGGCCAGCCCTTGCCGCCCAATCCGGACGAACCACGCGAACTGGCCGAATCGGTCGCCACCCTGAAACTGCGTTATGTCGTGATCACCAGCGTCGACCGCGACGATCTACGCGATGGTGGTGCTCAACACTTTGTCGATGTCATCCGCCACACCCGCGAACTGTCGCCAACCACCACGATCGAAACGCTGGTCCCCGATTTTCGCGGCCGCATGGATGTTGCGCTGGACGTGCTCGGCGGCGCCCTGCCCGACGTCCTGAACCACAACATGGAAACCGTGCCCCGACTGTACAAGCAAGCCCGCCCCGGTGCCGACTACCAGCACTCGCTGGCCTTCCTCAAGCAGTTCAAGGCCCGTTATCCCAAGGTTTCCACCAAGTCCGGCCTGATGGTCGGCCTCGGCGAAACCGATGAGGAAATCCTTGATGTCATGCGTGACCTGCGCGCCCACGATGTCGAGATGCTAACCATCGGCCAGTACCTGGCCCCTTCAGGCCACCATCTGCCAGTCACCCGCTACGTCCATCCCGATACGTTCAAGATGTACGAGGAAGAAGCGAAAAAAATGGGGTTTACCGGCGCCGCCTGCGCCCCAATGGTTCGCTCCAGTTATTGGGCAGACCAGCAGGCGGAAAGCGCTGGCGTCGCCTTGTAAATTCTAGCGATAAGAGCTACTGAACATGGCTCTGCGCTACTTCCACAACGATCTTTGCTACTGACAGACCTTGAGAGGGCGGGTATACATTCAAAATCTCTTCCTGCGCTCATCGAGGGACTTATCATCCCCCAAGGCTGGGCGTTCGAAATCAAAGAAGATTGGCATTGATGCAACCGTACTGCGGAATCGCTTCAATTGACCCTCAAATCAGATCCGACCTGACCGGCTCAAATCGCACCCAGAAGCAGCCACTCATGGCCTGTACTGAACTCGGCTATCGCGGCAAAGGCATCGGCGCCCTTGTATGCATGCGAAGCCGTATGACCGCTTTCGATAGATATGTCAGACTACCCATCTCTTAAAACCGCCACGCTGTGGCCTTCGAGCTTCAACAATGACAAGAACAGTTTTTTGGTCGTGGCAGAGTGACCTGCAAACAGCCGTCACAAAAGATTTTATTAAGACGGCACTCAAGCAAGCACTAAAGAAAGTCGCTACGGAACTGCAATTGGAATCGGCAGATCGAATTGAGCTCGATCACGACACCAAGGGTGAGGCTGGGCTTGTTGAGATCGTCACAACGATCTTCAATAAGATCGACGAATGCGAAGTGTTCGTCGCAGACATCACACCGGTAGCCACCATATCATCGACTACGGGAGAGAAAAAGATCCCCAATCCGAACGTTATGATCGAACTCGGATACGCGCTCCGCGAGCTAGGGCACCAGCGAGTCATCACAGTCGCTAACTTGGCATTCGGTGGACGGCCAGAAGAGCTTCCATTCGACTTGAGGCATCGACGAGGTGCCATCACCTACTCGCTTGCTAGCAATGAGGATCCGTCCCTAGAGAAAGAGCGCACGACACTCGTCAACCAGTTGGCAGCGGCTCTGAAGCTTAATTTGGAGGCACCTAGAGAGGATAAAAAGTTCAAAAACCTGCGTCCGGTTTTGACGCTAGAGGCTAGCGACGAGATGCCTGCGGTCTCCCTTGTTCAGCAGAATGCGTCTTTGGAAGGAGTTCCCACTCTCGCCGACATCGAGACTCAAACACCTGTGCGTTCGAACGCTGACCAAACGAAAGCGGGTTCTACCTTTGACTTTTCCCTCCATATTTTTGACCCCATTGGCGTTGCTTCCCGCGCGCGTATCAAGCCATTTCGAGAGTGGACACAAGAGGAACTGGACGGGTACAACGAACGAGTGCAGTACTACTATGAGCAGTACGCGACGTACATCAAAGCCGTCAAGGAACATCGCCTGCTTCTTCAGCGCGCCATTATCGTGAAGCTTGTCGCGGTGAACAGAGGAACGCTGCCGGCGAACGATGTGCGGTCACATCTTAGCTTTCCGTCGGGCGTTCTCGTCTATGAGAACGACGACCTGCCCAAGCCCCCCGCTCCACCGACCCCGCCTCCCTTTGCCCCGTATGGAGTCAGCCATATGGGAATAGTCCAGGCGGTGCATCGCTCGTTCGCAAATATTCTTACGGGGACTCCTCGCATTGCCGATGATCGCAGCTCGATCGTCTTTGAGACTCAGAAACTTCAGCACGGCTATCAGAAGGCGTTCCCTTCGTTCACTCTCTTACTTAGCTCACAGCATGACATCAAGGGCTTTGAAGCTGATTACTACATCACCACTGACGAGTTGCCGACTCAAGTGACGGGCAAGTTACACTTTGAAGTTGAGATATCTGGTTCGTAGCTTGGGGCGGAGGCCGTTGCGAAGAGGGCGGATGACCGGGCGATGTATCGTAAATGCCTACTGCTGGCCGCGTACTGTCTGAAGCACCTAGTCAGAACGAAGATTTTGGGTCGTCAGGTACCGCGAGGTCAGGTGGTCAACTCACTCGATATTTCGTAACAGCGCCACGATGCGGTCAACATCATTCGCCGTAAGCCCCGTTGCTGGGTCAATCAGCACAAGACGGGGCTGGGGAAACGAAAACCAGTAGGCCATATCATCGACGGCGACCCATTCGCGCGACGATTGGCCGTTGCCGTTCAACCAAGCCAAGCATTCCATTTCCCGGCAGCGGTAAGTGTCACCAAACTCGTTCCGCAAAACTTCCGGTGTCGCGCCAACAAAGCGATTGGCAAGATGTTCGCCACCGCCCACTGTGACGAGATTTACCAGTTCCTCAACACGGTATTTACGCCGCCAGGTCGTGGTGAAAACGACTTCCACGGTTGGCACTGCCTCCAGCACTGCCCAAAGGTGCGTGCGACAACAAAGAAGTTCGGATTCTCGCTCGATGGTTTCCGGGTGCAGCACGCCGTCAAAATCGAGGAAGAGAATCATAAATCGACAACCAGATCATTCCGAAACCCAATGCTGGCCTGTTCCTTGGGGTAGCCGAGTTGATTGGAAATGACGCGGCAACTGCCTTCCGCCAAGAAATCGTTATTCGTGTGAGTATGGCCGTGACACCAGACCGATATCTGGTGTTTTTTCATTAACCGTGAAAGATCGGTCACAAAATACGGCGACATTTCGCTTCCTTCATACTGCGGCGGCACACAGCCGCGATGTGGAGCAAAGTGCGTGACCACATCCTCAGCGACCAAGCCGATAGAGATTAGCTTGGCTTCCCGATGTAAATCTGTAAATTCAGTATCAAAGAAGATAAGCATGAGCTCACTGACTCGATGGCATTGGTTCTATAAATCACATTACGGATTTCCGGCAGGAAGTCAAAGAACGGGACTCAGGTCAACGACTCTCTAGAATTCGATCTCAGCTTTGCCAAAGAAGCCGCACGTTGCCTGGCCTGCGAAAATATTCGTAACTCGTCATTCATGAATGACAATTGACCATTGCATTGGCATGTGCCGATCAATTAGATATTTTGTACCATGAGGAATGTCTAGCGCTCCCAATATCTCGTCGCTCACCCCAGACTCCCGTCCCTGGCGCATCGACTGGTTTGGTGATGTTGGCTACCCCGGCAGCATTCCGAGATACACGCAGCCCAGCATCAGGATTTCAATTTCACCAATTCAGACCCAGATAGACACATACCCCACCTTCCAGCTATTCGATACTGACCTCTCAGAGCAGAAGGACATCTGGCTGCCGATCGGCAGCCTCGGTATGCTGCAAGTGGGTGATATTTGGCAAGATGGGAGGTTGGCCGCCAGGCCAAAATATTTCCCGCACACATTTAAGAACCTGGAAATCGGGCCGGACACCCTAGTCCGGATCAAGGCAGGGTTGCCTATTGACGGGCGCTACTTGCTCCCCTTCTCGGAACACCCTTGGCACCAGAAACACACGAACGCCTATTGCTTGGCCATCTCTGGGCCGGATTGCAACATCATCATTCCCTGCATGGAACTGATCCGTTTCTACTTCGGCTCCTGCAGCATCCTGCTTCACCGGCTGTTCACTCGTCCGTTCGAGGAAGAATTTCTTTGGCGGGAGAAGCACTACAATCCCGACCAGCGGCATCTCCATCTCAAGCTCGCGGACGGAATGCCAAAATATGCCGTTACCGACCTTGCCCGGATTGCCACCGACAACCATGCTCGGGAAGCGGCAGCCAGCGTCTACAGCAGCTGCCTGAAAGCCACTACCCAGAAAGAGCTGGCATACCCCCACACGCTTTTCCCGTTCCGTGGAAAGACAACTTTGCAGGCAAACGGGATGTGGCTATCGTTTGACGGGCAGCCCAAACAGAACTTTTTGGTCTTCAGCCTGCGTGTTTGCAGCCATCCATTTGCGTTCGACTCACTGACCTACGATCCGTGTGAGCGAGCAACCTGGCGAAATAACGACAAAGATAGCGGCAACACGGGGGAAGCCTTTGCGCGCAATTGGAAGAAGCAAGAGCCGCGTGAATCTGTCCTGAGTGACACAGATCCGGGCGCCAGGAAGAAACCACGCCACTTTTTTTTCGATGATTCAATGCGATTTCCGGATCTTCGGCGCAAACCTATCCGACCAAGAGAGATACTTGCCACCGGGGCAAAGGAAATCCTAATGAGGCATGCCGATGGAACGCTAGAGAAAGCAGCATTCGGTGAGCCCGAGGGATCGGATGAGGCTCGCGCCATAGATTCCTGTTTGGGTGAACCTCCACCTCAGATTGCGCCGCCAGATCAACAGTTACCTGAGTTCGTCGCTCTCGGCATCGCTATTGCCAAATCGCAGTTGCCGAACTTTGGCCATGGAATTGAAGCGAATCCACTGCTACGGTTTGGAGAGTTAGACCCAGTGTTTACCTTGCCCATGATCGTGGATGAGGATGGTGTAGTGGACCAGGTTACGATGTTCACAGAGGTCGATGGACATCTGCGCGCGCGGAGGGCGTGCTTCGTTGGACTCTTCAATGACGGAATAGAACGCAGGAAGGTCATCTTGGCCGAGGGTGCTAATTTCGGTATGGGCCCAAAGATATTCGAGGTTAAAACTATGGACATAGTTACTGTCTTGGCCGGAATCCGTTCCGAACTTGCAAACTTGAAAACAGTGCTATAAGCGGCATGGTGATGCCGCTCTTCGCCACCCCACCGGAGCAAATGCCAAAGACATCAACTGTCTGTACAATAAAGACGAAGGAAGGGCACCCGCCTCATCTGCAATAAATAAACTGAAGGGAATCGAAATCGCATTCGCATGGGGATCCCCAGGTTTCACCTTACGGCGACTGTATTCGCGCGCCTCGGAACAAGAACTTGCGGATCTTCTTGATCCTCTGGTTTATG
Organism: Azonexus sp.; assembly: GCF_030824335.1. Lineage (GTDB taxonomy): Bacteria > Pseudomonadota > Gammaproteobacteria > Burkholderiales > Rhodocyclaceae > Azonexus. The sequence goes on from NZ_JAVBXX010000037.1 coordinate 15,735, forward strand.
TACTGTTGCAAGCCATCGATCCGAAGGCACTGGAATCGGAGAGCATTGGTGAGCTGTTTGGCCGCCTGATTGAGCCCACCGTTGTACTTCAGACAACGCGGACTCGAAACATCCTCTTTAAGTTACTGCCCGAAGACAAGGCTCAGGAACTACTAGTACGTCTCGGCTGTCCGGTTGTAGGTACCAATGCAACGGAGCAGCTGATGTCTATCGACTTTTGCTCGAACAGACATCTTATGGAGGAACTGCTTGGGTTCTTTGGGGTACTTGAAGAAGAGCGAGCCCCCCAGCCGTTGGCGCAAGAGGTTGAACCATGTGCGGCAGAGTACCAGTTGTTCCCACACCAGCGCGATGTTGCCCGCAGGGCAGAGCTTGTTCTCTCTGAATATCCAGGAAAAGCACTCCTCCATATGCCAACAGGATCCGGAAAAACCCGGACGGCAATGAACCTCGTTGTCCGGCATCTTGCGAGTCGGGAACGGACGCTGGTGTGCTGGCTGGCACAAAGTTCAGAACTCCTAGAACAAGCCGCGCAAGAGTTTCAGCGGGCATGGCGCCATATCGGCAATCGCGAACTACCAATCTATCGCTATTGGGGGCCTTACAAACCGGATATCAGCGACGCTCGCGATGGAATATTGATAGCAGGCTTCGCCAAGCTGTACGCACTCTATCAACGCGACGCTAACATGCTCATGCGCCTCGGCGATCGTGCTTCCCTGACGGTTGTCGATGAGGCGCACCAATCGGTTGCCCCAACCTATAGATCTCTCATTCAAGGGCTTCATACTAAGCGCCCTACGAATCGCCTACTTGGGCTATCCGCAACGCCTGGGCGCACCTGGAACGACCTCGCCGCAGATGCCGAGCTCGCGACATTCTTTGGCGAAAAAAAAATAACGCTCGACATTCCTGGTCATGCGGATCCAGTTGCCTATCTCATCCTGGAAGGATACTTGGCTCGTCCGATATTCCGTTTGCTCAAAGCTGAGACTGTTGATTCTCTTGCAACTGGAGTCAACCTCGATGGAGGGGCAGAATACTCGGACGAAATACTTGAAGGCCTCGCCCTCAATCAAAAGAGGAATCAACAGATTCTCGCCGAAGCCGAGGCGCTTTTATCCCGGCATCAACGGGTCATTCTTTTTGCGACATCGGTACGTCACGCAAAACTGATGGCGGCTATTCTGGTAACGAAAGGATATGACGCGGAAGTGGTTACCGCCGAAACCCCGCAGGGAGCAAGAGAACGGATCATTCGGAAATTCAAGAGTTCAGATTCCACGCCAAAAATTATCTGCAACTTTGGCGTTCTGACCACCGGTTTTGACGCACCACGAACGAGCGCAGCCTTGATCGCACGGCCTACATATTCGCTTGTACTATATAGTCAAATGGTAGGGAGAGCGATTCGAGGCACTAAACAAGGCGGGAACGAAACCGCCGAGATTGTCACTGTGGTTGATCCAGAACTTCCTGGCTTTGGGAGCATCGCACAAGCTTTTCTGAATTGGGAAGACGTATGGTCGACAGCTCGACCAGGGAGAAAAAATAATGAATAGCGCAACTGATGAACAAATCGAGATTATTCCGCCAGAGCTTGCCGTTAAGGCGATGCGGGACAGTGGCTACAGGAATACTGCGTATGCTCTGGCCGAGCTTATTGACAACTCAGCGCAAGCTGAAGCTAGCCTGATTGAGGTGTTCTGCATTGAACAGCGAGAACAGATCGGCCAGCGAGAACGAAAGCGCATCAAAGAGATTGCAGTGCTCGATAACGGACGCGGAATGGATGCTAATGTTCTGCGTATGGCGCTTCAATTTGGAAATGGCACGCACCTGAACGATCGAGCTGGTATAGGGCGATTTGGCATGGGCTTACCGAACGCCTCGATTTCTCAGTGCAGGAGAATTGATGTCTGGACTTGGCAAAACGGCCCACAAAATGCCCTGTATACCTACTTAGATGTGGACGAGGTCGAAGCCAGGACACTTCGTAGCGTGCCAACACCCAAGAGGGCCCCGTTACCGGATGTCTGGAACATGCGCTCTCAAGGCATTGGCGAGTCAGGGACGCTTATTCTCTGGCAAGGATTTGACGAGCACCGGCTTACCTGGAAAGGGGCTCGGGCTACTCTTCAAAATACGGAATATCTCATTGGTCGAATGTACCGAAAGTTCCTGAGTTCGGGGAGGCTGAGCGTTCGACTCGTGGCTCTGGAAAACGATACTGCTAACTATGAACAGTTCGCTCGGGTAAATGACCCCTTGTATCTGCTCGCCTCATCCTCGACACCAGTCCCTTACGACAAGGTACCGATGTTCCAGAAATGGGGAGAGGAAGACCAGGAATTTGAGGTGGCCTGGATGGGTGCCAAGCACCCTGTGGTAGTGCGAATTTCGTGGGCAAAACCTGACACAGTCCACGTTGACGGAACCAATCGGGGGGATAAGCCGTACGGTAAACATGCGGCGAAGAACATTGGTGTGTCGATTGTTCGTGCGGGCCGTGAGCTCGACCTGGATGCCTCATGGGCAATTGGTTATGAACCGACTGAGCGATGGTGGGGCATCGAGGTTGAATTCCCTCCGGCACTCGATGAGGTCTTTGGCGTTACAAATAATAAGCAGTCGGCAACTGTATTTTCGCATATGGCCCAGTTCGATTGGAAAACCGAAGCCGAGCCAGGTGAGTCGTTCGTTGAGCTGAAGGAGCGACTCAGAGCCGACGGCGATCCGAGCGTCGAGTTGATCGACATCACTCAATACATTCGCGATCAACTTTCGCAGGTACGAGATCGCCTCAAGGACCAAACCAAAGGAACACGCTCTGGCGGCAAGCGGCACGAAGATACGTCAGTTGAGGATCGTGCGAGCACCAAGTTTAAGGAGCGCGCAAGCGCGGGTCATAAAACAGAACAAGACGAAAAGGTTTTCGATAAGACGGCATCTGACCAACTTCAGAAGGACTTAGTCGAGAACAAACACTATTCAGAGCAAGTCGCAACGGACATCGCATTAGCAGTCGAGAAGCGTGGCCGTCGGGTCATATACCTTGAGCAGGAGAGCGACTCGTACGCATTTTTCCAGATCGAGCAGCGACCAGGGGGCGTCACCGAAATAATCTTTAATCGCCACCATCCGGCACACGAGTCGCTGATCTTGGCGCTCGACAATGAGATTACCGAAGGTACTTCCAATCGAGAACTTGTAGCCAGGATCCAGAATGCATCCGATACCCTGAGGATGCTTTTTGCTGCGTGGGCTCGCTACGAAATGGAAGATGTCCCCAATCGGCAGCGTATAAAGGATATGCGCCAAGAGTGGGGCAAGATGGCCCGAATATTCCTCAACGACGACCAGGATTAAGTCTTGTCTATCAGCCACGGCCAAGCGCTGCTAGCGCTGTGTAAGCAAGCCACTGCGCAGGTGTTCTTGGCTGCCCCTTTCATTAAGGCAGGTGTTCTCAAAAAGCTACTGCAAGCAATACCGGCGGCGTCAGAAGTCACGATCGTGACCCGTTGGATAGCGAAAGAGGTTGCGCAGGGTGTGTGTGATCTTGAGATATTCGATTTGGCGATTGAGCGCCCACGCACTCGGCTACTTTTGCATCCATGTATTCACGCCAAATATTACCGGGTTGATTCTCGTTGCCTTATCGGGTCAGCAAATTTGACGGCAACGGCCCTCGGATGGTGCGCTGTACCGAATATTGAAATTCTTTTAGAGGTTTCCCCATTCCAGCATGAGCTACCCAAATTTGAGGAAATGCTAATTCAGCAGTCGATTACGGCTACTGAAAAAATCAAGGACTCAATAGCCCGGTTAGTCGAAGATATTAAGAACAGGAGTTCGACTATTTTTTACGACAATCAAAACGAGGCAATCGAATCGTCTCCTAACTCGACGTGGCTACCTACATGTGTTTGCCCTGAAAATTTATTCAAAATCTATTCGGGGGCCGACACCTCTTCTCTCCTAACTAGTTCATTAATTGCCGGCCAAACTGACCTGTCGTTCCTAATGATCGCTCCCGGGCTTCTTGAAGACGAATTTTTCCGTTATATCGCAACGATCCTTGACCAGACACCTCTAGTTCGGGAAATTTCATTTTTGTCTGGAACATCCGCTGTGACATCAGAAACGGCGACTGCTCTAATTAGTCTTGCAATAAAAGAAATTCAAACCCCTGCTTATGATCCTGAGACTTATTGGCATATTTTAAAAAAATGGATCATTTATTTCTTCCCCAACCGCTATCGGGTCAGAGCCATCGGTGAAGTATTGGAGCAAGCTCGAGAGCTAAACTAATGTTGCATTTCACTCTTGGATTGACGGCAGCCTCTTCAACGGCCCGGTGTCTTTCTCTGTCATAGGTGTCCACGTTCATCTACGTGGACACAATCATCGCCGGCTCGACACCTCAGCGCCAGACGCCGTCAAGATCCCTACGCAACATCCTCACCGATCCGCTGCATCGTTGCAGCCACAGGGACAGACACTGGATTCGGGCTCATGGCGGATTTCGGTCCTCGGCAGATCAGCCGGCACCCGCTCTGTGCCTCAAGGAAGCTGCTGGTCGTTGCACAATCAACAGCTAACTAAGACAGAGCTATTCAAAAAAAGTGGTTCAGAATGGCAGGGGCAGCGTGTACATATCTAGCACAGGTTTGCTCGGTAATCCCCCCATTTTTAGCAGCGACGGATTCAACCGGTCACTGCAACACCTCACATTGATCGATGTATAAGATCCGGAGAGTCAAGATGGTGAGTGTGTTTGGGGCGATGACAAATGAGCGCAAGGTTCGGATCTGGGAGTTATGGGAAGGCGGGTGGCCGATGAGTGAGATAGCGCGTGATATTGCCAAGCCGCCGGCAACTGTTTATTCCTACCTCTTGTATCACGGCGGCATTCAGCCAAGAAAGCGAAAACGTCGGGCCACATGTTTGTCGATGGATGAGCGGGAAGCCATTTCTCGAGGGCTTGCCTGCGGTGAAAGCATACGGGGAATCAGTCGTAAGCTAGGGCGCAATGCTTCAACAATTTCCAGAGAAATAGGACGGAATGGTGGTGCTACCGGATATCGCGCCTGTGCGGCCGAACAGGCCTTTCACAAACGAAGCAAACGCCCCAAGCCATTTCTATTCGCGCAGAATCCGGCACTGAAAGAAATTGTCGTGCAAAAACTTGAGTCAGACTGGTCTCCGGAGCAGATTGCCGGTTGGCTTAAGACCAGTTCTTCACAAGGGGAATTGGCCTACGTGTCTCATGAAACGATCTACAAGTCATTGTTTATTCAGACACTGGAGTTCCCAGGATTTAGTGGAGACCTTTGCCTTGTTGCTTGAAGTTGGCCTCAAAGTCATCAGGGCTGACGCCTGACAGATGCGAGTGCTTGCGCGTTCGATTGTAGAAGCTCTCAA
>NZ_JAVBXX010000034.1 GCF_030824335.1 Azonexus sp.
ATCGGCAACTCGGCGCTCGGCTCCAGCATTCAGGAAGAAGTCGAGAAAATGACCTGGTCGATCCGCTGGGGCGGCGACACGGTGATGGACCTGTCCACCGGCAAGAACATCCACGAAACGCGCGAGTGGATCATCCGCAACAGTCCGGTGCCGATCGGCACCGTGCCGATCTATCAGGCGCTGGAAAAGGTCAACGGCAAGGCCGAAGACCTGACCTGGGAAATCTTCCGCGACACGCTGATCGAGCAGGCCGAGCAGGGTGTCGACTACTTCACCATCCACGCCGGTGTGCTGCTGCGCTACATCCCGATGACCGCCAACCGCATGACCGGCATCGTCAGCCGCGGCGGCTCGATCATGGCCAAATGGTGCCTGGCACACCACAAGGAAAGCTTCCTCTACACGCATTTCGAGGAAATCTGCGAAATCATGAAGGCCTACGACGTTGCCTTCTCGCTTGGCGACGGCCTGCGTCCCGGCTCGATCTACGATGCCAACGACGAAGCCCAGCTGGGCGAATTGAAGACGCTGGGCGAGTTGACCGCAATCGCCTGGAAACATGACGTGCAGACCATCATCGAAGGGCCGGGTCATGTGCCGATGCACCTGATCAAGGAGAACATGGACCTGCAGCTCGAATACTGCAAGGAAGCCCCGTTCTACACGCTTGGTCCCTTGACCACCGACATCGCGCCGGGCTACGACCACATCACCAGCGGCATCGGCGCGGCAATGATCGGCTGGTACGGCACGGCCATGCTCTGTTACGTGACGCCGAAGGAACACCTGGGTCTGCCGGACAAGGACGACGTCAAGACCGGCATCATCACCTACAAGCTCGCCGCGCATGCTGCCGATCTGGCCAAGGGCCACCCCGGTGCGCAGATCCGCGACAACGCGCTGTCCAAGGCGCGCTACGAGTTCCGCTGGGACGACCAGTTCAACCTCGGCCTCGACCCGGACAAGGCGCGCGAATTCCACGACGAGACGTTGCCCAAGGAGTCAGCCAAGGTCGCCCACTTCTGCTCGATGTGCGGTCCGCACTTCTGCTCGATGAAGATCACCCAAGACGTACGTGACTTCGCGGCAGCGCAAGGGATTGCCGAAGAGGAAGCGCTTACCAAGGGGATGGAAACCAAGGCCGTCGAGTTCGTGAAGAGCGGTGCCGAGGTTTATCGCAAGGTGTAACCAGCCCAAACATGATTGACGAAAAAAATGCCGGGTTCAAAACCCGGCATTTTTATTGGCGGCGGCCAGACGAAATTATTTCGTCGGCTTGGCCCAGATCGCTGCGGCGGCACCAACATGCGTTGTCGGGCTGGTTGCCCCAACGGCGCCCTGAACCGCCAGCGCACCGAGTACAGCCTGCCCATTGGCGCCGGCGAAGCTCAGGTTCGCGCCACCATATGCCTGAGCGGATGAGCAGCCAAGACAGGTGGTTGGCACTGGCTGCACCATGCCGTTGATCGGCACATTATTGATCGTCATCTGATACAGGGTCACCGGTATGCTACCCGATGCTGCATAGCTGATATTGATCCCCGGCGCCGTATTGGCAGTCATTGTCTTGCTGTCGAAATTGATCGTCATTGATGCCGAACTGATGCTGCCAACCCGACCGAAGTTATCCGTCGGGGTAGAACCGCCATAATAGGCGTATGTGGCGGTACCGCTGCTCGGCAGAGCCGTTGGCACGCTGCCCCACGCCTGGTGATAACCCGTGGTCCCACTCACCCCCGGTTCCTGGATGGCCCAGTAGAAGTTTTCCCCACTGGGTGTGGCGATGGTGTTGTAACCACCTTTACTCGCCTTGATGGCCAAGAGCTCACTCATACCAGTCGCATATTGCTCCGAGACCACATTGGTACCGGCTGCAGCCGAGGCAAAGGCTTCGACCTGCACCAGCGTCGGTGCAGGCTGAGACGTATGAGAATAAATTGCCGCAACGTCAGCCTTGATGGCTACATCCTGTTCATTGCTCCCGTAAGCATTGACCAACGCCCCCATCGCCTCGCTATTGGCGTGCAACCAGCCGGAAAAACTCCCTCCCGCGCTTCCTGTCTTGCAACCTTCGCAAACAGTGGCCAACTGACCGTATATCCAGTTTGAATCCTGATAGGAAACATTGTTTGCCGACAACAGGAAAGACGTTGCGGCAAGCGGACCAACTGCGGGAAAAGCAATACGCATTGCACCGTCAGTGCTGAATGTCCTGGCTGAAAAATTGACCAGCAACGGTGTGGCAACGAAAGTCCCGGTTCGACCATGTGAATCAGTTGGGTTACTGGCAATCCGCATGTTGTAGGTCACGGTGCCCGACGTGGGCACCGTCGTCAAACTCGGACCGAATACCACATGAGTAGCGTTATCCCAGGCAACGTAGCCACCAGTCGGACCATCGTCGTTCAGCACTGTCGCACCGGCTGCACTCAAGGCCGAGGCCAGAGCGCTGGCAGTGTCGTAGCTGGTTCCGTTGATCGACCACGCTTTGGCTGCGGTTCCCCCGAGCGATGAAGCCTGCAAACCATAGTTCGCCGCCAGCGTCGTTTGTGTCAGCGTTGCCAAAGGCAGGACAACGGGCTGCGGCATCGGAACCGGCGCCGGGTCCGGGACAGGCGTTGGTACAGGTGTTGGTTCGGGCACCGGGACCGGTGTTACGTCAGGTACAGGCGTCGGCGCCGGCGTTTCGGCCGCTGCCTGTACGCTGAAAACGGAAACACCGTTCAGGCTTGTTGCACTGGTTTCCACGTCATAACCCAGCGCCAGGTATTTGGCTGCAGAACCGGCGAAAAAGCCGTTGAACGTTGCACCGCAAGTCGAGCCAGTACAAACATTTGTCGCACCAGCCGTCTGGGCCAGGGAACCGGAACCGCTGACTGCTGAGCCGGAGAACGAGGCCGATGGCAGCAGCAGCTTGTATTCATTCCCGCCGGCAAAACCGAGCGCCCATTCTGCCGCCAGCGTGCCGGCCACAAAATTAACCGTCGCCGAGGCCGATTTCACACTGCCGATGCCGAGTCCGTTACCCACGCCATCGCCAAAGGTCGGCGCCGTTGCACCCAGAAGTTTGTAGCTGACGGCTGCACCGGTCGTCGGCATGCCGGAAGCCGGCGTTGCAGTGCCATTCACATAATGCCAACCCTGGGTTTCGCTGAAGGTCAAGTCCGAACCCCAACCACCGGCTGCGGTCGGCCCACCAACCCAGCGCCCCCACTCAAGTACGCCACCGTCGGCACCCCGTTCGGCGCTGCGCGCCATGTTGCGGTCAACATAACAATCCGTCCCGCAACTGGCTGACTTGTAGCCCTGAGCGTCCCATACCACCGAATTGACTGCCTGGTACTCGATGGCATGCTGCGCGCTATCCTTGGGATTACTGACCGACTGCACCAGCGTCAGACCAGAAACGGCCGTCGGACTGAGCCCATCGCCGGCAGTAATCGGGCTGCGTCCGGAACCGGAAGCGCCACTATTGATCGCCGGACTTTCCGATGGCTTGTAGGTAGTTCCCATGGCCTCGGGTAGTGCACTGACCGCTGGCGCCAAAGCCGTCAATTGCGGCGAGGAGCTGGTCTTGGGAGAACTGTTGCGACTTCCCTGGCTCTCTTCCTTGGCTGCGGAAGCCACTTCGCCACTCTTGCCCCGCCCTCGCATCGCAGACTCGAAACCGGAGGACAGGAACGAGGGCGGTGCGAGCAAACGCAACGGCGCCGTCGTCTGCGAAACGACACGGAAATACTCTTGCTGTCCGAACTCGAATTCACCAGCCTCGTTGCTTACCGCGATACGCCCATCCGTGACACCGCCGTACAAGCCGGCAGGAACTTCCGTATCGTCCGGGTTTTTACAGGGTGCAGCCGTATCGCACGAGACAACAGTGAAGTGCGTGCCACGAATACCGATGGTCGCCGTGACGCCCGTGATCGCATAATTCTTGGGATTGCTTTTCCCGATCAGGCCGGTAATGGTGCGCATCCCGCCCTTGACCAGACCGAAGATGGAACGATCATCGGCAGCATTTTTGGTGTAGCGGAAATCTTCGATCTTGAAAGTCGAATTGGCCCGCAGGGATACGATGGATTCATCAATGAACCGGACCTGCAACACCGAGGCCGGACCGACTTGCAACACATCGCCATTTTCCAGACCGGCCCCCAGGGACAAGCGGACTTCCTGCCCGGCACGCTGGGCGACGACATCACCGGCGACCGCCAGAACGCTACCCACCGGCGCAGCCAGAACACTGGCCGTGCCCAGCAACGACATCACGGCCACTGCAATTTTTTTGATTTTCATGTCAGTCCCCGATTATTTATAGTCGTAGCGCAATTTGATGGCGAAGGTGCCGCGATCATATTCATACAAACCAATGTTCGAGTTTTGCTCGGCATAAGTCGCCTCAGCCTTGATCGACCAATTGCGATCCAGCGCATAAACACTGCTTAGCTCAAGTGCGGTGTAATCGTCGTCGCGCTTCGGGAAAAATGACAAGCCGGAAAAATTATCCTTGAACCGACTATTGACGTAGCTGATGCTTGCACCAAAGCCGAGTTTTTGATGCGGTTGAATGCTGACATGAGCACGCACGCCATAAATATCGCGCGAGTATTCACGCCGGCTACTGTCGTTACGCTCTTCCCCAAAAGTTGCTGCTACGGAAAAAACAGGGTTCCAAGCGTGGGCAAAGGTGCGTGTCCAGTTGGCCGAAACGACAGTCATATTACTGTCACGCTGGGGCGCCCCCGACGGTGAAGCCAGCCGTTTGTCCTTGTCCAGATAGATCGTGACATCCTCGTAACGCAATTGTGAGTACTGCAAACCGGCGCCAAAACGGTTGAACTGGTCGAACTGATGCGACCATTCGCCAAGCAGCGAAGTCGAACGCAAATAGGCGGAACCATCGACATTAAGCAAATTATGCTCAAGCCCCGTGCGATAGAAATTGCGCCCCTTCAGCACACTGACACCACCTTGCGCGCCCAGGCCGACTTGATCAAAAACATCGTTATTCTTGCCGGCATGCCACTTGCCATTGCCCTGAAAGCCGCCGTAGAGCATTACACCGGGGGCAACGGGATAGGAAGCTTGAACGCCGGCCTGCAGGGAATAAAACGTATCCCGCTCACGCGCCGACGCGGAGTCGGTATTGACGGCAAAACCGGGCAACCCGGCAACATCGCCCGCCCGAACTCCGGCATTTATATTGCTGTCGTAGCCGATGCCGGTTTCGACAAAGAAAGCCGCCGTCGGTACGTAGCGCGACTCACGCGACCGAATGGCGTCGAGAAAGCGCTCGATACCAACTTTTTCGGCGCCATCCGCATCGCTTAGCAAATCGGTGAATTCCTGGCGGGCTCGCTGGTCCTCGCCTAGGATGTAGTAACCGCGAGCCAGATGAAAGCGGGCCGAGCGATTGTCTGGAAAAGCCAACAGAAAGCGTTCGAGAGCGAGAATGCCTTCACCGGGCGACCCACCATCCAGTGCCGCGATACCGAAAAAAAAGTCAAAGGCCGGCTGGCCCATTTGCTCCTGATTTTGCTTCCCCAAGTGATAAGCGTCAGTGAACTTTCCAGCTTCCATCAGGGACTTGATATCCTGATCGACCGAAGCAAAAGCACTACCGCAAACCACGCCAAGCAAACATGCCAGACGACGCAATTGCATAAAACCCCCTTTAGGTTTTGTGTTTTTTTATAACGCCAGAAAATTATATGAGCAACGGATTCCTCCAATGCCAAAATCCCTACCAATTTGTCGCCCCGGTTGTGCCGCCTGTTGTATTGCCCCGACGATTTCATCCCTGAACAAGCCGGCCGATGTCGCCTGTCAACACCTGACGGATGATTTGCGTTGCCGGATATTCGGGAGTACCGAGCGCCCGGCCTGTTGCAGCGGACTACAACCCTCGCAGGAAATGTGCGGTGAAACGCGCGACGATGCGCTGCGCTGGCTGGTCGATTTGGAAGCAGCCACCCGACCGCCGGCGTAGAATGCTGCCTCCTGTTTTAAAGCGCTCAGCATGGACCCGATTCTTCTCCTGAAAGCCCTGATCCTCGGCATCGTCGAAGGGTTGACCGAATTCCTGCCAATTTCATCGACCGGCCACCTGATCATCGTCGGCAGCCTGTTGAATTACACCGACGACCAGAGCAAGGTGTTCAAGATCGTCATTCAGTTGGGCGCCATCCTCGCTGTCTGCTGGGAATTCCGCGAACGCATCGGCAAGGCGCTCGGCGGCCTGAGCAGTGATCCGGAGCAACAGCGCTTTGCTGGCTTGCTGATCGTTGGCTTCCTGCCGGCGGCGGTGCTCGGGCTGATGTTTCACAGCACGATCAAAACTTACCTGTTCAATCCCCTGACCGTTGCAGGCGCACTGATCGCCGGCGGGCTATTGATCCTGTACCTCGAACGCAAGGCCTATCATCCACGGGTCAATAGCGTGGACGAGATGCACTGGAAAGACGCATTGAAAGTCGGTTTTGCCCAGGCAGTAGCGATGTTTCCCGGCGTCTCACGCTCCGGGGCGACGATCATGGGCGGCCTGGTTTTTGGCCTGTCGCGCAAGGCAGCGACCGAGTTTTCCTTCTTCCTCGCCATCCCGACGATGTTCGCGGCGACCATCTACGACGTTTATAAAAACTGGGCGCTGCTGCGCATCGAAGATTTGCCGGTATTTACCGTCGGCTTCGTGGCGTCGTTCATTGCCGCCATGCTGACCGTCAAGGCACTGCTGCGCTACGTGTCGAACCACGATTTCACGATCTTCGCCTGGTACCGGATCATTTTTGGTCTTTTGGTGCTGTTGACCGCACAAATGGGCTGGGTGGAGTGGACGGCATGATTATTTACCTGCATGGCTTCCGCTCATCGCCGGCCTCGTGGAAATCACGCCTGCTGGCCGAGGAAATGGCCCGTCGCGGGCTGGCCGATCAATTTATTTGCCCCGCTTTGTCGCCGTTTCCGGATGTCGCAATGACTGCGGTGTCACGTCTGATCGAAGCGAGCAAAACACCGGTCACGCTGATTGGTTCCTCGCTCGGTGGTCATTACGCCAGCCATCTGGCAGAGAAACACGGCCTGAATGCCGTACTGATCAACCCAGCAGCTCTCCAAGGGAACTTTCTTCCTGGTGCGGTCGATGGGGTAGATGTGAGCAAATTCATCGGCGAACACGCCAATTTCCATAGCGGTGAGCGTTTTCACTTCACGGCCGAACATGCCGCACAACTGAAAGCACAGGCTGTCCGACCGACGCCTTCGCGTTACTGGCTACTGCTGGAAACCGGTGACGAAGTGCTCGATTACCATGCGGCACAAGCTTTCTGGTTCGGTTGTCGGCAAAATATCATCGAGGGCGGCGACCACAGCTTCACCCGTTTTCCCGAGTTCATCCCGCAAATACTTGAATTCGCCGGGATATAATCCGCCGATGAACGTATTGTTTGAAGAAGACGGCGGCTTCAAGGCCGGCACCATCATGGCCGACAACGACAGCTCGTTGCAGGTCGAAATGCCAACGGGCAAGCGCAGCAAGATCAAGGCTGCAACGGTGTTGTTGCGCTTCGAAAAACCCTCTGCGGCCAGCCTGCTTGACCAGGCCACGCCACAGGCGGAAGAGATCGAAGCCGATTTCCTGTGGGAGTGCGTCAGCGATGGCGAATTTTCGTTTCTGGATTTTGCCCGTGATTACTACGGACACGAGCCCGCGCCGGTCGAAGCGACGGCGGTGCTGCTTGCCCTGCACGCTGCGCCCGTCTATTTCCATCGCAAAGGCAAGGGCCGCTTCCGCAAGGCGCCTGCCGACATTCTCGCAGCTGCTCTGGCCAGTCTTGAAAAAAAGCGTCAGCAAGCGCTCGCGATGGAAGGCTGGATCAGCGAACTGAAGGCATTCCGCCTGCCGCCGGAAATCGGCGGGCTGACCGATGCGCTGCTTTATGCGCCGGATCGCAACAAACCGGAAACCAAGGCCTTCGAGACGGCCTGTGCCGAAACCGGGCTGAGTGCCGCACAAATGCTGTTCCAGTGCGGCGCGATCAAGTCGCCCTATTTCCTGCATTACCGCCGTTTCCTGCACGAACAATTCCCGAAGGGCGTGGCTTTTCCAGCACTCGACGCGCCGAAATTGCCGCGCGATTTGCCGCGCGCCGACGTCCGCGCCTTCTCGATCGACGATGCCAACACCACTGAAATCGACGATGCCCTGTCGGTCGTTCGCTTGCCCGGTATCGGTTCGCGCATCGGCATCCACATCGCCGCGCCGGGGCTGGCCATCGAACATGGGTCGCCCTTGGATGGCTTGGCGCGCGCCCGTCTGTCGACGGTTTACATGCCGGGCAACAAGATCACCATGCTGCCCGATGCCGTGGTCCAGAACTACACACTGGCCGGTGGCGTCGATTGCCCGGCGGTATCGCTCTATCTCACGGTCAACGAGCAATTCGAGATCATTTCGCACGAGTCGCAGCTGGAAATGGTGCATATCGCCGCCAACCTGCGCCATCACGAAGTCGAACCCTGGTTCAACGCAGAAACCATTGGCGGCCCCTTGCCCGACCAGCCGTTCAAGGACGAACTGGTCCACTTGTGGCACTTTGCCAACGCCTGCGAAGGCCGGCGCGGCAAGCCGTCGGCGACGCAGGGCGTTAATGACTACAACTTCGAGATCGTCGGCGATCTGGCCGACCCGGATGCCTGCACGGTGGAAATTTCCGAGCGCAAGCGCGGCAGCCCGCTCGACAAGTTGGTCGCCGAACTGATGATCGTCGCCAACTCGACCTGGGGCGGCCTGCTTGCCGAGAAAAACATCGCCTGCCTGTATCGCGCGCAAACCCAGGGCAAGGTGCGCATGACCACCTCGCCGCTGCCGCACGAAGGTCTTGGCGTGCCGCAATACGCATGGATGACCTCGCCGCTGCGCCGCTACTGCGATCTAGTCAACCAATGGCAGTTGATTGCCTGCCTGAAGGGCGAAGCACCGGCTTTCCCGCAAAAATCTGCCGAACTGTTCGCCGCAATGCGCGATTTCGAACTGACCTATGCCGCCTACGCCGATTTCCAGCGCTCGATGGAGCGTTACTGGTGCCTGCGCTGGCTGCAGCAGCACAACATCAGCGAAATCGATGCCACCGTGCGCCGCGAGCAACTGGTCAAGGTCGATCACCTGCCATTGATGGTACGCGTACCTTCGGCGCCGACCGACCTGCAGCAGGGGCAGCGCCTGCGCCTGGCGGTTGAAAGCATCGATTTGTTGGCCCCCGAAATCAGCCTGCGCTTCGTCAGCGTGCTCGAAGCCCCCGTGCCCGTGGAGGCAATAGAGGAAGAAGCACAGTGAAGCTTCGGGATATACCCAAATTTGACAATCTACCCAGCGACAAACGCTTGTTGCTGGCGATCGGCATTTCTCTGTGCCTGCATGGCTTGCTGTTGAGCCTGCATTTCGCCTTCCCGGAAACCTCGAAAGTCATGCGCGAAAAGGCGCTCGATATCGTTCTGGTCAACGCCCGCAGCAAATCCCGCCCGAACGATGCGCAAGCGCTGGCCCAAGCCAATCTCGATGGGGGCGGCAACACTGACGAAAACCGCCGGGCGAAGACACCGCTGCCATCTACCCAGCAGAAGACCACGGGTAGCGATTTGCAGCAAATGCGCCAGCGGGTTCAGGAACTGGAAGTTGCGCAGCAGAAAATGCTGGCGCAAGCAAAAAGCCTGGCCAAAATTGCCGCCGCCGAAACACGCAGCAATCAACCCACCCCGGCCACCCCGCTCAGTGGCCTCGACCTGGCCGAGTCGGCACGCGCGATGGCCCGCCTTGAAGGTGAAATCAACAAATCGATTGATGAATACAACAAGCGCCCGGTCAAGAAAGTCATCGGCTCGCGTGCCCAGGAATATGGACTGGCCTATTATTTTGATGCTTGGCGCAGCAAGATAGAACGCATTGGCACACTGAATTACCCCCAGGAAGCGCGCGGCAAGTTATATGGTCGGGTCGTGATTTTTGTCGAACTGAATGTCGCAGACGGCAGTCTGTACAGCGCGGAAATTTCCCAATCCTCCGGACACAAGCTGCTTGACCAAGCTGCTTTGCGCATCCTGCGCATGTCAGCCCCGTTCGGCCCCGTCCCCCGGGAAGCCATGGGCAACGCCAGCGTCCTCTCCTTTGCCCGGGAATGGAATTTCGTCCCCGGTGATACGCTTGCCACTTCCAATCGTTGAGCCACATGCCTGATCTCTATTGCGTCTTCGGCAACCCGATTGCCCATTCGAAATCTCCCGCCATTCATGCCGCTTTTGCCGCGTCGACCGGAGAAGCGCTGTGCTACGAAGCACGTCTCGCACCGGTAGATGGGTTCCGGCAAGCCGTCGACGAATTTATCGCACGCGGCGGACGTGGCGCCAATGTCACCGTGCCGTTCAAGGAAGAAGCCTTTCGCCTCTGCAATGCCTTGACGCCTCGCGCAACACGGGCCGGCGCAGTCAACACCCTGAGCTTTGTCGATGGACGCATTCTCGGCGACAACACCGATGGTGCCGGTCTGGTAGCGGACATTACTGGCAATCTGAAATTTTCGCTGGCCGGCAAACGCATACTTCTGCTAGGCGCTGGCGGTGCAGCACGGGGTGTCATCGAACCCTTGCTCGCCGGCCGACCGGCGACATTGATGATCGCCAATCGTACTGCTGACAAGGCCTGTGCGCTGGCCGAGGCTTTTTCGGATATTGCAGCCCCCCAAGGGGACCTCCTCCGGGGCGCGCTCAGCGCCGGAAACTTCACCGATTTGGCGGGACAACAATTCGACCTGACCATCAACGCCACTTCCGCCAGTCTGGCTGGCGAAACCCTGCCCTTGCCACCCGGCATTTTCGCGCCAGGCAGCCTGGCCTACGACATGATGTACGGCAAGGGCGAAACCCCCTTCCTGAAACAGGCACGGGAACAAGGCGCCAGCCTTTGTGCCGACGGCTTGGGCATGCTGGTCGGACAGGCCGCCGAAGCCTTTGCGGTCTGGCGCGGCAGACATCCGGCCAGCGCCCCCGTACTGGCCAGCCTGCGTAGCGCACTCAAGGGATGAAAGCAGCCAGCCGCTGGCTCAAGTGGGGCTTGTTCGGACTGATCGCACTCGGTTGCACCTGGTTGCTGTGGCTGTTTCTCTGGGTCATGTACTGGGGACACTTCAATCCGGGAACCACCCGCTTCATGGAAATCCGGCTAAGCGAATTGCAGGCCAAGAACCCGGCGGCTGAACTACGCCATCAGTGGGTCCCTTACGCACGTATTTCCACCGAGCTCAAGCGGGCGATCATCGCGGCTGAGGATGCAAAGTTCGTCGACCATGAAGGTTTCGACTGGGATGGCATCCAGAAAGCCATCGAGAAAAATCAGAAAAAAGGCCGCTTCGTCGCCGGCGGCTCAACCATCAGCCAACAACTGGCCAAGAACCTGTTCCTGACCCCAGACAAATCCCTGTTGCGTAAAGCCAACGAAGCCGTCATCACTTTGCTGCTCGAAGCCCTGTGGAGCAAGCAACGTATCTTCGAGGTTTACCTGAACGTGATCGAATGGGGTAACGGCGTCTTCGGCGCCGAGGCTGCGGCACGCCATTATTACGGCATCGGTGCAGCACAGCTTGGCGCAGCCCAGGCGGCCAAACTCGCGGCGATGGTGCCCAACCCCCGCTTCTACGACCGCAACCGCAACGCCCCTGGCCTGGCCCGTAAAACCGGCATCATTCTGGCCCGCATGCCAGCATCCGAACTCCCCTGATCTGCCTCCGACATGAGTCGGGCATCAAATATGCTATGGCCTTTCAGGCTAGCTTGCTTTACGATTCAAAACGTTAAATTTGCCTTTGAAAGGCAGGGTAATGCTTCGATATTTTTCCCCTCGCGCGGCGTTGACCGCAGCATTTGCGACAACGCTCTGCTTGTCTGTTGCATCTGCCACAGCACAAGACATTCCAAAATTCTCGATCAAGCACTTCAAGGTTGAAGGCAATTCGCTGCTGCGCCAGGAAGCCATTGATGCTGCTGTAACCCCATTCCTTGGTCCGGAACGTGACTTCGGCCATGTCCAACAGGCGCTGGAAGCCTTGGAAAATGCCTATCGCCAAGCCGGTTTCAACACCGTCTCGGTCATTCTTCCCGAACAGGTGCTGGAACAGGGAGAGGTTCAATTCCGGGTTATTGAAGCAAAAATCCGCAAGGTCGAGGTCGATGGCAATCAGCACTTCGATGACGCGAATATCCGCAACAGCCTGCCTGCCGTGCGCGAAGGAGAGATTCCACGTCTGGCGCAAATTTCCCCCAGCTTGCGCGTTGCCAACGAAAATCCCTTCAAAAAGCTCAACCTGCAATTCCGCCCAGGAGAAAGCGCTGAAGAGATTGATGCCCGCATTGCAGTGACCGACCAGCGACCTTGGCGCGTAGGTCTTACCTTGGACAACACCGGAACACCGCAAACAGGGCGCAACCGAATCGGCGTCAGCTTCCAGCACGGCAACCTGTTCAACCGGGACCAGATTCTGACGCTGCAATACCAGACCTCCCCCGAGAAGGCCAGTCAAGTCAATGTTTACGGCATTGCCTACCGCATCCCTCTGTACGAGCTGGGCGATGTCATCGACATCTACGCAGCAAAATCCGACGTCGATGCAGGCTCGATTGCCGCCGGCCCTTTCAATCTGGCGATTACCGGCAAAGGCAGCTCCATGGGCATGCGCTACACGCGCAAACTCCAGCGCCAGGGTGACTACGACCATGAACTCGTCCTTGGCATCGACCAGAAACAGTTCGAGAACAGCGTCGTCGCAGCCGGACAACAACTCGGCAGCGATGTCGGCATACGGCCAGTCAGCCTGCAATACGCCGGCAGAATCGCTCAGGAAGGCCGGGAACTCGGCTTCAATCTCACCTACTCGCGCAACCTGGGTGGCGCCCCCGACGGTGCGCAAACCAATGTGACCGCCACCCGCCAGGGGGCCAAACGCGATTATCAGGTGCTGCGCGGCGGTCTGACCTTCAGCCAGGCACTGGCCGGTGACTGGCAATGGCGTCTGGTGACCACGGCGCAATGGGCCAATTCCCCGCAAGTACCAGGCGAACAGTTCGGCATCGGTGGTGCCAGTTCAGTACGCGGCTTCCTGGAGCGCGAAATCGCCGGCGACCGTGGCATTCAGGGCAACCTGGAGTTGTACACGCCGAACCTGTGCGGCAAATACCTGGCCGGGCAAGCTTGCCGTGTGGTTGGTTTCTACGATATCGGCAGCCTCTCCCGGGAAAACCCTCAACCCGGTGAAATCGCCAGCGAAAAAGTTTCCAGTGCCGGCATCGGTGTGCGCTGGACCCTCAGCAGCAATATTGCCGCGCAACTCGACTATGCCTACGTACTTGACGGCAGCGAAGCCCAGCCCGCTGGCAACAAACGCTTCCACGGCCGGATCGGCGTCTTTTTCTAGCCTGCATGTCATGCAAGAAAAAGCCACCCTCACCCGGAATGAACTACAGTGAAAATCAGTCCCGCAGACAAGGAGCTCGCCATGGCTCGCCCCACCCCAGCTTTTCCCCCTTCGACACAGAAGGGTCACTTCCACCCGCGCTTGCTGGCTCTGGCGGTCGCCGCCTGCTTTGCGATGCCTACGGCGTTTGCCCTTCCCAACGGCGCACAGGTCGTCGCAGGTAGCGCGGCCATCACGCAGAACGGCAACACGCTGAACATCGCCAATACGCCGGGCGCCATCATCAATTGGGCGAACTTCTCGGTCGGCGCGCTCGAAGCGGTTCGCTTCCAGCAACAATCGGCCCTTTCATCGGTACTGAACCGGGTGACGGGTAGCGAGGCCAGCGCGATTCATGGTGCGATGACATCCAATGGCCGGGTCTGGCTGATCAATCCGAACGGCATCCTGTTCGGACAAGGTGCCCGGATCGATATCCCCGGTTTTGTCGCCTCGACGCTGAATGTCAGCAATGCCGACTTTCTCGCTGGCCGGATGAATTTCTCGGCCGGCGGCGTCGCCGGCAACATCCGCAACGAAGGTACGCTGAGTAACGCCGGTGCGGGCAACATCTACCTGATCGCCCCGGACATCGCGAACACCGGCATCATCAATGCACCGAACGGCGAAGTCCTGCTTGCCGCCGGCCGTCAGGTCAGCCTGGTGGACAACGCCCACCCCGATGTCCAGATCGTGGTTTCCGCCCCCGACGATCAAGCCATCAATCTTGGCCAGATTGTGGCCCAAAATGGTCGAGTCAGCCTGTTCGGTGCCCTGCTCAAGCAAAAAGGAACGGTTTCCGCCGACAGTGTTGCGGTCGACGCAGCCGGACGTATCGTTTTCAAGGGCCGCCAGGTCACGCTGGAAGAAGGCTCGAACACCAACGCCCGCGGCACTCAGGCCAACGGCGGTTCGATCAGCGTGGAAAGTACCGGTGACACCCGCATCCTCGGCACACTTGATGCCAGCAGCACCGAAGCCAAGGGCGGCACGATCCGGGCGCTCGGCGAGCGCGTCGCCGTCACCGGCAACGCTGTCCTCGATGCCTCAGGCAATACCGACGGCGGCCGCATTCTGGTTGGCGGCGATTTCCAGGGCAAGAATCCTGACGTACAAAACGCCCAAACCACCCTGCTCGGCAAGAATGCCACGCTGAAAGCCAACGCCGGCAACAACGGCGATGGCGGCACCATCATCGTCTGGGGCGACGGCACCACCCGCGCCTACGGCAACATTGAAGCACGCGGCGGCAAGCAAAGCGGTAACGGTGGGTTCGTTGAAGTCTCCGGCAAGAAGTGGCTGGATTTTCAGGCCAAGGTAGATACGTCGGCGGGGAATGGGAAACGGGGAACGCTGTTGCTAGACCCGGACGAGCTGGTGATTGGCAACGTTGCCGACAAAGATGGAGATGGAACCCCCGACGAAGTCGGCGACGACGTTACAACGGATATTACTGCGGGAGAATTGCCAAGCACTATCCCGAGTTATATCAAGGCGAGTACGCTAGCAGCGCTTCTCGGCAGCACCGACGTCAGTCTGGCTGCGACGAACTCGATCACGGTCAGCAGCCCGATCAACAAAACCGGCGCAACCGACAGCACCCTCACACTCACAGGAACCAGTGCGGCCTCGACAATCGCAATCAATGCCAACATTGGCAGCACCAACAGCAAACTTGGGCTGAATGCCAGCGCAAATACCATCACGGTCGGCGATGGTGTTTCCATCAATAGCAATGGCGGCAACATTGACCTGATGGGCGATACATCACTAGCCCTCGGCAATACAGTTGCTGCATCACTTAACTCTGGCACAGGAAATATCACTCTCGACAGCAACGAAATTCTTCTGCAATCCGGTTCCACGCTGGCTACCGGAGGCAATCTCACCCTGCTCACGGACATGCTGAATCTGGATACTGCGGGAATCGCCAGCGCGGCGGGAAGCATCCGGATTGCCTCGAAAACTCTGGATATAGATCTCGGCAGTCCAGGGCATTCGGGTGATGCACTGGAAATATCGCAAACAGAACTGAATAAATTTTCATCCAGCACAATCACCATCGACAGTCATCAAAACGCGCCTTGGGGAGACCCTACGCTGACCTCTGGAATCACGATTTCCGCACCAATCAGCGTTCCCGGAACGACCACGACATTTGTACTGAAAACCGGTGCCGGTATTACCCAAACCGCTCCTCTGACATTTGCTGCCGGTACATTATCAGTTGAAGGTCGAGGCAATATTGTACTGACCAATTCCGCTAACTCAGTTGGAAAACTGAATTCGGAAATGGACTATACCGGGTTCTCTTCTTTCCCATTCAGCTTCGCCAATACCGGAAACCTCACCATCGGCAATACAGATGGAAGTGAAGGTTTATTCTCAAAAGGCGGCGATATAGCCCTGAATATTACAGGCGGTGCCCTGACGATTGCCGGGCGACTCAACGCCTGGGGAGATGGAGGCTCGGGTGGGACACTAACCATCAATGCCCCTGTCGGAACAACCGTTGCTGCCAGCGGAAAAATTGAGAGCAGAAATGGCGCTAGCATCACAGGCAATCTGAACAACTTCGGCACCATCGATATTGAAAACGGCACAACAATTACTGGCAACCTGACCAACTCTGGATCAATTGCAATACTGTCGGATGGAAGTAATCCCCCTCAAGTCACGGGCAACCTGACCAACAACTCGGGCGCAACGCTGACTATTGAAGAAGGTTTGTCGGTCAGTGGGGGCACTTTGACCAATAGCGGCCGGATCGAATTAGGCAACGGAACGGATCCAGCAGCCCTACAAGCTGGCACGAGCTTCTCACAAACTGCCACAGGCACCTTGGCCTTGCATCCCGGATCAGGGGACCAGATACTGACATCGGGTAGCGCAACGGTCGCCGGAACACTCGAACTGCTAGACGATATTACCGCTGGCGTTCCAGTGCTGATTATTTCTGCAGACAGTCGAACCGGAACCTTTGCAAACATCCAAGTAAATGGGGACTTATCCGGCTATGCCTACGATGGCGCCACCGGCAATTTGAGTGCCCCCACTTCGTGCATGGTCTGCGAATTCACCAGCAGCGGCAACTGGGGAGTCAATGCAAGCTGGACAAATGGACTACTTCCAGCCCCGGGAGCCAGTGTGTCCATTGGTAGCGGCATTGCTGCAACAGTTGATAGCAATGTCGGCACCATTAGCAGCCTGACTGGCATTGGCAGCCTGATCATTGATGGTACAGGTCAACTGACCATTACCGGCAGCGCGACAATCGGTTCGTTAACTCTCTCGGGCGGCAGCCTGTTTGGTAAAAACGTTCAGGGAGCAAATACCAACAACCTGACTGTCAGCAATACATTCACCCAGACCGCTGGTTCAATCAGCGGCTTCAACAGTATTTCCGTCACCCAAAACACGATTGGCAATTTAGTCGTCGGGAACCTGTCGACCGTAATACCGACGGCCGGCTATGCAGGGGGAGGGGCTCAGGCTGGTGCCATCACACTGAACGCAAACTATACGGGAGCCAATGTTACCCAAAGTGCAGGAACTGCATTGGCTGGTGCCGCCGTATATGCAAGCGCAAGTGGCGCTGTCACCCTCGAAAACGCTAACCCCACCGGAGTGATTGCGGGAACGACAAGCGGCGGGAATTTTTCGTATCGCAGCAGCAATCCGATCAACGTCAACCATGTTTATGGTGGAAGTGCAGGCATCAATGTTGGCAGCAACAATGTCAAATTGCAGTCTGACGTCGCTTCCGGCATGGCATTCAGTCAAAGCGCCCCAATCAGTGCGTATGGCCTGGCACTAATCAGCAGCAACGGCGGAGCCAACCTGAAGCATGCGGGCAACAGTTTTTTCAGCATTGCCGGAAACCTCGCCGGCTCTGCGGCAAATATTGAAATCGCTAGCAGTGCCGGTAATCTGAGCATTGGAAACGTAGTTGGCATTGACGGCATCAACGCGCCAAATTCAGCATTGCTCTCGGTATCCAACACCCTCTCGGATGGCCTGATGACAGTCAAATCTCCTGTCACCGGTGGCACAAACGGGCAGGTCGAACTCAAGGCCAACTATGGAATTGCTGTTGGAGAATCGGGGTATCCGACCACAATTACTGGCAAGAATGTCTGGCTGGCCAGCAATGGTTTGATTGATTTGAGTTATGGCACAGTGACGGCAACAGCTCAAGCACAGTTGAGCAACCTGGCGAAAGATGCCGGTTTCGAGGTATTCGACAGCACGCCGAATGGCACTGGCCGGATTCTTAACAGCCATCTGTCCGACAGCATGATCGTGACCCCGCTGCTCGTACTGGGAAAATCCAACACTACCAACGACACAGGCACTCTGCTGATCAATGGCTCAATCACCCGCAGCAGCGGAGCGCTGGCCTTGATCGCCGGAGAGACCAGCGGCACCATCAGCGTCAATGCCCCCCTCTACCTCGGCGGACAACTCCTGTTCGATGCCCACACGATCACCGGCAATTCGATCACGGCACCCAACGTAGCCGGTCGCGCCAGCGGCCCGGTTGATTTGACTTTCAGCCAGAGCACCAACGTCAATAGCTACACGATTCCCGATACCGTGCCAGATACCTTGACAGGCATCACCGGCAGCACGGTGAACTTGACGGTTAACAGTACCGGCAACCTGACCGGCTCATCTACCGTCAGCGGCATCACCTCCATCACCCTGAACACCGACGGAAACATTGGTACATCCAGTGCAAGCCCGCTGAAGATCATCACACCCACGGTCAATGCCACCGCCCAGAACGGCAGTATCTGGCTGGAAGCGCACAGTGCGGCCAACCCGCTACAACTCACGGCAACGGCCAATGCACCGAATGGCAGTGTCAGACTGAGCAACTACGGTCATCTGATCGTCCCCAGTGGCTCCACGGTCATTCGCGGCGGCGGCTCGGGCGGGGTGACACTGATCGCCAACAGCCCTTTGACGGTGAATGGCGGCATCTCCTCTGGTGGTCCGGTCTCCCTGACGGCCAACGGTAGCGGCTCGACTGATGTACTGACCCTGGCCAGCGGCTCGACCATTTCAGGCAGCAGCGTACAACTGACCGGCGGCAGCGTCAGCAATAGTGCCACCATCACGGACACAGGCGGCAACACGATAAGCCCTTCGGTCACGACGACCTATTCGCCGCCAGCACCAACGCCCAATCCAACCCCGGCTCCGGAACCAACACCGACGCCCACGCCGGCACCGGAACCAACACCGATCCCCACCCCGG
>NZ_JAVBXX010000019.1 GCF_030824335.1 Azonexus sp.
CCACACTTATCGGTTGTCCAAACTGTTAAAGAACATTTCCCGCCGCGCCGTTTCGTTTCTTGCGATTCGTCTGCAGCAGAGAAGCGAGATTATGTAACACTTACTCACTTCCGTCAAGCTATTTTGAAAAAATTTTTTAAACCATTTTCAAAACATTCGACGCTGCAACCTTAAAAGCGCTGGTTGCGGAGGCAGGATTTGAACCTGCGACCTTCGGGTTATGAGCCCGACGAGCTGCCAGACTGCTCCACCCCGCGTCCGTCGAAGGGGCGCATTATCCACATCACCACCCATGCTGTCAAGCACTACTTCTAAAACTTACTACTTGGCTTCCAACCACTCAATCAATGAAGACCACTGAGCGACATCGCGACGATGCTTGGCGCGCGGCGGATCAAATACCGTCGCACCGGCTGCGGCAACGTTCACATAATTCTGTGTATTGCGCAGATAGGCAACGATAGGAATATCAAAGTGACGCAAAAACTCTTCAAGCATCACAGCCGCCCGCGTTCTCGGATCAACCCGCATAGCCACTATGCCAACCTTCGCGCGCGATCCACTGAATTCGGTACGGATCGAGTTAAGAAAGTCCTCCGTTGCTGCCATGTCAAAGATGGAGGGCACTACTGGCACAACCACTTTATCAACCGCTCGAATGTAATCAGTCAGTTTATAGCCTTGCAAACCAGCAGGCGCATCAACAACCACCCAATCAGCCTCTCTTGGCAGATTGAGTGCGATTTGATTTCCACCGTAATAGCCAGTTACTGCCGGCAGCGCAGCGTCGCGAAAAGCCATCCAGCGGAGTGCCGATTGTTGACGATCCAAATCACACAAGGTCGTCCTATTACCCTGATTGGCAAAATGCCCTGACAAATTGGTCGCCAACGTCGTCTTGCCAGCACCACCTTTCGGGTTTGCTACGAGAACAGCCCTCATACATCTCCCCCTATATTTAATATCCAATTATATTGCTGCACGCAAAGGTGTCATAGATGCATAGAATGAGCATTTTCCCTCCCTCTACCTCATCATGACCACTAAAATCGCCAATGAACGGCAAGGCATACAGTCCATTGAGGTTGGTTTTCGCTTGCTAGACGTATTGGCAAAACACACACGCCCAATGATGCTGCGCGACATTGCCAAAGGGGCCAACATGGCTCCCGCCAAAGCGCACCGCTACCTTGTGAGTTTCATGCGCATAGGAATCGTAGAGCAGGATCCTGGAACGGGCCGCTATGACTTGGGGGCCTACGCTCTGGAGCTAGGGCTAGCCGGCTTTGGACGACTTGATCCAGTAAGGCTCGCCGGCCCTGTACTCGACAATCTCTGCGAACAGATACATGAGACAGTCGCTCTCGCCGTTTGGGGAACGTATGGGGCAACAATTGTTCGAATCGTCGACGCAGGAAACCCCATCACAATCACATTACGCCCCGGTGCCGTTCTATCACTCAGCCGCTCAGCGACCGGCCGCGCATTTGCGGCTTTTTATCGCTCACCGCACCTGAAGAAATTGATTGATCTGGAATTGCGCGAACAAGCCGAAACAACTCAAACAGCTATCACCACATGCAGACGGCAGCTAGAAAAAACGCTAACCGAAATTCGTTTGCACGGGTTATCGCGCGCCAGTGGCAGTCTTACCCCTGGCATCAATGGATTCAGCGCACCAATCTACGATCACACAAACAGGATGGTTGCCGCCATCACATCGCTGGGCTCCGTCGGCGAATTCGATGTGGACTGGGAGAGTGAAACTGCCAAAGCCATGCTGAAGGCTGCTAACGACTTGTCTCACCGATTAGGCTACGGCAACATGCCAGAAGACACTGGTGCCCCCGAACGGAATCGAACCGCTACCTGATGATTACAAATCAACTGCACGACCTTCATGCTACGGGGGCAACATCAGGGGCCGCATTATATATGATCAAGAAGATTTCTACATGACCAACCCAACGAATCCCTTCGAAATCGCTCGCGATGCGCTCAAGCAGCTAGCTGCGCGCAGGGTCGCACCAACTCCCGACAACTATCAAACGGCTTATCACGAAATCGCCGGCACCAAGCCGACCACAAAAGACTTTCCGGAACGCCATCTCCGCTCACTCGCCGCGGCACTTCCCAAAGGCTCCCCAGACCAGATGCGTCTGGCGCGGCAACTTGATGAGGCGGTAAAAACAGGTGACTGGGACGCCTATCAAACACACCTCAGCACTTTTATTGCAGGGCTTGCCGAATCCCAAAAACTATCTTGGGGAGAATTGATTGCTGATGTATTACGGCAATCTGAAGCCAAACACACGGGACTCACTTCGGCCCGAAAACGAGAGTCTCTGGAACATGTGTTATCCGCCAGCGGGAGCAATCCAGACAATCTTTATACTCGACTGCAAGGCCTGCTTCGCTCATGGGGGCAAGGCCGAGAACAGGAGATCAATCCTGTGGTCAACGGTGGGGATGCAGAAAAAACAGCCCCCTCCACGGCGCCACCAAATAATGATGCGCCAGGGCTCCTGCACGAACTGCGCGAACTATTCGCCTTTACGCTGGAAACCGCGATCGCCACCCAATTGATCGAAAGCCCACAATTGGCAGCAGACGCAAAGCAGCTAGCCAATGACATTCGTCAAGCCCGTAAAACAGACGAATTGCAATCCTTCCTTACTCGCCTGAAGCGCTTCGCCTTCAAACTCGAACTGTTGGCAGAGGATCAAGGAGAATTACGCAAAAGCTTGCTGGGCCTTTTGCGCTTGCTGGTCGAAAACATCGATGAACTGGTGATCGATGATCGATGGCTGCACGGACAAATCGAAGTGGTGCGCGAAATTATCGAAAAGCCACTTTCACAACGGACTGTCGATGACGCGGAACGCCGCCTCAAGGAAGTGCTCTTCAAGCAATGCCAACTAAAAGCGAGCCTTCTCGAAACTCGCGAGGCAATCAAGCAGATGCTCGCTGGCTTCGTCGATCACTTGGCCGACTTTGCTGATGCAACCTCCGATTACCACGACAAAATTGAAGATTTCGCCGAAAAAATCAGCTCCGCCAACGATATTTCGGAATTGGAGACCGTGCTCGGCGAAGTCATGCGGGAAACGCGAAATATTCAGATCAACGCACAACGTTCACGCGACGAATTGCTTGTGACCCAGCAAAAGGTCAAGGAAACCGAAGCACGTGTCAGCGAACTGGAAAAAGAACTGGAAAAAACCAGCGACTTGGTGCGTCACGATCAATTAACCGGGGTACTTAACCGACATGGTCTCGAGGACATGTTCACAAAAGAGGCTGCCCGCGCTTTGCGTCATGAAACAGCACTGTGCGTTGCGCTTCTTGACATCGACAATTTCAAGAAACTCAATGACTCGCTTGGACACGATGCAGGCGACCATGCACTGGTTCATCTCGCCAGCGTCTGCCGGGAGACGTTACGCCCGCAAGATACAATCGCACGTTACGGCGGAGAAGAATTCATCATTCTATTGCCCGACACACACCTGGAAGAGGCAACGCTCGCTCTGACACGCCTGCAGCGCGAACTGACCAAAAAATTCTTTTTGCACGAAAACGACAAAGTACTCATTACATTCAGCGCAGGTGTGACACAAATGCGTCGGGAAGACGACCAAAACAGCGTTATAAAACGCGCCGACGAAGCAATGTACAAGGCGAAACAAACAGGGAAAAATCGCGTCACCCAAGCCCCCTGAACAGGTGCGCCTACCCGAAAACGTGGAATGAAAGCATTAGCACATGAAAGCAGTAATTCTCGCCGGCGGACTCGGCACCCGAATCAGTGAAGAATCACACCTCAAGCCCAAGCCGATGATCGAGGTCGGCGGCATGCCGATCCTATGGCACATCCTGAAAATCTATTCGCACCATGGCATCAACGACTTCATCATCTGCCTCGGCTATAAAGGCTACGTGATCAAGGAGTTTTTCGCGAACTACTTTCTGCATACGTCTGATGTCACCTTTGATCTCAGCAAAAACAGCATGGAAGTCCACGAACAACATGCCGAACCCTGGCGGATCACGCTGATCGACACGGGCGAAAACACCCAGACTGGCGGACGACTCAAAAGAGTACGCAATTACCTCGCCGACGACGATGCCTTCTGCTTCACCTACGGCGATGGGGTCAGCGATATTGATATCGGCAAAAGCATCGAATTCCACCGCCAGCACGGTCTATTGGCAACGGTCACAGCAGCGACTCCACCAGGGCGCTTCGGCACACTGGAAATCTCCGGCTCGCTGGTCACCAAGTTTCACGAAAAGCCGCTCGGCAGTGACGGCGTCATCAATGCCGGTTTTTTTGTCCTTTCACCGAAAGTCATCGATCTGATCGACAACGACCAATCACTTTGGGAAGCCGGCCCGCTGGAAACGCTGTCCAAGCAAAAAGAGCTTGCTGTCTGGCAACACCGAGGATTCTGGCAGCCGATGGACACCCTGCGCGACAAAACCTTGCTGGAACAACTCTGGCTCTCCGGCAACGCCCCCTGGAAAAAATGGTGATGGCACACGACTTCTGGCGCGGCAAGCGTGTACTCATTACCGGCCACACCGGATTCAAAGGCAGCTGGCTTACGTTGTGGCTAAAACGACTGGGCGCAGAAATAACCGGCATGGCATTGCCACCGAACACCCAGCCCAACTTGTTTGAACTGGCTCGAATCTCCGAAGGTATCGCCAGCCATTTTTGCGATATTCGCGAGGTCGACCGCACAAATCAGATCATTCGTGCCGTACGCCCCGAAGTCGTCCTGCATCTTGCCGCGCAACCTTTAGTACGTGCCAGCTATCGCGATCCGATTGCCACCTATGCAAGCAATGTCATGGGCACGGCGCACGTACTTGATGCCCTGCGCGACCTGGACTCAGTGCGCGTGGCAGTCATGGTGACCACTGACAAGGTTTACCAAAACATGGAACACCCCTACCCCTATCGTGAAAACGATGTGTTAGGTGGTCACGATCCTTACAGTGCCAGCAAGGCGGCGAGTGAAATCGTAATTGCCAGCTACCGCGATGCTTTTTTGCGCGAACAGGGCGTCGCCGTAGCTTCGGCTCGGGCGGGCAATGTAATTGGCGGCGGCGACTGGTCGGCCGATCGTCTAATTCCCGATGCAATCCATGCCTGGCAAACCGAGCAGGTACTGGACATTCGCCGCCCCTTGTCCATTCGCCCCTGGCAACATGTACTGGAACCCCTAGCCGGCTATCTGGCTTTGGCAGAAAAACTCTGGCAGCAGCCCGAATTGGCTGGCGCCTACAACTTCGGCCCGTCGCCTCATGCAGCCGCCACGGTGCAAGAAGTCATCGAACTTGCCCGCGCGTTCTACGGTCAAGGCGCGGTGCACTACGGCGATGGCTCAAGCGGGCCGCATGAAGCCGGCTGGCTGGCGCTGGAAACAGCGAAAGTGCAGACAATACTGAACCTCAAACCCCAATGGCCACTCACCGAAACAGTGCGTCGCACAATGGACTGGTATCGCGCACAAGCTGCCGGCACCGATGCACAGGCTTTATGTGCAGCGGAAATTGCAGCGTATGAGGCTTCGGCAAGCTGCGCCGATCCAACCCTCAGTCAAGCGCCCCAAAAGACAAAATTCGGTTAACCTAAGCCCCCCCAAAAAACCGAACACACCAGTAATGAGCACCATCGCCCGGCTGCGGAGAAAAAAGTACGCAGACGAGGCGTTGCCATGAACACCTTGCTCGCAAGGCGTGGAGAGCCGCTTGCCAAGCCATAAAGTTTGGCTCCCCCCCGCCGATATTCAATCCACGCCTCTATAACAAATATTCCATGACACACCCCATGCCAACACCGGACATTGAACGTCAGCGCATACTGGACCATGTACGCCGCTACGCCGATGCAAAACTGGCGCACACCGCCTTCACGCCAGGCCAAACCAGCGTTCCCGTATCCGGAAAAGTTCTGGGGGGAGAAGAAATCGTCAATCTGGTCGATGCCGCACTCGACGCCTGGCTAACCACCGGCCGCTTCAATGACGCTTTTGAGAAGAAGCTGGCAAGCTTTCTTGGGGTCAACCACGTTTTAACCTGCAATTCCGGCTCCAGTGCCAATCTACTGGCCATTTCCGCGCTGACCTCACCGCTGCTCGGCGAACGCGCCCTCAAACCGGGCGACGAAGTCATCACCGCCGCCGCCGGCTTCCCGACCACGGTCAACCCCATTTTGCAGAACAATCTGGTTCCGGTCTTCGTCGATTCGGAAATCGGCACCTACAACCCGTCGACCGCAGCAATCGAAGCCGCGATCTCACCACGCACGCGGGCCATCATGCTCGCTCACACGTTGGGCAACCCGTTCGATGCCGCAGCCCTGCGCGAGTTGGCCGATCGCCATGGTCTATGGCTGATCGAAGACTGCTGCGACGCCCTCGGTTCAACACTTAACAATCGCAAAGTTGGTACCTTCGGCCACATCGGCACACTGTCCTTCTACCCGGCCCATCACATCACGATGGGCGAAGGCGGTGCCGTTTTTACGGTCGACCCGCAATTGAAGCGAATTATCGAATCCTTCCGCGACTGGGGCCGCGACTGTTGGTGCAAGCCTGGCTGCGATAACACCTGCGGCAAACGCTACGATTGGCAACTCGGTGCACTGCCTGCCGGCTACGACCACAAGTACGTCTATTCGCATCTCGGCTACAACCTGAAAATCACCGACATGCAAGCCGCGGTTGGCTTGGCACAACTCGACCGCATCGACGACTTCATCGCCGCGCGCAAACGCAATTTCGCCGAATTGCACAGTCAACTGGCCGATTTGACCGATTTCCTGATCCTCCCAGAAGCCACGCCAGGCAGCGCCCCCTCCTGGTTTGGCTTCCCGATCACGCTACGCGACGACGCGCCGTTCGACCGAGTTACCCTGCTGCGCTACCTCGACCAGCACAAGATCGATACCCGCTTGCTGTTTGCCGGCAACCTGACGCGCCAGCCTTACATGCTAGGGAAGACTTACCGTACCGCCGGCCCGTTAAATAATGCCGACCGGATCATGCATAACACCTTCTGGCTCGGCGTTTGGCCGGGCCTTGGAGAGGCCGAACTAAAGCATGTTGCCCACTGCCTAAGTGAATTCTGTCGGCCAGCGTTTTAAAACGTACAAGCATGAAACAGCCTATCTTTCAGCGCATCGAAACCAACATCGCTGGATGCTTCGAGTTGTGCCCGCACATCCACCACGATGAACGTGGGCAACTAGTCAAAATCTTTCAACAAGAAGCCTTCGAGGCAGAAGGACTGTGCACCAATTTTACAGAAGACTTCTATTCCGTTTCCCTAGAAAACGTCATTCGTGGTCTGCATTTCCAGACACCGCCTAAAGCACATGTAAAGCTGGTTTATTGTATTAATGGCTTGATTCAAGATGTCGTTGTAGACCTTCGCACCGGCTCGCCGACCTTTGGCAAACACACCATCGTTCATCTATCCGCAGAGAAAGGAAACGTACTTTATATTCCAGCAGGACTAGCCCATGGCTTTTGCACACTCAGCCAGGCAGCCACAGTCGTCTATAAAACGTCATCCTCGTACTCACCTGCACACGACAGCGGAATTCTCTGGAACTCTGCTGACATCCCTTGGGCAACAAGCAACCCGGTGTTGTCAGCTCGTGACCTTTCCCACCCACCGCTGAGTACGTTCAGTAGTCCTTTTGTATTTGATCAAACCAATTGAAAGTACTAATTACCGGAATCACGGGATTCGTAGGCTCCCACTTGGCCATCCACCTGAACAGTCTGGGATATGAAGTAGCAGGTCTGTCTCGTCCAGGTTCATCACCACCAGAATTCCTCTCAAAAACAAAGCTTTGGTCAGCCAGCGAAGACGGAGAAGGATTCCGGGAGGCACTAACACGCTTCCGCCCTGACGTAGTCGTACATTTGGCGGCACTCTACATCCCGGAGCACCGCGCCGAAGATATTGCTCCTCTAATGCGGGCCAATATCCAATATGGCACCTACCTACTGGAAGCGATGCAAGAAGCCGGTTGCAATGCCATGGTCTTTGCTGGCACCTCCTGGCAACATTATCACGACGCCTCCTACTGCCCGGCCAATCTCTATGCAGCAACAAAACAGGCATTTTCATGCCTTGCTGACTATTACCGGGATGCCCATGGACTCCGTTTGCTGGAACTCCATCTCTACGATTGCTACGGCCCTAGCGATCCTCGCAAAAAACTCATTCACCATTTACAGAACTCAGCCAGGAGTGGGCTCCCTCTCCCTATGTCCAATGGCGAACAGCGCATCCATCTGTTACATATCGATGACCTGACCCGCGGACTGAGCCAGGCTTGTGGCCATGTACTTAATTTTTCCCCCGCTCACCGCGCCCTCTACCGCCTACCTTCACCTGAAGCTATTTCCCTCCGGGAACTCGTCACACAGTTCAACGAGGCCAACCCCGGACAGCCCGCTCAAATTGTTTGGGGCAAGCTTCCTTACCGCAAGCGGGAGATTTTCTCCCCTTGGGAAGAAGGGGAGGTTCTGCCTGGCTGGGCCCCCCACATCACATTGGCCAAAGGTTTGCGCAATATTTGCCGATAAAGGAGAAATCCCGGCCGATGATGCCTTCTACCCCAATACTTAAATATGAGCCCATCCATGTCCGACATGAACAAATTAGACCAACTGCTCAGCAAGTTCGAGCAAGGAACACTCGAAAATGATGCGGGAAAACTGAGCACGCTGGGAGAGAGCCCCCTCTACCTTTACGGGGCCGGGAACATGGGAAAACGCTTGTACCGCCAGTTGTCAGCAAACGGTATTTCGATCAACGGATTCATTGACAGAAACCCTGCGGCGCAGCCCGAAGGCATCGCCATCCCCACGTTCACACCAGACTCGCCTGAACTGGAAGCCGCCAAGACATCGGGCATAATAATCCTGTCAGGCCTGTTCCCACTCAAGGTTTGCCAGAGTATCAAGGCCACATTGTCCACCCTAGGATTTCAGCACATCCATGCGCTACACGAGATCAACTTTAGCCGCATCAATGGTGGCAGCATCCGGCAAATACTCTTTGACGACAATTACAACAAACTGGATGTTCTGGGAGAAGATCGCCCAAAAATCGAACAAGCCTACAAACTGCTGGCCGAAGAAAGTGACCGAGAACTGTTCCTGCAACTGCTCAAGGCACATCTCACCATGGACTTCACCCGACTCGATGAACCACATGACATTTGTCTGCAGTATCTGGCCCACGATATCTCGGAGCACAAGGATTACACCCGCTTCGTAGATTGCGGCGGTTACGATGGCGATACCTTTCGACAACTCGCCGATCAAGTCGAGCAAATCGATACCCTGGCTGCTTTTGAACCCCAGGTAGCAATGTATCGAAAATACGCCGAAAGCATAGCTACCCACCCCAAGCCACCCCGGCAAACATTTCTCTTTCCTTGCGGCGTACATTCGGAAACGACTCAATTGCGCTTCGCCTCTAACGACGATGCCCAATCCGCAGCTCGAGTCAGCACCGAAGGCGATCAAATCATCCAGTGCGTCGCCATCGATGAAGCCCTGCAAGGCTTTCGGCCGACTTTCATCAAAATGGATATCGAAGGCGCCGAAATCGACGCCTTGCACGGTGCACGAAAAACCATCGAATCCATTGGCCCCGGACTGGCTATCTGCGTTTACCACCGTTTTTCCGATCTATGGGAAATCCCCTGCCTGATCAGCAGCATGCGCTCCGATTACCGTTACCACCTACGCAACTACAACTATCTTGGTCTGGAAACGGTCTTATATGCACTGCGCTCCCCCGACTGAGCAAAAACAAGCCAGGAGAAAATCGAATATGCCCCCCGACATCAAAATAAAAGCTGAAATCAAGGCCAACGTAGACAATAAGAGAACCCGTCTAGCCGACGTCGTTCCCCTTGCCCATCCTTTCACGGTCTACATTGAGACAACCCGGTACTGCAACCTCAAGTGCTTTTATTGCCTCATTTCCACCCAAGGGCAGCCAGATGGCGCCATGGACAAACTTGGACTCAAGGTCCAACACATGGACATGACGTGGTTCCCCAAGCTCGTCGAAAATCTGAAGCAGCTACCTCAAGGTATCAAGCGGGTCGTCTTCTCCGGACTAGGAGAGCCGTTGATGAATCCCAACCTACCCCAGATGATTCGACAAGTAGCTGATGCCGGTATCGCAGATCGTATTGAAGTTATTACCAACGGGCTGCTGCTTACGCGCAAGAAAGCCGACGAATTGATCAGTTCTGGCCTCACCAACATCAATATTTCCATTCAGGGAACAGATTCGGCTCAATATTTGGAAACTTGCGCCAAGGAAATCGACTTCCCTGGTTTCCTCGAAAACCTGACTTATCTTTTCGAGAACCGTGGCGACATCAAGATCTACATCAAGGCAATTGACGCCACGCTCAAATCGAAAGCAGACGAAGAAAAATTCTTTGCTCTGTTCGGCAACATCGCCGACCGTATTTTCATTGAACATCTGGTGGTGATGCAGCAGCAGATGGATGACCTAAAAGACGTGGTCGACCCTAGCAAAACCTTCTACAACGAAGAGCTTGATCTTGATCGAAAAGTCTGCGGTCAGTCCTTCTACTTCCTGCAAATCGGCTGCAATTTCGACACATTCCCCTGCCCGGTTCCCGGACTGCCCCTGACGCTTTCCATGGGCAACATGAAAGAACAAAGCCTGCTCGACATCTGGAAGGGCCCCAAGCGCAAACAGTTGCTCATCACCATGCTGAAACTGGAAAAAGACACTATCCCAGAATGCAATGGCTGCACCTGTTTCAACGCCATCAATGACCCGCTGGAAAACCTCGACGCCGATGCAGCCCGGCTGCTCCCACGCTTTCTCTAAAGGATTCCCATGGTTTCCAAAATTGAGCCGATCTACGGCACACAGCGCACCCAACTGGCGACAGCCGTTCCGTTGCAAACGCCATACAGCATCTATGTTTTCCCGAGCACCTACTGCAACTTCAAGTGCGTTTACTGTGCCCATATGTTTTCCCCTGAAGTCATCAAGGAAAAATACGGTCTTGAACGACAACACATGCCGATGGAAACCTTCCAGAAGGTCATCGCGCAGATGGCAGAGTTTCCACAGCGTTTCCGCCTGCTCTCCCTAACCGGCCAAGGCGAGCCGCTGATGAACAAGAATATCCCGGAAATGGTCAGTATCGCCAAGGCGGCCAATGTCGCTGAGCGGATTGAGATCATCAGCAACGGGCGATTGCTCTCCCGCAAGATGGCCGATGGTCTGATCGAGGCAGGATTGGACACCCTGCGCATTTCACTGCAGGGCCTGACAACCCAGAAGTACAAGGAAATTGGCGGTGTCAATGTCGAATTCGATGAGATTTACGAAAATATCCGCTACTTCCATGAGAACAGCAAGGGAACCGAACTGTTCGTCAAAATCATGGATGTCTCCCTCGATCCAGGAGAAGAAGCGCAGTTCTACGACAAGTTCAAGGACTGTTCTGACCGCATGTACGTTGAACGCATGCTCCCTGCCTACGCCGGCGTAGAAATCACCCAAGGCATGAAAACAAACTATGACCGCTACGGGCGGACGATTGAGCATCGCAAGGCCTGCCCACTGGCCTTCTACATGCTGGGCGTCTTTCCCGAAGGCGATGTCGAACCCTGCGACACCATCTACAAACCCATCGTGCTGGGTAATATTCACAAAGAGCGGCTTCTGGACATGTGGCAAGGCGAAAAACTGCGGGAATTCTGGAAGGAACACCTGCGCGGCAATCGTGATGGCAACCCGAAATGCGCCAACTGCAACGCCCCCGACGACGTTTCGCACCCGGAAGACATTCTTGATCAAGATGCCGAAATACTGTTGCACCGCCTTTCATAAACACGAAAAGGAAGAAATCGCGTGAAAGCCCGGCTCATCGACAATCAAACGCCCATCGGCACTCGTTCCCGCCTAGCACAGGAACTACCGTTGCGTACGCCGTATTTATTACAGGTCTTCCCTGTCTATGCGTGCAACTTCAAATGCAACTATTGCGTCCTGAGCCTGCCCAACGCCCAAAGGGGCTATATATCGGAGCAAAAATTTCTCGACTTCGACCTTTACCGTAAAAGCATTGACGAGCTGAGTCATTTCCCAGACAAACTGAAAATGCTGCGTTTTGCCGGTACGGGTGAACCTCTGCTACACCCGCAGATCGCCGAGATGGTGGCTTATGCAAAAGCAGCGCAAATAGCAGATTCCTTGGACATCGTAACCAATGGCGCGCTGCTAACGCAGCAGTTGGCAGAAAAACTGGTGGATGCAGGGGTAGACCGCATTCGCGTTTCCATCCAAGGCGTCACCGCCGAGCAGTACGGCAAGACAACCGGTGTTTATTCAGACATTGACAAAATAATCGCCAACCTGACGCATCTGTATCAAATTCGGGGGCGGACGCAACTATGCGTCAAGATCATCGACTCTGTACTCACTTCCGACACTGACGAAAAGGAGTTCTACCGCCTCTTTGGAGACATTGCGGACGTGATCGCGATAGAACATCTGCTACCCGCCACGCCACTGATCGATTACACCCGCGTTGCTGGCAAGGCCACAATGCACAAAACGCAGAATGGCGCGGACGTGAGCGATGCTGAAGTCTGCCCGCAACCGTTCTACATGATGCAACTCAACCCGGACGGCATGGTCGCGCCATGTTGCGGCATGGAATCACCGACGGTGACTGGAAATACAGCAGAGCAGTCTTTGACCGACATATGGGCCGGCAGCAAACTCAACGCATTCCGCCGCATGTTCCTGCTCGGCCAGCGTAGCAACAACCGCGTCTGCGCGTCCTGTCAGCAATTTCGCCACGCCATGTTCCCGGAAGACGTACTGGATGCGGATGCAGAACGGCTACAGCAGTGCTATCGACCAGATGCTACCGCGACTCCGGAAGTCAAGCCCTAAGAAAAGGATATCTTCATGGCTGCAATTGATATTTCCAACGCACCAGCTTCCGGTAAATGCCCCCCCATCATCGCCCCCCGGATTTGCACCCAACCCTTTTTCCTCGCGCAACTCCATCCCGACGAAAAAATAGAACCCTGCTGTGCGATGGAGCCCCTGCCATTTGTTCGGCATATCGCCAGTCAATCGTTGGCTGAAATCTGGAACGGTGACGAGTTGCGAAAATTCCGCAACCTTCAACCCAAAGGAGAAGGGGGATGCATCCTTCCTGGGCTCAGTGCCAACTATACAAATACAACACGTTTCCAGAAGATGTTCTCGACAATGACCGCGAGAAACTGCTGAAAATTTTCCCTGCATGAATGCCCTTTGACGAAATGAGAACTGCCATGTCCGCATCCTCTGATCACTCTCACGATCACTACCACTCGAAAGCTTTTCCGGTAAAGGTGGCTGCGGCATCCGCACAAACGGAAAAACCCGTCGAAAAAGACACGTCCATAACACGTCGGCTCCTGTTCGTCATCCCACCCACGCACTCGAGCATCGACGCCATCGCACAGAACCTGGCCCAATACAAAGAAATCCCCTACGGCTTGCTCGCCATTGCCGCCTACGTAAGTGCACATGCTCGCTTCAACGTTGAGTTCAGAGTTCTGGACATGAATCTCTACGGAGAACCCGCGCCGCAATTAGTCGAGCAGGCATTACTTGGCTTCGAACCCGACATCATCGGCGTTTCCGGTCTATTCACATCGATGTTCACCCAGTGCAGAGATGTATCGGCCATCATCAAATCGCTACGCCCAAACACACTGTTGGTGATCGGCGGCAATGTCTCGACCAACTGCCGTAAAGAACTCTTCCAATACAATCCCCACTTCGATGCCGCCTGCCATTCGGAAGGTGAGATTCCAATGCTTGATCTCGTCAACGCCGACGATCCACAGGCACTGCTGTCCACCCACCAAGCATGGGTAACGCGAGAAAAGCAAGCAAATGGCTACATCCCGCAGGCCGTATACATCGAAAATCTGGATGATATTCCACCGTTGGATTTCGGCTTGCTCGATCTGGAGCTTTACGACACCCGGTGCCGCAACAACAACCCCTTTCACAACGATGGGCGCGGCGGAACTCGCCTGCCCTTCATTACCAGCCGTGGCTGTCCTTTCAAATGTGTATTCTGTGCTGCGGGATCGCTCTCTGGTACATCGATGCGATACATGAGCACCACACGTTTTCTGGCAGATGTACAACTGGCGGTAGAAAAATTCGGCATGACAAAGATCGTCATTAACGATGATCAGGCGCTGCTTCGTAAAGACCGCATGAAGGAGATACTAGCGGGACTATCCGGCATGAACCTGGTTTTGGAGTTTCCCAGTGGATTAAACGTGAAGTTCATCGACGAGGAACTCGCCCGTCTGTTCAAGTCCGCCGGACTCGAGATTGCCAACCTAGCCATCGAATCAGGTTCAGAGCGGGTTCTCAAGGACATCATTGTCAAACCGATGAAGGTCAAGGATGTCGGCCCGGCTGTAAATATGATTCGTGAGGCCGGTCTGCTGGTACATGGTTTCTTCATCTTTGGTTTCATCGGCGAAACGGAAGAAGACCGTCAGATGACCATCACCATGATCAAGGAGGCCGGCATTGACTGGGCTAACTGCTACACCGCAGCCCCCATTCGCGGCAGTCGGCTTTACGAAATCTGTGTTGAAAAAGGCTTGATCAAGGACGACAGTGACATTCTGAGCACCAACATTTATCAATCAGGAATTCAGACTTCCGACTTAACCCCTGATGAATTATCTCGCTATGTTTACCGAGTCAATCTTGATGTAAATTTTGTCAACAATCACCGCCTGCTCGTCGGAGATTACGACATTGCGATTGGATATTTCGAAAATGTCGTAAACAATCACCCAAGTCACGCGTTTGCTCATTACTCCTTGGCGCAGGCTCTGGAGCGAAAAGAAGGCCAGACGAAAAAAGTGATTGATCATCAACACCAATTTAAGGCGCTCATCTCTTCGGACCCAGCCTGGGCGGCATGGGCCAAGGAATTCAACCTTCAGTGACCAGACCTTTCGCTAGCTCAATGACGACAATCGCTACAACGCAAACAAATCAAGAAATTCTGAAGGCCATCTGCCTTATTGATAAAACGATCACCTCCCCCGCCCAAGGACTTCCTGAAGAACTCTTTCTTTGCGTCAGCCGCCTTACCCCATTAGTAAATGTCGACCTGCTAATTCGTAACCAGCAAGGAAAAATACTTTTAACGTGGCGGGACGATGAAATATTTGGCCAAGGCTGGCACATCCCGGGCGGTTGCCTGCGGCTCGGAGAAAGCTTTGGCGAGCGGATATTAGCTGTTTCGGAAAATGAACTGGGCGCACAAGCCGTCTTCGCACCGACACCGCTGGCGATTTATGAAACGGTAGATAACACCCGGCCATCGCGAACCCACCATATCTCGCTATTGTTCGAATGCAAATTGATCGGACCGCCAGACCAGAAGCGGGAATATGTAAAGGCCAGTCCGCAAGCAGGCGCTTGGGCTTGGCATTCCGTTTGTCCCACCAAGCTGTTGCAACCTGCTTATCGTTCCTG
This sequence comes from Azonexus sp., assembly GCF_030824335.1. Taxonomy (GTDB): domain Bacteria; phylum Pseudomonadota; class Gammaproteobacteria; order Burkholderiales; family Rhodocyclaceae; genus Azonexus. The sequence continues at coordinate 15,619 of NZ_JAVBXX010000019.1, forward strand.
GTTTCAGGAAACTTCCCTGCTTGTTAGAGAGTAATAAAAAGCTGAAACCATGGCAGCAATTCATGTTCTGCACGTCACGGCACACCTCGGTGGTGGTGTCGGAAAAGTTTTATCCCGACTGGTGGAACAATCGGCACGGTCGCAAGACGGGATCCAACACACAATTGCCACGCTGGAAGCACCGGAAAAATCGCAATTCGCTGACCATGTTGAAACACATGGTGGAAAACTGGTTATCCGCCCAACATTTGATGAACTTAACCGGCTTGCAGCGAGCGCAGATATTGTTCAGCTGGAATGGTGGCATCACCCGGCAATGGCCGCATGGATGTGCTCGGGCAACCTGCCGCCCATGCGACTGATTATCTGGAGCCATGTATCCGGTCTACACCCACCGCAGATTCTCCCAGACTTTGTTCGCGCCCCCCATCGCTTCCTATTTACCTCGCCCTGTTCACTGGAACACTCTGCGCTTTCTCAACTGGAACCCGACATCAGGCAGCGAATAGGTGTGGTTTTCAGTTCCGGCGGCTTTGATGACCTGCCCAATCCTGCACGCCATCCAATACACAAACAGCTACGAGCCGGCTATGTGGGAACGTTGAATTTCGCAAAACTACACCCGCAATTGATGGATTACCTTGCCGCTGTTGATTTACCAGAATTCCGACTATCAATGGTTGGCGACCCAACTACCGGAAAAGAACTAGAGGCACAAGCCAAGCACCTTGGTATGGACGACCGGATCGAATTATGCGGTTACCGCACCAACATCGCCGAAACCTTGGCGGGATTCGACGTTTTTGTCTACCTGCTCAACCCGCTGCATTACGGAACGACGGAAAACGCATTATTGGAAGCCATGGCTATGGGCGTAGTTCCCATCGTGATGGACAACCCAGCAGAACGCCAATTGGTAAGGGATGGGGAGACCGGATTACGGATCACCAGTCCGCAGCATTTTGCTGATGCTTTACGATGGCTTGTGGATAACCCTGAGCACTACCTGCGACTGGCAAAAAATGCTGCAGCCGAAGTGCGTCATCGTTTCTCTGTGGATAGGACTTGCAACGGCCTTGATACCCACTACACCACTGTCGTCGATGAAGAGAAGAAATCTTTTGATTTCTGCAGTATTTTTGGACAAGGACCTGCAGACTGGTTCCGTTCATGCCAAGGTGAGCAAATATGGCGCTTTCCAGATAGATTGACAGATATTCCTGCCTGCATCCTTGAAGGACCACATTATCTCTATGAATTGACCAAGGGATCGGTATTCCATTATCACCGGGCATTTCCTGATGATCCGCGTCTCGCGGCATGGTCAAGAAACCTCAACCAGCGTCGCACTCAGTCGAACTAGTAGTCCGCTTAATACAAACTCAATTAGGGCACGAAACGCACCATGAACAACACAATAAGCCTAGGCAAGAATGGCTTTTTTCAGCGGACTCACCATCCATATTACATCGTTGCACCAGCCTTCCGGCAAACTTCTGCCGGGATAAGAGCGCTTCACTATCTTTGCCACATACTGAACGAATCAGGATACGAAGCTTATGTCACCGCGCCGCCAGAGCAGACTAGCCCATACCTGAGAACACCCATGATTACTCCAGAAATTATGCGACAGCATGATGCCTCAGGGGTTGTACCAATCGGCATATACCCCGAGGTAGCTTCTGGTAATCCGTTGAATCTTCCTGTCGTTGCCCGTTGGGCACTGAACAAACCAGGACACTTGGGGGGGGACAGTCACTATCCAGAAACTGACCTTGTTTTCCACTACCGCGGGGTGATTCTTGATGGCATTTCGTCGGATAGGCTGGATATGCCATTGGTTGATCGACGAATATTCCATAAAGGGGAAATACAGCAAGAACGCAAGGGATTCTGTTACTACGCAGGAAAATACCTTCATTTCCAGCACAAAATCAGTTCAGAGGTCTTATCAAACCCCAATGGAACCAGCTTGGCAATCAATATACCGAGAACGCACCAAGAAATAGCTGACATCCTGCGTGCTTCTGAAGTTTTTTACACTTATGAACCATCCACGATTATTTACGAGGCGCTTGCCTGTGGATGCGCTGTTGCCTACATCGAAAACCCTTATCTTGACCAATTCATTGATCATTTAGACAGCGCGGAAATTATTATTCCAAGAATAAATGAATCAGAAATTGGAAGTAAATACATACCAAAGATCGATGAGGCAGAAATTGAAAAATTTCTCTCTGAAACAGAATTTAATGCCAAAGTTGACATCGAGAATTTAATTCAAAAAACCCAGGCAAAAGCTTGCGATTACGCCGAACAAACTATCGCAAAGAGCAATCCCCTCCTCTCGCACCAAGCAACAAAAAACAAAGAACTAGCAAGCACTTACACCAAAGAAAAAAACAATAAGAATCAAGTACAAGCCCACCGCTCCTGGCTCGCCCAACGCGAGAATATTTTACAAAAATATACGGCAAAGGTTTCTGAAACCAGTCACCCACCTCATTTTCACATCATCAGTCGGCTCCGCTTTTCAGAAATGGGGTCTTTTGCCAACACCTTGGACAGCCTTGCTGCTCAAACTTACTCAGACTGGGTGCTTGATGTTTTCAGCGAAATCCCTGTACCGGAAGGACTAGACGACATTCCCTGTATTCATTGGCACCCCCTTGGCCAAGACGAAGCTTCCAAAGAGAAGATCGCCCAACGAATCGAAGAAGCGCGCTGTGACTGGATCATCGAAATTCCTGCCGGAATAAAATTCGACCCGCTCTATTTATGGCGCATTGCTAATTCAGCATCGGAACACCCGAACACCAAAGCATTTTTCGTTGATGACGATTGCTACAGCGACGATGACAGCCACACTGCACCTCGCTTCAAGCCCGGCTGCAACCCCTCTGCCCTGCTGAGTTCCGATCTGGCGGGCGTACTATGCGTTCGCCGGGAGGATTGGCTGGCATTACCGGGGAACAATGAGTACGCAAACAGCAACTTTGCACTCCTGCTCGGAATTTCCAGCCAATTCGGCTGGAATAGTATCAAGCACATTCCAGACATCTTGCTGAGCTATCCCGACACCTTCAGCCCGAACTTCGCTGACTGCAAAATGCAGCTTCATGCTCATTTCCAACAGATGGGCGTCGACGTTGAGGTTTTATATACCGGAAAACAAAGTTGGTGCATCCGGCCCCCACTACCGCTCGAACCAAGGGTAACGATTAGCATCATCTCGGAAGGCAACTATGAATTACTGAGTCGCTGCCTTGAAAGCATTATTGCATTGACGCAGTATAAAAACTTCGAAATTCTTATCAGCTTGAAGTCGGACGACGCAATACCTGACATTATTCAGCTTCTACGTGAGCAAGAAGACAAATCCAGGATATCTATACAGCCCCTCATCAACTCTGTTGATAATACATACGCAAAACGCTGTAATTTTGCGGTCGACCGCATAAATAGCGAATTTATTGTATTCCTCCGGGAGGAGGCACAAGTCATACAGGAAACCTGGCTGGGCGAACTGGTTCGCACCGCTACCGAAGATAAGGTCGCGGCAGTCATGCCGCGACTGCTAAGACCAGGCTCTGCGCAAATAGAGAACATCGGCTACGTTCTTGGCATGAACTCAACTCGCGGCGTTCCGTACCAAGGAGTCGCCACTGTTAAAGACGAAGGCTATCTGGATTACATCCAGCTGCCGCGTGATATCAGCCTATTACCCCATGCCTGCTATCTGATAAAAAAACAAAGCTACTTGCGCGTTGGTGGTATGGATGCATCAAACTTTCCGGATCATTGGGCTGATGCAGATCTCAGCATGCGCTTGCGTGAAAATGGCGATCGACTTATTTGCCAGCCCCTAGCCAATCTGGTTTCTGAAAACACCGATAAATATAATTTACCCAAAACTGTCGATGAAATTGCGCTCAGCGCGCTGAACAAAAATAATCAGGAAAATTCATTTATTCAGCGCTGGTGGCCAAATGCTGCGGCCGACCCGTTCTGGAACTCCAATTTATCCCTCATTGAAACACATCCGACACCTGAAGCCAGATACCTTGCAGACTGGCAGATCATTCCACAAAACTTGCCACGGATACTGGCCAGACCCCTCATAAATGGCCAGGGCTATTTCCGGATCACCGCTCCTTTAACTGCGCTGCAGCAAACCGGGAGGGTACAGGCTTGCGTCTGGAATCAATTGGATGGGGAAATTGTTTCCACGCCAAGTGAGATCATCCGTCTGGCACCCGACAGCCTGATCCTCCAACACTACATGACCGACGAGCGCCTCGAGTCACTTGCTCGACTACATTCAGCACCAGGCCGACCTTTCACTGTTTATGCAATGGATGACCTGTTGGACGGATTGGCCGAGACCAACCCGTTTCGGCCAAGAGTCCCACCGAATCCCAAAGCCCGTCTCAAATTTTCTTTTGCCCACTGCGATCGACTCGTCGTCTCGACCGAATTTCTCGCCGAAACCTACCAACACTTGATTCGTGACATCAGAGTGGTACCAAATCGTCTGGCACAGGCCGCTTGGCTACCATTACAGAGCACCAAACGAGCAGGCACGAAACCAAGGATTGGCTGGGCCGGCGGCGTGACTCATCAAGATGACCTGCTGTTACTTAAGGAAATTATCGAAAAAACACGCGATGAAGCCGACTGGGTATTCATGGGCATGTGTCCTAATGAAATCCGCCCGCTACTCAGCGAGTTCCATGAGCTCGTCAATATGGTCGACTACCCGGCCTATCTGGCCTCATTGAATCTCGATATTGCGGTCGCACCACTGGCAGAAATCCCGTTCAATCGCGGCAAGAGCAATCTACGATTACTCGAATACGGCATCCTCGGTATCCCGGTCGTATGCACCGATATAGATCCCTACCGGAACAGCCCGGCTTGCTGTGTCCCCAACTCGCCACAAGCTTGGATAGATGCGCTGCGGGAGCGTATCCATGATGCCGACGCCAGAGAGGCCGAAGGATTGACCATGCGGCGCTGGGTCTGCGACCACTATTTGCTTGAAGATCACCTTGATGAATGGCTAAACGCACATCTTCCCCCTGGGTACTCAAATATCAAATCATCCACCACTTAAATTTTTTCTAAAGAATTCGCTGACACGGTCGATAAAGAACTTGTCAGCGAAGAAATCGCCGTACAAACGGGAAGGCAGAAACCGATCAGGCAGTAGGCCAACCCTAGGTACCCACTAACCAGGAGATGCAAAATGTCACAAATCAACACAAACACCTATTCGCTCAACGCCCAACGCAACTTGGCAAAGAACTCTCAGGGTCTGGCTTCCGCGATGGAGCGTCTGTCTTCCGGTTTGCGCGTTAATTCAGCGAAGGATGACGCGTCCGGCTTGGCGGTAGGTATGCAAAAAGAATCTGCCTCGCGCACTACTGCCGTCGGAATTCGTGAGGCTCAAGACAAGATTTCCAATGCGCAAATTGCTGATGGCGCCATGAGTGTTGTGGGTGATATCGTCCTGCGGATTGGCGAATTGAAGGATTTGCAGACTGCAGCTACCGCCGTTGGTGCATCAAGCACTGAATATCAACAAGAAATTGATAAGCTGGTAGTAACCGGCAACGACATTCAAACCAAGGCTCAAGCTGCGGCTGGCTCGGGTTCCTTTACCAGCGTGACTCTCGCATCAGGTACAGCGACCTCCACCATGTTGACGAGCGTATCAAACGTGCGCGCCACGCTGGGTGCCGAGATGAACAATCAGGAATACAACATCCAGTCCAAGCGCGTGATGTACGAAAATCAGCAAGCCGCCCGCAGCCGGATCATGGACGCTGACTTCGCCGAAGAAACCTCGCGCCTGTCGCGCTTCCAGGTACTCCAGCAAGCCGGTACCGCGATGGTTGCTCAGGCGAACGCCGTTCCGCAAAACGTGCTGTCGCTGCTGCGTTAATCCTTAACGCTTTCGCCTTCCGGATAAGGTGCGGTAGCTTCAAAGGCACCGCACCTTTGTCGTTTAGGAGTAGAAAATGAACATCGAATCAATCACTGCCGGAAGTGTGCCCCAGCGCTCAGCAACGACCGACAGTTCCCAACAAGCCGCGCGTCAGGCTGCCGTGCAGGCGAAGTCGCCAATCGCTGGCGACTCTGCCACAGCAGTTGCCTCCAATCGGCAAACGCAGACCGATAACGAAAAACGCCAGGATATCAACCGTGACGACGTCGACAATGCGATCAAGAAAATCGCTGAATTCGTCGCCCCCAACCAGTCGGATATCAACTTTTCCGTCGATGAATCTTCAGGAATTCGCGTGGTCAAGATCATTGACCGCAATTCGAGTGAAGTGATTCGGCAAATGCCGTCGGAAGAAGCCGTCGCCTTGGCGAGGGCACTCGATAAACTGCAAGGCTTGTTAATCAAAGACAAGGCTTGATAAAGCTCAGGAGATAACATCATGGCAAACATCAGCTCTCTCGGAATTGGTACCGGCGTCGATTTACAAAAGATGCTGACTACCATCATGGCCGCGGAACGGGCGCCGCTTACCGCCATTGAAAACAAAATCTCCTCGGCCAACACCAAAATCTCTGCTTATGGGACGATTAGTTCAAGGTTGGATACCTTGGGAACAGCGGCAAATACTCTGAGCTCCCCGTCGCAGATGTCTGCGGTGAGTGCAAGCTCAAGTGACGCCAACATTCTTGGCGCCAGCGCATCGTTCACTGCCGCGATTGGCTCGTATTCAATGGAGGTCACGCAGCTAGCCAGCGCGCAAAAAAGCTTCTCCAATACCTATGCATCTGGAACAACGTTTGGTGCTGGCGAGTTGACCTTCAGTGTTGGCAATAATCCTGCCACGAACAAGACCGTTCAGATTGCGGCAGATTCAAATCTCACGCAGGTTAGTTCCAGTATCAATAGTGCCAAGATTGGTGTAACTGCGACAGTCGTCACCTCTGATGACGGTAGTCAGCGGATGATTCTGACCGGCGAGAAAAGCGGCAAGGACAATGTCTTTTCGATCACCTCGTCCACTGCAACACCAACGAGCGGCTCATCTTTAACCGCGTTTGATACGACAACGCCCGGGCTGATTGGTAGCACTGCTCAGGATGCCAAAATGAAAATTGACGGCATTGAAGTCTCTTCAAGCACAAATACTTTCAGCTCGGTAATTGCCGGCTTGACACTCACCGCAAAAAAGACGGGCACCGTAGACATCACCACGAAAAATGATGCCGAGAAAATCAAAACATCGGTTCAGGCATTTGTAGACGCTTTCAACGGGGTAAGCACGAGCATCAAGAGTAACAGCGGCTATGACAGCGTGACAAAAACCGGGCAAGCACTGACTGGCGACAGCACAGTTCGCACGGTATTGAGCATGCTGAATAGTGCCCGAACCAACACGCCATCCAGCCTATCCGGCGCAACGCTCAAAAGCCTCAGCGAGATCGGTATAACCATCCAGCAAAATGGCCAGCTCAAACTCGACAGTACCAAGCTGGAAACAGCGATCAACAATTCTCCAAATGACGTAACCAATCTATTGAAGGCCTATGGAGAGTCCTTCAGCAACACCGTGAATTCATTACAATCCACAGACGGAATGGTCAGCAACAGAATCAACGGACTGAAAAGTTCAGTGACTCGTTTTACAGACAATAAGGAAGCCGTCGAAAATCGACTTTCCTTGATCGAGAAACGCTACCGTGCCCAGTTCACCGCACTCGACAAATACGTCAACACGATGCAGACTACGAGCGGCTATCTCGGGCAACAACTCGCCCAGTTGACATCATCCTCCTAAACCCACTACTAATACTTGGCGGCCCCGCCAAGTCCAAACTGACTAATTATCGAAAGAACCATGTTCACCAATCCTATTGCCGCTTACCAACAAGTAGACCTAGAGTCAGAAGTACGCGGAGCGGATCCCCATCGGCTGATCATTCTACTTTTCGATGGCGCTGAATCTGCTTTGCAACAGGCGCTCTTCTGTATTGAAACCAACGATATCAAAGGTCGATCGGGCGCGCTTACTAAAGCGATTGATATTATCTTGACCGGTTTGTCGGCCAGCCTGAATGACGAGAAAGGTGGAGAGTTGGCACAAAACCTGAAGTCCTTATATGACTATATGGCCTCACGGTTGATCCACGCCAACATTCACCAGGATCCGGCCGCAATCAAGGAAGTGCAGAAGTTGCTCGGCGAAATTTCGGGTGCCTGGCGCGAAATGGGGCAAACGCTACGTCAATCCGGTGGATAACTCGTTAATCGCCCGCACTTCGGAACAATTCAAAAACGAAGCAAGCAACCTGCTCAGCAGTTTGGATGCTTTGTTGGGAATGTTGCGAGAGGGGCGCTGGGACGAAATCGGCGACATTGAAAGCCAATTATTACCAGCACTAAAGGCAGTAGGTAGCCCTGTAAAACTGACGCAAGCAACAATCAGCCGCAGGGAACTGGAGCAACTCATCCAAAAACTGGAGCGAGCGATTGAGGAATGCAATATCCGCAAAGCGCAAATAGCTCCTCTGATTAACGCGCTCTCAGTCAACCAACAGAAGCAATCATGATCCCGGCTGACGTTGCCAATACGTTGCGCACCCAGTTGCCCAATGCGTCCGGTGCGACACAATCTCAGCAGACCCAACCCGTTCCCCCTGCTCAACGGATTGCTGATGTACTCAGCAACCTTGTGCCTGGGCAGCGGGTTTTCGCCGATATCCAGAGCATGTTGCCGAACGGCACGTATCGAGCCGTTATTGCCCAGCGCGACATCACCCTGGCCCTACCCTTTTCAGCCAAGGCTGGTGACAGCCTAGAACTGGAAGTAGTCGAGTCAGATGGTAAGCTCAGTCTAGCCGTAGTGGCAGACAGGGCTCCGCAGGAAGGCCGCTCAGGGCAAACGGCCTCAGTAAACACATCACTGACCTCTGCCGGCAAGTTGATCGGCGACCTGATGCAGGAAATTGATGGTCAGGGCAAGCGTGCGCCGGCCGCGCCACTCAATGGTAATCAAGCGCTGGTGGCCAGCATGCCGAAAGATGGGGTACAACTGGCGCCGATACTCAAACAGGCACTGACGCAGAGCGGGATGTTTTACGAAGCCCACCAGGCACGCTGGGTCAGGGGGCAATTGCCGACGGAGCAATTGCGCCAAGAACCACAAGGGAAAACTCTGGTTACCGCCCAAGGTGTTCCAACACCATTCGGTCTCCCTGCCACACAAACGGCATCGCTCCCTGAAGCTTCGCCAATACTCGATCGGACAAATGCTCATCAACCCCCTGCACAACCGAGCAATCAGCCAGTAGATCAAGCCAGCACACACACCAATAATCCACAAGGTTCCACCGCGGCAAACTCAGCCGCCCCCCCTTCGCCAAACACGCCAGGGACACCAACTGGCTTGTCCATCGCAGCCGCAGCAGAGGGTTCGCCGCAATCAGTGCGCGTAGAGTCCCCCGTTCCTACAACTACAACTGCCACTAGCATCCCACCCGACCTCGCTCCACTCGTACAACAACAACTTGATGGCTTAGCCAATCAAAACTTTGCTTGGCAAGGACAAATTTGGCCAGGTCAGAAAATGTGGTGGGAAATCGGAGAAAACCCTGAAGATCGTAATCGGGTCGGAGAGGATGCCACCGCCAAATGGCATACCCGCCTTAAACTGACACTCCCGCTACTCGGTGGAATTGATGCCCGAATACATCTGCAATCAGACGGAGAATTAGGTATACGCATATTCTCGAATTCAAACGAAGGAGAAACTCTTATGCGCGAAAAAATTCCTACACTGCACAAACAACTAGAAGCAGCAGGCTTGAGTGTTCGGCAAATATTGATCGACCATGAGCCAGCAATCGAAGGCTGATTCTGCACGCGAAGCGATTGCTTTAGCCTATCGCCAAACAGATGCTGCACCGCGCGTTGTTGCTAAAGGCAAGGGGTTTGTTGCCGAGCAAATTATCGCGAAAGCCAAAGAACACGGCGTTTACGTCCATGAGTCACCGGAACTGGTTGCCCTCCTGACACAAGTGGATATTGACGAACATATCCCCCCGCAGTTATACATGGCCGTCGCGGAACTGCTGGCTTGGCTCTATCGAATTGAACAGGGCGAAGATTCAGAACCTCCCAAGTCGTGACACCCCACCGCCTGACTGCGCTACATGCATCCCTCAAACCAAGAAAAATCTGTTCCTCTTTTTGAAATCGATCAACCGGAAGCACACAAACAGTGCATCCTCAATAACTCACGCGAGATTCTTGGTCATCTTCGCACGCTTCAAAAGAAACATAGTTTTGTCACGCTCTATCTTGATACAGGCCGAGAGTTTTTTCTCAGCACCATACTTGCGGTCGACGAAGAAAATCGACGTATTTTGTTCGATGCCCCCAGACTGCATGAACAAATCCAGCATGCGCTGTCTGCCCAACAGATCACCCTATCAACGATCGTTAACCGCATCAAAATTCAATGCCGGCTTAGTCCTTTTGAACTAATAACCATCGACGACCACCCGATATTGTCCTGCAAACTCCCTGAACAAATGCTGCGTTTGCAGCGACGTGATTTTTTCCGTATTGAAACACCCCGCCACCCTCCCGTACGCTGCAAGCTGGCCAAATTCGACACAGAGGCACACTCAAGGACTTTTGATTTCCCCCTCCACGACATCAGCGGTGGTGGCATGTGCCTGACAGGGAAAATTGAGTATGCAGAGCAATTTGTCTTAGGTGAATTATTCGCTGACTGCCGCTTGGAGATTCCAGGCGAAAGCGTTACTTCAGTTAACCTGCGAGTGAAAGAGGTTTCCAGAATTGAAACCTCAGATGGAGAGCCTCTACTCCGTTTGGGCTGTGAATTTGTCAATCTACCCGGCACGCGGCTAGCGCTGATCGAACGCTACATTACCCGACTGGAACGAGAGCGCAAGACAAAAGACGGCAAATCTGATCAAAGCTAACCTCAAAACAGAACAACCTTGGCAACACTTTTTGCCGCCGTTAAAATCCTTGGCGTCCAATATGTTTTTTTCTAAAAATGCAGTCTAGCAACATTCAACACCAGCACTTCTGGATTGAAATATCAATTGGCGCGCTGATGCTCATCAACGTCATCAATAGCCCGCTGGAAAAAGGCATCGTCGCCACAATTGTTCTTGGCCTAACGATCATCATCAGCCAGAACATCCGGAGAAGCCGTATTGCGGCACTCAAGAGGGCTGAGCAACGTAGACTCAGGGCAGAAGAGCAAGCGAGGCGGGAGGAAGAGCGCCGACAGAAACAGGAAGCTTTCCGTCAAGCACAACTGGAAGCCGCAAAGAAATACCTGGACTGATGAGGCGAGCGACCAGTTCACCACCCCAACGACATCCTAATCAGACCTGCATATTCATCATGTCCTGATAAGCCGTAACCAGCTTGTTGCGGACTTGGACCATTTCCTGAAAAGACACACTGGCAGTTTGCAGCGCAATCATCACTTCGTGCAGATTTTGGCTGCTATCACCCGCAGCAAGCTTTTCAGCCATTTCGTTAGCGGACTTCTGTGTCTGATTAACTTTATCGATCGAATTTTTCAGGGCCTCCGAAAAATCAGTCGAACCAGCAGCACTTTCTGCCGATTTGCCGGAAGCCTGTGTTGCGGTGGTCCGCAACACACTTAACATCTGTTCTATACCCTTGGTGTCCATCATCAACTCCTTCAGTCAAAAAGATTAAGCAAAAGATGGACCACGCTCAATCCTCATAATGACCTTCTTCGCGATACTGCTGCAATTTATAGCGTAATGTGCGCTCTGAAATACCCAAGCGCTCAATCGCCATCTTCCTCGAACCACCAACCTCTGCCAAGGTTTGCAGGATATGGTCGCGCTCCATATCCTTCATGTTTATATTATCGCCTTTTTTTTCCTGCCCCGAAACCGAGGAAGCAGCAGGTTGAAGCTTGCCACTTGGTTGCGCAGAGAGACTCAGATGTTCGGGATCAATTATCGAACCAGGTGCCATGATCAAAGCGCGCTGAACAACATTTTCCAACTCGCGCACATTGCCAGGCCAAACATAAGCGGTGAGCGCACACTCCGCTCCGGATGAGAAAGACATACCAACACGCCCAAAGCGGGCACCGTGCTCGACCAAGAAATGGCGGGCTATCGGAAGGATATCCAGAGGTCGTTGGCGTAGCGCTGGAATAGCCACGGGAAAAACATTTAACCGGTAGTACAAATCTTCACGGAATCCACCTTTGGCTACAGCTTCAGCCATATCCCGATTTGAAGTTGCCACAATACGGATATTCAGGGCAACCGGTTTCTTTCCCCCGACCCGTTCCACTTCACGTTCCTGCAAGACACGCAACAATTTGGCCTGAAGGCCCATGGGCATTTCCGTCACCTCATCGAGCAACAGCGTACCATTCTGGGCTTGCTCAAATTTTCCTGCCTGCGCTTGCTGAGCGCCGGTAAAGGCGCCCTTTTCATAGCCAAACAACGTGGCTTCGAGCAGGCTATCCGGTATCGCAGCACAGTTAATGGCGACAAACGGGCCATCATGCCGCGTCGAGTTTCGATGAATGAAGCGAGCAACCACTTCCTTGCCAACACCTGATTCGCCAGTGAGCAACACCGTCGCATCTGTTTGGGCAACACGTCGGGCCATCGCGAAAAGATCTCGACTGGCTACGTCTTCGGCAATTACCCCAGAGTCATCCCGGTTGGCTGCCAACTCATACTTGTTGATGTGACCAAGCAAAGCTTGAGGGGCAAAAGGCTTGAGTAAAAAATCGCACGCCCCGGAGCGCATCGCATCGACAGCCTTATCCACTTCGGCATAAGCCGTCATCAAAACCACTGGCAGATGAGGCAAGCGACTGCGAATTTCCTTGAGCAAGGTAATGCCATCCATGGGCATCATTCGGACATCACTGACCACAATCGAAAATGCTTTTTCGTCCAATACTTTAAGCGCAGCCAGACCACCATCAACCGCAACATAGGCGCGCCCGGCCAACTCCAGCGTGTCACCGATTGCTTCGCGCAAACTGGGATCATCTTCCACCACGAGAACCGGCAAACTATGTTCGCTCATTTTTCAACTTTCGCTTTGCGCCATGCATAAAGGCAATGTCATGACAAATTCCGCCCCGGCTTCGAGCACCAAAGAAACCTCAATGTTTCCGCCATGCGCCCTGGCCACGCCCAATGCAATAGCCAGACCAAGACCGGTTCCCTGCCCCTTGGTTGTATAGAAGGGTTCAAATATGCGATCGCGCTTATCTGGCGGAATCCCGGGGCCACTATCCCGAACGGAAAGCATCAGGCATTCGTTGCAAATTTTGCCGGCAAGGCAAATTTTGCCGCCTGACGGCGTCGCCTGCAGGGCATTTTCCAGCAGGTTTACCAAGGCACCGAACAAGGCTTTTCGGTCACCGACAATTATTGCGTTTGCGCACTGGTCGACCGTAACAAACTCGACCCCGTGCTCACGCATTAATGGCTCAAGTGTTTGCCCTGCCTCATACAGCAAATCTCTCGCCAAAATTACATCACGCCCGATGCTCTCACCTTTGGCAAAAAGCAACACATCCTGAATGAGTCGCTCCAGACGACGCAGTTGCCCGACAGCTTTCTCGGAAAACTTTGCCCTGGCCTCCTCGCCGATTCCTGGCTGGCCAAGATTTTCGGCGTACAAAAGCGCTGCAGCAAGCGGCGTACGCAACTGGTGCGCCAATGAAGCAGCCATCTCGCCCATTGCCGCAAGGCGCTGACTACGCTCCAGTTCCTCTTTCATCCGTTGCGCGGAACTGATGTCATGAATCAGTAGTATCTTGCCCTCCCCGGATGGCAAGACACTTTCCGCCATCGAGACAAAAGCCTCGCCCAAGCGCCACTCACCGACGGTCAGCGTCGGTGCCAGCGTTCGATTGACCACATCTCCCCAGTGCTCTCCCAGTGCCTGCTCGCCAAACATTGCGATCGCAACCGGATTAACAGCAGTGACACGGGCCCCAGAGTCCAACAACACCACCCCCGCCGGCAAGGCATCCAGCAAGGATGACAAGCGCTCTGACAAGGCCTCCTTTTCCCGATATTGACGACGTAATTCACCATTCGCCACGGCAAGTTCTTGCGTCAACGATGCCGCACGCCCCTGTAATGCTTCATAAGCCTGCGTCAATTCCGCCGAGACTTGGTTGAATACCGCAAATGCATGTTGCAATTCGGCGGTTTTGTCACGGGCCGCAGCGTCGACCGCAGTAGGCAAGGGATTAGTCATGAAAAAGTTCAGGTGAATTCAGCGCCGGTAATAGTAGAATATTTCTAGGAAAATTTGGCTTCATGATTGATTCTTCTTCTATTTCACCTTAATCGACTCGGCATTTGATGGCAGCAACAACTGAAAACTCCGCAGAAAACGCACCGCCGGAAAATCCGGTGGATCGCCTGCGTGAGTCTTTCAATCGCCTGAGCGGACAGCAGAAAATTGGCCTTGCCATAGCTATTGCGGCCATCATTTCAATCATCGTCGGTTTTATGCTTTGGAACCAGCAACCTGATTTCAAGGTACTCTTTTCCAATCTGAACGAAAAGGATGGCGGCAACATAATTGCCAGCCTTGAACAGCAAAATATCCCGCATCGCCTATCGAATAGTGGCGCTATCATGGTCCCCGGCGAGCGCGTACACGAAGTTCGCCTCAAGCTGGCCTCGGAAGGGCTACCACGCGGCGGCATGATCGGCTTCGAGCTGATGGAGAACCAGAAGTTCGGTATCAGCCAATTTGCCGAACAGGTCAATTACCAACGCGGCCTGGAGGGAGAACTTGCACGCACCATCATGTCGATCGGTGCGGTACAGTCTGCCCGCGTCCATTTGGCTATTCCGAAACCTTCCGTCTTTGTCCGCGAAGAGCAGAAACCCACAGCTTCCGTGATGCTCAATATGTATCCGGGGCGCTCCCTCGACAGCGCCCAAGTCGCCGGCATTACCCACCTGATTTCATCAAGCGTGCCACAACTTCAGTCGGCCAATGTCAGCATTCTTGACCAAAATGGTACGCTTCTTTCAACCCTGAAGAGCAAACTGACAGAAGCCGGACTCGATGCAACCCAGCTCAAATATGTTCGCGAACTGGAGAGCAGTATCAGCGGCCGGATTGAGGCGATTCTGAAACCAGTACTCGGCCCGGACAATTTCAAAGTACAGATTGCAGCCGATATCGACTTTTCACAAAGTGAGCAGACGGCAGAAACTTTCCGTCCCAATGCAACACCAGACTCGGGCAGCATTCGTAGCCAGCAAAGCAACGAAACGGCCAGCGTCAGCTCACCTGCCGGCGGCGTGCCGGGCGCCTTGACCAATCAGCCACCAGCACCGGCCACCGCACCACTGACAGCACCAGCGGCAGGTGCTGCTGCGACACCAACTCCGGCGACCAACATTCCCGGACGGATTGATGCAGCAGGCGTGACCGCACCGCTGAATGCCGCCGGCCAGCCAATCAATACCTCCAAGAACTCAACCATCAACTACGAGATTGATCGAACGATCCGCCATACAAAACAAGGCATGGGCGCCATACGTCGCCTGACGGCAGCTGTTGTGGTCAACCATCGCAAAGAGATTGACGCAAAAACCGGCAAAGAAGTTAACAAGGCTTTGGCGGACAATGAAATGAAGCAGATCAACGATCTGGTGCGGGAAGCGATGGGATTCAGCCAGGATCGCGGCGACTCCATTTCTGTTGCCAATGCGCCCTTCACCATGGCGGACAAAACCGACAACGCGCTGCCGCTCTGGAAAGATCCGGAAAATATCGCCTACGCCAAGGAACTGCTACAGTACGCCTTGATCGCGATGGTAATCGCCTTCCTGTATTTCAAGATCATTCAGCCAACCCTCAAGACCATGTTCCCGCCCCCCGAGACCGAGGAGGACCGACTTACGGCGGAAGGCGTCGCAGGTGCAGCGGGACACGTCAAAGTGCTGGGAGAAGACGGCGAAGAAGAGGATATCGTGCAGATCGACCACTATGCTGCCAAGGTACAAAAAGCGCGCGATTTCGCGCAGGCCGACTCCAAGGCGGTAGCCAACATTATCAAGGACTGGATCGGCGCCAATGCCAGCTGACGACGGACTGGAAAAAAGTGCAACCCTGCTGATCGCGCTGGGTGAAGATCACGCAGCCGAAGTTCTCAAACACCTCGGCCCCCGTGAAGTACAAAAGCTCGGTCACGCCATGGCCGCCCTGAAGAGCGTACCGCGCACAACCGTGGAAGCGGTACTTGATGAATTTCACAAGGATGCAGAAGAACATTCTGCGGTCCACGTGGATACCGATAGCTATATTCGTTCGGTACTGACCAAGGCACTGGGCGACGACAAGGCGTCGAACCTCATTTCCCGCATTCTGCAAGGTGGTGAAACCTCGGGCATTGAGGGATTGAAATGGATGGATGCGCAGACCGTCGCAGATCTGATCAAGAACGAGCACCCACAGATCATTGCAACAATTCTCGTCCATCTTGAGCATGATCATGCCAGTGAGATTCTCAACCACTTTACTGAGCGCCTGCGCAACGACGTCGTGCTACGCATCGCAACACTGGAAGGTATCCAGCCTGCGGCGTTGCGTGAATTGAACGAAGCCATGCTGCGGATTCTCTCCGGCTCCACAAGCATCAAACGAACGGCCATGGGCGGCGTACGTACCGTTGCGGAAATCCTCAATTTCATTGGCACCGCCAACGAAACCTCAGTGGTCGATGCAATCCGGGAATACGATCCCGACCTGGCACAAAAGATCCTCGATGAAATGTTCGTCTTCGAGAACCTGATGGATATCGACGACCGTTCGATCCAGATGATCATGCGCGAAGTTCAATCCGACTCGCTGGTCATGGCACTGAAAGGCGCCTCGCCAGAGTTGCGCGAGAAAATATTCAAAAACATGTCGCAGCGGGCAGCCGAGATGCTGCGTGAAGACCTCGAATCGAAGGGGCCGGTCCGCCTGTCGGAAGTCGAGGCCGAGCAGAAGGAAATCCTGAAGATTGTCCGCCGCCTGGCCGACGAAGGCCAGATCGTCCTCGGCGGCGCCGGTGGCGAACAGATGGTCTGACCCCATGTCCAGCGTCATCCCGAAAGAACAACTCGCAGCGTTCAGTCGCTGGCAAGCCAACGATTTCGACGGCAAGGTGGTCAAACCGGCAGCAGCACCAAGCCCCCCTCCTGCCCAAGAAGAAATCATCGAGGTCGACAGCGAAGATCACGGTGAAGTCGTCAGTGGCCCGGTCAACCTGCCGACTGCGGACGAAATCGAGCAAATTCATGAGCAAGCGCGTCAGGAAGGCTATCAGGCAGGACTAGAAGAGGGACGACAGGCAGGCGAAGCCGCGCTGCAGGAAGCCACGGCGCAGGAAATTGCCCGTATTGGCACGTTGACCGCAAATTTCACCAGTGCGCTGGCAAATCTCGACCAATCCGTTGCGGAACAGACTCTGGACCTGGCACTGGAGGTTGCAGCGCAGGTTGTCCGTACCGCACTGAATACACACCGTGAATTGTTGTTGCCCATCATTCGGGAAGCACTGCAGGCCCTACCGGTGCATCACGGCAATATCGCCCTGCACGCCAACCCGGACGACATTGCCAGCCTGCGTGAAGCGCTCAGCGAAACGCTGGGCCAAGGCAGCATGCACTTGGTGACGGACAGCACAATCAGCCCAGGTGGTTGCTTGCTGAAAGCCGGCCAAAGCGAAATAGATGCCACGCTGGAAACCCGCTGGAAGCGCGTCCTCGAAGCGATTGGTGTCGATCCTGAACAATGGCTGATCCGTTGAGCGATTCGGGCACCGACCATTCGGCCCGCTGGCGCAATTTTCTTGACAATTGCCGACATGCAGCGGGGAATGCCCAACCGATCTGGCCGAGCGGCCGCCTGACCCGAATTAATGGCTTGGTTATCGAAGCCTCCGGACTGAAGCTTCCATTAGGCAGCACTTGTCATATATTCCCCGGAAGCGGCGCGCCAATCGAAGCTGAAGTCGTTGGCTTCTCTGGCGAAAAACTCTACCTCATGCCATCCGACGACGTTTTCGGCTTGGCGCCGGGCGCCCGCGTCGTGCCTTTTGAGGCCCCCAGCCCGCAACCGCACGTCAACCAACCGAAGTACCTCAAGCGGCGCGCCATCGACCGGGCCAAGCAAGTTCCTGTCGGAGAGGAATTGCTCGGCCGGGTTCTCGACAGTGTAGGGCGCCCACTCGATGGTAAAGGCCCGCTGATCGCCGGCCACGCACGTTCATTGCAAAGCCGCCCGATCAATCCGATGAGCCGCGCAGCCATTGAACGCCCGCTGGATGTCGGCATTCGCGCCATCAATGCGCTGTTGACCGTCGGACGCGGCCAGCGCATGGGGCTTTTTGCCGGCTCAGGTGTTGGCAAGTCGGTTCTGCTGGGCATGATGGCCCGATATACCGAAGCCCAGGTTATCGTCGTCGGACTGATTGGCGAGCGAGGCCGCGAAGTCAAGGAGTTCATCGAACAGATTCTTGGCGAAGAGGGTATGCGACGCTCAGTCGTCGTTGCCGCACCGGCCGACAATGGCCCACTGATGCGCCTGCAAGGCGCAGCTTATGCCACGACGATTGCCGAATATTTCCGTGACCAGGGACAACACGTACTGCTGATCATGGACTCATTAACGCGTTACGCCATGGCCCAGCGAGAAATTGCCCTCGCCATTGGTGAGCCACCCGCCACCCGCGGCTATCCTCCCTCGGTTTTCGCCCGCTTGCCCCAACTGGTTGAACGGACAGGCAACGGCCCGGAAGGCGGTGGCTCGATTACCGCCTTCTATACAGTACTGGCTGAAGGCGATGATCAGCAAGATCCGATTGCCGACTCAGCACGCGCAATTCTCGATGGTCACATCGTATTATCCAGAACGCTGGCTGACGCCGGTCACTACCCAGCGATTGACATCGAACAATCCATCAGCCGTGCCATGGTAAATCTGATCGATCATTTCCAACTGGAAAACATACGCCGCTTCAAGGTACTCTTCTCGCGTTACCAGCGTTCACGTGACCTGATTGCTGTCGGTGCCTACGCGCCAGGCTCAGACCCGGTACTCGACCAATCAATTGCACTCTACCCACGCATGGAGGCATTCTTGCAGCAAAAGCTCACGGAAAAGTCTGATCGTGATAGTGCGGTAAACGAACTAGCCAATCTCTTCCGCTAATCAATGAGCCAAGCCTTTTCACTGCAGCCTCTGCTGGAACTCATGCAAACACGAACCGACGAAGCATCGCGCAAGCTCGGTCAATTGATTGCCAACGAGCAGAATGCGAAAAGTCGCCTGCAAATGCTCGAGGACTATCGCGCTGAATATGCAGACAAGCTACGCGAATCGATCACCCAAGGCATGACTCGTCAGACTCTGGCCAACTACCAAGAGTTTTTGGGGCGAATCGACGAGGCAATTACTCAGCAGACTGCGGCCGTTCGCCAATCCGAAGCCAATACCAGCCACGGCCAACAGCATTGGAAAGAACAAAACACCAGGCTAAAGGCCATAGACACCCTTTCAATTCGCCACGATGCAAAAGAACGACTGCGCGAAGGCAAAATGGAGCAAAAACTGCAGGACGAGTATTCAGCAAGGAAATTCGCCACTGCCCCCAAACCCGAGAACGACTGATACCCGACCAGGCATACTGCTTGCTTTAATCCAAGCAAACAACCTTCAAGGCGGAAAACAAGATGGGTATTTCTGTCGTGCCCTCCATGGCACTCAACGGCGGGAGCAAAACCTCCTCCGCATCCGGCACCCCGACTGGCGATCAGGCACCGATGGACTTTTCCTCACTCCTGGCAGGACAGATTGTCGACACATCGCTCGCCAATCAGCTCTCTATTCCTGATCAGCTCTCTATTCCTGATCAGCTCTCTATTCTTGATCAGCTCTCTATTTCCGGGCAATTACCTGTACTTACCGCCCCCCCATCTCTGAAGCCATCGCAAGACGAATCGGCCACTGAAAAAAAAGAAGCCATCGACCCTCTATCTTTGGCCAGTATCGCTTTTTTCGACAGTCTACCTCCACGCGAGATCAAGGGAAAAGATATAACGCAAGACTCTTTTACGGATCAAGAAACATCTCGCAGCACAAAAACTGGCAGCAATGCAACAGCAGACGATAGCGTTATCGCGTTTGGCGCAGGGGAAATTGCAGCTAACAACCATTTACTTGCTGGCATCACAACAACTAGCGACGCCAAGAGCGCACTAAGTACACGCAACGATGCAAAATCACTTGGCCCGATAACGGATGCCAAGGACCAAATTTCGCTCGAAACCGCCGAAAACCATCTCGCGAACGTAATGCCTGGCGCAAGCGACAAACAGGCAGGCAATCTAACAGGCAGCACGCCTCCTTCATTGGCAGCAGACATACTGCCGAGCAACAACGAGCCGGCAAAAGTTGCCGGCGACTCCCCGCAAAATGCCGGCACCAATTTCTCTTCCGCGTTAGCCGCGCAAGAAAAAATTCACAGCAACGCAGCAACACGTACCGACAATTCGCAAAATGTCGGCGTCCCGGTTAATGACCCTCGTTGGGCGCAACAAATAGGCGAACGCGTCGTTTGGCTGGCACGTGGCGACATTCAGAGCGCCCAAATCAACATCACCCCTCCGCAGATGGGGCCGATTCAAATCAACATCAGCCTTAACGGCGATCAGATGTCAGCCCACTTTGTTGCAGCCAACGCGGAAGTTCGCCAGGCACTGGACGAAGCCATGCCACGCCTGCGGGAAATGCTATCTGGCGCAGGCATCAACTTGGGGCAAGCAAACGTTGGATCGCAAACACCGCAACAGCAGCAATCCTCCGCGCAATTCGGCGAGACACCCCGTTCGAGAGGTGAAGACGCTATACTTTCGGCCGATAAGCACATGGACTCCAGCACGACGAGCCAGCCCGTCCTGCGCGGCAGGGGCTTGGTTGATCTATTTGCCTGAACGATAAACCTAAAAAGGAAAAAGCATGGCCAAGGATGCAAAGCCAGCCGAAGAAGGGGCAGATGGCGCCCCGAAGAAAAGCAAAAAGCTGCTTATCATCATAGTCGCTTTCTTTCTTCTGCTATTAATTGGCGGCGGAGGTGCGGCTTACCTGTTGATGTCGGGAGGTCATGACGAACTTGACGAGGAAGAAGCCGCAGAAGAAAACGTCAAGCCAAATAAAAAGGCTAACAAAAAGAAGGAAAAGTCTGCTCCTCCTGTATTTGTTAACCTCGACCCATTCACAGTCAATCTAGTCCCGGAAGTTGGTGACCAGTATCTGCAAGTCGCTCTCTCTGTCGAACTGGAAGATCCCACCGCCCAAGAAAGTCTAACTGTCTTGATGCCAAGAATTCGCAACAACGTTACGCTATTGCTTTCGAGCAGGAAAGCATCGGAACTGTTACCGAAAGAAGGCAAAGAAAAACTTGCCTCGGAAATCATGCAAGAGATCAACGATGCCATCAATCCGCCTGTCACAAACAAGCAAGGCGTCAAACAGCACTCCGAAGGACCGATCGTGTCCGTTCTGTTTACCTCTTTCATCATCCAGTAAGGAGCCATGGCCGGCGACTTTCTCTCCCAAGATGAGGTTGATGCCCTACTCAAAGGCGTCACCGGGGATACTGACGAGCCAGAAGCGGGAGTCAGCGAAGATACAAGCATCCGCTCTTATAACCTTGGCACGCAAGAGCGGATTGTCCGTGGCCGCATGCCAACGCTGGAACTGGTCAACGAACGCTTCGCCCGTTATCTTCGGATTGGCTTGTTCAATTACATGCACCGCAACGCGGAGATTTCGGTCGGGCCAATCCGGGTTCAGAAATACAGCGAGTTCATCCGAAATCTGGTCGTACCGACCAATCTGAACCTGGTCGCAGCCAAACCGCTGCGAGGAACGGCGCTCTTTGTTTTCGATCCGAACCTCGTGTTTTTGGTGGTGGACAACATGTTTGGTGGCGATGGCCGCTTCCATACCCGCGTTGAAGGCCGGGACTTTACCGCAACGGAACAAAGGATCATTCAGGGCTTGCTGGCAGTTGTTTTCAGTGAATATTCCAAATCCTGGAAACCAGTACACGAAATCACTTTCGAGTACATTCGTTCGGAAATGAACTCACAGTTTGCCAACATTGCCACGCCATCCGAAATCGTCGTTTCAACGTCGTTCACCCTGGAATTCGGTGGAGCGACCTCTGACATGCACATTTGCTTCCCCTACTCGATGCTTGAGCCGATCCGCGACCTGCTCTATAGCACGATGCAGAGCGACCAACTATCCACCGACAAGCGCTGGATAGGCACATTGCGCAAACAGTTACAGGGGGCCGAAGTAGAAATTGTTGCGCAACTCGGCTCAGGAAAAGTATCACTACGTGAAATATTGAAGCTCAAGCCGGGTGACGTCATCCCGATCACCATTCCAACGCATATTGAAGCCCTCGTAGACAACGTTCCGTTGATGGAATGCACGTATGGTCAACAGAACGGTCAATATGCACTTAAGCTGGAAAAATTCATTGCAACGCCAGCTGAAATCGCAGGTGGCGAACCCGTGAGGGGAGAAAAGAATGTCTGAGGAAATGGAAAACATCGAAAATATGGGCATGGAAGGCGACGACCAGATCAGCGAGGACGACTGGGCAGCAGCCATGTCCGAACAGACGACCCTTGATACACCAAGCACCACAACCGTCGCTCAGCCAGCGGATATCTTCCCGTCTTTTGGCGGACCAATGGCAGCCAGCGGGGTAATGAACGAGCTCGACATGATTCTGGACATTCCCGTCCAGATTACCGTTGAACTTGGGCGGACGAAAATCACAATCAAAAACCTACTCCAGTTGGCTCACGGTTCAGTCGTAGAACTTGATGCCATGGCAGGGGAGCCGATGGATGTTCTGGTCAACGGCACCTTGATTGCTCAAGGAGAAGTTGTTGTCGTCAACGACAAATTCGGCATTCGCCTGACCGATATTATTACGCCTTCCGAACGCATGCGAAAAATCAACCGCTAGCTGGAAAACCGGGGTTTTGCCATGTCGACCGCAAGAATGCCGAGACTTGGCTTTTGGGTTTAAGATAGCAGGCTTCTAAACCTTTGCCTGCCATCAACTTGCGTCGCCTTGCCTTCCTCGTTTTCACCCTTTTCCTGTCACTATCGGCTCATGCCAACGAGCCAAGTACAGCGGGAATTCCAACCGGCACCTACCTGCAGGCTACGCTCGCCCTGTTGCTGATCATTGGTCTCTTGTTCGGCGCAACCTGGGCCGCACGCAAGGTATCCGGCGGGAAAATGTTTGGACAAGGCAACATGAGAGTCATCAGCGGCATTGCCTTGGGACCACGCGAACGCATTGTGCTGATTGAAGTTGAAGACCAGTGGTTGGTCATCGGCGTCGTCCCGGGACAAATTCGTACGCTGCATACACTACCCAAAGGCAGTGACACAGTTTCCGGTGCGAGCACCAGAAACGGCACCGAAACATCGTTTGCCGAATGGCTTAAATCAATCAGGGAGCGCCGCGGCAATGCGAATTAAATGGTTGATCTCACTCCCGCTACTCTTCGTGGCAAGCCAGGTACTGGCACAGAATGCTGGACTGCCGGCACTAACCAGCACACCATCAGCCGGCGGCGGGACAACCTACGGCCTGACCATCCAGACATTGTTGCTGCTCACAGCAATGACCTTCATCCCACCCGCTATCCTGATGATGACCAGCTTCACCCGCATCGTCATCGTGATGTCATTGCTACGTCATGCCATGGGCACCCAAACAGCGCCGCCCAACCAGATCATCGTTGGCTTGTCGTTATTCCTGACTTTTTTCATCATGTCACCGACACTTGACCGGGTCTACACAGAAGCTTATGTCCCACTATCCGAAAACCGGATCAACATCATGCAAGCCGGTGAGCGCGCCTTGGAACCAATGCGCGCATTCATGCTGAAACACACGCGCGAGGCAGATATTGCGATGTTTGCCGGCGTCGCAAAAATCGAAAAAATTGCTACCCCGGAAGATATCCCGCTACGCATTCTGATTCCCTCCTTCGTGATCAGCGAGTTAAAAACCGCTTTTCAGATCGGATTCATCCTCTTCATTCCTTTTCTCATCATTGACATGGTGGTCGCCAGCATCCTGATGTCCATGGGTATGATGATGATGTCCCCTGTCATGGTCGCCCTCCCTTTCAAACTGATGCTTTTCGTGCTAGTGGATGGCTGGCACCTGATCATCGGCTCATTGGTCCAGAGTTTCAACGTATGACCCCCGGACTGGTCATGGAAATCGGCCGTCAGGCCATTGAGGTTACCTTGATGCTCTCGGCCCCCATGCTACTTGCCGCGCTGGCAATCGGTCTGGTCATCAGTATTTTCCAGGCGGCGACACAGATCAACGAGGCCACGCTGCAATTCGTTCCCAAGCTAGTAGGAATTTTCGCCGTCCTACTCTTCGCCGGCCCATGGATGCTGCAGTATATGGTCGACTACATTCAAAGACTGTTTGGTAGCATTCCCCAGATCATCGGCTAACCATGCTGACGCTCAATACGGCGCAAATTGATGCCTGGATCGTTTTTTACGCATTTCCTCTGGCACGCATTCTGGGCATGATCGTGACTGTTCCTTTGTGGAGCACGGCTGGCATACCACGCCGAACCCGACTCATTCTGGGTTTTGCCATTACACTTGCCATTGCCCCCGCCCTACCTCCGATGCCGGTCATCCAACCGGCCTCCTTAGCCGGGCTGTGGATATTGGCGCAACAGATGCTTATCGGTATTGCCATGGGTTTTGCGGCACGCGTAGTTTTTGCCGCCATCGATATGGCAGGAACCTTCATCGGATTCCAGATGGGTCTAGGGTTTGCTAGCTTCTTCGACCCGCTGCAGGGGGCACAAACACCTGTGCTAGCTGAATTTATTGGTTTGCTGGCGTTATTGCTGTTCATGGCTTTTGACGGCCACCTGCTTTACATTTCGACAGTTGCCCAAAGTTTTTATGCCATCCCGGTCGGCCCCGAAGCCCTTGCTGCCAGCAGTTGGAGGAATCTGGCGGAACTGGGAAGCAAGATATTTTCTGCAGGGTTGTTACTTGCCCTACCCGTCATCGTCGCACTGCTGATTGTCAATGTGGCACTTGGCGTATTAACCAAGGCGGCACCGCAACTCAATCTTTTTGCTCTGGGTTTTCCGGTAACGTTGATGGGTGGCTTCGTTGGTGTTGCTGTCTCACTGAACTACATTTCAGAACCACTGCACACTTTATTCGACTTCGCTCTGCAGTCGATGCTGGGTTTTGCCGTTCCAGCCAGTCAGTAAGCTGCGCTCCCGGAGAACGAATCCAAGCTTTCGCGTTTGACGAAACGTATCGTTCCTTCTGCAACTCTTCTAGCCCCAAAAGTTTGCGAATCGATACCTTCGCTGAATTCGAGAATCTGATAAGCAGCATGACCAAATTCATGTTGCAACTGGCTGGCCCGACGCTTCAGGATTTGCATTGACTCACCCCCGCCGCCGGTGTGAAAACGTTTCATTTTCATCGAAAATCGGTAGGTATCATCGCTCAAGCGGCTTTCCTCGATTTCCCAGTTGGGTGCCAGGGGGTCATAAATCACATACACCGCGGCCGCAACCACTGCCGCAGCCCCCCAATTAAGAGCGCTATTGCTAGCCAATGAAAACCCACCAACATTGTTACTGCTACATGCAGATGCCAACAACGCCACGCTAACAAGGAAAAAGTTTTTTTTCACAAGATATTGAAGAGGGTTAATTGGCTAGTTTGCTTGAAGGTCAGTTGCGTCGCTTCAAGCTGCGTCTGCAGACGAGTGAAACGTGAGATCGCTTCGGTGTAATCGAGATCCTGCAGTTCTGCGAGGCGAACATCATAGAGATAGTTAACATCGTCGGATGTTTTTGTCAGCCCGTCGAGTGCATTCATCCGAGCACCCAACGTGGCGCGAATATTGGCGACATGCGCCAACCCAGACTCCAGCGTTGTTTGAGCAGTCTCTAATTCATTTAAGTCAAAGGGAACCGCATCAGAGGGATCGACGAGAGCAATCAAATTCTGGATGCTGTCGAACATGCTCTCACCGATGACATCGCCCTGTGCAGTACGAACCTGCATGAACACATCAATGCCGTTGACAGAGACGGGCATCTGCTTTGAAGAGCTCACCTGCACCGCCGGACCACCAGCATCCCCTTTATAGCTCACGGAGGTTGTTGCCAAGTCATACTTTGCTGGCGGCGGGACCAAGGTATTTTGGACAAACGGACCACCAGCTACCGTCGACTTGTTACCGGCAAATATATAAAGCCCGGTACCATCCTGAGCGTTGGCAAATTCAAGAATGCTGTTGAAATTGAGTTTCAACTCCGCTGCGATCATGCCGCGCTGCGAATCATTAAGAGTAGGATTTTTCGCTTCCGCCGCCTGTTCGATAATACGAGTCAGGCGCTCACCCACGCCTGCCACAACAGCCTCGGTCGTGCCGATCTGCATCATTGCATCGGCCTGATTTTCGAGAAATTGCTTATTGACACCTTTCGACTGCGTGACCTCAAGCGCTTCCGAAGCGCCGATGGGGTCATCAGCAGGCGTCAGCATACGCCGGCCGGTAGACAATTGATTCTGGGTCTGAAACATCTGGCTTTGCAAAGTCATCAAACCTTGCAAACCGGTGCTATAGATCATTGAGGAACTGACACGCATGATGCTTCTCCTTACCTGATCGAGATGATGGTATCGAACAGGGTTCCACCAATCTCCAAGACCTTGGCTGCGGCTTGGTAGGCTTGCTGGTATTTCATCAAATTGGCGGCCTCTTCATCCAGATTAACAGCCGACAAGGCATCACGCCCATTTGTCGCCTGCTTCAAGACTGCCTCTTGCGATGCCAATCTTACCTTGGCTTCGCGCGTGCGAATCCCGTTATCCGCCACTAGTCGCGCGTAAGACGTCTGATACGATGCAGTACCGCCTGCCGTGGTGTTAGCGGTCTGCAACTTGGCGAACAGCAAGGCATTACGCCCATCCTGCGCAGCCCCCTGACTCGCCTCAATGGTAAAGGTATCGCCAGCATTCGGCCGGCCATCGACCTTGAAATATGTGTTGTCGATATTAAAACCCACCAACGTCCCCCGCACCACATCGGTCAACGGGATCGGGTCAGCCCCAGCACTGGTAGCGAACACGAATGCAGGGTCATTTAGATTGTCATTAGAATAGATAGCCGTCCAATTACCTGCTCCGGTGTAGCTCAGGTTAATGTCCGTCGCTGTCGCCGTAACGGTCATCGGCAAACTGGCCATGGAATAGCCACCAGCAACCACGCCCTGCCCAAGCACCATCGACCCCGTATTGGCACTATTCGGAACCGTCCGAACCGGCGCGCCAGCCGCCACCATGCGTGGATCGGCAAGAATTCGCTCGTTGACCGTAATATTTCGCGATGCTTCGGCAAATGGGCTGATCATGAATCTATCGCCGGCAGCGCCACTCACATCGATGTCAAGCGAAATGCCATCAAAAGTTACCGTTCCGGTACCCGTCCCTGTCGCCACGCTTTGATTGTCTGACAAGCGGCGAATCGTGTAATCCCCACCGGCGTCAAAGGTCAGGTGATAATCGTTGGGCTGAAGTTGGGTATAGAAGGACCCCGAATAGGTAGGTGGTGATGGCTGCTCCGGTGGCATGAATTTCACATTGGAAATAACGCCCGTACCGCTGCCATAAGTACTTTCAGTAATCTTGGGTGCCGGCACCGAGAAAAACTCACCTTCAAACCCGGCCTGTCCGTCGATTCGGCCAAGCAAATCCTGACCTAATCCATACTGCGCATTGAAAGTCAGGCTCATCGAAACGGCGACACGGCCCAACTCGTTCTTTGCAGCATCGAGTGATTGTTTTCTAAAACTCACCAGACCGCCGAGTTCACCACCGACGATCAACGACTCGGGCAACTCCTGGCTACCGCCAGCCGTCTTGAGGGCAACCACGATGCGTGATGGGTCCAGACTGGAAGCGACCGCACGCATTTCGCTGACATTGCCGCCAACGACCAGTTGTTGACCGTTGCCC
Source organism: Azonexus sp. (assembly GCF_030824335.1). Classification (GTDB taxonomy): domain Bacteria; phylum Pseudomonadota; class Gammaproteobacteria; order Burkholderiales; family Rhodocyclaceae; genus Azonexus. The sequence goes on from NZ_JAVBXX010000019.1 coordinate 43,790, forward strand.
ACGAATACATTGGCCGCACCATTCGAGTCTATCGTCGAACTGACCTTGATCATCTTGTTGACTTCGCTCATCAGGTAGTCACGCTGATCAAGCAGGTCGTTGGCCGGCTGGCCGTATGAGGCTTGCGACAGCACGATACGCTGATTGAGATCAGCAATTTCGTAGGCGTAGGCGTTGATATCCGCGACCGCACTTTGAATACGACCGTTCAATTGCTGATCGATTTCCGAGAGGCGACTTTCCAGATTGCTAAAACGATTAACCAAGGTCTGAGAGGTCGTCAGCATCGATTGGCGCGCAGGCAAAGACGAAGGGTTCGAAGCCACCTGCTGCACACCGGTGAAAAACTCCTGCAATGCGGGCGACAACCCGGCTTCGGGGTCAGCCAGCATCAGATCGATCTGGGATAACTGACTGAACTGCGTATCGAAAAAGCTGACCTGCGTTTGTGCCGATTTAACCCGCCCCTCAAGAAATTGATCGTATTCCCGCTTGACGGTGGTGACATGCACCCCTTGGCCGATCGCACCCGAGCCCGTATTGACCGAAATGTTTGTCGCCAGAATAGCACTCTGCCGGGTGTAACCCGGAGTATGCGCGTTCACGATATTGTGCTCGGTCGTCATCAAGGCAACCTGTGCTGCGCGGATGCCGGTGACGCCAATGCTTAAAAGTCCTGTGCCCATGATTCACCTCATTAGGGTCTACGGCCAAAAAGCCGAAATATTGAGGCGCAGATCAGCCGATTAGTGCCTGACGCAGCGTTGGACCATTAATGATGCGGGACAACTTGTCTGCGTACATGGGATCGGTGGCATAACCCGCCTGTTGTAATTGACGAGCAAACTCTGTGCCATCCTGCGAACCAATCACGCCACTATAGCGCGGGTTATTGCGTAGAAGCGACGCGTAGTCACGGAACGCTTCACCGTAAGAGCCATAGGCGCGGAATTTCTCGACGACTTGTTGCGGCTTGCCGTCGATATATTCAGTAGTAACGGTATCAACCGTCTCACCTGTCCAGTTTTTACCGGCCTTGATGCCGAACAAATTATGCGTACCAGAGCCATCTGGACGACGTATTTCACTCTTCCCCCAACCACTTTCCAAGGCTGAATGCGCAACAAGAAATTGGGGGGGGATGCCGGTTGACCGCGAAGACTCAACCGCATGCGGCCAAACCTGAGTGATAAATGCGCGCGTCGACTCGGGTGCGGCACTGCCCGATTCCAGCATCTGCGTCGCCTTGGCTGTCTGTGCAGCATAAACCGCCGAAGTCGGCAGGCTACTCAAGACCTCGCGAAACTGCAGATTCTTCGCCACCGGAACATCCAGCGGCAAACCTTTGCCGGCAAGGATTGCCGAAATATCACCGCTAACGTCTTGCGCAGCTTCCGCACCAAGCTGCTTGCCGAGTTGCTGTTCAATCAATTTGGCAAAACCGACGCCTTTACCGGATGTTGCCATGTTCTGGGCCATTTGCTGATCGAGCAAGCCGTTATAAAACTTGGTCTGATCACTCTGCAACAAGCCATCGGTGGGCACAGTATCCCGCATACTTTTGAGCACCATCTGCAAAAATAGCGTCTCGAACTGCTGTGCAGCAGCCTTCAGACCACCTTGCGGGTCTTTTTTGAACTGACTGCGCAAATCCTGCGAAGCCTGGACATCGAAAGCAGCTCGGTTAGGCGCATTCTGGATTTTGGTCATGCCTTATATGCCTTATATGCCTTATATGCCTCAGATGACTTCAAGCTCGGCCCGCAAGGCCCCTGCGGCTTTCATCGCCTGCAGGATTGCCAGCAAATCCATCGGATTAGCTCCGAGAGAATTCAGCGCCTTGACCACATCGGCCAGACTTGCACCTGCCTTCACATTGATCAGGCTGCCACTGTCCTGATTCACCTGCACATCAGCCCCTTGACCAGCACGACCGGCATCGACCACGACGGACAAGTTACCGTGAGCTACCGAGCAAGGTAGCAAGGCCACACGCTGATTCATCACCACCGAACCGGTACGTGGATTGACGACCACTTTGGCTATTGCCAGTGCTGTGCGAATTTCGATATTTTCCACACGACCGAGAAAAGCCACCCGGGCATCGGGTGCTTCTGGCGCTCGCAAGGCAATCCGCCGGCCGTCAATCGCCTGTGCAGTACCTTCGCCCATGACCTTGTTGATCGCATTGACAGCATTCAGCGCCGTGCCGAAATCTGACTCGGCCAGCTCGTAATAAACGAAGCCCCCTTGCCCCAGCATCGTCGGCACACTGCGTTCTACCGTCGCGCCTCCTGGGATTCTGCCTGCCGAAAGATGGTTGACCGTAACACTGGTCCCGCCACCTCCGGCCCCAGCACCGCCAACCATCACATTCCCCTGGGCCATTGCATAAACCTGCCCATCGGCCCCTTTCAGCTGGGTCAACAGCAACGTGCCGCCACGCAGGCTTTTTGCATTACCGATGGATGAAATGGTGACATCCATTGGCTGACCGGGCTTGGCAAAAGGCGCAAGGTTTGCAGTAATCATCACTGCTGCCACATTTTTCAGTTGCAACTTGGTTGCTTGCTCAGGGGTCACGCTGATCCCCATCTGCGACAGCATGTTGCCCATGGCCTGCGTCGTAAATGGTGTCTGGGTCGTTTGATCTCCCGTCCCATCCAGACCAACCACGATCCCATAACCGATCAACTGGTTGTTGCGCACCCCCTGCAAACTGGCCAGATCTTTCAAGCGCTCGGCACTGGCTGGCGTAACGAACAACAGCCCCAAGCAACTGACGAGAAAAACAGCACGCCAGAAACGTTTGGTGAGAGAGTTGGCGAATTTAGCGGTCATGATGATCGGGGCCGGCAATCGAAACTAGAATGGCAGAACACTAAGAAAGAAACGTGCCAGCCACCCCATAACCTGCCCCTCGGCAACCTGCCCCGAGGTTTTATACTCGATCCGTGCATCCGCAATTTTTGCCGACTCGACCGTATTGGCAGAATTGATGAAGGTCGGATTCACAACGCCAGAAAGACGGATGAACTCCTGCTCTTCGCCAATCGAAATTTGTTTTTCACCGGAAACCAGCAAATTACCGTTAGGAAACACATCAATCACAGTCACCGTCAAATTGCCGGTGAACAAGGCATTATTTGCCGCCTCGCCTTTGCCGCTGAAACTGGTTTCGCTGGCCATACTCATGTCCAATCCGCCCAGCCCCGTGAGCGGCAAGCCAGCGAAGGACTTGACCGAGGCGGACTGCGTACCACTACGATCAAGTTTGTTGCTGGCCTTTTTTGAGGCTGATGCATTTTCGGTGATCTTGACGGTAATGGTATCGCCGACAAAACGGGCTCGCCTGTCTTCGAACAAAGGACGGCTGCTCGCCGCCTGATAGATGCTGCCGTTGGCCACGGGCGCAATATCGCGCGCAGCTGGCCGGGCACTCATCGGCTGATGAACATTGGTTGGAGGAACAGATGTACACGCAGCGGAAAAAACACAGGCCAGCAAAATGAAGCGTTTCATGATTTCACCTCACAGTTGGGTCAGACGGCCCAGCATCGTGTCCGAGGTGGAAATCACCTTTGAATTCAACTCGTAAGCGCGCTGCGTCTGAATCATGGTGACCAATTCTTCGGCCACATTGACGTTGGAAGTTTCGACATAGCCTTGGTTAACCGAACCCGCGCCATTTGCACCAGGGGCATTCGGGGTGGGTGCGCCACTGGCAGCCGTTTCGAGAAACAGATTTTGACCAATACTCAGCAAACCACCGTTGTTCACAAAGGTCGCTACCTGAATCGCTCCCAATTCGGTCGGCGCGGCAGCGCCCGGCTGCGTAACGCTGACTGTCCCGTCGGCCGCCACGGAGACCGACAAGGCATCCTGCGGGATGAGGATTGCCGGTTGAAGCGGATAACCTTCCGAGGTCACTATCTGGCCTTGGTTATCCTTTTGAAAAGATCCGTCGCGGGTATAAGCGGTTGTTCCGTCCGGAAGCTGAATTTGGAAAAAACCGTTGCCATTGATCGCGATATCCAGCGCATTGTCAGTTTTTTGCAAATTTCCCTGAGTAAAGACACGCGCCGTCGCTACCGGACGAACCCCGGTGCCTAGCTGCAAGGCAGTAGGCACTTGGGTTTGTTGCGAAGTTTGCGCCCCTGGCTGGCGAATGTTTTGGTAGAGCAAGTCTTCAAACACTGCACGGGCACGCTTGAAACCATTCGTGCTGACATTGGCCAGATTGTTCGAAATCACATCGAGCTGAGTCTGCTGCGCATCAAGGCCGGTGCGGGCAATCCACAAGGAACGGATCATTTTATTTTCCTATCAACCATTGAGTGACAGCAGCTGATCGGCGCGCTGGGCGTTCTGATCGGCGGTCTGCATCATTTTTATCTGGAGTTCGAACTGGCGGGAAAGGCTGATCAAATTGACCATCGCATCCGTCACATTGACATTACTGCCCTCAAGGGCACCGGAAGCCACACGAACATTTTCATCAGCCGGCGCCGGATTTCCGCTACGCAAACGAAACAAGCCATCGGCACCACGTACCAACTCGCTTTCCGGCGGATTGACCAGTTTCAGGCGCCCTACCGGGTTCACGTTATTAGGCGTGCCAAATGCCGGAATGATCGATACCGTGCCATCGGCGCCAATCTCGATATTATTGTCGGGCGGAATGGCGATGGGCCCACCATCACCAAGTACCGTATGACCGCTCTTGGTCTTTAGTTGTCCAGTGGCATCAACATCCAGGCTGCCGGCCCGCGTGTAGGCTTCACTGCCATCCGGCAACTGAACGGCCAACCAACCTCGCCCCTGGACAGCGACGTCCAGATTACGACCGGTGAACATCAGCGGGCCGTCATCGAAAACATCAGCCACTGAGGCGTCGACCACAAAAGCACGCGTCGGCATGGCTTCAGTCTGAATATCCACGGCCCGAAAACGATGCTCCTGTGCCTTGAACCCGATCGTGCTGGCATTGGCCAGATTATTCGCCGTCCCGGCTTGCTGCATGAAAACATGCTTGGCACCGGTCATCGCGGTATAGATCAGACGGTCCATGTCAGTGCCTCGTTAGATTAGCGTTAGCGCAGGTTGACCAAGGTCTGCAAAACCTGATCCTGCGTTTTGATTGACTGCGCATTGGCTTGGTAGTTACGCTGGTTGGTAATCAGGTTCACCAATTCTGACGTCAGGTCGACGTTGGATTCTTCAACCGAAGATGAAGTCAGCACCCCGAGTGCAGAGGTTTTTGGCGCACCAACCATCGGTGGTCCAGACATCGAGGTTTCCACCCACTGGTTGTCACCCTGCGGCTGCAAGCCATTGCTATTGGTGAAGTTGGCGAGAACAATCTGGCCCTGGGCAAAAGTCTGACCGTTGCTGTAACGGCCGAGAATCACACCATCGTTACCGACCGACAAACCGACCAAGGTGCCAGCCGTAAAGCCATCCTGCTCCAGACGGTTAGTCCCTGAAGACGTGCCATGCTGGGTACTGCCAAAAAAATCGACATCAAAGGCAAACGGTGTCGATGCGTTGTTGGTCCCGCCAAGATCGGTCACGACGGCATCAAGGTCGACACTGACCGTCATCGCATTGGGGGGAACGCCATTGAGCAGAGTGCCATTTGAATCAAACTCCAAGGGTACCCCACCACCAATCGTCACATGGGCATTCGTCGTACCATCCATCGTGGCAAAGACATTCCATGTCGAATTACCGCCGGCTGACGCCGCGTCATCCTTACGGAAAAAGTAAGTCAGCGTGTGATCATTCCCGAGGCTGTCAAACACGGTCAGCGCGGTTGAAAAATGATAGGTTTCGGGATTCGGGGTCCACGTACCGGTGGCGGGGCCATTAACCCAAGGCGGCATCACCTTGCCGGCTGCGTCCGTTTCGCTCAGACGTGAATCGAGGTTCAGATTGATTTTCACCCCCTTAAACGCACTATTATCATTCTGCCCGGTGGCGACCGGCGCCAGATTGGAGGCAGAAATTTGCAAGGGCTTGGGTGTTGAGGGCACGATGATGCCCGATTGCGCTGTGTACCCCGTCAATTTCATTTCCTGGTCGTTGACGATGTAGCCGTTCTTATCCAGGTGAAATTGACCATTTCGCGAGAAAGACACCGCGCCCCCCGTATCCATGCGGAAAAACCCAGCACCGTTGATCGAAATATCCAGCGGATTATTGGTCGTCGAAATATTGCCTTGGGTGAATTGCTGTTGTACGGCAGCCAGGTTAACGCCAATCCCGATCTGCCCAGCCCCAGCTCCATTCAGGGAGGCGGCATAGACATCGGCAAAATGCGATACGGATTGCTTGTAACCGACTGTACTTGCATTGGCGATATTGTGGCTGGTGACATCGATTGCTTTGCCGGCGACGGTCAGGCCGCTAAGTGCTTGTTGGAATGCCATTTGGTGACCTCTTTACAGTATCTGTTGCACATCCTTGAAAGCGAACTGGCCCATGCTGCCTAAATCAAGGAGGAATCCGCTCTTATCCCTTACCACAGCAGAAACCGTGCCAACCTGCCCGGTAGTGGCGCCAACCTTTTCGCCATTGGCTGTCGCCTTGACAGAAAACTTGTAGTCGCCTTCGGCCAGCGCAACACCTGCTGCATCCTTGCCATCCCAAGCGAAGTAAAAAGTACCTGCCGGATGCTCGCCCAATTCCTGCGTCTGCACCACTTTTCCGGCCGCATCCTTGATCGTCACACTGACCTTGTCGGCATTACCTTCCAGCGAGATACCTCCGAAAGCCTTACCGCCGGCAAGCGGCAAGCTATTGCCGGCAACCATCACATTTTTGCCGATCACCTGCGTTGCCTGCATACCCTGAGTTTCACTATAACCATCAAGCAACTGAGCCAGGGTGGCATTGAGTTTTTCGATGCCCGTCACCGTATTCAACTGCGCCAGCTGACTGGTGACCTGCGCGTTATCCAGTGGATTCAATGGGTCCTGATTCTTGATCTGGCTCATCAACAAAGTCAGGAAGCGCCCCTCCAGCTCACTTGCGGTACTTGTTTCGGTTTTTTTGGCTGCCCCACCAACCTTGCTGAAGACATCGGCGGGATTGGTACTGGTGGTGCTATTAACGGTGGCCATGCTTATCTCCTGGAATTAGTTGGCTCAAGAGCCCTGAGCGATCTGCAAAGTACGCAGCATCAGAGTCTTGGCGGTATTCATCACTTCAACATTGGTCTGATAGGAACGCGACGCGGAAATCATGTTGGTCATTTCCTCGACCACATTGACGTTGGGGAAAGCGACATATCCGTTTTCATCCGCTGCCGGATTTTTCGGGTCATAGGTCATGCGTGCCGGCGCTGTACTTTCCACAACCTCACGAACACGAACGCCCTTCGACATTTCCCCCGCACCGCCCATCGGCGTTGCTTCAAAAACCACCTGCTTGGCACGGTAGGGACGACCATCGGCAGAAACAATACTGTCGGCATTTGCCAGATTGGAAGCCACCGTATTCAGGCGCATGGACTGCGCCGTCATGGCGCTGGACGAAATCTTGAATACGTTATTCAGACTCATGATTTTCTCCTTTAGCCTTGAGTGCCAGCCATCGCGCTGCGCAGGCCTTTAAACTTATCGCCAATCAACTGGGTAAGAACCTGGTATTGCATGGCGTTATCGGTGATCTGCGCTCGCTCGACATCCATATCCACGGTGTTCCCATCGGCCGCCGATTGCGTCTCGGTGCGAAACTGGAGCTTGGCCAGACCACCATCACCGCTACCCGATAAATGATTTTTAGCCGTTGTTGCCAGACGCAAAGCTCCATCCGAACGACCATTCATGGCGCTAGCCATAGCTGAACTAAAATCAAAATCACGCGCTTTGTAGTGCGGCGTATCGGCATTGGCAATGTTCGAGGCCAACACTTGATGACGCTGGGCGCGCAAATCCAGTGCCTTGCTATACACACTAACGTGACGACTTATATCGGACATTTTCAGCTCCACAAACTGTACGAGGAAATAAAAGCACAGTTTGTGCCATGTATAAATTTCAATTCAGGACAAAGCTGATGCACAATCACGCCATGCTTATTCGCGTGCTTTTGTTGCTTCTGGTCGCCACATCGGCTCTGGCCAACGACTCAAATTCCATCTTCAGCGCTGTCGAACGCCACGCGCGCGAACTGGCCAAGGGTCAAGGGGAACTCGTCATTGAAGCCGGACCACTGGACACCAGCCAATTGGCCACTTGTTCGCGACAGGAAACCTATACCCCGCCGAATACCAGAACACTGGGCAAAACTTATATCGGCGTTCGCTGCATTGAGTCTGCTAACTGGAACATTTTGGTCCCGGTGCATATCGGGGTGATTGGCAATTACATCGCCAGCACACGCTCACTCAGCGCAGGACAAACCATTCAGGCCACGGATATTTCGATCATGCGAGGGGACTTGAGCGGTTTGCCGCAAGGCAGCATTGATCGCCCGGACAAGGCCATCGGAAAAATCCTGCGCAACCCGATCGGTGCAGGACAAGCCTTGCGCAACGCCCACTTGATCGCCCCACAACTCGTTCGGCGCGGGCAAACCGTGCAGGCGTTTGCCACTGGCGACGGGTTTTCGATCAAAGCAGAAGGCAAAGCCATGAATAGTGCTGCGGAAGGAGAAATTGTCCGCATCAAAATGCTCTCAGGCAGAATGATTAGTGGCGCAGTCCAGGCTGACGGCACGATACTGATAGACAATTAAGTTAAAGTCTCGCCCGAATCGGTCGTAACAAAGACTAACAGCCAAAGCCATGTGAGCTAAATCATGAAAATCGACAGCACTGCCTTCACGGCGACTTCGCTCCGTACTCCGCCAACAGCGCAAAAACCTGCTGAGGCTACGGCCCGCACGCCAGAATCTGCCAAGTTGAGTGGCACGAGTACACCAAGCGCTCAAGGAATTGAAAACCCTCCGGTCAACACGTCCCGCATACAAGAAATCAAGACAGCAATTTCTCAAGGGCACTTCAAAATCAATCCGGAAGCCATAGCCGACGGGCTGATTCAAACCGCCCGCGACCTCGTCAATAGCCAGCGCAAAGCTTGATGTCTGCACTCGAAAAATTACTTACCGAGGAAAAGGATCTAGTCGTCCGTTTCCTTGATGTGCTACGCAAAGAGCAGGCAGCACTCGTGGAGGCTGATGCGGGGATTCTGCAGACGCTCGGCGATAAGAAACTCGGCTTGATCGACCGGTTGAACCAAGTTGAAGCGGGCAGAATAGCGCTGATCACCTTACCACCGGGCAAAGACAGCATGCTGCATTGGCTGACCCAGCACCCAGAGGAAAGCGGCGCGCGTGCCTTGTGGCTAAAAATCATTTCACTCGCCCGTGTTGCACGGCAAATGCATCAGATGAATGGCGAGTTGATTGCCATGCATCTGGCCAAAACTAACGAGGCGCTTTCAGTTCTCATCCAGAAACAAAAAGATATTGCGCTCTACAGCAGCGATGGTCAGTCATTCACCGGGACAGGAAGCCGTATCGTAGATCTGGCCTAAAGCGTTGTTTAGCTTGGCTGATTGATCGGCAAACTATTCAGTTCGGTCGGTTCTTCCGGACGCACCGAATCGATCAGAATACTGACGCGGCGATTACGGGCTCGTCCCTCCACCGAGGTATTGGTTTCTACCGGCCGGGTTTCACCATAGCCAATCGCGGTCAGGCGCTCTGCTCCGACCCCTGAATCGTTGAACAAACGCAATACGGTGGTTGCCCGCATCGCTGAAAGCTCCCAATTCGATGGGAACTGGGCTGTCGAAATGGGCACGTTATCAGTATGCCCTTCGATCGTGATCGGAAAATCAGAATCCGCCAAAACCGCCGCAACCGCTTGCAAAGCGTTAGCAGACTCGGCTTGCAGCCTGGCCTGTCCCAATGAAAACAAAATGCTATCGTTGATTTCAATTGTCACACCACGACTTGTTTCCAGCAGCCTGACTTTTCCCTGGGCAACAAGCGGCTGCAAAGCTTTCATGATGTCGCCAGCAACATCGCGCATTTTTTCACGCTGTACTATCTTTTTTTCTTCGGCTTTCACTTGATCAGGCAAGCGTTCCGGCTTGGCTATCGGCGTAGGGGGCAATAACGGAGCCCCCTGCAGTACAGCAATCGGCTGTCCGCCTATTTCACCAGTTGAGTTTTTGAAAGCGTTAACCAGCGAACTCGACAAAACCTTGTACTTTCCTTCGTTGACCGAAGAAATAGCGTACATGACTACAAAAAAAGCAAAAAGAAGGGTAATAAAATCGGCGTAGGAAACCAACCAGCGTTCGTGGTTCTCGTGCTCTTCTTCCTGATGTCGCCGACGCCTCATCAGCGAAGATAGCCCTTAAGTCGGCTTTCAATAATTCTGGGATTATCTCCAACAGCAATGCCTGCCAAGCCGTCAACCATCATTTCCCTGAACGAGACCATTCGTCCGATGTGATACTTGAGCTTTCCAGCGATCGGCAAATAAACAAGGTTAGCCAGAGCAACCCCATAAATAGTAGCTACAAAGGCCACAGCAATACCGGCACCAAGCTTCGTTGGATCAGACAGATTTTCCATAACGTGGATCAATCCCATCACCGCACCGAGAATTCCGATCGTTGGCGAATAACCACCCGCAGCTTCCCAAATTTTGGCTGACTGCCGCCATTCATTTTCGTAAGTATCAATATCCACTTCCAGCAACTCTCGAATACGCTCGGGATCTGCACCATCAACTAATAACTGCAAACCTTTTTTTGTAAACTCGTCTTTGATTCCGGGGATAAAATTTTCCAGAGCCAACAAGCCTTCCCGGCGCGAAAGATGGCTCCAGTTCAATATCTGGTCAATCACCTTTTTCTGTTCAAGCACAGGTGGAAACCAAACCCACCTGGTCATCACCAAACCCCGCTTGAAAAGATGATAAGGACTTTGCAATAACACCGCCCCCAAAGTCCCACCAAGAACGATCAGCAGTGCTGTAGGTTGCACCAGCGAAGTGATGTGCCCACCTTCAAGTACCTGCCCGCCGACAATGGCCATAATGCCAATCGCCAAGCCGACAATACTGAGTTTATCCAAGCTGCTTCTCCTTGCGCCTCTTACTGGCAGCCACTTTCACACTACCCAGCAACTGTCCACGCAAACGAGCTATCGCCTGACTATGCAACTGGCACACACGGGATTCCGTCACGCCAATAACCTCACCAATTTCCCGTAAATTCAGGTCCTGCTCATAATAGAGCGCCATCATCAATTTTTCGCGCTCGGGCAAATTGGCGATCGCTTTGACCAAACTTTCCCGGACATCCCTGTCTTCCAGGATGGAAGCCGGATCGGCATCACTGTCACTGAAATGGCGCTCCAGAAAATCATCATCGCCATCGCCGCCAAAATCTTCATAATAAACAATCTGATGGCCGCGAGCGTCCTGCAGTATTTTTTGATAATCAGCTAACGACATTTCAAGTGTGTCAGCCAACTCCTGCTCAGATGGTGCGCGCCCGTATTCATGCTCAAGTTGATTAATGGCCCGCTCAATGCGCCGCAACTCTCGACGCATGCTACGAGGCAACCAATCATTTGCCCGCAAACCATCCAGCATTGCACCTCGAACCCGCTGCGACGCATAGGTCTCAAACTGAGCACCGAATCCCTCTTCGAAGCGATCAATGGCATCAAGCAAACCCAGCATGCCATTCTGAATCAAATCATCAATCTGGACATTTGCGGGCAATCGCGCCATCAGATGATAGGCAACACGCTTCACCAGCGGTGCAAAACGCTGAACCAATTCATCCCTGTCTGGCTGCCCGGCAGCTGTGTACATCAGACCCTTAATACTTTTGGAGTTATACGTTGGCTCAAGTGTAGCAGTTGCTGAAGAAAATACTCGACCCCTCCCTGCTCCCCCGGACTTTGTTGCCAGTACTGTAAATCAGCAGCAAGGTCACGAAATGCGCTAGCAGCAGGCGACTCCGGTGCCTGGAATAGCACCGGTCGACATAGCTGAGCAGCCAGGCGCAGGGATTCATCCAAAGGAATCGCTCCGGCATAATCCAGCGTTGCAATACCGCGCTGCGTAGCCACCTGTGCAATATTTTCGTAAATAGATCTGGCGTCGGTAACGCTTCGAACCTTGTTAACCAGAATGCGAAAATGCCGGCGTGAAAATGCTTGGCTGACTTTTTTGATAAGAGAATAGGCTTCGGTAATCGATGCACCACTCCCCGACAAGACGACAACCGTCTCTTGAGAAACCAAACCGAAGGGTGAAAAACCGTTCGGGTGAGCCATACTTGCGTCGACAAGGATCACGTCAATGGAACGTTCGAGTCCTGACATTGCATCAACCAGCGTCTGTTGCTGTGGCAAAGACATGCGCCCCAACTTTCGGGCAGCCTTCGCCGCTGGCAGAATGGACAAACCTGCCATTGGCCGTAGCAACACCTGAGCCAAACTTGACTCTCGCTGTACAACATTGAGCAAATCATGCGTAGCTGCCATGCCGAAGGATGCACTGATGTCATCACTTGAAGAATGCTCGTCAATGATTAACACCTCTCGGCCAAGCCGGGCCAAGGCAACCCCGAGATTGGCGATGGTGACACTACGTCCAACCCCTTCGCAACCGGCAACAAAAGTAATTACCTGCAGGCCGGCAGTGCCGAGCAAACGACGCAATCCGGCCGCCTGATCAACCCGAAAATCAGCCACGACGCCCACCTACAGAAAGCATTCCGGCGTTAGCCATCATTAGCCCTGGCTCTACGCCCGAGAATTTGTGGGGTGAGCTTTCCGGGACATCTTTAAATGCCCGATGCAACAGATAACTGCGATTAGGCAAATGAATATCTTCAGGAACACGCTGACCGTTAGAAACGTAGTGCAACGGCAAACCATTTCGCATAATCACATCAAGCGCGGTAGCCAAACTAGCTGCTTCGTCAATCTTGGTCAGAATGCAACCCGACAAATTATTCCCTGAGTAAGCTCGAACCACATCGTCGAGCGTATCGCCACGCGATGTTGCTGACAGCAGTAGCAAACGCTTGACGTCACACCCCGAAAGCATATCCGTCAATTCCGGGACCAGCTTATCTTTCTGACTCATACCCATGGTGTCTATCAGCACCATGTGTTTGTGCTGCAACTCAGCCAGAGTCTGACGCAGTTCAAGCGCATCTTTCACCAAATAAACTGAAACGCCCAAAATACGGCCATAAATACGCAATTGCTCGTGCGCACCGATGCGATAACCGTCGGTCGTTACCAATGCAACCTTGCTCGGTCCATGGCGCAGCACACAGCGAGCAGCCAACTTTGCCGTCGTCGTCGTCTTGCCAACCCCTGTAGGACCAACTAATGCATAAATACCGCCATGATCGACAATATCCCCCTCACTACCCACGGTAAGCAAGGATCTATCTGCAGCCCCCTTAATCCAGGCCATGGCCTCAACCATATCCATTTCCTGGGGCAAATCACTCAAGAGATCGCGCGTTAATTGGGGCGAGAATCCCGCATCCAGCATCTGCTTCAGCATCTCAGTTTTTACCGGCTCTGAACGCGCTATCTCCCCCCAAGCAAACCCTGCCAGATGCTGCTCGACGATTTTCCTTAATGAGCGAATTTCGTCCATCACCGCCTGAGGAACCACCTCAGCTTCTGAACGGCGGTTCCCCCCAAAAGGTTTCTGAGGTGAGGCCGTTGAGTTCACCGGACCAGCTGGCGACGCTGGCGCACGTGACATATCTGGTGTGCGTAATGCGCCGGTACGTGGAATGCCCGCATTGACCTGCACAGCAGGGCGCGGCGTAGCCGCTGCAGTTGCTCCGGCAGCCACTCGCGCCTGAATCTGTGCTGGCCGCACAGGCGCCTGCGCCTGCATGGTTGCAGCCGCTCCGCTAACCCGGGCACGAGCAGAACTGAGCAGGACGCGATAATCATCCTCACCAGTCACTTCCGGTCGACGCTCGACAGGCGCGGGAATCTCATTGGCTGGCGTTGGCACAATCATAGCCATGTCGCGCGCTGCAACAGCCATGATTTCGACCCCGCCAGGGACCCCTCGATTAGACAGAATGATCGCATCGTTACCCAGCGTTTCCTTCACCTTTCTCAAGGCGTCCCGGGCATTAGCGGCGATGAATTTTCTGACGTTCATGTTTTACCTCCGATAATCGAGGTCATCTTGATGATTCGACTTTCTGGCACTTCGTTATGCGACAACACCTTCAATTGAGGAACTGAGCGGCGCAGGAATCTTGACAACAACAATCGCAGGCTGGCGGGAACAAGCAATACAGCAGGTAAGCCCAACCCCTCCTGGCGCTCCGCGGCTGCGGCTGTTTCACGAACAAGCGTATCGGCCAGTCCCGGTTCGAAACTGGTATTTTCAGAGCCGCCAGCAACCGCTTGAGCCAATAAGCGCTCCAGCGTAGGATCAAGTGACATGACTTGCATCTCTCCCGTACCGGGGAAGAGTTGCTGAACAATTGCGCGCCCCAAGGCAATACGAACTTGGGTAACCAGTTCGTCTGCATTCTGTGTTCGTGTTGCGTGGTCGGCGACTGTTTCGATAACCGTCCGCATGTCCCTGATGTGAACCCCCTCTTCCAGCAAGCCCTGAAGAATTTTTTGCAACGTCCCGAGAGGCAATATTTTGGGTACCAGATCCTCGACAAGTTTTGGCATCTCCTTACCGAGGTGATCAAGCAGTTGCTGCACCTCTTGCCTTCCCAGCAACTCTCCAGCATGCGTAAGTATCAAATGATTCAGATGCGTTGCGATCACAGTCGAAGCATCGACAACGGTATAACCATAGGCTTGAGCCTGATCTCGCTGCCCGCCATCAATCCATATCGCCGGCAACCCAAAGGCCGGGTCTTTAGTTGCAGTGCCATTCAGAGTCCCTGCAACCCGACCAGGATTAATAGCCAGATATTGACCAGCGAATGCCTCGCCCGATCCGACCTCCACCCCTTTCAACTGAATTCGATATGCATTTGGTTTTAATTCGAGGTTATCCCGAATATGCACAGGAGATACCAAAAAACCAACCTCTTGAGCAAACTTCTTCCGAATACCACGAATTCGCCGCAACAATTCTCCGTCCTGGCTTTTATCAACCAATGGAATCAGCCGATAACCAACCTCCAGCCCCAATACATCAAGAGGCGCGACATCACTCCAACTGGCATCGAGCGCCTCCGGGATCGGCGGAGGGGCAACCTTGACCGGCGTCTCAACAACACGCTTTTGTTTGTTCGATATTTTCCAAGTAACCCATGCCAAGCTACCTGCAATGATTAAAAATACCAGATTCGGCATCCCGGGGATCAAGCCGATCAACCCGATAATAGCTGCCGTAATGGCGATAGTTTTGGGATTACTGAACACCTGCATGGAGAATTGCTGCCCCATATCGCGGTCATCCGAGACTCGCGTCACGACCAAACCAGCTGCGATTGAAATGATCAGGCCCGGTATCTGAGCAACCAAGCCATCACCAATCGCCAGCAGCGTATAAACCTCTGCAGCCTTGGCTAGCGACAGGTCATGCTGAGCCATCCCAACGATCAGCCCTCCAACCACATTGAGCAGCATGATGATGATGCCCGCAATGGCATCACCCCGAACGAATTTCGACGCACCGTCCATTGAACCGTAAAACTCAGACTCTCTTGATACATCAGAACGGCGTTTGCGTGCTTCATCTTCGCCAATCAAACCCGCATTAAGATCGGCATCAATTGCCATCTGCTTGCCAGGCATGGCATCCAGAGTGAAACGCGCAGAAACTTCCGCAACTCGGCCGGCACCCTTCGTGATGACCATGAAATTAATTACAACCAGAATCATGAATACGATGATCCCGATGGCAAAATTTCCACCCACAAGAAAATGCCCAAACGCTTCAATAACCTTGCCGGCAGCAGCTGGACCGTTATGTCCCTCAAGCAAGACAATGCGTGTCGATGCGACGTTCAGTGACAAACGGAGCAGGGTTGTCACTAGCAGAACAGTTGGAAAAACCGAGAAATCAAGCACCTTCTGGGTGTTGACCGCAACCATCAAGATCAATATCGAAATAGCAATGTTAAAGGTGAAGAATAGATCGAGAACAAATGGTGGCAACGGCAAAACCATCATGGAGAGAACCATGAGGATCAACACCGGTGCAGCCATCTGAATGATATTCAGACGACCAATAAAATCCTGGATGCGCAAGGAAGTAGCTGCCATTTAGGTCGCCTCAGGCACAAGTTCGGCCGGAACGGAAAGCTGCCTGGGAGGAACAGGATAGGCACCACCGCTTTGGCGCCACTGGGCCAACTGGTAAACATAGGCGAGCACTTCTGCCACCGCATTGTAAAGCGCAGAGGGGATTTCCTTATCCAACGCAGCATGCTTGTACAAGGCGCGAGCCAACGGCGCGGCTTCCAACGTAGGAACTGCACTTTCGGCCGCAATTTCGCGAATTTTCAAAGCGACCATCCCTACCCCCTTGGCGACAACCTTGGGAGCAGCCATTCCAGCCTTGTAGGAAAGCGCAACTGCGTAGTGCGTGGGGTTGGTCACAATTACATCAGCCTGCGGCACAGACTGCATCATGCGACGGCGCGCAGCCTCCATTTGCAAACTACGAATCCGCCCCTTGACGTGCGGATCCCCCATCATCTCTTTCATTTCCTGCTTGACCTCTTCTTTGGTCATTTTCAATTTGTGGTAGTAATGCCACAACTGAAACGGCACATCGGCAGCAACCACCAAAAAGAGTGCCAGCACCAACATCAGAAATGAAAACAAAATCATATTGCCCGCATGAGCGATACCAGTCTCAAGCGGCTCAGCCAACAAGCCAAAAATTTCTTCGTGCAAATTCCAGATCACCAAGACTGCAATACCGCCAACAAGCGCGGCCTTGAGCACAGCCTTGCCAAGCTCCATCAAGCTATTCCAGGAAAACATCCGCGCCAGCCCGGCAAGCGGATTCATCCGCGCAATGTCCGGCACCAATGAATTGAAGGAAAAAATCCAGGAGTTCAAGAAAAACGGTGGAATCAATGCAGCAACAATCAGCACGGCTAGCAATGGAGCCAAAATAAACAGAGCATCCCCTGAAAGCTCAAGCAAGCGCGGCAACATCATGGCCGAATCATGCATGTAACGTGGCTCAATAATGAAGGCTTGGCGAGTTAGCGCTACAGCCCGCGCCATAAACCAGTCACCCATCATCCAAAGCATAGAAGCAGCAACAACGAGAACAGAAAAAGTACCGAGTTCACGAGACTGCGGCACCTGCCCCTTCTCGCGAGCTTGCTCGATTCGCCTACCGGTAGGCTCTTCTGTTTTCTCGAGGTCGCTATCTTCAGCCATGGCCGTTATCTAATCAGGTTGCCCCTATTATAGAAAAAAACCAAAAAAATTAAATAGGTAGCGCTGTTTATTTATTTCATTTCGAGGTAGACCGAACAACCCGATGAGAAAAAAGGAATCCCATAAAAAAGAAGAGAGGGGGCCAAGCCCCCTCTCAACTCGTTGACTAGCAAGGAGTATTTGGCATTAGCCAAATTCAAAATTCCTGATTGCCGTACCAACCTCCCCGTGCTGCCCCAGATCGGTCAACAACTCCTTCATATCCAAAATCAGCACAATCTGACCATTCGACAGAGTAGTCACGCCAGCAACCCCCTTAGGACGAAAATCCTCAAGCGACTTAATCACCGCATCATCACGACCGGCAAAACTATCCACACTGAGAATGAAGCTGCGCTCTGCAGTCTGCATGAAAACGCCGTACTCTGGCGTCCGCACCAAAGGCCAACCAAGCATCCGAGCCAAGGAAATAATAGGCAAAACCTCACCCCGAACAACCATCGTCTCCTTACCGCCCACTTCTTGTATCCGTTGCTGATCGATCGGCAAAATTTCGCGGACCAAGGACAGCGGCAAAGCAAACGGCTGATCCCCCAGGAGCACCAACAAAACTGGCAGGATCGCTAACGTCAGCGGCAACGAAATGAGGAAAACCGACCCTTTGCCGGGCTCTGAGCGAATTTCGACAGACCCGTTGAGTTTCTGGATATTGGTTTTCACCACATCCATACCCACGCCACGCCCCGACACATCCGAAACCTGAGCCTTGGTTGAAAAACCGGGCAAGAAGATCAGATTCAGGCTTTGCCGCTCGTCCAGAGTATTGGCTTCCTCTTCTGAAATAAGTCCTTTATCAACCGCCTTGGCTCGAATCCGCTCGGCGCTCATCCCTTTGCCATCATCAGCAATAATCAGGACGATGTGATCACCTTCCTGGCGCGCCTCAAGACGAACCAAGCTCTTTGCCGGCTTACCCGCTGCAGCCCGCTCATCCGGCAACTCCACCCCATGATCTACCGCATTACGGATCAGGTGAATCAAGGGATCGGCAAGGTCTTCGATCATGGTCTTGTCAACCTCGGTTTCCTCACCGGCCAACACCAATTCGACATCCTTGCCTAGCTGTCGCGCCAAGTCACGTGCAATCCGAGGATACTTCTGGAACAAGCGCCCGATCGGCTGCATTCTGGTTTTCATTACCGAGTTTTGCAGATCGGAAACCAGCAAATCAAGCTGGCTAACCGCCTGATCTAGAGCGTGCAAAGTTTCTGAATCGCTTTTCCCTGCCAGAATATCGGCACGCAAACTGGTCAGACGATTCTTTGTCAGACCAATTTCGCCGGACAAATTCAACACTTGATCCAGGCGCGACGTATCGACGCGAATAGTATTTTCCCGAGCCCGCTCTTCTGTACGACGTGCTGCAGCCGGCTGCGGGTTGGGACGATCACTTGTCCTTCGACCGTAAGGCGAAGCCGCCTGGCTGTCAGCCTCAGCATCGGCTCGAGCCACCGGCGTTGCCGACGGCTTGGCGGCAACGGCTGGCGCGGCTTCGGCGCGAGTAATCAATTCCCCTTCGGCCGCTTTAACGGCCTGCCCGGTCACTACTTCGTGCAATTGATTCCAGTCTGGCTCACCAGATGCGCCAGCCGACGTTGGTGCCCCGCTTGCTAGTGGCACAATCACAGGAGGCGGCTCAACCGGTGCCGGCGCACCGCTCGGCATTTCGCCATTCAAAGCCCCTTGCAAAGCCGCAATAACACGCGACTCTGCCGGCTGAGGTTGCACCATTTGCCCCAACTCGCCAAACATTTCACGCACACCTTTAGTGGCATCCATGATGACGTCCATCAATTCGGCTGTCAGTTGAAGCTCACCATTACGCAAGCGGTCAAACAAATTCTCGGTTAAATGACAGAGCGTAACCAACTCACTGGCATTGAGGAAACCAGCCCCTCCTTTTACCGTGTGAAAGCCTCTGAAAATATCATTCAACAAACCCTTATCATCAGGGGTCTTTTCAAGATCAACCAGTTTGTTGTCAACATCTGACAAGAGATCGTGGGCTTCCTGCAGGAAATCCTGCAGGAGATCTTCCATTCCAGAAAAGTCGCTCATTTTCGATCCTCCTCAGAAGCCGAGGCTATCGAGCAGGTCATCCACCTGCTCCTGATTAACCACAATATCGGTACGACCTTCCGCATTGACGACAGGCCCATTCATCAGACTGGTTACCTCGTCAGTCCGCTTGGCCTCCGGCAATACCTCGATCAATAGACCCATCAAACCACTTTCAAGCTCCTGCGCCAAAGTGACAATTTTCTTGATGACTTGCCCAGTTAGATCCTGGAAATCCTGAGCCATCATGATTTCAGTCAACTGCGCATGTGTCGCTGCAGTTTTTTCCGGCAACTGCTGACGCAGAAACTGCCGGGTTTCAATAGCCAACTGTCTGAATTCATCCGGCCCAAGCTGATTTGCAAAAACCTTGTCCCACGTCTCACCAAGCTGGCGAGATCGAGCCTCGACATCCTCGACCAAAGGGCCTGCAATATCGGTTGCATTGAGTACCCGGCAGGCCGCCTGCTCGGTTAGGTTGGCGATATATGCCAACCTATCTTTGGCATCCGGCAAGGCCGAAACAGCCTTCTCCAACACCTTGTCATAACCAAGCATCCCCAAGGTGTCGTGCAAGGCGCGTGCCATGTGACCAATGCGATTAAAAACAACCTCTTGCTGCGTCCAGTTTTCATCCTCAACAACCGGAACTCGTTCGCTTACATCGGAGGTCACGACGGCACTAGTGGCAGCCACTGCTGCAACGCTGTCAAATAATGCCTGAAGATCGTCACTATCCGCACCTGTCTTGGCAGGAGGCGCAGAAACAGGAGCGGGGGGGGGGGCCGCCGGTTTGCCCGGCTGGAAATCCGATGCAATCGAGTCAAACAGCGCTTCGAGATCGGAGGAATCATTGCTTACTGACATGCATCCTCCTTAAGCTTGTCCAAATTTTTCGAAAATCTTGTTCAACTTTTCGGACAAGGTTCCCGCCGTAAAAGGCTTTACGATATAACCACTGGCACCTGCTTGGGCTGCCGCGATGATATTTTCCTTCTTGGCTTCAGCAGTAATCATCAGCACAGGCAAATGTTTCAAAGTCGGGGTTGCACGAATGGTCTGCAGCAGCGTAAGGCCGTCCATATTTGGCATATTCCAGTCAGTCACAACGAACTCAAAACCACCATTCTGCAACTTTTGCAGGGCGATCGCCCCATCCTCTGCCTCATCGACGTTAGTAAAACCTAACTCTTTCAGCAGGTTACGAACAATACGGCGCATGGTCGAAAAATCGTCCACTACCAGAAATCTCGTTTTTGGATCAGCAGCCATGCAACACTCCAATATATTTTTTGTTAGCGCTCAATCAGCGGACGCAGGGTATCAGCCAACGCCTCGGCATCAAATTTTGCCACGTAGGCATCCACACCAACCGACTTGCCCATTGCCCTGTTGGCCTCAGAGGATAGCGATGAATGCATAACCACGGGGACCCCCTCAAAACGAGGATCGGACTTGATATTTTTGGTTAGCACATAACCATCCATTTCCGGCATTTCTGCGTCAACCAGGATAAGCCTCACCTCATCCCGGATATTGCCGCCACTCTGCAAGGAGTGCGCTGCAATACCTTGCAAGCGTGTCCACGCTTCCATGCCATTGGTTGCGTGTTTGTGCCGAACACCAAGCCTATCAAGCACTTCAGCTATCTTGCGTCGCGCAACGATCGAATCGTCCACAAAGAAGACGCTCGTATCAGGATCGACGCGCGCCGGAGAAATATCAACAATCATCGCCTCGCCAAAAGCATTGGCCAGAATCTGCTCCACATCAAGAATGGAAACCAGACCGCCGCCTTCCAATTCAATTACCGCAGTAATAAGGCCGTGGTTTGCAGTCAATACGCTTTCTGGTGCTTTTACCCTCTCCCAGTCCACACGGATGATTCGGTCAACTTCGTGAACCAGAAACCCCAAGGTACGCTTGGAGTATTCGGCAACCATCATCGTTTTACCCAAACCTTCGGGCACTCCCTCCAACTGCATGAAGGGGGCCAGCGAAAGGACCGGAATGACATTGCCGCGCAGGGATATCAGGCCTTCCACACCTCGCGGCATATTGGGCGTTTTGGTGATGTGGGGCGTACGACCGACTTCACGCACCTTGAATACATTGATGCCAAAAATCTCACGTGTACCGAGAGAAAACAACAAGATTTCCATCTTGTTGGAGCCTGCCAGACGGGTTCTCGCATCAACGCTATCGAGCAAATTCTTGTTTTCGACCAGATTCATCCTTGACTCCCCGATTTTTAAGTCTTGGCAACCGAATCAGCGCCCACAACACCAAGCCGACGCGCAAGCGTTTCCGAAAGTCGCTGCGGCTCAAATTTCGGCACATACTCATCAACACCGACCGACTGACCAAGTTTCTGGTTGGACATCCCGGACAACGAAGAATGCATGATCACGGGAATATTCGCAAAACGCGGGTCTGATTTGATTTTCTTGGTCAGAATATAGCCGTCCATTTCCGGCATTTCGATATCTGTCAGGATCAAATTAATGATCGATGATGGCGACTTTCCGTTGGTTTTTGCATAACTCGCAACCTTTTCCATCTCGTCCCACATCTGACGCCCGTTAACAGCACTGAAGCCTTTGACACCCATGG
The DNA here is from genome assembly GCF_030824335.1 of Azonexus sp. Classification (GTDB taxonomy): domain Bacteria; phylum Pseudomonadota; class Gammaproteobacteria; order Burkholderiales; family Rhodocyclaceae; genus Azonexus. The sequence continues at coordinate 65,918 of NZ_JAVBXX010000019.1, forward strand.
TATCCAAAGTACGTTGTATCTGCTTGCGCGCCACACTTGAGTCATCACAATAGAAAACCGTCAAATCAGGACGGTCGACCGCAACAACACTACGGAATACCAGATCATTTTCTGTAGCGGTCGTTTCAGACAAGACTTTTTCCACATCCATCATCATGACTAGGCGGTTATCTTCCAACTCGGTCACTGCAGTGACCAGCCCCCCCGTCTGAGCCATCAACATCTCTGGAGGCACCCGCATCTTGCTCCAGTCCAGGCGCAAGATGGTATCGACCCCTTCTACGAGAAACCCCTGCGTATGACCGTTATATTCAGTAACAATCATGATTTCACGCGGCGTATCGACAGGGATACCCGAATACTTGGCGAGGTCAATGACCGGAACCAAGGCACCGCGCAGACTGACCATCCCTTCAACAGAAGAAGGCATATCGGGCGCCGCCGTAATCTTCGGCGTGCGCATGACCTCGCGCACTTTGAAGACGTTGATGCCATAGGTTTCGCGCTGCCCGGTTCGTGGGTCTACCCCGAGAAAAAACAGCAGTATTTCCAGCTTGTTGGTACCAGCAAGCTTGGTTCGCGCATCAATATTTTTTAATAATTCCGACATTCTTATCCCCTCGCCTCACACCCTGCCGAGCCTTCGCATCGGACAAAGCTACCATGCAACTGTCCGGAAGACCATACACGCACAAACCGAAGCTCTTTTCGCTCAGGATTTACAGCACAGAGAGTCACTCAGGAAATGCGAAAAAGCTTACTGAAATTGGCTATTTCAAGCACTTGCTTGACGTTACCCTGCACACCACTAAGCACAACATCCTTCCCACAACCGCCCATTTTATCCCGCAACATCAACAACATGCCTAGCGCCGAACTATCCAGATAATCAACACCGGAGAAATCCACGGTCAACGCGCGGCAACTGTCGTCGGAAATCAGCGGCTCATAAGCAGCACGAAAATCTCGGTGAGTATTGAAATCAAAACGGCCAACGAGTGAAATCGTCACCATTGCCGCATCCTGCTTAATGCTTGTTTGCATTTCAATTCCTAAAAAATACCAAAACCGCTCACAGTTTAATACTTTAGTAGAGGGCGGCAAGTGTCGGTGATAAAGATCAGCGGGCTGCAACAGCAATTACCCTGCGCGCCATATCATCCAAAGCACACTGCTCTTCCACGGCACCAATCAAAAAAGCCTCTCGCGGCATGCCGTAGACCACACAACTCGCCTCATCCTGACCGAACGTTCTTGCCCCTGACTGGCGCATGCGCAACATACCTTGAGCACCATCCTTGCCCATTCCGGTCAGGATCACACCAATCGCCTGCCGCCCAAGCACCTGGGCCGCTGAATCGAACAAAACATCAACGGATGGACGATGACGATTTACCGGCGCCGAAGCAGACAACTCTGTCAACAAACCACCGGCACCGCGGCGAATCAGCAAATGTGAATGGCCGGGAGCGATATAGACCGTACCGGCTTCAACACGCTCATTTCCTTGTGACTCAATGACCCGCGGGGCACACAACCCATCCAAACGACGGGCAAATGATGCAGTAAAGGTTTCCGGCATGTGCTGAACGATCAAAATCGGTGGGCAATTGGCAGGAATACCCAGCAGAAACTCTTTGATAGCCTCTGTCCCTCCAGTCGACGCCCCCAAAAAGATAATTTTTCCGCCAGCCGATGAGGTAATGCCTACCGAAGGTGAACTCGCCATTGTCGACGCATTGCGTTGCAACGGTACAGAGGCCTCTACACCAGAACGACTGGAAAACCGCCCCCTGACACGAGCCCCACGTGCAGCACGAATTTTATCTGTCAATTCTTCGGCATACTGCTCCACACTTTGCCCCGCATCAGTACGTGGTTTGCCGATAAAGTCCACCGCGCCCAACTCTAGTGCTTTCAGTGTCGTCTCCGAAGTGGCGCTGGTATAAGAAGAAACCATGACCACAGGCATCGGACGCAAACGCATCAGACGCTCAAGAAACTCCAGCCCATCCATCCCGGGCATGTTGACATCGAGCGTCAAAACATCGGGATTGAGATTTTTGATCATTTCACGTGCAGTTTGCGCATCTTGCGCAGCACCAATGACTTCGAGATCGGGAACGGCATTAATCATGGCGCTCAACAGTCCGCGCATCAACGCCGAATCATCCACCACCAAAACACGGGTCTTGATCACGATGCGCTCCCGTAGGAAATTCTATTCAACATATGCATAGTTAGACAAACAACTCAACGTCACCCGCAATCGGCCCACCGGATAGACGTTCCTTGTAATCGCGTTCGCGGCTGAACAAGGTTTCGTTATGGACACGATGTAATTTCTTGACCAACACACGACCACTTTGCGGGAAGTAGTAAACCTTGCGTGGATACGAATCAAGAAGATCCTTGGCCACGATGGGTATTTTTTCCGTTTTCAGATAATCCAGGACAAATTCGGCATTCCGAACCCCAACATTGCTGCTCGACAAACTGGCCATCACCGCACCACCGCCGAACACCTTGGCCTCCAGACGATTGCGCCGAGCCCCCATTTTCAGCAAATGATTAATCAGCACCTCCATGGCATAAGAACCATAGCGCGCGGAGGTTTTTACCGTTTCACGACCACCGTCGTCCGGCAACATGAAGTGATTCATGCCGCCGACACCGGAATCCATATCGTGGATACAGGCGGCTACGCAAGAACCCAAAACGGTCACCAGAAGCATGTTTTCACCGGAGACGAAATACTCCCCCGGTAAAATTTTCGCGGCATCCGTCTCAAAATGCCGATCGAAGTAGCGGTTACTCGCCAGATGTTCGTCGTAAGCGTGCTGCACGCGCGTCCTTCTCAGCGAGCCCCGGCCAGCGCATAGACTGTTTTGCCGAGAGACTTGAACAAATCCGCTGCATGAAGAAAACTTTCCGAATGGCCAGCAAACATCAGACCATCGGGCTGCATCATCGGAGCAAAGCGCGAGAGTATTTTATACTGCGTTGGTTTATCGAAATAAATCATCACGTTACGACAAAAAAGAACATCAAGCGGCCCCTTCACCTGATACGTTGCATCAAGCAGATTGATACGGCGAAACTCGACCAGACGCTTCAATTCCGGCCGAATTGCGGCAAACCCGTCCTGGCTACCGGTGCCTCGCAAAAAAAAGCGGCGCAGACGCTCAGGAGACATTTTCTCCAGGCGGTCCATTCCATAAACCCCTTTTTGGGCCGTCGCCAACACATTGGTATCCAGATCTGAAGCAACAATGCTGACATGCGAAACATCCTGGCCAAACGTTTCGGCGACGGTCATCGCAATCGAATAGGGCTCTTCTCCGGTCGACGCGGCGGAACACCAAATTTTGATCGGTCGGCGCGTACCCAGTTTCCGTAGATGTTCAGACAGGACAGGAAAATGATGCGGCTCACGGAAAAAAGAGGTGAGATTGGTCGTCAGGGAATTGACGAAACGCTCCCACTCATCACCGCCATGGCGCTCAAGCGTATCGAGGTAATCGCAAAAACTCTGCTTGTTTAATGCACGCAGACGTCTGGCCAGGCGCGAATAGACCATGTCTTTTTTGACCGGTGAAAGCGAAATCCCAGCGTGCTGATAGATAAGTTTGCGGACACGCTCAAAGTCACCATCCGAAAAATCGAACTCGCGCCCAGCCGTTTCTCTGGGCGGCAAAACCTTGCTCAACCCATCACGTAAATTGGCGGTCGCCGGTGGCGGACGCTTTGGATCCAGAGCCATTAGAACTCTTCCCATTCATCATCGAGGCTTGATGGCAAACTGCGCATCTTGGCCGTGGGTGGCGGCCGACGCTCAACAGTAGCGGACGGACGGGGCAAGGGAGTCGACAAACTGGGCAATTCTCGTCCGGCGGAAAGCTTGAATACGGAAACGGCACGTGCCATCGACTCGGCCTGCTCCTCCAGACTTTCTGCGGCAGCCGCTGCTTCCTCCACTAGTGCCGCATTTTGCTGCGTGACCTCATCCATCTGGCTGACCGCCAGACCGACTTGTTCTATACCGGCACTCTGCTCCCGACTGGCTTCTGCAATATCGGTCACGATTTTTGCCACACGTTTGATACTGGCCATAATCTCGGTCATGGTTGCCCCTGCCTGATCAACCAGTTTGCTACCTGTTTCGACCCGCCCTACGGAATCCGAAATCAAGCCCTTGATTTCCTTGGCTGCGGCCGCACTGCGCTGCGCCAAATTGCGCACTTCAGTTGCTACCACGGCAAATCCGCGCCCCTGCTCGCCGGCACGGGCGGCCTCGACTGCTGCATTGAGGGCGAGAATATTTGTCTGGAAGGCGATACCGTCGATCACCCCGATGATATCGGCAATCTTGGCGCTGGCCTGATGGATCGAACCCATGGTGTCCACCACCTTACCAACGACTTCCCCCCCCTGTTCGGCAACACGTTGGGCGCTACCGGCAAGTTCGTTGGCTTGACGTGCGTTCTCGGCATTCTGCTTCACAGTCGCCGTCAATTGCTCCATGCTCGATGCGGTTTCCTCGAGACTGCTCGCTTGTTCTTCCGTCCGGCTCGACAAATCCTGATTACCCGAAGCGATCTGCTTGGCCGCCACATTGATGACTTCAGCAGAGCCTTGAATCCCCCCAACCAGTTCACGCAAGCGGGTCACCGTCAGATTGGCATCGTCCTTCAAACGCCCGAATGTCCCCTGATAATCCGTGGTGACGGTATGCATCAGGTCCCCCGCCGCGATCTTGGACAACAGGTCGGCAATCTCGGTAATCGCCGAACTGCTGGTTTCCAACAGGCTATTGATCCCGTTACCCAACTCTTTATAGAAACCTTCAAGCGCGTCCGGATCAAGACGCGCACCAAGATTGCCGGCCGAGGCTTGGGCAATCAGATCCGCGACAAGGCGTTGTGCATTGATTTCGGCAGTGCGGTCCAACCACTCACCAACCGTACCCAAGCGCTCGCCCCGCTCGTTGACGATGGGATTGGTCACCACACTGAAAATTCGCCCCCCCATCTGCATTTCTGTTGTGCGCGTTCCCTGCAATTCGCGCAAGCTGAGCAACACGGCCTTCGGGTCCGAATACAAGTCACCAATATTGCTGCCAACAAAGCGGTCGACCGAGAAATTCGGCAGAGATTCACGCATGGCTGGCTCGATCTTTCGCAGCGTGTTCTGCAGTCCCTTGTTGGCGTACAGCACGACACCTTCATCGTTGGCAATACGCAAGTTCGAGGTCACACAATCCAGCGCGATCTTGATCCGCAGATTGTCGTTGGCGATGCGCTGGGCCTCGGCTACGTTGAATCCCTGCTGAATCTGCATCGACTGCAGGCCCTGCAGGATCTTGCCCATTTCATCATTGCGCGCAATATCGACATTACGGGTGAAGTCGCCGTTTGCCAGAGACTGGAAGGTGGCGATGATGTCATCGATCGGACGGGTAATCGAACGGATGATTGCGCTGGCGATCCACAAACCAACCAGCACGGCGACCAACAATATGCCCAGCATCCAGGTCAACTGACTGACATAACGTTGCTCACCTTCCGTAACCAGGCGCTGCGCCTGTTCGGCCTGGAATTGATACAACTCGTTTGCCTTGGCCGCAGCCACCATATAGGTTGGGTTGATCTTGCCCAGAAGGATCACGTTGGCGTCATCAAAACGCCCCTCCAGCAACGCCTCACGTGCCGGTAGCAGGCCATCCTTGACATAACGGGTCCGTGCTTCGGCAAATTCAGCCACCAGTTTCTGCTCGGCCTCGCCAACAACGGCTTTACTGTAGGCCTCCCAGCGCCGGGAAATTTCAGCAATGTTTGCAGCGATCTGATCCGTATGGAACTCAATCTTGTGATCATGCTGATGAGCATATCGCCCAGCAGGATCGTGCTGCAGCGTCAACAACACCTGACTTCGATTCTCTGCCATAAGCCGACCGATTTCCGAAAGCAACTGCGTCGGCTTGATTCCCTGCTCGTTAAGCAACTGCGATGTGGTCTGGGTCGAACCGATCCCCCAGATACCCAGTCCTGCAACCAGCACCATCGTCGCCAGCATCGTGACAAAACCCGCATACAACTTCTGCCGCAAGGACCAGCCGGCAGCCATACCCGGACCACCTTTGGCCACCGCACCGTGACGGATGTGCAAACCGCCAGCCCGATTTTCCCGGAACAGTCGGTAGGCACTTTCTGCGGCCTCTATCTGTTGCCGTGTTGCCTGACGACGAACCGACATGTAGCCGACAACTTGACCATTTTCCCGAATGGGCGTTGCCGTTGCCAGCACCCAATAGAAGTCACCGTTCTTGCAACGATTCTTGACCAACCCAGTCCACGGACGTCCAGCCTTCAAGTCACGCCACATATCCTCGAAAGCCTCAGCCGGCATATCGGGATGACGCACAATGTTGTGCGGCTGACCGATCAGTTCGGCTTCTGAAAATCCGCTGATACTGATGAAGTCCTTGTTGAGATAGGTAATCAGCCCTTTAAGATCTGTCTTGGAGACGATCAGGCTCTCATTGGTCAACAGGATTTCGTTCTGGGTGACAGGCTGGTTATTGCGCATGGATCTGCCCTTCATTTTTCTGCATTAAAACTCTGCCCACTCATTCGGCTGGGCAGACATGGCGGGGATGGACCCCGGACTCAATTTTTGTGGCATTTTTGCGGTCAACATCGCGGAGGCCGATTTTTTGCCATGAGTCAAGGCTTGCCTCGACTCGTGTTTTGGCGGCGATGCAAACTCGTCGCTCGATGTCGCATGATGCCCCTTCGACAAACGGAATACCGAGACCGCGCTGGACAAACTCAACGCCTGCTCCTGCAAGCTTTCTGCAGCGGCAGCGGCCTCTTCCACCAGCGCAGCATTCTGCTGCGTGACCTCATCAATCTGGCTGATCGCGCGACCGACCTGCTCAATTCCTGAACCCTGCTCCCGGCTCGCCGATGAAATATCCGCCATCAGGCGCGCCACGCTTTGAATGCTCGCGACGATTTCGCTCATCGTCGCCCCCGCCCGATCCACCAATTTGTTGCCAGCAGCCACATTACTTGCAGAATCAGCGATCAACGACTTGATTTCCTTGGCTGCTGCTGCACTGCGCTGGGCCAGACTGCGCACCTCCGTCGCGACGACGGCAAAACCACGGCCCTGCTCGCCCGCTCTGGCAGCCTCAACCGCAGCATTCAGCGCCAGAATATTGGTCTGAAAAGCAATACTGTCGATCACGCCAATGATATCGGCAATCCGGTTACTCGACTGCTGAATGGCACTCATGGTTGTCACGACCAGCCCGACCACCTCACCGCCCTGTTCGGCGACACGCTGCGCATTCCCCGCCAACTGATTGGCGCGCGCAGCATTATCCGCATTCTGGCGTACAGCACCGGTAAGCTGCTCCATGCTCGACGCAGTTTCTTCCAGGCTGGAGGCCTGCTCTTCGGTACGCCCGGACAAATCCTGATTACCGTTGGCGATCTCCAATGCGGCTGTATTAATAGCATCGGTGGCCTGCTTGATCGACAAAACGATCTCTTGCAGGTTGTCGACCGTACCATTTGCGTCATCCCTGAGTTTGGCCAGCAATCCCATGTAAGGCGTGTCAATTTTTTGCGTGAGATTGCCTTGAGCCAAAGCCGAAAGCATCCGCCCAACCTCTTCCAGCGCCTGGCTATTTGCTTCGAGTAGACGATTCACGCCAGTGGACAATTTCAGGAAAAACCCATGTTTGTCATCAATGACAATTCGCCGGGAAAAATCGCCCGCAGCGGCAGCCTCGATAATCTCGCTAACCTCCTGCTCTATGGCTACCTCACTGGTCCGGTCAAGCCACTCGACAACCGTCCCCAAACGACGACGTCCCTCACCAAAAATAGGCGAGGCAACCAGCGAAAAGGTATGCCCGCCTATTTTGACCTGGCTACGCTTGGGGCTGCTCAGGCCAGCCAACAAATTACGCTGATGCGACGGATTCCGGTGAAAACAATCGAAATCGGCCCCGAGAATGGCATCAGCACGAAAATCCGGTAGTTCGTGACGAATATCCGCCTCGGCCCGACGCATCATTTCCAGCACGGCGGTATTGCAATAAATGATCTTGCCGTCAGTATCGGCAACCATGACACAATTCGTACCGACATCCAGCGCTACTTTGATCCGCAGCGTCTCCGCTGCAATCTGCTGCTCTCTGGAAAGACGAGCCTTCAAATCAGTCTGCATATGCGCCAGCGTCTTGAGCAACAGCGCCGGCTCATCCTCACCGCTCTGATCGATCCGGTTATCGAAGTTTCCGGCGGCAACTGATTCGGCAAGCCCTACGGCGTCAGCCAGCGGCCTGGTAATCTGCCGAACAACCCACAGACCAAGCGGAAACATCACGATGATCACAAAGCCGATCAGTAGTAGCAAACCACCCTGAACACTCTGCTGCATCGCGCTGATTTCTTCGACCAGTCGCAGGCCCTCTACATTATCGACCGCAATCATCCGGACCTTGTCGCCGATCAAGCCCAAACTCAACACCCCGACAAGCGCAAATGCAATCATCAAGAGCAGCGCCCCCACCGTCGTCGCCATCAAGCGGGTCGATATGCTGAAATCGCGTACGTTCATTCGATCAGTCCCCAAACGTTTACTTACTCGGCAGCCGCTTCAATAAGTTCCATATCTGCACTGCTCATCAAGCGCTCGATATCGGTAACGATCAACATGCGCTGATCGATGCTGGATAGCCCCAGAATGTACTTGGTATCGAAAGAGCCTGAAAAATCCGGGGCCGGGCGAATCTGCGCCGAACTCAAGGACAAGACATCAGAAACGCTATCAACCACAGCGCCAATGACCCGACCTGCAATGTTCAGGATGATAACCACCGTAAATGGCGTGTATTCAATCTTCCCGAGATTGAATTTGATCCGCAAATCGACGATTGGTACGATAATGCCGCGCAAATTGATGACCCCTTTGATAAAAGGCGGCGCATTGGCAATCAAGGTTGGTGGCTCATAACCGCGAATTTCCTGCACCTTCAGGATATCGATCGCATATTCCTCGTTACCCAACGTAAAAGTCAGGTATTCACTGGCGACCAGATCATTGTCACCGGAGACTGCGCCTCCCTGTATCATGGCTTCCATCTATCGCTCCTCATCTGCCGCTAGCCGGCTTTTTGCATATTCGTTCTGGCCATCCCGGCAATTGCCGAGACATCCAGGATCAAGGCTACGTGACCATCACCCATGATGGTTGCCCCGGAAACCCCGGGCACCTTGCGATAATTGGCCTCCAGACTCTTGATGACAACCTGGTGCTGACCGAGTAAAGCATCGACAAACAAGGCCACCTTGGCACCATCGGCATCCAGAACCACCATGATGCCTTGGGTAAAATCGGTCCATGCCGATTGAAGCCGGAACATTTCATGCAAGACAACAACCGGCAGATACTCCCCGCGCACCTGCACCACCCGTGCCTGATTCGACAGCGTTTTAACATCGCCGGTCTTAGGCTGCAGGGATTCAATCACGTAAGAAAGTGGCAAGATATAAATCTGGTCACCAACAGCTACCGACATACCATCAAGAATGGCTAGCGTCAGTGGCAAGCGAACCGTCATACGCGTTCCAATACCCAGCATCGAATCGATTTCAACGCGACCACCCATTGACTGGATATTGCGCCGTACGACATCCATCCCCACGCCGCGTCCCGACACGTCAGTTACCTGCTCTGCAGTTGAAAACCCCGCTTCAAAAATAAGGTTGAATACCTCTTGATCACTCATCTGATCAGAAACCGGCAAGCCCCTCTCGCGTGCTTTCTGGAGAATCTTGTCGCGTGGCAATCCTGCGCCATCATCTCCTACCTCGATGACAATGTTGCCTCCTTGGTGGTAGGCCCGGAGGGTAATGGTTCCGGATGGACGCTTACCGGCTGCTTGCCGCTTTTCAGGCAACTCGATGCCATGATCCAGACTATTTCGGATCAAATGGGTCAATGGATCAGCAATTCGCTCAATCAGGTTTTTATCGAGTTCGGTAGTTTCACCGGAAGTTTTCAACTCGACCTGTTTGCCAAGCTTCGACGACAAATCGCGTACGACTCGGGGAAAACGGGAGAACACAAAGGAAATCGGCATCATCCGGATTGCCATAACCGATTCCTGCAGATCGCGTGTATTACGTTCCAGTTGAGCCAAGCCATTGAGCAAACGCTCGGGGGCATGCTCCTGCATCAGCGCAGAAGTCTGGAGCAACATGGCTTGAGTAATAACCAACTCGCCTACAAGATTGATCAACTGATCAACTTTTTCGACGCTTACCCGGATTGATGAGTCACTTGTCGCGGCAGATGCAGAAGGCGACTTCATTGTACTGAGCGCAGGCTTAGCAGATGGTGCTAGCTTATCCACAACAGGTACTGGAACAGGTAGAGGATTCATCACCGCAGAAGGAGATGGAGCGATTAGCTGGAAGAAGCCAAAACCATCACCTTCTTCTGGCTCTATAGAAACGGCTGCGACTACCTGTGCAGGCTCAGAAGATGGTGAGGAAATCGGCTCAAAAAAACCATAAGCATCGGAATCTCCACTGGCATCACCCACCAAGGCAGGCAAAGGGGCAAAAAACCCGAAACCATCCCCTTCTTCTGCCAGCAAGTTCTCTGGGCCGGCAAGCGGTAGCGGTTCAAAAAAACCATAGCCCTGCAATTCATCCGGAACCCCAGGAGAGTCCTGAAAAAACCCGAATGCTTCATCCCCATCTTCAGCAGACGAAATCTCCTCCGATATCCGCCAGGCACCACTCTCCGCGATAAAGTCTATCTGGTCGGAAAATGACTCCGGCACTTGACTTGTTCTCAGACGAATATTCCAGTAGCCCGCGCCGGGGGTGCCTGAAGCTGGGCTATCAAGCACTTCAAGTTCGCCGAAAGAGCGCAATTCGGTGAGCAAGTTTTGTACGCCGACTCCGCTCGCCGCGACATCAGTCGGGACGAATTGGATATCGAAAACACGGAGGATTGAATCGCCCGGAAGAGCAACTGGCGCATCGCCTGGCGCTGAAGGCAAAGGATCCGCGACAGAAACCTGCGCTGCAACAGGCGAAACGACCTTCGCTCCCGAGTCATCACTCGACAGCTGACGCAAGCGGCTGGTCATGGCTTCAACCGTTTGAAGGTCAACCATACCGTGCCCCTGATGCGCTTCAAGCATACTGCGCAATACATCGCCAGCCTCAAGAAAGGCATCGACCATATCCGCACGCAGTTGCAGTTCATGCTTGCGTATGCGGTCTAGCAAATTTTCCAGAATATGTGTCGTTTCGGCCAGGTCAGTAAAGCCAAAGGTACCGGCACTTCCCTTGATCGAATGCGCAGCGCGGAAAATCGCGTTCAGTTGTTCAATATCCGGACTATCAAGATCCAGATCAAGCAACAGCGATTCCATAGCCGCCAAATGCTCTGCCGATTCCTCGAAGAACACTTGGAAAAACTGACTCATGTCGATTGACATGCTTCCTCCTCAGACGGGCAGCATCATCTCAGCAACCCGGAAACGGATTCAGCAGGGACTCGCCCCACCAAGCGGGGAGAATCAGCCGATCACCTTGCGTACGACCTCAATAAGTTTTTGCGGATCAAACGGCTTGACCAGCCAACCGGTTGCCCCCGCAGCCCGCCCTTGCGTCTTCATCGCGTCAGATGACTCAGTCGTCAGCATCAGGATAGGCGTCGCAGCATACTGGGGAAGCGCACGCAAACTCTTGATCAGACTCAAGCCATCCATGCGTGGCATGTTCTGATCGGTCAACACCAAATTGATACTACGTGACTTGGCTTTATCCAGGCCATCCTGGCCGTCAACCGCTTCGACAACATCGTAGCCAGCACTTTTCAGGGTAAAAGAGACCATTTGACGAATGGAAGCGGAGTCATCAACTGCAAGAATGGTTTTTGCCATTTTTTCCTCGTATTTCGTTCAGAACAATTCAATTTCGCCGCTGGCGTAAGCCGTTTGGGCAACGGGATTCCGCTGGACTCCCTGCTTTAGCATTGCCAGTTTCCCGGAAACCAATTCGACATGTTGCCTGATTTCATCAAGAACACGTACTGTTTGCTCGGGATCATCACTATCGCGCAAAGTCTGCGCCATTCTATTTTCGTCCCCGACCATCTCATCGAGCAGTTCAAGGCGGCGCGTTACATGGCCCAGCAACTGGGTAACCATATCCTGAAACTGTAAAGACACGATCGCCTGGTTAACCGTGCTCTCAACCTGATCAGCGATAGCATTCAGCTCCCCCATCACGTTTTCATTGCGGCCGTTCATAGCTTCTATATCAGCCATGGCCTGTTCGACATCCCCTTTGGAAGTCAGAGCAAAACTCATGTCCTGAGCAGCCATCTGATTGATCGCCGCCTCCGTCGCCGCCATCGTTTCCTGGATCGACAACAGGGATGTCCGTATCTGTTGACTGAAATGATTGGTGCGACCGGACAAATCTCGTACCTCATCAGCCACCACCGCAAACCCGCGCCCAGCCTCGCCGGCTCGAGCGGCCTCAATTGCAGCATTCAGTGCCAGCAGGTTGGTTTGCTTGGCAATACCTTCAATTTCCCGCAGCATGCCACGCACCTCACGCATCTGCGCCGCCATCTGCTCTGTCATTTCGATCAGATTCATCGCGGTCTTGGAGTTTGCGACGACACTATCGACAAACTGCCGCAGCGTATCGGAAGTTTTAGTGGCAAACAGATGAAAATCCAGCGGCCCGCCCTCACCGCCATCCTGCATCACGGCCATCAAGCCGAGTTTTTGCTGCCGATGGATCTGTTCATTCATCTGATTGAAACTGGCAACCAGTGAATCGATGGCATCCCCGAAAAGCACCTGAGTACGCCCGACCTCATCGCGAATCTCCTGAATCTGGATGGAAAACTCTGTGGAAATTCGCACCATGGACTCACTGCTGTGAGTAATCACATTTTTCTCTGCCTGAGCCGTAAGAGGGCCGACTGCATCACCGCCAGCGCTCCGGGTAAGGGCCCCCGCCAACATCCATCCGGTCAACGACAAAAAGAAAGCAAAAACCGTCGCCGGCGAACGGGCGGAGGTATCGACATAAAGCAACACCAACACAACCAGCAGGGTCCAGCCAACACCAATCAACAGCAATTGTTTTTTATTCATCCATCACCCCGCACGCCCTCCTGCTGTGCCAGGCAAATCAAGGACAGCAGGCACATCATCTATCTCACCGATATCGGCCTTGCCACCCTCTTCATTCATGATCGCCTGCTCAGTCTGCTGATTTAGCACGACGATACTAATTCGACGATTTACTGGATTGAGTGGATCGTTTTTGTCGAACAAAAGCGTTGAACTCAAACCCACAACCCGCAGCACTTTATGCCCATCCATCCCGCCAACAATCAGTTCACGACGCGATGCATTAGCTCGATTGGCAGAAAGTTCCCAATTGGAAAACCCCTGATTACCTCCAACATAAGGCGCAGCATCCGTATGCCCAGCCAAACTGATCCGGTTGGAGACACCATTCAGCGCCTTACCTATTTGCCGTAACAACTCTCGCGTGTAGGGTTTTACCTCAGCACCTCCCGAGTCGAACATTGGGCGATTCTGTTCATCCACAATCTGGATGCGCAGCCCCTCAGAAGTAATATCCAGCAATAGCTGCTTTTTAAACTGGGCAAGCTGAGGGCTTCCTTCGATCATCTGCTCTATTTCTGCCTTGAGCAGAGCCAAGCGCTCCTGCTCCTTGCGACGAAACTCCAATTGCGCCTCTTTGGAGAAGCTTGTCGTCTTTTTTGCCTCCACATCACCTTTTTTCACCTGCCCGGACTGGCGCGTCAAATCCTTGCCGCCCCCCTGCAGGATACTGGTGGCATCACCACTGCCTCGACCACCATTCATGGCCACTTTCATGGGGTTCTGAAAGTAATCTGCAATCCCCTGCAAATCGCCTTTAGCAGTAGAGCCCAACAGCCACATCAACAGAAAGAAAGCCATCATTGCCGTCACAAAGTCGGCATAGGCAATTTTCCAGGCACCACCGTGGCCCGCACCAGCGACCACCTTCTTTCGTTTAATGACGATAGGACGCGTGGAGTCGTCGCTCATCTAGGCTCACCGCATATGAGTTGAGCCATCTTATTTACCCTTACGCGCCTTGAGTTCTTCCTCAAGCTCACTGAAGCTCGGGCGATCATGCGATCCCAGCGTTTTTCGCCCGAACTCGATTGCCACCTGCGGGGCATAACCTGACATAGAGGCCAGCAAAACCATCTTGATCGTCTTGAAAATGGTTCCCGATTCCTGCGCTTTTTGCTCCAATAAACTTGCGACTGGCGAAATAAACCCATAGGACACAAGAATACCGAGAAATGTCCCGACCAACGCCCCGCCGATCATCTTGCCGAGCACGGCCGGGGGCTCACCTACCGAGCCCATCACATTCACCACCCCCATAACCGCCACGACGATACCAAATGCTGGCGTAGCATCCCCTACCTTTTGCATGACATGCGCAGGCTCAGCAGCCTCGTGGTGATGGGTTTCCAGCTCCACGTCCATCAACCCTTCGATCTCTACGGTATTCAGATTCCCCCCAACCATCATGCGTAGATAGTCAGTCATGAACTCCAGCACGTGATGATCGGCAATAATATTGGGATATTTTGTGAAAATTGGACTGGACTCCGGATTTTCGACATCGCCCTCGATCGACATCAAGCCCTCTTTCCGTACTTTGGAAAGAATTTCGAACAACAGAGCTAGAGCGTCGACGTAATAAGCTTTGTTGTATGGAGAACCTTTTAGAACACCAGGCAATGCACCCACGGTTGCCTTGATTACCGTGATGCTATTGCCGGCGACAAATCCACCAATGGTCAAGCCGACAATAGCCACATATTCGAGCGGCACCCAAAGCGCCAGCAAACTGCCGTGAACGGCATACGTGCCAAGCGAAGAAGCCAGGATAATGACGTAGCCGACAATCAAAAACATGTGGAGCCCCTTTTAGCGCCAGCGACGCCAGCACGGATGTACCGTTTTTTGGTTTTCGCTATTGTATCCACAGCCTTCCGGGAAGAGCAAAGGAAGTTGCCAACAGCCAGCATCATGATCGCACAACAATTCCCGATGATAAACTGCTAGCTGCTCCTCATGCCTAGCTAATCGTGATTTCATACTGCACACAATGCGGCGCCAGCGTCGCCCTACAGATTCCGTCAGGAGACAACCTCCTCCGGTATGTCTGCAGCCATTGCGACCACATACACTATGACAACCCTCGCCTGATTGTCGGCTGCATCGCGGAGTGGCAAGGGCGACTGCTACTCTGTCGCCGAGCCATCGAACCTCGCATTGGCTACTGGACGCTTCCCGCTGGCTTCATGGAAAACGGTGAAACGACCGCAGAAGCAGCACGCCGTGAAACACTTGAGGAAGCGGGAGCAATGATTGAAACCACCGCTGCATTCTCCATGGTCAGCTTGGCCCACATCAACCAGATTCATTTATTTTATCGAGGGCGCATGCTCAATCCCGATTTTCACGCTGGAACAGAAAGCCTGGAAGTCGCATTGTTTGCCGCAGATGAAATCCCATGGAGCCAGCTATCGTTTCGCAGTGTCAAGTTATGTATCGAGCACTACCTCGCAGACCGAACACGCGGCGCCTTCGGTTTTCACGAGCACGAACTACATCCGGACTTTTCTTCTCTCTGAGCACTTTCCAATTCCAAGTGTAAGCGCAGAGGAATACGAACCTGGTGCCCTTCCCAAGCAGAGGGAATTGGCGTCTGGCTAACGGCAAGCTGCATCAACATCAGCATCTCTTCGTTTAGCACCTTAGTGACGGTACTTGAATACAGGCGAACAGAGGATGGAGCCCCCCCCTCCTGCTTCACCATCTCGAAAGCCATCTCCCCGGCCTCCCTTGTTTCTTGCCCCCGCAGGGCCAACAAACGACTTGCATTACGGGCAAGCGCCAAACGATAGAGCGCAACATCCATTTCATCCAGCGTGGAAGATTCAGCCACAACACTACCCGGCGTCGTCGTAGAACCTGAAAGCCTGTTTTTAGATAAAACAGCGGTCGACCGTGAAGAAGAGGCAGTTTTCGGCCGGCCAGAAATATCAGGTGCTTTCTTTACCCGTTCCCTAGCAAGCGGCGTGTGACTGGTATCGGCAAGTTGCGGCAGAGGAGCCCTTAGAGACACCCGAGTTCTAAGCTCAGGTTTTCTCTGCATCGGCGACAGCTCAAAGTCATGAGACAGCAAAATCACCGCGTGCAAAAGCAGCGAGAGCGCCAAATATCGTCCCAAACAGAAAAAACAATCCCCGCGGCTCATTTCGTAGCGGCGGGGATTTTCATTTTCAGCAAAACAAGTGCTTACGACTTGCCCTTGCTTCGCAATTCCTCATCCATCTTGCTTGAGTAAAGTTTTCCCATGCCTGCGCCAATCACCAAAACGCCGACGATTACCACCAAACTCATCAAGCCGATATCACTCGTAAAAAGTAGTTCCCAAGCCATAAGTCACCTCCCAGTAACAAAAAAAATTATCCTGCTCTTGCATTCAATCGGAGCGGCTCATCAGAATCCGCCTTCCAATCACCCTGTAGTCGCCAGTGACCCGCAGGATCTTCCAAGGTGACATGCCAGCGACCAATCACTTCAGCAGTCAGAGCGCCACCATAAAAACCTTGCCCTTCGGACTTCATCTGAATTATCTGATCTCGACCATCAACCGTTGGATGAGCCAGCCTCAGAGTAATTGCCTGTGGTAAAGCCGAGCTATCGGCTGTTGTAATCAGCAAGCGCAGATTAAGCCCGGAACGCATTACGTCAGCATGTAAACCAAGTTGTGTTGCATGCTGATCACGCTGCATGCGCTGATTAACACTCAAACCTTGTTTGTAGTAATCATCGGAGACCAAACCATCGCTGGTTTGGACCGCAATCACGGTCGTGATAATGCCAGCAACAATAACCACGCCAGGACCAGCCATCAATATCCATGGCCAAGGCTCCTTGTACCAAGGACGCTTATCATTTTTTAGAGTCATCGCAACATTCATTTTAGGGCATCAGGAAAGAAGCTTTTTCCCGGACGACGATTTTATCGTCGTCCTCGGCCTCGATATTGAAATAAATCGTATTGGCACCCGACTTGCCACTGCCAGACGGGACCCGGACGATAACTGTAACTTCGTGATTCTCCGCACTATCCACATCGACCAGTGCCTGTTCGGCAAGACTCACCCCTTCAAGCCCTTCGACACTAATCTGATAGCGACGCGCCTGCTCGGTTGTGTTCATTAACTTCAGGTTGAACACATTTTCAATCGCACCATCATCAGCCTCCCGCGACAGGGTAGAACGGTCCCGAATGACGTCCACCATCAACGGAACCCGTGTTGCTATTGACCATGCGGAGGCAACACAGATGAGGACAAGAATAACTGAATAGAGAAAGATGCGCGGCCGCATGATGTGCCGGAGCACTTCCGCCGCATTGAAATGTTTTTCCAAAGCATTCTCTGTGGTGTAGCGAATCAAGCCACGCGGCTTTCCAAGTTTGTCCATGACAGGATCACAGGCATCTATGCAAGCACCACAACCGATACACTCGTACTGGATACCTTTACGGATATCTATGCCTGTTGGGCAGACGACAACACAAAGGCCACAATCGACGCAATCCCCAAGAGAGGACAAATCCGACGTCTTTTTCCGGGCCCCTCTAGGTTCTCCACGCTCAGGGTCATAAGTAATGACCAGCGTATCGGGATCAAACATTACCCCTTGAAACCGAGCATAAGGACACATGTACTTGCAGACCTGCTCACGCAAAAATCCAGCTTGCATGTAGCAAAAACCTGCGTAGAAAAAAGTCCAAAAAAACTCCCACCCTGACAATCCAAACGGCAAGGCCACGAGAAGCTCGTGCACCGGAGTGAAATAAGCGACCAGCGTAAATCCGGTCCACAACGAGATCGCTAACCAGATCAAGTGTTTGATCGCCTTGAGACGAAACTTCCGGCCACTCAGAGCGCTCTTGTCGAGCTTCATCCGTGCAGAGCGATCCCCCTCGACCTTATTCTCAACCCACATGAAAATTTCGGAGTAAACCGTCTGGGGACAAGCGTAACCACAAAAAAGCCGTCCTGCGACCGCAGTAAACAGAAAGAGAGCGTAGGCCGAAATAATCAGTAAAACCGCAAGATAGAAAACATCCTGTGGCCACAACACCAACCCGAAGAGGTAAAACTTCCGCTCAACCAGATGAAACAAAACAGCCTGACGGTCGTTCCAGGTGAGCCACGGCGTACAGAAAAAAAGTATTTGCGTAAGCCACACGAAAGCCCAGCGCCAAGTAGTCCACCGCCCCTGAACATCGCGGATATAGATTTTCTTGTGCTTCTCGTAAAACGATACTGCCGTCGATTGAGCGAGCAGTATTTCCTGAGAATTATCTTCGCTGGATTTCATGAGTTTCTTCTCTATCAAAATCACGCTGACCAAAGCTTAGCAGTGTCATAACCAACGTCATTTTGATAAAACTCGGCAAGACCTGATAAAAAAGGGGCGGCCACGGCCGCCCCTTAATATCCTTACTTAGCGCCGAGGCTCAGAACGTAAGCCGACAGCAGACGAACCTTGGCTTCACCAAGGAAGTCTTTCCAAGCGGGCATCTTGTTCTGACGACCATTTGTAATGGTTTCGGTAATAACAGCCTCCGAAGAACCATACAACCAAACCTTATCAGTCAGGTTCGGAGCACCCAAGGCTTGCATGCCGGTACCATCAGCACCGTGGCAACCGATACAGCCAGCTTCGGTAAAAGCCGCCTGCCCCTTCGTTGCACGAACCGAGTCATTCGGTAGACCAGACAAGGAGCGAACGTAGTTGGCCAGATCCTTGATCGTCTCTCCACCAAGTTGAGCATGCGGAGGCATCACACCCATACGACCGCCAGTGATCGTCTCGACGATCTGTTCTGGCTGACCGCCCCACTGCCAATCAGCATCCGTCAGATTCGGGAAGCCCTTTGCACCGCGGGCATCAGCACCATGGCACTGCATGCAGTAGGTCAAGTAAAGACGCTTACCCATTTCCATGGCAGTCTTGTCAGCCGATACAGCCTTGAGGTCCATTGCCATGTACTTGTCGTACAGTGGCTTGACCTTGGCATCCATCGTATCGACTTCCACTTTGTGCTGACCAACCGAGGTCCAGCCAAGCATGCCCTTGAAGTTGCCCAAACCCGGATAAAGTGCCAGATACACGAGGGCGAAAACCACGGTGATAACAAACATCCAACTCCACCACTTAGGCATCGGATTATTGTATTCCTCAAGGGTTTCATCCCAGACATGACCCATGGTCTTGCCCGGTGTAAAAGTTGCCTTGCCCTGAACAATCAACAGCACCGCACAAGCCAGAATACTGGCGAGCACGATCACGATGACATACAGGTTCCAAAAATCGTTAACGAAATCGCTCATTTGCTTTCCTTTATTTCAGCGCGGGTGCGACGTGCGTGACGCCGCACCATCATCATCACCTTCTGCAAACGGCAGGTTGGCAGCTTCATCAAACCCCTTCTTGCTGCTTTTGCCGTAGGCCCAGCCTACGATTGCCAGAAAGCAAAGCAAACCGGCAACCGTGACAAGAGACCGCAGATCGTTGATGTCCATGGCCATTACTTCATCGAGCTCAATGCCGTGCCCATGACCTGCAGATAGGCAATCAGCACATCCATTTCAGACATGTCACCGATGGCAGCCTTGGCACCCTTGATATCCTCATCAGAGTAAGTCGGAATACCGCGCATGTTGGCATAGCCACGCATGACACCCATCTTTTGCTCGATCTGGGCTGCGACACTGTCCTTGGCCTTGGTATTAGCCAAGAAAGGATAAGCCGGCATGTTCGACTCCGGAACCACATCACGCGGATTCGTCAGGTGAGCACGCTGCCACTCGTCAGAGTAGCGACCGCCAACACGGTGCAGATCCGGACCGGTCCGCTTGGAACCCCACTGGAACGGATGGTCATAAACGAACTCACCCGCAACAGAGTAATGGCCATAACGCTCGGTTTCCGCACGGAACGGACGAATCATCTGCGAGTGACAGTTGTAGCAACCCTCCCGCAAATAAACTTCGCGACCCGCAAGTTGAGCAGCGGAATACGGCTTCAAGCCATCAACCGGCGCCGTTGTCGATTTTTGGAAAAAGAGCGGAACGATTTCCAGCAATCCGCCCCACAGGACTACAAACAACGTGAGGATGAAAAGCAGGCCTACGTTCTTCTCGATTTGATCGTGCTTGATCATTTGTCGTTCTCCCTAATCAGGCGTGGTGGGCTGCCGGAGCGATCACCGGTGCATCCTTGGTGTTACCGCCAGCCATGGTCTTGAACATGTTGTAAGCCATGAGCAACATACCGCTCAGGAACAGCACGCCACCCAACCAACGAATCGCCCAGAACGGGTAAGAACCCTTGACACCCTCAACGAAAGCATATGCCAGCGTACCGTCGGCATTGACCGCGCGCCACATCAAGCCCTGCATCACACCGGCAATCCACATCGAAGCGATATAGAGCACGGTACCGATGGTTGCAATCCAGAAATGGGTCGTCACCAACTTGGTGCTGTACATCTCAGTCTTGCCGAACAGTTTCGGCAGCAGGTAATAGATGGAGCCGATCGAAACCATGGCTACCCAGCCCAAAGCGCCCGAGTGCACGTGACCAACCGTCCAGTCCGTATAGTGCGACAGCGCATTGACTGTCTTGATCGACATCATCGGGCCTTCAAAGGTAGACATACCGTAGAAAGACAACGAAGTGATCAGGAACTTCAGAATAGGGTCATCACGCAGCTTATGCCAGGCACCCGACAGGGTCATGATGCCGTTGATCATGCCACCCCAAGACGGAGCCAGCAGAATCAGCGAGAAAACCATACCAACCGACTGAGTCCAGTCAGGAAGCGCGGTGTAATGCAGGTGGTGCGGACCAGCCCACATGTACGTAAAAATCAGGGCCCAGAAGTGAACCACAGACAGGCGATACGAATACACCGGACGGCCAGCCTGCTTCGGCACGAAGTAGTACATCATGCCCAAAAAGCCTGCAGTCAGGAAGAAGCCCACTGCGTTGTGACCATACCACCACTGAATCATTGCATCCTGAACGCCGGAGTAAACCGAGAACGAACGGGTCAACGAAACCGGAACAGCAGCACTATTGACCAGATGCAGCAGAGCAACAGCGATGATCATCGAACCAAAGAACCAGTTGGCCACATAAATGTGAGAAACCGTCCGCTTGGCAATAGTACCGAAGAAAACCAGACCGTAAGAAACCCAGACCAAGGTGATCAGGATATCGATTGGCCATTCCAGTTCGGCGTATTCCTTACCGGACGTGATACCGAGCGGCAAAGTAATAGCAGCCAACAGAATGACAATCTGCCAGCCCCAGAAAGTGAAGGGGATCAACGGACCGCCCCACAAACGGGTATGACCGGTACGCTGAACGCACCAGTAAGAAGTTGCAAAAAGCGCACAGCCACCAAACGCAAAAATAACCGCGTTGGTATGCAACGGGCGCAAACGCCCGTACGTCAGCCATGGCCCGATATTCAATTCCGGCCAGACCAACTGCGCAGCAATGATGACACCGACAAGCATGCCAACAATGCCCCAGATTACAGTCATGACAGCGAATTGCCGTACGACCTTATCGTTGTATGTGGTTTGTGTTCCCGACATGAACCCACCTCTCGTTAATAAAAAACGGAATGCCCACCTCCCTGAAGCCAAGGGGGCACATAAAAGCGGATGTTATTCTAGTTGAGGAGGGGCGTTTTGACCTAGATCAATCTACCGAACTTCAGAGCCTCGGGAAATTAGGCAACCCCCGCCTCTAGCGGCATTTCCCAAGGGCGACTTATCCCTTGCAAATAACACAAAAGGACAACGAAAACGACTCAAATGCACCTGAGCGGCCCAATTTTCGATTGCCAAGGCAGAAAAATTTGACAAAAAAATGGGTGCGTCGCAACGCACCCGAACCCCAACAGAGAATCACTGTGAGACACACAGCCTCACGTGAAGCAGGATATTGCCAGCAGCAACAGGCCAAGACGTTGACGCAGGTCAATTACTGCGTGTTTTCTCGCCTTCTTCCAGAACCTTACCCTGAGGCCGATCATCATCGTCCATCAACACCTTGAACCCCGGCCCCTCCAGATCGTCGAATTGGCCGCTCTTGACCGACCACCAGAAGGCAGCAGCAATACCAAAGACCAGAATGACCGAAATCGGAATCAGCAAATAGACACTTTCCATCAATCATTCTCCATGCGCTGAATACGCAACGAATTAAGCACAACCAGCAAGGAACTGAGGGACATGCCAATGCCCGCCATCCAGGGGGTCACATACCCGGCAATGGCCGCCGGCAGTGCCACAAAATTATAGGCGAATGACCACCAAAGGTTTTGCCGGATCACAACCAAGCTGAATGCAGCCCGAAGCAAACCCGTGCGCAAATGGGAGAGGTTCTCCGACAACAGCACGAAATCGGATTGCGTCCGGGCCAACTGAGCACCGCCCCCCATGGCAACGGAGACTTGGGCCTGCGCCAGCACCGGTGCATCGTTAACACCGTCACCAATCATTGCCACGACTGCGCCAGCAGCCTGCAAAGCCTTCACACAATCATGCTTGCCCGCTGGCGTCACCCCCGCCCGCACATCCTCAATGCCCAATTCGCCAGCCACCCGGCGAGCCACAGCCGGGGCGTCCCCGGTCAGCAAAACAACATGTTTGCCTGAAGCCCGCAAATCAGCAACCAGACCCTTGGCCTCCAGACGCAGTTCGTCGCCAATACGAAACAGCGCCAAACAACCCTCAGCATCTGCCAGTAAAACAACAGTATCCCCACTTTCCAGCCAGTCGTCCGCAGAAGAAGGCAGCTCGCCACCACTCAAAGAGAGCGCGTACGCAGGACGACCAATCCGGTAGCACCGACCGTTGATCACGCCTTCAATTCCCTGACCAGGCTCACTTAAAGAATCAATTGACTGATAGCGCATATCGCCGGATGCGGCATGTCGCAAAGCCATGGCCAACGGATGTTCGGAAGCTTGCTCCAAAGCGGCAGCCACATTGAGACACTCCCCGGCAGGCATTGCCCCAAAAACCCGAACATCGCGCAAACACATTTGTCCACTGGTCAACGTCCCCGTCTTGTCGAAAACAAAATGGGTCGCCCGTGCCAAGGTTTCAATGGCATGCCCTCGCGTGACCAGCAAGCCATCCCGGGCCAACGCCCCCGCCGCCACGGTCAAAGCGATGGGCGTGGCCAGCGACAGGGCGCACGGGCAAGTCACAACCAGTACGGAAACGGTAATCCACAACGCTTTCGAAGGCTCGACAAAATACCAGCCCAACGCTGTCAAAATCGCAATCAACAACAACGAGCCAACAAAATAGCTGGCGATGCGATCAGCCAATTCAACAATTTTCGGCTTCTCCAGGGAAGCACGCTCCATCAGACTGATGATTGCCGACAAACGCGTGCTCTGACCAACCTGTTCCACTTGAACGACCAGCGGACTTGCCGCGTTGATCGAACCACCCGTCACGGAATCACCCGGTTGTTTCGGCACAGGCAAACTTTCGCCAGTCAACAAAGCCTCGTTAGCGCAACTAACCCCCTCAACCACACGCCCATCGGCCGGCACGATGTCGCCCGGACGAACCAGCACATAATCACCGACCTGCAGATCAGCTACCACTTTTTGCTCAGTTTCGCGGTCGACCGGAAAATTCGGCACTTTTTGCGCAAATGCCGGCAACATTTTGGTCAGCGCCTCGGTCACGCTCAACGCCTTCTGGCGCGCGGTCATTTCGAGGTAACGCCCACCGAGCAGGAAAAAGACAAACATGGTGACCGAGTCGAAATAAACCTCGCCCCCACCAAGCAGGGTCGCCCAGCAACTTGCCGCAAACGCCACGCCCACGCCGAGTGCCACGGGCACATCCATGCCAACGCGCAACAGTTTGAGATCGCGCCAGGCATTGCGAAAGAACGGGGCGGAAGAATAGAAAACCACCGGCAGGGTCAGAATCAGACTAGCCCAGCGCATCAAGGTTTCGATGTCGACAGTCATGTCACCATTGGCGATATACACCGGGTAGGCATACATCATCACCTGCATCATCCCGAAACCCGCCACCCACAAGCGCCACAACGCGCCGCGTCGCTCACTGCGGGAAATCTCCTCGCTCTTTGCCGCATCGTAGGGATAAGCGCGATAACCAATTGCCGCCACCGCGCGCAAGATATCGGACAGCTTGATGCGCGACTCGTCCCAACGCACCTTCGCCCGCCGCGTCGTGTAATTGATATTGACCGCCGTGACCCCAGGCAATTTGCCAATATGCTGCTCATTCAGCCAGATGCAGGCCGCACAAGTGATGCCTTCGAGCAACAGGGAAGCCTCACGCTCGCCCTCACCCAGCTCCTTGACGAAACTCTTCTGAAAATCGGCGTGATCGAATAGCGCCATCTGCTCAAGAATCGCCGGCATGGCTTCACGCGGCGACTCGGGCAGCGCATCGCGACTGCGGTAGTAGTCGGCCAGCCCGTTATCGACAATCGACTGGGCAACCGCCTGACAGCCATAACAACACATCGTCCGCGACTCGCCATTCACAACAACCGGCAGATCGACATCATCGGGAACAGGCAGACCGCAGTGATAACAGGAGGCTTGGGACATGCAACAAAAAAGGCACCGGAGTGCCTTTTTGAACGAGGACGGGCAACAAGTATAGTTTATTTGACCCCCATCCGGATGGCACCATCCAGACGGATAACCTCACCATTGAGATAGGCGTTCTCGGCAATGTGGCGAACCAGCGCGGCGTACTCGGCCGGCTTGCCCATGCGCGTCGGGAACGGCACCATTTTGTTCAGCGACTCCTGCACTTCCGGGGGCATGCCAAGCAGCATTGGTGTTTCCATGATTCCCGGTGCGATGGTCATGCAACGAATACCACTACGCGACAATTCACGCGCCACCGGCAAGGTCAAGGCAACGATGCCACCCTTCGATGCCGCATAAGCCACCTGCCCCAACTGGCCTTCATATGCCGCCACCGAGGCAGTATTGATAATCACACCACGCTCACCACCAGCATCCGGCTCATTCTTCATCATGGCATCAGCCGCCAGACGGATCATGTTGAAGGTGCCGACGAGATTGATATTGATCACGCGGGCAAAGTTTTCCAGCCGGTGCGGACCTTCCTTGCCAACCACTTTCTCGGCCGGCGCAATACCCGCGCAATTAACCAGACCATGCAGCGCGCCGAATTTGGAAATCGCCGTTTGAATGGCGTTGACCGCAGAACTCTCGCTGGTCACATCCGTTTCGACGAAAACCGCCGCATTACCCAACTCTGCCGCCAGAGACTCGCCGGCCGCGCAATTCACATCGGCCAACACGACACTGGCACCAGCCGCAACCAAGTCGCGCGCTGTTGCTGCACCCAGACCAGAACCGCCACCAGTCACCACAAAAATCTTTTTATTCAACTGCATGTGCTTTCTCCTTTTAATTATCAACGCCCCATACCAAACGGTAGCGTATGGACCGAAGGAGAATATTAACCGCCAGACGGCAGCAAAAAAAGTCACGCTGGCGACAAACCATGCCGCCACCCGACGCCAGCCTTTGCCAGCCTTTCATGGCGCCGGCAAAAACTGGCACTAACACACAGTTTCAAAAAACTTTTCGCCCACAAAGTCAAACCGCGTGGACAGCAAAAAGGCCACCCGATTAAGGGTGGCCTTCTCACATCAAGTGGTGCCGCTTGCCGGAATCGAACTGGCGACCTTTTCATTACGAATGAACTGCTCTACCAACTGAGCTAAAGCGGCTTAAACCAAAACTTGTAAAACCTAACCTGAAGCAATTGATTGGTTACAGCTCGAAAGCCTTAGCCAGTCAAACAGCAGGGCGCGGATTATAGCACTGTCGCTTCGATTGAAAAGCAATTACTCGATCAATCGAACAACAAGCTTACTTTGACCACCCTGCATTCAGCGCAGCGTAGAATTATAGCTTTTTCGCTTGGCAACAGGCAACAGGGCTGCCTCAAATGAATTTATTGCGCACGTTGGCCACGGTCAGCGGCATGACTTTGCTCTCCCGCATCCTTGGCTTTGTCCGGGATTTTGTCATCGCCCGCGCCTTTGGCGCCGGGGCTGCGACAGATGCATTTTTCGTCGCCTTCAAACTACCAAACCTGTTGCGCAGAATGTTTGCCGAAGGGGCTTTTTCACAAGCTTTCGTCCCCATTCTCGGGGAATACAAGAACCAGCGCTCGCCCGAAGACACCCGAACCTTGGTTGACCACGTCGCCAGCCTGCTAGCCATGGTGCTGTTCTTCGTTACCGCCCTTGGGGTTGCCGCCGCACCGCTGCTCGTATGGATATCCGCGCCCGGTTTTGCTGCCGACACAGGAAAATTCGAACTGACGGTCGCCCTGACCCGCGTCACATTTCCCTACATTCTGTTCATGTCGCTGGTTGCACTGGCGGGCGGCATTCTGAACACCTGGAGTCGTTTCGCGCTCCCCGCCTTCACGCCGGTATTACTCAATCTCGCGTTCATTGGCATGGCGCTTTTTGCTGTGCCTTATTTCGAACCACCGGTAATGGCACTGGCCTGGGCCGTATTTATTGGTGGCCTATTGCAACTCCTGATCCAGCTACCTGCCCTGCGCCGGATTTCCATGCTGCCTCGCGTCAGCATCAACTGGCGTGCAGCCTGGGCCGACCCCGGCGCCCGTCGGGTTGCCACGTTAATGCTGCCAGCGCTGCTCGGGGTTTCGGTCTCGCAAATCAGTTTGCTCATCAACACGATCTTTGCCTCCTTCCTGCAAACCGGCAGCGTCTCGTGGCTGTACTACGCCGACCGCCTGATGGAGTTTCCTTCTGGCCTCTTGGGCGCAGCACTCGGCACCATCCTGCTGCCCTCGCTGGCACGCTGTCATGCGACGCAAGATCATGCCGAATATTCCCGCTTGCTCGACTGGGGTTTGCGCCTGACCTTTCTGCTCGCCGCCCCGGCTGCTCTGGCACTGGCTCTACTGGCGGTGCCGTTGATCGCCACGCTCTTCCTGCACGGCGCATTCACAGCGCATGACGTATTGCAAACCCGCGAAGCCTTGATTGCCTATTCGCTCGGCCTGCTCGGTCTGATACTCGTCAAGGTGCTGGCCCCTGGATTTTACGCGCGACAAAACGTCAGAACACCCGTCAAAATCGCTTTGGTTTCGCTGCTTGCCACGCAAGCGATGAACCTAGCTTTCGTCGGCTGGATTGGTCATGCTGGCTTGGCCTTGTCGATCGGACTGGCCGCCTGCCTGAACGCGGGACTGCTCTTTCGCGGACTGCGTCAAGCCGGGATTTACCATCCGCAAAATGGCTGGTTGGTATTTTTCCTCAAGCTTGCCTTGGCCATGAGCCTGATGGGCGGCGTACTTTGGTTCGCCATGGGCAACACTGAAATCTGGCTCACAGCGACGTTGACCGCAAGAGTTATTCATCTTTGCTGGTTGGTAGCGCTTGGCGCAATGACATATTTCGCTACACTGTGGCTTCTCGGCTTCCGCCTGCGCGATTTCAAGCGACAGGCCTCTGAATAAAAGGAGACGCACCCATGAAATTGACCAGCGCCAGCTTTTCCGACGGCCACCCCATTCCCGGCGACTTTTCCTTCTGCACGCCGGACCCGGCACACCATGTCTGCCTGGGCAAAAACCTTAACCCCCAACTCACTTGGCTTGATGCACCCGCCGGCAGCAAATCCTTTGTCATCATCTGCCACGACCCGGATGTACCCAGCCAGGGCGACGACGTCAATCAAGAGGGCCGCACCATCCCCGCCGCCTTGCCGCGCGTTGATTTCTTCCACTGGGTGCTGGTCGATTTACCCGCCACGCTCAACACCGTTGGCGCAGGCGAATTCAGCCATACCGTTACGCCGCGTGGCAAGAGCGGGCCACAAGCCGCACATGGCAGCCGTCAAGGCATCAACAATTACACCGACTGGTTTGCTGGCGACAACGACATGCGTGGCGACTATTACGGTTACGATGGTCCTTGCCCCCCGTGGAACGACGAAATCATCCATCACTACATTTTTACGGTCTACGCGCTGGATATCGAAAAATTACCGATCGAAGGCAAATTCGGCGGTCCGGAAGTACGCAACGCCATGCAAGGACATATCCTCGCCCAAGCCAGCCTGACCGGCACCTACACGCTCAACCCCGCACTATCCCGATAAACCGGCAAGCGCAGCAGCAGCGAGGAACCAGCACCATGTCCACAGAAATCGAACTCAAGCTGAGGCTTGACCCGAAATGCATGCGCAAACTGGCGGCGCACCCGTTGCTGGCCGGACTGACATCCAGGAAACAGCGGCTGCTGAATACCTATCACGACACCGCTAACCTGACGCTGCGCGAAAACCGCATCGCCATGCGCTTTCGCAAAAAAGGCCCGGAATGGCTGTTGACCGTAAAAACCGCGGAGCCGGGCAGCGGCGGTCTCGCCGTCCGGAGCGAATGGGAAACGGCGGCTCAACCCGGCGTTTTCGACTTCAGCCATGTCGATGCCCCCAAACTCCGCTCACAACTCGATCAACTCAAAGATCAACTTGAACCCGTTTTTGCCACCGATTTCAAACGCCAACTCTGGCACGTCCCGTTTGGCGACTCACTCATCGAACTCGCCATCGACCACGGCCACATTAGCGCAGGCGGACGACGTGAAGTCATTTGCGAAATCGAACTCGAATTACTCTCCGGCAGCATTGCCGACATCTTCGGCCTGGCCCGTGCACTGCAAAAACACCACATCCTGCACCCGGCGATTGCCAGCAAGGCCGAGCGCGGCTATCGCCTGTTCCGCAACGAACCAAGCACACCATTCAAGGCCAAGCCCGTCGCCATCAGCGAGACGCAAAGCCCGGTTGACGCCTTTCGCAGCATTGCGCTCGGCTGCCTCGAACATTTTCAACGTAACGAAACCGGCCTGCTGGCGGGCGGCGAACCCGAATTCATCCATCAAGCCCGCGTCGCCCTGCGTCGTCTGCGCTCAGCGATCAAACTGTTTGCGCCGGTCTTGCCGGAAGACTTCGTTGCGGTGTACAGCCAAAGCTGGAAAACCCTGGCCGGCGCACTCGGCGAAGCACGCAACTGGGATGTCTTTCTCGAAGAAACACTGCCACCGCTCCTTGCCGCATTTCCCAATAATGCTGAAATTCTTCAGCTGCGCAATGAAGCGCATCGCCGCGTCAAGAATGCCCGCCGGGCCATTACCCGGCTACTAGGCGTCAAGGAATACCCGCGCCTGATCGTCGAATTCACCTCGGCGGTGTATGCGCTAAGTGACAGCCAACCAATCAAGCTCACGGACTTTGCCGCCGAACGCATCGCCGCCCATACGCGCAGTGCAAAAAAAATGGCCCAGCGCTACGCCGAGCTCAGTCCGGGAGAACGCCACGCCATGCGCCTGCGCTTCAAGAAACTGCGCTATGCAATGGAGTTTGTCATGCCGCTACTACCCGTCCGGCGGATGAAACCCTACTTGAACACGCTGAGTAAGTTGCAGGAAAGCCTGGGCTCAATCAACGATCTGGTCACCGCTGGATTCCTGATCAACGACATCCAGAGCAACAAATCCACCAGCACCACCCACGGTTGGATTGCCGGCCGGGAAGCCCTGCTGGTCGAACAACTACCGCGTACACTTGAAGCTTGGCTGGCACAGGCCAAGACCTGAGAAGAAACCGACATGTCGCTCCCCGCAAAACAGGACCGTTTCGACGCCGAAGCCTACCTTGCCTGGGAGACCGAACAAACTGAAAAACATCAATACATTGCCGGTGAAGTTTTTGCCATGGCTGGCGCTTCAGAAGCCCATGTCACCGTTGCCGGAAACGTATTTTTCACCCTGCGCGCCCATCTACGTGGCGGACCATGCAGCGTCTTCATTTCCGACATGAAGCTGCGCGTTGAAACCGACGACGCTTTTTTCTATCCGGACGTTTTCGTCACCTGCGCCGAATCGGATCGAACCGAAACCCGCTACAAAAGCGCCCCCACGCTCACTGCTGAAGTCCTTTCACCATCCACCTCAGCCTACGATCACGGGGCAAAGTTCGCCGCCTACCGCAAGTTGCCCAGTCTGCGCGAATACGTCTTGATCGACCCAGAACGCCTGAACGAGGACCTCTTCCGCCGCGACAACAATGGTCGCTGGGTGCTCTACCCGAGCGAAGCCGGCGAACCAGTCGAATTCGCCAGCCTCGACCTCTGCGTGCCAATCGAAACACTGTATGAAGACGTCAGGTTCGATAGCTGACATTCGACACCCGGCCCAAAATCGCCATAGCCGGCGGCAGCCACGACGACCGATTAGCGCTTGAGGTCACGGTGGAAGTTTTCGTGAGGGCCGACAGCCTCGAGATACACCAGTCGGACGCCGTCATCGCGGGTATAACCCAATAGGTAGAGTTGCCCCTGGCAACCGAATTTGTAAACCCATAACTCGGAGAGATCGCCTTTCTTCTTCTCGCCGATGTCGGGATTGACTGCAACCACATCGATTGCGCCATCGACCTCGATCGCGACGTTGTCGTGCAGCTTTTTATAGATACGCGCAAATCGCCGAGTCTGGCGAACGTCCCAAGTCATGCCCTAGTGGTCGAGCGAGGGACGAAGACGGTACTGTCATCACGCGGCTCGGCCATGCTCATCAGGCTCTCGGCAATGAACGAGGCGGGCAAATCCGGGTTGTCGAGCGCGGCCCGACCCACCTTGGCCCAGAACTCCAGCTGGCCTTGCACGGTACGGAACTCGGCTTTGGCTGCGGTGCGTGCGGCACTGACCAAGCCTTCATCGATACGCACGGACACGGTGCTCATCGCAATCTCCAATCAAACCAACCAACCACAATTGTAGTCAAGCGATGTGTTGTGGTCAAAGACTCCGGGGGCGACCCCATGAATGATTTGCCGCACCTGGAAACAAAGTGGCGATCCTTTTGTTTGCCTGCGGGAATGAAAAAGGGATGTTTTTTGCGGTCGACCGCAGAATTCGCCGATTTTTACACTTGTTCAAGCTTGCGCCAGCTTGCAACTGTCAACAAAAGAGGCCGTCGATATAGTTGATGCACGACCTGACCCCGTTGATGTGATGTGTGGCGAAACGTGACCGCCGCATGTTGAAGACCTACGCACGGAGCGATCATCAAGCTTACTCAGAAACGTCGACCAACAATGACAATTTACGGCACATCAAAGACATCCCCTTCGGTTAGTGAACATCAAAAAACAGAAGGCTTTGCAATCAAGCCATTGATATTAAAAGCACTTCCAAAACTCTCAACCACCTAGACCGCCGCCACACCTCAACTGGCACACTAGCTGCTTTTACCCAGACAACGGAAAATTCCGTTTTTTTCCAACAAGGAGATTCAAATGAAAAACGTTCAAAAGGGCTTCACCCTGATCGAACTGATGATCGTCGTGGCGATCATCGGCATTCTGGCTTCCGTGGCCCTGCCGCAGTACCAGAGCTACACCAACAAGTCCAAGATCGGCGCCTGTCAGGCTGAAGCCGTCGGCACCATCCGTGGCGCCGTTGCAGCAACCGCCAACAATGACGTCAGCATGTTGCCGTCTTACACCCCTGGCGCCGGTACCGCATGTAGTGCAACCGGCTACAGCAACGCAGCTCTTCTGACTGCAGGCGGCACCACCACCTTTACGTCAAAAGATACCGCCAGCACCGTCATTACCTGCAACAACGACACGGGTAACTGCGCACCGTAATCAAAGTTAGTTGTTCAAGCCCCGGCAGTTAAACCTGCCGGGGTTTTTTTTATCTCGTTATCAGCTCAAAACAATATAAACAACCAAAGTCAGCGGATCACCCAAACACAATGCCCAGCTCTGATTCCTGCGAATTGACCATCCTGATGCCCTGCCTCAATGAAGCAGAAACACTCAAAATTTGTATCGACAAAGCTCGGGATAGCTTGGACCGCCTAGGGATCGACGGCGAAGTCCTGATTGCCGACAACGGTTCGACCGACGGTTCGCGAGCGATTGCCGAAGCAGCCGGTGCCCGCGTCGTGCCGGTGGCGGAACGCGGTTATGGCGCCGCCTTGCGCGGCGGCATCGCCGCTGCCCGCGGACGCTACATCATCATGGGCGATGCGGACGACAGCTATGCGTTCGACGCCATTGATACCTTCCATACGCGCTTGAAGGATGGCTGGGAACTGGTCATGGGCAACCGTTTCCGCGGCGGCATCGCCCCCGGCGCCATGCCCCCCCTGCATCGTTACCTCGGCAACCCGGTACTGAGCTTCATTGGCCGCCTGTTCTTCCGGACTCCGATCAGGGATTTTCATTGCGGATTGCGTGGGTTCCAGCGCGATGCCATCCGGAAACTGGGCTTGCAAACAGACGGCATGGAGTTCGCCAGCGAAATGATCATCAAGGCCTCCCTGGCCAAGCTGCGCATCTGCGAAGTCCCGACCACACTGCAACCGGACGGTCGCAACCGCCCGCCGCACCTGCGCAGTTGGCGCGATGGCTGGCGGCACCTGCGCTTCATGTTATTGTTTTCGCCGCGCTGGCTGTTCCTGTACCCCGGTATCGTGTTGTTTCTGATCGGCCTGCTCGGCAGCGCCTGGGTGTTGCCCGGTTTGCGCGTCGTCACCGGCATCGGTTTCGACATCCACTCCCTGCTCTATTTCACGGCCAGCGCCATCGTCGGCGTGCAGATGACGGCATTCGGCGTGCTTGCCCGCTGCACCGGCGCCTGTCTGGGCTTGTTACCGCACTCCCGGTCCACCCGCTGGATCCTCGAGAAATTTCGCCTAGAGGTCGGTCTGGCAGTGGCGCTCCTGCTCATCGGCATCTCCTTGAGCCTGATCTGGAAAACCTTCTACGGCTGGGAAAGTGGTGGTTTTCCAGCCCTTGATCCGAGCCAGACAATGCGCCGGGCAATCCCGGCCGCAGCCTTGGGCATCACCGGAATGGAACTCTTGGCAATCAGTTTCTGGATCACCTTCCTGCAATTTTCCCCAAGGCCAACGAAGTGAACCTGGGCACAAGAAATTTTCATCTGCTCTGCTGCTTCACCTATTCTGTACTATGCATTGCCTGGAGCGCACGCGTCGGCCCACAGTTCTCGTGGGATTACCTGCATTACCACCTCTATATTGTCCAAGCCTGGTGGGAGCACCGTTTACCAGACGAATTATTTGCCGCCAGCGGACAAGGCTATCTGAACCCGCTGCCGCACCTCCCTTTTTACGCCGCTTATCTCGCAACTCCGCAGAACAGCCTGCTCGGCACCCTGATCATGGCTTTCCTGCACAGCAGTAATTTGTGGCTGCTACATTTGATCAGCAGCCAATTAATCGGCACGGAATCTCCGATGCGGCGCTTCGTCGTCGTGTGCTCCGTCATTCTCGGCGCACTGAGCCCCGGATTTCTCTTCGAGCTTGGCACGAGCTACACCGACATCATCGTCAGTATCCCGGCCTTGGCTGCGATGCTGGCGCTACTGCTCTGGATGCGCCGTGCCACCGAAACCAGTTGGTGGCTGCTTCACCTCTCTGGCATCCTGGCTGGCATCGCAGTAGGACTGAAGCCTTCGTTACTGGTGTTTTGTGGCGCCTTGGCCATTGCCATACTCTGCCTCACGCCCACCAGACGCCTGCTACCGGTTTTCTGGCGCGTCGCGCTATCCGGCACGCTGGGCGGTCTCCTGGCCGGCGGGCCACATGCCTGGATGCTGTGGCAAGCCTTCGCCAATCCGGTCTTTCCGCTGTTCAACGGCGTATTCCAGTCGCCGTGGTTTCCGCCGGTTAACCTGGTAGCCGAGCGATTCATCCCGCAAAATTTTTTCGAAGCGCTGATGTTTCCGTTCAACATGGCGGACAGCGGCAAGCGAAGCAGTTTTGAAGCCATGACCGTCGATATCCGGCCTGTTTACCTGCTCGGTCTGCTTGTCCTGTGGGGACTGTACCGCATCCTCGCCAAACTGCTCCGCCAGTCAGGCAGATCGGCACGGATGCCAGACCTTGAAAAACTGTTCTGGATCAGCTTCCTGATCTTCATCCCGGCCTGGATTCAAACCAGCGGCAATATCCGCTATGCAATCCAGTCCCTGCTCCTGCTCGGCCCAGCCATCGGCTTGCTCGCCATGAAACTTGGCGAAAGAAGACACTTCATCGGAATGTTCGCGATCCTGCTGCCAATCACGGGGCAAGCGGCCCTGGCCACCAATCTGAATACACCAAACATTCTTGGATACAACACAAAAGCCTGGGCCAGACCGTGGTTTGCATTGGATATACCAGCACCGCTCGACACCACGCCAGCCTATTACCTTTCCATACAAACTCAGGGGTACGCCAGCCTTTTACATCTTTTTCCTGAAGGCTCGCGCTTTTTCAACCTGGTCGGGCAAACAACACTCCCGCCTGATCATGTCGTTTTGAACCACATGAGGAAAGACAAGGAAAATCTGAAACTTGAATTCCGTTCCTTGTATGCCCCCCTGACCATCGCTGGGAAAACTCAAACGTTGGAATCATCGATCAGTAGCCAAAATGCCCTGCTGTCGGATTATGGCTACAGAGTCAATGAATCAAACTGCGGCGTAATTAAAATCCAAGTCCCGGAATTCAACCTGTACAGTTGTGCGCTTGAAATGTCTCCCATGAATCAACAGGAACAGGAGAAAAGACAGGGTATCGACCGCCGTATCGCTTACTGGGAACAAAAATGTCCGGATATTTTCAAGCCATCCGGATTCTGGAGCCTGCAAGCCACCGAAACCCGACGGCGCTTTTACCCCGGAACAGACTTCCAGATGATCGCCATCGCGGATGGCAGCCTGCTCGCCAGAGACAATTTCAATAGCACACGCCCCTTGATTCATCTCGAAGATGCCAATGAAAAAAAGTTGCTTGATTCCTGCCCGCCGAGGAAAAGCCGATGAATCCCTACCGTAAAAAAATCTGGGCGCAGTTCCTGCCGTTACTCAATGATCTCGAGCACCCCGAGAGTATTCTCGATTTCGGCTGTGGCGACGGCTGGTTCGCCTCACAAGTCGGGGCGCTATGGCCAGATAGCCAAAGGCTCGCCATCGACATCAAGCGGCGAGACAACGCACTGGTCGAACCGATCATCTACGCGCCTGGCGCACCGCTACCGTTTCCTGACGGCAGTGTCGACCTGGTTTACGCGGTCGACGTCCTGCATCACTGCAATTCGCCGGAATATTATCTCGACGAAATTTCCCGCGTTTCGCGTCATTACCTGCTGATCAAGGATCACACTTATACTAGCTGGATGGGTTATGCGGCACTGGCCATTCTGGATGAGCTGGGCAATCGGAAATTCGGCATTCCCTCGCCGCAAAATTATCAGCGCGGCAGCAGATGGACTGAACATCTCGCACAACGGGGATGGACGCTGCAAAAGACTATTCATCCCTGCCCCTGCCATAGCGGACTACTTGGCGCACTGACCAATCCGCTTCAGTATATTGCGCTGTATCAGCGTTCGGCCGGGTCTTTCGATGCGGCGAAACTCCAATCCCGATGAGCGATGAAATTGAACGCGATCATCGCCAAGGCTATCGATGCACTAGCCAGAAGATAATGCACACCAAACACGCTGACGCAGAGAATCATCAACAACAAGCTGATCAATGTGCTCGAAAAACTGACGCTCATATACCGACCATATTCCATCCACCAGGAAAATCGGCTTGCCGGAAAAGTCCAGCTTCTGTTCAATAACCAGCCCAATGTATTGGCGACGATGATCGAAACGAGCATCGACAAAAGATAATACCAACCCAGAATATCCGTTCCGACATACAAAACTGCGAGGTTAGTCAGAAAGCACACGCCACCGACCAGGATAAAGCGCACAACCCGCTTATTTTTCAATTTCAACATCCAGAATATTCGAATTCATGGCTACTCGCTTCAATGCACCCTACTGGCGTCACGATGCTTATACCTTGCGAAAACTGGCCGCCGCCATCGTCGATTGTATCGGTCGCACCCAAGCATCGGGCGTCCTGCTGGAAGATACTACTGTAGTCGACCTAGGATGCGGCGAGGCGCCTTATAAAACACTGTTGACCGCCCAAGGCGCACGCTACATTGGTTGCGACATCGAGCCGGGCGGGGCAGTCGATCAAGTGATCGACACGGATGGTACAACAGCGTTGCCAGACGGATTGGCTCAATGCGTGACATCCTTTCAAGTACTTGAGCATGTCTGGGATCTGGATCGCTATTTAGGCGAATGCCGCCGTCTGCTTGCCGAAGATGGCCTGTTGATTCTCTCCACCCATGGCAACTGGCTTTACCACCCGCACCCGACTGACTTCAGACGCTGGACGCTCGATGGGCTGCTGCGCGAATTGACAAGCCGTGGATTCAGCATTGTCGAAACCTGGCCGATCGTTGGCCCGCTTGCCTGGACAACGCAATTCCGGACCCTTGCCTACCACCATGTCCTCAAGAAACTTGGCCCAGTTGGCAAATTGCTTTCGGCAATACTATGTCTAATGATGTACGTACGAATGACGCTGGAAGACAAGCTGACACCTAAAACACTGATCCGCAATAATGCAGCCGTCTATCTGGTGATGGCGCGACCGCAGAAAACATGAACATTTTCCCTCCCCGCAAAACTGCGACATGCCGGGAAAAACCACGTCTTTTATTGCTCACACACTACTATCCTGCCCACCGAGGCGGCGTCGAAATTGTTGCCGGACAGCTCGCTGCACGGCTTGCTGAATGCTATGACATTCACTGGCTTGCGGCTGATTGCGATCCCGTGCCCGATATAGCAGGAATCACCTGTACCCCGCAGCGAGCCTGGAATGCACTCGAAAAACATGGACTACCTTGGCCAGTCTGGTCGTTCCGCCACTGGTGGCGGCTCAGGGGAATGATCGCTGAAAGCGACATCCTGCATATCCATGACTTTATTTACCCAGCCCACCTGCTCGCCATTCCTTTGGCAAAAGCACTGGGGAAACCCGTTGTGCTGACACAACATATTGGCGATATCGAATACAGCAACCCACTGCTTCGCAACATCCTGAAGGCCATCAACCGTAGCTTTGGACGCTGGATGCTGGGGATGTCCAGCCAAGCGGTATTTATCAGCCCACGCGTAAAAACCGGCTTTGAAGCGTACACCAAGTTCTCCCGTACGCCCTTGTATTGGCCTAACGGCGTGGACTCCCGGATATTCAAGCCCTCACCACTCCCGGCAACCAGAAGCAAACTTCGTGAATTGCATGGGCTGGACCCGATGAAACCGGTACTGCTATTCGTTGGTCGCTTTGTTGAACGAAAAGGACTGCCGCTCCTGCGCCAAATGGTTGAAATGCGCCCGGATTGGCAATGGTGTTTTGCCGGCTGGGGGCCGCTTGACCCAACGGCATGGCAAGAACCCAATGTCTTTGTCTGGCAAGGACGCCAAGGCGCCTCTCTTGCGTCTTTGTATCAGTTGGCCGACTTGCTGATTTTGCCTAGCCACGGCGAAGGCTTTCCGCTGGTAGTCCAAGAGTCTCTGGCTTGCGGAACACCGGCGATTGTTTCTGAAGAAACCGCCGCTGGCGGGCCGGAATTTCCCGGTTGCATTATCCCGGTCGCACATTCCCCCCAAAAACCCGATCCTGCGCACTGGATTTCAGTTATTGAAAATCAACTGAATACGGACAAGCAGGCCCAGTACCGTCAACTCAGCGCCGAAAAAGCAAAACAAAGCTGGTGCTGGGAAAATCTGGCGACAAATTACAAGAAGCTTTTTGCGGGACTTGTGAACCGGGAACGCACCCAAAAACGCTGATTTTTCCTTAATTCTTCGATCGAACAGAAGCCACGAGCAGGGCAACCTCCCTTGGCAATTGCAGGTCAGCAATCAACCTGCCCTTCACTGAGAAACGCCTTGCCGTAGCGCCGGTAAACCTGCTGTTTGACGAATACGTCGTACAAGTCCGGGTCGATGTGTCCGCCATTCTTGAAGTTTTCCATGATGGACAAGGCTTGTGAGAGTTTCATCGCATCCTTGTATGGCCGATCTTTGGCAGTCAATGCTTCGAAAATATCCGCAATCCCCATCATGCGGGCTTGCCAACTCATTTCTTCGCGCTTCAAACCTTTCGGATAGCCTTTGCCATCCATGCGCTCGTGATGACCGCCGGCATATTCGGGGACGTTCTTCAGGTGTTTTGGCCAGGGCAACTGCTCCAGCATCCGGATGGTGGCGACGATGTGATGGTTGATGATTTCGCGTTCCGCACCAGTCAAAGTACCGGCACGAATACTCAGGTTAAGGACTTCATCATCACTGAGGAAGGGCACTTCTTCACCCGCCGGATTGCGCCACCGATATCGCGTCGACATCAGGGCGATGCGCTCAATGTCCTCGTCGCGCATACGCTCCCCGCCCACATTCGCTTTACGCAGAAATTCGCGGTCCACATCGAGTTGACCGCAAAAATCCACATACCGCTGTTCGGCATCGGCAGCGGATTGTCCGTTGGCGATTTCCTGCCATTTGCGCACTTCGGCATCGCGGCGCACGACTTCAAACCGGGTATCCAGCAAATGAATACGATCAAAGAGCGTTTGCAGCTTCGTCGCCTTATCCACGACATGTACCGGTGTCGTGACCTTGCCGCAGTCGTGCATCAAGGCAGCGATGCGCAATTCGTAGCGATCCTTGTCGGTCAGCCTGAAATCGGCAAGCGGACCATCGTCGATGGCATCAACGGCATCGGCCAGCATCATGGTGAGTTCCGGCACACGCTGGCAATGCCCGGCGGTATGCGGTGATTTTTCGTCAATCGCCAGATTGATCACGGTAATCAGCGACTCGAACAGCGCTTCGAGTTGCTCGATCAATTGTCGATTGGTCAGGGCGATAGCGGCCTGCGAAGCGAGCGACTCAGCCAGCCTTTGGTCGGCAGGGGAAAACACCGTAACCCGACCGGTTGAAGGATCGATCGCATTGATCAGTTGCAGCACGCCGATGATTTCACCCTCATGGTTCTTCATCGGGACCGTCAGGAAAGACTGCGAACGATAACCGGTGTGCTCGTCGAAATGGCGAGTACCGGAAAAATCGAAACCAGCGGCCTGGTAGGCATCGGCGATGTTGACGGTATTGCCACTGATTGCCGCATAGGCGGCAATCATGTTGTTATTCGGCAAGCCATCCGGCTGGTACAAGGGCAAATCGGGGAAACTACCCGAAATGGGCTGCCCGCTAGAGCCCCCAAAAGCAATATGCAGCGAGTCCGTCCGCACAATTTCGAAACGCAAGCGCTGTTTATCATCCGACAGGAGATACAAGGTACCGCCATCGGCCTGGGTGATACCCTTGGCTGCCAGCAGAATTTTTTCCAGCAAAAGCGCAATATTCCGCTCGACGGAGAGCGATGCCCCGATATCGTTCAGCTGTTCAAGGCGGCGAAAAAGGCTTTGCAGCGAGTCCATGGGACCTCCTATTTGATGCAAACCGCGCGAACCTGCTTCAGATCGGTAATGCCTTGCAGGGCTTTTTCGATACCGTCCATCTTGAGGGTGCGCATTCCTTCATTGAGCGCGCAAGCGAGAATTTCCACAACCCTGGCTTTTTCCTGAATCAGCTTTTTCACCGGGTCGGTACCAACCATCAATTCGTGCAAACCCACGCGCCCCTTGTAGCCGGTATCGCTACATACGGCGCAGCCGTGCGCCCGTTGCAAAGTGAACTTTCCATCCTTGGCGTAGCGCGTCAGCCATTCCTGGCGAATCGCATCACGGGCACCTGCCGGATCTTTCAGCCAGGCATCAGTACGCTTCAGTTCTTCACAATATTCGTCGAGCAGATGTTCTATCTCCGCCGTATCTGGCGTGTAGGCCTCCTTGCACTCCTTGCACAGGCGCTTGCCAAGACGCTGGGCGAGAATTCCGAGCAAGGCATCGGAAAAGTTGAATGGGTCCATCCCCATGTCGAGCAGACGAATGACCGACTCGGGGGCCGAATTGGTGTGCAGCGTGGCAAAGACAAGGTGGCCGGTCAGGGAGGCCTCGATACCGATGCCCGTCGTTTCTGCATCGCGCATTTCGCCAACCATGATGATGTCCGGGTCGGCACGCAGGAAAGCCTTCATCACGGTCGGAAAATCCAGCCCGGCTTTCTTGTTGACCTGCACCTGACGCAAACCCTTCTGGGTGATTTCCACCGGATCTTCAGCAGTCCAGATTTTCGTATCCGGCGTATTCAAATGACCGAGAACCGAATGCAGCGTCGTTGTTTTACCGGAACCGGTCGGACCACAAACGAAGAACAGTCCATAAGGTTTTTCAATGCAACTGAGCAGGCTTTTGTGATTGTGCGGAGACAAACCAAGTTGTTCCAGCTTGATCGGCTCGCCAGCCGCCAGGATACGCATCACCACATCCTCGACACCACCGGCCGTAGGAATGGTGGCGACCCGCAATTCGATATCGAGCGGGCCGAATTTCTTGAATTTGATCTTGCCATCCTGCGGCCTGCGCTTCTCGGAAATATCGAGGTCGCACATGATTTTCAGGCGCGTAATCAGGGAAGAACGATAGGAGGCTGGAATCTCGATGTAGTTAACCAGCGTGCCGTCCTTGCGAAAACGGATCGCTGTTTTTTCCTTGCCCGGTCGCGGCTCGATGTGAATATCGGAAGCCCCTTGCTGATAGGCTTCGACGATGATTTTATTCACCAGCCTGACCAGTTCGTTGTCAGCCGCCGCCGAGATATCCTCGCCGATCTCGCCACCTTCCTCGCCTTCATCCATGCCGGACAACAGGTCGTTGACCGAGCCCATGTCGGAAAGTGCACCGAAATACTGGTCGACCGTAGCAACGAACTCACGTTGCGTGGTAACGCGGTAGGCGACTTTCCGCTTGGGGAAAATATTTTCCACAACGCGGGAAACACGCAGCTTTTCCGGGTCGGGCGTCATGACCAGAATGCCTTCAGGAGAATCCTCCAGCGGCAACCAGTGGCTTGCATCGACATATTCGCGCTTGATGTTGCGCAGCAAGTCGATCGGTTTGATGCGCTCCGGACGCATCGGTTCGTACGGCACCCCGTAGAACTTGGCCAGAGCATGACCGATATCACCGATCTTGACCTTGAAATCCGCGACCAGCACATCTTCGATGTTGAGGTCCTTGCGCCGAGCCGACTGTTGCGCCACCTCCAGTTCGCTGGCGGCCAGAATCCCGTCACCCACCAAATGGTCGTAACGCGTACGCGCGACAAACGGCGGATTGAGGCGATGCAGGAAGGCCACGGCCAACGTCTGGGCCAACTCACCAGCGCCCTCTTCCGCCGTGGCCGAAAACGGCACATCGGCTTTGTGATTGATGAGTTGCATGACCCCGAGCAACTCACCACTTTCGGCGCAGATGGGAACTACAAGCATCTGTTTTG
Organism: Azonexus sp.; assembly: GCF_030824335.1. Classification (GTDB taxonomy): domain Bacteria; phylum Pseudomonadota; class Gammaproteobacteria; order Burkholderiales; family Rhodocyclaceae; genus Azonexus. The sequence goes on from NZ_JAVBXX010000019.1 coordinate 107,590, forward strand.
AACGGTAGCCAGTCCTGCGGTCAACCTCACTCAGGAAGCGGATTTCCGGACTGTAGGCCGCAAGTTCGTTGGCGTCATACACATCCGCGATATTCAGCGGCTGACGGTTTACCGCAACGCAACCGGCAATGCTTTGAGAGGAAATCGGCAAGCGGATGTCACGGAATGAATTTAGTCCAGTTTTTACTTTCGAAACAATGTGCTGCCCATCCTCGGCCAGCACATAGAGCGTCATCCGGTCGGCATTGAACAAATCGCAGATGTCCTGCGACAAGGACAGCATGATTTCATCGATATTCGCTGTCGCGTGAATCCGGTTGGTCAGTGTCTGCAGATGCTTCAGAAACAGAAGACGGCTGGCAACGCTGGTCATGCGTTTTCTCCCTGGGCAAGCCCACCCTTGAGCCATGAAGCGCGAAAGCCATTTTGGGCCAGCAAAAAAGCGGCGGCTGAACTCCGTCGACCACTCTGACAGTAAGCAATGTACTCGCGCGAACGGTCGAGCAAACCAAACGCTGCGCGAATTTCATTGAGCGGGACGTTCAAGGCACCGGGCAAGCCATCCTCGGTAAACTCTGCCGGATAACGGACATCCAGCCAACGCGCCTTGCCGCTCGCCACCAGCGTATCCGCCGCAGCGCGCGCTATCGGGTGTAACAATGGCTCCTGCAGCAACTCGACAAAATCCGGCTTGGCCAGACGCATGAGTACACCATCGGTTTTCATCGTCACCGAGGCGTTGCGCAAGGTGTCGGCAACCAGCGCTTCTTCGCCAAAGGCATCGCCGGGTTTGAGTTCGGCAATCTCCAGACTGACACCGCCCACGTGCTTGCTGACCACGCAACGACCACTTTCAATCAGATAGTAATACTCGCCAGCCTCGCCCTCGCTGACGATGCATTCGCCCCGCTTGACGGGAAAGCGTTGAAAACGCTGCAGCAACTCATGAATATGGGCTGCCGGCAATTGCGACAAGGTACTTGACGTGAGCATGCGGGCGTTGAAGGCACCCGACATCGTGCTCCATGCCGCCGGCTCAGTTTCAGACGGCGCAGCATCGGCCACCACGGCAAGCTCATCCCAAGTCATCATGATGTCGAGTAAATCGAAATCCAGGCCGAGCAATACCACCTCGGTGATGGCCTTGCTGGCCCGCGGTGCAGCGGATTTGTAGCCAATCGGCCAATGCGCCTCGTCACACCCGCCCACCAAGATCTGCATGCTGCCGTCCGGCAGGATCAGACGCAACTCGCCAACCAGCAAATAAACGAACTGCTTGCTTTGCGGCATGGCGAGGAGCGGGTCCACTCCGATGGAAAAGCAGGCACATTGACTCAACCGCACCAACTCTTCAAGACGCAACGAAGACAGGCCACGGATGGGTTCAAGGCATTGCAACTGGGCTATGGTCGGGTGGCTCATCATCACAATTCAAAAACCTGGTTGTTCTGCAACATGCGTGGCGAATAATCACTAAGACAACGGGCGATTTCTTCCATGGTCAATTCGATCTGACCGGGCTTCAGATGCGTGATGTAAATTTCACATTCACGCTCAAGCTTGAGGAGTTCGGATGCCAACATGTCCGGGCAAAGATGCCGAGAGACTCTGGCCAGTTCACGCTCCCGATTTGAAAAGGCACACTCGACGATCAGGTAGCGCAGATTGTCGATCCGGTTAACCGCCCGCCAGAAGGCATCACATTGTCCGGTGTCGCCTGAAAAAACCAGACTGGCTTGCCCCGAGTCGATACGGTAGCCCACGGCAGGCACGGTATGGTCTACCGGCAGCGGCGTAATCGTCCGCCCAGCCAACTCGATTGAGTCACCAAGCGGTAGCGACTGGTAACGCAGGAAGGGTTTCTCCGGCGTTGGCACCTCGGAAAAATCCGGCCAGATTGCCCAGTTGAAAATATGGTTACGCAGGATGGTCAGTACCGAATCGGTGCCATAGACCGTCAGCGGCTGGCTACGCCGGTCAGCCACGGTATCGATCATCAATGGCAGGGAGGTGATGTGATCGAGATGCGTGTGGGTAAGAAACACGTGATCGATGACGGCCAATTCAGCAATGCTCAGGTCTCCGACACCGGTGCCGGCATCGATCAAGATGTCGTGGTCGATCAGCAGCGATGTTGTACGCTGGTTTCGCCCGCCGATACCGCCGCTACAGCCAAGGACTCGTAGTTTCATGGTCATTTCGTCTCAAAAGCGGTCACACCGTCCCAATTCTCGCGAATTGGCAGGAGGCGTAGTTCAGCGATACGTTCAGCGTAAAACTTGTACAAGTAGCGCGCTGGGAAACGCTGCTGCAGGCTCAACAAAAGCTGGGTCGCCGGCACCCAATCCTGGGCACGGTACAAATGCAGGAAATTCTCCCACTCGGCAAGTTCGGCGATATCTTCCGGCGATAGTTCGGTACTCAGCCCCAGTGGCTCAAAAATCGTGACCGGCTGTTCCTTGCCCTTGACGCGTACCCGATCCAGTTCGCGGAAAGAAAAATCATCCAGTTTGTCCCGTGTCGCCTCACCCACCACGATACCGACGCCGTACACCTTGGTGATCCCCTCAAGACGCGAAGCCAGATTCACTGCGTCACCCATCACGGTGTAGGCCTTGCGCACCGGAGACCCCATGTCGCCCACCGTGACCACGCCTGTATTGAGGCCAACACCAATGTGCAATTCCGGCCAGCCGCGCGCCTTGAACGGCGCATCCAGCGCCCGCACGGCCTGCTGCATGGCAAGTGCGGTCAACAAGGCATGGCGGGCATTTTCCGGATCGGCAACCGGCGCGCCCCAGAAAGCCATGATGGCGTCGCCAATATATTTGTCGAGCGTGCCGCGATTGGTCCGGACAATCGAAGTCATTGCCCCAAGGTACTCGTTCATCAACTGGGTCAGTTCACGCGGCGTCATGCCTTCCGACAAGGTCGTAAAACTGCGGATATCGGAAAACAGGATGGTCAATTCTTCATTGCGCCCTTCCATGCTGTAACTTTCCGGGTCCTTGGCCATTTCGTCGACCAGTTCGGGCGGCACATACTGGCCGAACAGATCGGTAAACTGGCGCTTGCTGCGCGACTCGACGAAATAGCCCCAAGACATGTTCAGGGCGTACAGAATCACGATGAGCAAGAATGTCGGCGCCAGCGCCAGAACCAGTCCGCCCTGCCAGAGCCCGTAATTGAAAGCGGCAGCCAGTGCCAGCGCCGTCAAGGCCAGCAAGCTTGAACGCAGGGGAGACAACAAGGGGAGCAGCAACACCAGCGCACAGCCCAGAAGGATCATGCTCAATATTTCCACGGCCAGCATGTAGCCCGGCCGAGCCTTGATGCTGTCGGACAACATGCCGGCAATCAGGTTGGCATGCACTTCGACCCCCGGATAGGCGCCACCAACCGGTGTCGACCGCAAATCCATCAGCCCCGGTGCGCTGGTCCCAACCAGCACGATACGGCCGCGCAAGACGTCGGCGGAAACCTGCCCACGCAGGATGTCGACCGCAGAAATATAGGGAAAACTCTTCGCCTGTCCACGATAAGGCACCAGTGCGGCCACCTGCTCATCGACCGGAATACGGAAATTACCGGAGGGCGACAGGATATCGATCCATTCGATACCGACGCTATCGTCGGGGAAACCGAGACTTAACTGGCTCTCGCCCAGCAACTGCCGGATCATGGCCAGTGACAAGGACTCGTAGTAGGCATCCTGATATTTGACGACCAGTGGAACGCGTCGCGTACTACCATCGAAATCAATCAGCGGATTGAAATGCCCGGCACCGGCTGCTGCCGCCTGCAGACCGGGGAGATTGCCGCCAAAACCTTCCCAGGAAACAAAATCCTGATCGCGGCCGGCAAAACTGCCCGCCGGAAACACCGGCTGAGGCAGGGCCCCTGCATGTTTCGCCTCATGCTTGCCGGAAAAGTAATAGCCGAGCACAGCCGGCCGACCACGCAAAGTTTCTGCAAACAGCCGGTCGTAATCCAGGCGGGGCCGCAGACTCTTCAGCGTCCGCTGGAAGCCACTGTCCCCTTTCAAGCGATCCCGAGCAATCGATTCCAGCACCTTCAAGCCCGAACTATCGTCAGGCTCGGCAAAGACCACGTCAAACCCGATGACTGAAACCTGATAGTCGTCGGTCAGCTTGCGTACCAGATCGGAGACAACATTACGCCCCCAGGGCCAGCGTCCGATTTCGGCCAAACTTTTTTCGTCGATATCGACAATGACAATACGATCATCCGGCGTATCCGGCATGGAAATCCGCACACGGACATCGTACAGATAGGCATCCAGCGCTGAGACAAAAGGGATATGCCAAAGACGACCGGCATGCCCCAACAGAGCCGCCAGACAGAAAAACCCCAAGATGATACGAACCAGGTGCTTTTTCACGATCCAGTTTTTTCCTGAAAGCTCATGCCTTCAGGAAAAACTCCATCTTGATGCCGGCAATCTCGATCACATCATGATCCTCCAGAGGGTGTGCCTGCGCATCAATGGCCTGGCCGTTTACGTAGGGGAACACCGTACCCTCGACGTGCGTGATGAAATAGCCATGCGGCCGGCGGGCAATCACAGCGACCTGCGTTCCCGGCTTACCAAGCGTGGTCAAGGTTTTGAGCAATTCGAGTTCCTTGCCGGCATTCGGACCGTTGAGCAACTGGATGGCGGCTGGCGGCAAGGGAGCTGGGCGCGAAGTCACACCGATGTTCGAATGCTCCCCCGTATCGCCGGCAAGCAACTGCAAATCAGCCGCTGACTTGATTGCGCCGAGGCGTCCGGCACTTGCATGATCAGGCTCGGCAGGAACGCTTGCCGCGCCGGCCTGATCGGCCATGTACTTCAGCTTGTACTTGCCAAGCTCAATGACATCGTTGTTGCGGAGAAAATGTTTCTTGATGGTTTGACCATTCACCAACGTGCCGTTGGTACTGTTCAGATCCTCAAGAAACGAGTCTGCCAGGATGGTGACGATGACAGCGTGCTCGCCGGAAATCGCCAGATTATCGATCTGGATGTCATTGTGCGGTTTGCGCCCAATGCTCAATCGCTCCTTGTCGAGCGCGATTTCCTTGAGTACCAGACCATCCATGGAGAGGATCAATTTCGCCATCTTGCCGTCCCTGCCTTGCGTTATTTTCTTACTTCAGTCTGGCCAGCAGCTTTTGCCACCAACCGCTTGGTACAGCATACTCTCCCCGCACCTGGATCAGAATGACCGAGACATTATCCCGACCGCCATTCTGGTTTGCCCGATCGACGAGATGCTCTGCCGCCAAAGCAGGCGTAGTACCGTACAAATGCAGAATTCCGGCGATTTCACCATCTTCCAGCATATCGTTCAAACCATCCGAACAAAACAGCAATAAGTCGCCGCGCCGTGTCGCGTGTTCGGCGATATCGACATCCACGCTTGCGTCAACCCCCAAGGCGCGAGTGACCAGATTCTTGTTCGCCGAGTAGCGTGCCGCTTCGACGCTAATCATGCCACTATCAATCTGTTCCTGTAAAAAGGAGTGGTCTTTGGTTAATTGCTCAAGATCGCCATCACGCCAGCGATAAACACGCGAATCACCAACGTGGGCAAGGTACATTCGATTATCGATGAACCACGCAAAAACCAGCGTTGTTCCCATGCCTGCGTATTGCGGCTGACTTTGCGCCGCATTGAAAATAGCCAGATTGGCCGCGCAAATCTCATCGTTGATACGCTGCACCGGATCACCCAGCACTTCTTCGCCACGCCGAAAAGCGTTGAGGAAACGGTTAAAGCTGGTGGCCAGGAGTGTCGTAGCCATTCCGCTGGCCACCTCACCCGCCTTGTATCCGCCCATGCCGTCTGCCAGTATGGCCAAACCCAGTTCAGCATCGGCAAATACGGCATCTTCGTTGCGCGTACGCACCACCCCCGTATCACTGAGTAGCGCAATCTCCAACGCATCATGCAAATTCATTCGCCCTGCTCCGTCTGTTCAAACCGCGCTTCCGGTATGCAGGCACGCAAAGCCACAGCCATCTCGGCCCCACGCTGGTAGCGCTGATTGATATCCTTATGCAGTGCCTGGTTCACAACTGCAACCACCGCGGCAGGCAACGCCGGGGCAAGGGCATGGATGTCGGTGTGGGGTTCGTTGGCAATCTTGAACATCAACTGCGCCATGGAATCGCCGGCAAAAGGCAGTTGACCGCAACATAATTGATACAGCGTGACGCCCAGCGAGAATAGATCAGAACGACCGTCGATTTTCTTGCCTGCGAGTTGTTCCGGCGACATGTAGGAGGGCGTTCCGAGAACCATGCCGGTCTTGGTGCGCGACGAATCGGTTATACGGGCAATCCCGAAATCGGTCACCTTGACCTGATCGCTGGCCGGTTCATACATGATGTTGGCCGGTTTGATATCCCGGTGCACAACATTCTGCGCATGCGCATAATCCAGCGCATCGGCCACCCTGGCCACCACCGACAGCACAACAGGCAAGGGTAGAAGCTTGCCGGGCTTGCTGTACGGAACGAGGTCCTGCCCCTTGAGAAACTCCATGGCGATATACGCCAGATCCTGCTCTTCGCCAGCATCGTACATCGTGACGATATTCGGATGATTGAGCCGCCCGGCGGTTTCGGCTTCGCGGAAAAAGCGTTGCTTGACCTCTTCCAGTTCGTCGCCTTCGAACTCCTGGGCCAGCGCCATCGTCTTGATGGCGACGATACGATTGATTTTCGGATCGCGCCCCTGATAGACCACCCCCATGGCGCCTTTGCCCAGCTCTTTCTCGATCTGGTAGCGCCCCAGCATCGGTTTTTCGATCTGTGCATCGCCAAGAATCAAGGTGCCACTGGCCGTCTGCCCGCGTGAACCGGCCAGCATGACGGTTTCCGACATCTGTTTGGCGCGGGCGATGCGTTGGGCAATATCGCGGAAAGCGAGGTCGTGATCGGCGACAAAACGGAATACGGCCTCGGCTTTGTTGAACTGACGCTTGCGTTCGTAATCCAGACCCAGGTTGTACAGATTCTCCATCAACCCCTGATCCATCGGGCACTTGCGGAACTTGTCGAAAGCCATGTCCAACTGGCCCTGCCCCTGGAAAGCCAGGCCGAGCATCCGGTTGGACTCGGCCGATTCCAGATCGGAACGCTCCTTGCCGCGCTCGGTACTCAAGAAATGCTTGGTGGTCAGCAACAGGTGGCCAACCAGCAACAAACTCAAGGCCCCCATCAAGGGAACCCACATCCCGGCCCCGAGCATCAGGCCGAAATGCGTGCCGAGCAGAGAAAGCAGCAACACCATGGTCAGGCTGGCGCCCATGCCCGCGCCAAGTTGCGGCAGGACCAAGGCGAGATAGCAACCGACCAGCAACATCACACCCAAACTAGCCCAATGCGCCCAGGGCGGCGTCACGAAGAAATGCTCCTGCAAAATACTCGATACGGCATGCGCCAGTGACTCGACTGGCGCCATTGCCGGCGATACCGGCGTCACTTGCGTTGTCCCCACCCCGGCCGCCGTTGCACCAATCAGGACAATCTTGCCAGCGTACTTACTGGCCGGAATCTTGCCGCTCAACACATCGTAGAAAGAATCAACCTGAAAAGGCGCTCGCCCATCCTGCGCGTGGTAGTAAAAAGTGTTCATCCGGGTCGCCGTATCGGTCACGATACGCAAGCGTCCCAGGGCAACTTCCTCACCCAGGCGCACCCGGATATCGGCCGGCCCCAGATTCAGGCTACGCGCAGCGAGCATCAGGGAAAGCGACGGGTAATACTGGTCAAAATACTGGACCACCAACGGTTCGCTACGCACCCCGCCATCGACATCCTGGCTGGCATTCAGATGCCCCAACGCCACCGCCTTGCCGCCCAGTTGTTCGACCGGAATTTGCAATTGACGCGCCGGTAGCGCCAGGCCCACGCCTGGCTGCACCTGCGAGATACGATTGAGCGCAACGAATGGAGCCACTTGCTGATCCGGACGACCATGCGCCTCACCGAGCTCAAACAACATGGGCAACAACACATTGCCGGCACGCTCGTAGCTGCCAGCCAGCGTCCGATCCACATTTAGCGCGCGCTCTGCTTCGACCAGCATGGAGGAAACCTGGCCGACTTCCGATGATGGCTCAGCCCCTTCGACAATCGATTGATTGACGATATCCATCAAACGGGTGATGTAAACGTAGCCGGGATCAATCTGCGGCTCGGAAAAGAAAATGGTGTTACCCACCGCCTTGGCCCCCGCCGCCGCCAGCAGGTCGGTCATGCGTGCATGCAAGTCGCGGGACCATGGCCAGCGGCCGATATTGGCAATACTCGGGTCGTCGATGGCGATCACGGCCACCTTGTCGGAAGGGGTTCGAGTCGACGCCTGGACGCCCAGATCGTAGGCTTTACGCTCCAGACTTTGCAGCAGATCGGTGGTGCCAGCCAGCAGCATCGCGATGGTCACCATCAATCCGAGGAACCAGTCCTTCTTCCAGAATGCTGCTTTCGCCATACCCCTCCCCATCAATAAGCCCCTGTCGGGCACATCCCCTGTGCCGCCGTATTGTTGCCCGGACAGCCAAGCCGGGTCAAACCCTCATTGCATGGGGAGCGCAACACCCAACCCCCGGGCCTGCGCAGCATTCAGTACGCGCAACGCCAAAGCCAGATCCTGAACGGCCATGCCTTGCGACTCAAACAAGGTAATCTGTTCGGCATCAGTTCGTCCGGCCTGCCGCCCGATAATCACCTCGCCAAGCTCCACCATCTGTCGCACATGCAGACGACCTTTTTCGAGCAAGGGCAACAGATCACCAGCCTCGGCCAGTGCAGTCGCAACCGAATCGACGGCAATCAAGTCACAGCGACGGATGGCGGCCTCGGAAACCTCCTGCCGAATCAACGCATTCGATCCCGCCGCATTGATATGTACGCCAGGACTCAGCCAGTCGGCCTCGAACAGCGGTTGCGCCGCCGTCGTAACGGTGCCGATCAGATCGCTGTCGCGGACGGTATCTTCCGCACAGGCCGCCGGAACGACGCTTCTTCCGGTCAACTCGCTTAAACGGGCACAAAAGGACTGCAACTTATCGGCCTTGCGGCCAAAAACCTTGACCAACTCGATGGGCAGTGCCGCACAAATTGCCCGCACATGCCCCTCAGCCTGCCAGCCTGTACCAAATACGCCAGCGACCTTGGCCTCCGGGCGGGCCAGCCATCTGGCGGCCACACCACTCGCCGCCCCAGTACGCACCATGCCGAGGAAATCCGCTTCAATCACCGCTTTGAGTTGGCCACTGGCGGCATCGAACAGGTGTACCAGAAAGCGGTTGCCACTTTTATTACTGGTGTAGGCCTTGTAACCGATCACCCCTTGCGCAGGCAGCGCGCCTTGCAGAATATGCAGCACAGTTTGCGGCAAACGACTGCGCTGGCGCGGGGTATCCAGCGCCTGGCCAAGCGCCAGATCGCGATGCGCGGATTCGACAGCTTCCAGCGCCATTTCTACGGTCAACACCTGTTTGACGTCATTTTCTGCAAGAAACAAGGCCATCATTCAATTCCGATACCAAGACGTAAAAGCTAAGGACGTAAAAAAGGCGGACACTCGGCCCGCCTTTTTTCTCATTGAGCCAAGCTCAGCAAATTACAGCAGGCCCTTCAACAACTTGGCCATTTCGGACGGATTGCGCGTCACGGTGAAACCACAGGCTTCCATGATTTCCAGCTTGGCATCCGCCGTGTCGGCACCGCCGGAGATCAACGCACCAGCGTGACCCATGCGCTTGCCAGCCGGAGCGGTAACACCTGCGATGAAGCCAACCACCGGCTTCTTCATGTTTTCCTTGCACCACATCGCGGCTTCGGCTTCGTCAGGACCGCCGATTTCGCCGATCATGATGACAGCGTCGGTGTCCGGATCGTCGTTGAACATCTTCATGACGTCGATGTGCTTAAGACCATTGATCGGATCACCACCGATACCGACGGCGGAAGACTGGCCGAGACCGATTTCGGTCAGCTGACCGACGGCTTCGTAAGTCAGCGTGCCGGAACGGGAAACGACGCCGATGCGACCCTTGCGGTGGATGTGACCCGGCATGATGCCGATCTTCACTTCGTCCGGGGTGATCAGACCTGGGCAGTTCGGGCCGAGCAGCAGAGTCTTCTTGCCGCCCTTGGCTTCCTTTTCCTTCATCTTGTTGCGCAGCATCAGCATATCGCGAACAGGAATGCCTTCGGTAATGCAGATGGCCAGATCGAGGTCGGCTTCAACGGCTTCCCAGATCGCAGCGGCAGCACCCGGGGGCGGCACGTAGATGACGGAAACGGTAGCACCGGTTTCGGCAGCAGCTTCCTTAACGGAGGCGTAGATAGGGATATTGAAGATCGACTCGCCGGCCTTCTTCGGATTCACACCCGCGACAAAGCATTCCTTGCCGTTCGCGTATTCCTGGCATTTTTCCGTGTGGAACTGGCCAGTTTTACCGGTGATGCCCTGGGTGATGATCTTGGTGTTCTTGTTGATCAGAATAGACATTCAGTGCTCCTTACTTGACCGCAGCAACGATCTTGGTGGCGGCTTCGGCCATGGAATCGGCAGAGATGATGGGCAGACCGGAATCCTTCAGGATCTGCTTGCCCATGTCTTCGTTGGTACCCTTCATGCGCACGACGAGCGGCACGGACAGGTTCACTTCCTTAGCAGCAGCAACCACGCCAGCGGCGATGGTGTCGCACTTCATGATGCCGCCGAAGATGTTGACCAGGATGCCCTTGACCTTGGTGTTCTTGAGCATGATCTTGAACGCTTCGGTAACCTTCTCGGTCGTGGCACCGCCACCGACGTCGAGGAAGTTGGCCGGCTCGGCCCCGAACAGCTTGATGGTGTCCATCGTGGCCATGGCCAGACCGGCACCATTCACCAGACAGCCGATGTTGCCGTCGAGCGAGATGTAGGCCAGATCGAACTTGGAGGCTTCGATTTCGTCGGCATCTTCTTCGTCCAGGTCGCGCATGGCGACGATTTCCGGCTGACGGTACAGCGAGTTGGAGTCGAAGTTGAACTTGGCGTCAATTGCCTTGACGGTGCCGTCGCCTTCGTGGATCAGCGGATTGATTTCGGCCAGCGAAGCATCCGTTTCCATGTAGCAGGTGTAGAGCTTCTTCAGCGTGTCGATGCACTGCGGAATGGAGCTTTCCAGCATGCCCATGCCCTTGGCCAGTTCCAGACCCTGTTCATCGGTCAGGCCGACCAGCGGATTGACGAAAACCTTGACGATCTTTTCCGGGGTGTTGTGGGCAACTTCTTCGATGTCCATGCCGCCTTCGTACGACGCCATGATGGCGACGGACTGGGTAGCGCGATCGGTCAGCGCAGCAACGTAGTATTCGTGCTGGATGTCAGCGCCTTCTTCGATCAGCAGGTGACGGACCTTCTGGCCTTCCGGACCGGTCTGGTGCGTGATCAGCTGCATGCCGAGAATCTGGCCGGCGTATTCGCGCACTTTTTCCAGCGACGTTGCGACCTTGACACCACCGCCCTTGCCACGGCCACCGGCGTGAATCTGCGCCTTGACGACCCAGACCTTGCCGCCCAGGGTTTCTGCTGCCTTGACTGCGTCTTCGACGGTCGTGCAGTGAATCCCGCGCGGAACCGTAACGCCGAATTTCTTCAGGAGTTGTTTGCCCTGATATTCGTGAATTTTCATGCGCTTTCCTTGCGTTGAGTTAAGTTGCGAGCATTAAGCGGCGCCAAACCTCCCCCAGCCCCGCCACGTTATACTTCTTCGAGCCAAAAATCTTACCACAGCCGCAACAATTTATTGCAGGCCGAAATTCATAATTACGCCCGGTCTTCAGTCATTCGCATGACCTTTTGCAACAACGGCAGCAAGAGTCCGGCCGCTGCCAACAGGCTGATAACCGCTGCCAACCAGAAACCCGCCACACCGAACGGCGGTTGCCAGCGATAGCAGAGCCAGGCACCGCCCCCCAGTGCGATGCCCCAAAAACAGAAAGTCTGGATCAGCATCGGCACGAAAGTCACCCGGTAAGCACGCAGCACATGGCCAGCGATGGTCTGCAGTGCGTCGAAAAACTGGTACACCGCCACGTAGCCAATCAGCGCCAAAGCTACCGAACGTACCGCCGGATCATCGGTATAGACCGCCAACAACGAATTGGCGCCAAACCAGAGCAAAAGACCCAGACACAAAGAGGAGATCGACGCCATCAACATGCTTGCCCGCACCGTCACCCGGACAGTCTGCCAGTTGCGCGCACCGAGCGACTGCGCCACCGCAGCCATTGTGGCAATGCCCAGCGACAAGGGCAGCATGTAGGTCAGCGCGGACAGGTTGGCAATGATGCGATGCCCGGCAACCACCGTCGCCCCCAGTGACGCAATGAACAGACTGACCAACGTGAACGCCGTAATCTCGACGAGATTGGAAAACCCCATCGGCAAACCCAGGCGCAACAATTCACGCCAGGTTTTCAGGCAAGGACGTCGCCAATTGGCAAATGGCTGATAGCGCCGGCCAAGCGGGCCGAAATGCAGCCATGCCGTCGCACTCAGGCAGGCCAGCCAACCGATCAGCACATTGGAAAGCGCACAGCCAAGTACGCCAAGCGGTTCGCCGAGCCAGCCACGCGCAGCGAACCCCCAAGCCAGAAGGGCATGGGTACATAAACCGGCAAGGCCGATCCCCATCAACACACGCGGCCGCCCAAGCGCATTGCAGAAGGCGTAAAAAGTCCGGTAGAGCAACGATGCCGGCAGACTCCAGGCAAGCAAGCCGAGATATTGCCGAACCTTGGCGTCGACCGCAGGATCCATTGCAAAGGGATCGAGCACCACCCCGGGATAGGTCAAAAAGAGAATGCCTGGCAGCGCCAGCAAAAGTGCCAGCCAAAACCCCTGCTGCAAGACAGCGGCGACTTCCGTATCGCGTTTCGCGCCATGTAAATGCGCGACAACGGGCCCCACCGACTGCAGCACGCCAACCAACGCAAAAATAACCGACACATGAATACCGCCGCCGATCGCCACGGCAGCTAGGTCAAGCGGACTGACATGACCCAGCACCACCGTATCGATCACCATCATGCCGACCGAAGCCAACTGAGCGATCAGAACAGGAAAAGCGTGGGCGACCAACCCACGCATTGCGGTCAACACGAAAATTGGCCGAAAAAGCTCAAACGATACGTGCCGTCAGGCAGCCAACACCGTCCACGCCAGCTTCAAGCAGATCACCGCGCAGCAAGGGCCCGACACCAGCCGGCGTCCCGGTATAAATCAGGTCACCGGCCTCCAGGCGCACCATGGTCGACAAGTTGGCGATGATATCTGCCACCTTCCAGCCCATTTGCCCGAGATCGCCATCCTGGCGAATGGCTCCGTTCACCTTCAGCCAGATGCGCCCATGCGCCGGATGCCCGATGCGGGCAGCCGGCACCAGGGAACTGCATACCGCCGACTGGTCGAAGCCCTTGCCCATATCCCACGGATGCCCTTTTTCCTTGGCCTTCGCCTGAATATCGCGCCGCGTCAGATCGAGCCCGACGCCATAGCCAAAAACCAGCCCCAAAGCATCGTCGACCGCAATATTTGCCCCACCCGCACCCAAGGCGACCACCATTTCAACTTCGTGATGCAGATTGGCCGTTAAGGGCGGGTAAGCAACGGCCAGTTCGCCAGCACCACCGACCAGCGCATCGCCCGGCTTGGTGAAGAAAAAAGGCGGCTCGAGGCCATCGGCCTGTGCGGTCGCGCCCATTTCGCGCGCATGCTCGGCATAGTTGCGGCCGACACAAAAAATGCGCCGAACGGGAAACAGCGCTTCGCTGTCTCTCACGGACAATGTCGTCTGGGGATGGGGAGGAAAAACATGGTGCATGGAATTGGCCCGATCATCAAAAAACGAGTGTGCAATACTCTTGCCCTCGAACCCCGTCATGTTAGCCCTGTTTGCGCCAGTTTCGCCCCTTGAAGCCATTCCCGAGACTCTCTTCTGCCCTTGCCGCACTGTGCCTGTGCGCACTCCCGCTATCGGCCAGCGCCGCCGGCCTGGGTGAACTGGTCGTGCTATCGCAGATCGGCGAACCCTTGCGTGCCGAGATCGCACTGATTACAACCGCGGATGAGCGTCTTGAAGCCAGCTGCTTTTCGCTCAAATCGGCCAGCGACGCCGACCTGCCCGGCATCGGCAAAGCCCGACTGCGCCTGAAAAAGCGCCGGCAACATTGGCAACTGCAGCTTATCGGCAACACACCGCTGAATGAACCGCTGGCCACGCTGGGCGTACACATGGGCTGCGGACTTGAGTTACAACGCGATTACATCGTGATGCCGCTTCCTCCTGGCGAGAAAAAGAATCTGGACGCCCCTCGCCGACGCCCAACGGACACTCCAGCCAGCATCGCCACAGAAATCGATACCGAAAGCGCAGACTCTGCCACAAGCAGCCCTTCGCCTTCGAGCAGCACCGGGGACAACAAGCGTCGCACCCGGAAAAAACCGGCGCCGACAACGCCCTTGCAAATGGACAGATTGGTCCTGAGCAGCTCGACCATGCTCAAGGAAAACCCCGCGCCCCCCTCCGCAGAGGATGTCGAAACTCGCATGCTGCGCCTGGAAACTAGCCTGGAGCAACTCGAAAACAGCCTGAAAAACCTGGACAAGGCACTGGCACTCAGCGCCGAATCAATGGCCTTGCGTCGCGAGTTGCAACTCGCCGATACGCTACAACCAGCATCGCCCCCCTCCGCCCCAGTTGCCGAAAGCAAAGCGCCTCAGCCTTGGCGCCAATGGCTGGAGTTGGTACTTGGCACTTTGCTTGGCGGCGTACTGACAGCAAGCGGGCTGCAATGGCTCAATACACGCTCAACTCGCCTGCCACCCGTGCGTTTGCCTCAAACCGGATTGTCCAGATCGACAAAGTCACAGCGCAAACCAAAACGCGCCGTCAAATGAGCTGCCAGCGCCTTGACGCCATAACGTTCTGTCGCGTGATGCCCGGCCGCCATGTAAGCAACACCGCTCTCTTCGGCCAGATGCACGGTTTGTTCTGAAATCTCCCCGGACACAAAAAGATCGACACCGAGCGCAATGGCTTGCTCGAAATACGATTGCGCCCCGCCCGAGCACCAGGCGACACGCCCAATCGGTTTAGCCGGATCACCGATCACCAGCGGCTGCCGCCCGAGTAAACCTGAGACTTGCAGCGCCGTCTCAGCCAAGGTCGCCGGCTGTTTCAGACGTCCATACCAGGCGATATCCTGATCGCCGAAATGCCCTTCGGACTGCCAGTTGCACAATGCTGCCAACTGCGCGTTATTGCCCAAATCAGGATGCGCATCGAGCGGCAAATGGTAGGCGATCAGGCTGATCTCGTTGTTCAAGAGCGTCGCCAGGCGCTTGCGCCGCATCCCGGTGACCCGGCCATCCTCACCTTTCCAGAAATAACCGTGATGCACAAGAATGGCCTGCGCACCGCGGTCGACCGCAATATCGAGTAATTTTTGGCTGGCTGTGACGCCAGCAACGATATGATGCACCTCGCTGCGTCCTTCCACTTGCAGACCGTTTGGGGAATAATCCCGAAACTTCATGGGTTGCAGCAACTCATCCAGATACAGCGTCAATTCTTCCAGTCTCATTTTCACGGACACTCATGCACAGGTTGTGGCTGATTTTTGCACAAACGGTCACCGTTGCGTTGGCCATCATCTTCACGGTATCCACCCTGAAGCCCGAATGGTTGCCGCGCGGCGGACAGGTCGTGGCCCTGCAGGAAGCGTCGCGCGGTGGCGACCGGGGCAATCTCGGTACGCATAGCGGGGACTCCTATCGAAACGCCGCACGCGCCGCACTGCCCTCGGTTGTCCATATCTACACGACGCAGCAGGTGCGTCAGCAACGTCATCCGCTATTCGATGATCCGATCTTCCGACACTTCTTCGGCGAACGCCAGGACGGCCCCAGCCGGCGCAATTCGGGCCTCGGTTCTGGCGTCATCGTCAGTCAGAACGGTTACATCCTGACCAATTTCCACGTCATCGAGGCGGCCGACGACATCCAGGTGTCGCTCAACGACGGCAAAACCTACAAGGCACGAATCGTCGGCTCCGACCCGGAATCCGACCTCGCCGTATTGCACATCAAAGCGGAAAAACTACCGACCATCACCTTTGGCCAAATGGACAGTCTGCAAGTCGGCGATGTCGTATTGGCCATCGGCAATCCGTTCGGCGTCGGCCAGACGGTCACCATGGGCATCGTCTCCGCGCTCGGCCGTTCGCACCTCGGGATCAATACTTTCGAGAATTTCATCCAGACCGATGCGGCGATTAATCCCGGCAACTCGGGCGGCGCCCTGGTCGATGCCCAAGGCAATCTGGTCGGCATCAACACGGCAATTTATTCGAGAACCGGCGGCAATCACGGCATCGGCTTTGCCATCCCGGTTTCCAGCGCCCGCAGCATCATGGAACAGATCATCGAAAGCGGCTCGGTGACGCGCGGCTGGATCGGTGTCGAAGCCCAGGAAATCACCCCGGAACTGGCTGAATCCTTCGGCTTGCCGGATACCGATGGCGCACTGATCGCCGGCGTCGTACGCTCCAGCCCGGCTGACAAAGCAGGCATTCGGCCCGGCGACGTACTGCTATCGGTCGAGGGCAAGCCAGTGACCGATCCGCAAGTCATGCTCGACCTGATTGCCGACCTGAAACCCGAAGCCCGCGCCAGTTTCCGCCTGCGCCGTGATCGCAGTATCCTTGAACTGGCCGTCCGCATCGGCAAACGCCCACCACTACGCGCCGAAGAGTAAGGAAAAACCCGCATGTGCCAGCTCCTCGGCATGAACTGCAACGTGCCGACCGACATCTGTTTCTCCTTTTCCGGCTTTCAGGCCAGGGGCGGGGCGACCGATGTGCATGCGGATGGCTGGGGCATCGCTTTTTTTGAAGGCAAGGGCACACGCCTGTTTCTCGATCCGCAGCCTTCGGCCAGTTCGCCAGTGGCCGAACTGGTCAGCCGCTATCCGATACACTCGAAAAACGTCATCGCGCACATCCGCAAGGCGACGCAAGGCTCGATCAAGCTGGAAAATACGCATCCGTTCATGCGCGAGTTGTGGGGCCGCTACTGGATTTTTGCCCATAACGGCAACCTGCTGGAATTTTCACCCGAACTCGATGGCAGTTTCGTGCCGGTAGGCAACACCGACAGCGAACGCGCTTTTTGCTGGCTATTGCAGCAACTCCGCCAGCGCTTTGGCAACCAGATGCCGACACAGGACGCACTGTTTGCAGCGCTGCATGAATTGACACTGGAAATCGCGACGCATGGCGAATTCAACTTCCTGCTGTCGCATGGCGATTGCCTGTTTGCCCATGCCTCGACGCGCCTCAGCTACATCGTCCGCAAGGCACCTTTTGCCCAAGCACACCTGAAGGATCAGGACATTACGGTTGATTTCAGCGAAGTGACCACGGCCAATGACCGCGTGGCAGTTATCGCCACCCTGCCACTGACCGACAACGAAGCATGGACCGTCATGCCGGCCGGTACGCTATGGCGTTTTGCCGAAGGTGAAGTGGTCGAGCACCGGGCAACCCGACCCGGGCCACCCCGCAACTAGCGATTACTTGTTGTCCAACTGGCGAAAGGCTGCTTCTGCCTGATCCAGTTCGGCGTCGAGATCCGCATCGGTTTTTGCCGATTCTGCAGTGTTGACCGCAGCAGTGGCTGCATCAGCTTCGGCCCGTGTCGTCCCTTTGGACACCAGGCTCGATGCCAGAATCCCCAACTCGTAAAGCAGACACATGGGAATGGCGAGCGCCAGTTGCGACACCACATCGGGCGGTGTCACGACCGCAGCCACAACAAAGGCGCCGACGATGAAGTAGGAGCGCCACTCGCGCAACTTCTCGACCTTGACCACACCCAGTTTGACCATGACAACGAGCGCCACCGGCACCTCGAAAGACAAACCGAAGGCCAGGAACATGGTCATCACGAATGACAGATAGGCTTCGATATCTGGCGCCGGCGTAATGCTCTTGGGAGCAAAACTGGAAATGAAATGAAAGACTTGGCCAAATACGAAGAAGTAACAAAAGGCCATGCCGAGGACAAAAAGCACGGTGGCCGAAATGATTAGCGGGATACCCAATCGCCGCTCATGGGCATACAGCCCTGGCGACACAAAACCCCAAACTTGAAACAGCACATAGGGCAGCGCCAATACAAAGGCCACCATACCCGTGACTTTGAGTGGCACCATGAAAGGCGTTACCACACCAATCGCCACCATCTTGGTGCCCTCGGGCAGCGCGCTGGTTAGCGGCGCGGCAAGCATATCGTAGATTTCCCCAGGACCTGGATAGAAGGCCAGCACGCCCATTACGACAGCAATCGCAATCAGGCTGCGCAACAAACGGTCACGCAACTCAACCAGATGGGAAACGAAAGACTCTTCCTGCGGGGTGTCGCTCATGCGGCGTTCGTACTCTTTGCACCATCGCCAGCAACAGAAGGTTGGGCAATCGTGGGTTTGTCATTGGCGGCACTCGGTGCCGGCTTGGTCATGGTTGCCGTAGCCGTTTGCTCAAGTTCGGCACTGGCTGCCCTGGCAGTGGCTTCCAGTTCAGCCACAGCAGAACGCACCGGCGAGCCGAGCGAATCGAAACTGCTGCGCGCTGTGTCGTATTCCTTACGCACCGAACCCTCAAGCTCACGAGCTGAATCGGCAACCTGCGACTGCAGCTTCTTCAGTTCATCAAGCTGCATTTCGCGATTGATATCGGACTTGACGTCGTTAACATAGCGCTGCGCACGACCAAGCAAAAGGCCGAGCGTACGAGCAACCTTGGGCAAGCGTTCAGGACCGATAACCACCAAGGCGACGATACCAATCACCATCAGTTCGGAAAAGCCAATATCGAACATCGGTTATATAAGCCCAGAATACACAACAGAAAAAGCACGGTGACACGTGCCGACTGACAGGCCAAGCCTTCCGAAGAAAGATTCCATCAGCTCTTGGTCTTTTCCTGAACCTCGACGTCGATGGTCTGCCCACCCACCTGCTGGGTCGGTTGCGCTGCATCGGCAGGCTTGTCGCCGCCACCGGCTTCCTTCATGCCGTCCTTGAAGCCCTTGACCGCGCCACCGAGATCCTGACCGACATTACGCAACTTTTTGGTGCCAAAGACCAGCATCACGATAACCAGAACGATCAACCAGTGCCAGATGGAAAAACTACCCATTTTTATGTCTCCTAGATTCGCTTGAGCATCGGACCCACCGGGTCCGGACCGCCAACGATATGCATGTGCAGATGGGGGACTTCCTGCTGCCCGATCTCACCCGTATTGATGATCGCCCGAAAACCACCGGGACTACCTTGAGCTACCGCAATTTCATTCGCCGTGACCAGCATCCGGCCCAGCACTTCGGCATCTTCGGCCGTTGCCGAAGCCAGCGACGTAATATGCTTCTTCGGCACGACCAGGATGTGTACCGGACGTGCCGGCTGAATGTCCTTGAACGCCAGGATCAACTCGTCTTCATAGACCTTCTGGGATGGAATCGATCCCGCGATGATCTTGCAGAAAAGACAGTCGCTCACTTGCTGCCTCGCGCCGCCTTTTCGTCAATGCCGGAAATCCCTTCGCGACGACGCATTTCTTGCGAAACATCCTCAATGGAAAGCCCGTAGAAGGCCAGCAGAACCAGAACGTGATAAATCACATCGGTCGATTCCCAGACCACATTCAGACGCTTGCCTTCCTTGCCGGCCATGATCAGTTCGGCACATTCTTCGCCGATTTTCTTCAGGATAGAATCCGGGCCTTCCGAGAACAACTTGGCGGTATAGGACTTTTCCGGATCGGCATTGCGGCGGGAAGCCAACGTTTCGGAGAGACGATGCAGGATGTCATGCGTACTCATTGGTATATTTCCTTCGGATCTTTCAAAACCGGATCAACGGGAACCCAGCGTTCCCCTTGCAATTCATTGAAAAAACAACTTTCCCGTCCTGTATGACAAGCAATGCCGCCGACCTGTTCAATCGTCAGCAACAACACATCGCCGTCGCAATCGGTGTGGATGGACTTCACTTTCTGGAAGTGGCCGGATTCCTCACCTTTGCGCCACAAACGTGAACGCGAACGCGACCAGTATACCGCGTTGCCGCAGGCGATCGTCTCCGTCAGCGACTGGCGATTCATGTAGGCAAACATGACCACGCGCCCGCCTTCATCCTGCGCGATGGCCGGGATCATGCCGTCGGCGTCCCATTTGAGCGCCGACAGCCAGGGCAAGGCGTTGTCAAGATCGGCCATTACAGGCGGACCTCGATACCCCGTTCAGCCATGTACTCCTTGGCCTGACGGACGGTGTATTCGCCAAAATGGAAAATGGAAGCGGCCAATACCGCATCGGCACGGCCTTCGGTGACGCCATCGGCGAGATGCTGCAAATTGCCGACGCCGCCCGAAGCGATGACCGGAATCCGGACAGCATCCGAGACAGCGCGGGTCAGCGCCAGATCGAAACCATTCTTGGTGCCATCACGGTCCATGCTGGTCAGCAGGATTTCACCGGCTCCGAGCATTTCCACCTTTTTGGCCCAGTCGACCGCAGAAAGCCCGGTGTCGTTACGGCCACCGTGCGTAAACACATGCCATTCACCGGGTGCGGTCTGCTTCGCATCGATGGCGACAACAATGCACTGCGAACCGACCTTGCTCGACGCGTCGAACACCAGATCCGGGTTCTGCACCGCCGCGGTATTCATCGACACCTTGTCGGCCCCGGCATTCAACAGGCGCCGCACATCCTCGACCTTGCGCACGCCACCACCGACGGTCAACGGGATGAAAACCTGCTCGGCACAGGCTTCGACGATGTGCAGGATGATATCGCGCTGATCACTGGATGCCGTGATATCGAGGAAAGTCACCTCGTCGGCGCCCTGCTCGTTGTAACGGCGGGCAATCTCGATCGGGTCACCGGCATCGCGCAGCCCGACAAAATTGGTCCCTTTAACGACGCGACCCGCCGTCACATCCAGACAGGGAATGATGCGTTTAGCCAGCATCAGGCGCCCAACTCGTCGGCCAGCTTCTGTGCGGCAGCGAAATCGAGCGAACCGTCATATACCGCACGACCGGCAATCGTGCCGACCACGCCTTCGCCTTCGACGGCGCACAGCGCCTTGATATCGTCGAGATTGGACAAACCGCCGGAAGCGATGACCGGAATGGTCAGCGCCTGGGCCAGACGGACGGTGGCTTCGATATTCAGACCGGACAACATGCCATCGCGACCGATATCGGTATAAATAATTGATTCAACGCCATAATCTTCGTACTTCTTGCCAAGATCGACGACGTCGTGACCGGTCAGTTTGGACCAGCCGTCGGTCGCCACCTTGCCATCCTTGGCATCGAGGCCAACGATGATATGACCGGGGAAAGCAACGCAGGCGTCGGCCAGGAAACCGGGATTCTTGACGGCTGCCGTGCCGATGATGACGTAGGTCAGACCGGCATCCAGGCAACGCTCGATGGTGTCGAGATCGCGAATGCCGCCGCCCAGCTGCACCGGAATGTCGTCGCCGACTTCAGCCAGGATCGCCTTGATCGCCACCTGGTTTTTCGGCTTGCCGGCAAAGGCGCCATCCAGATCGACCAGATGCAGGCGACGAGCGCCTTGATCCAGCCAGTGGCGGGCCTGTTCGGCCGGGCTGTCGGAGAAGACGGTAGCCTGTTCCATCAGGCCCTGTTTGAGGCGGACACATTGTCCATCCTTCAGGTCAATCGCAGGAATGATCAGCATGGGAGAGTCAGAAAGGAAAATTCGAGGAAAAATTCAGAGGGGAATTTCGGCAAACGCGGCAAAAAAACCCGACACAAAACTGGACACGAAATCAGGGGCGCCACTCGACAAAGTTTTTCAGAAACAGCAGGCCGTCGCGAGCGCTTTTCTCGGGATGGAACTGGACCGCAAAGATATTATCCCGGCCCACCGCACAGGTAAAGGGCACGCCGTAATCGGTCGTACCAGTGGTCAGCAGCGGATCGATGTGCTGAACGCAGTAACTGTGCACGAAATAGAAGCGGGAGCCATCGGCAATGCCGGACCACAAGGCATGCGGTTTTTGCCAGACTTCATTCCAGCCCATGTGCGGCACCTTGAGACGGTCGCCCTTGCGGTCGACCATCTTTTCATCAGGAAAACGCTTTACCTCGCCCGGAAAGACTGCCAGGCCGGGCACATTGCCTTCCTCGCTGCGCTCGAACAGCATCTGCTCACCCACACAAATACCCAGGAAAGGTTTGTCCTGCGCCGCTTGCAATACGGCAGCCCGCAGGCCACGGGCTTCCAGTTCGCGCATGCAGTCGGGCATCGCACCCTGGCCGGGGAAAACCACCCGATCAGCGGCGGCAACGACCGCCGGATCGGCGGTCACGATGACATTTTGTCCGGCCGCCACATGCTCCAGCGCTTTCGACACGGAACGCAGGTTGCCCATGCCGTAGTCGATGACGGCGATGGTTTGCGCGCCGGCCATTACAAGGATCCCTTGGTCGACGGCATGCAACCGGCCATGCGCGGATCAGGCGTCACCGCCATGCGCAGGGCGCGACCGAAGGCCTTGAAGATGGTCTCGGCCTGATGGTGGGCATTCTTGCCACGCAGATTGTCGATGTGCAGCGTCATGCCGGCGTGATTGACCAGGCCATGGAAAAACTCGTCGAACAGGTCGACATCGAACTGGCCGATCATCGCCCGCGTAAATTCGCAGTTCATTTCCAGACCGGGCCGGCCAGATAGATCGATGACAACGCGCGACAGGGCTTCGTCCAGCGGCACATAGCTGTGGCCGTAGCGCGTCAGCCCCTTCTTGTCGCCCCAGGCCTTGGCCAGCGCCTGGCCGAAGGTGATGCCGATATCCTCGACCGTGTGGTGGGCATCGATGTGCAGATCGCCCTTGGCTTCGATGTCCAGATCGATCAGGCCATGCCGGGCAATCTGGTCCAGCATGTGATCGAGAAAGGGAACGCCGGTGGCAAATTTGCCCTGACCGGTGCCATCAAGATTCAGACGCACGGTAATCTGCGTCTCCAGGGTATTACGGGTAATTTCGGCTTGCCGCATGGCTTATCTTCGTGCAGAGGGCTGCAAAAGGCGTAGGAACGGAGGGGCATGATACCATTTCGTCCCACTTTTACGCCTTTCGTGAAGACACCCATGAGTCGCTTCTGGAGCCAGGTCGTCCGCGACCTCACCCCGTATGTCCCGGGCGAACAGCCCAAGATCGCCAACCTGATCAAGCTGAACACCAACGAGCACCCATTTCCGCCCTCACCGCGCGTGCTCGACGCCATCCGCAACGAACTGGGCGAAGACGGCGCACGGCTGCGACTTTACCCGGACCCCAATGCCGATCTGCTGAAGCAGGCCATCGCCAAGCGCTATGCCGTCGACAGCAGCAAGGTATTTGTCGGCAATGGCTCGGACGAGGTGCTGGCGCATATTTTCATGGCACTGCTCAAGCACGATGCGCCCATTCTGTTCCCCGACATCACCTACAGCTTTTATCCGGTGTATTGCGGGCTGTACGGCGTGGAATACCGCGCGATTCCGCTGGCCGAGGACTTTTCGCTCAACCCGGCAGATTATCGCGGTCAACAGGGCCAAAACGGGAAAATCGGCGGCATCATTTTCCCCAATCCGAATGCACCGACCGGCCGCCTGTTGCCACTGGCAGCCATTGAGCAGATCGTGTGCGCCAATCCGGATTGCGTGGTCGTCGTCGATGAAGCCTATGTCGATTTTGGCGGCGATACCGCCATCCCGCTGACCGAGCGTTACGACAACCTGCTGGTCGTCCATACCCTGTCCAAATCCCGCTCGCTGGCCGGCCTGCGCGTCGGTTATGCCATCGGCCACCCGGCGCTGATCGAGGCGCTGGAACGGGTCAAGAACAGCTTCAACTCCTACCCGCTGGATCGGCTGGCCATCGTCGGCGCGGTGGCGGCCATTGAAGACGAAGCGCATTTCCAGCAATGCTGCCACGCCGTTATTGCCACCCGCGAGGCGTTGACCGCAAAACTTGAAGAACTGGGCTTCACGGTTCTGCCTTCGGCCGCCAACTTCATTTTTGCCCGTCATCCGCAACACGACGCGGCGGAGCTCGCCAAGGCGCTGCGCGAGAAGAACATCATCGTCCGCCATTTCAAGCAAGCGCGAATTGATCAGTTCCTGCGCATCACCATCGGCACCGACAGTGAATGTGCAACGCTGGTCGATGCCTTGCGCGCGCTAATCGGCTGAGGGCACACCGGAGACAGCCTGCTGTTCGGCCGCCGCAATGGCGGCGAGCAGACGCTCACGTTGCGGTTCGGACAAGGGCAGCGGCTCGGCTAGCGTAACCAGTGCCTGCGTCGGCAGCATCTTTTTGACTTCCTGCAACAGCGGCACCAGTTGTTCGGGTGCCGCCTCGCCGATCACCAGCTTCGCCGCGTCATGCCCGAGACGGGCCAGATTGGCGCGCGGCGTATCGGTGCCCTTGATCAGCATGATGATCAGATGCGGCAGCCCCCATGATTCAGCCAGGGCCATGGTCAACTGGCGAAAGGTGAATTCGATTTCCGACGGACGGTGCTGCAAGGCCCAGTAGCGCTCGTTCCACTGGTAGATCGCTACTTCCTTGTCGGTCATCTCCGGGGCGAAATGCCAGAGCAACAACTCACCGGTTTCCGCCAGCAAGGCCGCCATCGCCACTTCGTCCGGCACCACATCGACCCGCTGCGCAGCCCAGGCTCGAGCCAGCGTTGCGGCCAGCACGGCGCGCCTTTCGCAGGCATGGCAACCGGGCAACATCCCTTCGGAAAGCCGGCTGGCAGCAACGATCTCCTGCAATTCGTCGTAGCCGGTTTGCAATATTGCACCCAACGGCGTCGTCGTATCGTGTCCGAGCTGGCGCGTGCGGCGCTCCTCGGCCCGCCGCAACAACTTCAGGGCGAGATAAGGATCGGCATAGACAATATCGACCAGATCGCGGGCCGACAAGGATTCCCTGACTTCCTCAGCGGCCTGCTGCAGCGCGACCAAGGTCGCGCGCGTCGCCGGCAGGACAGGGGTTTCCTTGTCCCGCAAATACTCGACCCACTGTTTGATCCCCCACGACCGTTGATGCGCCTGCATTCCTGGTTTTCCCCACGCGGCTGCTCATGGACAAAAGAATACGCCACTCTCCAGGAGAGTGACACCGCAGATCACACCCAACCCAGCAAGCCAGCCAGCGCACCCAGCGCGATGAACCAGAGCGGATGCCAGCGGGTACGCAAATTGAGCACGACCACGATGAGCACCAATAGCGCACCGCCCCAGGCCAGACCGACCGACTGGGCGATCAAGAGCGCACCGGAAAAAATCAACCCGACGGCCAACGGTGCGACGCCGAGACTGATGGCCCGCTGCCAGCGCTGCCCGGCAAAGCCTTGCCAACGGTCGATCAGCAGGTAAATGACGACACTCATCGGCAGACACATGGCCAGTGTCGTTGCCAGCGCCCCGGCTAGGCCGGCAATTTTCCAGCCGATCAGGGTCACCACCAGCACATTCGGCCCCGGTGCAGCCTGGGCGATGGCGTACAGATGCGTGAACGTGGTCTCGTTCAACCACTGATGCTGCTCGACCACCACCCGGTGCATCTCCGGCAGCAGCGCCGTTGCACCGCCGAAGGCGACAAAGGAAAGCAGGGTGAATTCAAGGAACAATTCGACAACGATCATTCTGCAGCCTTGCCTTTGCCCTGCGCCCGCTTCCGCCCCAGTCGCCAGTAAGCCAGCAGCCCTGTTGCCAGCAAACCGCCCAGCATGACGAGCGGCATCGGCCAGCGCAGCCAGGCGATGCCGGCTACGGTCAACACGGTAAATGGCAGAAAATAGCGTTTGTCCTTGAGCGCACTTCCCATGCGCCAGGCCATCGCGAACAGCAAGGCACAACCGGCGGCAGCAATGCCGCGCAACATGGCTTGCACGACCGGCAGGCCGCCCCATGCGTCGTAGGCCAGCGCCAGCAACAAGACAATCAGCAGCGGCCCAAGCAGCAGTCCGACCGGTGCAACAATCGCTCCGGACAGGCCACGGTAGCGCTTGCCGACCAGCACCGCGAGATTAACCACATTCGGCCCCGGCAGAAACTGACACAATCCCAACTGGGTATTGAAATCCTCGGCAGTCATCCAGCGCTTGTCTTCGACCAGCATATGCCGGGCAAACGGCAACACGCCGCCAAAGCCGGACAGGCCGACCGAGGAAAAACCCAAAAAAAGCGCCCGGAGGTCCGGGCGCTTTTCTGATTCGGTGATTATCGCGGTCAACGTGCTTTCCGGTCAGTTTTCCAGCCGGAACTCGGCCGACTTGGCATGCGCCGGCAAACCTTCGCCGTGCGCCAGCGTCGAGGCAATCCGGCCCAGCGTTTGCGCACCGGCCTGCGAAACCTTGATCAAGCTGGTCCGCTTCTGGAAATCGTAGACGCCGAGCGGCGAGGAAAAACGCGCGCTGCCGGAAGTCGGCAGAACATGGTTCGGGCCGGCACAGTAATCGCCCAGCGACTCCGAGGTGTAGTGGCCAATGAAAATCGCCCCTGCATGATGGATTTTTGCCACCCAGGGATCGGGATCGGCCAGCGCCAGTTCGAGGTGCTCCGGCGCTACCCGGTTGGCGATGGCAATCGCCTCATCCATGTCGCGCACCTGAATGAAGGCACCGCGATTGGTCAGCGAAGTACGGATGGTTTCGGCCCGCGGCATGGTCGGCAGCAATTTTTCAATGCTGGCCTGCACTCGCTCAAGATAGGCGGCATCCGGGCAGATCAGGATGGATTGCGCCAGTTCGTCGTGTTCGGCCTGCGAGAACAGATCCATCGCCACCCAGTCCGGATTGCCGGAACCGTCGGCCACCACCAGAATTTCCGAAGGACCGGCCACCATGTCGATGCCGACAATGCCGAACACCCGACGTTTGGCCGTTGCCACATAGGCATTACCCGGCCCGACGATCTTGTCGACCTGAGGCACGGTTTGCGTACCGTAAGCCAGCGCGCCGACCGCCTGCGCACCGCCCAGCGTGAATACGCGATCGACACCGGCCAGACAGGCCGCCGCCAGCACCAGCTGATTCTTTTCGCCGCCCGGCGTCGGCACCACCATGATCAACTCCTTGACGCCGGCGACCTTGGCCGGAATCGCGTTCATCAGCACCGACGACGGATAGGCCGCCTTGCCGCCCGGCACGTACAGACCAACGCGGTCGAGCGGCGTGACCATCTGGCCGAGCATGGTGCCATCGGCTTCGGTAAAGGACCACCCTTCAAGACGCTGCTTCTCGTGATAGACACGTACCCGATTTGCCGCCGCTTCCAGCGCGGCACGCCGTTCGGCCGGCAGGCTGTCGAGCGCCGCCTGCATTTCCGCCTGCGACAGTTCCAGATCGGCCATCGAAGCAGCAGTCAGACGATCGAACTTGTTGGTGTATTCAAGCACGGCGGCATCACCGCGCGACTTCACATCGGCCAGAATGCCAATCACCGTGCGTTCGATGCCTTCATCGGCAGCTGCCTCGAAGGCCAACAGTTCGTCGAGTTTTGCCGTGAAATCGGCGTCGACCGTGGAAAGACGCTTGATGGCCACCATGATGCTAGTTCTCCACCGCCTGGGCAAAGGCGTCGATAATCGGTTGCAGAATTTCGCGCTTGACCTTCAGCGAGGCCTGATTGACGACGAGGCGCGATGAAATGTCCATGATGTGCTCGCAGGCCACCAGCTTGTTGGCCTTCAGCGTGCCACCCGTAGACACCAGATCGACGATCGCATCCGCCAGTCCGGCCAGCGGCGCAAGCTCCATCGAGCCGTACAATTTGATCAGATCGACGTGCACACCCTTCGCGGCAAAATGCTCACGGGCTGTCTTAATATACTTCGACGCCACTTTCAGACGATTCCCCTGACGCACGGCATTCTGATAGTCAAAGCCTTCGGGAATCGCGACCATCATCCGGCACTTGGCGATCTGCAGGTCAAGCGGCGCATACAAGCCTTCGCCGCCATGCTCGATCAGCACATCCTTGCCCGCCACCCCCAGATCGGCAGCGCCATACTGGACGTAGGTCGGCACATCGGTTGCCCGCACGATCACCACGCGCACGCCCGGTTGATTGGTTTCAATGATCAGTTTCCGGGAAGTTTCCGGATTTTCCGTCGGCACAATACCGGCAGCCGCCAGCAAAGGCAGGGTTTCGTCAAAAATGCGGCCCTTGGAAAGGGCGATAGTGATACCGGTCACGGGCTGTCTCGGTGGCAAAAGGTGGATTTTAACGCAAAGGGGCGGCACTCACCGCGCCCACAAAAGCAAAAAGCCCGGCAAGCCGGGCTTTTCGATACTGCGATATCCGGGAGCTTATTCAGCCGGGCGGATGTTTGCAGCTTGCTTGCCCTTCGGGCCATTCACGACGTCGAAGGTCACTTTCTGGTTTTCGGCCAAGGTCTTGAAACCATTGCCTTGAATTGCAGAGAAGTGAGCGAAGAGGTCTTCACCACCTTCAGACGGGGAGATAAAGCCGAAGCCTTTGGAATCATTGAACCACTTAACGGTACCGTTTGCCATTTATAGCATCCTTGGAAAAAAATAATTAATAAAAAAACGAGAACCAAGACCGAGGAGCTGACAAACCGAATACGGTGCAGGAACAACACACTGCCTGGAAATCCCGAGCCCGCAGTATGTACCTAGCGGGCTTTTATGCAAAGCTTTTTTTGAACTTTTCAGTAGTTGACCGCGAGAACGGCCAAAACTCACGATAAAACAACAACACTAGGCGAGCTCAAACCCACCGTACGAAATCAGCGAACCCGCCTCACGTTGGCCCCCAGGCAGGCAAGTTTTTCCCCAATGCGCTCGTAACCACGATCCAGATGATAGATGCGGTCAATCAAGGTTTCACCCTGCGCCACCAGACCAGCAATAATCAGCGAAGCAGAAGCCCGCAGATCGGTAGCCATCACGGTCGCCCCCTCCAGCTTGTCGACCCCGCGCACGATGGCATTATTGCCCTCAATCTGGATATTGGCACCCAAGCGGGTCAACTCGCTAACGTGCATGAAACGATTTTCAAAAATCGTTTCACGGATGGTGGCCACACCTTCTGCCACACAATTGATCGCCATGAACTGAGCCTGCATGTCGGTCGGGAATGCTGGATAGGGTGCGGTACGCAAACTCACTGACTTCAAACGGGCCGGCGCAGCAAGACGGATCGCATCGCGCTCGACAACGATTTCACACCCGGCATCCATCAACTTGTCCACCACGCTGTCAAGATAAGCGCCTGACGTTTTGGTCAGACGGACATTGCCGCCAGTCACGGCAGCAGCACAGAGATAGGTTCCGGTTTCGATGCGATCCGGCATGATCGAGTGACGAGCGCCGTGCAACTTCTCGACACCCTGAATACGAATGATGTCAGTCCCGGCACCGGAAATGCGCGCACCCATCGAAATCAGGCAATTAGCCAGATCAACAACCTCGGGTTCGCGGGCTGCATTCTCGATGATCGTTTCGCCATCGGCCAGACAGGCCGCCATCATCAGGTTTTCGGTGCCGGTCACGGTCACCATGTCGGTACAGATACGCGCCCCTTTGAGACGACTTGCCTTGGCATGCACATACCCTTGCTCGACCGTCACCTCGGCCCCCATCGCCTGCAATCCCTTGATGTGCTGATCGACCGGACGAGCACCGATGGCACACCCCCCCGGCAAGGAGACGCGCGCCTCGCCACAGCGCGCCAACAAGGGACCGAGCACCAGGATGGAGGCACGCATGGTCTTGACCATTTCATACGAAGCGACCGGATTGTTCAAGCCGCTACCATCGAGCGTCAGTCCATCAGCGCCATCCTTCGCTACACCGACACCCATGTCGCTCAAGAGATGCAACATCGTCGAGATATCGTTCAACTGCGGCACATTGACCAGCTCCAGCGGATCGGATGACAACAACGCGGCACAAAGAATCGGCAAGGCGGCGTTCTTGGCACCCGACATCGCAACTTCACCGGACAACACACTGCCGCCCTGAATCAACAATTTATCCACGCTTGGCGCTCCATTCTTCCGGGGTCAGGGTCTTGAAAGACAGGGCATGCAATTCGCCCGTCGCCAGCTTGTCCTTCAGAGTCTGATAAACGTGCTGCTGGCGCTGGACACGATTTTTGCCGACGAACTCGGCGCTAACAACAATTGCCTCGAAATGCTGACCATCGCCATCGAGTTCGAGGTGTTCGCAGGCCATGCCGGCGAGGATGAGTTGCTTGATCTGATCAGGATGCATGAATATTCAGGTTCTCAATTTCCAGCCACGTTTGAGCAAGCTGAGAGTCAGCAAGCTCACTGCAGCAAGACAGACGGCGACCACAGCAAGACTGAATTCCGGCGCCACATCAGAGACACCAAAAAAGCCATAGCGGAAGCCATCAATCATGTAAAAAACGGGATTGTAATGCGACAACTGCTGCCAAAACGCCGGCAAGGTATGAATCGAATAGAACACGCCGGACAACATAGTCAACGGCATGATCAAAAAGTTCTGAAAGGCTGCCAACTGATCGAATTTTTCAACCCAAATACCAGCAATCATGCCCAGCGCACCAAACAGGGCGCCACTGAGCAGGGCAAAAGCAAAAACCCAGACAGGTGCCACGACCTGCAAATCAACGAACCATACGGTCGCCAGCAAGACACCAACGCCCACCATCAACCCGCGCACCATCGCGGCAAGCACATAGGCAACAAAAAAAGCGCTATAGGGAATCGGCGGCAGCAGAACAAAGACGATCGAACCAGTAATCTTGGCCTGGATCAGACTAGACGACGAGTTAGCAAACGCATTTTGCAACACCTGCATCATAACCAGACCGGGAATCAGGAAACTGGTGTAGCCCACACCATGCACTTGTACATGATCCTCCAGCACATGGCCAAAGATCAGCAGATAGAGCATAGCCGTCAGCACAGGTGCCGCGACCGTCTGGAAAGCGACTTTCCAGAAACGCAACACTTCCTTGTAGAACAAGGTCCAGAAACCGATCATCGGTGCATGTTCCGCATGAAGACCTCTTCCAGCGAAGCACCGGGGTACTCGGCCATCAGATTGGCCGTACTATCGAGTGCGATCAGTTGCCCTTGCTTCATGAGCGCAATCCGGTTGCAGAGCGCTTCCGCCTCTTCCAGATAGTGCGTCGTCAAGATGATGGTATGGCCTTCAGTATTGAGTCGGCGAACAAACTGCCACAACCCCTGACGCAACTCGACGTCGACACCGGCAGTCGGCTCATCCAGCACAATGACCGGCGGTTTATGCACCAGGGCTTGGGCGACCAGCACACGGCGCTTCATTCCGCCGGACAAACGGCGCATGTTCGCATCGGCTTTGCCGGTCAGATCAAGGTTATGCAGAACCTCATCGATCCAGTCATCATTTTTTCGGATGCCAAAATAGCCGGACTGAATACGCAAGGTCTCACGCACGCTAAAGAAAGGATCAAACACCAGCTCCTGCGGCACGACCCCGAGCAAACGCCGTGCTTCGCGAAATCCGTGCACTACATCATGCCCCATGACCTTGATGCACCCTGAGTCCAATCGGGACAAACCGGCCAAGCATGAAATCAGGGTAGTTTTGCCAGCGCCATTAGGACCGAGCAAGCCAAAAAAATCCCCTTGGGGAATGTCGAGCGACACGCCGGCCAAAGCTTTCAGCGGGCCAAAACTTTTAACGACATCAACAATGGATACAGCCGGCAACATAAGGGCCGATCAGGCCTGAGGCAGGAGTTCGGCAACCCCATAAAGCTTGGCCAGAGACAACACTCCTGCAGGAACCCCGACAAAACAAACAGTTGACCGCAGCAGCACAGCATGACGCAACCAGCCCAGCATGACGGCGACAGCCGAAGAGTCAGCCTCCTCGACCGAAGACAAGTCAAACACAACCTCACCAGGCGCCATCAATGAACGTCCGCTATCCAGCAAGGCTCTGGCATTTTCCATCACCATCGCACAACCAATATTCAAACGCCCGGCAGATTGGCTGATCATTTCTTGACGACCTTGCCTTGTGTCGCTTCCAGAGATTGATTTTTGGACACCAAGCTGGCAACCAACCCATCAACGCCGCCCTCGCGGACTTCCTTGGAGAACTGACTGCGGTAATTGGTAACCAAGCTAATCCCGGCAACCACGACATCGTAAACTCGCCACTTTCCATCCGCCAACTCAAGCCAGTAATCGATTTGCACTGGCTGGCTACCGGGCTGAATTACTTCAGAGCGCACCAGAACATCGGTTTCGCCTGGCTTCATCTTGAAGGGCTTGTAATCGATGCGCTGATTGCTGTAACTGCGCAGGGCATTCGAATAAGTACGCACCAGCAGCATCTTGAACTCTTCAACCAGACGATTTTTTTGTGCGGGACTGGCCGTACGCCAATCTCGCCCTACAGCCAGAGAAGTCATGCGCTGGAAATTGAAATTGGGCAGCACCTTGGCATCGACCAGCGCCACAATTTTCTTCATGTCGCCATTCTGGACATCCTTGTCCTGGCGAACGATATCCAGAACCTCCTCGGACACCCGTTTGATCATGGCATCCGGTGCCTCAAGCGCCAAAGCCGGCAACGAAAGGAAACAAATAGCAAAAAAAGCAAAAACACGACTCATCATGGCACTCACGGGTTAATCATCCTGGCGCGGAGGGCGACCATCATAAATAAGGCTACGACGACGCTGCAAATAGGCATCGCGAACATAGGCGTATTTGTCCAAGGCTGCTTCCTCAAGGACTTTGTCAGCCGGCAGGAGACCCGCGCGAATATCTACCACGCGCAATACATTCGCCCCCACACGCACAGAAGCAGGACGGACATCGGACAAGGGATCTGTATAGACATCTACCGCCCAACCGGCAAAATCACGCGTCGTGCGTGAGCCGATTAACGGCAGGAATAGATAGGGGCCATCGTCAACCCCCCAGACCGCCAATGTCTGACCGAAATCTTCGTTATAGCGCTCAAAACCAAGTTCACTGGCTACGTCGAAAAGACCAAAAATACCAACACTGGAATTGATCAACAACCGGGCAAAACTACTTCCTGCGTCATCCACTTTGCCTTGCAACGCACTGTTAGCCCCAACCCAGAGCTCTCCAACATTGCCAAAGAAATTCCCGATGCCTGCCTTGACCGGCAAAGGAGATACTGTGTCGTAGGCCTGCGCCACAGGACGGAGTGCATATTTATCAAGCGCTTCGTTCACTGAGAACATAGCGCGATTAAAGCCCTCGAAGCGATCAACCTCCTCCTGACCTGTCGCCTGCCCGATAAGCAGCACCATCAGCAAAGCGGCACGGGCAACCAAGCGGCAGCGTTGCCAAATCGAGAATCCAGCCATCACGGTCATTGAGCCCCCTGTCCTTCCGTTGCCTTGCTGAAAAGGAACTGACTGATTAGCTTTTCCAAAACAACAGCAGACTGGGTTTTGGTAATCAGATCGCCTGCCAGCAACATTTTTTCGTCGCCCCCAACATCCAATCCAATGTATTGCTCGCCGAGCAAGCCAGCGGTGTAGATGGAAGCAAACGAATCCTTCGGAAAACGATAACGCCCGTCAATCTCCATTGTCACCACGGCTTCATAACTTTCGGGGTCGAAGCGGATGTTGGCGATGCGGCCAACCAGCACACCTGCGCTTTTGACCGGGCCACGAGCTTTCAAGCCGCCGATGTTATCAAACTTGGCCTGCAGCACGTATGTATCGGACAGATGGGCGCTGGAAAGGTTGCCTACCTTGAGGGCCAAAAACAACACCGCAGCGAAGCCCAGCGCCACAAAAAGACCGACCCACAAGTCGAGAACAGTACGGTTCATCAATTACCCCGGAACATGAACGAAGTGAGAATAAAATCCAGCGCCAGTATGGCCATGGCAGAAGTCACCACCGTGCGAGTGATGGCCCGCGAAACCCCCTCGGCCGTCGGGACAGAGTCATAACCTTCAAATACGGCAATCAGTGAAACAGCAAAACCGAATACAGCACTTTTGATGACGCCATTCATGATGTCATAGCGAAAATCCACACTGGACTGCATCTGGGACCAGAACGCACCGTCATCAACGCCAATAAACACAACGCCAATCAACCAGCCACCGAAAACCCCCATTGCTGAAAACATTGCTGCCAGCAAAGGCATGGAAATCACCCCAGCCCAAAATCGGGGCGCTACAACGCGAGCAAGCGGATTTACCGCCATCATGTCCATGGCCTTCAGTTGTTCGGTTGCTTTCATCAGACCAATTTCTGCCGTAACCGAAGATCCGGCACGCGACGCAAAAAGCAAGCCGGCCACAACCGGCCCCAACTCCCTGACCAGAGAGAGCGCAACAAGGACACCAAGTGCCTCGGTCGACCCGTAGCGCTGCAAGGTTTCATAACCTTGCAAGCCCAGCACCAAGCCAACAAACAACCCGGAAACCAGAATAATCAACAACGACAGCACGCCGCTAAAATAAATCTCGCGCAACGTCAGAGGAAGACGACGAAAAGCCGTACCCGAATGCGCCAGAATGGCAAACAGGAAACGCGTGGCAAAACCAAGTCGCCAGACACGATTAACAGTGGCATGTCCGATGTGGCGCAATAAATCAATCGGCCCTGGCATTTACCCCCCCGCTCAAAAAATCCTGCCGCACGGATGGGGCCGGATAGTCAAAATGTACGGGACCATCCGCTTCGGCATAGACAAACTGGTGCACATACGGATCGTTCGAGGCACGAATTTCATCCGGCGTACCTTGCGCAACCACCTTGCCGCCACTCAAAAAATAGATGTAATCGACGATCAGCAGGGATTCCTGAATATCGTGCGTCACCATGATCGATGTTGCCCCGAGCGCATCGTTGAGCGAACGAATCAAGCGACCAATGACGCCCAGCGCAATCGGATCAAGACCGGCGAATGGCTCGTCATACATCATTAGCATGGGATCAAGGGCTATGGCCCTGGCTAGCGCAACACGTCGCGCCATGCCCCCGGAAAGCTCTGCAGGCATCAAGGCATGCGCGCCGCGCAAGCCCGCTGCTTCCAGCTTCATCAATACAAGATCGCGGATCATCTCTTCCGAGAGATCAGTGTGCTCCCTCAACGGGAAAGCCACATTATCGAAAACAGACAAGTCAGTAAATAATGCACCAAACTGAAAAAGCATGCCCATCTGACGGCGCAGGCGATACAACTCCGCTTCAGACATCTGGCAAACTTGGTGTTTTTCAAGGCGCACGCTACCGCCAGTCGGGCGTAGTTGACCACCAATGCAGCGCAACAAGGTTGTTTTGCCACAACCAGACCCCCCCATGATGGCCACCACCTTGCCACGAGGAATCTTCATATTGATTCCCTGTAACACAGGCCGCTCGTCATAGGTGAAATGAAGGTCCTGAATATCGACCAGGATGTCGTCCGACTGCACGGGATTCCCCAAAAAAAACAGGCTGCATTCTATCAGAAATCGCAGCCGTACCCGGCCGACGGGGAAGCAAGAACAGCACAATTAATGACAAAGTCGTATTTTATCGCTAACATGCAATGCGAAACGCATAAACAAGGATCTCATGACGGCTCAGACCATATTATTGCTGGGATTTGCCATTCTGCTCGGCGGTTGCAGCGCCCCATTGCCCAAAGCGCCACTACGTGGCCACCTGCAAAATCAGACACCTGAGGCAAGCGGCAGCATTCCGCAGATCGTCGAACGCCTGGCCGAGCCTCAGGACGTCGCCATACCCCGGCAACGCCTGGGCAGCGAAAAGTTCAGCGTAACGGTGCATCGTGTACCGGTTCGCGACTTGTTATTTGCTTTGGCTCGCGATGCCGGAATCGACATCGATATAGCCCCCGGCATTAACGGACTAATCACCCTGAATGCACTTGAGCAGCCTTTGCCCGCACTACTCGCCCGCATCGCCCGCCAAGTGCCATTGCGCTTCGAGCTCACGGCAGACAGCCTGCTTATCCTGCCAGACACGCCCTACCTCAGACACTACCCGGTCGATTACGTCAATCTGGCCAGGACAGTGAATAGTGCAGTGTCAAACAATATGCAAATCGGCAATACAGCAGGCAATACCGGCAACAGCATTGGCGCCGGCAGCCTGTCGAATACCCGCATTGAAAACACAACACAGCATCGCTTCTGGGAAAACCTGGAGAAGAATCTGCGCATTTTGTTGGCCGAGCAGGCAACAACAACTTCTGCGACCGACACCGGAGAAGCCGAAAAAAACCCGACCAGAACAGCGCCCACGACATTGCTCATCAACCCGGAAGCCGGCCTGATTTCGGTGTTTGCGACACGCAACCAGCACTTGGGCATCCAAGCATTCATCGATCGTGTCGGACAGTCGGCCCGCCGCCAGGTGATGATCGAAGCCACCATCGTTGAAGTGGCGCTCGGCGAAGGTCACGAGCAAGGTATCGACTGGAATGGACTGGTCCGCGGAGGCTTACTTGAATTTGCCGGGAATTCACTAAAAAACACAGTCAATCTGCGCTACAGCCGGGATGACACGCCGCGCGCCCTGATCAGCCTGCTCGACAGCTTCGGGACCAGTCGCGTTCTCTCAAGCCCACGAATTTCAGTACTCAACAATCAAAGCGCACTACTCAAGGTGGTCGAAAACTATGTCTATTTCACTGTCCGTGCTGACACGACGACGACCGCCAATGTCGGAACCACGGTTACCTATTCGACTACGCCGCAGACTGTCTCGGTCGGTCTGGTACTCGGGGTAACGCCACAAATATCAGCCGATGATTCGGTACTGCTCAACATCCGGCCAACCATCACCAGCATTGGGCGGGAAGTCCCTGACCCCAACCCTGACCTGCGCAAGAACGGGATAGAGAATCTTGTCCCAATGATCCGAACGCGGGAAATCGAATCGGTAATGCGGGTATCCAACGGACAAATTGCCGTACTCGGTGGCCTGATGGAGGATCGCATCAATCAACGGAACAATCGCCTGCCCGGTCTCGGAGACATTCCACTAGCCGGCGAACTATTCAACAACCGGAACAATCAAGCGCAAAAAACCGAGCTAGTAATCTTCCTGCGCCCGGTGGTCATTCGCGAAGCCAGTCTGCGAGGCGATTTTTCTGGTTTGGCGGATTACCTTCCGGATACGGGCTTTTTTCGGCCAAGCGAACACCTCCCCTCATCCAGATATACCGGAGCGGAACACTGAATGCGAGCCCTGCACAAACTACTGCTCAGCCTGACTCTGGCAAGTGCGAACATTCCGCTCGCTGCCCACTCAAGCGAACAACTCGCCACGCTGGGCATGCGCAATCTTGCAGCCTACAGCCCGCAGGAGCAGGAAAGTCACTTGCACCTCCTGATCTCCGAACACCCGGGCGATATGGCACTACATTTTCACCTCGGCAACCTGCTGGCCGGCCAACAACGCTGGGCGGCTGCAAGAACGGCGTACGCCCGTGCCGCCGAGTTGTCCATCGAACACCCGGATATCCATTACAACCTGGCCATCGCGCTTGACCACTTGGGGCAATCGACGCAGGCAGCACGCCACTACCGGATGGCCCTTCGTGCGGCAAAAAACCGACCTCACATGTTTCACCCGACGACGGCCGAACAACGCCTGAGAGAAATCGGAGCAAGCGCATCATGAAGCAGCGAATACTTGGTCAACGTCTGCTTGACGCCGGCTTGATCAATCAGGATCAATTACGCATTGCCTTGATCGAACAGGAAAAAACCCGCCAACGACTCGGCCAGTTGTTGCACCAGCTGGGTTTTGCTGCGGAAAGTACAGTCCACGACATCCTGGCCGAGCAGCTAAATTTGCCACGCTACAAACCGGCCAAACATCAAATCAGGCCGGAAGCCATACGCCTGATCCCTGCGGACATGGCACGCCGTCACCGCCTGTTGCCGATTGCACTGGATAGCACAGGGCGTCGCCTGCAACTGGCGATGGCAACACCCAACGACCCCGCGACACTTGCTGGCATGCAGACACCGGCTCTGGCCGGCCTCGATCTGGATATCCTGCTTGCCGGCAACAACGAAATCGAACACGCCATCGATCTACACTATGGCCACAGCTTGGCGATCGACGACATACTTGCCGAACTCGAAGGCAAGCCCTTGGCGAGCACATCGACTGGCGACACACCTGGCAAATCTCCGGCCGTCAGGCTGATCGATGCAGTGCTCGGCGATGCAGTCCGCGAACAAGCCTCCGACATTCATTTCGAACCCGAGGCTGCCTGCCTGCGCATCCGTTACCGGATCGACGGCGTACTCGACACCATTCGCATCCTGCATAAATCGACCTGGCCTGCCTTGTCGAGTCGGCTGAAAATACTGGCCGGCATGAATATCGCCGAAACTCGTGCCCCGCAGGATGGCCAGATCAGCCAGCAGATCGCCGCCCGCCAGATCGATTTTCGTGTTGCCAGCCAGCCGACCATGCATGGCGAAAATATTGTCTTGCGCATCCTGGATCGCCAGAAAGGCATCGTACCGCTCGCCGCGCTAGGCCTCGATGCAACCCAGTTCAAGCTGTTCGAGCGCATGCTCAGTCGCCCGGAAGGCCTGTTGCTGGTCAGCGGCCCCACCGGCAGCGGCAAAACCACAACGCTTTATTCTGTCCTCAATCAGCTCAACCACCCAAGCGTGCACATCATGACGCTGGAAGATCCCGTCGAATACCCGTTTCCGTTGATCCGCCAAACCTCACTTTCGGACAACGTCAAACTCGACTTTGCCGGCGGCGTCCGTTCGATTCTTCGTCAGGACCCCGACATCATGCTGATCGGCGAAATCCGCGATGGCGAAACCGCCAGCATGGCACTGCGCGCAGCTCTGACCGGCCATCAGGTATTCGCCACCCTGCACGCAGCCAGCGCCATCGCCGCCTTGACGCGCCTGCGCGAACTCGGCGTCGAACAACACATGCTGCATGGCAACCTGATCGGCGTCGTTGCGCAACGGCTGATCCGTCGACTGTGCCCGCATTGCCGGAGCAGCCGACCGGCCAGCTCGGCGGAAATGGCCTGGCTCAAGCTGCCGCACCTTGCCATAGCCGGCCAATGCGTCAACTGCAAGCAGCAAGGCTACAGCGGCCGCTTGGCACTGCTCGAAATCCTGCGCATCGATCCGGCACTCGACAATCTACTGGCCGAAGGTGCCAGTCCGCCGCGATTACTCGAACAAGCCCGGGCGAGCGGTTTTCGGCCATTGAGCGAAGGGGGACTGGATTTGCTCAGAGCCGGCGAAACAACGCTCGAAGAAATTGCTCGCAACGTCGATCTGAGCGAGTGGGTCTAAGCATGTATTTTCGCTTCAAGGCACTCGACGCGCGGCAGCAATTGATTAACGGCGAAAGCGAAGCGCTCGACCTCGATGCACTGATCCAGCAACTGCAGCAACAGGGGCTTGAGTTGCTGCACGTTCGTCGCAAACGCAAACGGCGTGTACCGCGTATATCACGGCGCGACATCATCGATTTCTGTTTTCAGATCGAGCACTTGCTCAATGCCGGCATCCCGCTACTCGATGCACTGCACGATCTGGCCGAACACAGCGCCAGTACGCACCTGCGCGCGCTTTGCCAACGGCTGAGCAGAGCAGTCAGTAACGGACAAGCGCTGTCAGCCGCCCTGCAAACAGAAGGGCGGCAATTGGAACCGGCTTTCATCGGCCTGATCCGGGCTGGTGAAATCAGCGGTCGCCTACCCGACGTACTACAACGCATGGGCCACAATCTGCAGCAAGCCGAAGCGCTTGCCGCCCGAACCAGTCAGGCGCTGACCTATCCCGCCGTGGCCGGGGCCCTGGTCATTGGCGCCAGCATTTTCCTGATGCGTTTCCTGGTTCCCCAAGTTCGTGTTTTTCTCGACGAGGCCGGACTTGCCTTGCCACTGCATACCCGCCTGCTGTTTGCCCTCAGTGATTTTCTCGACCGCTACTGGGGATGGGTAGCCGGCCTGCCGCCCTCCTTGCTGCTTATCGCCATCCTTGCAGCCCGCAGCAGTCCAGGCATCCGCCTGCAACTTGACCGCTATGCGCTAAAAGTGCCACTGACTGGCGCGTTGCGGCGAAAAACACTGATCGCCCGCCAAGCCGATTTACTCGCACTGCTTTACGCTACCGGCATTCCTTTGCTCGAAGCGCTGGAGGCGCTGCACAAAAGCTGCGCCAATCGATTCCTTGCCCAAGCCCTGAAGCAAACGCGCGACGCCGTTGAGCAAGGCAGCAGCCTGGCCGACGCCTTCGCCCGACACGAAATTTTCCCCCCGCTGCTGATTCGCATGTTGCAAGTTGGCGAAAGGAGTGGCGCGCTCGAAAAATCCTTGGGCAATATTGCCCGACTTTACGAACGCGAAGCCAGTACCTCGATGAAGCGGCTGCAAACGCTGATCGAACCAGCCCTGACCTTGAGCATCGGCATCCTGCTCGGCTGGATCATGCTATCTATCCTGCAACCGATCTACAGCATCATCGGGCAGACCGCGCGATGACCCGACATTGCCAGCTTTACCTTGAAGCCGGAGAGCTATCCGCCTGGCAGCGCAAACAAGGGCAAGCACAAGAAATCGCCCGGTTTGCCGACACACCGGACGGCTTGGCACGTTTTTCCGCTTTCCTCGCGGTTGACCGCAAAACTCGCTATTCGCTGCTGGTCAACCTGCCCGACGAAATTTTTGTCAGTGAATCGCTCCCTCGACTACGCCGCAGCGAACGTCAGGAAGTCCTTGCCGCCAAGGCGCGCCGCTTATTCCCGGACACACCATGGCACTGCGCCACCCGCAGCCAGTCCGACGAAACCCGTTTCCTTTTGCTGGCACTGGGCCAAAGCGCCCCGCTAAGCCGCTGGACAGATCGCATCAAAGCTGCCAACAGCGCGCTGGACAGCCTGCACAGCTTGCCGCAACTCTTGCCGGTGTTGCTCAAAAAATCTCTGCCACACAAGCCAAGCCAACCCAACCCAGCCCTGCTCACGCTTTCATTGCACGACAACAGCGCCCGCTTCAGCCTTCTGACGCATGGCTACCTGCGTATTTCACGCCTGAGCCAACTCACCGAAGGCGCCACACTGGCCGACGAATACCGCCGTTTTGTCGATCACATCACCCGCCAATGCGGCCTTGAAGCGGGCACTGCGCTCTGCGTGATCGGCGATGCCGAACAACTGGCACAAATTGACCTACCGAATATCGTCGACCGCATCACGAGCCCAGCAACCAATAGCGCCGGCCTGTTTCTGGCTATCCCACGTCAGCAATGGCCGCGCGAGCAATTCGCCCCGCTGGCGATGCGTCAGCCGGCCAGACAACAAAGGCAGACTGAGTGGCTCTGGCGCAGCGCGGTGCTACTGCTTCTGCTTGGAGCAGCCATCTCGCTCGAGCGCCTGAACAGCGAGTTGCGCAACCAGGCTGCCATCGAAACAATCCAGGATGCGACACGACGCATCGACACAGCAATTGCACAAAATGACCAGTTGCTGACGCACAGTTCGCTGAACCGCGAGCAGTTGCAACAACTGGCCCAAGACCATCCAAAGCTGCTCGCCCAAAGCGATGCCTTCAGCGCCTCACTCCTTGCACTAAGCCAAAGCCTGGAGCGGTCGCCGGCCATCGAACTCGCACGTATCGACTGGAAAATCGACGGTTTTCCACCGTCGACCGCAACAATGCAAGTAGATGGACAAATCAAGCACCACAACGGTACGTCGGCCAATTTGTCGTTACGCCATTTCCACGAGCAGCTCAAAGCCAGGCAGGCGGTCAGCATACTCAACGCACCCAGCGCACAACCGGGCGCGACCGACTTGCCGTTCAGCCTCCTGCTGAGCCAGCGGGAGAAGCCATGAAACACGACGCTCTGCCACGCCAGATCACCCTCCCTCAGCCTCTACGTCTGCCGCTTG
The DNA here is from genome assembly GCF_030824335.1 of Azonexus sp. GTDB lineage: Bacteria > Pseudomonadota > Gammaproteobacteria > Burkholderiales > Rhodocyclaceae > Azonexus. Next base: position 149,679 of record NZ_JAVBXX010000019.1, read on the forward strand.
CCGCCGTACTGATCGCTGGTGCACTGGCGACCGGCAGTATCGTCTGGCGCATTGATCGTGCAGCAACGACCGAGGCGCTGCGGCTAAGCCGCCAGAGCCATTATGATTTGCGCGCCAAACAACTGATGCAACAAATCGCCAGCGCCGATACCGTATCCGCCGGACTGGCGATTTACCACAGACTTCACGCTGCTCAACAAGCATCCACTGCGCCTTACGAGACCGCCATGGGCTTCCCCCCTGGCGCCACAATCGAGATCGAACAGCCCCAGCCGACACGCAGCACAACAGACCTATGGCGCGAATACACGAGCCGTCTGCAGCTGACCATTCCACACGAAGGCCACTTGCTCAAATTGCTGGCCGACTGGCGCAGCCAATCAGATGGACTTCACCAGCTACGCGCCTGCCGAATCGAACGGCTGGCCGATGCACTCCAGGCCGATTGCCAACTTACCCGCTTTGAACTGACAACTAAGCGAGCGCCATGAAAAAAACCCTGTTGTTGAGCAGCCTCCTGATCTGCACGCCTGGCTACTGCGAAGCGCCGGGAAGATTGTTCTTCACCCCGGCGGAACGACTGAGCATCGACCAAGGCGCCCCCGCGGCAGACACGCAGGCCCACTATCGGCTGGATGGCACCGTAAAATCCAGCAACGGACAGCCAATTTACTGGCTCAACGGACAAACCGGCAATCAACCGAACCCCACGCTGGCCGTTGGCGACAGCAGTGATGCGCCACTCCTCCCGGCCAACAGCATCCGTACTCATCGCAACGCGGCCAGTCGATGAGCCGAGCACCAGCGCACCCGTCATCTTCACGTCAACGACAAGGCGGCGCCATCCTGTTTGCGCTGCTGGCCTTCAGCCTGTTCGGCATGGTTGCTTACCTGTATCTCGCCAACGGCCGAGCACCACGCACCGCCCAAAGTGCTGAAGCGGCCCTGCAAAAGACGCTGGCCCGGGCCAGTGAAGCCCTGATTGCCCGAGCAATGGCCGACGACAACCGCCCAGGCAGCCTGCCTTGCCCCGATTTATTGACCGACACACCGAGTCTTGCCAATTACCCAGGCGACGGCAAAACCGATTTGCTGACGCGCAATCAATGTCCGAGCCAGATCGGCTGGCTACCCTGGGTCACCCTGGACATGCCGCAAACACGCGATGACCACCAGGGTACGCTGTGGTACGTCATCGCACCGGGCTTGTCCGACGATGAAAGCGCCATGCCAATCAACAGCGACAAAACAACCGGCCTCGCCCTGCATGGCACTGGCGAAATTGCTGCCCTGCTGATCGCCGCCCGCGCCCCCTTACCCGGACAACACCGCCCATCGGCATTGCCGGAAAATCATCTCGAAGGTCAATTAAAAGTCGGCCCAACGCTCGACTATATCGGCCACACGAGACCTGACAATGACAAAATCCTGGCCATCAGCCGGGGCGAACTGATGGCGGCAGTGGAACAAGGCATCGCACAGCGCGTCCGTCATTGCCTGTCGGCACACGCTGGGCAAACCGGTCGTTACCCCTGGCCCGCGCCACTCAGCAGCACGGCGCGCCAAGGACAAAGAGATGCCTTGTTTGGTCGGGTGCCGCTCACCCAGCCGAGTGACGGCATCAGCCGCGACATCGCCCAAGCCAGCGCCGACCTGACGAGACGAAGTGCCAACCTGACTGCCGCAACGGATGCGCCGGGCAAGCTGACCGCACTGAGCCAACTGGCGGAATTTTCCACGCGGGCTAAAAATCTATTCACCAATGTTGATGACGTCGCCGACGAAGTAAAAATCCTCGGTGACAAGGTCACGCTGGCCCTGAATAAAGTGCAAGCCAGCATCGCCAGCGCGGCGGAAAACGATCGCATCGCCGTTAGCGAAGGGAATGCCATCCTGACTCAGCAAACGGCCGCAATTATTGCGGTCAACACGCTAAGTGATGCACTTTTCCGCTACGGTCTAGACGCCCTGTCGTGGCAAGCGGGTCAGCCCGGCCTCCCCATGGGCGTTGGCGCAGAAAATGCACACGCTGCGCTAACCGATCAGCTCAAGCAACTACAAGAAGCCGGTGAAACGTTCGCCGCGCAACACAACGCGCAACCCCGTCCATTGCAAGCGCTGCTCGTCGCCCCGGCCCAAGCCATCGCGACACGGGCCGACGAAACTGCCCGCCTGAGCCAAGTGATTGCCAAGCATGCGACGGCAATCATCCAACTGGCGACAGCCAACTTTGCTCTGGCTGCACAGATGTCTGATGCCAATAGTAAAGCGAGCACGGCAATAAGCACCTGGCAAGACAAACCAAGCGCCAGCAATCGCAACAAGATGGACACAGCGCTGAGCGAACTCGCCCAAACCACCACGCGACTCTCTACCGGCCTGCAAGACCAAACAGCAACGACCACCAGTAGCGCTGCTGCGGCCTGGCCCATCAGCTGGGCATCCGCCCACTGCGCCTTCCTGAAAAAAGGCCCGGGCTGGTGGAATGACAACGCCTGGGCCGAACTGTTTTTTTACCAGATCACGACACCAGACAGCCTCATCCAAGGTGACCTGCGGGTTGGCGGCAAGGACAAGCTGCCCCTGCTGGTGCTCAGCGCCGGTCCGGCCTTGACTGGTCAAACACGCCCCGCCAACCGGATTGAAAATTATCTTGAGCGGCGGAATGCCGACCCGTCACGCAACGGCGAAGCCCGCAGCCCAAGCCCGTTTTTTGACCTCCCGAGCAACCGTGAGCCGATCAATGACCGCATCGCCTACTAAAGATTCGCCACAGGCCGGCTTTTCGCTCTTCGAACTGGCCCTTGTGTTGATTGTTTTCGGTCTACTGGCAGGCGGCATGCTGAGTAACTTATCCGGTCAACGCCGGTACGGCGAAGAACAACGCGCCCAAGGACAACTCGAACTCAGCCAGGAAGCGCTCTACGGCTTTGCGATCAGCCATGGCCGCCTGCCTTGCCCGGCCAACCCGACACTGGATAGCGCCGCAAGCGATGCCGGCAACGAAGATTGCAGTCGCGAATACGGCGTCTTGCCGTGGCGCACACTTGGCTTGGGCGAAACCGATCCATGGGGACAGCGGTTGAGTTACTACGTGCGCCAGACATTTACGACACCACCAGCCAGCGGCGCCCGAGCCGGCTTCAGTCTGGACAGTATCGGCAACGCCAATATCCGCCCGGCCGCCAATGCAGGCAACAAACTGGCCGACGCACTGCCTGCCGTGCTGGTCAGCCATGGCCGCAACGGATTTGGTGGCTATCGCCAAAACGGCCAGAGAACTTCAGCCAGCCATCTGGACGAACAGGAAAACGCCGATGCCGACCTGATTTTTGTCAATCGACTACCTGACGACAATTACGACGACCAAGTGATCTGGCTTACCTCGAGCATTCTGAACAGCCGACTGCTTGCCGCAGGACGAATGCCCTGACTCATTCCACCACCAAGGAGCGCAGCATGCCCGCAAAACAACACGGCTTTACTCTGGTCGAAATTGCCATCGTACTGGTCATTATCGGCATCCTGCTGGGTGGCATTTTGAAGGGCCAGGAAATGATTACCCAAGGCAAAATTCGCAGCGTCGAGAAGGAGATGGACAGCATCTCGATTGCCCTCCTCAGCTATCAGGATCGTTACAAGGCACTTCCTGGAGACGATGACAAAGCAAAAAGCCGGTGGACAAACACCGAAAACGGCAATTTCAGCGGGACCATTGACGAAGCCTTCAATTCAGTTAACGACGCACATGAAACCCGTCGCCTGTGGAATCATTTACGTCGCGCCGGCTTCATCAACGGCGACAGCGAATCTTTCTCCCAACCCGGCAATGCCGTTGGCGGCCTGGTCGGGGTACAAACCGACATTCGCAACGGCACCAGTATCGTGGTTAGCGGGGTGGTCATATGCTCGACCAATCTGCCGGCCAAAGTCGCCAATGCCGTCGACGCCCAACAGGACGACGGCAACCCAGCCCGGGGAAGCCTGCGCGGCTTTTCTCAGAGTGCCAGCAACACCCCTGATTTTGCCACCACCATCAGTGCCTACGTTGATGACGGCAACAAGCTTTACACATTATGCAAAACCACTTGAATGCCCCACTCAACGCTTGAGCAAACGCTCTTCGGCTGCCACAACAGCCCCCTGCTCACCCAGCACGACAACGACATCGCCCTCATCCAGCCGCGTTTCCGCTGCGGGCTCCAGCGCACGGATGCCACGTCGACGAATCGCACTGACTTCGCAACCGAGCAACTCGAGTCCGAGCTCGCCCAACGTCTGACCAATGGCCGCCGCGCCCGGCGTCAACCAGATTGAATGCAGGCGCGGCTGACTCCCTTCATCCTCATCGCGATCGGACAAGCCCCGATAGAAACCGCGCAGCAAGCGATAGCGCTGTGATCGGGTCTGGCGAATTCGCTTCAGGACACGATTGATCGGCACGCCAACCAGCACCAGTGCATGCGACGCCAGCATCAGGCTGGCCTCCAGGGTTTCCGGCACAACCTCCGCAGCACCGGCACTGGCCAGACGGTTCATGTCTTTTTCATCCGAGGTCCGCACCACCACCGGCAGGTCGGGGCGCATTTCCTGAACATGATGCAAGACCTTTTCGGCCAACGGCGTATCACTCATTGTGACAATCACCACGCTGGCCCGCATCAAACCGGCCGCCATCAGCGCTTCCTTGCGTCCGGCATCTCCGAAAACCACACTTTCACCACCGGCCGCAGCTTCCCGTACGCGATCCGGATCAAGATCCAGAGCAATGCTCTGCACGCCTTCCTGCGCCAGAAAGCGCGCCAGATACTGACCATTGCGCCCGAAGCCGCAAAGAATGGCATGTTTTTCCGAGGTCATAGAATGGGCGGCAATCTGCGTCACCTGCATGGAGCGCAGTAACCACTCACTGGCCACGAAACGCATAACCAGCCGTTCGCTGTACTGCACGATGAAAGGCGCAATCAACATCGACAACACCAGCGCGGTCAGGGCAACCTGCTCGATTGCCTTCGGCATGTTGGCGATCACCCCGAGCAGCACGAAACCGAACTCGCCCCCCGCACACAACCACAGCGCCGAGCGAATGGAATTACCCGGTGTCCCGCCAAGCTTCCAGGACAATGCCCCCACAATCAGCGCCTTGAAAAGCAGCAGAGAAATCAATACCAGCCCGACCTGCCACCATAAGCCGACCAGAATGTTCATATCGAGTTTCACACCGATGGTGACGAAAAACAGCCCCATCAGCACATCACGAAATGGCTTGATGTCCTCCTCCACCTGCATGCGGAACTCGGTTTCGGAAATCAGCATGCCCGCGACAAAGGCACCCAGCGCCAACGACAGGCCGGCATGCTCGGTAATCGTTGCCAAACCAAGCGTAATCAGCAAGACGTTTAGCACGAACACTTCGCCGGACTTGGCCCGGGCAACGAAGTGAAACCATTTGCGCATCAGCTTCTGCCCGAAAACCAGGATCAAGGCCAGAACGGCCACGGCCTTGAGCATCGCAATACCCATCAACATGGCCAATTCGCCGGGTGGCTGGGTCAGCGAGGGCAGCAGGACCAGCAAGGGAACGACCGCCAGATCCTGGAACAGCAACACACCGATTACCTGGCGACCGTGCGCTGAATCAAGCTCCATGCGTTCGGCCAGCAACTTGGTCAACACCGCCGTGGACGACATGGCAAACACCGCGCCAAGAGCGATTCCCAATTGCCAACCAATACCGAGCGCAATGACCAATACCATCACCAGCAGCAAGGTCAGCACCACCTGCAGCAAGCCCAAGCCAAAAACGATGCGCTTCATCGCATGTAACTTGGGCAACGAAAACTCCAGGCCAATCGAGAACATCAGGAAGACCACGCCAAACTCGGCCAGATACTCAGCCCGATGAATGTCCGACATCAAATTCAGCGCATGCGGACCAATGATGCTACCGACGGCCAGATAGCCGAGCACAGGCGGCAAATTGAAACGACGAAAGAGCACCACGGCGAGAACCGAGGCACCAAGCAGAAGGAGAACGAGGGAGAGTGCGCTCAAAGCGGGCAACTTGAAGTCAGGTATACTGCGGCCATCATAACCTTTGCGCGCTCATGAACCCAAATCCGCTTCCCGCCAGCTTCTCGCCGGAACGTGCCCTGATGCTGGGTCGCCAGACGCTGGCCATCGAAGCTGCGGCGGTCGACGCCCTGAAAAACCGGATAAACGGTGAGTTCTCGGCCGCCGTCGAGATGATTCTCATCAGCCGGGGACGCCTGATCGTCAGCGGCATGGGTAAATCCGGGCATATTGCGCGCAAGATTGCCGCCACCATGGCCAGTACGGGCACTCCCGCCTATTTTGTCCATCCCGCCGAGGCTAGTCATGGCGACCTGGGCATGATTACCCGTCACGACATCCTGCTTGCACTATCCAATTCCGGGGAATCCGAAGAACTGCTGCGTATCGTGCCAGCCATCAAGCGCCAAGGTGCCAACCTGATCGCCATGACCGGCGTCGCCGATTCAACGCTGGCCCGGGAAGCCGACATCCATCTCGACGCAGGGGTCGCACAGGAAGCCTGCCCGCACAACCTGGCACCAACAGCCAGCACCACTGCAGCACTGGCTCTGGGTGATGCACTGGCTGTCGCGCTGCTTGATGCGCGAGGTTTCGGGCCGGATGATTTTGCCCGCTCACATCCCGGCGGCTCGCTGGGACGACGCTTGCTGACGCACGTGCGCGATGTCATGCGCCCCCTGGCCCGAGTGCCAACCGTACTTCCCGGCGCGCCGATCGGCGATGCCATCGTTGCGATGTCGCGCGGCGGCCTGGGTCTGGTCGCGATAGTTAATTCAGAAAATCAGGTAATCGGGATTTTTACCGATGGCGACCTGCGCAGAGCTTTTGAAAAGAGGCTTGACCTGCAGCATGGCAGCATCGCCGATGTCATGCACCCGACACCGCACCATATCGGGCCAGACTGTCTGGCGGTCGAAGCCGTTGAAATGATGGAGCGCTTGCGCATCAATGGCCTGCTCGTCTGCACCAACGATGGCCAGCTTCAAGGAGCCCTTAACATGCATGACTTGTTCACTGCGAAGGTTATCTGATGGATACCGAAACCCGCACCAGCCACACCGGGCAAAAGCAAGACTACCTTCGTAACGCATCTTGATGCCTCAATGAAACATTCGTCCGGACAACTCTTTTCCATCGCCCTGCTGTCCACGATCGCCGGGCTGACCTTCATGCTTCAGGCTGCGCTAACCCCCGACGCAGCCAAGCCGGACCGGCACCTGACGCACGATCCCGATGCAATGGCAGAGAATTTCGAAATTCGGCGACTCGACGATCAGGGCAAACTCAAATATCGGCTCACAGCACCGTATATCGTACATTTCTCGGATGATGACAGCTCCGAAGTGAAGACACCGCGCCTCATCGCCTATCGACAGGATGCCCCGCCACTCACCCTGACCGCCGACCAAGCAAAGATTACCGCACGCGGGGAGATGATCTACCTTAATGAAAACGTCAAAATCCTCCGCGAGGCCACCACGCAATCCCCCGCGCTCCTCGCCAGCACTTCCCTGCTGACGGTGGAACCTGATGCCGGACTGGCCTACACTGATAAAGCGATAGAAATTACTCAGGGTGCCTCATGGATCAAAGGTATCGGCGCCCGCATCGACAGCAATGCTTCAACCTTCGAACTGCAGTCACGCGTTCGGGGACACCATGTCGCCTCAAGAGTCCAACCATGATTCCGCACATCGTCATACTTACACTCGCCACCTTCGTCAGCCTACCGGCATTTGCCGAAAAGGCCGACCGGGACAAGCCGATGCAACTGGAAGCCAACCGGATGTCCATCGATGACGCAAAAAAAATTCAGACACTGGAAGGTGACGTAGTTATCACCAAAGGTACGCTGATACTAAAAGCGGAACGCATCGTCATCACGGAAGATCAATACGGATTCCAGAAAGGCAGCGCCTTTGCCGGCAACTCGGGCAAAAAAGCCACTTTCCGTCAGAAACGTGAGGGACGTGATGATTACGTCGAAGGCGAAGCAGAGCGAGTCGAATACAACAGCAACAGTGAAGTCGTCGAACTATTCCATCGCGCCCGCGTACGCAGTGGCGAAGATGAAGTCAAAGGCGACTACATCTGGTACGACGCAGTTAGCGAAAAGTTTCTCGCCAGCGCCAACGACACTCGCGCCGCGAATGCGCCTCCGGGACGGGTGCGCGCCATCATTCAGCCACGCACCAAAGGCAGCGAACCAGCCCGGCCGGAAGGACGCGGAGAACGCTTGCAGCTAAAGGGAACCAATACCATTCTCCCCCCCCTGGACTGAGGGACTCTGCTCGTTGCTCAAGGTCGGGATGGCAGCAAGCCATTTGATTTGTGCACTGCACAACATTTTGTTGACAACCCAACATTGCTGTCTATAATCATGAACATGGTGCGGTGCAACATCGCCTGAACGGGTAAGCACTGCTACAGCAATGACTGTTCAGCACGACCTTTTCACTTAGGAGATTTCCATGTTCAAGACCCCCGAGCAATTCGCATCTGCCAACAAGGCAACCGTTGATTCCCTGCTGTCGCTGGCCAACACCGCTCTGGCATCGGCCGAGCGCATCGCCGCCCTGAATCTGAACACCGCCCGTTCGCTGATGGAAGACTCCGTTTCCGGCGCCAAGGCCCTGATGGGTGCCAAGGACGTACAAGAAGCCATCTCCATCCAAGCCTCCCTGGCACAACCGAATGTTGAAAAGGCTGTTGCCTACTCACGTTCCGTGTATGAAATTTCTGCCCAGACGCAGGAAGAATTGTCCAAGATGGTTGAGTCGCAATTTGGCGACTTCCAGAAGACTGTTGCCGGTCTGCTCGACCAGGCTGCCAAGTCTGCGCCGGCCGGTTCCGATGTGGCCGTTGCTGCAGTCAAGAGCGCCATCGCTGCCGCCAACTCCGCCTTCGACAACATGAACAAGGCTGCCAAGCAAGTTGCTGAAATCGCCGAAGCCAATGTTGCTGCTGCGACCAATGCTACTGTCAAGGCGGTCAGCGCCACTACCGCTGCTTCGAAGAAAAAGTAATTCGTTGTATAAAGAGGCCTTCACCATGGTGAAGGCCTTGTTTCATCCATGCCCGTAAAAATACATTGGAGAAGATGATGAGCAACCCGAATTTCGAGCAACTGACCGCCGCCCAGCAAGCCAATGCGGAAGTCATGACCACCCTGATGCGCACCGCCTTCAACGGCCTCGAGCGCCTGACCGCGCTGAACATGGCTGCCTCCCGCGAGTTTTTCAACGCGACCGTCGCCAATGCCCAGCAGTTGATGGCCGCCAAGGATGCCGCTGCAGTAGCCAAGCTGAACAGCGAATTGGCTCAGCCGAATGTCGACAAGCTGATGGGTTACTCACGCAGCGTGTACGACCTGGTTTCCGAAATGCAGAAGGAAGTCACTTCGGTCATGGAAGCCCAGTACAGCAGCTTCTCCAAGAATGCCGCCAGTGCCGTTGAAAAAGCCAAGACCTCTTCTCCGGTCGGTGGCGATGTGTTCGCAGCCACCATGCAATCCATGCTTGGCGCTTCCACCAAGGCCTTTGACCAGATGACCTCGATGGCTCGTCAGCTGTCGGACATCGCCGAAGCCAACATGCAGGTTGCCGCCAAGGCCGCAACGCCGGCCAAGACCAGCGCAACCGCCGCTGCCGCCAAGAAGACCGCAGCCAAGTAATCTGGCGCCGTCCTGGCTGCCTGCAGCCCAGAAAAAAGCCCGCGCAAATATCGCGGGCTTTTTTACGTCGACCGCAGCCATGCCGCGTGCCGGCCTTTTCCCGGCCGGCTGTCGTTCAGGGGCGCCAGGTCCAGGTGATGCCGCGCTGTTCGACTGCCAGACGAATTTCCTCCATCGCCTGATCGACCAGCTCCGTGGCACCTTCAACCCCCAGCTCCAGATGTTTGCGCTCCTTGCCGACCAGCGACGGTAACGAGAACAGGCGCAAGCTCGGGTAGGCGGCTACGATATGCTCCATCAAATCGAGCAGCGCACTCTCGTAAGCCGTCGGCCCGGTCAGCAGAAAGGCTTTCTCGACCTTGTCGCCGACCGGTTTGAATTCGTCCCGGTAGAAGGTATCGAGCGCCCATTCGATCATCGGGTGCGCCATCTGCGGAAAGCCCGGCACGAAGTAATGGTCGTTGGCCATGAAACCGGGAATCCGGTTGAACGGGTTGGGGACGATGTGCACGCCCTGCGGAAAGGTCACCAGCAGCTTGCGCTTGTCGGTGATTTCTTCGCCGGCGAAGCGCACTTTCAGCTCCTCGTAGCCCTCGGGGTGCAATGCCAGTTCGACACCGAGTGCCGCCGCAACCGCCTGCCGCGTGTGGTCATCCGGCGTATTGCCGATCCCGCCGCAGGAAAAAACCACGTCGCCGCTGGCCATCGTGCGCTTGAAAGTCGCGGCCAGACGCGCCCGATCGTCGCCCAGGTATTCCACCCAGGAGAGTTGCAGCCCCCGCTGACCGAGCATTTCGGCAATTTTTGCAAAGTGTTTGTCCTGCCGCTTGCCGGACAATATCTCGTCACCAATGATGATGGCGCCAAAAGTACGACTCATACCTGCTCCCCCTCGACACTGACAATGGCGCCGCCACGCGAACGCCGCAAGGCTTCCAGCCCGTAATGCACGAATGATAGCGCGGCCAGCGCCGGCACCAGCAGGCCGACCAGCGGCACATGGGCGAGCAGCGCCATGCTCAGGCCGAGCATGAACAGCGGCAGCCGGTGCTGACGGCGCAGCGCATGCCATTCATCGGCCGTCGCATGCAGCGACAGGGCGTCGTAAGCAAAGGTTTTGCGATTCAACCAGCCCATCAACAAAAGCGGCACGAGCAGCGAAAAGCCGGGGATCAGCCACAACGGGATGGTGACCAGCCAGGCGAACATGAACAAAAATGCGGCCAGCAGACTGTTGACCGTAGCAGCGACAAACGAATCCTTGCCCATCGGCGCCACATCACGATACGCGCCAGCCGAAAGATGCTTGAGCAGCAAGGGCATGATGACGATTGCCGCGAGCAGCGAAGCGCTCATGTAGGCCAGGGCAAAGATCGCCATCCAGCCACCGAGATAAGCCAGCACATGCGCCAGCCAGACCAGCCCCCAGCCGACCAGCAAGGTCATCGGCGGATATTCCATCATCTGCTGCACCATGGCCTCCAGTGCCCAGACCGCCAGCCCGATGCCGAGCAACAAGGAAAACAGCGCCGGCATCAGCACATACAGCCAGACCCTTGGGCTTCTCAAACTGGCGAAAGTCCGCGCCAGTGCGAGCATGACTTCATTCATGTGCGTCACCCATTCTTGATCCCTTCCCATTGTTTCTGCAGGCGTTTGCTCGACACCGGCACCGGTGTGCGCAACTCCTGGGCGAACAGGCCGACGCGCAACTCTTCCAGCAGCCAGCGGAACTGCTCGACCTGAGGGTCGGGCGTACCCAGCTTGGCCAACTGGATGGCACGCCGTTCGTAATTGGTCCATAGCGGCCCGTATTCAGCCATCAGCGTCGCATCGCGTGCTGGGTTGGCTTTCAGCTTGTCGAGCCGGACCACGATGGCTTTCATGTAGCGCGGGAAATGCTGCAGGCGCTCGAACGGTGTGTCGGCGACAAAGTATTTGCCCATCAAACGTTTCAGTTGCGCTTCGATATCGGCCTGCACCGCCGCCTGCGCCTTGAACGCCGGCAATTTTTTCACCACCGCCTGCCATTCGCTCAACACGGTGCCGACCAAGCGACAAACCTCCTGCATGATCAGGCCAAGCCGCGCCTTGGCTTCCGCACAGCGGGCCTTGAATGCTTCCGGCGTCGTCGGCAGCGGCTCGGTCAGGCAGGCGCGCTCGAAGGTCAGATCGACAATCTGCCGCTTCAGTTCCTCCGTACTACCCAGCGCCATGTACTGCATGCCCATCTGGCTCATGCCCGGCACGTTCTTGTCGAAGTACTTCACCTGCTCCTTGAATTGCAGCATGAACAGGCGCGCCAGACCCTTGCGATGCGCTTCGGCGGCTTCCTCGGCCGAGTCGAAAACCTTCAGGCTGACCGTCTCGCCGTCGTCAATCAGCGCCGGGTAGCCGATCACTGTCTGCTTGCCGACAGGAACTTCCATCAGTTCCGGTAGCTCGCCGAAGGTCCAGTCGGTCAGCCTGGTGTATTCGGAAGGCGTTTCGTGCAACTCGGCGAATTCTTCCTTCGCTTCCTTGCCCCACTCGCCCCGCAAGGCCAGCAGGCTACGATTCATGTCGAGTTGCCGGCCATGCTCATCGATCAACTTGTAGTTCATCGAAAAATGTGGCGGCAGCGCGTCCGGGCGGAAGGCGTCCGGCGTCACCGCCCAGCCGCGCGCATTCAAGCCACGCGCCTCGAGGATGTAGTCGATCAAGGGCTGAATGATCCCCTGATTCAGTTTCTTGTCGTTACCTTGTACGGTCGACAGGAATTCATCGACAAATTCCGGCACCGGCACCAGCTTCGCCCGGATTTTCTGCGGCAGCGTCTTGATCAGCTGCACCAGTTTTTCCTTGATCAAGCCCGGCACCAGCCATTCCATGCGCAAGGCCGGAATCTGGTTGAGTTGCGCCAGCGGCAAGGTCAAGGTCACGCCGTCGCGCGGCGAACCCGGCTCGAAGTGATAAGTGAGCGCGTACTCCACGCCACCGACCTTGATCTGGTGCGGGAAAGCCTCGGTGGTCACGCCGGCCGCCGAATGGCGCATCAGGTCATCCTTGGCCAGGAACAGCAGCTTCGGGTTTTCCTGCTCGGCGTTCTTGCGCCAGTGATCGAAGGTCGCGCCGTTGTGCGTGCCTTCCGGAATGATGTGGTCGTAAAAGGCGAAAATCAGCTCGTCGTCTACCAGCACGTCCTGCCGGCGCTGCTTGTGTTCGATCTTCTCGATGTCGCGAATCTGCCGCTGGTTGTGCTGAAAGAAAGGCCAGCGCTTGGCGAAGGCCTCGTCGATTTCCTCACTGACCAGCCCCTGCCGGATGAAAATTTCGCGCGATTCCGATGGCGCCAGCGGTCCGTAATGAATGCGCCGCTTCGGGTTGATCACCACGCCGTAGAGCGTCGTCCGCTCCCAGGCCGCAACCTGCATCGCCTTCTTTTCCCAGTGCGGATCGAAATACTGGCGCTTGATCAAGTGAGCGCCCACTTTCTCGATCCAGTCCGATTCGATGCGGGCCACGCAACGGCCGAACAGGCGCGTCGTCTCGGTGATCTCGGCGGCCATGATCCACTTGCCGGCCTTCTTCTGCAGCGGCGACGACGGATGGATCAAGTAGCGGATGCCGCGCGCACCGAGGTAGTAGCCGGATTCGTCGGATTTGCAGCCGATGTTGCCCAATAAGCCCGACAGCAGCGCCATGTGGATCGCATCGTAAGTGCCGGGTATGTCGTTTTCCTTCCAGCCCAACTCGGTGACCATCGCGTGCAACTGCCCATGTACCTCGCGCCATTCGCGCAACCGCAGGTAGGACAGGAAATGCGCGTGACAGGTATCGACCAGCGATTTATTCGATTTTTTGCCGTCGACCGCAGATTTGAACCAGTTCCACAACTTCACCCAACTGAGGAACTCGGATTTCTCGTCGGCGAAAGCTTTGTGCTTCTCATCCGCCGCCTGCTGGCGTTCCTGCGGCCGTTCGCGCGGATCCTGCGTGGCCAAGCCGGCGGCGATGATCAGCACTTCACTGAGACAACCGAGATCGCGCGCGGCGACCAGCATGCGGCCGATACGCGGATCGAGCGGCAACCTGGCCAGCGCTTCGCCGACCTTGGTCAGTTTGCTGCCTTGGCCATCCTCGTCGTCGAGCGCACCCAACTCCTGCAAAAGCGCGTAACCATCGCTGATCGCCTTGGCCGGCGGCGGCTCGATGAACGGAAAACTCTCGACGTCGGTCAGGCGCAGCGACTTCATGCGCAGGATGACGCCAGCCAGAGATGAACGCAGGATTTCCGGATCGGTAAACGGCGCTCGGGCGTTGAAATCCGCCTCGTCGTACAAACGGATGCACACGCCAGCCGCCACCCGGCCGCAACGCCCGGCGCGCTGGCGGGCTGCGGCTTGCGAAATCTTCTCGATCTGCAACTGCTCGACCTTGTTGCGGTACGAGTAACGCTTGACCCGGGCCAGCCCGGTGTCGATCACGTAGCGAATCCCCGGCACGGTCAGCGAGGTTTCAGCAACGTTGGTCGCCAGCACGATGCGCCGCTGGCCGCCCGAGGGCTTGAAGATGCGATCCTGATCGCCAGCCGACAGCCGCGAGAACAGTGGCAGGATTTCCGGCGCGTGCGCCGTGGATAAACCGGGCCGGGCCAGCGCGTGCTTGCGCAAGGCCTCCGCCGCTTCGCGGATTTCCCGCTCGCCGGGCAGGAAAACCAGGATATCGCCGGGACCGAGCCGAGCCAGTTCATCGGCAGCATCGACAATCGCATCGTACAAATCGCGCTCGTCGTCCTTCTTGTCGATGTCCTCGACCGGCCGATGGCGCACCTCGACCGGAAAAAGCCGGCCGGAGACCTCGATCACCGGGGCTTTTCTACCGTCGACCGCAAAATGTTCAGCAAAACGCTCGGCATCGATGGTCGCCGACGTGATGATCAGTTTCAGATCCGGCCGTTTGACCAGCAACTGCTTCAGGTAACCGAGCAGGAAATCGATGTTCAGGCTGCGCTCGTGCGCCTCGTCGATGATGATCGCCTCGTAGGCGTTCAAATACGGGTCGGATTGCGATTCCGCCAGCAGAATGCCGTCGGTCATCAGCTTGACCCAGCTGTCTGCGGTCGACTTGTCGTGGAAGCGGATTTTGACGCCGACCCCGGCCCCGACCTGCGTCTTCAATTCCTGCGCCAGCCTGGTCGCCACCGAACGCGCAGCGAGACGGCGCGGCTGCGTGTGACCGATCAGGCCGCGCGCGCCGATGCCGAGATCGAGGCAGATTTTTGGCAACTGCGTCGTCTTGCCCGAACCGGTTTCGCCGCAAACAATCACCACCTGATGATTCGCGATCAGCTCGGCAATATCGTCCCGTCGCTCGTTGACCGGCAAATCGCTCTGAAACTCCGGTTTGGGCAAACGACTGCGCCGCAACGCGACAGCAGCCTGCGAACGCTCCAGCAAAGCCGCCAGATCGGCCTGCAGTTTTTGTTTCTTTTCGCCAGCTCCCCCTGGGGTTTGCCCTGCCTTCGGTGATCGCGATAATTCGCGCTGCAAAGCGCGCAGACGACGCGCATCAGCGGTCAGGCAAAGCATTTCCGGGGCAGCCTTACGGGTACTGGCAGAGCGGGCGGTTGTTTCTTTTTTCATCGACAGGGCAGCTAGAGCGGGAGGCCGATTTTACCGCGCCCGAGCGGCCGCTTACGCAGAAGCCACCAGTAGATTGACGCAACCCGGCCCGAGGATTTTCCGCTATTTTTTGCGGTCGACCGCAAAAAAACGGGCAAAACCCGCCGACCCGGCATGGCCGGGCGCCGCCGCACAATCGAAGCGATTGTCACGGCTGCGGGGCTGAAATATAGTAGAGCGCTTAGTTCAGGCCGTATTTTTCTCACGAAAAAATCCAGCGCCAGAGACAAAGAAATCCGACTCATCCTTTAAAAAAGCCACCGAGCATGCCAGATCAGGACACCCCTGCCACAACAGTCCACGACCAGATTGCCAATGCGATCCGGGCAAAACGGGAAGGCCGCAGCCACAAGTTGATCCAGGATGAGCTTGATGCAATGGAAGCCTCGTTGCTCGCCGACCTGGAAAAATTCGACCCGGAAGCCATCGCCCGGCAAGTCAACGCCGATGAACAAAAAGCCCGGCTGAGCAGCCTGGTCAACAACATCGACCTGGCTTTCCCCGACATTGACGCCAATGCCGCTACGCGCAAAACGCAGAAAGCCGGCGGCGCAACAGATATGGCAGCGGGCCGCCCGGATCAAGCGCAGCAGCTACCGGGCAATGGCCTGCTCGACCAGTTACGTCACCAGGCGGAAGCCATTCAACATCGCCAGCATGTCGAGCACCAACAGCTTTCCAGGATAGAAGCGCAGATGGACTCAGCCCTGCGCCAGGTTTTTTCCTACCTGCACGAACTGGGTCAGCAACTGAATGTACTCAAGCCGCCAATTCCCCGCAGCTACTTCGTCGCCAGCTCACAGGAGTTGCGGGGCCTCGTCTGGCAACAAGGCTTTAGCGACTACCGCTCGCTACCGGAAAGTGCCGGATCGCTGATTGAGTTTGTCAGCTTCAACTATCGCCTGTGCGGCACACAAGCGCTGGAAATGGAACGCGATGGCACGGTAGCCGAAAGCTTCAGGAAATTTCTGTTTGATCGCAATCTCAACGTTAAAACGGAAGAGTTTCGCAACGAACGCCATTACCTGGAAAAGGCACGCTTCACCATCGCCCCCGAAATCAAGGTGAACATTCGCTGGGAAGCCGACGCAAGAAATGGCAAGTTACTGGTGCACACACGCAACCTGGAACGCCTTGGCAGCGCCTGCTACCAACTGGCACCGAATGCCGTGAATCAATCCCTGCTGGATGAGTTCGGTCGCCTGATCCTCGATCAGCCACAACAATTCACCCGCTTGGCCAATCGCTGACCGATCACCCGCTTCACTACCCGGCGACATTTTGCAAATACCACTGCAGGAAGCAGCACTTCAACTTGCCAGCGCCATAGCACTCCCTATAATCATCCGGCTTACAAAACCAAACTCGGGAGGCATATCAAATGGCGGCAAGTTTCAACTTAAGTGACAACAAACTGAAGGTCGACGTGATTCAAGTCGGCGACACCCTGGTCGAATTTGTCAATGTGACCCTGAACCAATTCTCCGTGCTGGGCGTTAGCGGTACTGGACTTTGCTCCAGCTTCGACCCAAGCAACAACACGCTATTCCTGGCCTCGGTCACGGTAGGCAACGAAACCTTCCGCGGCGTGACGCTACGCCTTGATGCCGTCTCAAATCTGACCACCGATGGCTTAGCGCCGGTACTACCGGGCAAACAGGTGGTCAATCTCAACGACATCGTGACCAACACGGCGAATACGGGAAAAGCCACTGTCGATGCAAGCAGCGGCTCCTACCAGTTTTTCGATGACGTCCTGCAAAAAGGCTGGGCTGGCAACGTCGCGCACGATGTCATCATCAACAATTTCGGTGCAGACGACGCGGTTTACTTCGACGGCAACGGCATCAATGGTGTCGCCTCGACCAGCGAACTCTACTTTCTCCGGCACGACGCCGGCTCGGGCAATGTGATCGCCACGGCCAAACCCGCATCAACGAACTCCGGCCTGAGCATGTCCCAAGTCACGCTGGTCGGCGTGGGATCGAATGGCGGCTACTTCCCGTCGCTGAACGACTTCAACGGTTCAGCCACTGGCGACATCTATCTAGGTTTGCCCTGACTTCCGGCAATTTCGGCGTTTTCTGCCAGGCCAACGGCTCGTACCCGTTGGCCTTTTTCATGGCCGAGCATTCTCCGCGACACCGCAAATCACATGCTTCCCTGACGCAGATAACGCACATGCCAGCTCAGCGCCTCTTCGAGCAGGTGCGGCGTCTGCTTGCCCGGCGAGTGATCGAGGGCACGCTTGTAGTAATCGCTCAAGGCCGGCTTGAAGTGCGGATGAGCGCAATGCTCGATGATCGCCTTGGCCCGTTGTTTGGGCGACAGACCGCGCAAATCGGCCAAGCCCTGTTCGGTCACCAGGATCTGCACATCGTGCTCGGTGTGATCGACATGGGAAGCCATCGGCACGATGCAGGAAATCTCGCCCCCCTTGGCCTGCGACGGCGTCATGAAGATGGACAGGTAGGCGTTGCGGGCAAAATCGCCCGAGCCGCCAATCCCGTTCATGATCTTGGTCCCCATGACGTGAGTCGAATTGACGTTGCCGTAAATATCCGCTTCGATCATCCCGTTCATCGCGATGACACCCAGACGACGAATGATTTCCGGATGATTGGAAATTTCCTGCGGGCGCAGGATGATGTTGTTCTTGTAACGACCGAGATCGGCATTCAGTTCCGCCAGCGCGCCGGAGCTCAACGAAAAGGCCGTGGCCGAGGCGCAAGTCAGCTTGCCCGACTTGATCATCTCCAGCATGCCGTCCTGCAAGACTTCGGTATACGCCGTCAGGTTTTCGAAAGGCCCCTGATTCAACCCGGCCATCACCGCATTGGCGATATTGCCCACACCGGACTGCAAAGGCAGCAAATCAGCCGGTAAACGGCCTTTCTTCACCTCATGCTCGAAAAATTCCAGGATATGGCCGGCGATCTTGCGCGAATTTTCATCCGGTGCCGAAAAAGCGGAATTGCGATCCGGACTATGCGTTTCCACCACCGCAATCACTTTGTTCGGATCGCAACGCAGGTAAGCCTCGCCGATGCGGTCGTCGGTCAGGGTCAACGGAATCGGTTTGCGGTTTGGCGGCAGCTGGGTGCCGTAGTAAATATCGTGCATCCCCTCCAAGGCCGGGTTCTGCCAGGAATTCACTTCCAGGATGATCTTGTCAGCCTGATCCAGCCAGGTCTTGTTATTGCCGATCGACGACGAGGGAATCAGACGTCCGTCTTCGAGTATCCCCGACACTTCAACCACGGCAATGTCCAGCTGGCCGAGAAAGCCCGACCAGACGAACTGCGCGACATGCGACAGGTGAATATCGATGTATTCCATCTCCCCGGCATTGATCCGCTTGCGACAGGTCGGGTCGGATTGATAGGGCAGACGCATTTCGACGCCATCCACCATGGCCAGCGCGCCATCCAGATCGGGGGCCGTCGATGCGCCGGTCCACACGCCAATCTTGAATTTTTTACCGTAAAGATTGGCGTCCATGATGCGTTTGGCCAAGGCCGACGGCACGGCCTTCGGATAACCGGCACCAGTAAAGCCGCTCATACCGACATTGACGCCGGAAGGAATCAGCCCGGCAGCCTCTTCGGCTGACATGATTTTGCTGCGCAGTTTGGCGCACAGGACGCGCGATGCTTCGCTCGGAGTCTGCATGATTGATCCTGAGAAAGAAAAAGGAGCCCGCTCACGGCGGGCTCAAGCCCGATACATCAAGGGCGCATGATCGTCAGAGGAGACTGACAAGGATGAGACGGTAAAAAAGCAGAAGGCGAAACGATAAAACCGCCATTGCCGCCAGACAAACGACACTTTATGATGCGACAAGTAAGAAAAACTTAAGCATCCCAATGAGCTATCGTCTTCCCCCGCTGGCAGCATTGCGCGCCTTCGAAGCAGCAGCCCGCCACCGTAGTTTCAAACAGGCAGCGGAGGAGTTGCACGTCACCCCGGCGGCGATCAGTCAGCAAATCCGCCAACTGGAAACCTACCTCGGTCTGCGTTTGTTCCACCGACTGACCCGAGCCATTGAGCTGACCCCGCAGGCCAAGGCCATGCTACCCAAGCTGCGGGAAGGTTTCGACTGTCTGGCCGCCGCCGTTGAAAGCAGCCGCCAAAGCAACGACGGGCCACTCACCGTCACCGCCCCGCCATCCTTTGCCTCGCGCTGGCTGATTCCCCGCCTGCCACGCTTTTCCAGCCTCCATCCGGGGATCGAATTGCACCTGTCGAGCAGTGCCGACACGGTGGACCGGCAAGGCGAGGCGATTGTCTTTGACGAACTGCGGACAGACCCACGCAGCGCTGCCAGCGAAGTCGCCATTCGCTACGGTTTGGGCAACTATCCGGGACGCCGGGTCGACAAGATATTTTCCCCGGACTACCTGCCGGTGTGCAGCCCGCGCCTGCCGACACCGGATAAACCCCTGGATACCCCGGCCGATCTGGCGCATCACGTCCTGATTCACGATGAAACCATCGGCCATGAAGGAGCACGTCCCGACTGGGCGGCATGGTTGGGCAGCATTGGCATCAAAGGCGTGGATGCCCGGCGTGGCCTGCACTTTTCCAACTCGGTACTGGCCGTGGAAGCGGCACTGGATGGCCAAGGCGTCGCCCTCGCACCGTTCCCGCTGATTGAAGCCGATGTCGCCGCCGGACGTTTACTGACGCCCTTCACCCAGACCACACCCTCGCCCTACGCCTACTACCTGGTGATGTCAGAAACCATCGCCAGCCGCCCGGCCGTCGCGGCATTCTGTGCCTGGCTGCTCGACGAAGGCCGCCAGCAGCAGTCCGTCTAAGCCCAGATCCGGCTGGCGCCGACCGTCAGCAAGCCCAGGTAGGTCGCCGTCAGCGACCCCGCCAGATGGAGCATGGCGAGACCGAGTGCCCAGAGGGGTTGGCCGGCCAACAGACGTTCCACGACCTCGGCAGAAAATGTCGAAAACGTCGTCAAACCGCCAAGAAATCCGGTGATGACAAACAATTTGAGCGCCAACGGCAAACCGGAGTTCAGGTGAAAAACCCCCACGGCAATGCCGATCAGATATCCACCGGTCAAATTGGCCGCCAAGGTGCCGAGCGGCACGGCGAGAAACAGGGGATTAAGCATTAATCCCAGCAACCAGCGTACCCATGCCCCCAATGCGGCCCCCAGTCCCACTGCGGCAAATCCAATAGCGTTCATGCCCCCTCCTTTTGGCAGGATTCTACCGTGCCGGGCTGAATCTCCTGTTGCAGACAATACATCATGAAAACAAACCTTCAATGTCACAATAACGCTTTTGCAACCCGGAGCACCGTCGACCGCAAGTGTCGACACCCTGCTGCTCGCTGCAGACGGGCCACCGGACTAGGAAGAAAACATGGAACTGAAAGACTTCAACGATATCGAGAAAGCCACCCAGAAAGGCCGCCGCGAGTTTTTCCGGCTGGGCAGCGGGCTGCTTTTTGTCGTCGGCATCATGATTTACACCGCGCTTGGCATTGGCGTTACGGGACCGCAAGGCATCATGCTGGTTGTTGCGGCGATGATCGGTGGCTACATGGCCATGAACATCGGTGCCAACGACGTTGCCAACAATGTCGGTCCTGCGGTTGGTTCGCACGCCATCACGATGACCGGCGCCATCATCATTGCCGGCATTTTCGAAGTAGCCGGGGCATTGATTGCCGGCGGCGAGGTCGTCTCGACCATTCGGGGCGGCATCATCAATCCAGCCAGCATCGCCGACAGCAACCGCTTCATCTGGGTCATGACCTCGGCACTGCTGGCAGGAGCCGTGTGGCTCAACATCGCTACCGCAGTTGGCGCACCGGTATCGACCACCCACTCCATCGTCGGTGCGGTGCTTGGTGCCGGCGTGGCTGCCGGCGGCATGGGCGCAGCCAACTGGAACACGATGGGCAGCATTGCCGCCAGCTGGGTCGTTTCGCCGGTGCTCGGCGGCGCCGTGGCGGCAGGCTTTCTGTTCTGGATCAAGCGCGCCATCACCTACAAGGCCGACATGGTCGTTGCGGCACAAAAAACCGTCCCCATCCTGATCGGTTTGATGGCTTTTTCATTCAGCACTTACTTGATCCTGAAGGGCTTGAATAAAGTATGGAAGGTTGAATTTACAACGGCCTGCGCCATCGGTGCGGTCATTGGCATTGCAACCTGGCTGCTGATGTCAGCCTCAGTACGTCGGCGCGCCACGCACCTGAGCAATGACAAGGAGAGCATCAACTCCCTGTTCACCGTACCGCTGATTTTTGCTGCAGCACTACTCAGTTTTGCCCACGGCGCCAACGATGTCGCCAATGCCATCGGCCCACTGGCGGCCATCGCTGACACCGTGATTCACGGCCAGGTTTCCGGTAAAGCCGGCATTCCGCTATGGATCATGCTGGTTGGCGCGCTGGGTATTGCGCTCGGGCTGGCCCTGTACGGCCCGAAACTGATCCGCACCGTCGGCAGTGAAATCACCGAACTCGACCAGATGCGCGCTTTCTGTATCGCCATGTCGGCTGCCCTGACGGTCATTGTCGCCTCGCAAATGGGGCTACCGGTCAGCTCCACGCATATCGCACTGGGCGGCGTATTCGGGGTCGGTTTTCTGCGTGAATTCATCAAGAGCAGCTACTCGCAGATGATTGAGGAAATAAAGGAACATCACCTGGGAGCCGACAAGGACAACGTCGAAGCCTTCCTGAACAAGTTTGCCAAGGCAAGCGTCCAGGACAAACGGGAAATGCTGGATCAGTTGAAAGCGCGTACCGCGCAGGCCAATCTGTCGAAATACGACCGCAAGCAGATGCGCAAGGTATATCGGCATGAACTGGTCAAGCGCTCAGCCGCTTTCCGGATCGCCGCAGCGTGGATTATCACGGTACCGGCCTCCGCGTTGATGGCGGCGATGCTCTACTTCATGATTTTCGGCATCGTTCACGCCTGAACCGGGCCTGTCGGCTGGTAAAATCGGGGCTTTGTGGCTCACCACATTGCCCCCGAACAGCCCTCCATGTCCAAAGATCATTCCGCTCCCGTCGCGCCAGCCGCCAATTTCATCAAAAACATCGTCGAGGCCGATCTGGCCGCCGGCAAACATGCCCAGCGTCACTGGGCCGGCCGCCCCGGTACGGCGGCTGACCACGCCGCTGCGCCGCTCGACCCGGCAAAAATCCGCACTCGCTTCCCGCCTGAGCCGAACGGCTACCTGCACTTCGGCCACGCCAAGTCCATCCTGCTCAATTTCGGCCTCGCCGAAGCTTACGGCGGCCGCTGCCACCTGCGCTTTGACGACACCAATCCGGAGAAGGAAGAACAGGAATACGTCGATGCCATCATCGACTCGGTCAAATGGCTCGGCTGTTCTTGGGAAGGCACTGGCGAAACCAATCTCTACCAGGCCTCCAACTATTTCGACTGGATGGCCCAGTTTGCCGAATACCTGATCTCGGCCGGCCACGCCTACGTGGACAGCCAGTCGCCAGACGAAATGCGCGCCAATCGCGGCACGCTGACCCAGCCGGGCAAGGATTCGCCTTTCCGCAGCCGGTCGACCGCAGAAAACATTGATCTATTCAAGCGCATGCAGGCCGGCGAGTTCCCCGATGGCGCACACATCCTGCGCGCCAAAATCGACATGGCCGCACCGAACATCAACCTGCGCGACCCGGCCATTTACCGCATCCGCCACGCCACGCACCACAACACTGGCGACAAATGGTGCATCTATCCGATGTACACCTTTGCCCACCCGATTGAAGACGCGCTGGAAAACATCACCCACTCGATCTGCACACTGGAATTCGAAGATCAGCGCCCGTTCTACGACTGGCTGCTCGAACGCCTGGCCGAGGGCGGCCTGCTGCAACGGCCCCTGCCGCAGCAGATCGAATTCTCGCGCCTTAACCTGACCTACGTCGTGCTGTCCAAGCGCAAGCTGATCCAACTGGTTGACGAAAAGCACGTCGATGGCTGGGACGACCCGCGCATGCCCACCCTGGTCGGCGCACGTCGGCGCGGCTACTCGGCCGATGGCTTCCGCCTGTTCATGGAGCGCGTTGGCGTAACCAAGAACGATTCGCTGATCGACTACGTGCTGTTCGAAGATGCGATGCGCGAAGTGATGAACGAATCCGACCAGCGCCGCATCGCCGTGCTCGACCCGGTCAAGCTGATCATCGACAACTACCCCGAGGGCCAGGTCGAGGAGTGCTTCGCGCCGAACCACCCGCTGCACCCGGAACTTGGCCAGCGTACCGTACCGTTCAGCCGCGAACTGTGGATCGAGGGCGAGGATTTCATGGAAGTACCGAGCAAGGGCTTCCGCCGCCTGTTTCCGGGCAACATGGCGCGCCTGCGTTATGGCTACGTGGTCGAATGCACCGGCTGCGACAAGGATGAAAACGGCAAGATTATTGCGGTCCACTGCAATTATTTGCCCGAAACCAAATCCGGCACGCCGGGCGCCGACAGCGTCAAGGTCAAGGGCAACCTGCACTGGGTCTCCGCCGGCCACGCCTATCAAGCCGAGATTCGCCTGTTCGACCGCCTGTTCAAGGTCCCCGCCCCCGGCGCCCGCCGCGAAGGCGACGCCCCCGATCTGGAGCGCGACTTCCTCGACGACCTGAACCCGGACTCGCGCCAGACCATCACCGCCCAGCTAGAAGCCTGCCTGAAGGATGCCCAACCGGAAGAACGCTTCCAGTTCGAACGCCACGGCTACTTCGTTGCCGACCGCGTGGATTCGAAACCGGGTGCACCGGTGTTCAACCGGACGGTGACCTTGAAGGATTCGTGGGGCAAGGCAGGCTGACATGGCCGGTAGCTGGGGTTGTCCGCACGAGGTGGCTGATCGCTGTAGCAAGATCAACCACCTGCCGTGCAATCCGGGCATGAAAGGCTGCGAACTTGCCGGTCGCTACCGCTTCGTCGACGAAAGCAAGAACGAACGCTACTGGGAAAAGAAGGCACGCGAGCAGTCGGCCAAGGAAGGCAAAAAATGATCTACCTCGACCTGTTTCAGGCGCTACACGATCACAAAGTGCGTTACTTGCTCGTTGGCGGCTTGGCCATGAACCTCCATGGCGTCCCGCGCATGACCATGGATGTCGATCTCGTACTGCTGATGGACGAGGAAAATCTTGACCATTTTATTAGTTGTGCCCAGAAGCTGAATCTTGAACCGGTCGCGCCAGTAAAGCTCTCGGCCATCAAGGACCCCGAACAGCGGCGAATCTGGCGGGAACAAAAGCACATGATTGCTTTTGGCTTACAGAACAATCAAGCGAGCATACCGACCATGGTCGATATCTTGATTGCACCAGCCCTCGATATCGAAAATGCCTTTTCACGCGCCATCATCCGTGACCTAAATGGCTTGCCTGTTTCCCTAGCGGCAATTGACGACATGATTGCGCTCAAGTCGGGCACCGGGCGCCAACAGGATGAAAGCGATATCGAACATCTGGAGCGGATTCGTGCCTGCTGACACACCACAATCTCCCGGCGGCTTCCGCTACTACGTCAGTGACGAACAACTTGCCGCCTTCGGCCGCATGACGGCAATGCAACGTCTCGAATGGGTCGAAGCTGCACGAGAATTTTCCTGGCTGGGGCAGTCTGAGGAAAGCCGAGCCCGTTATCAGCGTTTACGCGAAGGCAAACCAATCCAGGCATGACACGTAACGTCGAACAACTCGGCCAGGTCTTCACCCCGCCCAACGTGGTGGCGTTCATGCTTGATCTCTGCCAGAACACCGGCCGGGTGCTGGAGCCATCGGCCGGGGATGGGGCTTTTTTTGCTGAGTTGCAAACGCGGCGCAAGGATTGCGTTGGCATCGAGTACGACCGGCAAGTCGCGCCGACGGGCGTTCTGGTCCAGGATTTCTTTGCTTATCCGACGACCGAGCAGTTCGATACCATCATCGGCAACCCGCCTTACGTGCGTTTTCAGGATGTTGCGGTCGACACCAAAAAAAGACTGAAATCCGGGCTGTTCGATGCGCGCAGCAACCTGTTTCTGTTCTTCATCGAAAAGTGCATCCGCCACCTGAAGCCGGGCGGCGAATTGGTCTTCATCGTGCCGCGCGAATTCATCAAGCTGACCGCTGCCAAAAAACTCAATGCCTGGCTCTACGCACAGGGCAGCATCACACATTTTTATGAAACTGGTGACGTGCGCATCTTCGGTAAGCACACACCTAACTGTGCCATTTTCCGCTTCGAAAAAGGCCGCTTCGACCGGCGCATGGCCGATGGCCGGACTTTCACCGAAGTCGATGGCCAGTTGATGTTCCTGCGCGACAACCACGCGATCAAGTTTTCCGATGTGTTCACCGTCCGGGTCGGCGCCGTTTCCGGGGCGGACAAGATTTTTACGCATCCCAAGGGCAACATGGAGTTCGTCTGCTCGAAGACCGTGGAAACCGGCGAAACCCGGCGCATGTTCTACAACATGAAGCACCCGCACCTGGACAAGCACAAGACCGAACTGCTCGCCCGTCGTGTCACCACTTTCGACGAAAGCAACTGGTGGCAATGGGGCCGCGCCTGCCCGCTCAACGATCACCCGCGTATTTACGTCAATGGCCGGACGCGCAAGCCGGAACCTTTCTTCCTGCACGATTGCCACAGCTTCGACGGTTCGATCCTGGCACTGTTCCCCCGGAACCAGCGCATCTCGCGCCGTGAACTGATCCGCTGCATGATGCTGCTGAACAAGGAAGTCGATTGGCAGCAACTTGGCTTCGTCTGCGACGGACGTTTCATCTTTACCCAGCGCAGCCTGCAAAACTGCCTGCTGCCCGACCAGTTTTCCCAATTTCTCCCGTCTGATCCGAAAAAGGACGCTGCATGACCTTTACCCAAACGCTCGCCGCCGCCTGGCAGAAAAACAACTCGCTGCTCTGCGTCGGCCTCGATCCCGACCCGGCCAAATTCCCGGCACACCTGCACGGTCGCGATGATGCGATTTTCGAATTCTGCAAGGGCATCGTCGATGCCACCGCCGACCTCGCCTGTTCGTTCAAGCCGCAGATCGCCTACTTCGCCGCCCGCCGGGCTGAAGATCAACTGGAAGCGCTGATCGCCCACATTCACGAGAAACATCCGGGCATTCCAGTGATTCTCGATGCCAAGCGCGGCGATATCGGCTCGACCGCCGAGCAGTACGCTATCGAAGCCTTCGAGCGCTTCCAGGCTGACGCGGTCACGGTCAACCCCTATATGGGCCGCGATTCGGTCGATCCCTACCTGGCTTACCCGGACAAGGGCGTCATCCTGCTCTGCCGCACCTCGAATGCCGGCGGCTCCGACCTGCAGTTCCTCGACGTCGGCGGGGAGAAGCTCTATGAGCGCGTCGCCCGCCTGGCCGCCGAACAATGGAATACGACCGGCCAGATCGGGCTGGTGGTCGGCGCCACCTTCCCGGCCGAAATCGCCCGTGTGCGTGAAATCGTCGGCGACATGCCGCTGTTAGTGCCGGGCATCGGCGCGCAGGGCGGCGACATCGAAGCGACGGTCAACGCCGGGAAAACAGGAAAAAATGCGACAGTAAAAGCCAGCGGCCTGATGATCAACTCGTCGCGCGCCATCCTGTACGCCGGCAAGGATGAAAATTTTGCCGCCGCGGCTCGCCGGGTCGCACTCGAAACCCGCGACGCAATCAACCTTTACCGGTAAAGGACGCACAGCATGCGCATGGATGACCACCGCGAAAGCGACAACATCGAAGACCGCCGCGGCCAACGCAGCAGCGGTGGCGGCCTGCGCCTGGGCGGCGGACGGATGGGTCTGGGCACCATTGCCATCGCGCTGGTGGCCAGCTACTTCCTCGGCATCAATCCGCTGACCGTACTCAACATGCTGAGCGGTGGCGACATGCCGGCCATCGAGCAAAGCGCGACTAGCGCCAGCCGACCACCGGCGAACGACGAGACGGCAATTTTCGTCTCGAAAGTCCTGGCCTCGACCGAAGACACCTGGAACGAAGCTTTTCAGCGCATGGGCAAGCAATACCAGGAGCCTAAACTGGTCCTCTTTTCCGACGTAACGCCGACCGCCTGCGGGACCGGGCAGTCGGCGATGGGGCCGTTCTATTGCCCGGGCGACCAGAATGTGTACATCGACCTGACCTTCTTCCGCGAACTGAAGGATCGTTTCAAGGCGCCGGGCGAATTCGCCCAGGCCTACGTCATCGCCCATGAAGTCGGCCATCACGTACAGAACCTGCTGGGTATTGCCGACAAAATTCATCAGACCCAGCAGCGGGTCGGCAAAGCGGAAGCCAACGCGCTGTCCGTGCGCATGGAATTGCAGGCCGACTGTCTGGCCGGCGTCTGGGGCAAGCGCACCGACACGATGCAGAATGTGCTCGAGCCGGGCGACCTCGAAGCTGCGTTGACCGCCGCCTCGGCCATCGGCGACGACCGCCTGCAGCAACAGACGCAAGGCCGCATCGTGCCGGAAAGCTTCACCCACGGCAGTTCGGCACAGCGCATGCGCTGGTTCAAGCGCGGCTTCGAATCGGGCGACATGAATCAGTGCAACACCTTCAACACGAAACAATTGTGAGCCAATGAGCAAGCTTCCCGCGCCACGCAAAACCTCACGCTGGCGCCGCTGGATACTGGAAATTGTCATCTTCACTGCCCTCTTCATCGGCTTCCAGATGTGGCAATTGCGCGATACGACACGCGGCCCGCTGCCACACTTCCACGGTCCACTGCTCGATGGCAGCCGTTTTGATTCCGCCGCCTGGCGGCGTCAGCACCCTGACCGGGCGCTCCTGATCTACTTCTGGGCCGACTGGTGCCCGATCTGCAAGACCACCGCCGCCAGCGTTTCCAGCCTGGCCGAAGACCAAGTGCTGATCACCATCGCCACGCAAAGCGGTGATGCCGCCGCGCTCAGCCGCTTCATGAGCGAAAACGGCTACCGCTGGCCGACACTCAACGACCCGCAAGGCATTTTCATGAAAACCTTCGGCATTCCTGGCACGCCAGCCTTCGTCATCATCGCGCCAGACGGCAACATCCGTTTCGTCACGGTGGGTTACACCAGCGAAATCGGCCTGTGCCTGCGCTTGTGGTGGGCCAATCGGACCACAGGATCAAGTACGTGAAAAAAACCATTTTTGCCCTCTGGCTGGCGTTGACCGCAAGTGTGGCCTGGGCCTTGCCGACGCATGCACCGGTACCCGGCGGGGTCGCCGTCATCGACCTCGGATCGAGCAGCAAGCCACGGCCACAGGCCGACTGGGATGGCCAGCCGCTGGCAGTCGTTGCCGAAAAAGGCCGCTGGTACGCACTGTTCGGCATTCCACTCGATGCCCTGCCGGTGCCACTGGAAATTCGCGTTTCAGGCCGGTCGACCGCAACAGCGGAAAGCATCAGCGTCCCTATCGGTAGCAAGAACTACCCGGAACAACGACTGACGATCAAGGAAAAACGCAAGGTCGAACCCGATCCGGACGATCTGGTGCGCATTGCCCGCGAAAAAGCCCACACCGAGCAGATCAAGCAGCGCTTCAGCGATGCCTTGCCCGATACCAATTTTGCCCGACCGGCCGATGGCCGCTTGTCGTCACGCTTCGGCCTGCGCCGCATTTTCAACGGCCTGCCGCGCAATCCGCACAGCGGACTGGATTTTGCCGCGCCCAGCGGCGCACCGGTACGCACGCCAGCGGCCGGCGTGGTGGTCGACACCGGCAATTATTTCTTCAACGGCAATACGGTGTTCATCGATCACGGACAAGGGCTGATCAGTGCCTACATGCACCTGTCGCGCATCGATGTACGCAATGGGCAGAAAATCGGCAAGGGCGAGCAGATTGGTGCAGTGGGTTCGACCGGCCGCTCGACCGGCGCACATTTGCACTGGACCGTCATTCTGAACAATACGGCGGTCGATCCGGAATTATTTCTGCCCCGGCCGTGAATTCATACGGAACCGGGGGCTGTTAGCCGGGATTACATACCCAGCGACTTGAGCAGGTCGTCGTGTTCGCTGGATTCTGCTTGCGCTGCCGGCTTGGCTGCATCACTACCCTTGTTAGCCTGGGCAATCAGCGCATCGGGATCGGTGATTTCCTGGGCATCGAAATCAAACAATTTGATGAACTCGGTACGGTCGATGGCCATTTCCAGATAGAAAATGTTGTTCCGTGCGGTAAAGAACGTAACCCGACGGGCTTCCGGCTTGTCGAGATTGGCGTCCACGCTCAACATCACCTGCTTGTTGAGAACCAGCATCTTAGGCTGATTCTGCGTGATATGCGTCTGCAACTCGCGCGACACCTTGCCGGTAAAGTTGCCGACGATCTGGTTCATCAATTCGCCCATGACGTTGCTCACTTCATCGGCCGTATGCGAAGTCGCCAGGTCTTCCTTGGCCATCGCCATGCTCAGCATGTAGGTTTCGTACAACTCCATCGCCGCCTGTGCCGAGAAGTTGATCACCACCAGCCCGGAGAAGCCACCATCGAACAGCACAAAACAGCCGATATCCGGCTTCAGGCAGGTCTTGGTGATCCGCTGCACCATGCCGGAATAGCGAATCTGGGTCTGGGTCGCGACACTCAGGACATCGGTTACTGAATTGCACAGGCTCATCAGGATGTCTTCAGTCCCATAAACGGTGGGATTTTCTTTTGCGTTCATAATTTTCGCCAAATCAAGCAGGAAAGAATGCCCGCATATATATCACAGTCCCGCAGCATGTCGCTGGGTCAGGAGATATTTGCGCAATTTATCCGGACGTGATTCATTACCCGGCATGGCAGAACAAATCATTCACCTCCACCAGGCGGCCCCCGCCAAGCCGGCCGAAGGTGCCGTATGCAACGGCTGCGGCGTGTGCTGCGCGCTGGATACCTGCCCGGTCGGCCGCCTGCGCTTCCTGCAGATCAAGGGGCCCTGCCCGGCCTTGGCATGGTCGGACGAAACACAGCGTTATCACTGCGGCCTGCTACTTGATCCTGGTGCGTATTTCCCTTACTTGCCGGCTGGCGGGAAAAAGTTGGCAAGCCGCCTGCTGGCGCGTTGGATTTCGGCCGGCAGCGGCTGCGATTGCAGCGCTGAAACGCTAGCCGAATCCTGAAAGCGAGAAGCCCATGTTGTTGAGACATGGGCTTCTGTTGCAGCAACCCTGACCACGGTCAGGGAAATCGGCTTACGCCGTTTGTGGAGGACTACACGGTAATCTCAAGAACTGCTTCCTTTGACAACAACCATAGAATCTCCTTCAACGCAGCATTCACTGCCACTGAATGTCGAGCTTGCTGCACACTCGACACGGGCTCAGCTTAGCACTTTGAAAATAAAAAACCACCTTGTTTTTCCGGCCGGAAAAAATAAACACTGGCGGTTGGTCAAACGCTGCCAATCGGCGAGAATGATGGAATTCGCACCATTCCAATCGGATCATGGACAACCTGATCAAGGGTACTGCAACGCTGGAATTGTTCTGCTGGCTTGATCCCGCTGCGGATCTGCCGGGCTGGGACATTCTGAAGGGCAGTCCGTTCGGTGCCACGCTGGCGGCGCCGGAAGGCAATGCCCCGAGCGCAGGCGATCAGTTGCTCTCGGTGCGCAATTACTTTGCCGAATACCACCTCGAATTTTTCCGCCAGCGCCGCTACAACCATCTGCCCAGTCGCCTGCATGCAATGCTGCAGTTCGCCACGCGCATCGATGCCATGGCTTTTCGCGACAAGCACCCTGAACGCGTGTTTGGCAAAAACCTCTCCTGCGCGCGCAGCAAGAATGCCTACCTGTGCTCGTTTCACGATGCGAGCTGGCTCGACTATCTGCGCTTGCCGCATAGTCTGTCCTTGTCCGCACTCGATGAGGTTGCGCACTATTATTGGTCGGGGAAGACCGTTGAAGACGTCGGCCTGACTTTCATGAACGAACCCTGGCGAGAAGTCCCCGTCATCGAAGCGCTCTATCAAGGCACCCTGGAGCCCGTCCAGGACAACGAACCCTCCGGGTGGCTCCCCGGTTTCCGTTAGGACACTCATGCGTCGCATCGTCATCATCGCGCTCATTCTCGCCGTACTGGCCGGAGCAGGTTTCTGGTTCACTCGGGAGAAGGCAGTTTCCGTCCTGCTCACCGAGGTTGCCACCGGCACCGTCGAAGCGACGCTGGCCAATACCCGCGCCGGCACCGTCGAAGCCTGCCAGCGCACCAAGCTGTCGACGATTGTCGGCGGGCGCATCGAATACCTCGGCGTCAAGGAAGGCGACAAGGTGAAGCAGGGACAATTGCTGCTGAAATTGTGGAACGACGATCAGCAGGCCAACTCGGCGCTGGCTGCCGCGCAGGTCGCGCTGGCCGGCAAACGCAGCGAGGAAGTGTGCATTGCTGCGGTCAACGCGGAAAAAGAAGCAAAAAGACAGGCTGAACTGCAGCAAAAAGGCTTCGTCTCGCCCAGCCGCGAAGAAGCCGCGCGAACCGAGGCGGCAGTCCGTCGGGCGTCCTGCGACACGGCCAAGGCGGATATCGCGCAGGCCGAGGCCAAGCTCAAGTCCACCCGCGTCGAGCAGGGGCGCGTTGCGCTCTATGCGCCATTCGACGGCATTGTCGCCAAGATCGTCGGCGAATTGGGCGAATACTCGACCCCGTCGCCCCCCGGCGTGCCGACGCCACCGGCCATCGACCTGATCGACGATTCCTGTCTCTACGTCAATGCGCCGATGGACGAAGTCGATGCGCCCAAAATCAGCGTCGGCCAGACGGTACGCATCACGCTCGACGCCCTGCCCGGCCAAACCCTGCCCGGCACGGTCAAACGTGTCGCACCTTATGTTTCAGCGGTGGAAAAGCAGGCCCGCACAGTCGACATCGAGGTCGATTTCACCCAGCCGGAAAACACCGGCAAGCTGCTGGTTGGCTATAGCGCCGATGTCGAGATCATCCTGCAGCGCCGGGAAAACGTGCTGCGCATCCCGAGCGCCAGCATTCTGGAAGGCAACAAGGTGCTGGTACTCAAGGAGGGCAAGCTGGAAGCCCGGAGTATCAAGACCGGCATTGCCAACTGGCAGCACACCGAGGTCAGCGAAGGCTTGCAGGCGGGCGAACGCATCGTCACCTCGCTGGAGCGGGCTGGCGTCGTGGCCGGCGCCAAGGCCGTGCAGGACGAAAAAGTGGCCAAATAGATGGCCTTGATCGAACTTTCCGGCATCGAACGCCGCTTCCTGCTCGGTGATACCACGGTCAACGCGCTGGCCGGGCTGAATTTGTCCATCGCCGCCGGTGAATACGTTGCCGTAATGGGGCCATCCGGCTCGGGCAAATCGACGCTGCTCAATCTGCTCGGCCTGCTCGACCGTCCCAACGCGGGCAGCTACCGGCTTGAAGGGCGCGATGTCACGACACTGAGCGCCGACGAACAGGCCACAGTGCGCAGTCTGCGCATCGGCTTCGTCTTCCAGAGTTTTCATCTGGTGCCACGGTTGAGTGCGGCGGAAAACATCGCGCTGCCGATGATGCTGGCCGGCATCGCACCGGCCGAGCGCAAGCAGCGCGTCAGCCAGGCCTTGATCAATTTCGGGCTGGAAAACCGCGCCGACCACAAGCCGGACCAACTCTCCGGCGGGCAACGCCAGCGCGTCGCCATTGCCCGCGCCACCATCATGCAGCCCGCCTTGATCCTGGCCGACGAACCGACCGGCAATCTCGACCGCCATACCGGTGACGAAGTGGTCAACCTGCTTGAAGCGCTCAACGCCAGCGGCGTCACGCTGGTTGTCGTCACGCACGACCAGCGCATGGGCGCCCGCGCCCGCCGGCAGCTCGTCATGGAAGACGGCCGCCTGAAATTCGACAGTGCCGTAGATGCGGCTGTCTGACACCCTGCGCTTCGCCCGCGATGCGGCGACCGGTTATCCGATGCGCACTGCACTATCCGTGTTCGCCATGGCCATCGGCGTTGCCGCCGTCGTCTTGCTGACGGCGCTGGGCGATGGCGCCAGACGCTATGTCGTGGGCCAGTTTTCTGCCCTCGGCACCAACCTGGTCATGGTCTTGCCCGGCCGTACCGGCACCGGCGGCTTCAATCCGGCCACCGCCATCACCAGCACGCCGCGCGATCTTACGGTCGACGATGCGGCAGCGGTCAAAAGAGCAACTTCGGTACTGCGCGTGGCACCGCTGCTCGTTGGCACATCGGAAATCAATTTTGCCGGGCGCCTGCGTGAAGTCATGGTCGCCGGCACCGTGGCGGATTACTTTGCCATTCGCGATTTCCAGGTGGCGCAAGGCGACATCCTGCCCGATGAGGACTGGAACCGTGGCGCGTCGGTTGCTGTCATCGGCAACAAGATACGCCAGGAATTGTTCGGCAACACGCCAGCGGTTGGCCAATTGGTGCGCATCGGCGACCGGCGGGTGCGGGTGATCGGCGTGCTCAAGTCAACCGGCCAAGGGTTGGGCATGAATACCGACGAACTGGTCATCGTACCGGTTTCGCTGGCCCTGTCGATGTTCAACACCAATACGCTGTTCCGGGTTCTGGTCGAGGCGCGCAATCGCGAACTGATTCCGCAAGCCAAGGAGCAGACGCTGGCGATCATCAAGCAACGCCATCGCGGCGAGGAAGACATCACGGTGATCACCCAGGATGCGGTGCTCGCCACCTTCGACAAGCTGCTCGGTGCGCTGACTCTGGCGGTCGCCGGCATTGCCGCGATCAGTCTGGCGGTGGCCGGCATTTTGGTGATGAACGTGATGCTCGTCGCGGTCACCCAGCGCACCGGCGAAATCGGACTGCTCAAGGCGCTCGGCGCACCGGCCCGGACCATCCGCTTGGCCTTCCTCAGCGAAGCAGCGATGCTGTCGGCGGTCGGTGCGCTACTCGGCTACCTGCTCGGCCAACTCGGTGCCTTCATCCTGCGCCAGATTTTTCCGGTATTCCCGGCGTATCCGCCTGACTGGGCGGTCATCGCCGGCCTCGGTACGGCCATCGGCACCGGTTTGCTGTTCGGCTTCCTGCCGGCCCGCCGCGCCGCCCGGCTCGATCCAGTGCAAGCCTTGATGAAGCACTGAGATGCTGCTAACCGACGCCTTGCAACTCGCCAGCCGCGCCGTCACCGCACAGCGTCTGCGCAGCTTCCTGACGCTGCTCGGCATTGCCGTCGGCATTGCGTCGGTCATCCTGCTGACCTCGATCGGCGAAGGCATTCATCGTTACGTGCTGGGCGAGTTCACCCAGTTCGGCACCAACGTGGTCAGCGTTGCGCCGGGCAAGACCAAAACCGGCGGCGCGCCGTCGGGACTACCTTCGAGCGCACGCCCCTTGACGCTGGAAGATGCCACATCGCTCAAGCACCTGCCCGGCATCGTCGCGGTGACACCCAATGTACGCGGCAACGCCGAGGTTCATGGCAACGGACGCACGCGACGCACACTGATTTCCGGGGTCAACGCCGATTCTGCCGTGGTTTTCAAGTTGACCGCAAAAAGCGGCCAATACCTGCCGGATGACGATGGTGCCAATGCCCGCGCTTTCGTCGTGCTGGGTGCCAAGCTGAAAGATGAATTGTTCGGGGTGGACAACGCGCTCGGCCAGCGGGTACGCATCGGCGGTCTGCAATTCCGGGTGATTGGCATCATGGCTGCGAAAGGGCAGTTTCTCGGCATCGATCTCGACGACGCCGCTTTCATTCCAGCCGGTCGCGCCCAGGAGTTGTTCAATCGCGAAGGGGTCGATGAAATCAATATCGCCGCTGCCGCGGGCATCCCATCCAGCAAAGTGGCCGAGAACATCCGTCGCCACCTGATCGAACGCCACGGGCGCGAGGATTTCACCATCGTCACCCAGGAAGAAATGCTGAAAACGCTGTCCAACATCCTCAATGTACTGACCATGGCGGTCGGCGCGCTGGGTGGCATTTCACTGCTGGTCGGCGGTGTCGGCATCGTCACCATCATGACCATCGCGGTCAGCGAACGCACCAGCGAGATCGGCCTGCTGGTCGCGCTGGGCGCCCGTCGGCGCACCATCCTCGGCTTGTTTCTCGGCGAAGCCATCGCGCTGTCCGCCCTGGGTGGATTGCTCGGCCTGCTGCTCGGAATCGGGCTGGCGCAGTTGATCCATCTGCTGGTACCGGCCTTGCCGGTGCATACGCCGATCAGTTTTGTGCTGCTGGCCGAAGCCCTTGCCATCAGCATCGGACTCGCCGCCGGCGTTCTGCCCGCCCGCCGGGCCGCACAACTCGACCCGGTTGAAGCATTACGGTCAGAATGACGTGCTAAAGTCTCGCCACAATTTTTTCAACTCAGGAAAACAGCCATGACCTATTACATCGACCAACTCGAACCCGGCATGTCCGCCAGCACCTCTAAGACCGTCACCGAAACCGACATCATCCTGTTCGCCGGCATCTCGACCGACGTCAACCCGGCTCACCTCGATGAGGAATACTGCAAGGGCACGATGTTCGGCACCCGCATTGCCCACGGCATGCTGTCCGCCGGCTTCATCTCGGCAACGCTGGCCAACAAGCTGCCCGGACCTGGCACCATCTACCTGTCGCAAACGCTGAAGTTCAAGGCACCGGTCAAGCCGGGCGACACCGTCACCGCAACCGTCACGGTGCGCGAAGTCAATGCCGCGAAGAATCGCGTCATTCTCGACACCGTGTGCACGGTCGCCGGCAAAACCGTCATCGAAGGCGAATGCCAGATGATGCCGCCGGTTCGCCCCGCCGCCTGATTTCTGCTCGCCAATGAAAAACGCCGGCCGGGTCGCCCCGCCGGCGTTTTTGTCTTCCTGATTACAGTTTTTAACGATTTCCTGCGTTCGACCGTGCGGCCAGCCTTTGTTTCTATGGTCCTAGGGCCAGCCCTTGTTTCTATGGTCCTAGGGCCAGCCCTTGTTTCTATGGTCGCAAAAACCGAACAATAATCCCGCTCAGAATGCCTCGTCAGCGCGCAGGAAACGCCACTGCCCCATCGGCAGGTCGCCCAGCCGCACACGACCGATACGCACGCGTTTCAAGCCGATGACCTGCAAGCCGACCAGTTCGCACATGCGACGAATCTGGCGCTTCTTGCCTTCCTTCAGGATGAAGTGAAGCTGATCCTCGTTGAGCTGCTTGACCCAGGCTGGACGCAGCGGTTTGCCGTCCAGTTCCAAGCCATGCTTCAACAAGTCCAGGCCATTCGGAATCATCTTGCCGGACACCCGGACCAAGTATTCTTTTTCCGCCTGACTATCGTCACCGACCAGCTTCCGTGCCACGCGACCATCGCTGGTCAGCACCAGCAAACCGGTCGAATCGATGTCCAGCCGACCGGCTGGCGCCAGACCGCGCAACATCCACGGCTTGAACTCCATGTCGCCCGACTGATGCATCTGTGTCTCGGCCGTAATCAGCGTCACCGCCGGAATACAACCCGGTTCCGGCTGACCGGAGACGTAACCGACAGGCTTGTGCAGCAGGATGGTGACCAGCTTGGCCTGATCCTTCTTGGCCTCGGTCGAGATGGTGATTTCGGCCGACGGATCGATCCGCGAACCCAGTTCGCAGACCTGTTCGCCATTGACGAAAACCCAGCCACGTTCGATCCACAAATCGGCCTCACGGCGCGAGCACATGCCACGCTCGGACATCACCTTGGACAGACGAGTCCCTTCGGGCGGCGGCCCGCTACGCACGAAGGGCACATGCGGTGTAGCCGATGCCTCCTTGCGCACCGGACGATCCGTACGCGGACGGTCGGTACGTGCCGGACGATCATCGCGAGCGGAATAATCCGACCGGTCAGCACGCACCGGTTTGGTCGTTGAAGCAGCCCGGCCGGCAGACTTTGCCCACGGGTTGTCAGACGACTTTTCAACGGCTTTGGCTGGTGGTAAATCGCGTTTCGACACCGGGCCACCGCGCAAAGGCTTGTGGCGCCCAGGGCGTTCTTCACGTGGCATATCCCGGCGCACACTCAAAGTACCTTCCGGCTTGGCCGGCGCAGGCGACGCTGGATCAGTCGATGGTGCGGGTCGTACCGGGCGCTGGGTCGGCGCACGAGCCGGCGCACTATCCGCCGAACTGTCGCCCAAATCAGGGCTCCGGTCAGACGCCGGCGTTTTTTCAGTTTTTTCGCCGTCGACCGCAGCAGCGGTGTCCGACTTGCGCCATTTGGCCCAGGGATCGTCGCCAGTACTCATTGGATATCGAGCAACTCAACCTCGAAAACCAGCGTCGCATTCGGCGGGATCACCCCACCTGCGCCGCGTGCACCATAGCCGAGTTGCGGCGGAATGGTCAGTTTGCGCGTGCCGCCGATCTTCATGCCTTGCACGCCTTCGTCCCAACCGGCGATCACGTTACGCTGACCGAGCGGAAACTGGAAGGGATCGTTGCGATCCTTGCTCGAATCGAACTTGCTGCCATCGGTCAGCCAGCCCGTGTAATGCACTGTGACGAAAGCGCCAGCGGTGGCTTCAGCGCCTGCGCCGACAACGGTATCTTCATAGACCAGCCCGGAGGCGGTGGTGATTTCAGCCATGGCGTTCTCCTCGTAAAGCGCGGCAGTTTATCACAGAGATGCGCACAAACCAGGCGACAAACCTTTGACTCACCGGGATTTTTCCGTATAATGCGCGGTTCTTTGTAGCACCTTTTTTGGTTTATTTTCGGAGTCCAACCCATGTATGCGGTCATAAAAACCGGCGGTAAGCAGTATCGCGTTACCAACGGTCTAAAATTTAAAGTAGAACAGATACCGGCAGACGTTGGCGCAGAAATTACCCTTGACCAGATCCTCATGGTAGGCGAAGGCGAGTCGGTAAAGATCGGCGCCCCCTTCCTTGCTGGCGCCACCGTCAAAGCAACCGTGCTGTCGCATGGCCGCCACGACAAGGTCCGGATCTTCAAGATGCGCCGTCGTAAGCACTACCAGAAGCGTCAGGGCCATCGTCAGAACTACACCGAACTGCGCATCGATTCGATCGCTGCCTAAGTTCAGACAAGGAGCTAACAAATGGCACACAAAAAAGCTGGCGGTAGTTCACGTAACGGCCGCGACTCACAAGCCCAACGACTGGGCGTCAAGCGCTACGGCGGTCAATTCGTCCTGGCTGGCAACATCATTGTTCGTCAGCGCGGCACCGAGTTCCACGCTGGCGAAAACGTCGGCATGGGCAAGGATCACACCCTGTTCGCGCTGAAGGATGGCACCATCCAGTTCGCCATCAAGGGCGAAAAGAAGCGCCGCACGGTTACCATCGTTCCGGCCGCTGAATAATTCAGCACCGCGGAATCGCAAAGCCCTATCCGCCGGATGGGGCTTTTTAGTTTATGCCACCAGATTCTGGTGGCGCATCCCTTGTGGATAAGAGGCGGAAAAAATGAAGTTCATCGACGAAGCAAAGATCTATGTCAAAGCCGGTGACGGCGGCAATGGCGCCGCGACTTTCCGCCGCGAAAAATACATCCCCATGGGTGGCCCGAACGGTGGCGACGGTGGTCGGGGCGGCAGTATTTTCCTGATTGCCGATTGCAACATCAATACGCTGGTCGACTATCGCTACACCCGGAAATTCATCGGCAAACGCGGCGAAAACGGCGGCGGCGCCGATCAATACGGCGCAGGCGGCGACGATATCATTCTGCGCATGCCGGTTGGAACCGTGGTTTCGGACGTCAATACCGGCGAAATCCTCGCCGACCTCGACGTACACGAAAAGAAGGTACTGCTGGCCAAAGGCGGCAAGGGCGGCCTCGGCAACATCCATTTCAAATCCTCGACCAATCGTGCGCCGCGCCAATGTACCAAGGGCGGCCAGGGCGAGGAATACGAATTGCAGCTTGAACTGCGCGTACTTGCCGACGTCGGCCTGCTCGGCCTGCCCAACGCCGGCAAGAGCACGCTGATCCGCGCCGTTTCGTCGGCCCGCCCGAAGGTGGCCGACTATCCATTTACGACGCTGCACCCGAATCTCGGCGTCGTCCGCGTCGATGCAGAAAAGAGTTTCGTCATGGCCGACGTACCGGGCCTGATCGAAGGCGCCGCCGATGGCGCCGGTCTCGGCATCCGCTTCCTGAAACACCTGCAACGCACGCGCATCCTGCTGCATCTGGTCGACATCGCGCCAATCGATCCGGATGCCGATCCGGTCAAGGACGCCAAGGCCATCGTTGGCGAACTGATCAAGCACGACCCGGCATTGGCCGACAAACCGCGCTGGCTGGTCCTGAACAAGCTGGACTTGATCCCGGAGGAGGATCGTGAAAAAGCCGTCAAGGATTTCCTCAAGGCCTACAAGAAAGCCACCAAATACGATGGCCCGGTTTTCCCGATCACCGCAATCAGTGGCGACGGCACCAAACCGCTGATCTACGCCATCCAGGAAGCCCTTGAGCAAATGGCCAAGCCGGTCATCAGCGACGATGAAGACGCTGTAGACAACGCTAGCCCCACCGAAGAAAAATGAGCCGAGATCGCCTGGCCTGCGCCAAACGCCTGGTCGTCAAGGTCGGCTCGGCGCTCGTTACCAACAATGGTAATGGTCTTGACCTGAAGGCCATCGATGGCTGGGCGCGGCAAATTGCCCAGCTGCGCGAACAAGGCCGGGAAATCATCCTGGTTTCCTCTGGCGCCGTCGCCTGCGGCGTACAACGCCTGGGCTGGGGGCGCCGGCCCAAGACCGTGCATGAAAAACAGGCTGCCGCAGCGGTTGGTCAGGCCGGACTGGTCGAAGTTTACGAAGCCGCCTTCAACAAATACGGCTTGCACACCGCCCAGATCCTGCTGACCCACGACGACCTCGCGGATCGCAAGCGCTACCTGAACGCCCGCGCCACGCTCGCTACGCTGCTTGAGCTCGGCGTTGTACCGATCATCAACGAAAACGATACGGTCATCACCGACGAGATCAAGTTCGGCGATAACGACACCTTGGGCGCACTGGTCGCCAACCTGATGGAAGCCGATGCGCTGATCATCCTGACCGACCAGAAGGGCCTGTACACCGCCGATCCGCGCAAGGATCCGGCGGCCACGCTGATTCAGCAAGCCACCGCAGGCGATCCAGCACTGGAAGCCATGGCTGGCGGCGCTGGTAGCCGGGTTGGCACGGGCGGCATGATCACCAAAATCATCGCTGCCAAGCGCGCTGCACGCAGCGGTGCCGATACGGTCATTGCCAGCGGACACGAGATTGACCCCATCACCCGCCTCGCCGCCGGGGAACCCGTCGGCACGCTGCTCGTCTCGCAAACCCCTCCGCTGGCTGCACGCAAACAATGGCTGGCCGACCACCTGCAACTCGCCGGTCGCTTGATTCTCGATAATGGTGCGGTCAACGCATTGAAATCAGGAAAAAGCCTGCTCCCCATCGGGGTAAAAAGCGTAGAGGGTGAATTCGAGCGCGGCGCCGCCGTCGCCTGCCTGACTGCCGATGGTAATGAAATTGCCCGCGGCCTGTGCAACTACGGCAGCGGCGAAGCCCGCCTGATTGCACGCAAAGCAACCATGGAAATCGAAGGCATCCTCGGTTATATCGAAGAACCGGAAATCATCCACCGGGATAATCTGATACTGACCTGAGCGCACACAGCCCACAGCAGGGGCCACTCCTCCGACCACCGCGCTTGAAGCCTCAAACATCAGCACACATAGCATGTGTGCTTTTTTATTGCGCAAACATCCCGAAAATCCCAAAACCCGACACAAACAAAAACGGCCACTCCGAAGAGTGACCGTTCTTGAGTATCTAAAACTAGCTAGGCTAGATTAGAAAGCGTGACGAACGCCCAGAGCGACGATCGAAGGATCTTTACCAGCGCCAACAGTCTGGAAGCCAGCAGCCAGATTCACGCCACCATCGTTAACAACGTGGGTGTAACCAGCGTAAGCCGTGGTGCGCTTCGACAGAGCGTGGGTGTAAGCAACGGTGTAAGCCGAGCTGTCAGCATTGTTGGCGGTGTCGATGCTGTTGCGAGCATACTGGCCGACAACGGTGCCCTTGGCGCCAACCGGAACAGCAACGGCCAGAGAAGCCTTGTCGTTACGGCTGAAACCGTCGGTCTTGTTGGTCTGGTAAGCACCGAAAACGGTAGCAACACCAAAGTTGTAAGAACCGGTAACACCATATTCAGTGCGCTTGTCGCCACCCAGAGCAACTTGATCGTTGTCGTCAGCGCGAGCGTAGGTCAGGTTCAGCTTCAGGCCGCCGTTGGCGTACTGAGCAGACAGCAGGTTGGCGTACACGTCGTCGGTGTTGGAGGAAGCAGCAGCTTCGGTAACACGAGCGTGGTTGTAAGCCAGAGTCAGACCGCTGAAGCTCGGCGAGATGTAGGCGAAAGCATTGTTGGCACGGCCGTTGCCGCCACAGGACAACAGGGCAGCAACGCCAACCTTGTTGTGTGCGTCGAGAGCGGAACCGGCGATCGGGCTGGTGGCGCAAGCGAAGTCATAGCCAGCGGTCTGCAGACGACCAGCAACAACGGTACCGAAACCGCCGGTCAGGCCGACGAATTGCTGACGGGCACCAGCAGAAGCACCGGTACCGATACCAACGTTGCTATCGACATCAACGCTGTATTCCAGGGTGAACAGAGCCTTCAGGCCGTTGCCCAGGTCTTCCACGCCCTTGAAACCGATACGGGAACCAGACAGGCCACCGGAGGTGACATTGTGCTGGGAACCCTGACCACCACCGAACGAGTAGGCGTAGCCGACGTCAGCAATACCGTAAACGGTAACATTGGATTGTGCGAAAGCTGCGGTAGAAGCCAGACCAGCGATGGCCAGAGCAATAATCTTCTTTTGCATCAGTAAATCTCCTTAGTGGTTAGTGTTTAACCGACCCAGAGAGCCGGTTAAGCTTTACCTCTCGGATCGAGAAGTTAAAGTCCATTGTCGCAAGCGTGTCTGCGATGCGGCAAGGCTTAATCCCGCGACAGAGTACTCAATCCGAATTAGTGTTGCATTCGCGCAACAAGACTCCCATTTACAAAAAAGCGGCCGGAGCCGCTTTCTCGAATTGCAAGGAATCGCTTGGGGCACAAGCCATCCAAAGACTCAGGCAAACAACCGCACCAACGCTTCACCTGGCTCAGTGGCACGCATGAATGCTTCACCTACCAAAAATCCGTGGACTTGATTTCTGCGCATCAAGGCGACGTCCTCGGCGCCCAGGATGCCGCTCTCGGTAATGACGATACGTCCGGCAGGGATACGCTCCAGCAGCCCCAAGGTCGTATCCAGGCTGACATCGAACGTCCGCAGATTGCGATTATTGATACCCAGCAACGGGGTCCGTAGCTGCAGTGCGGCATCCAGCTCTTCAGCATTGTGCACTTCAACCAGCACAGCCATGCCGTAATCCAATGCCTGCTGTTCCAGCGCCTGCATTTCCGACAGGCTTAGTGCCGCGGCGATGAGCAGGATGGCGTCGGCCCCCATCGCTCTTGCTTCGATGACTTGATAGCGGTCAACGATGAAATCCTTGCGTAAAACCGGCAGATTGCAGGCCGCGCGGGCGGCCTGCAGGTATTCCGGGGCGCCCTGGAAATATTGCCGGTCGGTCAGCACGGAAAGACAGGCAGCACCGTGTTCAGCATAACTTTTGGCAATATCGGCTGGCCGAAAATCGGCGCGAATAACGCCTTTGGATGGGCTGGCCTTCTTGATTTCGGCAATCACAGCGGGTTGACCGCAGGAAATCTTCTGGCGAATGGCGCCAACGAAGTCGCGCGTTGCCGATTGTGCTGCGGCCTCTGCCGCTAGAACAGCGAAGGGCTTCACGGCCAATCCCGCGGCGATTTCTTCGCGCTTGGTGGCGATGATTTTGTTCAGGATGTCGCTCATGCGCCCCCCAGTTTCTGCGTGCATTCAACGAAGTGCGCCAGCTTCGCCCGTGCTGCACCGCTGGCAATCGCCTCGCGCGCCTTGGCGATACCGTCGCCGATGCTGTCGGCGGCATTGGCGACGTACAACGCAGCACCCGCGTTCAGACAAACGATTTCACGCGCCGCCCCCGACTGGTTGTCGAGTGCGCCGAGCATCATGGCTTTGGATTCTTCCGCGCTACCGACACGCAGGTTGCGCAACGACATCATCTGCAAACCGAAATCTTCCGGATGCACTTCATACTCATGCACCGCGCCATCTTTCAACTCACCCACCAGGGTTGTTGCGCCGAGCGAAATCTCGTCGAGACTATCCTTGCCATGAACGACCAGCACGCGCTCCGCCCCGAGACGTTGCATCACGCGCACCAGAATGCCGACCAGATCAGGATGAAAAACCCCCATCAACGTATTCGGGGCGCCAGCCGGGTTGGTCAACGGCCCAAGAATATTGAACAGGGTGCGCACACCCATTTCACGGCGCACCGGTGCAACGTGCTTCATTGCGCTGTGATGGTTTGGTGCAAACATGAAGCCGATACCGCATTGTTCGATACAGGCAGCGACCCTTTCCGGCGCCAGATTGATATTGGCACCCAATGCTTCGAGCACGTCGGCACTGCCGGAACTGGAAGACACGCTGCGCCCGCCATGCTTGGCCACCTTGGCGCCGGCTGCAGCTGCAACAAAAATCGAGGTGGTCGAAATATTGAAGCTGTGCGCAGCATCGCCACCGGTCCCGACGATATCGACGAAATGCTTGTCGTAAGGCACCTTGACCGGCGTTGCCAGCTCACGCATGACGCTGGCCGCAGCAGCAATCTCGCCGACAGTTTCTTTCTTGACGCGTAGTCCGGTAACGATGGCAGCGATCATCACCGGCGACACCTCCCCGCCCATGATCTGGCGCATCAGCGAAACCATTTCGTCGTGAAAGATTTCGCGATGTTCGATAACGCGCTGAAGTGCCGCTTGCGGGGTCATTGCTTGTGCTCCTCGAGGAAGTTGTTCAACAGATCGTGGCCACGCTCGGTCAGGATCGATTCGGGATGGAACTGCACGCCCTCGACAGCCAGCGTCTTGTGACGCACGCCCATGATCTCGCCATCCTCGGTCCACGCGGTGATATCCAGACAATCCGGCAGGCTGGCACGCTCGATGGCCAGCGAGTGATAGCGGGTACAG
The DNA here is from genome assembly GCF_030824335.1 of Azonexus sp. Taxonomy (GTDB): domain Bacteria; phylum Pseudomonadota; class Gammaproteobacteria; order Burkholderiales; family Rhodocyclaceae; genus Azonexus. The sequence continues at coordinate 194,139 of NZ_JAVBXX010000019.1, forward strand.
GTCAGGGGATTCGGCAGGTTGCGGAAAACCCCTTCATTTTTGTGGTGGACCGGAGAAACCTTGCCGTGCATCAGCTTCTGCGCGTGCACAATGCGGCCTCCGAAAGCTTCGCCAATGGCCTGATGGCCTAGACAAACGCCAAGCAGCGGAATCTTGCCGGCGAATTCCTTGATTGCCGCCAGCGACACACCAGCCTGTGCCGGTGCGCAGGGTCCCGGGGAAATCACCAGGTATTGCGGCTGCAGGCGGGCAATTTCGTCCAGCGTGATGGCGTCGTTGCGGAAAACCTTGACCTCCTGCCCCAGTTCGCCGAAGTACTGGACGATGTTGTAGGTAAAGCTGTCGTAATTGTCGATCATCAATAACATGGCTATTCCTCAATCGATCCGGGTATCCAGGCCCTGCTCGGCCAGTTCGGCGGCGCGCAGCACGGCACGTGCCTTGTTTTGCGTTTCCTGCCATTCGGCATCGGGATTGGAATCGGCAACGATGCCGGCACCGGCCTGCACATGCAGCTTGCCGTCCTTGAGCACGGCGGTACGGATGGCAATCGCCAGATCCATGTCGCCATTGAAGCCGAGGTAGCCCACCGAGCCGGCGTAAATGCCGCGCTTGACCGGTTCCAGTTCGTCGATGATTTCCATTGCCCGCACCTTGGGCGCGCCGGAAACCGTGCCGGCCGGGAAAGTCGCTTTCAGCACATCGAGCGCATCGAGGTCACTTTCCAGCCGACCTTCGACGTTGGAAACAATGTGCATCACATGCGAGTAGCGCTCGATCAGCATGCGCTCGGTCAGCTTGACGCTGCCAATCTTGGCCACCCGACCACAGTCATTGCGACCCAGATCGAGCAATTGGGTATGTTCGGCCAGCTCTTTTTCGTCGGACAGGAGATCGGCAGCCAGCGCGGCATCTTCTTCCGGCGAAGCGCCGCGCTTGCGCGTTCCGGCAATCGGGCGAACGGTCACGCGATCACCTTCAAGGCGCACCAGAATCTCCGGCGAGGCACCGACGACGTGGTAATCCTCGAAATCAAAATAGAACATGTAGGGCGAGGGATTCAGGCTACGTAGCGTCCGGTACAAGGCCAGCGGGCTGGCGTGAAAAGGCTTGGTCATACGCTGCGACAGCACGACCTGCATGACGTCGCCTTCGGTGATGTAGTCCTTGGCCTTCTGCACCGCCTGCTTGAAAGCCGCCTCCCCAAACATTGAGACAGCAGGCTCGGAAGAAGCTGGCTGCTCGGCCGGAATCGTCACCGGCTGCCGCAATTTGGCCAGCAACTCCTTCAGACGCGCACGCGCTTTCTGGTATGCCCCGGGAAAACCCGGCTCGGCAAAGACAATCAGAGTCAGCTTGCCGGACAGATTGTCGACTACGGCAATTTCTTCGGACAGCAGCAACTGGATATCCGGCGTACCAATTTCGTCCGGCCGCTGCGTGCGCGTCAGGCGGGTTTCGACATAGCGAACGGTGTCGTAACCAAAGCAACCGACCAAACCACCGAGAAAGCGCGGTAATCCGGCCGCCGGAGGGGCCTTGAAACGCTTCATGTAGTCGCCGATGAAATCGAGCGGATTACTGTCGCTCGCCCGTTCGGCAATCCGGTTGCCGGTCAGGACCAGCACTTCGCTGCCTCTGACCACAATGCGCGTCGAGGAAGCCAGACCAATGATCGAGTAACGACCGAAACGCTCGCCCCCCTGCACCGACTCGAGCAAATAGGTAAACGGGCCGTTGGCCAGCTTGAGGTAGATCGACAGCGGCGTGTCGAGATCGGCAAACGTTTCCAGCGTGACGGGAATACGGTTGTAGCCTTGCGCGGCGAGCGCGTTGAATTCGGTTTCGGTCATGGAAAGCCTCGGCAATGACGGGAATGCTGCAAACTGGGCGCGCCAGCAAGTGGCGCCAAACGGACGAGTGGTTACGGACGCCAGGGGCGCCAACGAAGCTCGATTTTCCAGTTATGCGATGCGGTCATTTGGTCGGGAGGTCTGAAGGAGAGATCGGCCGGAGAATACGATAAGTTCGGCAGACGAAGCGCAGTCTAGCGCATGCACTTTGCTGCTGTCCAGCCGAAACACCAGCCGAAAAGACCTCAGATTTTGGCCAGTTCGCCACGCAATGCGGCAATGATGGAATCGTACCGATGTGGGTCGGCATCCTTGCCGGCACCATAAACGGCTGAACCGGCAACGAAGGCATCAACGCCGGCACGGGCGATTTCGGCGATATTTCCAGTGTTGACCCCACCATCGATCTCCAGGCGGATGCGCCGACCGCTTTCCCGTTCATAGGCATCCAGCTTGGCCCTGGCCTGCCTGGCCTTGGCCAGCGTACCGGGAATGAATTTCTGGCCACCGAAACCGGGATTCACGCTCATCAGCAGGATCACGTCGAGCTTGTCCATCACGTAATCCATGTACTCCAGCGGCGTGGCCGGATTGAAGACCAGTCCGGCCTGACAACCGGCGTCGCGGATCAGCGCCAGGCTGCGGTCAACGTGCTCGGATGCCTCCGGATGAAAGGTGATGATATTGGCGCCGGCCTTGGCAAAATCGGGAATGATGCGATCCACCGGCTTGACCATCAGATGCACGTCGATCGGCGCCGTCGTACACGGGCGGATCGCTTCGCAGACCAGTGGGCCTATCGTCAGATTGGGAACATAATGGTTGTCCATCACGTCAAAGTGAATCCAGTCGGCACCCGAGGCAATGACGTTGGCCACTTCCTCGCCCAGTTTGGCGAAGTTGGCGGACAAAATACTCGGTGCAATGATGAAATCGCTGGCAGACATGCTGTTTCCCTGAAAATAAGAGACGAAATTATCCCATGACCGACCCCGACAAGTACCAGATCGAAATCAGCGCGCAACCTCAGTTCATTCCAGAACAATCCGATTCTCAAGAAAACCGCTACGTCTTCGCTTATACGATCACGATTCGCAACACAGGCAGCATTGCTGCACAACTGGTCTCGCGCCACTGGATCATCACCGATGGCAACAATCAGGTGCAAGAAGTGCGCGGCTTGGGCGTCGTCGGCAAACAGCCCCTGCTGCAACCGGGCGAACGCTTTGAATACACCAGCGGTTCGTCACTGAACACACCGGTTGGCACGATGAAGGGCAGTTATCAACTGATTGGCGAAGACGGTACGCATTTTTCGGTGGACATTCCGGAATTCGTGCTGGCGATGCCACGCGCCCTGCACTGAATGGGGCTCAAACAAAGCTACGGACTGATCGCGCCGTTCTACGATTTCGCGGTCGACCGAGCCACACGGCGGATTCGTCAGAACAGTCTGGCTGAATTGCCAGCAGCCCCGAGCCGGGTTTTGCTGGCCGGTGTCGGCACCGGACTCGACCTGCCGCACTTGCCGGCCCAACACAGCTATGTCGGCCTCGACCTGACACGCGCCATGTTGCGCCGTTCGTTGCCACGCGCCCAGCACCTGAATTTTTTCCCGCTGCAAGGCGACGTACATCAGTTGCCGTTTCACGACGCCAGCTTCGATGCCGTGGTTGCCCACCTGATCCTGGCGGTCGTCCCTCAACCAGCCCTCTGCCTGGCAGAAATTTCGCGGGTCCTGAAACCGGGGGGCCAAGCACTGATTCTCGACAAATTCCTCCGCCGCGACCAGCATGCCCCCGTACGACGCCTGCTCAATCCCTTAGCGCGCCGCGTCGCTACCCGGCTCGACGTGGTTTTCGAGGACTTGCTCGACGGCGCTCCCGGACTGCACCTGACCAGCGACCGCGCCGCCCTCGCCGGCGGGTGGTTCCGCCATATCCGGCTGCACCGTCGCTGACACCACGTCATCGCCGAGCGCATCGGCAATCCAGGCTTGCATCAGCGTCCACGTAATGGCCAGAACGACTGGGCCGACAAAAATCCCGATCAGCCCGAAGCCGAGCATGCCGCCGATGACGCCAACGAAAATCAATATGAGAGGGAGGTCGGCACCACGCCGGATCAACATCGGACGCAGGAAATTATCCAGACTGCCAACGATCACGCTCCACACCAGCAAGAACACCGCCCAACCGGTATCGCCCGCCCAGAACAACCAGCCGGCGGCAGGCAACAGCACCAGCACCGGGCCGACCTGGGCGATGCATAGCATGAGCATCACTGCCGACAACAGCGCGGCAAACGGTACGCCTGCGACGGCTAGGCCAAGGCCGCCAAGCACCGTCTGCACGATGGCGGTAACGCCAACCCCCAGCGCCACGCCGCGAATTGCCTGGCTGGCCAAGATGACCGAGTTTTCACCCCGCGTACCCGCCAGTCGACGGCCGAAACGCAGCACCTGACGTGCCGCCGGTTCACCGGAGGAATACATGATGGCGGCGATGGTGACGATCAACAGGAACTGCACCAGCATGCCACCCAAACCGCCAACCTGGGCAAGCACCCACTTTCCGGTATCGGCGGCATAAGGCGTTACCTTGGCGACGATCCCGGCCGAACCGCCAGTCGCCAGTTGCGACCACAAGCCGGCCAGCATCTCGCCGACCAGCGGCAAACCGGCCACCCAGCTTGGTGGCTGCGGCAAGCCGTTTTCCACCAGATAGTCGGCTGCTGCGGTCAACGCCTCGGTATTGCCGGAAATGGTATCGATTGCCAGCCACAGCGGCAGCACCAGTAGCAGCAACATGCCCAGCGTCATGATCAGGATCGCCGGCAGACGACGTCCGCCGAGGCGGCTTTCCAGCGACATGAACAGCGGCCAGGTAGCAACGACTATCATCGCCGCCCACACACCGGCCGCCAGAAAAGGCCGCAACACCCACAGCGACAGGCCGATCAGCCCGACGATGAAAAAAATCGCCAGCGTCGTACGCGTCAGGTCGCGGCGGATGTCGGTCATTGCTTACGAACGGTAGTCGGCGTTGATCTTGACGTAATCGTAGGAGAAGTCGCAGGTATAAACATTGGCCGCGGCAGCGCCGCGACCGAGGTCAACACGCACAGTGATCTCGGCCTGCGCCATCACGCGGGCACCATCCTCTTCCTTGTACGACGCGGCGCGACCACCCTTTTCGGCGACCAGTACATCGTCCAGCCAAACCTTGACGCCATCGACGTCGAGATCGGTAATGCCGGCATAGCCGACGGCGGCGAGGATGCGGCCGAGGTTGGGGTCGGAAGCGAAAAAGGCGGTCTTGACCAGCGGCGAATGGCCGATCGCGTAACCGACCTGACGGCATTCCTCGATCGACTTGCCGCCCTGCACAGCGACGGTGATGAACTTGGTCGCGCCCTCGCCGTCGCGAACGATGGCCTGCGCCAATTCGACCGAGACTGCAATGATCGCTGCCTTGACTTCCGCCCAACCCGCATCGGTTTCAGCGACGAAGCAGGCGCCGGACTGGCCGGAAGCGATCATCACGAAGGAATCATTGGTCGAGGTATCGCCGTCGACGGTAATGCAATTGAACGACGCATCGGCCGCGTCCTTGACCAGCTGGTCGAGCAATGGCTGGGCGATGCCGGCATCGGTGGCGAGGAAACCCAGCATGGTCGCCATGTTCGGCTTGATCATGCCGGCGCCTTTGGAGACACCGGAAATCGTCACTTTCTTGCCGTTGACCGTAACAATGCGCGAGGCGGCCTTGGCCACCGTGTCGGTAGTCATGATGCCGTGCGCTGCGGCATGCCAGTTGTCGGCCTTCAGATCGGCAAAGACCGCCGGCAGGCCGGCCTTGATGCGGTCGACCGGCAACAATTCCAGAATCACGCCAGTCGAAAAAGGCAGCACCTGTTCCGCCGCGACACCAAGCAATTCTCCGACTGCAACACAGGTTTCCTGCGCCGCCTGCCGTCCCGGCTCGCCGGTGCCGGCATTGGCGATACCGGTATTAACCACCAGCGCTCGGATTTCCTGACCACCGGCGAGATGCTTGCGGCACAACTGCACCGGTGCGGCACAGAAACGATTCTGCGTAAACACGCCGGCGACGGTACAACCGGCATCGAGCGCAACCAGGGTCAGGTCGCGACGGTTTTTTTTGCGAATTTCGGCCTCGGCAACACCAAGGCGAACACCGGCAACAGCAAAGAGTTGATCGGCAGCAGGGGTGGCGTAATTAACGGGCATGCAGCTAGCTCCAAAAGCATCAAGGCACCGCGCGGGTGCCTTGGGTGAAATCGGTAAAAATCAGGACAGTTTTCCGTGGCAGTGCTTGTATTTTTTCCCGGAACCACAGGGGCAGGGGTCGTTTCGACCGACCTTCGGCGCATTTTGACCGCCCTGCGCCTCGTCTTCCTCGGCCAGTGCTTCGTCGTACCCGGCATGCTGGTACTTGACGTTGCTGACATCGGCATGCGGCGCAGTTTCTTCAACATCTTCCGGCGAACGAATCTGTACGGTGAATACGATACGCGTCACTTCCTTGCGCACCTGGTCAAGCAGGGTTTCGAATAGCTCAAACGCTTCGCGCTTGTATTCCTGCTTCGGATTCTTTTGCGCGTAACCACGCAGATGAATCCCCTGACGCAAATGGTCCAGCGCGGCAAGATGCTCCCGCCAATGCGAATCGAGGCTCTGCAGCATGACGTTGCGCTCAAACTGCTGGAAGGTTTCCGCCCCGACCTGATCGATTTTCTCCTGGTAAGCGGCATTGGCCCGCTCGATGATGCGCGTAAGAATTTCATCATCGGACAAGGTCGGCTCGTCCTTGAACCACTGTGCCACCGGTGCAGCGATTTGCAGATCAGCTGCCAGCGCACTTTCCAGGCCCGCCATATCCCATTGCTCTTCAACCGAATCAGTCGGCACGTAGATGCGGAAGATATCGGCGATCACGCCATGGCGCATTGCGGTGATGGTTTCCGAAATATCGTCGGTTTCCAGCAATTCGTTGCGCTGCTGGTAAATGACCTTGCGCTGGTCGTTCGACACGTCGTCGTATTCCAGCAGTTGCTTGCGGATATCGAAGTTGCGCGCCTCGACCTTGCGCTGCGCCGATTCCAGCGAGCGGGTAACGAGCGGATGCTCGATCGCTTCGCCTTCCGGCATTTTCAACTTGTCCATGATGGCTCGCAGGCGCTCACCGGCAAAGATGCGCAACAGCGGATCGTCCAGACACAGGTAGAAGCGTGACGAACCGGCATCACCCTGGCGACCGGCACGACCGCGCAACTGGTTGTCGATACGGCGCGATTCGTGGCGTTCTGAACCAATGATGTGCAGACCGCCAGCGGCCAGCACGGCTTCGTGTACCTGCTGCCAGTCGGCTTTCAGCGCAGAAACCTTGGCATCCCGCTCGGCCTGCGGCAGGGACTCATCGTCGCGCACGGCGTCCAGCGATTTCTCGATATTGCCCCCGAGCACGATGTCGGTACCGCGACCGGCCATGTTGGTGGCGATGGTGATCATCCCCGGTCGACCGGCCTGGGCAACGATTTCCGCTTCGCGGGCATGCTGCTTGGCGTTCAGCACCTGATGCGACAGCTTTTCCTTGTCGAGCAGGGAAGACAGCAACTCCGACGCTTCAATCGATGTCGTACCCACCAGCACCGGCTGGCCGCGCTGGGCGCAGTCGCGGATATCGGCAACGATGGCGGCGTTCTTCTCGTCCATGGTCTTGTAGACCAGATCGTTCATGTCCTTGCGGGCCATCGGACGATTGGTCGGAATGACCACGGTTTCCAGACCGTAAATCTGCTGGAATTCGTAAGCTTCGGTATCTGCCGTACCGGTCATGCCGGCCAGCTTGCCGTACATGCGGAAATAATTCTGGAAAGTAATCGACGCCAGCGTCTGATTCTCGGACTGTATCTGCACGCCTTCCTTGGCTTCAACTGCCTGATGCAGGCCATCTGACCAGCGGCGACCGGACATCAGACGCCCGGTGAATTCGTCGACGATAATGACTTCACCGTTCTGCACCACGTAATGCTGGTCCTTGTGGAACAGGCTGATGGCACGCAACGCGGCATTCAGGTGATGCATCAGCGTGATGTTGGCCGCATCGTACAAGCTGCTGCCTTCGCTCAACAAGCCGGCTTCGGCCAGCAGACCTTCGGCATGCTCGTAACCGGACTCGGACAAATGGACCTGATGGCCCTTTTCATCAACCCAGTAATCGCCTTCGTCTTTTTCTTCCATCGCCCGCGAGAGCTTGGGCACGACATCCTTCATGCGCAGGTAGAGGTCGGTGTGATCGTCGGCCTGACCGGAAATGATCAAGGGTGTACGCGCCTCGTCGATCAGGATCGAATCGACCTCATCGACAATGGCGTAATTCAGGCTGCGCTGCACCCGCTGATCGCCGGCGTAAACCATGTTGTCACGCAGGTAATCGAAACCGAATTCATTGTTGGTCCCGTAGGTAATATCGGCTGCATAAGCCGCCTGCTTGGTCTCATGGTCCATCTGCGACAGGTTGACCCCGACGGAGAGGCCGAGGAAACGATGCAGGCGCCCCATCCACTCAGCATCGCGACTAGCCAGGTAGTCATTGACCGTGATGACATGCACGCCCTTGCCGGAAATCGCATTCAGGTAGGCCGGCAAGGTTGCCACCAGCGTTTTACCTTCGCCGGTACGCATTTCGGCGATCTTGCCGTAATGCAGCACCATACCGCCGATCAACTGCATATCGAAGTGGCGCATGCCAAGGACGCGCCTGCCAGCCTCGCGAACGACCGCGAAGGCTTCGGGCAGCAGGCCATCGAGCGACTCACCATCGGCATGTCGCTTTCTGAACTCCTCTGTTTTGGCCTTGAGCTGCTCGTCGGACAATGCCGCTGTTTGCGGTTCGAGCGCATTGATGCGCTTGACGGTCAGGGAATACTGCTTGATCAGCCGATCGTTACGGCTGCCGAAAATCTTTTTGAGTAGGCCGGATATCATCGCGATGGAATAGGGTTTTGCGCAGACAAATGCAAAGGAGCCGGGATTCTAGCACGCCCGGTCCACGTGGCGGGTTTGCCCGCCGGCATGACAAAAAGGATCAGCGACGCGACGAATGGGCGAACGCTTCGCCGCGCTTCAGAAAAGTCGCAGGATTTTGGGGCACGCCAAGCATCTGAACCTCAAAATGCAGATGTGGCCCGGTCGAACGACCAGTACTCCCTACCGTACCTATTTTCTCTCCGCGCCGGACAATCTTTGATTCGACAACCGTCATGGTTGCCAAGTGAGCGTAGCGCGACGACAAACCATCACCATGATCGATGTCGATCATATTGCCGTACTCCGGATGGAAAACCGCCGCCAACACCACACCGTCAGCCGCAGCACTAACCGGCGTACCTGTTGGTGCAGAAAAGTCCAGGCCATCGTGGCGCGAACGCAAGCCAGCAAACGGATCATTGCGATAGCCAAAAGCTGAACCAAGAATGGCGTTCTTGACCGGCAAGGTCGTCGGCATCAGCCGCTGCTCAACACGCTTCTCAAGCAACTTGAATTCCATGTAAGCCAATTCGTCCGTCCGCTGATCCAGCACTACAGCCAAGCGCTCGATTTCTTGCTGCAACTCAGTTGCCGACATGGGCTCAGGAAGAAAAGGCCCACCCTGCCCCGGCTTGCCATCAGGATTGACGGCCTTCCTGGATGACTTCACGCCTGCCAGACTGGATACCCGCTCACCCAGCGAATCAAGCTGCAACATTCGCCCCTGCAACTCACCGAGGCGCGTCGCCATCAATTCCAGATTGTTGGTGATGTAATCCCGTGTTTTCCGGGTTTCCTGCTGCTGCATGGATAAAAGAATCTCTTCGACCACGGGCAAACGGAAATGCAAGGAGATCATGGAGAAGCCGAATGCCGTCAACAACACCAGCGCAACGAAAAGTGCCACGGTAGCAAGCACGTGACGAGGCATAATGGTGATCGTGCGCGCCGATTTCAGATGGCGTGAAACAACGATAATCTGCACGGAACCTCCTATGTATAAAGCGCCTGAGCAATTCCTCGACGCCGATGCTGCAACTGGCCGGGTCATGGCCCATGCCCGGCTTCTGATGAAGCTGACCAACCGTTTCGACGCGGTAGCCCCAACAGCACTACGCCAGTCGGCGCATGTCGCCAATTACAAATCGGGGAGAATTATTATCCACGCCGACAATGGCGCGGTCGCCGCGAAATTACGCCAGATGAATCGGCGGCTTTGCGACGAGTTGTCTTGTGTGGGGGTGGAGTGTAACGAGATCGAAGTAAAAGTACAACCTCGACAAATACCTGTGCGATCAATGAGTTCCACCAGCAAGCCCATCTCGGACAAAGCCGCCGGACTATTGCGGTCGACCGTGGAAATGTTGCCAAAAGGCCCTTTGCGCAGCGCCTTGGACAACTTGTTGCAACGCGCCGCTAGAGCGGAATAACCGCCAACCGCTCAACAAACAGCAGGGCAAACACCAGCAGCGCAAAGACGATTCCGTAACGAAAAAGCCGCCAGCCAAAACTCAGATATTCGCGCTTCCCGGTAAAAGCGTAGAGCACAACACTTGCGCCGAGCGCGATAACCAGGATGACCGCCAGCAGACGCAGCAGCCACATAGCCGACTCAGGCGGCCTGCGCCAACCAGCGCGTCACACCTTGCGGCGCACGTCCGGACTCGGCAAAGCTGACCAGCTCCCAGGCATCCTGCTGGGCAAGCAGCGCCCGAGCCAGTTGATTATTCAAGGCGTGCCCACCCTTGTGGGACGAATAGGCTGCCAGCAGGGGATGACCAAGCAGGTAGAGATCGCCGACGGCATCAAGAATCTTGTGCTTGACGAACTCGTCGCCGTAACGCAGACCGTCCTGATTCAACACACGGAACTCGTCGAGAACGATGGCATTTTCCAAACCACCGCCCAACGCCAGGCCATTTTCACGCAAGTATTCGACTTCCTGCATGAAACCAAAGGTGCGGGCGCGCGAAATTTCGCGCACGTATGACTGCTCGGCAAAATCGATCTCGGCATGCTGCGCCGACTTGTCGATGGCTGGATGATTGAAAACGATGGAAAAACTCAGGCGATACCCATCATAAGGCTCGAACCTGGCCCACTTGTCGCCATCACTGACTTCGATGGGGCGAGTCACGCGAATGAATTTTTTGGCAGCATTCTGCTCTTCAATACCCGCCGACTGAATCAGGAAAACGAACGGGGCGGCAGAACCATCAAGGATCGGCACTTCTGGTGCATCAAGATCGATCCAGGCATTATCGATCCCCAGACCGCACAAGGCCGACATGATGTGTTCGATAGTGCCCACCTTCACGCCATCGCGCTCCAGACAGGAACACATCCGCGTATCACCCACCAGAAGTGCCTGAGCAGGAATATCAACGGGGTCAGGTAAATCGACACGACGAAAGACGATACCGGAATCCGGCGCAGCAGGCCGCAAGGTCATATTGACCTTGACGCCGCCGTGCAGACCAACGCCGGAGGCGCGAATAACAGTCTTCAACGTGCGTTGCTTGAGCATTGCCAAGTACTTGAATGATTGGGGAAGGCGGCGCATTTTAGCACAACGCACCGCCCCCCTTTTCAGAGAAGGCTTTTATTACCGATCAATCCGCCTGTTTGCGCAGGAAAGCCGGAATATCGTAACGATCCACACCGCTATTGGCCAAGGCCTCGACGGTGACATTACGCTTGCGTACAACAGCCGGCACATCCAGGTGCGAGTAATCCGGCGAAGAACTGAATGCCACGGCATCGTGCGTGCCGGTTGCCTGCAGCATGGCCGGCTCGACCACGGTAAACGGTTGCTGCTGGCGCTTTGCCGCAACTTGACCAAGACCGGTTGCAACCACGGTGACCCGCAGCGTATCCACCATATGTTCGTCGTAGACCGCCCCGAAGATAATGTGTGCGTCTTCAGCAGCAAAAGCCTTGACGGTATTCATCACTTCATTGACTTCCTTCATCTTCAGGTTGCCCTTGGCTGCCGTGATATTGACCAGCACGCCACGTGCGCCAGACAGGTTGACGCCCTCAAGCAACGGCGAGGCAACGGCTTGTTCTGCCGCAATGCGGGCACGATCGACGCCGGAGGCAACCGCCGAACCCATCATCGCCCGACCCATTTCGCCCATCACGGTACGGACGTCTTCAAAGTCGACGTTGACCAGACCGGGGTAGGTAATGATTTCAGCAATGCCGCCAACAGCGTTTTTCAGCACGTCATCTGCCGCCTTGAAGCAATCGTCGACATCAGCATCGTCGCCCATGACTTCCATCAGCTTGTCATTCAAGATGACGATCAGCGAATCGACGTGTTTGGAGAATTCGGCGATGCCGGCTTCGGCCGATTTCATCCGCTTGCCGCCCTCGAAGCTGAACGGTTTGGTCACAACACCAACCGTCAGGATACCCATTTCGCGGGCGATCTCGGCAACCACCGGGGCAGCACCAGTACCGGTGCCGCCGCCCATGCCGGCCGTGATGAAGGCCATGTGCGAACCCTCCAGTGCCGCACGAATTTCCTCGCGGTGCTGATCGGCTGCAGCCTGACCGGCTTCCGGCTTGGCACCAGCGCCCAGTCCGGTTTTGCCAAGCGACAACTTGTTCGGCGCAGTATTACGCACCAAGGCCTGCGCATCGGTATTGGCGGCGATAAATTCAACGCCGTTCACCCCTTCGCGAATCATGTGCTCAATGGCATTGCCACCTGCACCACCGACACCGAATACCTTGATGATGGTACCGAGTCCCTCGTCCTTCTCGATGATTTCAAACATGATGACCTCCTCTGAAAATACGTTCTGAAACTGTTAAAAATTCTTGGAAAACCACTGCTTCATGCCGGAGAAGACATCCTTGATGCCCTGCTTCTCCTGAATTTTCTGCCCCCGCTTGCGTTGTGCCTGGGCTTCAAGCAACAAGCCGTATGCCGTCGAGAAGCGCGGGTTCTGGATCACGTCGGCCAGGCTGCCGGCGTATTTCGGGTTGCCCAGACGAACCGGCATGTGGAAAATTTCCTCACCCAGTTCAACCATGCCTGGCATCACGCTGGCACCGCCGGTCAACACGATGCCGGAGGACAAAACCTCCTCGAAGCCGGCACGACGCAATTCGTGCTGGATCAATTCGTACAGTTCTTCGACCCGCGGCTGAATCACGTCGGCCAGCGCCCGGCGGCTCAATTTCCGGCTTGGCCGGTCGTCGACCCCGGCAACGTCGAGGTTTTCCGCGACATCGGCCAACTGGGACAAGGCGCAACCGGACTTGCACTTGATTTCTTCCGCCTCACGGGTCGGCGTGCGCAAGGCCATCGCGATGTCATTGGTGATCTGGTCGCCAGCGATGGGGATGACCGAGGTGTGACGAATCGCACCCTGCGTCCACACGGCAATATCGGTGGTGCCGCCGCCGATATCGATCAGGCAGACACCGAGGTCCTTTTCGTCTTCCGACAGCACCGCGTAACTGGACGCCAGCGGTTGCAGCACCAGGTCGTTAACCTCCAGGCCACAACGGCGCACACACTTGACGATGTTTTGCGCAGCAGACACCGCGCCAGTGACGATATGCGTCTTCACTTCCAGACGCATGCCGCTCATGCCGATCGGTTCGCGGATGCCATCCTGGCCGTCGATGACGAATTCCTGGGTCAGGATGTGCAGGATTTCCTGCTCGGCCGGAATCGGCATGGCCCGCGCTGTTTCAATGACACGGTCAACATCGGCGGAAGTTACTTCCTTATCCTTGATCGCCACCATGCCATTCGAGTTGAAGCTTTTGATATGGCTGCCGGCAATCCCGGTATACACGTGACTGACCTTGCAATCGGCCATCAGCTCGACTTCCTGGATGACGCGGCTGATCGTATGCACGGTTTCCTCGATATTCACCACGACGCCTTTTTTCAGGCCGCGCGAATCCTGGGAACCCATACCGATCACACTGAGTCGTCCCTCGTTATCGAGATCGGCCACCAGCGCCACGATCTTCGATGTGCCGATATCCAGGCCAACTACCAAATCCTTGTTGTCCCTGCTCATAGTCTTACTTTCCCTTCCCCTCGCCCGCAACCTTCATCGCGAAACCATTCGGATATCTCAAATCCACCACCGCCGGTGCTACCGGCAAATTCGCCACCATGCCCGAATACACATCGACAAAACGTTTCAGACGCGCCTCTACTGGCGACTTCGGATGCTCGCGACCGATTTCCACGCGCACCCCGTTGTTCAACTTCAATTGCCAGGCCAGACGCGGCGACAGCATTACCTGCACGGGTCGTTCGCCCACCGCGGCAAAAAGATCGGTAAATTCGGCATAACGCTCCAGAACTTCCCGCGCGGTTCCGGGTGGGCCGACGAGCAAAGGCAGTTTCGCCATATCCTCTTCGGGCAACAGCGCAGCGAACACCTCGCCATGACTGTTGACCATTTCCACAAAGCCCTCTCCCCAGCGCGCTAACGGACGATGCTCTTCGATCGCAATTTCCAGTCGGGCCGGCCAGACGCGCCGCACCTGCACCTTGCGCACCCAAGGCAATTGCTCTAGCGCCACTCGCACCGCCTCCAGATCGAGACTGAAAAAATTCCCGCGCAATGCCGAAGGCAGCACTTGCTCGATCTCGCCCCGCCGCGTATGCGGCAATGCATCGGTGAAAACCACCTGCTTGACCGGCAACGACGGCACACGCACCAACCAGACGGCGCCACCGGCCAGCAACGCGGCCGCCGCGACGAGCATCAGCAAGTCGGCCAGCGCATTGAGCAGTTGGGGTTTGTGCCACATTCATCGTCTCAGTCGTTAGCAGCCAGTTCGAGGACGCGACGCACCAGTGCCGGGTAATCCATGCCGGCCACGCGCGCGCCCATTGGCACCAGCGAGTGATCAGTCATCCCGGGCGCGGTGTTCACTTCCAGGAAATAATGATTGCCGTCCTCGTCCATCAGAAAATCAACCCGTCCCCAGCCGCGCCCACCAAGCATGCGAAACGCCTCCAGCGCCTGCCGGCGGATTTCCATTTCCTTCGCTTCGGACAAGCCGCAAGGGCACAGATATTTCGTATCGTCGCGGTTGTACTTGGCCTCGTAGTCATACCAGTCGGTGGCCGGCTCGATCTTGATGATCGGTAGCACCTGGTCGCCGACGATACCAACCGTGTATTCGCCGCCCATCACGCCCTTTTCGGCAATGACCAGCGGATCGTGGCGGGCCGCCTCCTGGTAGGCCGCCTTCAGCGCGCCCGGCGTCGACACCTTGGTGATACCGATCGACGAACCTTCGCGCGCCGGCTTGACGAACAGCGGCAGGCCGAGTTCCTCTTCGACATCGTTGAAATCCGAGTCGGCATTGAGCAGCGCATATTCCGGCACCGGCAGGCCGGCGGCCTGCCACATCAGCTTGGTGCGGAACTTGTCCATCGCCAGCGCCGACGCCAGTACGCCGGAACCGGTGTACGGGATGTGCATCACTTCCAGCGCCCCCTGGATCGTGCCGTCCTCACCGTGCCGACCATGCAGCGCGATGAAAGCGCGGTCGTAACCCTTCAGGGCATCGAGCGGTTGCTCGGCCGGATCGTAAGGATGGGCATCGATGCCCTGGCCCTGCAATGCGGCCAGCACACGCGAACCGCTGTTCAGGGAAACCTCGCGTTCGGCGGATGTACCACCGAAGAGGACTGCGACCTTGCCGAAACTGCTCATTTGCCTTCCACCAGTTTGCCGGGCACCGCACCGATAGAACCGGCACCCATCGTCAACACCACGTCGCCATCGCGGGCGACATCCATGATTGCTTGCGGCATTGCCGCGATATCCTCGACGAACACCGGCTCGACCTTGCCGCTCACGCGCAGCGCGCGGGCCAGCGAACGACCGTCGGCGGCGACGATGGGCGCTTCGCCAGCGGCGTAGATTTCTGCCAGACAAAGGGCGTCGACCGTAGAAAGCACTTTGACGAAGTCTTCAAAACAGTCGCGCGTCCGCGTGTAGCGATGCGGCTGGAAAGCCAGCAGCAAACGACGACCGGGGAAGGCGCCACGGGCGGCGGCCAGCGTTGCCGCCATTTCGACCGGGTGATGGCCGTAATCGTCGACCAGCGTGAAGCTGCCGCCCGTCGGGAGGGCAACTTCGCCATAGCGCTGGAAGCGTCGGCCAACGCCCTTGAACTCGGCCAGCGCCTTGATGATCGCAGCGTCAAACACCTGCACCTCGGTGGCCACGGCAATGGCGGCCAGCGCGTTGAGCACGTTGTGCATGCCCGGCGTATTCAGCGTGATCTCGAGGCGTGACGTCGTCCCGTTAACCCGAACACAGGTAAAGCGCATCTGGCCACCGTCGGCAACGATGTTTTCGGCGTAGAAATTGCAAGCCGGATCGAGGCCGTAGGTAACGATCTGCTTGCTGACCTGCGGCATGATGGCGCGCACGTTGGCATCGTCGCCACACAGTACGGCAACACCGTAGAACGGCAGGCGATTGAGGAAATCGACGAAGGCTCCCTTCAGGCGTTCGAAATCGTGACCATAGGTTTCCATGTGGTCTGCATCGATGTTCGTCACTACCGAAATCATTGGCGACAGGAACAAGAAGGACGCGTCCGATTCGTCGGCTTCGGCCACCAGGTAATCACCACTACCGAGACGAGCATTGGCGCCAGCCGCATTCAGCCGACCACCGATAACGAAGGTCGGATCAATGCCGCCTTCGGCCAGGATGCTGGTGACCAGGCTGGTCGTCGTCGTCTTGCCATGCGTGCCAGCGATGGCGATGCCGCGCTTCAGGCGCATCAGTTCAGCCAGCATCTGGGCACGCGGCACGACCGGGATCTTGCGTTCGCGCGCCGCCATCACTTCGGGATTGTCTTCCTTGACCGCGGTCGAAATAACGACTGCATCCGCCCCGGCGATGTTTTCTGCCGCATGGCCGATGCTCACCAGCACGCCCTCGCCTTCCAGCCGGCGCGTTGTCGCGCTGGCTGCCAGATCCGAGCCGCTGACCGTGTAATCGAGGTGCGCCAGCACTTCGGCGATACCGCTCATGCCCGAGCCACCGACACCGACGAAGTGAATATGTTTGACCTTGTGTTTCATTTAGCGATTTCTGTACAGAGATTGGCCACCTCAGCCGTGGCATCCGGCTTGGCCAGGCTGCGCGCCTTCTCGGCCATTTCCAGCAGTTGGGGGCGCGAATAGTTGCGAATCAGCGCGATGGCATCGGCGGTCAATTCAGTTTGCGGCAGTAAAAAAGCCCCACCAGCATTGACCAGAAATTTGGCATTCATCGTCTGATGATCATCGACCGCATGCGGAAAAGGCACCAGAATGCTAGCCACGCCAACGGCAGCCAGTTCGGCAATGGTCAAGGCACCGGCCCGACAAATCACCAGATCCGCCCATTCATAGGCGCCCGCCATATCCTCGATGAATGGAACGCAATGAGCTGGCACACCGGCAGCCGCATAGGCTGCCTTCAAGGCTTCGAGATGCTTCTCTCCCGCCTGATGAACGATCTGCGGCAACTCATCGGCCAGTAGTCTGGCCATGCCTTGCGGCACGATTTCGTTGAGCGCAGTGGCGCCCAGACTGCCACCGATCACCAGCACCCGCAGTGCGCCTGTGCGTTGGGCAAAGCGCTCGGCCGGTGGCGCAACCTGGCAGATTTCCGGACGGACCGGGTTGCCGAGCCACAAGCCTTTGCCAAATACCGCGGGGAAGCCGGTAACGATCCGGTCCGCGACGCCGGCCAATACCTTGTTGGCCAGACCGGGCACCGAATTCTGCTCATGCAGGATCAGTGGCACGCCACTTAACGCAGCCATCATCCCACCAGGGAAGGTGATATAGCCGCCCATGCCAAGTACCACATTGGGACGCACCTGACGAATTACCTTCCATGCCTGCCGGAAACCACGCAGCAAATTGAACGGCAACATCAACTTCCGCCCGACACCCTTGCCACGCAATGCCTCGAACTTGAGCCAGACCATCTCGAATCCGTGTTGCGGCACCAAGCGAGCCTCCATGCCCTCCGGATTACCCAACCAGACGACACGCCAGCCGGCAGCCTGCAACTTCTCCGCCACGGCAAGCGCCGGAAAAATGTGGCCGCCAGTACCACCAGCCATGACCATGATGGTTTTACTCATAGTTTCCCCCCGCGCATCAATTGGCGATTTTCCCAATCGACACGCAGCAAAATTGCCAACACCAGACAATTGGCGAGAATTCCCGAGCCACCAAAACTCATCAACGGCAAGGTCAATCCCTTGGTCGGCAACAAGCCAACGTTGACCCCCATGTTGATGAAGGATTGCACGCCCATCCAGATACCAATACCCATGGCAACCAGCGCCGGGTACAGACGATCCAGCTGGACAGCTTGCCGACCGATGGCGAAAGCCCGCTGCACCAGCACGGCAAACAGCGCGATTACGGTCAACACGCCAACGAAGCCCAATTCCTCACCGATCACGGCCAACAGGAAATCGGTATGCGCTTCCGGCAGGTAGAAAAGCTTTTCAACGCTACCGCCAAGACCGACACCGAACAGCTCACCGCGACCAAAAGCAATCAACGAATGGGAAAGCTGATAGCCCCGGCCAAAAGCATCGGCCCATGGGTCCATGAAACCGAAGATGCGATCGCGCCGGTACGGGGAAACGATGATCATGATGGCGAAAGCGATCAACAGCCCGACGATGAGCAACACGAACATCCGCGCCTTCAAGCCACCAAGGAACAAGATGCCCATGGCAATCGAAATGATCACCACGAAAGCACCGAAATCAGGCTCTTTCAACAACAGCATGCCAACCAGTGCCATGGCCCCGAACATCGGCAGGAATGCCAGCTTCAGGTCATGCATCACGTTGATCTTGCGTACCGTGTAGTCGGCGGCGTAGAGCACGGCAAACAGCTTCATCAATTCGGATGGTTGCAGATTGGCAAAACCCAGCGACAACCAGCGGCGGGCGCCGTTCACATCCTTGCCGATACCGGGAATCAGCACGATAGCCAGCATCACCACACCGATCATGAACAACCACGGCGCATATTTTTGCCACAGGGCAAGCGGCAACTGGAAGGCCACAGCCCCGGCTACCAGTCCGATACACAGGAATACGCCATGGCGCATCAAGTAGTAAGTCGGTTGATAATTGGTGAAGCGCCCACCTTCGGCGATTGCAATCGATGCGGAATAGACCATCACCAGACCGCCAACCAGCAACAGCAAAGCCGACCACAGCAAGGCATGGTCAATTTCAGCCACTTCGCGGCGCGGCGTATCAAGGGCGGACAGCATCATGCTGTAAGTCCTTTCACCGCATCGATGAATGCCTGCGCCCGGTGCGCGTAATTGCGATACATATCCAGGCTGGCACAAGCCGGTGACAGCAGGACGCAATCACCAGCCTGCGCCTGACCGGCCAGCCAACGGACGGCGGCCATCATGTCGGAGGCGTGCTGAACAGGCAGGCCACAGCCGGCGATCGCTGCAGCAATCGTTTCCGCATCGCGACCAATCAGGGCGACGGCCCGGCCATGTTTTTCCAGCGCCGGCTGCAGCGGAGAAAAATCCTGTCCCTTGCCGTCGCCGCCCAACACAATGGCGACCTTACGGCCCATGCCTTCAATGGCGGCCAGCGTTGCACCGACGTTGGTTCCCTTGGAGTCGTCGATATAAACCACGCCAGCAACTTCCGCCACCGGCTCGACCCGATGCGCCAAGCCGCGAAACGCTTTGAGTGGCTCAACCAGACGCCTAGCCTCGACCCCAACGGCTTCGCACAAGGCCAACGCTGCCATTGCGTTGGCAGCATTATGCAAACCGGCCAGTTTCAGGGCGTTGACCGCAACAATCTGTTCTTTACCGCGCCAGATCATCCCATCGGCGTAGCCGTAATCGACGGCACGCGAGGCCGGATTGAGGCCGAAGGTAATCATCTTGCGCCCGCAACGACCATTCCCCATCGACCAGTCATCATCGCGATTCAGGATCATCGTGCCCTTGCCCTGAAAAACCCGCGACTTGGCTGCAGCATAGCTGGAGAGGCTGCCGTCGTAACGATCCAGATGATCCTCGGAGACGTTCAACACGGTGGCCGCGACGGCATTCAGATGATGCGTTGTTTCGAGCTGGAAGCTGGACAGTTCGAGCACCCAGACCTGCGGCAGCATGCCGACATCCTGCGCATCCATCAGCGCATCGAGCGCCGACGGCGAAATATTGCCGCAAGCAACGGCCGACACACCGGCCGCATTCAGCAAATGCGCGGTCAACGCGGTGGTCGTGGTTTTTCCGTTGCTACCGGTAATTGCCAGGATTTTCGATTCTGGCACCTGTTCGCGCACACCGGCAGCGAACAGTTCGATTTCCGAGATCAAGGGCAAATCGACCCTGGCGCCAGCCTTGGTTTCCGTGGCGGCAGCAATTGCCGGTGTTGCCTTCGGCACACCGGGCGACAGCGCGATGATATCCATGCCGGCAAACGTGGCAGTGGTCAAAGCGCCAGTCAGCAACTCAGCCCCCGGCGCCACGTGCAACAGTGCCTCAACGTTCGGCGGATTGTCGCGCGTATCGGCGACACGGACGAACGCGCCCTGACGATGCAGCCATTTGGCCATCGCCAGTCCGGACTCGCCGAGTCCGATCACCAGAACGCGTTTGCCCTTGAGTTCCATTTAGCGGAGTTTCAAGCTCGCCAGTCCGACCAGGACCAGCATGATGGTGATGATCCAGAAGCGGACGACAACCTGCGTCTCCTTCCAGCCGGTTTGTTCGAAATGGTGGTGCAGCGGCGCCATGCGCAGGATGCGCCGGCCTTCGCCATATTTCTTCTTGGTGTATTTGAACCACGACACCTGCAACATCACGGACAGCGTCTCGACAACGAAGATGCCACCCATGATCAGCAACACGATTTCCTGCCGCACAATGACGGCAACGGTGCCAAGTGCCGCACCGAGTGACAGCGCACCAACATCGCCCATGAACACTTCGGCCGGATAGGCGTTGAACCACAGGAAGCCAAGACCGGCCCCGGCAATCGCGCCAAGCAGGATGCACAACTCGCCAGCGCCCGGCACGTAAGGCACGAGCAAGTACTTGGCATAGACCGCGTTACCGGCCACATACGCAAAGATCGCAAAAGCCGAGGCGATCATGACGGTCGGCATGATCGCCAGACCATCGAGGCCATCGGTCAGGTTGACCGCATTGCTGGTCCCGACGATGACAAAGTACGTCAGCGTGATGAAACCGATCACGCCGAGTGGATAGGCCACACTCTTGAAGAAGGGCACGATCAGTTCGGTTTGTGCGGTCGACGTGGCGGAAAAGGCCAAAAACAGCGCAGCACCGGCGCCGAGCACCGACTGCCAGAAGAACTTCCAGCGACTGGCCAGGCCTTTCGGGTCGCGATAGACGACTTTCTTCCAGTCGTCGTACCACCCGATAATGCCGAAACCCAGCGTCACCACCAGTACCGTCCACACGTACTTGTTGCTCAAGTCGCCCCAGAGCAGCGTTGTGATGCCGATCGCGATCAGAATCAACACGCCACCCATGGTTGGCGTACCGGATTTGACCAAGTGCGTCTGCGGTCCGTCGGTACGCACCGCCTGGCCAATCTTCTTCGCAGCCAGCCAGCGAATCACGCTGGGGCCGGCAGCAAACGAGATGAGCAAGGCGGTCATCGCCGCCAGTACAGTGCGCAAGGTGATGTAGTTGAAGACATTGAAAAATCGAATGTCCTGCGCCAGCCACTGAGCCAGTTCCAAAAGCATCAGCTTTCCTCTCCTGCAACAAGGGCATCCGCCACTCGTTCCATTTTCATGAATCGCGACCCCTTCACCAGCACGGTGGTTTCCGGGCCAAGTTCCTTGTTGACCGCAGTAATCAGCTTGTCGACATGGCAAAAATGCCGGGCGCCATCGCCGAAGTTGCGTACTGCCTGCTGCGTCGCATCGCCCAGCGCAAACAGGCGATCGACGCCCTGGCTCTTGGCGTAGCCGCCGATTTCGTCGTGGTACTGGCCACTGGCTTCGCCGATTTCACCCATGTCGCCGAGCACCAGCACCTTGCGGCCAATCGTCGCAGCCAACACTTCGATGCCCGCCCGCACAGAATCCGGGTTGGCGTTATAGGTATCGTCGAGAATTACTGCGCCCAACTTTCCCGCTCGGCGCTGCAGACGGCCCTTGACCCCGGCAAACGCCGTCAGACCTGCAGTCACCGCAGCAAGAGGAACCCCGGCTGCCAGACAAGCCGCTGCCGCAGCCATCGCATTGCGCGCATTGTGCCGCCCCGGAATACCGAGAACGATGCTTGCCTGCCCTTCATCTGCGACCAGTTCAAGTCGGATTTCCAGGCCGTGCTGGCGAACGGTGCCATGTACATCGGCCGGCTGATCAATGCCAAAAGTACGCACCTTGCGCGTTCCTGCCTGCTGGCGCCAGAAGCCGGCATATCCGTCATCGGCATTGATCACTGCAACCCCCGTTGCCGCCAGGCCGTCGAAGATCGTGCTTTTTTCCCGAGCGACTTCGTCCAGATCCCCCATGCCTTCCAGGTGTGCGCGCTGCGCGTTGGTCACCAATGCGACCGTCGGCGCACCAATCGCTGCCAGATAGCCGATTTCCCCGGGGTGGTTCATGCCCATTTCAATCACGGCTGCCCGGTGTTCGGCGCCAAGGCCAAGCAAGGTCAGCGGCAGACCGATATCGTTGTTCAGATTGCCGCGCGTTGCCAACACAGCATCGTCAAACGCTGCCTTGAGAATACTGGCGATCATTTCCTTGGTCGTTGTCTTGCCATTCGAGCCAGTAACTGCGATGACCGGAATGGCGAAACGGGCACGCCAAGCCGTTGCCAGACGCCCCAGTGCCAGCCGCGTATCATCGACCAGCACCGCAGCCACCCCCGCCGGCACACGTGCCGCATCGGCGACCAGCACGGCATTCGCACCCGCCTGCACCGCTTGCGACAAATAGTCGTGCGCGTCGAAACGTTCTCCGCGCAAGGCAACAAACAACTGTCCGGCAGCCACGCTACGCGTGTCGGTCGATACGCCATCCAAGGCGACATCGTCCCCTAGCATGCGTCCGCCGGTAGCTTCAGCAACTTGCGACAGCAAACAGCTCATCATGAGGACTCTCCCTGAGTTTCCCGACGCTTGGCGAGCGCCATACGCGCCTCTTCCAGATCGGAAAAAGGCAGGCGTTCGCCGGCGATTTCCTGATAAGTTTCGTGGCCCTTGCCGGCAATCAAAACAACATCCGCCGGTGCCGCCTCGGCAACGGCCCGCGCAATAGCCACCCGCCGGTCGATCTCGACTTCGGCATGGACCAAACCACTAAGGATGGCGTCGATGATCGACTTTGCATCTTCGTCACGCGGGTTATCGCTGGTCACCATCACGCGATCAGCCCCTTGCTCGGCCACCGCCCCCATCTGCGGCCGCTTTCCCTTATCGCGATTGCCACCGCATCCCAATACCACCTGCAACTTGCCGCCTCTTGCCCCGGCCACAGGACGCAGCGCAGACAAGGCGTTTTCCAGCGCATCCGGCGTGTGGGCGTAATCGACCACAATCAAGGGTTCATCGCTGCCACCAAGGCGCTCAAGACGCCCCGGCGGCGGCGTCAAGCCGGACAGACGGCGGGCGATCTCGCCCGGCATCAAACCCGCATCGTGCAATACCGCAGCGGTGGCCAACAAATTGGAAACGTTGTAACGACCAAGCAACCCGGTATCAACCAGAGCCTTGCCATTTGGCAGAACGACCTCGAAACGCTGACCAAACGGGGTATCAACCAAATTGTCTGCACGCACAATGGCCGGAAAGTCACGCCGCGGCGCTTCTATGGAATAACCAATTATCCGCATGGCAGAGGTTTCCCGCATCAGTTTGAGACCCAACGCGTCATCCAGATTGATCACCGCCACACGCAAGCGCGGCCACTGGAACAGCTTTTCCTTGGCTACTGCGTAAGCCTCCATCGTCCCGTGATAATCCAGATGATCCCGGGTGAAGTTGGTGAACACGGCCACATCGACCCGAGCGCCGTTCATTCTTCCTTCTTCGATGCCGATGGAACTGGCCTCGAGCGCACAAGCAGCTGCTTTATGTGTACGAAAGTCCGCCAGACAGCGCATCAGGGTAGTAGCTTCCGGGGTTGTAAATCCGGTCTCGACCAGTTCCCCCGGAAACCCCGCGCCCAACGTTCCAATGATCGCGCAGGGCTTGGGGTAGGTAGAACCAATGCACTGGCTGACCGTGGTCTTGCCATTCGTGCCGGTGACTGCAATCAAAGACAAGCCTTCGCTCGGATGACCGTAGATCATGTGCGCCAACGGGCCGGCATGGCTGCGCAAGGCATCGGCAGAAAAATTCGGTACAGTCCAAGCAGGGTTCCAGACAAACCCGTCACCTGCCTGCCAAATAACAGCCTGCGCACCGCGCGCCAGTGCGTCGGCGATGTATCGCCGACCATCGGCCATATCGCCGGGGTAAGCGAGGAAGACATCGCCCGGCAAGACCTGACGGCTGTCGTCGGTCAAACCTTTCGCCTCGATACCGAGGCTTTCCAGCCGACCAAGAATTTCCCGCGGCGTCATTACAGTCGCCCCTTTGCTTCTGTGCTTGCCGCAACCTGCATTGGCGCATCCGGCGCAACGCCCAAAGTACGCAATGCACCGGCAGTCACACGGGAAAATATCGGACCGGCAATCTGCCCGCCGTAGTAAGCCGCACCGCTCGGCTCATCAATCATTACCGCGACGACCAGCCGGGGATCGGAAATCGGCGCAATACCGACAAAGGAAGCAATATATTTATTGGCGTATACGCCTCTTTCAAGCTTGTGCGCCGTCCCTGTCTTGCCACCGACCCGGTAACCGGGGACAGCCGCCTTCGGCGCCGTACCACCGGGTCCAACCACCAGTTCCAGCATGGCTCTAACTTCGCGCGCCGTCTGGGCCGAAAAAACCGATACGCCACGCGTCACGGGCTGATCAATGCGCAACAGGGAAGCTGGCACCAGATCGCCATCCCGGGCAAATACTGAATAGGCTCGCGCCAACTGGATCAAGCTGACCGAAATACCATGACCATAGGACATGGTCGCCTGCTCGATCGGCTTCCAGTTTTTCCACGGACGCAAACGCCCGGTAACCTCGCCCGGAAAACCAAGCTGCGGCACCTTGCCGAAACCAAGATCATCGAACATCTCCCACATCGACTGCGGCGGCATGCTCAGGGCAATTTTTGTCGTACCCACATTCGAGGATTTCTGAATGACCTGAGCCACCGTCAGCGTGCCGTGCGGATGGCTGTCACTGATCACCGCCTTGCCGACGGTGATCCGCCCCGGCGCGCAATCGACCAGAGAGTCGTAGCGATATTTACCTTTTTCCAAGGCCAGCGCGACGGTAAACGGCTTCAAGGTCGAACCGGGTTCGAAGGTGTCGGTTACCGCGCGATTGCGCAACTGTTCGCCGGACAGACGCTCCCGGTTATTCGGGTTGTAGGTTGGCCAATTCGCCAAAGCGAGAAGTTCACCGGTGCGGGTATCCAGCACAATGATGCCGCCGCCCTTGGCCTTATGTTCACTGACGCTAGCCTTCAGATGACTGTAGGCCAGGTACTGAATCTTCGAGTCGATCGCCAGGACAATGTCGTTGCCATCTCTCGGCGGACGCGTCGCGCCGACGTCCTCGATGATATTGCCGCGCCGGTCTCGAATCACCGTACGTGCCCCGGCACGACCGAGCAACGACTGCTGAAACGCCAGCTCGACACCTTCCAGCCCCTTGTCATCAACCCCGGTAAATCCGACCAGATGAGCCGTCATGTCGCCAGCCGGGTAATAGCGCCGATATTCCTTTTCCTGATGAATACCTGGCAATTTCAAAGCCACAACCTGCTCCGCAGTCTGCGGCGGGACCTGGCGCTTGACGAAAACAAAGGTTTTTTCCGAAGCCAAACGAGAATCCAGTTCGCGTGGCTTGAGATCAAGCATTTCGCTCAACTGACGCTTCTGTTCACCACTCATCGCGCGGGCATCGGCCGGAATCGCCCAGATCGAGCGCATCGGCGTAGACACCGCCAGCATGTCGCCATGACGATCCGTCACCTTGCCGCGCGAAGCGGAGATTTCAATGTCGCGCAGATAGCGTGAATCGCCCTTTTCCTGCAGAAAGTCGTTATTGATTACCTGAAGATAAAAGGCACGCATCAACAACGCAAAGAAGGCCGCCATGAGCAGCAAACCAACCATGCGCGAGCGCCAGCCCTGCAGCGCCAACTGCAGAATAGGACTTTCGGTGTAGCGATGACCACGCTGCTGACGACGACGAACCACCATCAGTTCGCCTCCTTGGGCTGCACCGGCAGCGCCGAATGCGGCGCAGGCACGACCATACGCAAGCGTTCGCGAGCGATTTTTTCAACTCGCGGATGAGTCGCCCAGGTCGACATCTCGATCTGCAACTGCCCGTATTCGACATCCAGTTGACGCACCTTGTCCTGCTCGGCTTCCAGCGCCTGGAACAGCTTGCGCCCCCGATGCTGCGAGGTCACGACAGCCAGGGCACAAGCAATAACAATCAGCAGGAGAAAAATATTCAAACGAAACATCAGCGCTTCTCAGCCACTCGCATCACAGCACTGCGCGCACGCGGATTTACGGCAACCTCGGCCGCCGATGGACGAATCGCCTTGCCAATCAGCGACAATTTAGGCTGCGGCAACTGATCGGCACGCAACGGCAAGCCCTTGGGCAAGGTATCTGCGGTCGACTGCGCACGCATGAAGTTTTTCACGATGCGGTCTTCGAGCGAATGAAAGGAAATCACGACCAGCCGGCCACCGGGCTTGAGCAAATCAAGCGCCTGCGGCAGGGCTACCTCCAACTGGCGGAGCTCTTGATTGATATGAATCCGTAGAGCTTGAAAGCTGCGCGTCGCCGGGTCCTGCCCTGGCTCACGGGTGCGCACGGTCTCGCGAACGAGGGCCGCGAACTGAGCTGTTGTGACAATTGGTTGTTCGCCCCGAGTAGCCACAACCTTCTTTGCAATCTGGAAAGCAAACCGTTCTTCGCCATAGTTTCTAATAACCTCAGTAATGTCTCTTATCTCGGCTCTTGCCAGCCACTCTGCCGCCGTCTCGCCCTGCGTCGTATCCATCCGCATATCAAGCGGCGCGTCATAGCGAAAGCTGAAACCGCGCTCCCCGTCATCGATTTGCGGCGATGACACCCCCACATCAAACAAAACCCCATCGACCGCCGAGAGACCAGCCTCTGCAGCCGCCATCGAGAGCTCATCAAATGCCCGATGCACCAACTGGAAACGTCCATCATGAATAGCCGCACCAGCAGCAATGGCCTGCGGATCACGGTCAACGGCAACCAGCCTGCCTTTTTCACCGAGACAGGAAAGAATCTGCCGACTATGCCCACCGCGCCCAAAGGTCGCATCCATGTAGACACCATCGTTTTTTATTGCCAGGGAATTCACCGCCTCTTCGAGCAGCACCGTGACGTGGGCGCCGCCGGCAGTCACAGCACGAGATCCGCAAGACCCGGCGGCAAATCGCCGGTCAGCGCTTCGGCAGCAAGATCATTCTGCTGCTGCCAGCCGGCTTCGCTCCAGATTTCGAAATGGCTGCCCATACCAACCAAGTAGACGGTTTTTTCAAACTGGGCATAGGCACGCAACTCTGGCGCGACCAACAGGCGGCCGGCCGAATCCGGCACTTCGGTACGCGCATTACCCACCATGACACGCTTGATTGCAGCAGCCCGGGTGTCAAGACTGGACGCTTTGAGAATCTGGTCACGAATTGGCTGCCACGCTGGCGCCGGGTAAAGCAACAAACAACGATGCGGATGCGCCGTCAATACGAGAGACCCCTCACCGGCCGCAAGCAGGACGTCACGATGCCTTGCCGGAATAGCAAGCCGCCCTTTCGCATCCAGATTGAGTGCCGCAGCCCCCTCGAACATCCCCGTTTACCCACTTTTCAACACGTTTACCCACTTTAGAGCATCAAGCACCACGCGTCAAGAGCGCAACCGGGAATTTTTTCTTACGCAACAATGACTTAGGGCATTTTTTGCAGACATTTTTAACGAACGACAATTCTTTTATAATCAACAAGATACAAAACAGCAGTTAAAGTGAAACATAAGGAGTTTTCGAGCCAAAACCGCAACCCTAAAAAGACCATCCCGGTGGAGATTTGTGGAGGAAAAAGCAAAACGGCATGTTTTGTCCTTCAGGACAAAACATGCCGTTTTTTGTACCGCCCTACCGGGCGACGACGAGGAAAATTACTTCTGCTGGTTCAACTTTTGCTCCAGCACATTGAGCGGAACCGCACCGGGCACCCGCTCACCATCTGCAAAAATAATGGTCGGGGTACCGGTGATATTCAGGCGGCGGCCATATTCCTGATTGCGCGTGACAGCTGTCGTGTCGCAATTATCACGCCCGCCGGGCGCCTTGCCATCAATGATCCAGTCACCCCATGCCCGCACCCGGTCTGCCGAGCACCAAATCTGTTTCGACTTCTTGACCGAGTCTTCCGAAAGAATCGGATACAGGAAGGTGTAAATCGTGACATTTTCAAGCTTGAGCAAATCCTTGGCGAGGCGCTTGCAATAACCGCAGTTCGGGTCCTCAAAGGTCGCCAGCACGCGCTTACCATTACCACGCACCTGCTTGATCGCCTGCTCCAACGGCAAATCGGTAAATTTGATAGCAGTCAGCTTACGTAGGCGTTCAGCGGTTACATTCCGGTTATTTTTCAGATCAACCAGATTAACAGCCTGCTGAGAACGAACGAGATCACCACCAACCAGCATGGCGGTGACTTTTTCATCGGTATAGAAAATGTGTCCATCCGCATAAACCTCGTACAAACCAAGGTATCCGGCCTTCGTCACGCTCTCGACCTTGACACCAAGCTTGGCCTCTATAGCCTTCTCGATATCAACCTCATTCGCCGAACAGCTTATGGCAAACAAGGAAAGCAGCAAAGCAGGCAGCTTTTTGACAAACATTCAATTCTCCTAAATAGCCCCGAGGGCGTAACGCACCAAAACATTCTTGGCGATGGGCAAACGGTTGGTCAAATCCAAGCCGGCATTTCGCGCCGAGCGCAACAATGGAGCGTTATTGGCAAACAAACGACGCAACAGATCGGTTGTCGCTTGCATGAGTTGAATTTCCTCGCGCCGAGCGCGCTGATAGCCTTGCAACAAACGCAACTGACCAAGATCTTCCCAAGGATTGAGTCCGATCAAACGCTCAGCCAACACCTGCACATCCTGAAATCCCAGATTGATTCCATGCCCGGACAAGGGATGAATCCCGTGAGCAGCATCGCCCACCAGCGCCAGCCGCGGCGCAACCATATCCGGCACACGCATCAGGCGCAAGGGGAATGCCGCGGGGGGGGTGAGCAAGGACAACTTGCCCAGCACATTTCCGCCCGCCTCCGCCACCTTCTCGCACAACACATCTTCAGACAAGGCACACAACGCATCTGCCGCCATGTCTGGCGTAGACCAGACGATGGAAATACGGTTGCCAGGCAAAGGCAACCATGCCAACACACCATCGCCCCGAAACCATTGCCAAGCTACGTTTTGATGCGGTTTTTCGACGGCAAAATTCGCCACCACACCTTTTTCACCGTAATGCCGGTTGACTGCAGACAAACCGGCCGCCTCCCTGACCCAGGAGTCCCGCCCATCAGCTCCTACCAACAAGGGGGCGGACAAACGCTGACCATCATCCAGTTGCAGCACCGCCGCTTCATGGGAAAACTCAAGCGCAGCCGGACGATGCGGCACGAACAAGCTGAGATTGGCCTGCCGCTTGAGCCCTTCCCAAAGCTCGCAGGCCATCAATGACGACTCAAGAATACAGCCCAAATCGGGAACACCGGCCTGAAACGCCGAAAACTCAAGTTGCCCGCCGGCATCGCCATACACCTGCATGGCACGAATCGGGGAAATGCGCTGACTATCGAGATGCTTCCAGACGCCAATGGACTCAAGAAAAGCCACATTGGCCGGGCTGACCGCGTAGACTCTCGCGTCCCAACCCGCCGGGCGAACCGGCGGACGAGTTTCGACCAACGCGATACGCAGGCGGCTATCGCGCAAGGCAACAGCAAGACTGGCGCCAGCCAAGCCGCCGCCCACAATAATCAGATCAAATTGCAGCATGACGCCTGCTTCAGTTTCGGCCGCTACGCGGCTCAGGCCGGAGTTCCACCAGTAGAGCCGCCACCACCGCCATCCGGCTTGCCACCCGGGCGCGGCCGACGATTTGTCTTAGCCCGCGGCCGGTGTTTTTTCTCCTGCTGCCCCAAGGCATTGTTATCGCCGGAAGGATTGCTGAAACTCCCGCCACCACCATGCTGACCGCCACCGGGGCGCTGCTGACGCGGCTGTTGGCGCGGCTGCTGTCGGGGTTGCTGGCGCGGCTGCTGCCCGCCCATCGACTCGCCAGCACCGGAGATACGATTACCGGGCGCCATCTGGATTTCAAGTTCGATGATTTCGTCCCATTGCTCGTCGGAACGATCCCGCTCGGGAATGGACAACAATTCGCGCAGACGGCGACGATTATCGATCGGCGGCACTTCAACAACCCGCACTTCAGGTTGCTGGATTTCTGCCGGTGTTTCTTCTGGCTGGATGTCGTTATTGGGATTATTCATTGCAAAGTAAAAAAGCGGAGTCCGTCATGAACGGCCCCCGCATTGTGTGGAACATCGATTATTTTTTCTTGGCAGCGCTTTTCTTGGGCGCGACAGCAGCCTTGAACGCGGAACCTGCCGTGAACTTCGGCACAGTAGTTGCCGGAATCTTCAAGGTGGCACCCGTCTTCGGGTTCTTGCCAGTGCGCGCCGCACGCTGGGCGGATTTGAACGTACCGAAACCAACGAGCGTAACAGACTCGCCTGCAGCCACAGTCTTGACAACCGCGCCGATGATGGCCGACAGCGCTTTATCTGCGGCAGCCTTGGTAATACCAGCTTCTTGTGCAGCAACTTCGACCAGCTCGGATTTATTCATCTAAGTGCCTCCTGTTACCTGTTTAAGTTAAGAAAACTGGCCGTTGTAACGGCAGTGGGATAAAAGTAGCACACCTTTTTGGATAAGTGTTGCCCGGAACCCGCCTTATGACAGCATTCCCCGTGTATTTTTTGCGCCCGGACCACGCCCACCGAGTAATAGGGAATACCATGCATCATTGATAAAAATAGTGCCTGACTATCCACCCTATTTAAGCAATCAATTGGATCAATCAAGATCACCCCCCTAAGATTACCGCTGTCGCATCACACAACCATCAAGGAGAAAATATGTCCCTCATCAATACTCAGGTTCAACCGTTCAAGGCTCAGGCTTTCCACAATGGCAAGTTCGTTGAAGTCAGCGAAGCCAACCTTCAGGGCAAGTGGTCCGTCATCATCTTCATGCCGGCTGCGTTCACCTTCAACTGCCCGACCGAAGTCGAGGACGCTGCCGAGAACTACGCAGAATTCCAGAAGGCCGGCGCCGAAGTCTATATCGTCACCACCGACACGCACTTCTCCCACAAGGTCTGGCACGAAACCTCGCCGGCCGTCGGCAAGGCCAAGTTCCCGCTGGTCGGCGACCCGACCCACCATCTGACCCGTGCCTTCGGTGTGCATATCGAAGAAGCCGGTCTGGCACTGCGTGGCACCTTCATCATCGATCCGAGCGGCACGATCAAGACGCTGGAAGTTCACGACAACGCAATCGCCCGTGACATCGCCGAAACGCTGCGCAAGCTGAAGGCAGCCCAGTACGTTGCCAGCCACCCGAACGAAGTTTGCCCGGCCAAGTGGAAGGAAGGCGAGAAGACCCTCGCACCGTCGCTGGACCTGGTCGGCAAGATCTAAGTTTTCGACTGAATATCCCGTCGCCTGCCGGCGGCGGGGATTTCAGCGCAATGTTGCGGCCTTTAAAGCCAAGGCAGGCCTCAGGCCCCTAGAAACAAGTGGCGGCCTAGCCTCGCCTGCGGAACCTGCTCTGGTTTCCAAGATTGCAATATTCCAGTGAAATCCACAAAACACAAAGGGAGAAACGCATGCTTGATAGCGAAATCAAAGGCCAATTGAAGGCCTACCTCGAACGCCTGCAACGCCCGATTGAACTGGTCGCCACGCTTGACGACAGCGACAAGGGCCAGGAAATGCGCAGCCTGCTCAAGGACATCGTCGACTGCTCTGACAAGGTCAGCCTGCGCGAGGAAACCAGCACGACCTACGTACCTTCATTTGCCATCGGCGTACCGGGCGAAACGCCGCGTATCCGTTTTGCCGGCCTGCCGATGGGCCACGAATTTACGTCGCTGGTGCTGGCCCTGCTGCAAACTGGCGGCCACCCGCCCAAGGTCGAACAATCGGTCATCGACCAGATCAAGGGCTTGCCCGGCAGCTTCAATTTCGAGACTTTCATCTCGCTGTCCTGTCACAACTGCCCGGACGTCGTACAGGCACTGAACTTGATGGCCGTGCTCAACCCGGGCATCACCAGCACGATGATCGACGGGGCGATGTTCCAGGATGTGGTCAATGCACGCCAGATCATGGCAGTGCCGACTGTTTATCGAAACGATATCGAGTTCGGCGCTGGCCGCATGTTGATCGAGGAAATTCTGGCCAAGGTCGATACCGGTGCAGCCGAACGCGCAGCAGCCACCCTCGGCGAAAAGGAAGCGTTTGACGTGCTGGTCGTCGGCGGCGGCCCGGCCGGTGCGGCGGCAGCCATCTATGCAGCCCGCAAGGGCATCCGCACCGGCGTGCTGGCCGAGCGCTTCGGCGGTCAGGTGATGGATACGCTGGGCATCGAGAACTTCATCTCGGTCAAGGAAACCGAAGGACCGAAGCTGGTCGCCGCGCTCGAACAGCACGTCAAGGCCTACGACGTCGATGTGATGAACCTGCAACGTGCCGCCAAGCTGACTCCGGCCGCCGAGGAAGGCGGCCTGATCGAAGTGCAACTGGAAAACGGCGCTTCGCTCAAATCAAAATCGGTAATCCTCGCCACCGGTGCCCGCTGGCGCGAGATGAACGTACCCGGCGAAACGGAATACAAGGCCAAGGGCGTCTGCTTCTGCCCGCACTGCGACGGCCCGCTGTTCAAGGGCAAGCGTGTCGCCGTGATCGGCGGCGGCAACTCCGGCGTCGAGGCCGCGATTGACCTGGCCGGCATCGTCGCCCACGTCACGCTGCTCGAATTCGCCGACACCTTGCGGGCCGACGCCGTGCTGCAGAAGAAGCTGTACAGCCTGCCCAACGTCGCCGTCATCAAATCGGCGCAGACGACCGAAGTGACCGGCGACGGCCAGAAGGTCAATGGCATCAGCTACAAGGATCGCCTGACGGAAGAAATCAAGCACGTCGAACTCGAAGGCATCTTCGTGCAGATCGGCCTGTTGCCGAATACGGACTGGCTGAAGGGCACGCTCGAATTGAGCAAGTTCGGCGAGATCGTCATCGACGCCAAGGGTCACACCTCGGTGCCTGGTGTCTTTGCTGCCGGCGACTGCACGACCGTGCCGTACAAGCAGATCATCATTGCGATGGGGGCCGGCGCAACGGCCTCGCTGTCAGCTTTCGATCACCTGATTCGCAGCTGATCCGGTTTTTTGCTCAAAAAGCCGGTCGACCGCAAGATCGACCGGCTTCAAAAGTGGGTTTTCCAAGCAACACAGGCTTTGACTCAGCCCAAGCAATTGAGCATTTGATTTGTCGGCACCGCTGCGTCAGCCCAGCCAACGCAAGACTGCTCAGCTTGACTTTGGTTTCAACTGCAAGCCTACCAGTGTCTTTTCCGTATCCGAAAGATCGCCAATAACTTTGCGGATTGGCTCGGGAAGCTTGCGCACCAGTGTTGGTATGGCAATGATCTTGTCGCCTTCGGCCAGTTGTGGTTTTTCCAGAAGATCAATCACTTCGATATGAAACTTGGTTTCGCGATGTTCATCACAAATGCGATGCAAATTGGAAATAGCAGCCAGCGACTTTGGTGTCTGGCCAGCAATATAAAGGCGTAACACCCAATTGCTGCCATCCTTTTTTTCTTCAAAATGGGGAATATCGGATTCATTCATGTGATGCAACCAGTGGGTTATTTAACGTCGGAAATTCGGTGATTACGCGCGACTTCAGTGTAAAGGCTGCTGGTTTCGTTATCGAGTTGCTTGAGGCGCGCCAAACGTGCCGAACCGGTCAGTATCTGCCCATTGTCGTCCAGCATGACGTCAACCAGCTGGACCCCTTCTGCGGTAAGCAAAAACTCGCGTATACGATGCGAATGGGCGATCCCTCTTGCTTTGCAAACATAAAGCCCGCGCGTGCGCTCACCCGCGTTTTCCAGATTACGCAACAGCAGCCAAACGTCGATCAATGAGGAAATTGCCACAGAGGTCGACTCTGCCGCCTCACCGCCAAGGGTCAGCGAGGTAAACAAGGCAGTCATGTTGCGCACCTTGAAATAGTCGACCGCCCGAATCAGCAAGGACTTGGCTTGTTCCATGTCGGCGCCGGTATTGAAAGCCGTTACCGGGTCAATGATCACCACCTGCGGCGAAAATTCCTCTGCCAGCGTAATCAGGGTAGTCAGGTGACTCTCCAGCCCACCGGAAGTCGGCCGTGCAGCATGAAACTGCAACAAACCCGCTTGCACCCAACGGTTCAAATCGAAGCCGATCGAACTCATGTTGCGCATGATCTGCCTCGGCGACTCTTCCAGGGCGAAATAAAGACTGCGCTCACCCCGACGACAGGCGGCATCGATCATATGGGCAGCCACACTGCTTTTGCCCGTCCCACTGGTGCCGCTAACCAGTACGCTGCTACCGCGATAGATACCGCCCGCCAACATTTCGTCAAGCGACTCGATACCCGTGGAGATGCGCTCCATACTGACATCATGATCCAATCCGGCCGAGGTCAGCGGCATGACGGCAAAGCCGTTGTCTCCCAGAACGAAAGGATACTCGTCGTCACCATGCGCTGAACCACGATATTTGACCACGCGCAGGCGACGCGTAGCCAACTGATCTTCGATCCGTTGATCCAGGGAGATCACGCAATCAGCGATGTATTCCTCCAAACCATGACGGGTAATCGAATGGGTACCGCGTTCGGTCGTGATCACCGCTGTAATGCCCTTTTGCTTGAGCCACTTCAGCAACCGACGGAACTCTGCCCGCAGAATTCTCAGATCGGAGAAGGCCGAGAACAGGTTTTCCACCGCATCGAGCGCAATACGACGAGCGCCGGTAGCCTCAATCGCTGCCCCCAAACGCAAAAAAAGGCCGTCGAGGTCATAATCGCCGGCCTCGATCAGTTCGTTGGCATCCAGCTCGATGTGCAGAACGCGCAGCCGGTTTTCCGCCTGATGGTGGGCCAGATCAAATCCGATCGACGCCACATTGGTAGCGATATCTTCTGGTGTTTCCTCGAAGCTGACAAAAATACCCGGCTCATTGTATTTCTCGATACCGTGCAGGATGAATTCGAGTGAAAACAGCGTCTTCCCGGTACCCGCATGACCAGCCAGCAAGGTCGGCCGACCATAAGGCAAGCCGCCAGAGGTGATGTCGTCAAAGCCGACAATCCCGGTCGGGCATTTCTGGAGGAGGGGGAGCTGGTTTGCCATGAGTTGTCTATGCTTAAAGTTATACACGCATTGATGGTATTGGTGCTGCAACCGTGAGTTGTTATCCCAATACCCCGCCCTGACCGAACCGAGTTTCGGGATTGGGTGATGGTAGCCAAGTGCGCAAATCCCGATTACCAAGCATTGAAGTGATGTGGGCTGCCGGCATGGGCTTGGAAAAATAAAACCCTTGTGCATAGCAATGCTGAAACTGCCGCAACGTATCCAGTTGCGCTACCGATTCCACGCCTTCGGCAACCACGCGCAAGTCGAGATTATGCGCCAGCTCAACAATGACCCGTGAAATCACGGCATCCTCGGCATTGCTGGCGATGTGCGTCACAAAAGCACGATCAATTTTCAGCGTATCGACCGGCAAGCGGCGCAAATAGCCAAGCGATGAATAGCCGGTACCAAAGTCATCAATCGACAAGCGCACCCCAAACTGTTTGAGGGCATTGAAGGTCAGCAGGCTTTCCTCGATATTCTGCATCACCATGCCCTCGGTCAGCTCCAGTTCCAGCCAACGCCCCTCCAGTCCGGTTTCGGCCAGAACATCGCGAATGGTATCGACCAGGCGCCGGTCACGCAGTTGCACCGGCGAAAGGTTCACCGAAACACAAATGGCCGGCATGCCGGCATCCTGCCAAGCCTTGTTCTGGCGACAGGCCTCACGCAAAACCCAGTTGCCCAGTGTTGAAATGGTGCCGATATCTTCGGCCAGCGGGATGAACTCGGTGGGCGAGACTTCTCCGAATTCGGGAGAGTTCCAGCGGAGCAATGCCTCCATCCCGGTAATGATGCCGGAGTCGACATCCACTGACGGCTGATAGACGACGCTCATCTCGCCACGCTCCAAGGCGCGGCGGAGCTGATTCTCGAGATGGAAGCGGCGCGTACTCGCCGCATCACGGCCATCGGCGGCATGAAAGCGATAGGCATTGCGTCCCTGTTCCTTGGCCGCAAACATCGCCGCATCTGCCGCGCGCGACAGGGTATCCAGATGCTCACCATCCTGTGGGTAAATGGCGATGCCAATACTGGTGGTAATGTGAAATTCCTTGCCCGCAATATGAAAGGCGGACGACAAGGCTTCAATGAACTTGTCCGCCACCGTTGCTGCAGCCCCACCGCTCTCCAGATTGGGCAGGACGACGGTGAATTCGTCACCACCGAAACGGCTGAGGGTATCGCCAGCGCGCAGACAACTCGCCAGGCGCTGACCAACTTCGGTCAGCAGTATGTCTCCGGCGCGATGGCCCAGGGTGTCGTTGATCAGCTTGAAACGATCGAGATCCAGGAACATGATTGCCACCTGCTTGCTGCCCCGCGCTGCTTGCGACAGGGCCAGTTCGACGTGATCCTGAAACAGGAAGCGGTTGGGCAAACCGGTCAGCGCATCGAAGTGCGCCAGATGACGCAATCTCTCCTCATTTTCCTTGACCTTGGTGATGTCGGAAAAGATCGCCACATAGTGGCTGACATTTCCCGCATCGTCATGAATGGCACTGATATTGATCCATTCCGGATAAATTTCACCATTCTTGCGTCGGTTCCAGATTTCCCCGCGCCACTGCCCATGTTCGGTGAGCGCCTGCCACATCGCCACGTAATATGCTTTGTCGTGGCGACCGGAGCTTAACAAACTGGGCTTGCACCCCATCGCTTCGTCAACCGAATAACCTGTAACCGCCACAAAGGCCTGATTGACGGCAAGTATGGTGCCCCCGGCATCGGTTACAAGAATGCCTTCTTGCGTGTTCTCGAATATCTTGCTCGAGAGGAGCAAATGCTGGGCATCACGCATACGGCGCGAAATATCCTCAACGATGCACATGATGCCTGCCGCACGCCCAGCCTCATCATTCAGCGGCGCCAATGAAAGACTGACATCGACCGGGGTTCCATCCTTGCGGAGGTAACGAACCTCCTTGCCGGAAATTGCTTCACCACGACGAACCATCTCGTCAACACCGGCAAAATCGAGTTTCAGGAATTGTTCCAGATCAGGGAAGACACTCCCCGCGACCTCATCCTCCCTCCAGCCGAAAATCTGCTCTGCCGCGGGATTCCAAAGTTTTACCCGCCAGTCCGAACGCAACGCAATCACACCTAGCGGGGCGCTGCGATATAGCGCCGCCAATTCCTCCTTGGCTTGGCGCAGATCGCTTTCGATCTGCTTGCGCACCGTGATATCACGCAACATGGCAATCAGGACGGACTTTCCCGCCCATCGCCCCTCGCTAACACGCATCTCTGCAACAGCCATGGCGCCTTCATGTCGCACGATGTCAATCTCGGCAGACTGATTGGCAACGATGGGGAAACCAAACATCTGACCATGAAAGTCCTCATGGCCACATTGAAACAAGGCTAGCGCTGCGGGATTTGAATAAATGACATAGCCATCAAGATCAACCACTAGAATGCCGTCGGTCGCATGCTGGACGATGCTGTAGAAGAGCGATCGTGTGGCATCGGCGTGATCAAGGTTAGCAGTATCGAAATTCACTAGTTGGCGGCAGGAGGGGGAATTGGCAACCCGTGATGATATGAGCCACCAACCTCCTTGTCTGTAGGCCGTAACGGAAAGCAGATTCAGGAATTGACGCCCATTGATTCAGGAATTCCTGAATCAATGGAAATACCTTCAGGCTTGGCTCAACTTGTGCCGAATGGCATATCGAACCAGTTCCGCGTTGCTAGTTGTTCCAAGCTTTTGCATCAGGCGCATCTTGTGCGAGCTGATGGTTTTAGGGCTGAGATGCAATTCGCAGGCGATGACATTCAGGGATTTTCCGGCCACCAGAAGTTCAAGCACCTGAATCTCCCGAGCACTCAGGCTTTCATGCGGCAGGGGAGGCATCAGTTGTGGGGCAAAGACCATGGCCTCAACCAACGCCGGATCGATGAACTTTCCATTGACTGCGACACGGCGAATTGCCAGCAGCAGGATTTCCGGATCGGCATCCTTGGTAACATAGCCCAAGGCCCCGGCGCGAATTGCCAAGGCGACGAACTGGGCTTCGTTATGCATCGATAACACCAGAATATGCAATGACGAAAATTCTGCGCACAGGCTTTTGATGAGTTCTGTGCCGCTCAATCCAGGCATGGCCAAATCAAGGATCAACACGTCGGGCAGTTGCTGGCGCAGCAGCAAAAGCAACTCCTCGCAATCTGCCGCTTCACCACACACCACGATGTCGTCTGCCGTTTTCAGGATTTCCTTGATCCCGCGACGTACCAAACGATGGTCGTCGGCAATGATGATTCGAATCACATCATGCTCCAGCATGGGGAATGGTGATGATGATCCGCGTCCCGTGGGCCAGCTCGGATTCGACTGACAGCGTACCGCCCAGCTCCTGCACTCGCTCACGCATGCCTATCATGCCAAAACCGGCCACCTCGCCGGACGCTGGCGTAAAACCACAACCGTCGTCGTGAATTTCCAGCCTGATGACACTTTGGGTCTGCTCCAGCACAATACGGACGGCCCCCGCATGGGCATGACGTGCCACATTGGTCAGCGATTCCTGGATGATGCGAAAAATCGTCGTCGCAAAATCCTCGCTTACATGAATCTCCTCACTGCAGGCCAGAAAGGCGCAGGTAATCTGCCAACGCTTGGAAAAATCCTGCGTCAACCATTCGATCGCTGGGACCAGGCCAAGATCGAGTGTAGGGGGCCGAAGATTGCCAGCAATGCTGCGCACCCCTTTGAACAAGGACTCGATCAACAGCAGCATTTCACCGATACGTCCGGCGCCAGGCCCCACATCCGGCAACTCCCGCTTGAGCAATGAGGTTTCCATCCGCAACGCCGTCAATATCTGGCCCAGTTCATCGTGTATCTCGCGCGCAACGCGTTTCCGCTCCTGCTCGATCGTCGATTGCTGATGCGAATACATGGCCCGCAACTCATGCTCATGGTGTCGCAGTCGCTCTTCCGTCATAACCCTGTCCTTGAGATCAGTCACCACAAGACAGCCATACTGCTGACCAGAAGAATCGATCGTGGTCATGGAAAGTCTCACCGGCAAGGGATCAGCGCCCGGAACAGCAAGAGATACTTCACAAGCCCCGGTGTCGGCAATTGCCAGCAAGGCACGGGCTCGCTGACGATCTGACGCAATCACATGTTCGACGAAGGACTGCCCGCGCAAGGCATCGATCGTTTTACCCAGCATGGCTGCGAAACACGCATTGCCATGCAGGATGGCCCCGTCGCGATCCAGCGTTACGCCGCCCTCGTTCATGGCAGCGAAAAACGTGACATAGGTTTTTTCTGCCCCGTCCATGTACAGCACACCCGTCTCACCGACCAACGCATCGCTGGCACCGGAACGAATAGCCTCCAACTGCGCCTCGGCATCGTGCAAACGAGTCCGCAGTTCTGCCAGTTCGGGGTTCACGACCTTGATATTTTTGGGGGAGATGCCGGGGGTGAGCATGGGTGAAGTTTAGTCTTGGCAAAGCTTTGCTGTAAGGATAATTGCATTTAGCCCCAAGGCAGGCGCCCGAGTAATGATGGCGACCACCTGAAAACCCGTCTGCTCTTTGACAAATTTACCTTGCCCACATGAGAAGGCTACGTCTCGACGCGCGCTGCGCTCACACCATTCCCAACCGCCACAACGACGTGACTTCTGCCGCCCGTGCAACGTGCAGCGGGTCGCTGCGATCCTGTGCCTTCGGGTGTTGCGGTCGGGTATCCAGCCGGCCGAGCACCTGCAAGCCGGCGCCGGCGATCCAGCCCAGGAGTTCGTCGCGCGAACGCAGTTCGAGGTGTTCGGCGATATCGGAAATGATCAGCCAACCTTCACCGCCCGGTGTCAGGTGCGCGGCCAATCCGCCGAGAAAACCGCGCAGCATGCGCGAATCGGGGTCGTAGACCGCGTATTCGATGGGCGAACTCGGTTGCGCCGGCAACCAGGGCGGATTGCAGACAATCAGCGGGGCGCGACCAGGCGGGAACAGATCGGCTTCGATGATCTGTACTTTTGCGGTCAACCCGAGTTTTTCGATATTTTCCGTCGCACAGGCCAGCGCCCGTGGCGCCATGTCGGTGCCGACTACCGACAGGCCGCGCCGGGCGAGTACAGCGGCGAGAATGCCGGAACCGGTGCCGATGTCGAACGCCTGCGGGGCATCGGCGATGGCAGCGCAGCCGGCCGGCAATGGCGCCTGGGCGACCAGATCAACGTATTCCCCGCGCACCGGCGAGAACACACCGTAATGCGGATGAATGCTCCCCTGTACGGCGGCCACCGGCACGCCTTTCTTGCGCCATTCGTGGGCGCTGATCACGGCCAGCAATTCACGTAACGCGACGACGCTATTGCTGCCATCCGGCTTGCCCCAGGCTTCGCGGCAAGCCGGGCGAACATCCTGGGCACGGCGCAGCGGCAGCTTGTAATCTGGGCCGAGCGGCACCAGCAGGCGGGCCAGCAAGGCAGCGCGCCGCCCCTGACGCTCGCGATGGCGGGCAAAGGCCTGGGCCGGCAATGCACTGTGGTCCGATGTGGCCGCGATATGCCGATCGACGCGGCGGGTCAGCGCCTGCATCAGTTGCCGGGCGTTCATCCAGTCGCCGCGCCAGAGCAACGCATGACCATCAGTCAGCGCAGCGAAAGCGGCGTCGGCGGACAGGCTGTCGTCGACCACTTCCAGGGTTTGCGGTGCGGGCAGGCCGGCTTCGGAGCGCCAGCGCGCGCGGCGGGTCTGACCGTTTTCGGGCCATTCAAGAGTCGTGTGCATGGCGCGATGATACCTGCAGCGAGAAAATCGGGAATCCTGCGCCCGAGGAAAGCAAGCTTGGCCCTGCGGCCAAAAATGGCAATTTCAGCGGGTCGACCGCAGAAATACAGCAAAAATAGTGGAAAGCCGGCCGATAAGCCGGGTTCTGTTCCTCCCTTTCGGGATTCGGCAATCATTCCTCTAGGCCTGCCGTCACCGACAGGCTCAAGCAACCTACCCGGAAGCAGCGCGGGCCACGCCTCAGCTTCCCTATTTGGTCTTGCTCCGGATGGGGTTTACCGTG
>NZ_JAVBXX010000036.1 GCF_030824335.1 Azonexus sp.
GAAAAGCGCGCTGCTGCCGTCAAGGAATATCTGGTCGCCAAGGGCATCGAAGCTAACCGCGTTTACACCGAAGGCAAGGGCAAGACCCAGCCGGTCACCGGCGACACCTGCAAGGGCAATGCCAAGACCAAGGCGCTGATCAGCTGCCTGCAGCCGGATCGTCGTGTTGATATCGAAGTCATCGGCACCAAGTAATCGTTTTTTTTCTCCCGAAAAAGCCCTGCCTGTGCAGGGCTTTTTTCATAGGGTGTGCCTAGAGTGAAATCAATTTCCCGCTTTCGTCTCCTAGTGTCTTTTCTGATCGCGGCTGCCAGCAGCGTGCAGGCAGCCGATGTGTCAGCCAGGCCCAAGGTGGGTTTGGTGCTGGGCGGTGGTGGTGCGCGGGGCGCTGCGCATATTGGTGTACTTGATGTGCTGGAAAAGCTGCGCGTGCCGGTCGATTGTGTTGCCGGCACGAGCATGGGCGCACTGATTGCCGGCGCCTGGGTGGCCGGCATGTCGCCTGAGGCAATGCGGGCGAGTCTGGCGACGGCAGACTGGAGCGACATGTTTGTCGACAATCCCGAGTATTCGGAGATGAGTCCGCGTAACAAAAGTATTTCCCGCTACTACATGCCGGGTTCGGAGAGCGGGGTCAGTGGTGATGGTGTGCGCTATCAGGGGGGCGTGGTTGCCGGACAGAAAATCAAGCTCTTCCTGAACCAGTTAGTCCAGGCGACTCAGGGGGAGCGGCGTATTGAACAGTTGCCATTGCCGTTATCCATCGTGGCGACCGACATCGGCACCGGTGAACGGGTGGTATTTCGTGAAGGTCAACTGAGTCAGATCATGCGCGCCAGCATGTCGGTGCCGGGGTTGTTGGCGCCGGTGGAATATGCGGGCCGAAAACTGGTCGATGGTGGGTTGGTGGATAACCTGCCGGTAGCAGAGGTGCGCGAACGTTGCCAGGCTGATGTCGTGATTGCTGTTGATGTCAGTTCGCCGTTGCTCAAGGTCGAGGAAGTGGGTTCGCTGCTCAGCGTCTCCGCCCAGATGATCGGTATCCTGACCGAGCAGAATGTGAGCCGCTCGCGGGCGATGCTGAAGGCAGGCGATATTTACATCAAGCCGGATCTAGAGGGTATCTGGGCCAGCGATTTCGCGCTGCACACCGAAGCCGCTGCTCGAGGTCAGGTGGCGGCTGAGACGTTAGAAGCCAAACTGGCGGCACTGAGTCTGAAGGCGGAGGCTTATGCGGCGTGGCGCCAGCGGCTTGATGTGCAACAGCGTGAGCCGATACGGATTGATGAAGTCCAGGTGGTCGGTTTGCAGCGGGTCAATCCCGGGGCTGTCGAGCGCTTCCTCAAGCTTGCGCCGGGGGGTACATTGCGTGCGGGGGACATTGATCGCGACCTGCTGCAAATTTACGGTGACGGGCATTATGAAAGTGTCGATTACGCCGTGCATTCCAGCGAGGGACGGAACATCTTGCGGGTGATGCCGATGGAGAAATCCTGGGGGCCGGATTACCTGCGTTTTGGCGTGAGTCTGGAAGCAGATAACCGTGATGGTTCGTCCTTCGGCCTGCGTGCCGCCTACCATCGAACCTGGATCAATCCGCTGGGTGGTGAACTGCTCTACCATGCCGAGCTTGGCTCGAACAATCGTCTGGGCGTGAATTATTACCAGCCCTTCGACGCCCGGCAGGATTACTTTTTCGAAGGCTTGCTCGGGTTTGAGCAGGAACGCATCAATGTTTTCCAGGACAAACATCGTATTGC
Source organism: Azonexus sp. (assembly GCF_030824335.1). Lineage (GTDB taxonomy): Bacteria > Pseudomonadota > Gammaproteobacteria > Burkholderiales > Rhodocyclaceae > Azonexus. The sequence continues at coordinate 1,761 of NZ_JAVBXX010000036.1, forward strand.
CCAGTACAAGGCAACCGAGGGGCGGGTTGGTGCATGGTTGGGGCGCAACATGGATTTTCGCGGGACAGCCCGTTTGGGCTGGCTGCAGCGCGACCGGAGTTATCGCCGCGACATCGGTGTGTCGTCCTTGCCGAATGCCGATGCGAATTTCGGTGGCTGGCAGGCGGCCCTGGAGTTCGATCGGTTTGATCGAATGTACTTTCCGACACGCGGCTGGGCTGCCCGCTTGAGTTATTTCGATTCGCCAAAACTCGATTATTCCCGGGTTGATGCTGATGTGCGAGGTGCCTTCACGTTGGTTGATACCGTGTTCAATGCACGGCTGAACTATATCGGCTCGCCACGTGGCCGTCTGCCGGTGTTCGACGCGGGGCGTTTGGGGGGCTTCCTGAACATGACGGCATTCAGCCCGAATCAGTTGCAGGGCGATGACATCCGTTACGCCAGCCTGCGGACGGAGCAAATCGTCGGCCGTTTGCCGCTGGGCTTGCGCGGAGATATGCGTGTCGGGCTGGCCTTCGAGGCGGCGCGACTCGGCAGGCGCCTCAGTGAGACCCGGCAGGATGACTGGTTGAATTCGACGGCGATTTATCTCGGTGGTCAGACGCCGCTAGGGCAGGCTTACCTAGGCTTCGCTTATTCGACGAGTGGCGTTTCCAACGTTTTCCTGTTCATCGGGACACATTGATATGACCGATACCCTGTTTCTGTGTGCGACCAGCCGCCTGGCACAAACGCTGCGCGGCGAACAGCCGCCGGGGCAGGCCGTGTGGGAAACCAGGCAGGCCATGACCATCGGGCAATGGCAGTCCGGGCTGGCGGAAGAGGCTTTGCTCTGCGGGATCGACGATCTGCCGCAAGTCCTCGATCCTTATGCCGAACGCCTGCTCTGGGAGCAGGTGATCGCCGAGTCGCTGACGAGTGCTGCCGCCGATGCCGCGCCCTTGTTCGATCTGCCTGGGCTTGCCACGTCGGCGCTGGAGGCGCATGCCTTGTGTCGCGCCTGGCATTTGAGCGCGACCGGCAATGCCGACGAAACCCGCCTGTTTGTCGGCTGGCAGCAAGACTTTGCGGCGCGCTGCCGGCGTGCCGGCTGGATCGACGGGGCAAGCTTGCGTGACCGCCTGCTCGATTTGCTGGAGGTGGGCTACCTGAGCTTGCCGGCCCGTATCGTGTTTGCCGGTTTCGACCGGCTGACGCCGCAGGAGGAGCGTATGGCCAGCGTGCTTGCTGCGCGTGGTGTGGCGATTGAATACGCGGCCTTTTCTGCGGTCGACAAGAGTTTTAATCAGGTTTTTGCCTGCGCCGACAGCGAAGCCGAATGTCACGCCGTGGTCGCCTGGGCCAAGCGCCGTCTGGCGGCCAATCCGGCGGCCCGGCTCGGCATCGTGGCGCCCGATCTGGCCAGTGTGCGCGACCGCCTGAGCTACTTGCTCGACGATGCATTGCACCCGCACGCCATTCGGCCCGATGCGGCTGAAATGCCGAGAAGTTTCAATTTTTCGCTCGGTCGCCCTCTGGCGGAAATGCCTGTCGTGCGCAGTGCGCTGGATTTGCTGGCGCTCGCTAGCGGGCGGGCCAAACAGGAGCAGGGGCGCTTGTCGGCCTTGCTGCTGGCCGGGTTCTGGGGTGCTTCGTGCAGCGAGGCCGACGAACTGGCACGGCTCGACGCCAGCCTGCGCCGCGATTTGCCTTATTTCACGACGCCCGATGCCTTGTTGCGCCTGGCTGCCCGGCTGGCCGAACAGGCGCCTGCGCTGGCTGCGCAAAGCATGGTCGCGCTGGCCGGTGGTCTCGAGGTGCTGACGAAAGCTCCGCGCAGTCAGCGACCCGGTGCGTGGGGCGCCTGCTTCCGGCGGGCCTTGGCGGCTTTCGGCTGGCCGGGTGAACGGCCGTTGTCGAGCCATGAATTCCAGGCGCGGCGTGCCTTTGTTGAAGTACTCGACACTTTTGGTCGCTTCGATGCCGTGCTCGGGCCGCTGAGCCAGGGGGCTGCGCTGTCCCGTCTGCGCGAACTGTGCCGGCAGCGGGTATTCCAGCCGGAAACCCGGGGGCGACCGGCGATCCAGGTGCTCGGCGTACTGGAAAGCGCGGGCCTGAGCTTCGATGCGCTGTGGGTGATGGGGATGAATGACGATCGCTGGCCACCGCCACCGCGTCCCAATCCCTTGCTGCCTGCCGAGGCGCAGCGCTTGGCCGGTAGTGCGCATGCTTGCGCCGAGGTGGAGCTGGATTTCGCCCGGCGCGTTCATGCCCGGTTGTTGCTGGCGGCACCCGAAGTGGATTTTTCCTGGTCGCGAGCCGATGGCAATCGGGTATTGCGTGCCAGTCCGCTGCTCGCCGAGCTGCCTGCTGCGGTCGACCTGGTCGAACGGGTCAAAACCCTGTCCTCCCAACTGGCCGGGCAGGATGCCTGTGTGCATATCGACGATGCGCAGGCACCGCCGGTTGGCAGCGGAGAAAAGGTCACCGGTGGTAGCTGGTTGTTGCGTGCCCAGGCGATTTGCCCAGCCTGGGCGTTTTACCAGTACCGGCTGGGCGCCGAGGCACTCGATGCGCCGGTCGAAGGACTTGATCCGGCAGCGCGCGGCACGCTGGTGCATGGCGCGCTGGAGGTGTTCTGGGGGGCGGTACAAGGCGCCGAAGCACTGGCTGCGTTCAGTGAGTCCGGGCTGCAGCAGGCGATCAGCGCTGCGGTGGGCAAGGCGCTGGATGTTTTCGAACTGGAATCCCGCACGACGCTGCCGCCACGTTTCCGCCAGCTGGAGGGGGCGCGATTGTGTCGCCTGCTCGAACGCTGGCTGGCCTTCGAAGCCACGCGGCCGCAGGCATTTACGGTCATTGCCCGCGAACAGCCTGCGGAAGTCGAGATCGAGGGAATTCGCGTCAAAATGATCGTTGACCGCATCGATCAACTAGACGATGGCCGGCAGATCATCATCGATTACAAGACCGGCGCCGCCATCGACAGCAAGAACTGGGCGGCGCAACGGATTACCGAGCCGCAATTGCCGATTTACGCGGCGCTGGTCAATGACGAAGTGGTGGCCGTGGTCTTTGCCAAGGTGCTGCTCGACAAGCCGGCGTTTGCCGGTGTGGCCGAGGCACGCGACATCCTGCCCGGCGTGCAGGGACTGGGCGACGACAAGCAGAAAGTCTTTGCCCCCGCCGAGTTTCCCGATTGGGTGGCGGTCGTGACGCACTGGCGCGAGCGGCTGCATGCCGTTGCCCGGGAGGTCAAGGAGGGCGTGGCCGGCGTCAGCTTTACCGATGCCGGCGATCTGCGTTATTGCGACGTGCTGCCCTTGCTGCGCTTGCCGGAGCGGCGGCAACTGCTGCAGGCGATGTATGTAGCGAAAACGGAGTATTCAAGCGCGGGATAGTGCTACTGGCCTGATTTTTCCAGCCATTTCAGCAGGATGGCAAACAGCACTTCAGGATCAACCGGCTTGGCGATGAAATCATTCATGCCCGCCTTGAAACATTGCGTCCTGTCTTCATCGAACGCGTTGGCGGTCATGGCGAGGATGGGGGTGTGCTGCCGTCCGGGCAGGCGGCGGATGGTTTGCGTGGCTTCAAGGCCGTTCAGGACAGGCATTTGCATGTCCATCAGGATCAGTCCGTAGTCATTCTCCCTGGCCATGTCCACGGCCTGTTGGCCATCGCTGGCCAGATCGACCACGAGACCGATTTCTTCCAGCAGACCGGTCGACACTTCCTGGTTGATCGGTTCGTCTTCGGCGAGCAATACCCGGGTGCCGGCAAAGTGCGATTTCAGCGTGCTCTCCGTCGGTGAGCAGGCGATATTGTCTGAGGTGTTTTCAGCCATGCTGGCGGAGTCGGTATTCCTGGCGAGGCGGGCGGTGAACCAGAAGGTGCTGCCGATACCTTTCTCGCTTTCGACGCCGATGCTGCCCCCCATCATTTGTGCCAGTCGCTTGCTGATCGCCAGTCCCAGGCCGGTGCCGCCGTATTTTCTGGTCATCGAACCATCTGCCTGTTCAAAGGCGGAAAACAGGCGCGGGATTTCTTCCTGCGCGATGCCAATGCCGGTATCACTGACAGCAAAACGCAGAAGTGCGTCGTCGGGGCCTGTTTCAACAAGCCGGATGCTGATGGTGATCGATCCTTCCCGGGTGAATTTGATGGCATTGCCGGTCAGATTGAGCAAAATCTGACCGAGGCGCAGCGGGTCGCCCTTGAGCCAGAGCATGCCGACATCCCGAGGCATGTCGATGACCAGTGCCAGTTGTTTTTCGGCCAGCTTTGGGGCAATCAGGCTGTTCAGGTTGGCCAGTATGCTGTCCAGCCGAAAGCCGATTTTCTCCAGTGTCAGACGTTCGGCCTCGATCTTGGAAATATCGAGAATGTCATTGATGATGCTGAGCAGATTGCGCGAGGCTTGCATGGCTTTGCTCAACTGGTCGATTTGTCGCGTATCGCTTGCCCGATGTTGGGCCAGTTCGATCATGCCCATGATGCCATTCATCGGCGTACGCAGTTCGTGGCTCATGTTGGCCAGGAAGGTACTCTTTGCCCGGTTGGCGGCTTCTGCGGTTTCCTTGGCGACGGAAAGCGCCAGGGTCCGTTCGTCAACCAGGCTTTCCAGGTGGTGCCGGTATTGTTCCAGTTCGCGATCCGTTTTCTTGCGTTCATCAATGTCGCGGGCAACTGCCAGAAGGACTGTCTTGCCGTTGTGCTGCAAGGGAACGGCGTGGGTTTCCAGCCAGCGTCGGCCGCCTTTTAAGCCGAGTATCTGATACTCCATCTTGATCGACTGACCCGCAATGACGCTTTGGTGCAGGTTACTGAAACTGCTGCGAAACTCGGGTGCAACGATCTCCGCGGCCGAGCGTCCTGCGATCTGTGACAGCGATTCGGCTTCAATCATCGCCAGACCGGCCGGATTCATCAGCAGCAACTGTCCTTCAGCATCAATGATTTTGATGCATTCGGGTTCGGTGCTGATCACTGCCTTCAGGTGCGATTCGCTCTCAATGAGGGCCATCTCTGTTTTCTTGCGTTCGGAGATGTCGCGCAGAAAAGCGAAAAATTCGCCTTTTCCGGTTTCGCGGCCGGTCGCGCTGACTTCAACATGCCACAGTGAACCATCCTTGCGCCGGTGTGTCGTTTCAAACTGTTCGTGACCAAGCTCCGCCAGGTGCTGAATGTGGTCCTTTATCTGCCTTTCATCTGCTTCAGCCTCCAGTTGGTGAACGGACATGTTGAGCAATTCGTCACGGCTGTATCCGGATTGTTCGCAGTAGGTGCGGTTCACGTCGAGTAGCCGTCCGTTGCGGTCAAGGCGCCAGAAACCATCGAGCGTGGTGCCCAGAATGCCCTGAAGCGCAGCGTCACTCTCATGCAGGGTGGCTTCACGTTGCCGGATGGTTTCGATGAGTTGGTTGAAGCTGCCGATCAACTGGGCAATTTCATCATTTCCCTTGGTGGGGAGTGTTTGCAATGGCTGGTTGGTATCGGATAGTCGGGCGATGGTCTGGGCGGCAGCAAACATCGGGGCCAACTGGCGGCGCAACATCCACCAGGTAATGCCGCCAGCAAAGAGCGATAGCAATCCCGCTGCCAGCATGATTTTTTGCAACATGCCGCGAGCCGGGGCGAAAACCTCGGCGGTTGGCAGCGTCACCGCGACATACCAGCCAGCACTTGGAATGGACTGGGTGGCAGCCAGTACTTCAATGCCCGATGGGTTGGTCAATCGGGCGGCACCGCGGTATCCGTTGATGAAACGATCTATGCCGGGATTGACCCCGGGTGCCGGCAGCGTCTCCATGAGTCGCCGCTTTTCGGATGCCGTGACGACCAGACGTTGCTGAGGCGCGACCAGCAGGTAGCCGCCCGTGTTGCCGTAGGTTTTTTCGGCGATGGCATCAAGAAAGTTGGGTTCGTCCAGATTGATGATGCCGACCAGTGCGCCAGTAACTTTTTCTTCTCTGTCGCGAATCGGTACGGCCATGCCGATCAGTGGTGAAAGTGGTTTTTTGCCCATGACAGGCGGGCTTATCGCTGGCCTGCCCTCCTGCAGTGCTGTGTTGATGTAGTCGCGGTCGCGGTAATTGATGCCAATCCGATTCGCCGAAACCGGTACCTCGGCCTGTACGTTGCCGTCGATGTCGATGTAGACCACGCCGCCATTGAACGGTCCTTCGAGAATCAGACGTTGATCGAGCAGGGCCTGCATTGAAGTCGCATTGAGCGGGTTTTCTTCGCGGATGCGACGGGCGACCAGGCTCAGTACTTCAAAGCGCTGATCGAGTTCCCGGTTGATGGCGCGGGCAATGAAGGCGGCGGTGGATAGTTGCTGGGCGCCCAGTTGTTGTTCCAGGTCGTCGCGCAGGATATGGCTGGCAAAAAAAGTGAGTGACCAGATGCTGGCAAGAAAAATGGCCAGCGTGATCAGTGTCACGCGGGTCTTGAGCGAGCGCCAGAGAACTTCTTTCAAAGCCATGATGCGTGAGCCACTCCTGTTTTGTCTGTGGCGAAAAGGGCTGCCAGCGTTGCCGCAGGTCTTTATTTTGTGTTGGCTACTTTATCACTGCTGCTTGTGTGTGATGCAATAACTATGCGTCATGGTGCCGGGTTTGATGCGGCTTGTTGCTTCCAATTTTGCGGTCAACGCTTCGTTGGCTGGTTTTTCCAGCATATCGAGAAAACGCTGTCGCGCCAGGCTATGCGCTTCAAATAAGGCGCTGCCTGTTATAGTGCGCTCATTATTTTTGCCAACCGGATGGCTGCACATGGCACTGACCACTTCCCTTGCCGACCTTAGCGTTTTGCTGGTCGAACCTTCCCAGATGCAAGCCAATCTGGTGACCCGCATGCTGCAGCATCAAGGGATCGATCGGGTGGCGGTTGTCGCCACTGGCGGTGAGGCGCTGGATTGTCTCAGGCTGGAAAGTGCCGGCATGGTCGTGGTGAGCAGCCTTTACCTGCCGGATATGGCAGGAACCGATCTGGTCGTGGCAATGCGTGCCGATCCTGATCTGGATAGTCTGCCCTTTATCCTGTTATCCAGCGAAACCCGACCGCAAGTACTTGACCCGGTGCGTCAGTCGGGGGCGTGCTGTATCGTGCCCAAGCCTTTTACCGAGCAGCAGCTGTCGCGTGCCTTGTACTCCGCTGCTGATTACCTGAATCCGCCGGAGGATGGCGATACCGCCGATTTGCATGGCTTGCGGGTTTTGGTGGTCGATGACAGCCTGGCATCGCGCCATCATTTGCGTCGCTTGCTGGAGCAACTTGGCATCGAGCAGATTATCGAGGCTTCCGATGGCAAGCAGGCGGTGTCCGTGCTTCAGGAGAGCATGTTCGATCTGGTCATTACCGACTACAACATGCCGGAAATGGATGGCCGTGAACTGACCGAATATATCCGGACCGAAAGCTGGCAAGCCGAGGTGCCAATCCTGATGGTTACCAGCGAACAGAACATGGGGCGTCTGGCCGCCGTCGAACGGGCCGGCGTTTCGGCCATCTGTGACAAGCCCTTTGAGGCTTCCAGCATTCGTCGTTTGATCAGCGACGCCTTGCAGCAATAAAGCGCAGCAGGTGATGTTGCAGCACGATGCAGAAAGCGACAAAAACTAGTAGAGGATCGAGCAGGACATCCCATAGGTTGGCAAAGACTCCGCTGGCATAAGCGGTCAGGTCAGCCGCCAGAATCAATAGCCACAGATGCATGCGGCGCAGCCAGAGCGCCAATCCGACTGGCACGAGTGCGCCAAGGATGGCCCAGGGCTGATAGCCCAGAGCATAAGGGTCAAATGCCCCCCAGCCGAGCGCCGCTGGATAAAAAAGTGAAGCGAAAGCCAGCAGTCCAAGCGCACCTTGATAGTCGAGTGGCGAGCGTGGTTGCTTCGACAGGCGCAGTACGGCCAGGCTCAGCAAGGTGACCGAAGGCGTACCGAAGCTTGCGTGCATGACTGGCGCGATGCCGGCGAGCAGCGCGATTGTAGTTGCCGCCAATGCCGCGTGTGCGCGCAGGATACCCAGTGGCAGCAGGCTGGCGAGTGCGCCAAAAATCAGGCCGTGGGCGAGTAGACCGTAAGCGGCAAGCAGATTCATTGATCGCCTCCGTCCAGCCATGCTTCGCTGAAACTCATGTAGCGAATGCCTTGCCGACGCCAGTTGTAAGCCAGGTGTATCCAGCCATCCGGTGCCGCCAGCAAACTTGGTTCGGAGAAGTCGGCGGCGCCATCGGCGGCAGATTCTATAGTGCGGGCGAGGCGCCATTCTCGTGCATTGGCGTCGCCAATCCATAACGCCAGATTTCCCCGGCCGGCCGCTGTGTTGCCAGCCAGGAGCAGGCGGCCACTGGGCAGTCGGACAAGCGCGACGGGGCTGTCTGGATTTGGCAGTGCCGGGAAGTCGATGGCTTGCCATGAGCGTCCGCCATTGTCGCTTGAAACCGCCCTGAGTCGCTCTGCCGTGCCATCCTGCAGCAGGGCTATTGCCCGGTTTGTATCGAGCGCCAGTGCGGCCGGGTGGCTACTTGGAACGTCATGCGGCATGCGCGCTTTTTCGAGGATCTGGCCGTTTGCTGTCAGGCGCAGCCATTCGCCATGCGGCGAAAACAGATGCTGGCTGAGTGGCAAGGCAAGCCCGCCATCGTCCAGCGGAATGGGGGGGGCACGCAATAGCATGCCGTTGTTGCCGAACGGGGAGGTCTGCAGGCGGGCCGGTGTCGTCCAGTGCAGACCTCCGTTGTTCGACAGGCTGTGGATGATGGTTTGGCCGGCGTGACCGGCAACGCCTGTTGCGGCATACCAAAGGTGGAGCAGATCGCCGTGCTGATGGATTATGGGCGAATCGATCCGTTGAATATGCGCAAAAATGGCGCCTGCAGTGTATTCGCGGTTGGCAATTGGTCGAGGTTCGCTCCAGCCGGTACTTTCCCGTGTGCTGAACCAGATAGTGGTTTGTTCGTGTTTTCCCTCGCTGCTGGATCGCCAGGCGCAGGCAAGGCGACCATCAGCCAGTCGGGTCAGGCTGGGCGTGCCGGCGGTTTCTCCCATGCCGGGCAGCATTTCTGCCTGCTGTATGGGCGGTAATGTTTTTTCGCTGGGCGCTGGTGGTGCTAGAAAGGCGGCCGGTTCGGGCTGGGGGGCGCGCCAAAAAGCAGCGGCGAGCGCCATGAGAAAGAGTAACGCGACCAGCCAACGCTGGGTTCCTGGTGCCCAGGAGGAGATCGGGGGGAGTGCTTGCATCAGGGAATTGTAACCGCCGAGTGCCGCAGGAATGGCTCGAGAATGAGCTATAAAGTGCTATCAGTGGATTCGTATTTCGCATTTGATGATAATCTTTCGCCGGGAGATTATTGCGATGCGCATAAACAGTTTCATTCTGGCGACTTCCGCCGTTGTTGCCGCCCTGTTTTTTGGCGGTGCTTACTGGTCGCTTGACCGGGTCTTTGACAATATTGTCCGGACCAACGCCGCACGCGCATCGGAAGCGGCGACACGGGTGACCTTTGCGTCCATGTACCAGTTGATGAGTCAGGGCTGGAGCAGAACTCAGGCTGATGATTTTCTCCGCTCGATGGCCAACTCCGGTACGGGCAGCGGCATGCAGGTACAGATTTATCGCGGTCAGAAAGTGGTTGATATTTATGGTGAAATCGCCCAGCCGCCATTGGATGATGCGCTGCGCTCGGCGCTGACTACCGGGCAGCCGGTGCGGATCGATACTCGTGAGCAGGCGCGCCATATTTATCCTCTGCTCGCCGATGAGCGTTGCCTGAAGTGCCATACGAATGTTGTACCGGGCACCGCCTTGGGCGCAATCGAGGTACGCCAGGACTATGCTGGGCTGCTTGATGATGCACGGAGTGAATTGCTTTGGGCTTTTGCCATGCTGCTGCCGCTGGCCGGTGGTTTTGCCTTGGTGGCCGTGTGGTGGGTCGGGCGGCGTATCGAAAATGCCGTGGAAAGCCTGCAGGAAACCTTTGATCAGGTGGCAACGGTTGGCGACCTGAAAGCACTGGCATCTGTCGAACGCGATTTCGGATTTGTCGAACTGAATCGAATCGACGAAGCCTTGCGGGGTCTGCTCGATAAGTTGCGCGGTATCGCGGTTGACAAGGAAATCCTCAGCTTCGAGATCGGCTTGCTGGAAAAATTTGTCATCACCGCTGATGTCGTACGCGATTGGCGGGAGTATGTCGGGCGACTGCTGATTGAAATCAATTGCATCTTGCCTGCCCACACCCTGTTTTCCATTTTCAAGATCGACGATGAGATGTTCGATCTGGAAGTTTTCTGGTCGGGGCCGGTGTCCGGCGAGACAAAAAAACGCATGGAGTATTACATCAGCCAGGAACTGGCACTCAGTGTCAGTTTCATGGATCCGGGAAATTTTGGTATCCACCACCATATTGCCAATCCGGACGGGGAACTGGTCGAATTGTCCGATGATGAGGTGGCACTCCGGGTGAAGTCCTTCTTTGTCGACAAGCCAAAAATTGGCGGGATTGTCGGCATCGGGGTGCACGCAGGGGTGCTGGAGGATGAAACGCGTTATCTGGTAGTTGAGAGTGTGTTGTCCACACTGCTCAATGTGGTTGGTTCGGTCAAGGCAATTTATCGCTATACGCGTGATCTTGAGTATTACGCGACACGCGATCCTTTAACTGACTTGTTCAATCAGCGGGTGTTTTGGGAGCTTTCGTCCTACGAAGTCGGGCGGGCACAACGGCATGCTTACAGCTTCGGCTTGTTGCTGATCGATCTCGATAATTTCAAGCTGATCAATGACAACTACGGACACTCGGTTGGTGATACCTACCTGCAGCGCTTTGCCCGACAGGTTCAGGGGGCATTGCGCGACGGTGATATCCTGGCCCGTTACGGTGGTGATGAATTTGTCGCCGTCTTGCCCGAGGCTTCCTTGGAGGCTACCGTCATGGTGGCCCAGCGTGTCCTCAAGGCGGTCGAAGATCTTGAGGTGATGACCCCGGATGGCGTGCGTTTGCACGCGACGGCATCCATCGGGCTGGCGGTTTATCCGGATCATGCGGATAACGCCAAGGATCTGCTGATGTTTGCCGACAACATGATGTATCGGGCCAAGGCGGCTGGCAAGGATCAGGTCGCCATTCCGTCACAAGACGATATCGTGGATATTTTCCGCGATATTTCGCAGAAGAGCGTGATGGTGATCGAAGCGATCGAGAACCAGCGTGTTGTGCCTTACTTCCAGCCTATTCTCGATGTGGCAACGCATCAGATCGTGGCTTATGAGGTGTTGTCGCGCATCGATCTGGATGGCAACATGATCCGGGCCGACGAGTTTGTCGAAATCGCCGAGAAAATTGGCGTCATTCATCGCCTGGACATGCTGGTGCTTGAACGGGCGCTGCACTCGCTGGCCGCTCAGGGACACGATGGCGAGATTTTCGTTAACCTGTCGCCGCGCGCTCTGGTGTTCAATGAATTCGCGCGCGACTTGCGGCGCATCATTGCCAGTAGCGGCGTTTCTCCTGATCGCATCGTGTTCGAGATTACTGAGCGCGACACCGTGAAAAATCTCGGTTTGCTTGAACGTTTCCTGGTCGATCTGAAGGCCGATGGATTCAAACTGGCGATCGACGATTTTGGCTCGGGCTTCTCCTCGTTCCACTACCTGCGGCGTTTCCCCATCGATTATCTGAAAATCGAAGGCGACTTCATTGCCAACATGCTGACCAGCGATAAAGACAAGACTTTTGTCACCAGTATTCGCTCGCTGGCGCGCGAGATGGGGATTACCGTCGTGGCCGAGTACGTCGAGTCGGCCGAAGTGCTGCGCGAGCTGGAACGCATGGAAATCCATCGTGCCCAAGGCTATTACATCGGTCGGCCAGCCCCGAAGATTGGCCCTCGGGACTGGCTGCCGCCGACCTGATCAGCGACCTTTGTAGTCCGGCTTGCGCTTTTGCATGAATGCGTCGATGCCTTCGCCGGCATCTTCGCTCATCATGTTGCAAGCCATGACTTCGCCCGCGTAGGCGTAGGCTTCGTCCAGCCCCATCTCGAGTTGCTTGTAAAACATGCCCTTGCCCATGCGGATGGCAACAGCACTCTTGCCCAGGATGCTGCCGGCCAGCCGTTCGATTTCAGCATCCAGCGCATCGGCCGGTACGACGCGATTGACCAGTCCTTTCTGCTTGGCTTCCAGCGCATCGATGAATTCGCCGGTAAGCAGCATTTCCAGTGCCGCCTTGCGGCCGAGATTGCGCGCCAGGCCGACCGCCGGGGTTGAGCAGAAGAGCCCGACATTGATACCGGATACGGCAAATTTTGCGACATCCGCCGCGACCGCGAGATCGCACATCGAAACCAGTTGGCAGCCGGCGGCAGTGGCGATCCCATGCACTCGGGCGATCACCGGTTGCGGCATCCGGGTGATGGTCAGCATCAATTCGGCACATTGGCTGAACAGTGCCTGCATGAATTCCTTGCTGTGATTGGCGCGCATTTCCTTGAGATCATGACCGGCGCAAAAAGCCTTGCCGGCACCCGCCAGAACGACGACGCGTACCGATTCGCTGGCGGCAATGGCGGTCAACTCGGTCTGTATTGCGGTCAACATGTCTTTGGACAAGGAATTGAACTGGCTGGGCCGGTTCAACGTCAGGGTGGTCAGGCCGTCGGCGCGGTCGTCGCGCAACAGGATGGGATCGTTGGTGCTGTTCATTGCGGTCTCCATTAGTTTTTGATGATCCGGCAATGTACCCGAGAAGGCTGGGCTGCTCCAGTCCGGCAAGGTGCGCTGTTATGATGTGCCCCGGACTTTTTGGGGCATTTGTCATGCGTCGCATGTTTTCGTTATCTCACCTGACCGCAGGCTTCATTGCTGTCCTGGTCGGCTATACCAGTTCGGCGGCCATCGTATTTCAGGCGGCGGCTGCCGCCGGAGGCTCGGCCGCGCACGTCAGTTCGTGGTTGTGGGCACTGGGCATCGGCATGTTTGCCACATCGGTCGGCTTGTCGCTCTATTTTCGTGCGCCGATACTGACGGCATGGTCCACGCCAGGGGCGGCACTACTCGCGGTCAGCCTGGCCGGAGTACCAATGAGCGAGGCGATTGGCGCCTTTATCTTTGCCTCGGCGCTGATCGTCATCTGCGGTATTTTCGGGCTGTTCGAAGCGATCATGCGGCATGTTCCGAAAAGCCTCGCGGCAGCATTGCTGGCAGGTGTGCTGGCGCGTTTCGGGCTGGGATTGTTCAGTTCGATGGCCAGTCAGGTATGGCTGGTTGGCTTGATGTTTTTTGTCTACTTTATCGGGCGGCGCCACCTGCCGCGTTACGCAGTGCCGCTGGCCTTTCTGGCCGGTCTGTTGCTTGCCGGTGTGAGCGGGTTGATTCGTGGTGATTCAGTCACACTGGCTTTGGCCATGCCGATATGGACGACGCCAGCATTTTCCCTGGCGACGCTGGTCGGCATCGGTTTGCCGCTGTTCGTCGTCACGATGGCCAGTCAGAACCTGCCGGGTCTTGCCGTACTGCGTGCCAATGGTTATCAGACAGCGGCCTCGCCATTGATTACCTGGACCGGGGTGACTGGCTTGTTGCTCGCACCATTCGGCGGTTTTGCTTTCAATCTGGCGGCGATTACTGCGGCCATCTGCATGAGTCCGGTGGCCGATCCCGATCCGGCGCAGCGCTACCGGGCAGCGGTTTGGGCCGGCTGCTTCTATCTGCTGACCGGTTTGTTGGGCGCCACGGTAGCCAGCGTGTTTGCCGCATTGCCGGGCGAACTGGTGGCTGCCATCGCCGGTCTGGCTTTGCTCGGCATTATCGGCAACAGCCTGGAGGCTGCTCTGGCCGAGGAGCGGGAACGTGAAGCCGCGCTGGTGACTTTCCTGTGTACAGCCTCCGGCGTAGCGTTGTTCGGCATCGGTAGTGCCTTCTGGGGGCTGTTGTTGGGGATGGTGGTGCAGAAGGTCTTGCCGCCGCGATGAGGTCGGGCGGGTTAAAATCCCGCCGATGAACTCGCCGCGCTACGTACACCTCCGTCTCCATTCCGAATATTCAGTGACCGACGGTATCGTCCGCGTCGGCGATGCAGTCAAGCGCGCCGCCGGGGACGGCATGCCGGCATTGGCTTTGACCGATCTCGGCAACCTCTTTGGACTGGTCAAGTTCTACACCGGTGCGCGCGGCAAGGGGGTCAAGCCGATTGCCGGCGCCGATGTCTGGATCGCCAACCCGGAAGCGCCGGAAGATGCGTATCGGCTGTTGCTTCTGGTACGCAACCGGCGCGGTTACCAGCAACTCTGCGAATTGCTGACCAAGGCGTATCTGGTTGAGGGCCGGCGTGATCGGGCCGAAATCCGCCGCGAATGGTTCGATGAAATTGGCGCTGACGGGTTGATTGCGTTTTCCGGCGGGCATCTGGGCGATGTCGGCGAAGCCTTGCTGAATGGTAATTTCGAGCTGGCGGAAGTGCGGGCAAGAGCTTGGGCGGCGGTGTTTCCCGGCGCCTTTTACCTGGAGGTCCAGCGCTACGGTCAGCCGCAGCAGGAAGCGATTGTCCAGCAAACCGCCGATCTGGCCGGCGAGACCGGGATTCCGCTGGTGGCCACGCATCCGGTGCAGTTCCTGAATCGTGACGACTTCCAGGCCCACGAAGCGCGCGTCTGCATTGCCGAAGGCTATGTCCTGGGCGACAGCCGGCGGCCGAAAATTTATACCGAAGAACAGTATTTCAAGACGCAGGACGAGATGGTGACGCTGTTCGCCGACTTGCCGGAAGCGCTGGAAAATACACTGGAAGTTGCCCGGCGCTGTAATATCGAAATGACGCTGGGCAAGAACTTCCTGCCCGACTTCCCGATTCCCGAAGGCATGACCATCGACGAGTTCCTGGTCGATGAAGCGAAAAAAGGCCTGGAAGTCCGGCTGGTTGAACTGTACCCCGATCCCGAAGTGCGCCTGCAGCGCCGGCCGGAATACGACGAGCGGCTGGTTTTCGAGTGCAACACCATCGTCCAGATGGGCTTTCCCGGCTACTTCCTGATCGTTGCCGACTTCATCAACTGGGCCAAGAACAACGGCGTGCCAGTCGGGCCGGGCCGGGGTTCCGGCGCCGGTTCGCTGGTCGCCTACAGCCTGCGCATCACCGACCTTGATCCGCTGGAGTACGCGTTGCTGTTCGAGCGCTTCCTGAATCCGGAACGGGTATCGATGCCCGACTTCGATATCGACTTCTGTCAGGACAACCGTTGGCGCGTCATCGAGTACGTGCGCGAGCACTACGGCGCCGATGCGGTCAGCCAGATCGCCACCTTCGGTACGATGTCGTCGAAGGCGGTGATCCGCGACGTCGGTCGCGTGTTTGGTCTGCCCTACTCAATGTGCGACCGGATTTCCAAGCTCATTCCCATCGTCCAGAACAAGCCGGTATCGCTGGCTGAAGCGCTGGAGCAGGAGCCGCAGCTCAAGGAAATGATGCAGGGCGACGGCGATGGCGAAACCATCCGCGAATTGTTCGATCTGGCCGGTCGACTTGAAGATTTGACCAGAAACGTCGGCATGCACGCCGGCGGCGTGCTGATCGCGCCGGGCAAGATCACCGATTTCTGCCCGATCTATCAGGCCACTGGCAGCGATGCGTCGACGGTGTCGCAGTTCGACAAGGACGACGTCGAGAAGGTCGGCTTGGTCAAGTTCGACTTTCTGGGCCTGCGCAACTTGACCATTATCGAGTTGGCCGTCGAGTACATCCGCCGCATGACCGGCGAGAAGCTCGACCTGATGTCGCTTGGCTTCACCGATCCGGCCGCCTACCAGATCCTCAAGGACGCTAATACGACGGCGATCTTCCAGGTTGAATCGGAGGGCATGAAGAAGCTGCTCAAGAAGCTGGCGCCCGACCGTTTCGAAGACATCATCGCTGTGCTCGCGCTCTATCGTCCCGGCCCGCTCGGTTCCGGGATGGTCGATGACTTCATCCTGCGCAAAAAGGGCCAGCAGAAGATCGACTATTTCCACCCCGACCTGACCGCCTGCCTGTCGCCGACCTACGGCGTCATCGTGTATCAGGA
>NZ_JAVBXX010000027.1 GCF_030824335.1 Azonexus sp.
GCTTGCGTGTTGTTGGTGTGGCGCGCCAGGTACAACAGCGCTTCGCCCCAACTGCCGCCCTGATTCAGATGTGTGACACCGGCCTGCACCAGTGCAGGATCGGCGGTGCCGCCCCAGACATGCTGGATCAGTTGGGCGACCTGAACTTCCAGCGCTTGCGCGCCCGGGCCTTGTTGGGATTGGTAGGCTTCAAAGGCAAGTTGCGCCAGCTGGCTGCTGCTCTTGCCGGCAGCCGCCCAGGTATTCAAGTCAGCAACACTCGGCAATTGCTTGATCACTGCCTGATACAGCGCTGCCACATCCTGCAGCAAACCACCATCGGCACCAACGAAGGCGAAACGGGCATCGCTCAGCGATAGCTGACCATTGCCGTTCCACCACTGACCGTCAATCACGCCATTGGCCACCACTGCCATGTCGGCGTGCGTTGCTGTCCAATCAAGGCGCACCTTGCCGGCTTCGTTCAGCGAGAAACGGTAGGTTCCCGCATCGCTCGCCCCGCCGTGCAGCAGGTCATTGCCTTCACCACCGTTCAGCGTGTCATTACCGACGCCACCCACCAGCCAGTCGTTGCCGGCATCGCCGTTGATCAGGTCGTTGCCTTCACGCGAACCGATCACGTCGTTGCCATCGCCGCCAGACAGTTCGTCATCATCGGCACCCAAGACGATATTCTGCGGTCCACTACCGGCGAAGACGATATTTGCCCCTTCGCCACCGCGAATGGTCACGTTGTCACCGATGATCACGGCAAACTCGATGTCCTTCAATTCCAGCACCGTGCCCGGCGGCAAATCGCGCGTGTCGATCACGATGGCTTCGACCGGCGCGCCGCCGTTACCGTTACCACTACCTTGCGCCACCCGGCCGGTCGAACCGGTGATGGTGATCGGCTTGTCCGGCGCGCTCGTCTGCCCCGGTGCCGCGGTGAGCTTGATCGAATTGACGATCAATGGTCCCTTGTCGGCTTGCTGCTCCAGGCGCGCCAGGAAGGACTCGCCGCCGGAAACCATGTCCGGGCGGTTGTTTTCTGTCGTGCCCGCCGTCTGATTCACCAGCGTGATCAGGTTGGCCAGCGCCTCGGTGTTATCAGCTGGGGTGCGGGCGCCGGTGGAAGTCAAGCCTACCCCCGTCGGCAGGCTGGCGGTGGTGGCCGGCACACCCTGCGCCGAGTCGCTGTAATACAAGGCAATGTCGGCCCGGCCGGCATCGCCGGTGGATTCCTGACGGTTGTCAGAAACAGGCGTCACCGTCACCACCTCCAGCACCCGACCATCGGTCGTGGTCGTTGTGCTGGTCGTTACCGTGGCACCGTCAACCGTCGTTACCGTACCTGGCGCGGGTGCTGGTGTTGGGCCTGGTGCCGGTGTTGAACCACCACCGCCCGAACTCGGTGCAGCGGCTGCAGTCATCGAGTAAAACGCTGTCGTTGTAATCGGTGTTCCTGTGCTAACACTGGAATCAACAACGCTCAGCGAAACGCCAGCCGCCCCGGCAGCGGAGGCGGTGAAGGTGGCATTCGCCAATGCCGTGTTGATCTGTGCGGCCGTGCCGCTCAACTGGATTCCCGGTGTATTCGGGTCAGCATCGGTCAGCCCGCCAATCGTCCCATTCGTTGCTGTCAGGGTGACTGTCATCGGGTTATTGTTCGTGTCAGCAACACGAATGTCGTCTAGCGCCGCCGCTGTGCCAGCGGTAATTTCCTGAGCCTCAGCGCGCAGGCCAATGATGACCGGGGCGGTGTTCGCGTTGTCACCATCTTCGGCGACGTTCAACACCGTGACGATCAGGTTTTGCACTTCGGTGCCGCTGGTGCTACCGGTGACGGTCACTTGTACAGCGTAAGTGTTGTTGCCAGCGGTATCGCCAGCATCTAATGGATGTTCGTAATCCGGTGCCTGCGAGAAACTCAGCAAGCCGGTGGATGAGTTGATCGTGAATTTATCTTGATCCACCCCACCTGTAATGGCGTAGCTCAGCGTACCGGTTGCCGCGTTTTCGTTGAGCAACGACACATTGCCGACTTCGGCCGTGTTTTCCAGAAGCATCGGCAACAAGGCATTGGCGCCCACGCCACCCGGATCAACGATTACGCCGTTGACCGTGCGGTCGGCATCAAATTCGCCACCGTCCTTAAGCGAGAACTTCACTGTGGCCGTGCCATCGTTGTTAATCGTCACGCCTTCGGTGATGTTCACCCATTTACCCGTAAGAACGCTCTTCTTGAAGTAGGTGAATTGCTTGAAGTCCTTATCGGCGGTCATGCTCAGGGTGGCGGTACCACCAACTTCAACGCCTTCCAGCGTGAAGCCAAACTGCCCCAAGGGCATCTTGACGTTCTTGGGCAAGCCACTCACCGTTGAATTGCTGGCATTGGTGATATTGACGCCATCCGGCGCGATGATTGTTACAGGCGTTGAATCTGTCGTATCAGCAGTAAACGGGTTGCCAACATTCAGCGTGACATTGCTAGTCGTGATCCCCAGGGCCAAGTTGGCAGCGGCATCGGTGCTTGCGGCATTGCCGGCGGCATCGCGGGCGAAGCCGGCGGTGACGTCCAGCGTATCGGCCTCACCGACCGCACCAAAACCTGACATACTTTCCAGCGACGTCGCTTTCGCATCGGCCAGCACGATCGCCAAGGTCGTGCCATTGGTCACCTTGGCGGAACTGATGTCCGACAGGGCAAAGCTCACATCCGCCGTCGTGCCATCGTCGCCGTTGATGTCCCAACTCAATTTACTCCAGTCGAGACGGACCTTGATGTCAGTCGTCGCGTCTTCTGAAGCAGACAGCAGCGTATCGAAGTTGGTGCCGATGAGTTTCAGGGTGTTGTTGTGGGTGCCGTAAGCCGCGTTGGCGTTTGTTACCGTCGGCGCGGTGGTATCCAGCACATAGGCCTGACTGAGCGTAGTCCCGGCATTCCCCGCCGTATCACGAACCTCCAGCTTGATGGTGCTGCTGCCAGACAAAGTTATGTCGTCCCAGCTCAGCGCCGTACCACTGACCTTGTCGGTGATGTTGGTCCAGGTTGCGCCATCGTCGAGCGAGCCATAGACCTCTTCGCCTGCGCCCAGAGCGCCGCTCAAGGTAGCGGTGATGGTCTGTGCAGCGGTAGTGCTGTTGAAATCGCTGGTTGAAGATCCGGTATCTGCCGACAAGGCAATGCCGCTAACCGTATTGCTGGGCGCTGCGGTGTCGATGGTCACGGACAGGCCGGTCGAAATAGCCGATACCACGCCGCCAACCGTCTGCTTGGCCTGGATCGCGTGTGCGCCGGCGCTCAGGGTTGAACTGGTGATGCTCCAGTTGCCGCTCTGGTCCGCTGTCGCTGTTCCAAGTTCGGTCGTGCCGTTTGTGTCATAAAGCGTGACCGTAGCATTGGCAGCAGCCGTCCCCGTAAAAGTCGGCGTCGTGTCGCTGGTGATATTGTCCGTGCTGGATGAACCAAGATCGGAGGCGGCATCCAGATCGGGGGAGGCCGGTGCGCCGGGTGCAACATTGATGGTAAAGGTTTGGGTGGTCACTCCGCCATTACCATCACTAACCTGAATCTTGACTTCATGCACGCCAATATCGCTCGCGCCGGGGGTGCCCGTCAGCTGATCCACCCCCTGATATTTATTCACCCTGAAACCATAAGGAACCGTCCAGAGAGTGCCACTTGTGTCGAAATTGAAGCCGCTCATAGCGCTGATGCTAGTTGCAGCATAAGTACCATCGCTATTTACCTTATTTAAAACACTTGGAAGGGTGCTGCCGATGGTGAAGTAAACATTGCCGGCCTGATCAACCGCGATATCGCGTACAAAATCAGCCGACGCATTATTCAACAACATCGTTTTGACACTATTGGTGGTGTCGTAGCGCATGATGTTGTTACGGGCGGTGCCATCGGAACTCACACCAAAATAGAGGTATTGACCCGACGAATAAACCTCTGTCTGTTCATTCCCGAAACCAGAGCTTGGTGTCGGCACCGCCTGAATCACTTCTGGGGTGCCAGTACCATCGGCTAGCAGTTTCACAATCGAACCCGATGTATTGCCCTGGTAATACAGATAGCCATTGTTATAGGCCAAATTATGTAGAACTTCACTACCCGCTTTAATCAGCGTAGATGCGCCGCCATTGACGCCGATTTTGTAAATACCTGTAGTTCCCATCACTTGGCTGTAGTAAAGACTGCCATCATTGTCATACGCAAGACCTAGCGGAAATGTCGAGGCTCCAGTCGAGATATATGATGTCGAATTGTCCGCCTTGGAGATTTTGAGAATCCGATGAGCCCCTGAGTCAACGACGAAAATATGGCTCGCGCTTTCGGCAACCTCCGCATATTCGCCGTAGCTCATGTTGGTGATTGAAATCATGGTCGGTTCCGTCTGCGGCGCTTTCTCGACCTTCAACCAGCTTGGCAAAGTTTCACCTTGTTTGACCGCCCAGGTCAGGACATCGCCGTCGGCATCAGTAGCGCCCAAGGTATACGAATACACAGCTCCTTGCGTCACACTCGTGACTGGCGAACTGCTGATTGCCGGATCGTCATTCACCGCTGTCAGATTCACCGTCACGGCCACAGGCGTTGCGGATTCTCCATCATCAGCATCCGCAGCGACCACCGTAAAGGCGCTGACACCATTACCGTTGGCGTTGCCTGCCGGCGTCCAGTAGGCATTCTTGGTACTGTCGATGACCGAATTGTTGGTCGCATGCCAGGCGGTGGCGGTGGCTGCATCCGCACCGATCTTCAATGTTCCGCTGCTGACTGCCTTGACAACAAACTTCGTGGTCGTGCCACTCTCATTGCCGTGTGCCAACAGTTCGTTGTAGGTCAGTTCAATTTCTTCATCTTCGTTACCGCTATCCACCGCAGCCGCAAAAGCCGTAAAAGTCGGCGGGGTACCGATGGTGCTCAACGCGCTGTACACCGCTTCACTGGTGCCACCCTGATCGGTATAGCTGACCTTGACGCGAATATCCTTGCCGCCATAGCTGGCACCGATGGTGTAGGTGCTTTGCGTGGCACTTGGGATGTCACTCCAGCTATTTTGTCCGTTATCAGAAACTTGCCACTGATAGCTGAAGCTCCCCAGGCCATCGACATCGGCCACGTTCGTGCTACTGGCAGTCAGTGTCTTGCCGACCACCAGCGAACCGGTGAAGGTCGGCACGCCAGTCGGTGCGTCATTGGTCGGCGTTACGGTAATGCCCGACTTGGCGGTGAGCGTCGACAGTGTCTTGTCGGTGCCGGTATTGCCGCTCACCGTCAGGTAATCGCCGGCATTCCCTGACGTCTTGTCCCAGGCATGGAAGGTGATGCCGCTGGTCACCGTGCCGTTGTAGTTTTCATTCGGCACAAAACGCAGGCCATCCGTGCTATCCAGCAACAAGACCTTGCCACTGTTGGTCGTGAAATCAAAAGCCGTCCAGCTTCCCCCGCCGACCTTGTATTGCCAGGTGCCATTGGTGCTATCTACTGCCGAGACGGCAATCGCCTTCGGCGCCGTGGTCAGGTCGGGGTCGGTAATCAGGTAGTCCTGCACCAGCGAAGCCGCCGTGTTGCCAGCATTGCTGCCATCCACCACATCCTCGGCAATGGCTGTCAGGTTGTTGCCACGGGCTTCAGCGACGGCTTTGTAGAAGGTGGTGAAAAAGCTGGGATAAGAGTCGGCAAGTAAATGGCTGGGGCTTCCAGGACCCGGTCTGACATCTGCAATACGGTAAGTGCCTGCCTCGGTCCCATCAGAGAACCAAGGTTCTTGATCCCCGGTGTAGCCCGCACCAGAAGCAGCGAAAATGATTCCATCCCCAAACGCCGTAAATACACTGGGGAAACTGCCCTCTGTACCGGGCATGATGTCCTTGATCAGCTTCGTGCCTTCAACCGTGCCATCAGACACCCAAAGCTCACGCCCAGCTGCCGCATTACTTGCTTGGAAGTAAAGTTTGCCATTAACTACGATGGCGAACTTGCCCAACTCACCCGTTGACCATGGACTCACCGTTGTTGAGGCCAACAATTGCGTCGTTCCGTTGGCTGTGCCATCCGTCACCCAAAGGGCTCTACCGCTACCGCCATCGGCAAAAATCAGCCCTTTGGTGCCGAGCGAATAAATGTCCGGGGTGCTGCCAATAGAGCCTGAATAGATCTCTTTGAGTAGCTGTGTTCCAACTGTCGTGCCATCAGTAACCCACAACTCGTTGCCAGAGCCTGCTTGGAAGGCTAGGAACAACACCTTGTCCCCTACGGGAACAAACTGAGGGGATAACCCTGAATTGTCAGAAACACTAAACGATGCCGAACCCGCTTTCAACTGAATGGTGCCATTTGCAGTGCCGTCGCTCACCCAAGGCTCCCAATAGGCGCCGGACGCGGCCGACTTGGCGGCAAAATAAACCTTATCGCCCACCGCCTTCAAGAAACGGATGCTGGAATCCGTGGCGCCGGTGTACACATCCTTGACCATCTGCGTCCCGGCCTCGGTGCCATCAGTCACCCACAACTCGGCGCCATTGGTTCCGTCGTTTGCGGTGAAATAGGCCTTGTTGCCAATCACGGCGAACGGGTTGGCGGGGCTGGACGAGCTGATCTCGAACGCATTCCCCGAAGGATTGATGTCCTTGATGCGCGTGGTGCCGGCACTGGCGCCGTCGGTCACCCAAAGTTCGCGACCACCTAGCGTTGAGCTAGCCTGGAAAATGATCTTGTCACCAAGCCGGATCATCTCTGTCGGATGCTCGATCCGTTCCCCCGTGGCTGCCGTCAAGACAATCGTGCCGTTGGCCGTACCGTCAGTGACGTATAAACCTCTTTGATAACTGAAAGCCGGGTCGTTCCCGCCAAACACCACTTTGCTACCGAGCGAAGCAAAGTAAGGCGGCTTATAGTAATTATCATCCGACAAACCACCATTACTCCCGCCCGGCAAATCCTTGAGCAACACGGTTCCGGCCGTCGTCCCATCCGTGATGTAGGGTTCCATGCCCAGGCTGGTGGTCGCCCGGAAAATCGCATGCAGCGCCAGCGGATTGATCGCGGGAGCATCCTGTACCGGGGTGATATTGACAGTCAGATCGTAGGCCGTGCTGAAGGTGCTGCCATCGCCGCTGACCTGAAAACCGATGGTGGCGTATGTGTTGCCGTTCTTGTGCTCAGCGGGCGTAAAGCGCAGTTCACCGGCATCGATCTGTGCCTTGGTAAAGGTCTGGTTGGTCGACACCGATCCCCAGGTGGTGTCACCTGTTTTGTATTGCAGGCTGCCGGCGGTTGCCAAGGTGGTGATTTTTACTGTGTGAAGCGTACCGGTGAGAGTTCCAAAATCGTTGGCAGTGAAGGTTGTGACGGTGTCTTCGTTGATGGTGAGAGAGTCGGCGGTGCTGCTGAGGGCAGCAGGAACTGCTGATACCGTCAATTCGACATCATTAGTATCTATTCCACCAGCGTAACTGATCGTGAACTTATAGGCTCCCGATGTAATCTCCGCCCCCTCAGCCAAACCTGTAAAAGTCCCGGTCACCGTATCGGTGCTATCGTTCGCAATTAAGGTAAATTTGTCGTTCAGGTTGGCGGTAAAACCACTACCCAAGCGCAAAGTCAAGGCACCACCGGCGGTGAGTGCACCTGTAACGCTGATCTGGTCGTAGTGCGTGCCGGCTGTCGATCCGCCATTCAGATCAAACACCAGCTCGCTATCCTCCGTTCCCGAGTACTCCAGCGTTAAATCCTTCGTTTGCAAGCTGCCGACGCCAGCAGTGACCGTGCCGCTAACAAGGGTGTCCCCGACCTTGAGTGTGCCGCCGGAGGAAATGTCCATGGTGACGCCGACATTGCCGGCACCGATCAGGGTGACGTCGGTATCGTAGGTCCACAGTTGCTCAAAGTTGCGGTATTTGCCGCTGGCACCGACTGTACTCAAGTCAAATACCCAAGCTTCAGCAGTAACTGAGCCGACAGATGTACTATTCACTTCGTTGTCTGACAGGCTTGTATCTGAGGAATGGAGTTCCAGAACATCATCGTCACCCGTACCAGCACCAGCATCGAAATAACCAGCAACAGAGCCAGTTCTCAAGACACTCACGACATCGTCGGCATCCGCAGAAAGAATCACGTTCCCCGTGATGGCGCCGGCATTAACCAGCGTGGTTTTTCCATTCAAGGTCTTGAGTGCAGCCCCAGTATCACTGCCCGCACTTAATGTTCCATAGTTGATAACCTTGTTCGCAAGCGCGGACCCGCTACCACCCAGGTCTTTATTGTCAATTTCTACAGCGTAATCAACTGCCTCAACCGACGCACCCACCTGGATACCAAGGTTCAGCTGTTCCGCTTGAATGGCGTCGGCTGTATTTGCATTGCTATCTGTAGCGACAATCAGAGAACCACTCGACGTCACCAGAATTGTCGAGTTCTCCGCAGCGACCGGGTTTGAATCGGTGCTGTAACGCGTACTGGTTTGTGCCGTGCTTACAACCACAACTCGATTAATAACATGGGTTTCGGCAATGCTGGCGGCGTCGTTGCCTGTTACGTCCTGAATGGCGGCATTGGTGTCTTCCGGTGCTGGGGCCGGGGCTGTGTAGTCGATAGTGACGTAATCGTCAGGATCAAGTGCAGCACCGTCGATGGTTAGGTCGATTTTTTGGGTGTCTGTATTTAACGTAACGTCAGTCACCGTACGTGTAACGCCGTTGACCTTAACGGTAAACGCCCCCACCGCTGGCAATGCACTTGCCAAGGCCTCATCAAAAGTCAGTTGTATCTTTCCAGTTTCGACTGTCGCGCTGAAATAGACAGGTGCTGCGCCATCTGCCAACACATGGCCCCAACCTACCACCTGCAGCGTCCGGGTTACTGGCATGCCGACATTCAAATCCCAATCGCCGCCCAGTTCCGCCGCCCCCACCTTATGCGTTGCCGCCGCCACCTTCAGCCCGGTCATCGCCATCAAGGCATCCACAAACAACCGCCCTTCCCGACCGGCAGCCACTTCGCAGCCGTAGATCAGCAGTTCGCCGTCTTCGGCCATGGCGTTGCTGATCGCTTCCATCTCGGCACGGGAATTACGCAGAATTTCGCGGTCGACCGAAGAATTACCGATAAAAAGCTGGCCCGGTGCGCCGTGGGTGATCAAGTGCAGGCTGGCGATGTCGCTGCGGCCGTCGAGAATTTCGCTCAGTTGCGTCAGGCCATCCTGCAGCGGGGAAAGCAGGTGGACTTCTGCATCACCCGGCAAGCCGGCTTGCAGCGTCGCGAGGTCAGGCAGTTGGCTATCGATCAGGATCAGGGAATGTGTGCGGGACGTGTTTTGGTTCATGGCGATGCTTCCTCGACAATCGGATGGACGGATTTTGGTAATTCCGATTTTTGAGGCGAATGCCGTTGCACAACATGTCAACTTGTTGCATTTGCTTGCACCAAGGATTTTTTCCGGAAAGGCGTTGTCAGCGTGCCGCGTGCGCCCCCAGCCGCGCTCTGGTCAGGCGCAGATTGACTTGTTACAGGCCAAGCGCACCGGGTGCCGTAAAGGCGTAACCGAGTTGATGCACGGTTTTGATGGGGAGTTCCTGACCCAGGGTCTCCTGACCTTTCTTGCGCAGGCGGGCAATCAGCACGTTGAGGCGTTCGCCGCTGTTGAGGATGCGTGCGCCGAAAATTTCGTCGGCCAGTTCCCGCTTGGGTACAGCTTGCCCTTGCACGCGGATCAAATGGTGCAATACGGCAAATTCCCGGGCGGTCAGCTTGAGCGTGCCGCCCTCCGGGGACTTGAGATACCAGTCCTGAACGGAAAGCGACCAGTACGCCGACACATCGCCAGTAGCCGCCTTATTGTCGTCGGCTCGCTGAGTCTGCTGCGGCAGTTCGAGCTGCGGCCTGGCCTTTGTCAGATTCAAGCGCTTGCCGACAGCATCGATATTGGCCGCCAGTTCCAGCAGATTGACCGGTTTGACCAGATACCTGTCGGCCCCGGCGCGCAGACCGGCGAGCCGGTCTTCAACGGCATCGCGCGCGCTGAGGATGATGACGGCAATCGCCGGATTTGCCTGCAATAGCTGGGCTACGCTCAGGCCATCCTCACCGGGCAGGCCGATATCGAGAATGACCACATCTACCGGGTCGACCACGAAACGGCGATAAAAGGCTTCAGCAGTTTCTGTCCCCCACACCGGATAACCTGCTGCCGCAAGAAACTCCTGCGTGCTGAGCAACAGGTCGTGGTCGTCCTCAACGATGGCAATCCGGGGCGCGATGGTCATGGCGAGCGATTCTGCCATCGAAAGCGATGCCCAATCATTGCCATTTATTGCAGAACATTGCATTTGCTCGGTTTTTGCCGGCAGTGGCTGCGCTGTCAGGCGATAATCGCCCGTTAGACAAACTTCCGATGGTTGCCCATGTTTGCCAGACATTGCATCGTGCAAGCGAAATGCCGTTTCGTCCATTGCCTGCTCTGGCTGGCCCTGTGTTTCATCCCGCAGGTGCAGGCGGCGTTGCTGGACGATGACGAACAGGCTTATGTGGCATCGCACCAACCGAGGCTGTGCGTCGATCCGGATTGGTGGCCGTTTGAAGTCATTGATGCAGCGGGCCAGCATGTTGGCATCGCTGCGGATTTTCATGCACTGATTCGCGAGCAACTCGGCCTGCGGGTCAGGCTGAATCCGGCCCGCACCTGGGACGCGCAACTGAATGCTTCGAAATCTGGCGACTGCGAGTTGCTCAGTTTCGTCAATCGCACCCCGGAACGAGAGAAATGGCTGATCTTTACCGAACCGCTGCTAATCGACCCGAATGTGCTGATCACCCGCGAGGAACATCCTTTCATTAGCGACCTGGGCAGCTTGCGTGGGAAACGCATTGCCTTGCCGCGGGGAACGGCGATCCATGAACGGATCAGCAAGGATTTTCCGTATCTGGAAGTCATCGGCACGGTGAGCGAGGATGAGGCCATCGGCATGGTGTCCAACCGGCAGGCCGACATGACCCTGCGCTCCCGGATCATCGCGGCTTCCGTCATCAAGCACCATGGCTGGTTCAATCTCAAGATCAACGGACAAGTCCCCGGCTACGAAAATCAGTTGCGCATCGGCGTCCTGAAATCGGAACCCATGTTGCGCGACATCCTGAACAAGGGAATCGCTACCATCAGCACCGAAGAACGGCAACGAATCGTCGACCGGCATGTGGAAATCAAGATGGTGACGGATATCGATTACACGCTGGTCAAATGGTTGACCGCGCTAATCGTCAGTATCTTGCTGACCAGCCTGTTCTGGTTCTGGCGCCTGCGCAAGATCAACGCAGCCTTGCAGAACGCCTTGACGGAAGTGCAGGAAACGGAAGCCGAACAGCGTCAGTTCATTTCGATGCTGTCACACGAAATTCGCTCCCCGTTGGCGGTGATCGACAGTACGGCACAGTTGCTCGCCCTGAAAATGCAGGAGGAGCACGAGTCGCACCCGGTCGTGGCGCGCATTCGGCGCGGCGTGGCGCGGCTTGCCGGATTTTTTGACAACAGCCTGACGCAGGATCGACTGAACAGCAAAAACTTTGCCTTGCAACAGAGCGAACTGGATATTGCCGAAGTGGCTACCTGGGCGGTCGAAAGTGCCGAGTTACTGGCTGAACGACATATCTTCGAACTGGATCTGGCCCCCGACATGCCGCCCCTGCAAGGCGACCAGACCTTGTTGCGCATTCTGCTGGGCAATCTCTTGTCCAACGCCAGCAAATATTCCCCCCCCGGCACCCTGATCCGTCTGCGCGTGTCTCGGCGAGACCAGGCATGCATCCTGGAGGTCAGCGATCAGGGAGCCGGCATTCCGGCCGATGAGCTGCCACTGATTTTCCAGCGCTTCCGACGCGGTCGTGCGGTGGAAAATACGCCGGGCGCCGGGCTAGGCTTGTCGCTGGTGGCGCGTATCGTGGCATTACACGGCGGGCAAATCTCGGTGACCAGCACGCCCGGCCAAGGAAGCACTTTTGTCGTTAACCTGCCGCTGCCTTCAGGCACGCCGCCAGCCGCAGCATGAGTTTTATCCGGCAAGCCCTCGCCCTCTTGGCCTTGCTGTTGAATCTGCTGTCGTGCGCCAGTGCGAAAGACAATCCTCCGCTCGTGCATGCCCCCACAGTCTACGGTTTTGCCAAGGCCATGTTTGTCACGGACGACAAGAAAGGCGGGCGCCCCAACCAGAACACGCCTGGTTTCGGCGGCAAGCTCGGTATCGCTACTGGGGAGTATTCGGGGTTTTCGCTGAAAGGCGCCTGGTATGCCACCAGCGACCTGGGCTTGCGTAGCCATAATCCGCGCGAGACCGACGCCTACATGTTCAACCTGGAAAAACGACCGTATTCGCTACTCGGCGAGGCACAAATTGGCTATCGCGGCCAGCAAACGCAACTGACGCTCGGCCGGCAGGAAATGGACTCGCCGCTGATGGCCAGTGGCGACTACCGGATCATCCCCAATCTGTTTGAAGCCTATACCCTGCGCAACACCAGCCTGCCCAATACAAAGATCACGCTGGCCTATGTCAGCAAGATGTCCGGTCTGGACAGCCTGACGAGTTTTTCCGAATTCCGCAGCATGTCGCAGCAAGCCTATACCTCGCTGATGGTGAGCGCAGATGGCCGGATCGATGCCCGCCAGGGCGACATACTCGACCTGTCCTCGGTGGCGGGAAAAAAGGGTGTCTGGTTCGCCGGGATCAAATACGAAAAGGATTTCCGGCTGCAACTCTGGCACTACCAGGGCAACGATACGCTGCGCACGGTGTATCTGGACGGCAGCTACCGACAGGTGCTTGACGACAGGCTGTCGCTGCAACTGGAAGCGCAGACCTACCAGGTAACAGCCGTTGGCCGTTTCGAGCGCTACCTGCAGGGACACGGACTCAATGCGAGTTACCGCCTGCAAGGCGTCAAAGCAACGCTGGCCGACAAGCCGAGCGGCGTCAGTCTGGCCCTGGCCCACAACCGGTTTTCCGGTAACGCGCAAACGGTGACGGCTTACAGCAACTGGGGTGGCTATCCGGAATTTGTCAGCATGCCTTACCTTTATGCAGAAAACACCGGCGTCTCGGCCATTGCCCGTAGCGGTTTGAGCAAAGCCACGCTGTTACTGGATTTATCGGCAATGGGCTTGAGCGGTCACAGCCTGCTGTTCGGTCATGCACGCATCAATGTAGATGAAACGATACTGGCGGGGAGCGACATCCGGGTTAATACCCTGCTTTACCGGGCAAAACTGATGCCCGCCTGGATGCTGCGTCTAGCCCTCGAGGCAAGAAACTCGGGAAATTCCCGCTACGACAATGCGT
Source organism: Azonexus sp. (assembly GCF_030824335.1). Taxonomy (GTDB): domain Bacteria; phylum Pseudomonadota; class Gammaproteobacteria; order Burkholderiales; family Rhodocyclaceae; genus Azonexus. Next base: position 13,324 of record NZ_JAVBXX010000027.1, read on the forward strand.
TTGCGGCAATCGCCCTACGCCACGACTTCTAGCTGCTTCATGAATTCAGAGCGTAGACAAACTGACATCGGCCACGCCACCGATGCCGAGAAACTCGTCCTCGCCTCGCAGCACGCCGGGCAGCAAACCGCAGTAGAAGAAAATCTTGCTCAAGGGCATGTCGACCGCAAGAATGCTGTCGCCAAACTCACAGGCACGCTCGCGGCTGCAGGTAAAGGAATTCAGGTTGTTGAGTAGCAAGATATGCTGCCGCCCCTCGCCGCGCGCCAGGATTTCATACTCGGAAAGCCGGTTGACCCCGCGATAGAGCGTCACATGCCGGGCGCCGGGATGCCGGCAAGCCAGTTCGTACTGGCAATAGCTGTACACCAGATCGAGCTGAGCCTCCAGCGCGTTGGTTCCGTACAGTCCCTGCGAACGCATTTCCAGATAACGGACATAGGCATCAGCCGACGGGTCGCGCAAGGGTTCACGGTGATAGCGCGGGGTCAGGCCGAAGCGTGACTCGACCCAGCCTTTCAGCACGGCGCCTTCCCGGCTGTCCGAATCGAAGCTCCAGCCACGAATGGCTTTGACGTAATTGGCTTTGGTGCGTGCCTTGCGGCAGCCGGAGCCAATGGTGAATCCCGCCTCTTCCGGCCACTCGAGGCGGAAGCGAACCGTCATGTAATCCTGAAAAACCGTGGCTCTTTCGGCCGTACTGGCCAGTGCCAGACGCCGGAACAAATCACTGTGCAGTTCAGCCACACCATCGAGCACAAGGGGCGAGGGATGACGCTGAAAACTCAGGCCGCCCAGGATGACCGCCGGCAGATTGCAACGATTGATCGGCAGACGCGCTTCGCGCGGCAGTGTTGCCTTGTGAGTTGCCCCAGTCAAAACCCCGGGGCTGCCTCGCAATGGGTCAGTTAGGAGACTGGCGTCACCTGAATAGGGTTTTGTCTCGCTGGCGCTCGACGCATTGTCGTTACCCAGACACGACGTAGGGCTTTTGTCGGAAAGCTGCGCTTTGTCAACATTCGGCGCTTTTTCATTTTTCATTGATAAATCAATCAATTAACGTCTGTCAGTCAACCTGGCACGCTACATGCAGATAGTCAGTCGCGACACTCACTAATTCCTTTCAAATCGACTGACAGACTAAGGAGATTACACCATGGCAAAACTGCGTCAATGCGCCATTTACGGCAAGGGCGGGATCGGCAAATCGACCACCACCCAGAATCTGGTTGCGGCTCTGGCCGAATCCGGCAAGAAGGTCATGATCGTCGGCTGCGACCCGAAGGCTGACTCCACCCGCCTGATCCTGCACAGCAAGGCTCAAACCACCGTGATGCACCTGGCAGCTGAAGCCGGCTCCGTGGAAGACCTGGAACTGGAAGACGTCCTTTCCGTCGGTTTCGGCGGCATCAAGTGCGTTGAATCCGGTGGTCCGGAGCCAGGCGTCGGCTGTGCCGGCCGCGGCGTTATCACCGCCATCAACTTCCTTGAAGAAGAAGGCGCCTACGACGAAGACCTCGATTTCGTCTTCTACGACGTGCTCGGTGACGTGGTCTGCGGTGGCTTCGCCATGCCGATCCGCGAAAACAAGGCCCAGGAAATCTACATCGTTTGCTCCGGCGAAATGATGGCCATGTACGCTGCCAACAACATCGCCAAGGGTATCGTGAAGTATGCCAACTCGGGTTCCGTCCGTCTGGCCGGCCTGATCTGCAACTCCCGCAATACCGACCGCGAAGACGAATTGATCATGGCCCTGGCTGCTCGCCTCGGCACCACGATGATCCACTTCGTGCCGCGTCACAACGTTGTGCAGCACGCTGAAATCCGCCGCATGACCTGCGTTGAATATGACCCGACGCACAAGCAATCTGATGAATACCGTTCGCTGGCCAACAAGATCAACAACAACACCAACTTCGTCATCCCGACCCCGATCGAGATGGAAGAGCTGGAAGAACTGTTGATGGAATTCGGCATCATGGAAGCCGAAGACGAAACCATCGTCGGCAAGACCGCCGCCGAACTGGCCGCCGAAGCTGCTGCTGCCTAAGTATCGCAAGACCGGTGACCGTTTTGGCGGTCACCAACTTCAACCAGTACGTCGGCCACAGATTGGTGGCGACGTCAGGAGGAAAACATGACGACTCTGTCTCGCGAAGAAACCGAAGCCCTCATTGCCGAGGTGCTCGAGGTTTACCCGGAAAAAGCCAAGAAGGACCGCGCCAAGCATCTGGCCGCCAATGACGTTTCCGTTGAACAATCCAAGAAGTGCATCACATCCAACCGCAAGTCCCTGCCGGGCGTCATGACCATCCGTGGTTGCGCCTACGCCGGTTCCAAGGGCGTGGTCTGGGGTCCGATCAAGGACATGATCCACATCTCGCACGGCCCGGTCGGCTGCGGTCAATATTCCCGCGCCGGTCGCCGTAACTACTACGTCGGCACCACCGGTATCGACACCTTCGGCACGATGAACTTCACTTCCGACTTCCAGGAAAAAGACATCGTTTTCGGCGGTGACAAGAAGCTGGCCAAACTGATCGAAGAAGTCGAACAACTGTTCCCGCTGCACAACGGCATCTCCGTCCAGTCCGAGTGCCCGATTGGCCTGATCGGTGACGACATCGAGTCGGTCTCCAAGAAGGGTGCAGCAGTCATCGGCAAACCGATCATTCCAGTGCGTTGCGAAGGCTTCCGCGGTGTTTCCCAGTCCCTGGGCCACCACATCGCCAACGACGCGATCCGTGACTGGGTCCTCGACAAGCGCGACGGTCAGCCTTTCGAAGGCACCCCGTACGACGTGGCCATCATCGGCGACTACAACATCGGTGGCGATGCCTGGGCAACGCGTATCCTGTTGGAAGAGATGGGCCTGCGTGTCGTGGCTCAGTGGTCCGGCGACGGCACCCTGGCTGAAATGATGAACACGCCGAAGGTCAAGCTGAACCTGCTGCACTGCTACCGTTCGATGAACTACATCTCGCGCCACATGGAAGAAAAGTACGGTATTCCTTACATGGAATACAACTTCTTCGGCCCGACCAAGATCATCGAATCGCTGCGTCGCATCGCTGAATTCTTCGACGACTCCGTCAAGGAAAAGACCGAAGCCGTGATCGCCCGCTACCAGCCGATGATGGATGCCATCATTGCCAAGTACAAGCCACGGTTGCAGGGCAAGAAGGTCATGCTCTACGTCGGTGGTCTGCGTCCGCGTCACGTGATCGGCGCCTACGAAGATCTCGGCATGGAAGTGATCGGCACCGGCTACGAATTCGCCCACAACGATGACTATGACCGCACGATCAAAGAAATGGGTGATGCCACCCTGCTTTACGACGACGTCACCGGTTTCGAGCTGGAAGAGTTCGTCAAGCGCCTGAAGCCCGACATGGTCGGCTCCGGCATCAAGGAAAAGTACATCTTCCAGAAGATGGGCATTCCGCTGCGTCAGATGCACTCCTGGGATTACTCGGGCCCGTACCACGGTTACGACGGTTTCGCGATCTTCGCCCGTGACATGGACATCGCCCTGTCGAACCCGACGTTCAAGAACCTGACCCCGCCGTGGAAGCAGGTTGCAGCCGAAGAAGTCAAGAAGGCCGCCTAAGCAAATCCTTAAACCTTGTGCCGGTCACCGCAGATGAGCGGGGCCGGCAAGGAGATCGCAAATGCAAACCGCAGACAACATCAAGCCCTGTTACCCGCTGTTCCGCGACGACGACTACAAGAAGAACCTGGCTGAAAAGCGCCAGCAGTTCGAAGAAGGTCACGCCCCGGACAAGGTGTTCGAAACTTTCATGTGGTCGACCACCCAGGAATACCAGGATCTCAACTTCAAGCGCGAAGCCCTGACCGTCGATCCGGCCAAGGCCTGCCAGCCGCTCGGCGCCGTCCTCTGCGCCACCGGCTTCCACAAGACCCTGCCGTATGTGCATGGTTCGCAAGGCTGTGTCGCCTACTTCCGCTCCTACTTCAACCGTCACTTCAAGGAACCGTGCTCCTGCGTGTCCGACTCGATGACGGAAGATGCAGCGGTGTTCGGCGGCCAGAAGAACATGATCGACGGTCTGGAAAACGCCAAGGCGATTTACAAGCCGGACATGATTGCGGTCTCCACCACCTGTATGGCGGAAGTTATTGGTGACGACTTGAACGCGTTCATCAACAACACAAAGAAAGCCGGCAACATTCCCCAGGAATACCCGGTTCCTTACGCCCATACCCCGTCTTTCGTCGGTTCGCACACGACCGGCTGGGACAACATGGAAGAAGGCATCCTCCGCTACTTCACGCTGAA
>NZ_JAVBXX010000008.1 GCF_030824335.1 Azonexus sp.
GTGTCGCCGATCTTGTACGCGCCGCCGGTACCGCTGGCGCCGGAAATCGAGATGCGGGCATCGCCGACGCCCGGGGCTTGGTTGTCCACCGTCAGGTTGCTGCTGTCTGCGGTGCTGGTTGTCCCGTTGCCATCGGTTGCGCTGACCGAGACGTTGCGGTTGCCGGCATCAATGCTGCCTGCCGCCAACACATAGCTGGCGCTCCAGATACCGCTGCCGTTGTTCGTCGCCGTCACCGCAGTGCCGCCGCCAAAGGCCGAAAAATCCATCGTCACACCGGTCACGCCGGTTTGATTCTGTCCGCTGGCACTGTTGTCCCATTGCGCCGTGACGGTGTCGCCCACCTTGTAGGTGCTGGCGCTGCCGGTCGGTGTCGAGGTGATGCTGATGTGCGCGTCGGTGACGCTTGGGCCGGCCTGCGCGGTAGTCACGTCGCGCTTGGTTGGTGTGGCCATGAGGTTCGGGGTGCCTTCGTCATCCTGTCCTACGACATAAATGTCGTAGGCAGTTTCTGCCGTCAGGCCGTTGAGGTTGAAAGTGTGAGTGAAGGCTCCGCTACTGACGGCGGCGTTGCCGGCTTTCAGGGCGGCAGCGCCGCTGGCGTCCTGACCCGCCTTGACCTGTGCTGCGCTGGATGCACTGGCCCCATCGGCAAGGACGACGTAGTAAATCGTGCCGGCTTCGTTCAGCGAAGCGTTCAAGTCAAGTGCGGTCGCGGCAATATTTGCGGTCGACGGCGTACTTTCGTCAAAAACCGGGGCAACATTGTCGTTGACCGTGATCGCGAAGACTTCTTCGTAAAAAAGACCGCCGCCATCGGTGCTGCGAACGCGAATGCTGTAGTTGCCCGGAGCCATCGTCGTGGCATCGTTGGCACGCAGGGAGGTGCCGCTGATGTTGAACAGGCTGTTGTTGGTATCGCCGCTGCCTGCCACCAGCGTGTAGGTGAAACTGCTGCCAGGGTCGGGGTCGGGGTCGGTGGAAGACAGCGTGCCTACCGGAGCGTTTGTGGCAGCCGATTGATTCACGCTCGTATTGCCGAGCGCAATATCCGTCGGGGCGTCGTTGATGCTGGTGGAAACTACTGTCGTACTGGTATTTGGAGTGCTGTCGGTGCCATCGTTCACCGCAATGGTGAAGCTTGTCGTTTCCGTATTTCCCACAGCCACGCGATTATTGGCTGGGTCAAAGACCAATTGGCGAATGGCTGCCTGGGCTGCGCTGGTCGTGGTTGATGCCAGTGTGTAGCTGCCGCCGGTGGCGTCGGCAAAGCCGGAGGCAGTCAGCGATGCCGGGGTGAAGACGCCTTTGGCTGCGGTGTCCAGCGTGACCGTGACGCTCACATTGTTGTTATCGGCATCCTCGATGGTGAGCGTGCTGAAGGGCGAAATTGTCGCGATGTCGTTGACGGCCTGGCTGGCAACTGCGCCGCCAATACTGGGTGGGGTATTCCCGCCACCGATGTTTTCCAGTTGGATGTTGTCGAAGTAGGCTTGGAAGTTGCCGTCACTCGACGAGATTGTCAATGTGGAGAGATTGTCAAAGTCGGCGTTGCTGCTCAAGTTGACGGTTTGGGTTTGGCCGTTGGAGAAACTGACATCGACCTTCTTTGCCGCATTACCATTCGGGGTGAAGGTAAAGGTTTCATTTACATCGAAGGATTCCATCAACAGCATGGAGACAAAATCAAACGACTTGCCGCCCTGAACTGACAAAGTGATGCTGCTGGCGAATTCTCCTGTCGGCATGATCAGAATCATGCCGCTGCTTCCAGTGGGGGTGGCTATGCCAAGACTCTGGATATTGGTGACAGTGTCGTGAAATAGTTGAGTGCCATTGATCGCGATATCCAGTGCATCACTGGTTGCGGTATTGGTAATGGTAATCAGCGATGCCGGTCCGTTACTTAGCGTGGCATCAGGCGAATTGCTGTTGCCGCTATCGCCAGTAAAAGAAACAAGCGCCAATGTGCTTGCATAGTCTGCAATTTTCAGACTTGGCGTTTCAATAAAGCCGGAGTGGGTTTCGAGATGCCAATCACCACCGAAACGCGTATGCCCCGTCATTGTTGTTGAGGCGGCCACATCCGCACGGGTGAGTGTGGCAATACCTTCCATCAGTGCCACACCTTCCGGACTTGCTGCGGCATTGCATCCATAAAGCAGAAAATCTCCCTTTTCGCTCATGGCTTGACCAATTTCCTCGAGTGATCCGGCATGCCGGGGTAGCGTATCCAGTGCCAGGGTGAGACTGCCCAAGTCAATCTGTCCCGCCGAGCCGTGTGAGAGCAGATGAATGGCATCCACCGAGCCGGCCGGCTTGCCGGACAGGTATCCGGCAATCTGCCTCAAACCATCGCTGTTGCTATCGACAATGACAACTTCGTGGCCGCGTTGTCTTGCTGCATCGGCAAGCATTTGCCAGTCACTCAGGTTGTCCACGATGAAGACGATTTCCTGGCGGAACGGATTAGCGCTGCTCATGGTTTTTCCCTTTTATCGGTGGCAGGGGGCCGGCTTGTTGCCGGCGGTCGGGCATCAGAAAGTGTCAAACAACCAGCGCGCCGCTTTGTATTGCCGCAGCGATGGCGGCCTGGCGGCTTTTTGCCCCCAGTTTTCCGCGGGCATTGCCGATATGGAAATTGACCGTCGAAACGGTGCAATACATCAGGTCGGCGATTTGTTTTGAACTCTTGCCTGTGGCGGCCCAGCGCAGGCATTCCTGCTCGCGCACAGTCAGCGGGTGGTGTGTGGTTTTACAGCCTGGGTAGGCGAATGAGCGGCTGGTGTGGGCGAGGACATCGCGCAACAGGAGTATCGACTGGAGACGGGTGGCCAGAAATGCTTCGAATTCCGGGCCGGGGGCAATATCCCGTGACAGGCAGAGTTGACCGTAGATGCCGTCCGGGCCGTGGGCCGGGAAACTGATGCCGGCGCGCAGGCCGAAGCCGCAGCCTTCGTCGTAGATACGTCGTTGTTCGCTGCGGGCAAAGACTTCGGGAGTCCAGATCAGGGGCAGGTTGCCGCGCATGCAATGGATCAGTTTGTAATCCTGGGCGATGTAGCCGCGCCCGAAGTAACGGTCAAGCCAATCCTTGGGGAAGGAGCTACGTATCCATGCGCTGCTGAGCGGTGATTTGACGTGGGGGATGGTGCCGAACAGGCAGAAATCGAAACCGAGACGCTTGCTGTGTGCAAAGAAGGCATTCGTCCAGATGACGTCGTTGTCTGCATTAAGCAGATCGCTGAATTCTTCGAAAAAGTGCAATTTGAATGGCCGGGTAGAAGTAGGCGAAATGCATGGAGCGCCCTCATTCTAAGGATTCGGCATGTAAATTGAACCTATGATATTTGCTAGGTTTTTCCCATTCGGATCGGTTCGGGGCGAGCACGAGCGCGTCTTGTTGGCTGGGGTTGAAGAGTTTTTGGGATGGCAGGCGGCTCAGGAGCGTGCCTTTCGGCCAGAGAGACCTGTGAACTTTGACAGTTACCCAGCCCGCCGCTGCTCGTTACAGTGTGTCTGCAGACTGCAAATGCCTTCGGGATTCGCCCTTGGGCATGGAAAAAGTTTAAAAAAAGAAGAGGCCATGAGCGCACACTCGAATTCTTGTTCCGCAGAAAATCGTCCGTTGGCGGCTTTCGCCGAAGAGGCTGCCTCGGTAGCGACGAATGATCCCCCGGCTTCCGCCGAACCACTACCGGTGGTGTTGAGCATGCATCCACATGATTATCTGTTGATCGAAAAGGCGGCCCGGCACAAAGGGATTTCGGCGCTGGAGTTCATCGAATTGGCGGCGTATCAATGCGCCAAGGAAATTGTGATCAAAGGTGGGCGGGCTTAATAGTTGCTGACGCTCTGAGCACCGGCTTCCGGCCGATACGTTCGCAGCAGTTCCGTTGCTGCTGCGGCCAGAAGAAGTGCATCGATGCCAACGGCGATAAACCGGGCGCCGGCATCGTGGTACTTCTGGACGATTTTTTGATCGCTGCAGAGAACGCCACCGCATTTCCCGGCGGCCCGGACTTTTTGCAGGCCGGCTTCAATCATGCTGACAATATGCGGGTGATTGGATTGGCCGAGATGACCATAGGATGCGGCTAAATCCGCTGCGCCAAAGAAGATGCCGTCAACGCCTTCAACCGCCAGGATGGACTCGAGATTCTCGAAGCCTTCCCTGGTTTCCACCTGAAGCAGCAAGCACATCTGGTCATTGGCCAGTGCGCTGTAGTCTTTGATCCTCCCCCAACGGGATGCTCTTGCCAATGCAGCGCCAACACCGCGGATGCCGGCGGGAGGGTAGCGCATTGCCCGAACCAGTTCGGTCGCCTGGGCGGCACTATCCACCATCGGAATGAGCAAGGTTTGAACACCGGTTTCGAGGAGTTGTTTGATCAGTACATGGTCGCCTTGCGGTGGACGGACGATGGCGTGTGAAGGATACGGTTCAATGGCTTGCAACTGGGACAGGATGCTGCGCAGGTCATTGGGGCCGTGTTCACCATCGATGAGCAGCCAGTCGAACCCCGTACCGGCACAAATTTCCGCACTGAAGGTATCGGCAAGGCCAAGCCAAAGTCCGATGCGTGTCTTGCCGGCGTGCAGATCGGCCTTGAACTGGTTGAACGGGATGTCCATGTTGCTGTGCGCTCCATTTGTGTCGGCAGGGCCGGCAGCGAGCGCAAGGCCGCGCCAGCTTCCCGGTCGGATTATTGAAATCCGGAGAGAATTTAGCTCGGGCCAAATGGGGCGTCCAATGCGATTTTGGGTGAAGTGTCATGCCTTTCAGGTATGAGGCTGACCCCGGTTCGTATCCCGGTTCATTTTCGATCAGATGGATTCGCGCATTCGTTTGATGTCGCGTTGGGGCGGCTCACCAAATAGACGGCTGTATTCCCGGCTGAATTGGGAGGCGCTTTCATACCCTACGCGCACTGCCGCACTGCTGGCATCCATATCCTCGTTCAGCATCAGTTGCCTGGCTTCCTGCAGTCGGAGGTTCTTCAGGTACTGCAAAGGGCTCATGCCGGCGACTGCACGGAAATGCTGGCGAAAGGTCGACGGACTCATGTGGACGGTCGCGGCCAAGTCATCCATCGGCATATTTTCCTTGTAATGCTGTTTCAACCAGGCAACAGCTTTGGCAATCTGCTGGCTTGGCGAACCGACAGCGACGAGATGGCGCAGCGTGGGGCCGTGTTCCCCGTTCAGCAGTCGGACGATGATCTCCTGCTGGATCAAGGGGGCGAGAAACGGGATCAACTGCGGTTCGGCCAGCAACTGGATCAGGCGGGTCAGCGCATCCCGCAGTCCTTCATCCAGCGTTACGATGGACAGCGCTCGCGTTGTCGAAACCTTGAGTGGCGCGGCAAACTCCATCTCGGCGGCCGACTGGGCAATCGTCCGGGCATCCAGTTCCAGGCGTATGCCGAGATAAGGTTTGGCGGTGCTGGCTTGGGTGACATAGGACACCACAGGCAGGTCGACCGTCGTGATCAAGGACTGACCTGGCCCATAGTCGTAGACCTCTTCACCCAGCGTGACGCGTTTATCGCCCTGTACGGTCAGGGCGAGCCCGAGACCGTAGATGCAGGGCATCGGGTCTGTGGCGGAGCTGCGCCGGAAGATCATCAGCGCAGGAATCCGCGTGCTGTGGTTTCCATCGGTTTGGGCAATGTCGCCTGCCAGACGGGTAAGCGCTTCTTCATTCTGATTAACCTTAGCCAGCATTCTCTGTGTCCATGAAATTAGTCGCAAGGCGAGGAAGTGTCAGGCTGAAGACTAGCATCGGCAAGCCAACACAATTCGGCGGATAACGGATGTTCGTCGAATCAGGCAATAATTGAATCGGATTTGGCAAACCCTTGCACTACCTCATGGGCGAAACTGCAGGCTATCTTTCGTCATACCCCTCAGCCAATGGAGGCTCCCATGATCACTCTCAATGTCAACGGCAAGGATGTCCAGGTGGATGTCGCGCCGGATACCCCGCTGTTATGGGTTCTGCGCGATACGCTGCAACTTGGCGGGACCAAATACGGTTGCGGTACAGCAGTGTGCGGTGCCTGTACCGTGCATCTGGATGGTGAGGCCATTCGTTCATGCATCACGCCTGTTTCAACGGTACACGGCAAGAAAGTCAGCACAATTGAAGCCACTACTGATGGTAGTGATCCGGTCGGGGCAGCCGTGCATGCGGCCTGGGTGAAGCATGACGTGGTGCAGTGCGGTTATTGTCAGAGTGGCCAGATCATGAGCGCGACGGCTTTCCTCAAATCGTTGCCGCGCGGCAAGCAACCAAGCGCCACCGAAATCGACTCGGCCATGGCGGGCAATATCTGCCGTTGCGGTACCTATGTCCGCATTCGTGCAGCGGTGGCCGATGCCGCCCAGACACTCGCCTGAAGGAGCAGCCATGTTGCCAAACATTGACTACAGCGAAATGCCGCGTGCCTTGCAACATCTGATGCTGAGGGAGCAATCCGATGCCGAGGTTGCGACGTTTTCGCGTCGCCAATTCCTCAAGCTGGCCGGCTCGGTTGGTCTGACGCTCGGTGCCTTTCCTCATCTGGCCAGCGCGCAGACCAACGCAGCCGACCCGGCAAGCAGCAGTCTCAAGCCGACTCAGCAGCCATTGGCGTTCGTGCACATCGCTGCCAGTGGTGAAGTCACCGTCACCATAAACCGGCTGGATTTCGGCCAGGGGGTGCTGACGGCACTACCGATGATCCTGGCCGAAGAACTGGATGCGGACTGGGGGCTGGTGCGCAGCCAGCATGGTTCGAACGATCCGGCCTATGTCGATCCGATGTTCGGCATTCACCTTACCGGCGGGTCCAATTCGGTCAAGAACAGTTTTGTCCAGTACCGCGAGCTTGGTGCGCGTGCCCGAGCGATGTTGCTGGGCGCTGCCGCAGCACGCTGGAAGGTGGATGTGTCCGCACTGCACACCCAGGCCGGGATGGTGCTCGGTCCCGATGGCCGCAAAGCGAGTTACGGTGAACTGGCCGAGGCGGCCATGGCCCAGCCTGTGCCCGATACGGTCGTGCTCAAGGATGCCAAGGATTTTCGCATCATCGGTCATCCCACCACTCGCCTCGATGCACGGGTCAAAAGCAGTGGGCAGCAGGTGTTCGGGATCGACGTTCAACTGCCCGGACAACTGACGGCGGTGGTGGCGCATCCCCCGGTTTTCGGTGCCCGCCTGGCTTCGGTAGACGATAGTGCGGCGCTTGCCATCAAGGGAGTGAAGGCCGTGCTGCGTATCCCGGTGGATCGCGGTGGCGAAGGGGTGGCCGTGGTCGCCGAGGGTTACTGGCCGGCCAAGCAGGGGCGCGATGTGCTGAAGCTGGCATGGAGTACGGCAGCCGTGGAAAAAGTGGACAGCGAACGCATGCTGACCCAGTACCGCGAGTTGGCCGCTCGACCCGGCCCGCGGCGCTTCGATGCCGATATGGCGCCACTGGCAAGCGCGCCACACCGGCTGGAAGCCGAGTTCGTATTTCCCTACCTGGCCCATGCCCCGATGGAGCCGCTGAACTGTACCGTCCGGCTGGCCGACGGATTGGCCGAGCTGTGGGTCGGCACCCAGTGCCCCGGTCTGGATGGCGCTGCGGCCGCCCGTGTTCTGGGTCTCAAGCCGGAACAGGTAAAGATGCATGTCCAGATGACGGGCGGCGGCTTCGGCCGGCGTTTTGTCAGCACCAGCGACTATGTGCTCGAAGCTTGCGAGATTGCCAAGGCTGCGCGTGCCGTCGGCCTGAATGTGCCGGTTCGCCTGTTATGGAGCCGGGAGGACGACATCAAGGGCGGTTACTACCGGCCCATGCACTTGCACCGGGCGCATATCGGCTTCGACGCGCAGGGCAATGTTCTGGCCTGGGACCACGTCATTGTCGGCCAGTCCATTACCGCGGGGTCCGTGTTCGAGCAGTTCCAGGTCAAGAATGGCATCGACGGGACGGCGACAGAGGGCATGCGCGATCCCTATCCGCTGCCGATGCGCCTGACCGTACACCACCCCAAACTCAATGTGCCGGTACTGTGGTGGCGCAGCGTGGGTTCCACCCACACGGCCTACGTCATGGAGACTTTGCTGGACGACATTGCGCGCGCCACCCAGCAGGACCCGGTGGCTTACCGCATGCGCCTGTTTGGCGATCGGCACCCGCGCCATCGCGCTGCGCTGCAACTGGCGGTAGACAAGAGCGGCTATGGCAAAAAAAACCTGCCATCCGGCCAGGCCTGGGGCGTGGCCGTACACGAATCCTTCGATTCCGTGGTTGCCTACGTGGTTGAAGCCTCGGTACAGCAGGGCAGCCCGGTGCTGCATCGCGTGACGGCAGGGGTGCATTGCAATCTTGTGGTCAACCCGCGCACCGTCGAAGCCCAGGTGCAGGGGGCGGCCCTGATGGGCTTGTCGATGTGTCTGCCGGGGGCGGCCATTACACTGAAGGACGGTGTGGTCGAACAGAGCAATTTCGGTGACTTCATGGTGCCGCGCATCACCGACATGCCGCTCTTCGAGGTGCATGTCGTACCCAGTGCCGAGCCGCCAACCGGCATGGGCGAGCCGGGCCTGCCGCCCCTGGCGCCGGCCTTTGCCAACGCCATCGCGCGCCTGACGGGCAAATCGCTGCGCCAGCTACCGTTCGACACCCGTCTGTCGGGGAGCTAGCCATGCTCAGTACCGACCGACAAGTGCTTGATGCCGTGCGCCGCTGGGCGCTGGCGGGACACCGCTTTGCCCTGGTTACCGTCGCCCGTACCTGGGGTTCGGCGCCGCGCCCGGCGGGTTCCTGGATGGCATTGCGTGACGACGGCCAGGTGCAGGGTTCCGTTTCCGGTGGCTGTATTGAAGCCGATCTGGTCGAGCGTGTGCTGAACGGCGGATTCGCGTCGACGACGCCTTTCCTCCTGAAATATGGCGTTACCCAGGAGGAGGCTCGCCGCTTCGGTCTGCCCTGTGGTGGCACGATGGAACTGGTGATCGAACCGTCCCCCGATCTTGCCGTGCTGGAGGATTTAGCCGGGCGGGTCGCCCGCGGCGAGTTGGCCCGGCGCCATGTCACCGTTGATCAGGTGGGCAGCGGGGTTGCAGCGGGGGCGGCGGGCGATGCCGTGCGCTGGGATGGGCGCACCCTGAGCACCGTGCATGGCCCGGCCTGGCGTCTGCTGATCGTCGGTGCCGGGCAAATTTCCAGTTATCTGGCGCAGATGGCGCAAGCATTGGACTACCAGGTCTTCATCTGCGATCCACGTAGCGAATATGCCGGGGAATGGGATGTGCCGGGGACTGTCTTGCTGTCTTCGATGCCCGATGATGCAGTGATCGAGTTGCAGCTCGATCCGCACAGCGCCGTCGTTGCGCTGACCCATGATCCGAAGCTGGACGACATGGTGCTGCTCGAAGCATTGAAGTCGCCGGCTTTCTATGTCGGTGCCCTGGGTTCTGCGGTCAACAGCCAGCGGCGGTGCGAACGTCTGCTGCAATATTTCGACCTGACCCCGGCCGAGGTGGCGCGACTTCACGGACCGGTCGGCCTGCCCATCGGCAGCCGTACGCCACCGGAGATTGCCCTGTCCGTGCTGGCGGAAATGACGGCTGTCAGGAACGGTGTTTGGTCGAAGGAAGGTCTGCTGCGCCAGCGTTTGCCCGTCGAAGCCGGGTGCGGTGTTGCCTGAGGCATGGGCGCGGTGCACGGCATAGTCGGCATTCTGCTGGCTGCCGGTATCGGCCGCCGATTCGGTGGCGACAAGCTGATGCATCCGTTGCCCGACGGCACGCCCATCGCTGTTGCGGCTGCCGCCCGGCTACGTCCGGCCTGCGGTCGAGTTGTTGCCGTGTTGCGCCCGGACCATTTCCGGCTTGCCCGTGTCCTGGCGAATGCAGGTTGCGAGATCGTGATTTGTCCTGACGCGGCGCATGGCATGGGACATAGTCTGGCGGCAGGGGCAAGCGCGGCGGCGGACGCCAGCGGGTGGATTGTCGCGCTGGGCGACATGCCCTGCATTGCAACGACCAGTCACCAAGTCGTGGCTGCCAGCCTGCAGGCCGGATCAAGCATTGCCGCAACCGAATTTCAGGGTCGACGAGGCCATCCGGTCGGATTCTCCGGCATCTGGCTGCCGCAATTGCGTGCGCTGACGGGGGATCTTGGCGGACGTGCGATTCTCGAGCAAAACCGGCAGCACATCACGCTTTGCCCGGTTGATGATCCGGGCGTCATCCTGGATATCGATTTCGTGGACGACTTGCTGGGCATGCCGTCCGTCGTCCGCTGAGCAAGTGCGAAATCTTGTTCGGGGGACCACTGATTCGCATCGGGCCTGATCGGTTTCAGTCGACCCAAAGCGGTAGTTGGTGCTTATCAAAGCTGACGCTCAACGTTCAAAATCACCGGACTGCGCGGCTTTTCCCGCAGGTCCGGTGCATTGCAGGGTTGGGCGTCTTGATGTCATGGGGGTTCTACCTATATGTGTTATTTGCGTACCGCAGCCACACCTTTCCCAAATTTCAGTGATAAAGCAGCAACGAGAACATACGGCCAAAGGAGTAAATGTAGTTTTGTCGCAAATGGATTGGTATGAGGAGCTTCCTTAATTGCCTGGCGTGATTGCTCAATCCGCTTAAGTTCCAGTTGCTCGGATTCGCGAACTTGGGTCCATTGAACTAGAAGTTCTAGATCCTTCTTCGGGGCGACCATGCACGGCAAGAGTGACTGAAGAATCACCTCTCCGTAACGTGCCTCTTCACGATTGGACTCCAAAACAAAATCTACCGCTTCTCCCTTCATGTTCATGGCGCCTTTGATCCAGTCCACTCTCTGAAGTGCTTGAGGCAAAAAGCTGCTTGTGAATTCACGAGCGCTTTCAAACGCTAGCGGAGAGAAATCCTTTGACAGGGCTTCTTGATAATGCGTCAGCAACACATCACCAATGAGAGAAGACACTGCATCAGATGTACGCAACTCAAGAAGTAAAGCTTGGGCCGCCCTACATGTCGAAGCAAGGCGAATTTCCTTTGATGTCGAGGTGTCAGCGCGCGACGCGTCTATAAGCCGCCGAATCGGGGGCGCCAACTTCTTTGCGACCGAACAGCGTGGGCTGACGGTCGGTATTTTTTCGCAAACATCCCCGTATTCCGGAATAGTAGCGAGCAAACCAATACTGGAACTGGTGAGTCCATCATGGGCTTCAAAGAGCGTGTTAGGGCGCTTATCGCTGACCTCTATGAGTTTGGCTTGATGTATCTCCGCCAGCTGTCCCAGCTCGAAAAGTTCTCGTTGAGCGGCGTTGTGTGCGAACAATAGGCCAACGGCAATTGCTGCCAATGGATAGTAAACAACATCAACGTACGACCAACGAGTTGATTTCGAAGTGGCATAACCCAAGACGCCAAGGGAGTAGAACGAAACGCACGCGACAAGAACTAGGATGGTCATGGGGCTTGGTCAAAGGGTCCGGGAACTGAACTGTTGAGACGCCCAACAGTTATTCACGAGCAAAAACGTCCGGGTCACTGCTAATAATACGGACACGATTGGGGGAGCGTAAGGTAAAGAATGACATGGAGATTATCCGATGCCGGTCTCCTTATCAATCTGCAATCATACGGACAGAGCCAACGTCCGCTATGTGACGATTTCCTGAGAGGCTGCTCATGGCCGAATACCGCCAAAACGACCGCCGCTCAGGATGTCGATAATCGGTAGTCAGGTGCAATGAATTCAGGTGCTCAACTCGGTCGAGATTTCGCAGCAAGCGGCCGGCATCAAAAACAGCGCTGCGCGTCAGGCTGTCGATGGCGCGTTTGTCAGTGGACTGTCGATCAATTCGCCGTCCTGCTTTCGCTGCTCGTTGCGGAAGGCTTGCGTGGCCTGCAGGAAGGCATGCAGGACCGGCGACTCGTCGTCTTTGCGATAGAAACAACTGAGATCCACCGTGGCACTGGGGTTGTCGGAAAAAGGCAGATAAACGATGCCCGGGGGGGCCATCGGGGTGGCTGATTCCGGTACCACGGTGATGCCGAATCCGCCGGCCACCAGGGCGACGCCGGTGACCGCATCGCCGACGATTTGCGAGATTTCCGGCGTAAACCCCATGTTTCGGCATAGTTCGATGATCCGGTCGACGAAATTCGGGCGGGCGCCGGTGGGGAAGAGCACCAGAGGATGCTTGCTCAGTTCGGTGAAGGAGACGCTGCTTTCCCGGCTGAGCGGATGGGTGTCGTTGACCGCCAGATAGAGCGGTTCGCGCATGATCAGTTCGCTGTGGATGTCGGGCAGCGGGTCGAGCATCCGGTTGAATCCGACGGAAATACGCCGTTGCCGCAAGGCTTCGATTTGTTCGATTTTCGACATGGTGTGCAGCACGACCCGGACATCCGGGTTGGTGTCCCTGAATTGCTGCAGCAATTTTGGGATGGCACTGAAAATCCCGGTGCCAAAAATCCCGATATCCAGGCGGCCAAGCTTGCCCTGGCCGGTGCGCTTCGTGCGCTCGATCGCCAGTTCAACCAGAGAGCGGATGTTGCGCGCTTCGTGCAGAAAGGTTTCCCCTGCCTGGGTCAGCTCGACGCCACGCGGCGTGCGGATTAATAACTGTACCCCGAGTTCTTCTTCCAGTTGCTGAATTTGCCGGGTCAGTGGCGGTTGCGAAATGTGCAGCCGCAGCGCCGCACGACCGATATTCAGTTCTTCGGCAACGGCGATGAAGTATTTCAGATGGCGGAGATCCATGAGGGGGCTGTCGAGCTTCTACCTGTCATTCGATCGACTTGATTATACCTAGAAGGTATCAAGCGAGGCGATAGATGGTATTGGACGGTAATTCGCTGTCTCCGTAAATTTGTTCCAAAGCAAGGGTTTCCAGTGTCTGCCGTTGGGTCGGCGCTGCGTTTTCCGCAAAGTTTACTTAAAACAGGAGGGACAAATGAATTACATCAGGACTGCGCAGCACCCCGGGAGTTTCCGACTGAAATCGCTGACCCGTTGCGTGTTGACCGCGCTATGTGCGGCAAGCACGATTGGCGGAGCACAGGCGTTCACCATCGACAGTGATAATGCCGACATCAAGATGTCCTGGGACAATACCGTCAAGTACAGCGCCGGTTGGCGCATGGCAGATATTGACCGGCGCGTTGCCGACAATTCCATCGGGCCGCAGGTCAACACCAATGATGGCGACCAGAATTTCAAGAAGGGCGCGATGATTTCGAATCGCGTCGACTTGTTGTCGGAATTCGACTTGCGCTACAAGAAAGACTTCGGTTTCCGGCTCAGTGGTGCCGCCTGGTACGACGATGTGTACCAGCACAGCAATGACAACCCAGGTGCGATGGGCGGCATGCTGAGCAACTCGCCTTCGGTCAAGTACAACCGCTTCACCAAGGATACGGAAAAGCTGCACGGGCGGAAGGCCGAGTTCCGTGACGTCTTCGTCTATGGCAATTTCGCACCCGCCGACATGAATGTGAACGTCAAGGCCGGTCAATACACCCAGTTGTACGGCGAAACCCTGTACTTCGGTTACAACGGGATCGCTGCAGCGCAAACCCCGCTCGATCTGGTGCGCGCCCTGTCGGTGCCGAATTCCCAGTTCAAGGAAATTGCGTTGCCGGTCAAGCAGTTGTCGACGCAGGTGCAGGTTAACCAGAACCTGTCCTTTGGCGCCTACTACCAGCTTGAATGGAAGAAAAACCGCATCCCGGCCGCCGGCAGCTATTTCAGCTTTGCCGACTTTGCCGACGATGGCGGCGAGATCATCAATCTCGGTCTGCATCCGGTGACCGGTACGCCGTGGGCACTGACCCGGGCCAAGGACCTGGAAGCCTCCGATTCCGGTCAGGGCGGCATGCAGATGAAATACAAGCTCGGTGACTACGAGTTTGGCGTCTACGCTGCGCAATACCACGACAAGATGCCGCAGTTCTATGCCCGGGGCGATGTGGTTGGCGGCAACAATACCTACTCGCTGGTCTATGCCGAGAAAATTCGCACCGTCGGGATCAGCGCCAGCACGCTGATTGGCGAAACCAATGTGGCAACTGAAGTCTCGGTGCGCAAGAACCAGCCCTTCGTGGCTACCGGTGTCACGATGATGACCGGCCCGGCGTCGAACAACGACAACAACCCGGCCTATCCGAAGGGTGATTCGCTGCATATCAACGTGTCGGCGATCAGTGTGCTCGGTGCCACGCCGTTGTGGGATGGCGCCAGCTTCGTCGGTGAGTTTGCCTATAACCGCCGTCTGAAGATAACCGATAACGCAGCGGCCCTCGACCCCTTGGCAACGCGTAGCGCTTCGGCCATTCAGTTTGTTTTCCAGCCCGAGTATTTCCAGGTATTGCCGGGACTCGATGTCCAGGTGCCGATTGGTATCGGTTATGGCCTCAAGGGTAACTCTTCGGTCGCCGGCGTTGCCGCGCTGATGCCGATCGAAGGTGGCGGCAATCTCAGTGTCGGCGTCAAGGGCGAGTACCAGAAGGTATGGCAACTGGGTCTGAACTACACCAAGTACTTCGGCGACAAGGGCTCGGTCATCAAATACAACACCGCCGCCCCGGAACTCTCCTACAAGAATTTCCATGGCGATCGGGACTTCATTTCCCTGTCGGTCCAGAGAACCTTTTAATTCAAAACATAATCAGGAGACTTGAATATGAACAAGACAACCCTGTGCGCCGCAATCGTCGCACTGCTCACTGCTTCGACCGGCTGCCTGGCTGCCGTGTCGGCTGACGAGGCCGCCAAGCTGAAGACCACGCTGACCCCGCTCGGTGGCGAACGCGCCGGCAACAAGGAAGGCACGATCCCGGCTTGGGATGGCAAGAAGAGCGTTGCCGCCACGCCGAAGGCAGGCGACATTCCGACCAATCCTTTTCCGGGTGAAAAGCCGCTGTTGCAGATTACGGCCAAGAACATGGCACAGCATGCCGACAAGCTGACCGATGGCACCAAGGCCTTGTTGACCAAGTATCCGGAAAGCTTCCGTCTGGATGTCTACCCGACACACCGGACCTCGGTTGCGCCGCAATATGTTTACGACAATACCTTGAAGAATGCCACCAACTGCAAGACCAAGAACGAAGGCAATTCGGTCGAAGGCTGTTACGGCGGTATTCCCTTCCCGATTCCCAAGGCGGGCGCCGAAGCCGTCTGGAATTACCTGTTGCGGGTCGAGGCCGAAGCGACCGAAGTGTCGTTCAAGAACATTCTCGTGACCTCGGATGGCAACCGCACGCTGGCGACGCATAACGAGCAGGTCAATCAGTATCCGTTCTATTACAAGGATGGCTCGCTTGAAAAATGGAGCGGCGAGTACTTCCTGCAGCGTTTCTCGACCATTGCACCGCCATTCAAGGCAGGTGAATCGCTGGTCATCCGTGACGGCGTCGATGCGGCGACGCCGCGCCAGACCTGGCAGTACCTGGTCGGTCAGCGGCGCGTTCGCCGTGCGCCAACCGTCGCCTACGACACGCCGGACTTCGTGTCTTCCGGTGCCAACTACTTCGACGAAGTGATGGGCATCATGGGCCATCCGGATCGCTATCAGTGGAAACTGGTCGGCAAGAAGGAAATTTACGTTCCCTACAACAGCAATGCGCTGGTGACGGCCAAGGAAGAAGAGTTCTTCACCAAGGCCCACGCCAATCCGGACAAAGCCCGCTGGGAATTGCACCGGGTCTGGGAAGTCGAAGCGACCGTCGCGGCTGGCAAACGTCATGCGGTGCCGAAGCGTCGTTACTACTTTGACGAGGACACCTGGTTGCTCGTCCTGATGGACGGTTACGACAGCCAGGGCAAGTTGTGGCGGACCACGCAAGGCTACCCGTACGTGGTGCCGGCCATTCCGGCCGTCGTCATCAAGCCGGTGACGGTATTCGACTTGCAGAAGGGAACCTCCAGCACGGTGCAGTTCCTCGATTCCTTCAAGGTGCTGCCGAAGCGCAAGCCGGAAATCTATTTCACCGGCGATGCGGTGGCGGCTGACGCCAGCCGTTAATTGAAGCGGCCGGGGGAGCTTTCTCCCGGCGTCGTCTGGCGCACCGGGTTCCCCCGGTGTTGCCCACTTATCCGTTTGGGAATGAACATGAACGCGCGTAGAAAAACGTCGCGAGGGCTCGCTGCCGTCCTGTTTTCGGCCAGCTTGAGTCTCGTCTGTGGCACCGCTGTCGGTGGTGAAAACCGCAAGCCCCTTGATGCGCTGGAACAACCGGCCCGCTTGAGCGAAAAGGCCGGATCTTCCTTGTTGACCGCAATAACCGTCGCCGGGCAACGTCTGGTAGCGGTCGGCGAGCGCGGCGTGATCCTGTTGTCCGATGATCATGGCGCGCACTGGCGGCAAGCCCGTTCGGTGCCGAGCAGCGTGGCGCTGACGGCGGTGCGTTTCGTCAGCGCCGAGTCGGGCTGGGCAGTGGGGCATGGCGGTGTCGTGCTGCATAGCCGTGATGGCGGAGAAAGCTGGACGCGCCAGCTCGATGGCCGGCAGGCGGCAGCCATCGAACAGGCGGCAGCCGATGCCGAAGGCAGCACGGAAACGCCGACCCGGCGCCAGCGCGACGCGGCGCGGATGGTGGCCGAAGGGCCGGACAAGCCGTTTCTCGACGTCCATTTTCATGATGCACAGCGTGGTCTGGTGGTCGGTGCCTACGGCCTGGCCTTTGCCACGGCGGACGGTGGCCAGACCTGGACCTCGTTGCTTGGCCGGATAGACAACCCGCGCGCCCGGCATCTCTACCATATTGCGGTCGACGGCCCGAATCTGCTGATTTCCGGCGAACAGGGCACCTTGCTGCGCTCCACCGACGGCGGGCAATCCTTTGCCGCATTGCGCATCGACTATCCCGGCACCTTGTTCGGTGCGCTGCTGGCCAACGACCGGTCGATGCTGGTCTTCGGCTTGCGCGGCAACGCCTTCCGCTCCAGCGATCAGGGCACTTCCTGGCAAAAGGTCGATTTTGGTCTGCCGGTGACGTTGACCGCAGGAACGCGCTTGCGCGACGGCCGCCTGGTCGTGGTCGATGAAACCGGCCGGGTCATGCTCAGCCGCAATGCCGGTGCAGCCTTCACGGCACTGAGCACGGCGAAAATCAACGCAGCAACCGGTGTGGTCGAAACGGCCGACGGTGGCTTGCTGGTATCTACCCAGCGCGGGCCGGTGCGTCTGCCGGCCGAAGTCCTGGGATCGGAGCAAAAGAAATGAGCTATGTCGCATCCTCGCCCGCCATGGGGGGCGTTTCCCTGCAGGATTTCGATCCGCAATCGGGTTCCGCCATCGAGCGAGCCTTGTTCAACAACCGTCTGGTCATCGTCCTGCTCTGCCTGATCGCCACCATTTTCCTCGGTTACAAGGCCACCGGCCTGTCGCTCAATGCGGCATTCGAGAAGATGATTCCGACCAAGCACGAGTACATCGCCAATTTCCTGGAAAACCGTGCCGAACTGGCCGGCGCCGGGAATACGCTGCGCATTGCCATCGAAACGAAAAACGGCACGATTTTCGCGCCGGCCTATCTCGATGTGGTGCGCCAGATCAATGACGAGCTATTCCTTTATCCGGAGGTCGACCGGCCGTTCATGAAGTCGCTGTGGGCACCGTCGGTGCGCTGGACCGGCGTGACCGAGGAAGGTCTGGATGGCGGCCCGGTGATTCCCGACGATTACGACGGCTCGCCCGAGAGCCTCGATCAGGTGCGGGTCAATGTCGAGCGCTCGGGGGAAATCGGCCAGTTGATTGCCGCCAATTTCCAGTCGAGCATCATTCTGGTGCCGCTGCAGGACAAGCTGGCCGATACCGGCGAGCGCATCGACTACAACAAACTGTCGCAGCGCCTTGAGGATGTCCGGGCCAAGTACGAAACCGACGACATCAAAATTCATGTCACCGGTTTTGCCAAAGTCGTGGGCGATTTGCTGGCCGGCCTGCAGCAGGTGATGCTGTTCTTCGCCATGGCCATTGCCATCTGTACCGCCGTCCTTTACTGGTACACCCGCTGTCTGCGCAGCACGGCGCTGGTCGTCACCTGCTCGGTAGTGGCCGTGATCTGGCTGCTCGGCCTGCTGCCGATGCTGGGTTACGAACTTGACCCGTACTCGGTGCTGGTGCCTTTCCTGGTGTTCGCCATCGGCATGAGCCACGGTGCGCAGAAGATGAACGGCATCATGCAGGATATCGGGCGTGGCACCGACAAGCTGGTCGCCGCCCGCTTCACCTTCCGCCGGCTGATTCTGGCCGGGGTCACTGCGCTGCTGGCCGACGCGGTGGGCTTTGCCGTGCTGATGGTGATCCAGATCCAGGTGATTCAGGATCTGGCCATTACGGCGAGTATCGGTGTGGCCGTGCTGATTTTCACCAATCTGCTGCTGTTGCCCATCCTGCTGTCCTACACCGGGGTCAGCGCCGATGCCGCCAAACGCAGTTTGAAAGCCGAACTGGCTGAAGCGGCCGATGCCGGCCATGCCAAGCATCCGTTTTGGGCCTTCCTCGATATGTTCACGCAGCGCAAGTGGGCCAGCATCGCCATTGCCGTTTCGCTGGTGTTGGGGATTTTCGGTCTGGTCACCAGCTTCCAGTTGAAGATCGGCGATACCGACCAGGGCGCCCCCGAGTTGCGTCCGGATTCGCGCTACAACCGCGATAACGCTTTCATGGTCGCCAATTACGCGGCCAGCTCCGACGTCTATATCGTGATGGTCAAGACGCCGCAATATCACTGCGCGCATTACGACGTGCTGATGCAGGTCGACGCGCTGGAACGCGATCTGCAGCAGTTGCCCGGTGTCGAGGTGACCAGTTCGCTGGCCGGCCTGAGCAAGCTGGCCGCCGCCGGCATGAACGAAGGCAGCCTGAAGTGGTATGAAATTCCGCGCAGCCAGGACATGTTGAATTCCATCATCACCCGGGCACCGCGTGAATTATTCAACCAGAACTGCGATCTGCTGACCATTTACGTATATCTGAAGGATCACAAGGCCGACACGTTGAACAGCGTCGTGCAGACAGTCGAGCGCTTTGCCCAAGCGAACAACACCGAGCAGGTCCGTTTCCTGTCGGCCGCCGGTAACGCCGGCATCGAGGCGGCGACCAACATCGTCGTGCGCAAGGCGAATACCGAAATGCTGTTGCTGGTTTATCTGGCCGTGATCGTTCTCGCCTTCATCACCTTCCGCTCCTGGCGTGCCGTGATCTGCGCCGTTGTGCCGCTGATGCTGACTTCCGTGCTGTGCGAAGCGCTGATGGTCTATCTGAATATCGGTGTCAAGGTTGCCACGCTGCCGGTCATCGCGCTGGGCGTCGGCATTGGCGTCGATTACGCACTTTACGTGCTGACCGTGACGCAGGCGCAGTTGAAGGCCGGCCATACCTTGTCCGAGGCTTACTACAAGGCGCTGTTGTTCACCGGCAAGGTGGTCGTGTTGACCGGCATCACGCTGGGCATCGCCGTCGCCACCTGGGCGTTTTCGCCGATCAAGTTCCAGGCCGATATGGGCATCCTGCTCGCCTTCATGTTCGTCTGGAACATGCTCGGTGCGCTGATCCTGCTGCCGGCACTCGGCCATTTCCTGCTCAAGCACAAAAAACCGGCCAGCGTCTGAGCCGCCGGTCCACGCTGATCATTGCACGAGGTTGATATGTACAAGCATCTTCTGGTTCCCCTCGATGGCTCGGGGCTGGCCACCGAAATCGTTTCCCAGGCGGTTGCCTTCGCCGCGGCGCTGGGCGCGCGGATAAGCTTCTTCACGGCGCAGGCCGATTTTTCTTCGACCGATCAGGGCGCCCTGCAGCGCACGGTCGCGCCCGACGCATTTGCCGCCAATCTGGCCGGTGAAGCGCAGGGCATCCTGCAAAAAGCCGAAGCTGCGGCCAGTGCCAAGGGCGTGCCCTGTTCCCTGGTGAGCCGGGTCAGCGACCGGCCGGCCGCGGCCATCGTGGCCGAAGCCGAAAGATTGGGCTGCGATCTGATTTTCATGGCGTCGCACGGCCACAAAGGCTTGCGTGCGCTGGTCCTTGGCTCACAGACACAAAAGGTATTGGCCAATGCGCGTTTACCGGTACTGGTGGCAAGCGTGGAAAGCCAGCAGCCGGAACGCGACATGCTGGTGGCGATAGCCATCATCCAGGATGAACATCGTTCGCTGGCGGCAGTGGTACGCGCCCTGCAGGCTCTGGTCGAAGAGGCCGCCGGTGGGTCGGGACCGCTGGATGTGCCGCTGCTGCAGGCCATGTTGCGTTATATCGAAGCCTTCCCCGAGCGACTGCACCATCCGAAGGAAAACGATTACCTGTTCCGCCATCTGGCGGCGCGCACAAAGGCTTTCGATGGGGCCATTGCGCTATTGCGCGCCGAACATCTGGCCGGTGATGCGCTGCTGCAGGCGATGCAGTCGGCAGTCGACGAATGGGCGGCGGCGCGGGATGAGGCTGCGCGTCAGGCCGCAAAGATCGCTCTTGCTGGGGCGGTCAAGCGCTTTGCCGAGGCGCAGTGGGCGCACATGAACCTGGAAGAAAACACCATCTTGCCAGGCGCACGCGAACACCTGACGACGGATGACTGGCGCGAGATCCGGGCGGCTTTCGCCGAGAACGGCGATCCGCGTTTTGACACCGATCTCGACGACGATTTCAAGCAGTTGTACGCCCGGATCATCCACCTCGCGATAGCCAAGCTTGAATAAATTTATCAAAGCGATTTGTCGGGTTTGATAAAAAAATAAATCGCTTTATGTGTTTTTGGTGAATGCGTTTCGGATAGGTGAATTAAAACAGTGGCTTGCTGTATTGGCACACTACCTGCTGTTATCTGAAAAGAAATGCATATCTCAATGAGGAATTTGTCGTGGTGTTCAAGGTTTGTATTGCCGAAACGGGCGAATGCTTCTCTGGTGATCCGGCGCGTTCCGTCCTTGAGAGCATGTGTCAGCTTGGCCGGCGTGGTATTCCAAAAGGTTGTTGCGGCGGCGCTTGCGGCGTTTGCAAGGTTGAGGTTCTGGCGGGCAGTTATGACGTCAAGCCGATGAGCCGCTGTCATGTCAGCGCAGCGGATCAGGCGGCTGGTTGTGTGCTGGCCTGCCGCATCTTTCCCCGCAGCGATCTTGAGTTGCGGGTGCTCGGCGTGATGCGCTCGGCGCTGCTTGGGCAGGCATCGACGCAGTAGTTGCAGCAATTGGTTTTCAGTGGTCCGTAGTTAAAAAACAAGGAGACAAAGTAATGGCAATGACAGGAGTTTTGCGTCCAGGGCACGCCCAGATTCGCGTGCTGGATCTGGAAGAAGGCGTGCATCACTATCGTGACGTCATGGGTCTGGTGGAAACCGGGCGGGATGCGCAAGGTCGGGTTTATCTGAAGTGCTGGGATGAACGCGATCACAACAGCGTGATCCTGCGCCAGGCCGATACGGCAGGTCTCGATTTCTTCGCCTTCAAGGTGCTGGACGAAGCGACGCTTGATGAGCTGGAAAAGAAGCTCAACGACTACGGCGTCAAGACCGAGCGCATGCCGGCTGGCGAACTGCTGGAAACCGGTGAGCGTGTGCGTTTCCAGATCCCGACCGGCCACCTGATCGAGCTTTATGCCACCAAGACGGCTGTTGGCAACGGCCTGCAGGTCGAAAACCCGGCGCCGTGGACCAAGGCTTCGGAAAACGGCATCGCGCCGGTGCGCCTCGACCACTGCCTGCTCTACGGCCCGAACGTTGCTGCGGTGCAGAAGCTGTTTACCGAGGTGCTCGGCTTCTATCTCGTCGAGCGCGTGCTGACGCCGGATGGCCAGGGCAATGTCGCGATCTGGCTGTCGTGCTCACACAAGGTTCATGACATCGCCTTCGTCGAACACGCCGAGCCGGGCAAGCTGCATCACGTCTCCTTCATGCTCGAAAGCTGGGAAGAAGTGCTGCGTGCGGGCGACATCATGTCGATGCACAAGGTTCCAATCGACATCGGCCCCACCCGCCACGGTGTCACGCGTGGTTGCACGATCTACGCCTGGGATCCATCCGGCAACCGTTTCGAGACTTTCATGGGCGGCTATCAACCTTATCCAGATTACGAGCCGACGACCTGGACTTTCGAAGGGCTTGGCGCTGGCGGTGGTCTCGACTACCCGCAGCGCAAGCTGCACGAAACCTTCCTGACCGTCGTCAGCTAAGGCGCCGCCATGTCCGCAGTCGCTTCCCAAAATGCCCAGTCGACACTGGATGCCTCACGCCGTTTCGTGCGCGTTTGCGGCGAACGGGGCAAGGGCTTCGTCGAGTTCGAATTCGCCATCGGCGAACCGGAAGTCTTCGCCGAGATGATTCTCGAGCGCAGCGATTTCCTGGCCTTCTGCCAGGCCAACCGCGTCGAGATGTTGCCGCCGCACGAGGACTCCGGGCTGGCGGTTGGCGACTGGGACTGGCGCATGTCCGACGCTACCAAAACCCGTTTCAAGTAAAAAACAGGAGACACCAAGATGCAAATCGACCTCCGTACGGTCAGCATTGAGCCGCTGCGCCAGACCTTTGACCATCTCGCCCGGCGCTTTGGCAACAAGCCGGCCTCTCGCTACCAGGAAGGCAGCTACGATATCCAGGCGACGGAAAACCTGCATTACCGCCCGACCTGGGACCCGGATCAACTGATTTACGATGCGTCGATCACCCGCATCGTGATGCAGGACTGGTATGCGCTGAAAGATCCCCGCCAGTTCTACTACAACAACTACACCCTGGCCCGCGCCCGCCAGCAGGAAACGACCGAGGCCAATTTCACCTTTGTCGAAACGCGTGGCCTGGCCGATGCGATTCCCGATGATTTGCGCCAAACCGTGCTGGATTTGCTCGTGCCGTTGCGTCATGCGGCCTGGGGCGCCAACATGAACAACACCCTGGTTTGCGGCTACGGTTACGCGGCCATCTTCACGCAGGCTTGCATGTTCCATGCGATGGACAACCTGGGCATTGCCCAGTACCTGTCGCGCATCGGCCTGCTGCTCGGCGATGTTGAAGCGCTTGAAGCGGGCAAGACCGACTGGCTGGAAAGCGAAGTCTGGCAGCCGCTGCGCCGCTACGTCGAAGACACGCTGGTCATCCGTGATCCGTTCGAACTGTATGTCGCGCAGAACGTGGCGCTCGACGGTTTGCTCTATCCGCTGGTCTATGAACAGCTGATCGACGGCGATCTGTCGCCGCGTGGCGCTTCGGCGGTCGCCATGCTGACTCAGTTCATGCGTGACTGGTACGAAGAAACGCGCAAGTGGATCGATGCCGTGATCAAGACAGCCGCGGCCGAGTCGCCGGCCAATCGTGCCGTGCTTGAAGAGTGGACTACGCACTGGACCCAGCGTGCGGCTGACGCCCTGTTGCCCATCGTGCGGCAGGCCAACGCTGAACAGGCTGAAACGATGCTGGCCGAAGAAGTGACGGCGCTCAAGGCACGTCTGAAGAAAACCGGTATCGAGATCTGAAAGGTCACCATGTCTACCGTATTCATCGCATTGCAAGCCAATGAAGATACCCGTCCGATCATCGATGCCATCGTGCTCGACAACCCGGAATGCACCGTCAATCGCCAGCCGGCCATGGTCAAAATCGATGCCCAGGGCAAGTTGACCGTAAGACGCGAGACGATCGAAGAGCAGTTGGGTCGCCCGTTCGATCTGCAGGAACTGCAAGTCAATCTGATCACCCTCTCCGGCAACGTCGATGAGGATGAAGACAGCCTGACCCTGTGCTGGAACAGTTGAGAAGGAGAACGAACATGGACATGAAAGTTGCCAAGAAGAAACTCGCGCTGAAGGAAAAATACAAGCTGCTGACCCGTGATCTGGGTTGGGAGCCGTCCTATCAGAAGAAAGACGATATCTATCCGTACATCAAGTACGAAGGCATCAAGATTCACGACTGGGACAAGTGGGAAGACCCCTTCCGTCTGACCATGGATTCCTACTGGAAATACCAGGCGGAAAAGGAGCGCAAGTTCTACGCGATCATCGACGCGCACGCCCAGAACAACGGTCACCTGAACATCACCGACGCGCGTTACCTGTCGGCGCTGAAGATTTTCCTGCAGGCGATCAGTCCGGGCGAATACGCCGCCGGCAAGGGTTTTGCCCGTACCGGCCGCGAGTTTCCGGGTGTCGGTACGCAGGTTGCCTGCCAGATGCAGTCGATTGACGAAATCCGCCACGCGCAGACGCAGATTCACGCGCTGTCGAACTACAACAAGTTCTACAACGGTTTCCATGCCTTCGCCGATGCCCGCGACCGCATGTGGTACTGCACGCTGCCGCGCTCGTTCTTTGACGATGCGATGTCGTCCGGCCCGTTCGAATTCATGATCGCCATCGGCTTCAGCTTCGAATACGTGCTGACCAACCTGCTGTTCGTCCCCTTCATGTCCGGTGCCGCCTATAACGGCGACATGGCGACGGTGACCTTCGGCTTCTCGGCGCAGTCCGACGAAGCACGGCACATGACGCTGGGCCTGGAATGCATCAAGTTCATGCTGGAACAGGACCCGGACAATCTGCCCATCGTGCAGAACTGGATCGACAAGTGGTTCTGGCGCGGCTTCCGCCTGCTCGGCGTGGTCGGCACGATGATGGATTACATGCTGCCGAAGCGCGTCATGTCCTGGCGCGAAGCCTTCGAGATTTACGGTATCGAAAACGGCGGCGCGCTGTTCAACGACCTGGCGCGTTACGGCATCCGTCCGCCACGCGGCTGGGATGATGCCGGCAAGGCGCTCGACCACATGTCGCACCAGTTCATGCTGGCACTTTATCAGTACAACTTCGGCACCGCCTTCCATACCGACATTCCGACCGAAGAGGACATGGCCTGGCTGGACAAGAAGTACCCGACCACCTTCAACAAGTACTACCGGCCGCGCTGGGAGCACATCAGGAAGCTGAAGGAAGCCGGTACGCCGTACAAGAACATGGGCCTCGCCAAACTGTGTCAGACCTGCCAGATTCCGACCGTGTTTACCGAGCCGGACGATCCGACGCAACTGACCATCCGCGAAGTCGACTACAAGGGCGACAAATACCACTTCTGTTCCGAAGGCTGTCAGCACATTTTCGAGAACGAGCCGGAGAAATACATTCAGGCCGTCCTGCCGATGCCGCAGTTGTTCCAGGCACCGCTCAGCGGCGACCTGGTGGCCTGGATGAACTGGGTCGGCCTGCAAAATGGCAAAGACAACGGCGATTACTTCGGTTCCGAAGATCAGAAAAATTTCGACGCCTGGCGTGATCTGGCGACCCGTAACGTCTGAGCGGCAAGCTGAAAAAAGGAGACATCAAATGGCTTTAACTTCAACCAAACCTTATGTCGGCGTGCCGCGCGACACGGTCGCCAATTTCAACGGCAAACAGATTGTGTACACCTATTGGGAGCAGCATCTGCTGTTCTCGACGCCCTACCTGACGGTCGTCGAGCCAGGCATGCGTTTTGGCGACTACTGGGAAAATGTCGTCAAACCCTTGATGCAAGCGGACCCGGATGCGGCCGGGGTCAATCTGGCCGAGGTCAAGTGGACGATGGGCAAGCAGGACTTCACGCCCAACATCAGTGCCACGCTGGCCGAGAACGGCATTGTGCATAAGGCGCAACTGTGCTTCCGCACGCCGGGTGTCAACACCCTGCTGGCCGCAGCTTGAGGAGCGCCGGGCGATGAGTTACGAACTGACCATTGAGCCGCTCGGTCAGACCATCGAAATCGAGGAGGGTCAAACCATCCTCGATGCCGCACTGCGCGCCGGCATTTATTTGCCACATGCCTGCTGTCACGGCTTGTGCGCCACCTGCAAGGTGCAGGTGGTCGATGGCGAGATCGAGCAGGGCCAGGCTTCCAGCTTTGCGTTGATGGACTTTGAACGTGAGGAAAGGAAATGCCTGGCGTGTTGCGCGACTGCCGAGAGCGATCTGGTGATCGAGGCCGAAATCGAGGAAGACCCGGATGCGGAGAATCTGCCGGTACGCGACTTCGCCGGGGTGGTCAGTCGTATCGAATCGCTGACGCCGAGCATCAAGGGCATCTGGATCAAGCTCGATGCGCTGGCCGGGATGCGTTTCCAGGCCGGCCAGTACATCAACCTGGAACTGCCGAATGGTCTGGGCAGTCGTGCTTTTTCGATTGCCAGCCCACCTTCGGCGGCTGGCGAGATCGAACTGAACGTCCGCATCGTGCCGGGCGGGCAGGGGACGACCTATATTCACGAGCAACTGCAGCTTGGCGACGCCATCCAGCTCACCGGGCCGTATGGTCGCTTCTTCGTCAAGAAATCGGCCGATCTGCCGGTGATTTTCATGGCCGGCGGCTCCGGTTTGTCGAGTCCTCGGTCGATGATCCTTGATCTGCTGGCCGAGGGTTTTGCCAAGCCAATTACGCTGATCTACGGTCAACGCCAGCGTGACGAACTTTATTACCACGACGAATTTCTTGCCCTGGCCGAGCGCCATCCCAACTTCACCTACGTGCCGGTTCTGTCGCAGGAGCAGGAAAGCAGTGACTGGTCTGGCTATCGCGGCTTTGTGCATGAGACGGCCAAGATCCACTTCGCCAACGATTTCCGCGGCCACAAAGCCTATCTCTGCGGCCCGCCGATGATGATCGAGGCCTGTATCAGTACCTTGATGCAGGGGCGGCTATTCGAGCGCGATATCTACACCGAAAAATTCATTTCGGCGGCCGACGCGCAGCAGGTACGCAGCCCGCTTTTCCGGGCAATTTGAGGCCCAGCCAAGGCGGCCAGCAGGCCGCCTTTTTCATACCTGTTTTTAATACCTTTTTGATATTGAGTTGAATGAAACAAGGTATTGGACGGTATTGATTTGCCGAACCTAGACTGCTTGCCAAGCCCGGAAATCGGGAACAACAAAAAGGAGTTGCCATGCAACTAATCAGGAATTTCATTAACGGTGAATTTGTCGAGGCGACGGGGACAACGCCCTTCGACAAGCGTTCGCCGCTGAATAACCAGGTCATTGCCCAAGTCGTCGAGGCCAGCCGGTCCGATGTCGATGCCGCCGTGCAGGCGGCGCACGCCGCGCTGAAGGGCGAGTGGGGTGGCTTGAGTACCGACCAGCGCGTCGATCTGCTCTACGGCGTGGCCAACGAAATCACCCGCCGCTTCGACGATTTCGTTGCTGCTGAAATGGCCGATACCGGTCAGCCGCATCATGTGATGACCAGCGCCTTCATTCCGCGCGGCGCGGCCAATTTCAAGGTCTTCGCCGATGTGGTGAAGAACGTGCCGTCGGAATCCTTCCGCATGGCGACGCCGGACGGCAAGGGCGCGCTGAATTACGCCATTCGCCTGCCCAAGGGCGTGATCGGTGTCATCTCGCCGTGGAACGCCCCGTTCATGCTGATGACCTGGAAGGTCGGCCCGGCGCTGGCCTGCGGTAATACCGTGGTGGTCAAACCCTCCGAAGAGACGCCGCTGACCACGACGCTGCTTGGCGAAGTGATGAACAGCGTCGGCATTCCGAAGGGCGTGTTCAACGTCATTCACGGCTTTGGCCCGAATTCGGCCGGCGAATTCCTGACCCAGCATCCGAAGGTCGACGCCATCACCTTCACCGGCGAAACGCGCACCGGCACGGCGATCATGAAGGCCGCCTCGGAAGGCATGCGCGATGTGTCCTTCGAACTGGGCGGCAAGAACGCCGCCATTGTTTTTGCCGATGCCGAGTTCGATGCTGCGGTCGACGGCATTTTTCGCTCGGTTTTCCTCAACTCCGGGCAGGTTTGCCTGGGCACCGAGCGCGTCTATGTCGAGCGGCCGATTTTCGACAAGTTCGTGCAGGCGCTCAAGGTCAAGGCCGAAGCCGTCAAGTTCGGCCGGCCGGACGACCACAACGCCAACTACGGCCCGCTGATCAGCGCCGAGCACAAGCAGAAGGTCATGTCCTATTACGCCAAGGCCAAGGCCGAAGGCGCCACCATCGTCACCGGTGGCGGAGTGCCCGACATGCCGGCCGATCTGCAGGATGGCCACTGGGTGCAACCGACCATCTGGACCGGCCTGCCGGAAACCGCTTCGGTAGTGCGCGAAGAAATCTTCGGGCCGTGCTGCCACATCAGCCCGTTCGACAGCGAAGACGAAGTCATCAACAAGGCCAACGACAACGAATACGGCCTGTCGACGACCATCTGGACGACCAACCTGAGCCGTGCCCATCGCGTCGCAGCACGCGTTGAAGTCGGCATCACCTGGATCAACAGCTGGTTCCTGCGCGACCTGCGCACGGCGTTCGGTGGTTCAAAGCAATCCGGCATCGGTCGTGAAGGCGGCGTGCATTCGCTCGAGTTCTATACCGAGACAAGAAATATTTGCGTGAAGCTCTGAGGCAAAAATGGACCAACAAAAAATCAAGCAATACGGGGACGAGCTTTACGCCGCCTGGCTGGCGTGCAAGCCGGTTCGTCCGCTGCTCGAGCGCGAGCCGGAGATCAGCATCGAAGACGCCTACAAGATTCAGGAACAGTTCGTTGCCCGCCGGGTGGCGGCCGGTGAACAGATCATCGGCAAGAAAATCGGGGCGACCAGCAAGCCGGTGCAGGATTTTCTCGGCGTCTATCAGCCCGATTTCGGCATGTTGCTGTCCGGCATGGTCTACCAGGAAGGCGACACCATCGACCTTGGTACGCTGATCCAGCCGAAAGCCGAAGCCGAACTGGCCTTCGTGTTGAAGGAAGACCTGAAAGGGCCGGGCATCACGGCGATGGACGTCATCCGCGCCACCGACTACGTGTTGCCCTGTTTCGAGATCGTCGATTCGCGCATCACCGACTGGCAGATCAAGATTCAGGACACCGTGGCCGACAACGCCTCGTGCGGCGTCTACGTGCTGGGCAAGACCAAGGGTGATCCGCGCAAACTCGACATCACGCTGGCCGGCATGGTGCTGGAAAAGAACGGCGAACTGTTCTCGACCGGCGTTGGCGCGGCAGTGCAGGGCTCGCCGGCCAATGCCGTGGCCTGGCTGGCCAATACGCTGGGTGAACTGGGCATTCCGTTCAAGGCCGGCGAAGTCATTCTGTCCGGCTCGCAATCGGCGCTGGTGCCGGTGGTCGATGGCGACGAACTGGTATGTACGGTCGGTGGGCTGGGTAGCTGCCGCGTCAAGTTTTTCGGAAGGAGTGCGGCATGAGCATGAATGTCACCCTGTCGCGGGAGGACGTCGTTCGCCTGTGCGAACGCGTCGAAGGCGCACAAACCCGCGCTTATGCGATCCCCAAACTGACCAACGAATACCCGAACATGACCATCGGCGACGGTTACGCGGTGCAACTGGAGTTACGCCAGCGTTTCCTCGCCGCCGGCCACAAGCAGACCGGCTGGAAGGCTGGCCTGACCTCGAAGGCCAAGATGTTGCAGATGGGGGTCAACGTGCCGTCCATCGGTTTTTTGACCGACCGCATGGCGCGTCCAGAAAACTCGGCGATTACGGTTTCCGATCTGGTCCATCCGCGGGTCGAGTGCGAAGTGGCCTTCGTCATGAAGAAGACGCTGAAAGGCCCGAACTGCACGCGTCAGGCGGTGCTGGATGCGACGGATTACGTGCTGCCGGCGGTCGAAATCATCGACTCGCGCTTCTCCGGCTTCAAGTTCGACCTGGAAAGCGTGGTGGCCGATAACGGTTCTTCTGCCCGCTACGTCGGCGGCGGTCGCGCCCGTTATCCAGCCGATATCGACCTGCGCACGCTGGGTGTGGTCATGGAAAAGAATGGCGAGATCGTCACGATGGGCGCTTCTGCGGCCGTGCTCGGGCATCCGGCCGATGCGGTGGCGATGCTGGTCAATATTCTCGGCGAACTGGGCGAGGAATTGCCGGCCGGCAGTTTCGTCATGAGCGGCGGCATCACCGAAGCCGTGGCGGTCAAGCCCGGCGACAGCATCGTGGCGCGCTTCCAGGAACTGGGCAGCGTATCGATGCGCTTTGTCGAATAACAAACATCACGGAAAGCCGACCATGCCAATTATCGAAATGCATCTGCTGGAGGGCCGCAGTGTGGAAAAAAAACGCAAGGCCGTTGCCGCCATGACCGCTGCGCTGGTGGAAGCGCTGGAAGTCCAGCCGGAGCAGGTACGCATCCTGATTACCGAACATTCGGTTGAACATTTTTCTGTCGGTGGTCAGACCGTGGGCCAGCGTAATGCGGCCCACGTTGATTGAAGCCGACACCAGGAAATCGAGGACAAGATGAAAAAAATCAAATGTGCGCTGATCGGCTCCGGCAACATCGGCACCGATCTGATCTACAAATTGCAACGCAGTCCGCTGCTTGAGCCGGTCTGGATGGTCGGTATCGACCCGGAATCGGAAGGTCTGGCGCGCGCCCGTGACATGGGCCTGAAAACCACCGCCGACGGCGTCGACGGCCTGCTGCCGCATGTGCTGGCCGATGGCATCCAGATCGCCTTCGATGCGACTTCAGCCTATGTGCATGCCGAAAATTCGCGCAAGCTGAACGAACTCGGCGTCATGATGATCGACCTGACGCCGGCCGCAATCGGCCCCTTGTGCGTTCCGCCGGTCAACCTCAAGGCGCATGCCGAAAAGGTCGAGATGAACGTGAACATGATCTCCTGCGCCGGTCAGGCGACGATTCCCATCGTCTATGCCGTGTCCAGCGTGCAGCCGGTCGGCTATGGCGAAATCGTCGCCAGTCTGGCGTCGAAATCGATTGGTCCGGGCACCCGGGCCAATCTGGATGAATTCACCTACACCACGTCGAGCGCCATCGAAAAGGTTGGCGGCGCACGCAAGGGCAAGGCGCTGGCCATCATCAATCCGGCCGATCCGCCGATGATGATGCGCAACACCATTTCCTGCCTGACCGACGATGAGCCGGATCAGGAAAGGATCACCGCGTCGGTGCTGGCCATGATCAAGGAAGTGCAGAAATACGTGCCGGGTTACCGCCTGGTCAACGGCCCGCTGTTTGATGGCAAGCGCGTCACCGTTTTCATGGAAGTCGCCGGTCTGGGCGATTACTTGCCGAAATACGCCGGCAACCTGGACATCATGACGGCGGCGGCAACGCGCACGGCCGAAATGTTCGCCGAAGAAATCCTGGCTGGAAGCATCCAGCTCAAGTCGCTGGAGGTGGCATAAATGAGCACAGAAAATAATCTCAAGGGCCGCCAGGTCGTCATTCACGACATGAGTTTGCGCGACGGCATGCATGCCAAGCGCGAGCAGATTTCGGTCGAGCAGATGGTGCAGATCGCCAGTGCGCTCGACGCGGCCGGCGTGCCGTACATCCAGGTCACGCATGGCGCGGGCCTCGGTGGCAATTCGCTGCAGCATGGTTTTGCGCCGCACAGTAACGAGGAATATATCGCTGCCGTAGCCGGCAAGATGAAGCAGGCCAAGGTCTCGGTGCTGCTGATTCCCGGTCTGGGCACGATGAAGGAATTGCAGTCGGCCTACGATGCCGGGGCGCGCGCCGTGCATGTGGCAACGCACTGTACCGAAGCCGATACCTCGCCGCAGCACATCGCCTTCTGCCGCAAGCTGGGCATGGATACCAATGGTTTCCTGATGATGGCGCACCTGAATACCGCCGAAGGTCTGGCCAAGCAGGGCAAGCTGATGGAGTCGTATGGTGCGAACACGGTGTACATCACCGATTCTGCCGGTTACATGCTGCCGGGTGACGTCAAGGATCGGGTTGCTGCGCTGCGCGCCGTGCTCAATCCGGAAACTGAAATCGGTTTCCACGGCCATCACAACATGGGCATGGGCATCGCCAACTCCATTGCTGCCATCGAAGCCGGGGCAACGCGCATCGACACGTCGGTGGCCGGTCTGGGCGCCGGTGCCGGCAACACGCCGACCGAAGTGTTCGTCGCAGTCTGCGAACGCATGGGCATCGTCACCGGTTGCGACCTGTTCCAGTTGATGGACATGGCCGAAGACATGATCGTACCGATGATGGAGCACATGGTGCGCGTCGACCGCGCATCGCTGACGTTGGGCTTTGCCGGCGTCTATTCGACCTTCCTGCTGCACGCCAAGCGGGCCGGCGAGCGCTTCGGCATTCCGGCACGCGACATCCTGGTGGAGCTGGGGCGCAAGAAGATGATCGGCGGTCAGGAAGACATGATTGTCGATACGGCGATGACCATGGCCAAGGAACGCGGCTTGTTGAAGGAAATCGAGATTTAAACCGCGTTGACCGTGGAATTCATGGAATTTCACGGTCAACCTGTCTGAAAGCACAAAAATGGCGCAAGTCACGGAGTATGTTGTTGTCGTTGGTGCCACCGGCGCTTTTGGCACGGTGATGGTCGAGCGTTTTCTGGCGCGTGGCCTCGGTGTCATCGCTGTGGCGCGCAGTGCGGCGACGCTGGAAGCTCTGGCCGCCAAGCACCCTGGCCTGATTGCCTGCGCCGCCGATATTGCCCACGATGCTTCGATTGCTGCGATCCGCGCTGCCTTGCCCGGACCGGTGCGCATGGTGGTGCATGGTCCCGGCGTCAGCGTCGGGGGCGGCGTGCTGAATATTTCGACGGCAGCGTTGGTCGATGCGGTGAATATCAAGGTCGGCGGTTTGTTGCGTCTGGTGCGTGCGGTCGACGGCCATTTGCGCCCCAATTCGCGACTGGTTGCCATCGGCGGTCATTATGGTTTCGAGCCAACGGCTTATGCCGCAGCGGCCGGCGTGGCCAATGCCGCGCTGGTCAATGTGGTGCGCCAGTTGAGCCTGGCTTATGGTGAGCGGGGCATTACGGCGCATCTGGTGGCGCCCGGTCCGGCCGATACCGAACGCCTGCACCGGGTCGCCGCCGACCGCGCGCGGCTGCAAAACACGACGGTCGACGTGGTGTTGGCTGGAATGCTGGACGAATCGTCGATCCACGCTTTCACCGAACCCGGCCAGGTGGCCTGGGCGCTGGAGATATTGCTGGCACCGGAAGCCTCGGCGATGACCGGTTCGACACTGATGCTCGACGCCGGGCGTCGGCGCGGCCTGCCCTGAAAGGAAAAATCCATGCCGATTCTGAATATTCACCTGGTACGCGGGCAACATGCTGCCGATCGGGTCGAGAACTTGCTGCTGCGTTGCAGCGAGGCGTTTGCCGCCGGGTTGCGTTGTCCGCAGGATCGGGTCCGGGTGTTCGTGACCGAGCATGAGCCGCATCTGATGTGTGTCGGTGGCCAGCTGGTCCGCGACGCTGGGGTGAATGCGCCGTATTTTTCCTTCATCGTCCTGGAAGGGCGTTCGCTGGAAGATCGCCAGAAGTTGCTGGCAGCATTTACCGACCTGATCGTCGAGTTGCTGGATGCGCCAAGGGAATTGGTGCGGGGTGGTATTGTCCCGGTTGCGCCGGCAGACTGGAGTATCGGTGGTCAGCCAGCCAGTTCGCTGCGGCAGGCTGAAATCGAAGCCCGACGCCTGGCTGCCGGCAATTTGTGAATCCTGGAGTAAACATGAAAGTCCTGATCGTCCATGCACATTACGAACCGCAGTCCTTCACGACGGCCCTGAAGGACCAGGCGGTCGCGACTTTGAGCGCCGCCGGGCATGAAGTCCGGGTGTCCGATCTGTACGCGATGCAGTTCAACCCGGTCGCTTCAGCCGCTGATTTTGCCGAGCGCAGCGATCCTGATTACTGCGTTTATGCGCTGGAACAGCGCAAAGGGTTCGAGAGCGGGACAATCGCTGCCGATATCCGTGAGGAAGTGGCCAAGGTCGACTGGTGTGACTTGTTGATCCTGAACTTCCCGATTTTCTGGTTTTCCGTGCCGGCCATCATGAAAGGGTGGATCGACCGGGTTTTCGTTTCCGGACGTTTCTACGGCGGCAAACGCTTCTACGACCAGGGCGGCATGCGCGGCAAGCAGGCGATGCTGAGTTTTACCCTCGGTGGTCGTGAACACATGTTCGGCCCGCAGGCCATTCATGGCGAACTGGAAACCATGTTGCGCCCCATCCTGCGCGGTTCGCTGGCTTATGCCGGGTTTACGGTGCTGCCACCTTTCGCGGCTTACCATGTTCCTTACGTGACACAGGAATCTCGGCAGCAGATTCTGGTCGAATACGCGGGGCGCCTGAATCGTCTGGACGATCTCACCCCGCTCAGCTTCCCGTCACTCGACGATTTTGATGACCGCCTGTATCCCAAAACCTGAAAACCTACTGTTTTTACGACCATAGAGCCAACTGCTGGCCCTGGGACCATAGAAGCAACGGCTAGCCCCGTGACCATGGAAAAACCGCTGGTTCCGGCGTTGACCGCAAAAAAGGAGACAAAATGAAACTGTTCTACACCCCGGGCGCCTGCTCGCTCTCGCCGCACATCGTGTTGTGTGAACTCGCTTTGCCGCACGAACTGGTCAAGGTGAACCTGGCCACCCAGCAGACCGAAGACGGTCGTGATTTCACGACGATCAATCCGAAAGGCTACATCCCGGCGCTGTTGCTTGACGACGGCGAACTGATTACCGAAGGCCCGGCCATCGTCCAGTACCTGGCCGACCTGAAGCCCGAAGCCGGCCTCTTGCCACCCGCCGGTACGCTGGCCCGGGTCCGGGTGCAGGAGTGGCTGACCTTCATCGGCACCGAACTGCACAAGAACTTCACCCCCTTGTTTAAGCCGACCGCATCGGCTGACTGGAAGGCGGCCGCCAGCAGCAATATCGAACGACGCTTCGCCTACCTCGATGACATTCTGAACGGCCGTGATTACCTGACCGGCAGCGAATTCAGCGTCGCCGACGCCTACTTGTTCACCGTGATCAACTGGACCTTCTTCCTGAAAATGAGTCTGGCCGAATGGCCGGCTCTGGTCGATTACCATCATCGCATTGCAACCCGGCCGGCGGTGCAAGAAGCCCTGCGCAGCGAAGGCCTGCTCTGAGCCGTTAGCCATAGCGGCTCGGCCGCGCCCGTTCGGTCTTACTCCGCCGGGTGCGGCACCTTCTTGCCCGACAAGCGGTAGGCAACCCGGGCGCGTGTCGTGCCGAGAATTTTGGCGGCGCCGGAGACATTGCCGGCGGCCAGTTGCAAGGCCTGGGTGACGGCAATTTCCTCCAGTTGATCGAGTGAAATCCGGCTGTCGGCGAGCGCCTCATGCAGGGCTTCCGCGAGTTGCGGCTTGCTGTCGGTGCTGTCCGACCAGTCTGGCGCCTTGCTTTCAGCGGTCGGGTTGAGTGCCAGTTTTTCGCCACTGGTAAACAGGTGGTCGATATCGATGGCCCCTTCGTCCGGCGCGAGGATGACACCGCGCTCGATCAGGTTTTCCAGTTCGCGGATGTTGCCAGGCCAGGCGTAACGCATCAGCGCCTCGATTGCCCCCTCGGTAAAGCCCGTGACCTGCCGTTTATGCAGGGCGCAGAAGCGGTTCATGAAGTGTTCAACGAGCAACAGGATGTCTTCCTTGCGTTCGCGCAAGGGCGGAATCTGCACCGGGAAAACGTTCAGCCGATAGAACAGGTCGTCGCGGAATTGGCCAGCCTCGACCAGTTTGCGCAGGTCTTCGTTGGTGGCCGCGACGATCCGCACATCCACCGTTCTTACCCGGGTGTCGCCAATCCGTTCGATCTCGCCTTCCTGCAGCGCCCGCAACAGCTTGCCCTGAGCCACCAGGCTCAAGGTGCCGATTTCGTCGAGGAACAGGGTGCCGCCATCGGCTCGTTCGAAACGTCCCGGACGGGATTGTGCTGCGCCGCTGTAGCCGCCTTTTTCGACGCCGAACAGTTCGGACTCGATCAGTTGTTCGGGAATCGCCGCGCAATTGATCGCTACAAAGGGCTGTGCCGAGCGGTCGCTGATGTTGTGCAGGGTGCGGGCAAACTGCTCCTTGCCCACGCCGCTTTCGCCGAGAAAAAGCACCGTGGCCCGCGTCGGCGCGACCCGCTGGATCATGTGGCAGACCGTATTGAAGCCGGAGGAAATGCCGACGAGATTGCTTTTTGCCGGGATTTCGTTGGCGCTCGGTTCCTGGCGCTGAAAATAGAACTGACGGTTATTCGGGCTTTGCACGAATTCCTGCGCCTGCAGATAACGCAGGTCATTTTCCGGTGCATCCCATTGCTCAACCGCTTTGCCGATAATGCGGCAGGTCGCGTGTCCCATGGCCTTGCATTCGATTTCCCGGACCAGCATCTGGCGGCCGAGAAAACTGCTCAGGTAACCGTTCGCATAGCCTTGCTGCATCCAGCAAACCGGCGCAGCACTGCGTCCGTGCGCGCGCAAGTGTTCCTCAGCCTCTGCCGAGTTGTGCCAGATGTATTCACCGTAAAAATGACCGGTTTTGGTATCAACATCCTGGACCACGGTTTCAATCGACATGAATCCTTCCAGCGCGTGCAGTTGCGGTCCGACGGCAAACGCATCGAAGTCGCTCCGGTTGCGGTGTTCGCGCCGCACCATGTCGGCATCGCGGGCGCCGGACTGGTAGCCCATGCGGGAGAGCAGGCCGCGCGCCTTGTCACTGCCCAGCGTTTCGATCAACTCCCGGCGCAACGACGCAATGGCAGCGCTGTGCAGCAACAGCATACGTTGCTGATCCAGCCAGATTTCCCCATCGCCCGGCGAAAAGAGCAGACGCTCGGTGATGTCGTCAATGTCGGGAAACCGGTGTTTCAGCCGGTCATTGGGTAATTGCAGACGAATGGTTTTGCTCGACATGGGGCAGTGAAATCCTTACCGACAGTGGCGCGAAGCCCGATTCGCATTGTTGCAATCCAGGCGCTTTCAGGGGATTATCGCGCGATCCCGGCCTACGTATCGGTGGCTGATTCGATACCTTATGGGTATGGTTTGGCGCTCCGAATTATATTGGACCTTATTTTCCAGGCCACGCATCATTCACCTTGCCTGGCCGACCCCTTCTCCATCGCCAGGCTGTGGTGG
This sequence comes from Azonexus sp., assembly GCF_030824335.1. GTDB lineage: Bacteria > Pseudomonadota > Gammaproteobacteria > Burkholderiales > Rhodocyclaceae > Azonexus. The sequence goes on from NZ_JAVBXX010000008.1 coordinate 36,855, forward strand.
TTCGTGATCTACCTCTGCGTTGGTGCGCTTTGTTCATCAACGATCTTCGGGGGAGAGGGCAATCCTCTCCCCGTTTTTTTGTTTGTCACTTGGATAAGCATCGAAGCTGGGCTGCGCAATTCAGCAGTGCCAAATCCACGATTGCGCCCGGATGGCGTGCCGATGTGGATGTCTGAAGTAATCATCGGTTTTCTGAGGCGTTGGGAATGGCATTCTTGTTGAGCGTGATTCCGACACGTCCGAGCGTCTTCTCTGCGATAGTGCCGCTGTCGTCCGGCCGAAGCTTGCCATGGATCAGTCCGTGCACTGCGAGTCCTGCGATCAGCCCCCAGAATGCACCGCCGAGCCCGAACAGCGTGATATTGGCCGCTGTGGCGAGGAATGTGATCAGTGCCGTTTCGCGTCCGCGCAGATCGACCAGTGCGGTGGCGAGACTGCCGCCAATCGCACCGAGTAGGGCGAGGCCGGCGAGCGTAGTGATGAAGGTCGGTGGAAGTACCACGAACAAGCTGGCCAGCGTCGTGCCGAAGACGCCGACGAGGATGTAGAACACGCCGCAGGCAAGACCGGCGATATAGCGCTTTCCTGCGTTTTCGTGCGATTCCTTGCCGGTGCAGATGGCCGCCGTGATTGCCGCGATGTTGAATGCATGCGAACCGAATGGCGCCATCAACAGCGAGCCGAAGCCTGTCACGGTGAGGATTGGATTCGCGCTGGTCTTGAAACCATCGCCGCGTAGCACCAGCATGCCTGGCATGTACTGACCGGTCAGCGTGATGACGAACAAGGGAAGCGCGACGCTGAGCAGTGCGTTTATCGAAAAGATGGGGTGCGTGAATACCGGCATGGCCAATTTCAATGCTACGGTTTCGAAGTTGACCTGCCCCATCCCGAGCAGCAGCGCAATGCCGATGATCAGTACGCCGACAATTGCATAGCGTGCGGTGAACCGGCGCAGCAAGGCATAGGTGAGAATCAAGGTGCCGACAAGCAAGGGGTCCATGCTCGCACCACCAAAAGCGCCGATACCGAAGCGCAGCAGAATGCCGGCAAGCAGCCCGGCAGCGATGCCCGGTGGGATCATTTTCACGACTCGCTCGAAATAGCCAGATACCCCCAGTGCGATAAACCCGATGGCCGACAAGATGTAGGCGCCGACCATTTCCGCATAGGGGGTATTTGGCAGTACGGCGATGAGGAAGGCCGCGCCCGGCGTGGACCAGGCGGTGATGATCGGTTCTCGGTAGCGCAAACTCAACCAGGCGCCCGTCAAGCCGACGCCGATCGAGATCGACCATATCCATGAGGCTGTCTGCTCGGGACTGAGTCCCGCTGCCTTTGCCCCTTGAAACACCAGGATGAAGGTGCCGCCATAATTGACGATAACCGAGACGAATGCCGCGATGATCGGATGTGTCAGGTCCGCAGGCCGGAGGGAGGCGGTATTCATGTGCCGTGTCCTTGAGTGGGATTGGATTGCATGGGGGGCAGAATGCCTGCAAAATGGTCTTATAAAAATATCCACTTAAGTTAATTATTAAGACCACTTTTTGTGGCTGCAACGAAATCCCGCGAAGGGGCCATATGAAGACACGCGCCACTGCTTATCCCATCTGGAATCGCTTTCATCGCTCGCCCGATGACCCTTTATCGCTGCGTGAGCAACTCGTGCGTTTCTTTCGCAAAGGGGTTGCCGACGGCACCTTGCAGCAGGGGATCCGTTTGCCGGCCTCGCGCGTATTGGCCCAGGAGCTTGGGCTGTCCAGGATTACCGTCTCCAGCGCATACGAGCAACTTGTCGCCGAGGGTTTTCTGGCGGCGCGTCGGGGAGCGGGTACTTATGTGGCGTCACGGATGGGCGAGCAAAAGCAGCTTGCAACTGCGACTGTGCAGCGGGAGCGGCAACAAGCATCGGTATCGGTACGGGCTCGCCGCCTGGCGGGGGTGGATTCAATGTCGATGGCGCGTGCGGCATGGCCGCTTACGCCCGGGTTGCCGGCGCTGGATGCATTTCCTTATGCCTTATGGGGGCGTCTCGAAGGTCGTTTCTGGCGGCGTCGACCGACGCCCGATCTTTCTTACGGTGATCCGCAAGGCTTTCTGCCCTTGCGTGAGGCCTTGGCAGAGTATCTGGGGGCTGCCCGAGGCGTCGTCTGCCATGCGCGCCAGATTGTCATTGCGCCCGGTGCGCAAGCGGCAATATCGATTGCAACGCTGGCACTGACCGATATCGGGGATCGCGTCTGGGTCGAAAATCCCGGATACGATGCCGCTTATCGCAGCCTCGTGCTTGCCGGGGTGGATGCGATAGGGGTCGATGTCGATGCCGAAGGGCTGGATGTGGACGATGGCCGGAGTCGCGCTCCCGACGCGAGGTTGGTCATGGTATCTCCATCGCATCAATACCCGCTGGGTGTCACCATGAGCTTGGCGCGGCGGCTTGCGTTGCTGCAATGGGCCAATGCTGCCAATGCATTCATCCTTGAAGACGATTACGATAGCGAGTTTCGCTATGAATGCGCGCCGACACCTGCGCTCAAGGCGCTTGATGGCGATAACCGGCGCGTGATTTACATCGGTACGCTCAGCAAGTTGCTGGCGCCCGGTCTGCGATTGGGCTTCCTGGTTGCCCCGGATGACTTGATCGATGCGCTATGCGCCGTGCGCAACGGAACCGATCACCGTGTTCCGATGCCGCTTCAGGCCACGGCCGCCGATTTCATCGGCAATGGTTATCTGGGGGCGCATATCCGGCGTTCCAGGGGGCTTTACACCGAACGGCGTGCTGCCTTGCTGTCAGCAATTCATGCAGCGGGCGGTGGATGGTTGAGTGCGCCGACCGCTTCGACCGGGCTGCATCTGGTGTCCGAATTGCCTGCTTGTTGCAACGATCAGGTACTTGCAGCAGCAGCGAGGGCGCGGCAGATTGGCGTCATGCCCTTGTCCGGATATTTTGTCGATTCCTCCATGGCGAAACGACAGGGGCTGTTGATGGGATTCGGCAATACTCGCCCTGAATCCATGGCGGAAACGATTCGGACGCTGTGCCACATGATCGAAACAGGAAGCTAATGTCGTGACTCAGGCCTGTGGCCGAAGTTGGCAGAAGCACATGTTGATCAAGATGCCGGGAAGCGGTCGCACGGCGTAAGTGCTTGACTCATTTTCTAAACGCTTCTTCCTTTACCCAGTTGGCTGCGACTTGAACAACTGAGCGAGGCGTCGCTTCACCTTGAATCAGCCAGCAGCCGTATCGACTTTGGCGGGTCGATGCCGGTGTTTCGACATATCTCAGCAGTTTTTTTTCGATCTGATCGCTGATCAGCGGGACTCTCCCCAATGCGAAGCCCTGACCGCTCATCGCCGCCAGAATAACCTGATCGTACTGATTGAAACGCACCACGCTGCGTGGGCGGGCGTCCAGCCAGCCTCGCTCATTCAGCCATGATTTCCAGTGAAGCCAGGGGCGTTGAGGATCTTCATATTCCAGCAATACCTGGTTCTGGAAATCAGCTGCTGACTCGATTCGTTCAAGCTTGAGCGCAGGATTTGCCACGACGCGGATGGACTCTTCGAAGAGGAGGGTTGAGCCAGGTGGCGCATCTTCGGGCAAGCAGTAGCGAATGCCCAGATCGATGCCTTCCCGCTTCAGGTCAGTAACCCGATTGAGTGCCAGCACGTGCAGATCGATATCGGGGTGGCGCTCCTGGAACTTTCCGATGCGAGGCAGCAGCCAAAGTGTTGCCACGCCAATACTCGCCGTGACTGTAACGGGGCGCTCTGCCGGCCTGAGCGTTTCAAATGCCTCCTGCAATCGCCGGAGCGATGGGGCGACTTTCCGGAACAAACGCTCACCTTCCGATGTGAAGGTGAGAGACCGATGGCTGCGCAGAAATAGCTTGCACTCGAGTGCGTCCTCGAGGGCAAGAATCTGGCGACTAACGGCCGATTGCGTGAGGTGTAGCTCATTGGCCGCCATCGTGATGCTTTGATGGCGCCCCACTGCCACGAAACCCTTTAACAGATCCAGAGACGGAATACGCGCCTGCTTGGTGGCAACCATGATTCATTCCTTTTTGGAATGTGATGAATTCTGGAATATCGCTTGAGAGCCAAGTGTCTAGAGATTTTAATCCAGTCCAGGCATTTTCATTAAACATGCATTAGAGGATAAGAAAACCGTGGATCGCGCGAGCAATGATATTTCCGCAGGCGTACCGATCTCGCTCCGCACCAGCGATGCGAAAGACCTGGCTGGCCATCTCTGGCTGCCAACTTCGGCCCGGCAAATCGGCATGGTCGTCATCAATCCGGCGACCGCGGTCAAGGCAAGCTACTACCATCGATTTGCCCGCTTCCTGGCCAGGCATGGCTACGCCGTGCTGACCTACGACTACCGTTCCATTGGCGCCTCAAGACTGATGCACCCGCGCGCAACCCGAGACGCCGACAAGTTCGCGTGGGGGGCCTATGACTGCGATGCCGCCCTGAAATGGGCGGTCGACACCTTCCCCGACATGCCACTCAACGTCGTGGCGCACAGCATTGGCGGACTGATGATCGGCCTCGCCAGCCATGGGCATCATGTCAGGCGCTGCCTCACCGTCGGTGCCCAGTACGCCTATTGGCCGGACTATGCGGCCGACCAGCGATTCTCGATGTGGCTGCGCTGGCATTTCCTGATGCCGTTGCTGACATCGGTACTTGGCTATTTTCCGGCCAGCCGGCTCGGCTGGCACGAAGACCTCCCGGCTGGCGCCGCCTACGAATGGGCGTTCCGCCGGGCCCGACTGGAGAAGTCCTATCGGCATCGCCAGCGCCATGGGCTCGATCCGCTCAGGCACTTTCCCGCCATGACCGGCGAAATATTGGCCATCGGCTTGAGCGATGACCCATTCGGTACGCCGGAGGCCATCGACCGGCTGCTGCGCTATTACGCCTCGGCGCACAGGACACGGCTGGAAATTCACCCCGAAGCAGTCGGCGTTGCCAGCATCGGTCATTTCGCCTACTTCCACGACCAATTCGAAGAAACGCTATGGATGGATGCATTGCGCTGGCTTCGCGACGGCAAAGTGCCAGCCGGGAATAACGCCATCTACCCAGCTACCGCAACTCAATCGAACGAAGGGCATGACGATGCACATCAACACTGAGTCAGGCAGGCTGTGGTGGCAGGAGCCGTTGGCCTTCGTTCTGGCCGGCGGCATCGTGATGGGCTTGTCCCTGGGGGTACGCCACGCCTTCGGGATTTTCATGGTGCCGATCATCATGGACCACGGCTGGACCCGCGAAACCTTCAGTTTCGCCATCGCGTTGCAGAACCTGGTCTGGGGCATCATGCAGCCGCTGGTGGGCATGGTCGCCGACCGCTTCGGCTCACGGCGGGTCGTCATGGCCGGGATGATCTGTTATGCTTGCGGGCTGGTCGGCATGGCCTACGGTTCGACGCCGCTGGCCTTCACCTTCAGCGCCGGCGTGCTCGTCGGTATTGGCCTGGCGTGTACTTCATTCGGCGTCATTTACGGCGCCTTGAGTCGTATGGTCTCGCCGGAGCGCCGAGGCTGGGCACTGGGACTTGCGGGCGCCGTTGGCGGATTGGGGCAGTTTTTTCTGGTGCCGGTCTCGCAGATATTCATCGACACCTTTACCTGGCATGGTTCGTTCATCGCTCTGGCGATCGCTTGTCTGGTGGTTCTGCCACTGGCGTTACCGCTTGCTGACGCGCCGGCACAAACCAGCGGACCCCAGCAAAGCCTGCGTGGCGCACTGGTCGAGGCATTTTCCCATCAGGGGTTCTGGCTGCTGATCCTTGGCTTCTTTGCCTGCGGCTTCCATCTGGCCTTCATCGCCAATCACCTCCCTTCGTATTTGCGCGACAAGGGCATGAGCCAGTCCGCGGCAGTGATCGGCCTCGCAGTCATCGCGTTGGCCAATGTCGCCGGCACCTACGTGTGCGGACTGATGGGCAACCGGTTCCGCCGGAAATATGTGCTTTTCTGGATCTACGTGCTGAGGTCTCTGGTCATTGCAGCGTTCTATTTCCTGCCGCTCAGTCAATTCACCCTGTACGCGTTTTGTGCCGTGATGGGCTTCATCTGGCTAGGCACGGTCCCGCTGACCAACGGCATCCTCGCGCAGATTTTCGGCATCCGATATCTCACGACACTGTTCGGCTTTGTCTTCTTCGGCCACCAGTTGGGATCGTTTCTCGGCGTCTGGCTGGGCGGGTATGTGTTCGACACCACCCGGTCCTATGACCTGGTGTGGCAACTGAGCATCGCCATCGGCTTCCTGTCCGCGGCGCTGCATTACCCAATCAGGGACGCCGAGATTCAACGACCCGCGCTATCGGGAGTCGTGGCATGAAACTTCAGGTCATCTCGATTCTGTTGCTGACACTTGGCGTCGGGTTGGCGTTCTGCGCTTACCTGAACCCGATGAACGTATGGCGTTGGGCGATCTTGATGACGCTTTGTCAGTAACGGTGATTTCGTGAATCCAGGATCGTATTTACAAGGTGGAAAGGGACTACTGATGACCAAGGACAATAGCGGTGGTGCGCGCAGCAGTCATTCCGCTGGACAACGTGAGGGCGATGAAACCGCTTGTGCCTGCGCCCAGAAAAAGCGGTCAAGCCCTCTCTGGGAAACCTGCTTGAAATGGTTGAGCGTCAAAACCCGGCAACTGACTTCAAACGACAAATTGAGCAAGGATCTTGGTCGAATGACGGCGCGAGACCTTATGGATATCGGATTGATTCGCTCCGATATCCCTCGAATTACGCGTGGGGCACTGCCACCAACGGATCGCCCTTTGCAGTAGTTGGCGCTGATCGGCAAGGAAAACTTTGCTACCTGATCTCCGGGGGTGTTCTCGGATGTCGGCTATCGTGCCGCCGACGGGCCAGATACTGTCGAGCTGTTTCCTGGCGCCCCCAGGTGGAATCGAACCACCAATTCGCCCTTAGGAGGGGCGTGTTATATCCATTTAACTATGGAGGCAGCGAGCTGTTTTCAGCAGCAGGGGCGCATTGTACCGGGCGGGAGCGAGCTTGTGATAGATTGCGCGGTACTAATTAAAACAGGGGGATTCATGCTTCAATCATTTCAAAGAAGGCCGATTGCCCAGCAGTTGATTTTGGCTACCGTGCTGGCGTTGCTGCTGGTTTTTACATTGATGGCATTCATCGTGCAGAAGAAAGCGGATGGCGCAGCGTTGGCAGTTGCCGAGCATAATCTGGCGCATGAAGCGAAGCTGATGGCGGGGATGCTGGATTCGTTGTACGAGGCGGTGCGCGAACGAGGCAACCGGCAGTCGGATTTCTTCCTGAAGTATCTTGGCGCTGAGCCATCGATCAGCAGTGAGTCGGTGCGTACCGGTGAGGTGGACTTGCCGCTGATCCGCCTGGGGAGCGAGATACTCAATGGTAACGAACGCATTTTGGCCGCTTTCAAGGCGTTGACCGGAGAAGAGACGGCATTTCTGGTGTTCAAGGACAACAAGGTCTATCGACTGAACACGCTGTTGCGTTCGAAGGAAGGCAAGCCCATGCACGGCGTGCCTTTGCCGGATGCCGATCCGGTGGCGCGTTCCTTGTTGGCGGGCAAGGATTACCAGGGGCTGGCGATTCGCGCCGGTAAATACAATTTCAGCACGGTTCGCCTGCTGCGCGACGCTTCCGGCAAGGCATGGGGTGCCTACTCGGTACGTATTTCCCTGGAAGATGAACTGAAGCGGATGCGCGGCTTGTTCGGTGGCCTGGTTGCCGGCAAGACGGGTTACGTTTATATCATCCGGCCGACCGATGAAAAGGGCGTTGGCGAATTCGTGCTGCATCCAAAGTTCCAGGAAAAGCAACTGGCCGAGGTGGAGTTGCCGGCGACGGCGCGGACGGCGGTTACCGAACTGCTGGCGCGCAAGGAAGGGGTGTTCCGTTACCTGATGCCGGATGCAAACGGCAAGGAACGGGAAAAGCTGATTGTTGCGGCGACCTCGGCTGGCTGGGGGTGGACGGTGGCGACCGGTAGCTGGCAGGACGAGTATCTGGAGGAAAGTCATGCCTTGCGCAACCTGTTCATCGGGATCAGCGTTGTTGCTGCCCTGTTGTTGAGCATCATCGTCTTTGTTCTGGTGAGTGCCCGACTGCGCGGTTTGGGTGTCATGGTGCAGGAAGTGTCGCGGCTCAGTGCCGGTGATTTGCGGGCAACCGTTCATGCGGCAGATCCGGGCAGTCGTAACGAAGTGCATGTGATTGCCCATGCGTTCAACGAGATGGCGCAGGGAATGCGTCAGCTGGTGGGCGGTGTGGCCAGCACTTCCGGTCAGGTTGGCGGTGCGGCCAATGAATTGCAGGAAGCGGCCCGTCTGGCCATGCAGGGTTCGGAGCAGGCGGCACAGTCGGCCTCGGGCATTGCCGCATCGGTCGAGGAGTTGTCGGTCAGCGTGTCGCATGTGGCAGAAAATGCAGACCACGCGGCGCGAATTTCGGAAGACACCAAGGCCGTGACCGAAACGGGTCGCCTTGTGGTGGGCCGGGCAATGAGCGAACTGGAACGGGTGGCAAACGATATTGGCGAATCCGCTACGCTCATTGAGTCGCTGGGTGACCGCTCGAAGCAGATTTCCAGTGTGGTCGGCGTGATTCGCGAGATTGCCGAACAAACCAATCTGCTGGCGCTCAATGCCGCCATCGAAGCGGCGCGGGCGGGTGAGCAGGGGCGCGGATTTGCCGTGGTGGCCGATGAAGTGCGCAAGCTGGCGGAGCGAACTTCCATGTCGACGCAGGAAATCGCCTCGACCGTGAATGCCATTCTGGAAGAAACAGCCCGTGCCGTGGCGCGCATGCAGAGCGTCAGCGCCAATATGAGCGGTAGTGTCGAACTGGCCCGCGAGGCCGGTCAGGCGCTGGAAACGATTGATCAGCGCGCCCAGCAGACGGTGACCGTGGTGCACGTCATTGCCGACAGTACCCGTGAGCAAAGTGCGGCCAGCCAGGAAATCGCCCGATTGGTCGAAAGCATTGTCCAGTCGGCCGAGGGCACCAGCAGCCGAGCACAACGCAACAGCGAACGGGCGGTCAATTTGCAGCGTCTTTCGGCCGAACTTCAGGCACAGCTTTCGCGCTTTACCACCTGAGCGGATAGAATCCTGTTCTTCCCAACGCGGCGCCTTGCGGGGCGCCGTTTTTATTGCCGACGATGCCCTATCTCAAACTCTCCGATGCCTGCCTTGCCTACGGCCACGTGCCGCTTCTCGATCACGCCGATTTCCTGCTCGATCCGGGCGAACGCGTTGCGCTGATCGGGCGCAACGGGACGGGTAAATCCTCGCTGCTTGCCGCCATCGCGGCCGGTACCGGCAAGAGCCGGCTGGACGATGGCGAAGTCTGGGTGCAGCCCGGCATTCGCGTCGGCTATGTGCCGCAGGAGCCACCGTTCGATCCGGAAGCGACGGTTTTTGAAGCGGTGATTTCCGGCATGGGCGAGACGTCGACCCTGCTCGCCGAGTATCACGATGTGTCGCACCGGATGGCTGAAGGCACCGGCGATCACGATGCGCTGCTGGCGCGCATGGACACCTTGCAGCATGAGCTTGAGGCGCGTGGCGCCTGGGCGTACGAAGCGCAGGCCGAGCGGGTGATTGCCCGCTTCAGCCTGGACCCCGAAGCGCCGGTCGGCAGCCTGTCCGGCGGCCAGAAAAAACGTCTGGCGCTGGCCCAGGCGCTGGCCGTGGCGCCCGAGGTGTTGCTGCTCGACGAGCCGACCAACCACCTCGACATTGCCGCCATCGAATGGCTGGAAACGCTGCTCATCGAGAGCGGCGTTACCTTGCTGTTCATCACCCACGACCGTTCGTTTCTCGATCGCGTCAGCACGCGCATCGTTGAACTGGATCGCGGCAAGCTGGCCAGCTTTCCCGGTAATTTCAGCCAGTATCAGCAACGCAAGGAAGCCATGTTGCACGAAGAGGCGCTGGCCAGTGCACGCGCCGACAAGCTGCTCAAGGAAGAGGAAGTCTGGATCCGCAAGGGCGTCGAAGCGCGGCGCACGCGGGCGGTGTTTCGCGTTCAGCGCCTGGATCGGCTGCGCGCTGAACGGCAGGCGCGCCGTGAGCGCATGGGCAAGGTCAATTTGCAACTCGATGCCGGCGACAAGAGCGGCAAACTGGTGGCCGAGCTCGACAAAGTGTTCAAATCCTACGGTCAACGGCCCATCGTGCGTGATTTCTCGACGCGCATCCAGCGCGGCGACAAGATTGGCCTGATCGGGCCGAACGGTGCCGGCAAGACGACGCTGCTGCGGCTGATTCTCGGCGAACTTCAGCCGGACAGCGGTGTGGTTCGTCAGGGAACGAAGATGGAAATTGCCTACTTCGACCAGTTCCGCACCCAGTTGAATCCGGATTCGACCTTGTCCGACGTGATTTCTCCCGGCTCGGACTGGGTCGAGATCGGCGGTGCACGCAAGCACGTCATTGGCTATCTGGAAGATTTCCTGTTTGCGCCGGAACGTGCCCGTTCGCCGGTCAGTTCCTTGTCTGGCGGCGAGCGCAACCGCTTGTTGCTGGCCCGCCTGTTCGCCAAGCCGGCCAATGTGCTGGTGCTCGACGAACCGACCAACGACCTTGATATCGATACGCTGGAACTGCTCGAACAACTGCTGCAGGACTACGATGGCACCTTGTTCCTGGTCAGCCATGACCGGACTTTCCTCGACAACGTCGTGACCCAGACGATTGCCGCCGAAGGTGACGGCGTCTGGAAGGAATATGCCGGGGGTTACAGCGACTGGGCCAATTACAAGGCCAGCCTGGCCAAGGCGGCGAGTGAGAAAGTAAAGGCCGAGGCGAAGACTGAGGCCAATCCGGGCAGCAAATCGGCCGGCAAGCCCGTGGATGCAGCCAAAGCGAAGGTCGACAAGCTTTCCTGGAAGGAACAGCGCGAGCTGGAAACCTTGCCGGAAAAGATCGCCGGACTGGAAGCCGAGCAGGCCGATTTGACGCAGAAACTCGAAGATCCGGCGCTTTATCAACGCGATCCGCAGGCGGCACAAAAAGCCTCCGAGCGCCTGGCCGCCATTGATGATGAGTTGATGGCTTGCCTTGAACGTTGGGAAACGCTCGAGGCCCGTGCCGGGAACCCCGGTTGATTTGTCGACTCGAAGCCCGATGAACTCAAGCTCAAATCAATGGCGTACCCCGCTGATCATCATGATCGCCGGCTGCATCATCCTGACCCTGTCGATGGGCGTACGCCATACGGCGGGCCTGTTCCTGCAGCCGATGACGATGGATCACGGCTGGAGTCGGGAAACTTTCTCCTTTGCCATCGCCTTGCAGAATCTGGTCTGGGGCCTGGCATCGCCATTTGCCGGCGCACTGGCCGACCGGCATGGTGCCGGGCGCACGGTGCTGGGCGCAGCGGTGTTGTACGTTATCGGGCTGGTCCTGATGTCGCAGGCCGCTTCCCCATTGGCGTTCGATCTGTCGGCCGGTGTGCTGATCGGGCTGGGGCTCTCGGGAACGACCTTCGCCGTCATCATGGGCGTTATCGGTCGCCATACGACGCCGGAAAAGCGCAGTCTGGCGCTGGGTATCGCCAGCGCCGGCGGTTCTTTCGGCCAGTTTGCCGTGCTGCCTATCGGCCAGGCGCTGATTTCCGCTTATGGCTGGCAGAGTGCGCTTGTCCTGCTGGCGGCGGGTGTCGGTCTGATTGCGCCGCTGGCGTATGCGTTGGCCGATGGTCACAAGCCGGCTGCCAACAGCGGCCAGTCGATAGCTGAAGCCTTGCGTGAAGCCAGCGGTCAACGCAGTTTTCACTACCTTTTTTGGGGCTACTTCGTCTGCGGTTTCCAGACTGCCTTCATCATGCTGCATCTGCCTTCGTTCCTGGTCGATGGCGGCTTGAGCGCCAATGTCGGGATGACGGCCGTCGCCTTGATCGGATTGTTCAATATTTTCGGCTCTTTCCTGTTTGGCTGGGCTGGCGGCAAGGGCAGCAAGAAAAATCTGCTGGTCCTGATTTACGCGGTGCGCGCTGTGGTCATCCTGGTTTTCATGCTGATTCCGCTGTCGACCGCAAGTGCCTGGCTGTTTGCTGCGGCAATGGGCGTTCTGTGGCTGGGCACGGTGCCGCTGACCAACGGTCTGGTGGCGCAGATTTTCGGCTTGCGTTACATGTCGATGCTGACAGGCGTGGTGTTCCTGGGCCACCAGTTGGGCAGTTTTCTCGGTGCCTGGCTGGGCGGGCGCATCTTCGATGAAACGGGTTCCTATGGCCTGGCCTGGACGATTGCTATCGTGCTGTCGGTGCTGGCTGCGCTGTGTTCCTGGCCGATCAACGAACGACCGCTGGTACGCCAGGAAGCAAGGGCGTGAAATCGGGCTTGAAAAATCCGGCGGTGAAATGGTTTCTCGCCGGCCTCGGTTCTGCGCTTTCCGTGGTCGTTCTGGTGCTGATCTTTCTGGCTTATCAGCACCCTGGATTGCTGCTTGACTGGACCAACATCAGTTACTGCGGCTGAGCCTCCTGTGCCGTCGTTGTCCCGGTCGTTACGGATTGCCCGAGGCGCTGGCGGATGATTTCCGGTTTCAGGTTGAGCAGCGCCGCGATATCGCGGTAATCGTCCGGTAGCGCCGGGTCGTCCCAGCCGTGGGCCGAGTGACGAGCCAGCCGGACCGCCAGCGCGACGTTGCGGACGCGGGCCAGGTCGGTCGGATGATCGTCAATCAGGCGGGCGAGCAGGGGCGGCAGGTGCCAGACCTTGCACAAGGCGAGTTGAATGTCCTGGAAACTGAGGCCGAGCGTCTGGATTTGGGCGTCGCTGCTGCGCATGGTCGGTTCTGCTTGTTGCCGGGCGAGAATTTCCAGCCCCAGTTTCGGGGCGAAGCACCAGACCAGAATTTCCGCCAGATCGTGTAGGAGCGCGGCAATCCGGATTTCTTCCAGGTTCATGTCGTGCCGCCAGAGCGACCACTCGTGGGCGTATTCGGCCGCCCGCTGGGCGCGGCGGATGACGTGCAGTACGCCGAGCAGGGCGTGCGGATCATGGCCGGCCAGCGCATCCTCGATGGTTGGCAAGGATTCGAAGCGGCGGAAAAAAGGCAGGATGCCCGACATCATGACGGCCCCGGCAATCGTCGTGATGTCGTGCGGCAAGGAGCGCCCGTGATAAGGCTGGATATAGGCCAGTACCCGCACGGTCATGATCGGGTCATGCAGGATGACGCGCGCCAGTTCGCGGGCATCGACCCGGTCGATGTCTTCGCGCATTTCGGCCAGATGGCGCTTGGTGGCGCGAAGTACCGGCAAACTGCTGTTGCTGAACAGCAGCACCCAGGCATCGCGGTCCGGCAGCGGATGGTCGATCATTTGCATGGCATTCCGAAAAAGCGTTGGGGCAGTTTAAGGGCGGCGGCTGTGCCGGGCAAGCTGTCGAACATGACATAATCGCGCCTTCGCGAATCATTCAAGTTCTGTCATGCGCTATCTGATCGTTCCGGTTACTCCCTTTGAGCAAAATTGCACCATTTTCTGGTGCGAAAGCACGCGCCAGGCGGCGGTGATCGATCCGGGCGGCGATGTCGATCGCATTCTCAAGGCGCTGGCCGACGAGAATCTGACCCTGGCCAAAGTGCTGGTGACGCACGGCCATATCGATCACGCGGGCGGCGTGGCTGCCCTGGTGGCGAAAGTGGCGGTGCCGATCGAAGGGCCGCATGAAGAAGATCGTTTCTGGATCGACGGGATGCCGCAGCAGAGCAAGATGTTCGGTTTTCCCAACGTCGAGAGCTTTACGCCGGATCGCTGGTTGAAGGATGGCGATAAAGTCTGTTTTGGCGAAGTTGAACTCGATGTGCTGCATTGCCCGGGCCATACGCCGGGTCACGTGGTGTTCTATCACGCGCCTAGCCAACTGGCTCAGGTCGGTGACGTGCTATTCCAGGGGTCAATCGGACGTACGGATTTTCCGCGTGGCGATCACGAGACGCTGATTGCCTCGATCAAGAACAAGTTGTTTGCGCTGGGCGATGCGGTGGATTTCGTGCCGGGGCACGGGCCGATGTCGACGCTGGGCGAAGAGCGTCGCTACAACCCCTTCCTCAGTGCCCGATTCGGTTGATGCGCTGACTCAGGCGGCTTGACGGATACGACTGGCCCAGCTCAGCGCATCGATCTGGGCCTTGAGAAAGTCGTCTTTGTCGATCGCCAGCTCTTCCAGTAAACGGTCGGCAGTCGCGAGATTGCGGCTATCGGCGATTTCCAGGGCTTGCAGCAGTTTGCCGGCTGAGCCGGCATGGTGCGCCAGGGCTTCGATTGCCGTTTCGGAAATCGGCAGTTGCAGCAGGATTTCCGGCATCGAAATGCCCAGCAGTATATCCAGCAGCGAAAAGCAGCCGATCATGAAGGCGTTGTCCGGCAGATTGGGCAAATCCGGCAGCGGCTCAAGTTTTGGGGCCAGCAATTCCATCAGGCGGCCGCGAACGGCTGCTTTGTAAAGCAGCGGATTCGGGTGTTGCCCATCGTCGGGATCGGCATAAATCAAAAGTTGCAGCCAACGCTCCAGCGGACGCCGGCCGAGCAGGTTGATGGCCTGGGTGAAACTGGTAATCGGTGTGCGTGGTGCAATGGCGGCTGAATTGACCAATCGCAGCAGGCTGTACGACAGTTTGGGTTCCTGGCGAAAAATTTCGTTCAGGTCTTCGGTGTCGGCGTCCTGGGCGATCAGGGCCAGCAGTTCCAGCATTTTCTGGCGCGAAGTGTCCGCTTTTTTACCCGGTGCCGAATGCGTCAGCAGGAATTCACCCGTGTAAAGTGTATAGGCGTTGCTTTGCGCCCAAGTGTGGTCGCTGTAATTTTGTACGCCGATGGCAATAATGGTCGTGCGCGAGGCCAGACCATGCAGGGCAAAGGGGGGCAGGGTGCGGGCCTGGGCCGGCGGAACAAAGGCATAGTCCCAAGCGCCGGGGGCGGGTAGCTTGCTGTTCGGTGGAACGTGCAAAGCCAGTTTGCGTTTTGCCTTGCGCAATTCGGTTTCCTGCGCCTTGATTGCCTCCATGCCGAGTTGTTCACCGGCAAAGCAGGGAATGATCTGTTCCGGGCCGGGATTTTCGAATCCGTCTGCCGGGACGAACCACGGGTGGCGTTTGTCGAATCGCGGAAATTGGGGATGTTGAACAATGCCCGTTGTCGTCCCGGCCAGCGTCGCGCCGGCCGCATGTTCAACCAGATAACCGGCACAGCTATCGTCCTGGGTGAGCAGGGGGTGGATGAAGGAATATCCGAGGGGCATTGTTTTCGGTTTTTGGTGGATGGTAGTCGATTTATGGTAACAAATTCATCGTCTCGAAGGACGGCTTCAGTATCACAATTTCCGTCGTTATTTGCGGTCGACCGCAGAAAGGTGCGAATTTAAAGATGCTTCCCGATTACTGGATGAAAGCTTCCCGGGCATTGTCCGATGCGGATCCGTTGATGGCCGAATTGATCGAGCGGCATGCCGGTGCAAGTTTGTCGTCGCGGGGCGATCCTTTTGCCACGTTGGCCCGTTCGATTGTCGGGCAGCAGATTTCGGTGAAAGCGGCCGATGCCGTGTGGGGACGTTTCGTTGCCCAGATTGTGGTCTTGACGCCCGATCATCTGTTGCGCCTTGGTCCAGCCGGTCTGGGCGGGTGTGGCCTGTCGCAGCGCAAGATCGAATACCTGGGGGATCTGGCGGCGCATTTTGTCGACGGTCGGCTCGATCCGGCGGCCTGGGCTGGGTTGGATGACGAAAGCCTGATCGTTGAGCTATGCAAAGTTCGCGGAATTGGCCGGTGGACCGCAGAAATGTTCCTGATTTTCAACCTGATGCGTCCGGATGTTTTTCCGCTCGATGATGTGGGCTTGCAACGTGCCGTCTTTGACCGCTACTTTGCCGGCCAGAAGCAGTCGCGGCAGGCTCTGGCGGAATTCGGCGAGCGCTGGCGGCCATGGCGTTCGGTGGCGACCTGGCACTTGTGGCGCAGCCTTGATCCGGTGCCTGTCGCGTACTGACTGCTTACCCTTTTGGCCTTTGGGGTAAAATGCGCGCCAACTTCAGAACCGAGCAATCCATGAAAATTAGTTTTCTCGATTTCGAGCAATCCATTGCCGACCTCGAAGCAAAGATTGAGCAGTTGCGCTTCGTTCAGGACGATTCCGCCGTCGATATCTCGGAAGAGATCGGGCGGCTGGAGAAAAAAAGCGCTCAATTGACCAAGGATATCTACGCCAAACTCACGCCATGGCAGATTTCCCAGGTCGCCCGTCATCCGCAGCGGCCTTACACGCTGGACTACGTACAGCACATCTTTACCGATTTCGAAGAGTTGCACGGCGATCGTGCCTTTGCCGACGACCATGCCATCGTCGGCGGTCTGGCCCGCTTCAATGGCGATCCGGTGATGGTGATCGGCCACCAGAAGGGGCGCGATACCAAGGATAAAATCTACCGCAATTTTGGCATGCCGCGTCCGGAAGGCTATCGCAAGGCCTTGCGCCTGATGAAACTGGCCGAGAAATTCGGTCTGCCGGTGATGACTTTCGTCGATACGCCCGGCGCTTATCCGGGCATCGGGGCCGAGGAGCGCGGTCAGTCCGAAGCCATCGGGCGCAATCTCTACGTGATGGCCGAGTTGAAAGTGCCCATCATCGTCACCATCATCGGTGAAGGCGGTTCTGGTGGTGCGTTGGCCATTGCCGTCGGTGACAACGTGCAGATGCTGCAGTATTCGACTTACTCGGTGATCTCGCCGGAAGGCTGTGCCTCCATCTTGTGGAAGAGTGCGGAAAAAGCTTCGGAAGCCGCAGAAACCATGGGCATCACGGCGCAGCGCCTGAAAACCCTGGGTTTGATCGACCGCGTGGTCAGCGAACCGCTGGGCGGGGCGCATCGCGATCACGTCGCCATGTCGACCAACCTGAAGAAAGCCTTGCAGGATTCGCTGAAGCAATTGTCTGCCTTGTCGGTTGAGGCATTGCTGGCGCAGCGTTACGAGCGTCTGATGAGTTATGGGCGTTTCAAGGAACAGCCTGCAGGCTGATCTCCTCGGGCGGCTTGAGGCTTTCGCCGCCGCCCGCCTTACTGCTGGCGATGCCGTATATGTTGGCCTGTCTGGCGGTTGCGACTCTGTCGTCCTCTTGCATTTGCTGTCGCGTGCCGGTTTGGCCGGGCGTCTTGCGGCAATTCATGTGCACCACGGCCTGTCGCCCAACGCCGATGCCTGGGCCGATTTTTGTTCGGCCTGTTGTCAGTCGTTGGGCGTGCCGCTGATTGTTCGTTCGGTAAACGTTGAGCGCAATAGCGGCCACGGACTGGAGGCGGCGGCGCGGCAGGCGCGCTACGCTGCGTTCAGCGAAAGTCTGCCGGCCGGTGCTTGTTTGCTGCTGGCCCAGCATCGTGGCGATCAGGCCGAAACCGTCTTGTTCAATCTCTTGCGGGGCGCCGGCGTGGCGGGGGCGGCGGCGATGCGTGACGAGCGTGCCCAAGGGGCGTTGCGCTTGTTGCGGCCCTTGCTCGATGTCAGTCGCGGCGAGATTGAGGCTTATGCGCGCCAGTACGGATTGCGCTGGATTGACGACGAGAGTAATGCCGATACGCGTTTCACGCGGAATTTTCTGCGTCATGAGGCGTTGACCGCAATAAATCAGCGTTTTCCGAATGCCGAGGTGGCTTTGGCTCGCGCGGCAGCCAATTTTGCCGAGGCGAGCGATTTGCTCGATGAACTGGCGGCCGAGGACTGGCAACGGGTGGTGGACGGTAAAACTGGTACTGAAACGGCACGCCTAGTGGAAATGCGCAGTTTGTCGCTGGCGCGCCTGAAGAATCTGCTGCGCTGGCGTCTGCGCCAGCTCGGCTGGCAGGTTCCGGTGGCGGCGCGTCTCGACGAGTTTTCCCGGCAATTGATGACTGCCGCGCCGGATCGTCATCCGGAACTCGTTCTACCTGCCGGAACAATGCGTCTGGCGCGCGGTCGCTTGCACTGGAGTGCTTTGGAATAAGAAACTCTTGTAGCGTGCCTTTCAACTGGCGGAAGGCTTCAGTTACAATCGACCAATTACTTTCACGCAAACAGGCCATGATTACCGGATCCCTTGTCGCTATTGTGACGCCCATGCACGAGGATGGCAGCCTCGATTTGAATTCCCTGAAGCAGTTGGTCGACTTCCATGTGCAGGAAGGGACCGATGCAATCGTCGTCGTCGGCACCACGGGCGAGTCGCCCACGGTCAACGTCGAAGAACACTGCGAATTGATCAAAGTGACGGTCGACCATGCAGCTGGCCGGATTCCGGTGATCGCCGGGACAGGCGCCAATTCGACAGCCGAAGCCATCGAACTGACCCGTTTCGCCAAGCAGGCCGGCGCTGACATGGCCTTGTCCGTGGTGCCCTATTACAACAAGCCGACGCAGGAAGGTCTCTATCGCCATTTCAAGGCGATTGCCGAGGCCGTTGAGTTGCCGGTGCTGTTGTACAACGTACCGGGTCGCACGGTGGCCGATATGTCGAACGACACCATCCTGCGTCTGGCCGATGTGCCGGGGATCGTTGGTGTCAAGGATGCGACTGGCAACATGGATCGTGCTTACGATCTGATCGCTCGCGCGCCGAAGGGGTTTGCGCTGTATAGCGGCGATGATCTGACCTGTGTCCTGTCCATCCTGCTCGGCTTCCACGGCAACATTTCGGTGACGGCCAATGTGGCACCGCGCCTGATGCACGAAATGTGCGTTGCGGCAGCGGCAGGTGACTTGGCCAAGGCCAAGGAAATTCATTTCAAGCTTTTGGGTTTGCATCGCGATTTGTTCTGCGAAGCCAATCCGATCCCGGTCAAGTGGGCTGTTCAGCAGATGGGTCTCATGCCAAACGGCATCCGTCTGCCACTGACCTCGCTGTCCGAAGCCAATCAGGCGCGCGTGCTGGCCGCGATGCGCCAAGCTGGCATTACTGCCTGACGGAGTTAAAAAAGATGAATCGTCGGATTTCCGGCTTCACGCTGTGCCTAGTCGCAGTTTCACTCGCTGGTTGCGGCATTTTGCCCGATTCGCGCAAGATCGATTACAAATCAGCCGGCAAGGTTTCCACGCTGGAAGTTCCTCCCGATCTGTCGCAATTGACTCGGGATGACCGCTATCTGGTGCCTGACGATACCGGCAAGGGCGCGGCCACGTTTTCCGCCTATTCAGCGGAGCGCAGCCCGGAAGCTCGGGCTGGTCAGTCAGTCGTTTTGCCGCAGGTCGACAAGGTGAGTGTAGAGCGCTCGGGCAACCAGCGCTGGCTGGTCGTCGCCATGCCACCTGAAGCCTTGTGGGACAATATCAAGGATTTCTGGCAGGAAACCGGCTTCATCGTCAATGTTGAGCGTCCTGAAGCAGGGGT
This sequence comes from Azonexus sp., assembly GCF_030824335.1. Taxonomy (GTDB): domain Bacteria; phylum Pseudomonadota; class Gammaproteobacteria; order Burkholderiales; family Rhodocyclaceae; genus Azonexus. The sequence goes on from NZ_JAVBXX010000008.1 coordinate 56,257, forward strand.
GATGGAAACCGATTGGGCAGAAAACCGGGCCAAGATTCCGGACGACTTCCTGCGTAATACGCTGGGTAAGCTGCTCGACAGCCTTTATTCGTCCGGCGAACGTGACAAATTCCGTACCCGTCTGGAGCCTGGAAGCGTCGCTGGTACGACGGAGATTTACATCAGCCATCGGGCGATGGAAGAGGTTTATACCTCGTCAGCCAAGGATGACACGCGTTGGCAGCCGCGGCCGGCCGACCCTGAGCTGGAAGCTGAAATGCTGCGCCGTTTGATGGTGCGTCTGGGGGCTGAAGAGCGGCGCGCTGAAGTTGCAATGGCCGTACCCAAGGCCGAACCGCGGGCTCGCTTGGGCAGCGCTGAAGATGGCAGTGGAAAGCTGGAAGTTTTTGATCGTTTTGACCGCGCTTGGCGTCGTGTCGGTCTGGCGCTGGATCGTGTCGGATTTACCGTTGAAGATCGTGATCGTTCGCGCGGTTTGTACTTTGTCCGCTACGTCGATCCGGAAGTCGATAACGCCAGCAAGAAAAGCGATGGCATCTTGTCCAAGCTGAGTTTCTGGAAGAGTGCTGATTCAGCGACGGTCAAGCGCGAACAATATCGCATTTATGTGGCCGATGTTGCTGGTCGTTCCAGTGTTCAGGTGCTGACCAGTGAAGGCGGGACAGACAAGTCGGAAACGGCTCGAAAAATACTCGGCTTGCTGCAGCAGCAGTTGCAGTAACTTCCCTGCTGGATTCCGTGGGCCTTGTGCCTGCGGAATTTGTATTCGGAGAAATAAAAAACGGGGCAAATGCCCCGTTTTTTACTGGCAAAAAGAAGATTACTTCTTTTCTTCAGCGGCCGGAGCGGCAGCCGGTGCAGCAGCCGGAGCGGCGGCTTGGTCAGCAGCCGGTGCAGCGGCCGGAGCAGCCGGAGCGGCGGCTTGGTCAGCAGCCGGAGCAGCAGCCGGAGCAGCCGGGGCCGGAGCGGCAACAGGAGCCGGTGCCGGAGCAGCAACAACCGGCTCTTCTTTCTTACCGCAAGCGGTCAGGGCGATGGCAAACAGGGCAGCGGCGAGAATAGACTTGGTCATGAAATTTCCTTATCGACAAGAAGCTAAAAATCCGAAAAATTTATCGGTTCGGCTAACGCCGATCCGTGCAAAATTATAGCGCAAAACAAATTGCTGCAATGCAGCGTAAGACAGGAAGTTTATAAACCTAGCGGTTTTTCCAGCAGATTTTTGTTGGATTCCTGCCAGATTTCGTCAAATCGTTTTGCATAAGGTGCAATGTCATTTGGTTCATCAATGATCAGGACGCTGCGCGGCAGATTTTTTTCCAGGCGAACCAAGGCATGCATGCCATCAACGAGGAGCATATTGTCTCTAAGGTGGGCCAGTGCGTTCGGTGTTTGTCTAACTTCCACCCGATGCTCCCAGGTGGTGAAAAACTGCTGGAGTCGTGGAGTATGCGCCTGGAAGTGCGAGGTTTCGCGCAACACAATGCGTAGCGGGTGATCGCCGGGCCGGGCAAGCAGGCTGCTCAAGGTGGCCAGGTGTTCGAGTGAGTCGAGCTTGAGTGCCTTCAGGTCTTCGTCGTAGATCTGCAAGCGGTGTTTGACCAGGCCCAGCAAGCGTTCAACTGCTGCGCCATAATCGGTCCAGGATTCGATGAGTTCGCGAGACATGGCGTCAAGTTTAACCGATTGATAAAATTCGTGCTTTTCTTGGAGTTGACCGTGCCGACCGGAACTATCGAATCGCTGGACCATGAGGCACGGGGCATTGCCCGTCAGGATGGCAAAACCATTTTTGTCGACGGCGCATTGCCGGGCGAAATCGTCGAATATGCCAGCTTCCGGCGGAAGGCGAAGTACGAACTGGCGCATCTGGTTCGCGTGTTGAAACCATCGGTGGCCCGGGTCGATCCGTTATGTCCGCATTTTGGCATTTGCGGTGGTTGTGCAATGCAGCACATGGAGCCTTCTGCGCAGATTGCTGCCAAACAGCGCGTGCTTGAGGATAGCTTGTGGCATATCGGACGGGTCCGCTCGGAAACCATCCTTCCCCCTATTCACGGCGCGCCTTGGGGGTATCGGCATCGGGCCCGCTTGGGAGTGCGCAAGCCGGACGCTCGCGGCGGGATGCTGATCGGCTTTCATGAATGGCGCAGTAGTTATATCGCTGATATCCGTAGTTGCGCAGTTTTGCCACCACATGTTTCTGATTTGCTGATGCCGTTGCGTAGCCTGTTCAGCGCGTTATCGATTGTTGATCATTTGCCTCAGCTTGAGGTTGCCGTGGGGGAGCATTGCACGGCGCTGGTTTTGCGTATTCTCCAGTCGTTGAGTGCAAAAGATGAAATATTGCTGCGCGAATTTGCCGATCAGCATCAGGTGGTGATTTACCTGCAGCCCAAGGGGCCGGATACCGCTTATCGCTTTTACCCAAAGGCTGGGCCGCGCCTTTCTTACACCTTGCCGGAGTTCGGTCTTGAGCTTGATTTTCGACCGACCGATTTCACCCAGGTCAATCATGCCGTCAATCGAGTCATGGTGCGTCGGGCCTTGCGTTTGCTCGATCCACAGCCGGGCGAGCGAATTGCCGACATGTTCTGCGGACTGGGGAATTTCACCTTGCCGATCGCCCGCTCGGGCGCTTCTGTTCTCGGGATCGAAGGGAGTGCCGGCCTGGTCAGCCGTGGGCGCGAGGCAGCCAAAGTGAATGGGGTGGGGCATCTGGTTGATTTTGCGGTGGCCAATCTGTTCGAATGCACTGAGGCATCGATTGCCGGGCTGGGACATTTTGACAAGATGCTGATCGACCCACCGCGCGAGGGGGCACAGGAACTGGTCGGATCATTGGGAGAAGACGGGCCGCGGCGGATTGTCTATGTCTCATGCAATCCCGGCACGCTGGCGCGTGATGCAGGAGTGCTCGTCACTTTAAAAGGCTATCGCTTGAAGGCCGCGGGTATCGTCAATATGTTCCCGCACACGGCGCATGTCGAATCCATCGCGCTGTTCGAGCGCCCATGAAAAAGGGCGGCCGTAGCCGCCCCAAGATATTTTTTCCGATCAGATTCAGTCGCGTTCGCCGGTAAAAGCCATGATCAGGTTCAACAGGCCAACGAAAACGTTGTAAATATCAAGGTAGACCGCAAGCGTTGCGCTGACATAGTTGGTTTCTCCACCCTGAACGATGCGGCTGATGTCATACAGGATGTAGGCCGAGAAAATGCCGACGACAGCGGCGGAGATCGCCAGCGACAGGGCTGGGATCTGGAAAAAGATATTGGCGATGCCTGCCAGCAGGACAAGGATGACGCCGGCAAACAGGAATTTTCCCATGCCGGTGAAGTCGCGGGATTTCACACTGGCGACGCTGGCGAGTGTGAAGAAAATCGCTGCCGTACCGCCAGCAGCCAGCGAAATCATCGAGCCGCCATTGGAGAAGCCCAAGGCAACCTGCAGGATGCGCGACAGCATCAAGCCCATGAAGAAAGTGAAGCCAAGCAACAGGGCTACGCCCAAGCCACGATCCTTGTTTTTCTCGATGCCCCACATGAAGCCAAAAGCGACACCAAGGAACAGCATGAAGGAAATGAAGGGGCTGCCGGCAAAGAAGCTGAACTGCATCTGAATGCCGATCAGTGCGCCAATGATGGTCGGTACCATGGAAACGCCGAGCAGCATGTAGGTGTTGCGCAGGACGCGGTTTTGCTGCGTGGCCAGCGTGGGTGAGCCTGAGTGGGCAAGATCAAAATTGGTGTTCATGTGCGAAATTCCTGTGTGCGGTTTCTACAGAATCTAAGACTAACGGACTGCGCTGAAAGTTTCAAACAAAAGTGCCAACAAACAACTGCTTATCCGGCGCAGCGCCTGTGTTATCATGCGCGCCGCACGTTGGTCGGTGATGAGGATGTTTCGCTGATCTGATGTTTGCGGGGGTTTGGCAGAGTGGTCGATTGCACCGGTCTTGAAAACCGGCATACCGAAAGGTATCCAGGGTTCGAATCCCTGAGCCCCCGCCAGAAACGCTGGCCTATACGGCGCACTGGCTGTGCGCTGCCAATCCTTTTTTTTAGTAGCCGTAGCTTGACGGTTGATTTCGCCATCCATTCTGGATGGCTGTCAGGCCATGCTGGCCAGCGCATCCATCAAGTCGGAGTTGTCATTGGTCAGAGCGCCAGCGTCGATCATGCCATTCTGGGTTTCAACGTGAGCCACGTAGCCATGTTCACGCATGATATCTGCCCAGTTTTCCGCCATTTCTCTGGACGTGTGCCAAGGGCCGCGCTCCACAACGGGATGGGTGCTGCCATTGCGGTATTGGGTAACAACGCGAAACACGGGTTCATGCCTGATGGTGGTGCTTGATTATATGCTGCGTTGGGTGCTGTCTTATCAAGCTTAGTCTGCATTCTTGCCTTTTTGCCAAAGTACGTCGCCGCGCCCCCCGGCAAGGTTGAGTGTACGCCCAAGGATAAACAACAGGTCGGACAGGCGATTGATGTAGCGGCGAGCCGGTTCCGAGATGGCTTCAGCCTGATGCAGGCGGACCATGGATCGTTCGGCACGTCGGCAGATGGTGCGGCATAGGTGGGCCAGAGCCGCCGGACGAGTGCCGCCGGGCAGGATGAATTCCTTGAGCATCGTCAGGTGGGCATTGAATTCATCGGCTAATTCTTCGAGGCGAGCAACTTGCGCGTCTTTCATGATCGCCATGCCGGGCAGGCAGAGCTCGCCGCCAAGATCGAATAAGTCGTGCTGGATATCAAGTAGCGCACTGTGTACTTTTGGGGGGAGTTCTTCGCAGAGCAGCAGGCCGATGGCGGAGTTGAGTTCGTCCACTTCGCCAATGACATCGATGCGCAAGCTGTCCTTGCTGGTCCGGCTGCCATCGCCCAAGCCGGTGGTGCCGGCATCGCCGGTGCGGGTGACAATTTTCGACAGGCGATTTCCCTTGCGCTCGCTGCCCTGTCCTGCTTCGATTTCCTGACTCACTGGCGTTCTCCTTGTTGTGCTGCGAATTATACTTTCGCTCTCTCCGTACAGACTGTCGCCGCCATGCCAAAGTTCGCTGCCAACCTCAGTTTTTTGTTTGCCGATCGACCGTTTCCCGAGCGCTTTGCGCATGCTGCGGCGTGGGGTTTCGCTGGTGTCGAATATCTATTCCCCTATGATTGGCCCGCGCATCAAATTGCGGCTTGCTTACAGGCTGCTGGTGTGGAGCAGGTTCTGTTCAACCTGCCGCCCGGGAATTGGGCGGCTGGGGATCGTGGTCTGGCTTGCCTGCCTGGCCGGCGTGGCGAGTTTATCGAAGGGGTCGAGCAGGCAATGGATTACGCTGTCCAGCTCGATTGTCCGCGCGTACATTGCATGGCCGGGTTGCGGCCTGCTGGTGTGGCTGAGACAGAGTTGGCTGCGACCTACATTGCCAATGTGCAATTTGCTGCCGATCGTTTTGCCGAGATCGGTGCGACGGTGATGCTTGAGCCGATCAACAGTCGTATCGACATGCCAGGCTACTGGCTGGATGATGTTGAAAAGGCTTTTTGCCTGCTGGCGGCCGTTGACCGCAGTAATGTGAAATTGCAACTTGATCTCTATCATGCGCAGATTATTCAAGGTGATCTGGCGCGGACACTGGAAGCGAACATCGATCGCATCGGCCATATTCAAATCGCCGATAATCCAGGCCGGCACGAGCCGGGGACTGGTGAGATTCACTACCCTTTTCTGTTTAGCCTGCTTGATCGTCTTGGCTACGCCGGTTGGGTTGGCTGTGAATACAAACCCCTGACGACGACCGAGTCCGGATTGGACTGGTTGCCGCGTTAAACCGCAGCGCCCCGCTTGCGTCGGGTAGCTGGGGAGATCAATCGGGGATCTATTGTTTTTTCGGTGCATCCCGCTTCACAGAGGGTTTATTGGGCTATTACTTTTGGCATATTTTCCCTTGCCGGTTTAAAATGTCAGGATGTGTTGTAACTAATTGGCTCTGGGTCGAGTGCAGCTAAAAATCAGCTTATTGCCTGTTTGCCACTGAAATATGATTTAAGAGGTCTTCGCATGAGCAAGGGATTTTCCGTGCAGGAAATAACGCAATCCCTGGGAAAAGAGGATGCGGACCGCGTCCGTCGTGTGCTGGAAGGCGGGATCAAGATCCCGGCTCAGCCGCGTGTGCTCGAAGAGTTGCGCCGGCTGATTGCCCGTGAGGAAATGGATGTCCGGCTACTGGCTCGGGTCATCAATCAAGATGCCGCAGTGACAGCCATGCTATTTACCGTGGTTGGCAATCCGGCTTATCGCCAGCATCAACCATTTACTTCCATCGAACAAATCTTGCATGCAGTTGGCGTCAAGCAAACTTACCATCTGGTCCAAGCCATTGCCTTGATCGGGGCGGCCAGTGTGCGTAAGGAAAAGCGCGTTTACGAAGCATTTTGGGCGCGTTCGCAATCGGTTGGGCAACTCGCCATGTTGATTGCCGATGAGCGTATTGCCGTCTGTAATCTTTTCCCCGATCAGGCTTACCTCGCCGGGATTTTTCATGCTTGTGGCGTGCCCTTGTTGCTGCAGCGTTTTCCGGCCTACTGTCATGAAATGCGCTTGGCCATCCCGGGGCATTGGGCGGACTGGCGCGAGGAAGATAGGAAATTTAATACCGATCATGCTGTAGTCGGCTATCTGGTAGCTCGTCACTGGTGTTTACCGGGCTTTATCTGCGATGCAATTCGTTACCAGCATTCCATGGCTGAACTGGGTGACCATGAAGCACGCAGCATGGTCGCAATCCTGTTGTTGGCTATCGAAATACATACGCGCGATCAGCGTATTCCCAATACCGAATGGGAGGGCATCAAGTCTGATGTTCTACCTGAACTGGGCTTGGATGATGACTCTTTGCCAGAGTTTGTCGATATCATCCTTGAGCGCTACCATGGCGGCGATCTGGCATGATGTTCATGCTGCTGCCTACCTGATGTCGGAACGATGGGGGAGTGAATGCCGTTAGTCGTTGATGCGTGTGTTGCGCAACATCAAGGGGATCGCAAGGAGCAGCAGGATCGGGTTCTCCTTGTCTCGCATCCTCGCAAAAAGGGGGTTCTGCTTGCTGCTGTCGCCGATGGAATGGGCGGTCATGCAGGTGGTACGCTGGCCGCCGAGCAGGTGATTCATACGGCCAAGTCCAACCTGGACAGATTTTCCCCCGCAGAGGAAAGTGCTTGTGGCATGCTGGAAGGCAGCATGCGTGAGGCGCACACCATGATCAAGATGTCGCGCTGCATCAACGAAAAGGAACCGCATAGTACTGCCGTGATGTTGTTGTTGCAGCCCAACCGGGTCAGTTGGGGATATTGTGGTGACAGCCGTCTGTATCATTTTCGTGGCGCCAGTTTGCTGTCGCGTACGGTCGACCACTCGCTTGTCGAACATTTGGTTTCTGTCGGCCGAATTACGCCAGAACAGGCTTTGACCCATCCGCAGCGAAATGTGTTGCTGACTTCGTTGGGCGGGCTGGACGAGCCTCGCTTCGACTTTTCGGAAACGCAGGATTTTCAGGCAGGCGACAGCTTCATGCTGTGCTCCGATGGCATATGGGCCTACTTCAGTGATGATGAAATCGGCGACTTGCTGGCGGCGAATACGGCGCGTGCTGCATGTGAAGAAATTATCAGCCTGGCGCGTCAACGGGCGGCTGGGCGGGGTGACAATTTGTCGCTGGCCGTTATCCGGTTGGTTGCGGTTGAAGCACCCAAGAAAAAACTGCCCGCAGGGTTTGTCCCGCGGGCTAAGGAATTGATGAGCTGAGTCATCTGGGCTGGCATCTGCGTTACAACATCCGATGGATGGCTGCTTGTGCGATTTCACCCGACGAGCGGACCGGCTTTTTGACCGGTCCCTCTGTGTTCAGAGTTTGCGACCCAAGCCGCCAAGCAAGGCAGCAACCACACGTTTAGGCTTGTGTGGATCGGTTTTGGCGGGGGCGTTCGGAGAGTCCGGCACTTCGCCATGCGGCCGCGTTTCCTCGTAAGGTTTGCTGAAATCGAAACCGTCAGCCGCGATCATCGGATTGCGCCGGGCCGGGCGGCGGTCGTTGCGCTCCGGACGCTCGTAGCGTTCGTTACGATCACTGCGCTCGGCACGCTCAGGCCGGCTGGCCAATGGTGCCTTGACCGGCGGCGCAACGCGTTTCCGCTTGTTGCCCGGTGGGTATTCATATTCCGGCTCCGGTTCGAAACCGGCAACTTCGATCTGCTCAATCGGTCGTTTGATCAATTTTTCGATATCGACCAGATAGACCACTTCGTGGGCGCTGACTAGTGAAATGGCGTTACCCATCTTGCCGGCACGACCCGTGCGGCCAATCCGGTGTACGTAATCTTCCGGGGTGTGCGGCAGTTCGTAGTTGATCACGTAGGGCAGGTCATCGACATCCAGGCCGCGCGCAGCGACGTCGGTCGCGATCAGCGCGTCGGTTTCGCCGCCCTTGAAGGCTTCGAGTGCCTTGATCCGTTCCAGTTGGCTTTTGTCGCCGTGGATGGCATCGGCTTTGATACCGGCGCGTTGCAGTTCGCGCGTCAGGCGTGAGCAACCCTGCTTGGTCCGACAGAAGACGATGCACTGGCGGATTTCACCGGATTTCAGCAGCTTGGTCAGCAGGCCGCGCTTGCCGTATTCGGATACCGGGTGCACGCGGTGCGTGATGGTGTCGGATACCTGGTTGCGGCGGGCGACTTCGATCAGTACCGGCGACTTCAACATGGTGTCGGCCAGCTTCTTGATTTCTTCCGAGAAAGTGGCCGAGAACAGCAGGCTCTGGCGCTGCGCCGGCAGCATGTTGAGGATGCGGGTCACGTCCGGGACGAAACCCATGTCGAGCATGCGGTCGGCTTCGTCAAGGACCAGTGCCTGGACGGAGTTGAAGCTGACGCTCTTGTTTTCAACGTGGTCGAGCAGTCGACCGGGGGTGGCGACGAGGATTTCGACGCCCCGCTTCAGTTCGGCAATTTGCGGCTTGATATCGACACCACCGTAAGCGCACATGGCGCGGATCGGCGTGTGTTTGCAATAAGTTTTGACCGACTCGTAGACCTGCATGGCCAGTTCGCGGGTTGGTGCCAGGATCAGGGCGCGAACCGGGTGCTTGGCCGGTGAGGGGCTGCTGCTGGCAAAAGGCAGAATGCGTTGCAGGATTGGCAGGGTGAAGGCGGCCGTCTTGCCGGTGCCGGTTTGGGCACCACCCATGATGTCCTTGCCGCTGATGATCAGGGGAATGGCCTGAGCCTGGATCGGTGTGGGTTTGGTATAGCCTTCGTCGAGTACGGCGCGCAATAGTTCTGGCGCCAGGCCAAGGTCGGCAAAGGTAATTTCGGGCACTGCATCGGCAGCGATGATGATGGCGTTCTCGCCAGCTAACGTATTGATTTCAGACATGGGTCAAAATTATACCCGTGAAGGGCTCAGGGCGTTTGGCCTGTTTTATCCAGCCAGCTTAGTAGCGTGCTTTGCAACAGGTCGGGATGAATGGGTTTGGCGATATGGTCATCCATGCCGGCAGCCTTGCACGCGAGTCGGTCATCAAGATTGACATTGGCCGTCATGGCCAGGATGGGGACTGTCTCATTGCCGATTTGTTGTCGAATCAGTTGAGTGGCAGCCGTCCCGTCCAGCTGGGGCATCTGGATATCCATCAGAATCAGATCGTAGTGCTTTCGCCCTGCCTGCAGCACTGCCTGTTGTCCGTCTTCGGCCGTATCGATCTGTAATTCAAGCTCTTTTAGCAGGTCGACCGCAACTTCCCGATTGATCGGGTTATCTTCAGCCAGCAAAATGCACTTTCCGGCATGCCGCAGCGGATTTGCCAGCGCCAAGGAGGTGGTTTGCGTGTTTGCCGATTCCTGTATCGTTGGCGTTATGGCTTCGAGGCACACAGTGAACCAAAAAATACTGCCGGCGCCGGGCTGGCTATCAACGCCGACCTCACCCCCCATCAAACGCGCTAGCTGGCGATTGATCGCCAGACCGAGGCCGGTGCCACTGTAGCGCCGAGTGGTCGAATTGTCGGCTTGCTCAAACGCCTCGAAGACCCGGCTGACTTGTTCCGGACTCAGCCCGATGCCGGTATCTTTTACTTGAAAGCGGACGAGCAGTTGGCCTGCCTCACGCTGTTCGATTTTCGCTCCAACCTCGATACTTCCTTGATCGGTAAATTTGAGGGCGTTGCCAATGTGATTGATCAGCATCTGGAGCAGGCGAGTCGCATCACCGTGCAATTTGGGCGGAAGAGAGCTGAAGTCGAGTGTTAGGGTCAAGCCCTTGCTTTGTGCTTGTTCCCCGAACAGAGCGATGAGTTGCTCACGGATTTCTTCCATGGCGAAATCTTCGCAGTGCAGCGTGAGCTTCTCGGCTTCTATCTTCGAAAAATCGAGGATGCCATTCAGAATGCGCGATAAATGTTCGGCGGCAACCAATATTTTTTTCAAGCGAGACTTCTGCACCGGATTCGGCATGTCTCTGGCCAGTAAATGGGTCAGACCGATGATGGCATTCATCGGTGTCCGGATTTCGTGACTCATGTTGGCAATGAAGCCGCTTTTCGCCAGATTGGCCGCTTCAGCACTCTCCTTTGCCGTCTGTAACAAAGCGTTGGCGTCCATCAGTTCCCGGGTTCGGGTGTCAACTGTTGCTTCCAGTACGTCACGTTGTTTTTGCAACTCGCCTTCTGTCTGACGCAAGGCATTCAGGGTTGCCTGTTGCCGGCCCGTCAAGCGAGTTCGCTGGATCAGGGTCCGCATCAGTAGCGCGGTCAGCAGGGAGAAAAGCAGGGCAACGGTCCATCCGGTCAGGCGCACGGGGAGTGACGACACCTCATCGTCGTCGGTCGCCGCAATGGCCATTTGCCAGGTGCCACCAGGAATATTGATATCGAGATGGACGTTCTCGTGCTCGAACAGCGTTGCGTCGCCGAAAAACACTTCGCCGTCTGCACCCAGGCCATCGCGGCCGCGCAAGGCAATCCGCAAGGCTTTTTGTTCGAGTATGGGGGTCATGAGTTGCAGCAAGCCATTGGCGTCGATCACCGTACTGACCAATCCCCAGTAATGTCCATCGATGAAAACGGGCGCGCGATAGATCAGTGCCTGGCCGCCCTGTATCAGCTCGAGAGGTCCGGCCAGGCGTCCCTTGCCTTCGCGCATGACGCGTTCCACCGACGGCCACTGGGCGGCATTCTCCGCATAGTTCAGACCGATTGCCCGCTCGTTGCCGGTGAGTGGAAAGAGGTATTGCAAGCGATTGTCCGGTGCGACACCCAGATTCCGGAAATGCTTGCCGCGCTCGAAAATCAGGCCAAGCATGGCGCCCATTTCCTGTGGATCCACTTTGCCTTTGCGGGCAACGATATAAGCCTCAATGCCATTGGCCAAAAAAGCTGTTGTGTTCAACTCGGATTCGAGAACGGCACGTAACGCACCGGCATTGATCAGTATTGCTTGTCGGTGTTCGCCCAGTTTACGTTGTTCCAGTTCGCGAACTGCGTATTCGGTCCCGAGTCCCAGCAGGCTAAGGATGATCAAGGGCAGTGCAAATAGACCGATCAGCAAGTGGTTGGCACGGCGCGCTACGGCGACGGACGCTACTTGATCCGCGAGGTCGTCGCTTGCTTTCATTTGGCTTGTTCGGGTGCGTTGCGCGGCAGGTATACGGTAAAGGTTGCGCCAGTACCCACTTCCGATTCCAGTGTGACGTGGCCACCCATGTTCTCGGTTATCTGTTGTACCAACGCGAGGCCGAGTCCGGTCCCGCCATGTTCACGGGTCAGGAAATGCTCGAGTTGTTTGAATTTTTCAAAAACGATGGCATGAAATTCGGGGGCTATTCCCGGCCCTGTGTCTGTGACTGAAATAGCCACCATCTGGTCGACGGTGCGGGCACGTACGACAACCGACCCCTGTTCGGTGAATTTCAGGGCGTTATTGAGCAAATTGTTGATGATCTGGCGCAAGCGCGTTGGGTCGGTCGTGATTTGCTCCGGCAGGTCGTCTGCCAGTTGCAGGGACAGGACGAGTCCTTTGGCTTCGGCACTGCTGCGGTGTACGGCAAGGCTGTTCGTCAGGAAGTCGCTCAGTTGCACATCCGTTTGCTGGAACTGCATTTCGCCGGCTTCGATTTTTGCCAGATCGAGAATTTCGCTGACCAGTCCGAGCAGATGTTCGCCGCTCTGGTGAATGATTTTTGCATATTCCTGGTGCTCGGGGTCGGTCAGGTCGGATTTCAGCAGGTCAGCAAACCCGAGTATCCCGTTCAAAGGGGTGCGTAATTCGTGCGATACGGTGGCCAGGAAGGCCGACTTGGCTCGACTGGCTTCCTCGGCTTTTTGTCGGGCCTCTTCGAGATGCCTGAACGAGTCTTCAACTGAGTCGGCCATGCCATTGAAGGAGCGTGCCAGTTCGCCCATTTCGTCGGCCGAGCGGTCATCCAGTCGACGTGACAGGTCGCCGTCGCGGAAGGCGCGGATGCCGGTGATCATCGAAGTAATACGCCGGGTCAGCAAATTGGCCATCCATATGGCAATGAATATCACGACGATCACCATCAACAGCGTTGATCCCCACAAGCCGATGGCCGTATTTCTGAGACTTTGCTCAATACCGTTCAGCAGGTCGCTGCGTTGTAATTTGAAATCCTTGTCTTTCGTTTCAATCAGCGTATTGATCTTGCCGGCTGTTTCGGTGGCCGCTTTATGGAAATCATCGATGTTGGCGCCAATGGTGACAAAACCGAAACCTTGCGGTGTCTTGCCATACTGCCCGGTGTAATAAGGAATTGCCGCGGCAGTCGTCAGTTTCCACAGGCCGGAGAAGAAAATCACGAAGGAACCCGAGCCGCCGTGCTCGGTGAGCGCATTCCAGCCATCGCATTGCGGCGAAAAATTCAGGTAGCGGCAATCCAGCCCCAGATTGCCTGCCTTGATCTGTTCCGGAGCCGGTTTGCGCGTCAGCTTTTGGTCGCGAAAGGGCGGTACTTCGGCCAGAAACTCATGCGACGGCTTGCCGCTGGCCTGCCATTCGGTGTACAGCTCGGTATCCAGCCACGGTGTCGCCGGCTGGCCGCTTGCCGGATCGTAGCCGACGATCATGTAGTCGCGTGGATGGGAGATTGAGCGGCTTTTATGATCCCAGATGAAGGCGTAATTGCCTTTGATGGCGTCGCTGATCGGGGTGTAGCGTTCCTCGGTCGGCATCAGGCGGTCGGAAAATTGGCGGATATGGTCGTGGTCAAGGGCCAGCGTGACGTAGCCGGTAATCTGCCCGGCTTTGACGATCGGCATGGCCCAGCGCACGATGCCGCGAAAGCGCTTGCCGACCGGATTTTCGGTACCGGCATAGGCGGATTTTTCCGGCGCGAAAGGCTTGCCGGCTTTTTCCAGGCGTTCCGGCAGGTAGGGGCCGATCAGGTCGCTTGGTACATAGGCACCAATGACGTCCGAGACGTAAATTTCGCCGGGTTTCAGTTTTTGCAATTCAGCAAAGTAGGTTTCGGCGCGAACGAAGGTATTTTTGCGGTCAACGACGTTTTTGAGGCTTTTTTCCATCAAGTCGCCAGTGGTGACTTTGATGCGTTCGTTACCGGCCAGATCGATATACGTCATTTCGACGAATAACGGGCGTTTTTCCGCTTCTCCCAGATACTCCGGTGGGCGGATGTGAAAGTCGCGGGCATTGTCCGGCAGGATGGTTCGGCTTACCTTGGCTTCCCGCTCGACGGAATTGGCCGGCTCCCAGGATTTGCCGTCGGCGGCCAGCTGCCATTGCCCGTGCTGGAAGAGCTGGCGCGAATGCTGGTTCAGGAAACGCTGGAAATTGGCTTCGGATGGCTCAAGTGTGGCGGCCTGCCGGATATCGGCATCGCGGTCGTAAAGGAAGTCGGCGATCTTGCGTGCCGCATCGGTGGTCAAGGTTTCGATGGCTTCGCGCGAGCGCAGGTCAAGTGCCCGGATGGAATCGTCAGTGACGGTCTTGCCGATTTCCTGGATGGTACGCAGTGTTGCCTCGGCCATGTTGCCAGCCTTGCTGGAGACATCATCACCCAGCAACTGTGCCGTGTGCCAGGCAAACCAGGCGAGCAATAGAAGGGGAAGAACCTTGATCAGGACGAAGATGGAAATCAACTTGCCCCGGATTCCATTAAGGAAATTTGGTAGCTTGGTCATTGGGTCCACCTTCTTCAAGTTTACTTCGGGGCCGTTCAGTGTTTGCTGCTGTCGCTTTTTGGTGTTGTGTCGTTGGGCGCAGCGGGCGGCGGCGTGGCCTGCAATGGTGTTGCTTCTACGGCTGCTTGGCCTGCGGCTTGGCTGGCTGCTTGTTCAGCCGCTCGGGCCTTGGCGCGGGCCGAACGCGGTGGTTCCGGGGGCGGCAGTTGCGGTGCGATGGTTTCCAGCTTGTTCTCGCGCATGTATTCGTCCATTTCACGCCAGCCGGCATAGACGCTGGCTTTCGGGAGCCAGCTGTAGATCGAGTAACAATCCTCGATGGCGCGACCGGAGTGGCGGCACGCGCTGCCAACCGCCTTGCCTTCGCCATCGGTACGTCCCTCTTTCAATGCGGGGCTTTCCAATCCGAGCTTGCCGGCGATCTGGTCGCAAGCAGCGAGCGGCAGGGCTGCAAAAATGAGAAATAAGACATGCTTGATCATCAGCCGGATTCTCGCATATCTCAAAGCCATGTGTCGAAAACCCGATTTCGAATCGGGCGTTATAATGGCGTCCTTGTTTTCATGGGGTGTCCTTGATGTCGCAATTTGTTCGTCCGGTTCTGATCGCTTTCTGTGCTGCTCTTTCTTTCCCCGTGCACGCCGCCAAGTCGCCGGCCAAGCCCGCGCCAAAAGCGGTGTCGGTCATCCCGACGCTGGCGCACAATCTTGATGAAGCCAATGAAACACGGCTGGCCGCGGTGATTGAGCGTTACCAAAAGGAAACCGGCAACGCGATTCGTCTGGTCCGGCTGGAAAAAGGCGAAAAGCCGGCCACCCTGAATTTGCTCGGCCGCTATGAAATGAGCGACGTGCTCAGCCAGCCCAAGAATTTTGTGCCGCTCTACGCGATGATGAGCAAGGCTGGTCAGCCGATGAACCTGAGCCTTTCCGAAGTGTTGAAGCCGGGAGTGACCGATACGCGTGGTCGGGTGGTGGCCTTGCCGGTGATGTATTCGACGCCGGTGCTGTTCTACAACAAGAATGCGTTCCGCAAGGCTGGGCTGGACCCGGAAGTACCGCCGAAAACCTGGTTCGAGATGCAAGGGCAGCTCGACAAGCTGCAAACCGCTGGCTACGACTGTCCTTATACGTCTTCCTGGCCGGTCTGGGTGCATATTGATAATGTCAGTGCGGTGTCCGGTGTGCCGGCCAGCGATACCAAGGGTGGCCTGAAATTCAACGGGCTGCCGCAAGTCAAGCATGTGGCGATGATGGCGACCTGGAGCAAGGCCCGCTATTTCCGTCAGTATGGTTACGCGAATGAAGCCAGCCAGCGTTTCCGCGATGGCGAGTGCGCGATCATTACGACCGACTCGCGCGAACATGCGGATTTCCAGGACGCACGCGGTGTTGAGCTGGGTGTGGCGCCGCTGCCGTTCCATGACGATGTTTACGGCGGCCGACGTCCGGCGCTGGCCGATGGCCCGTCGCTGTGGGTTGGCGCGGGCAAGTCTGCCGCTGAATACAAGCAGGCGGCACGCTTCATTACTTTCCTGTTGTCGCCGGAAATCCAGATTGAACTGGTGCGCAATCACGGTGGCTTGCCACTGACCGAGGCGGCCCGTCTCGCTTCGCTCAGTCGTCTGCTGAAAGATGGCAAGCTGGCGCTGGATGCTGCTCACGCCTCGCTGCAGGGGCGCACGGAACCCGCCGGTTTGCGGGTCAGCAGTGTCAACGGCACGCGCTTGATCGCCGACCAGGAGCTTGATGCCGTGTGGTCTGACAAGAAGCCAGCCAAGGCGGCGCTGGATACGGCGGTTTTGCGTGGCAACTCGGTGCTGGGTTCCTTGCCCGCAATGAAAAAGACGCAACCTTTCTGATGTTCCTGTCGCCACCGCGCTGGTTTGCCCATCGCGGTGGCGGCTCGCTGGCCCCGGAAAACACCTTGGCCGGCATCCGCCTGGCCAGCCGACTGGGCTACCGGGCGGTTGAATTTGATGTGATGTTGTCGGGCGATGCTTCGCCCTTCCTGCTGCACGACGAAACGCTGGAACGCACCACCAACGGTCGTGGTCTGGTTTGCCAAACCTCCGATGCCGTGCTGCGTTGCCTCGATGCCGGTGGCGGTGAACCGCCGCCGACGCTGGCCGAGGCGGCACAATTGTGCCGGGCCAGTCATCTGCTGGCCAATGTGGAAATCAAGCCGAGTAGCGGCTTTGCCGTTCAGACGGCCGAGGTCGTGGTGCGCCAGGCGCAGCAGTTGTGGCTGGGCGCCGACTTGCCGCCCTTGCTCTCCTCGTTCTCCATCGAAGCGCTCGAAATCGCACGCGACCTGGCACCCGCCTTACCGCGCGCCGTGTTGTTCGAAACAATTCCTGATGACTGGCTGTGCATCGTCCAACAACTGGGGGCGGTTGCCGTGCATTGTTGTGCCGAGCAACTCGATGAAAATCTTGCCCGCGACATCGTCGACCGCAATATTTTGCTGCGTTGTTATACGGTCAACGCCCCGGAAACGGCAAAAAGCCTTTTTGCGTTGGGCGTTAGCGGCTTGTTTACCGACCGACTCGATCTTTTTGCACCCACGCCGTCAAGCGGCATGCAATCGGCCGCATAAACACCCGATTTTTCTCTTAAAATCGAGGGTTTCGAATTCCAACGCCTTTGAGGCCGCCAGCTTATGAAAAGCTCCGAAATCCGTCAGCAGTTCCTCGACTTCTTTGCTTCCAAGGGACATCAGGTCGTTTCCTCCAGTTCGCTCGTCCCGCACGAAGACCCGACCCTGTTGTTCACCAACGCCGGAATGAACCAGTTCAAGGATGTTTTCCTCGGCTTCGACAAGCGTCCGTACAGCCGTGCCACGACTTCGCAGAAATGCGTGCGCGCCGGCGGCAAGCACAACGACCTGGAAAACGTCGGCTACACCGCACGTCACCACACCTTCTTCGAGATGCTCGGTAACTTCTCGTTTGGCGACTACTTCAAGCGCGATGCGATCAAATACGCCTGGGAGCTGCTGACTGAAGTCTACAAGCTTCCCAAGGACAAGCTGACGATTACCGTCTATGCCGAGGACGATGAAGCCTACGACATCTGGACCAAGGAAATCGGCGTGCCGGCCGAACGCGTCATCCGCATCGGCGACAACAAGGGCGCCCGTTACGCTTCCGATAATTTCTGGATGATGGGCGACACCGGTCCCTGCGGCCCATGCACCGAAATCTTCTACGACCACGGCGAAAAGCACTGGGGCGGCCCACCGGGATCGCCGGACGAAGACGGCGACCGTTTCATCGAAATCTGGAACAACGTGTTCATGCAGTTCAATCGTGACGAAGCCGGGGTCATGCATCCGCTGCCCAAGCCGTCGGTCGATACGGGCATGGGCCTCGAGCGCGTCTCGGCCGTGCTGCAGGGCGTGCACGCCAACTACGAGATCGACCTGTTCCAGGCGCTACTCAAGGCGGCGGCCCGCGAAACCAGCGATGCCGACATGGATTCGCCGTCGCTGAAAGTGCTGGCCGACCACATCCGCGCCTGTTCCTTCCTGATCGCCGACGGGGTCATTCCCGGCAATGAAGGTCGCGGTTACGTGCTGCGCCGCATCATCCGTCGCGCCATCCGCCACGGTTACAAGCTCGGCGCTCGCGCCGCCTTCTTCAACAAGATGGTGCCGGACCTGGTGGCCGAGATGGGCGATGCCTATCCTGAACTGAAGGAAAACCAGGCCAAGGTCGTCGCCACGCTGAAGCAGGAAGAAGACCGCTTCTTCGCGACCATCGAGAATGGTATGGCGATTCTCGAAGGCGAGCTGGCTGACATGGCCGCCAAGGGCGTCACTGTATTCAACGGCGAAACCGCCTTCAAGCTGCACGATACCTACGGCTTCCCGCTCGATCTGACCGCCGACATCTGCCGCGAGCGCAGCGTCACTGTCGATAGCGCGGCCTTTGATGCTGCGATGGCTCGTCAGAAAGATCAGGCACGTGCTGCCGGCAAGTTCAAGATGGCAGCCAACCTCGAGTATGTCGGTGCCGAAACCACCTTCCACGGCTACCAGTCGCTGGAAGCCAAGGGCAAGGTGCTGGCCTTGTACAAGGACGGTACTGCGGTCGACGAGCTGCATGAAGGCGATTTGGGCGTCGTCGTGCTCGACAACACCCCGTTCTACGCCGAGTCCGGCGGCCAGGCTGGCGACCGTGGTGAACTCAAGGGGGCCGGTGGCATCTTCGCCGTCGAAGACACGTTGAAGATCCAGGCTGCTGTTTTCGGCCATCACGGCGTGCTGAAGACCGGCAAGCTGGTGGTTGGCCAGGAAGTCGGCGCCAGGGTCGATGCCGTGGCGCGCAATGCGACGGCCCGCAACCACTCGGTGACCCATCTGATGCACAAGGCGTTGCGCCAGGTGCTCGGCTCGCACGTGCAGCAAAAAGGCTCGCTGGTCGATCCGGACAAGACCCGTTTCGACTTCGCCCACACCGCGCCGCTTTCCGCTGAGGAAATCCGCGAGGTCGAGGAAATGGTCAATAACGAAATCCTGGTCAATGCCGCAACCGAGAGTCGGGTAATGGGTATCGACGATGCCCAGAAGTCCGGTGCGATGATGCTGTTCGGCGAGAAGTACGGCGACGAGGTTCGCGTCGTCGCCATTGGTTCGTCGAAAGAGTTGTGCGGCGGCACCCATGTGAGCCGCAGCGGTGACATCGGCCTGTTCAAGATCGTTTCCGAGACAGGTGTTGCTGCCGGGGTACGCCGTGTCGAGGCGATCACCGGCACCAATGCGCTGGCTTATGTCCAGGAGCAGACGACCCGGGTCAACGGCATTTCCGCGCTGTTGAAGACGACGCCGGACGAGATCGCCGAGCGCGTCGTCGGCATCATGGATAACGTCCGTGCCCTGGAGAAGGAACTAGCCCGTTTGAAGTCCAAGCTGGCCGCCAGCCAGGGCGATGACCTGCTTGCTCAGGCTGCCGAGATCAAGGGGGCCAAGGTACTTGCCGCAACGCTCGACGGTGCCGATGCCAACGGGCTGCGCGAAACCATGGACAAGCTGAAGGACAAGCTGAAGTCTGCCGCTATCGTGCTGGCTTCGGTGATTGATGGCAAGGTGACGCTGATTGCCGGCGTGACGGCCGACCTGACCGGCAAAGTCAAGGCGGGTGAGCTGGTCAATCATGTCGCCCTGCAGGTCGGTGGCAAGGGCGGCGGTCGTCCGGACATGGCACAAGCAGGTGGTACCCAGCCGGAGAACTTGCCGGCGGCACTGGCTTCGGTGGCAGGCTGGGTGGACGGCAAACTGTAAATCGATGAGCCGCCCGGCGATCGTCCGGGCCGGCGTAAAAATGGGCTTTTTCACGGTCGACCGTGAAAAAGCCCATTTTTCTTGCTGCCGGGTTTTCTTGAAGTTTACTGGGTCTTTGGCAGGTATTCGGTGGGTGCAGTTTCGCGCACGAACTCGCCCTCGATAACTGTGGTGTCGGTCGACGCTGTCGTGTTCGTTGCGTTCGCACGGCCGGTGTTGAAAGCTTGTTGATCAATCCGGTTTTCCCGCATGGCTTTGCGCAAGGCGCGCGTCTTCCACCAGAACCAGCCGGCAAATAGCACGCCGGCCACGGCAACGACGGCCAGCGCGACGACTGAAAACATCACGGCGAGAACCAGGAAGGTGGCGCCCAGCAGCAGGCTGAGCACTTTGCCGAGCAGGCTTTGCGGTGCCCTGGAAAACTGCATGCGGGCCTGAAACGGGTCGGATTGCGGATTCATGAAGGGAGTCCTGATGGAAAGACCGGACGATTGTGCCGGAAAACTCTTGGCCCGTCTGTCCCGTACATGTCGTGCCTTTGTAACGAAATGTCGGTCAGGCGGGTTTTTCCTGACCGATGCTGTTGGCCCATTGCAGGGCTTCCGTCTGGGCGCGGTTCAGCGCCTTCGGGCCAAGACCGGGTAGTCGGGAGAACAGTTCGGCCAGTATCGACAGGTCGCCGTTTTCACTGCTTTCTGCCAACTTCAGCAAGTCACCGAGTGCGCCCTCGCCAACGCACAGGGCCGCAGTGACTTCGTCGGCCAGGCCGAGCGGGGCAACGATTTCCGCGATGGGCAGGCCGACCAGCGCCGGCATCAGCGACATGATGCCGACCATGAAGGCCTTGTCGGCAAAGGCAATGTCGTTGGCCCGCAGTTCACCGGCCAGCAATTCCATCAGCCGGCCACGGGTGGCGGCGAGCAGCAACAAGGGATTGGCTTCGGTCGTCTGCTTGCCGGCGGCAAAGAGCAGCAGTTGCAGCCAGCGTTGCAGTTGCCGGCGGCCGAGCACGGCAATCGCGTGGCCGAGCGAGGTGATGTTTTCCGTGGTGCCCGAGCCGACCGAATTGGTCATGCGCAGCAGGTTGACCGTCAGACCGGGCTCCGGCTTCAGGGCTTTTTCCAGTTCGCTGGTGTCGGCATCGGAGAGCAGCAGGCCCATCAGCTTCATCAGCGATAATTGCGAATGATCGAGCTTCCTGCCGGCAATGATCGTCGGTTTGGCGAAGTAATAGCCCTGGAACAGCGAGAAGCCCAGCTTCAGGCACTGTTCCATCTGCTCGCGCGAATCGACTTTTTCCGCCAATAAGGTTTTGCCCAGCGGCTTCAGCTTCATGACCAGTTGCATCAACTCGATACGGCTGAGTGGCTGGATGTCGACCTTGACGATTTCGACCAGGGCGAGCAGTTCGGCGAATGCCGGTTCAAGCTGGATGACGTCATCCAAGGCCAGCGTGAACCCGGCGGCCTTCAGTTGCTTGCAGCGTTCAACGACGGCTTCGCTGGGTGGCACGGTTTCGAGAATTTCCAGCACGACCGACTGGCGCGGCAGCAATTCCAGCATGTCGCTGAACAGGAACTCCTCGTCCACATTGATGAAGCCGCGATAGTTGCCCAGCGCAGCCGCCACGCCCAGTTCGGCGAAGGCATTGACGATGACGGTGGCCGTCGCCTGCACGCCATCGGTAACCGTCGCGGCGTTGTGGCTGCTGCTGCGAAACAGCAGTTCGTAAGCGTGCAGCCGCTGTTCGCGGTCAAGGATCGGTTGGCGTCCTAGAAACAGCTGGTCGGCGGCGTCGCTCACAAGGCTTCCTTAAAACGGTAATTGAATGCCGGGCCAGACGGCCCGCAGTGCCTGGCGGAAATCGGCCTGGATGCGCTCCAGCGCAACGGCATTGTCGGCTTCAAAACGCAGGACGACGACCGGCGTCGTGTTCGACGGGCGGGCCAGTCCGAAGCCATCCGAATACTCCACGCGCACGCCGTCGATGGTGATGATTTCTTCCGCACCGGCAAATTGGCCTTCGGCCTTCAGCTTGTCGATCAGCGCGAAGGGTTCGCCTTCGGCCATCTTGATGTTCAATTCCGGGGTCGACGGGGAATTGGGCAGGTTTTTCAGCAGCGGATTGCCGTCGACCGCACGACTGAGGATTTCAAGCAGCCGCGCACCGGTGTACAGGCCGTCGTCGAAGCCGTACCAGCGTTCCTTGAAGAAGGTGTGGCCGGACATCTCGCCAGCCAGCGGCGCGCCGGTTTCCTTCAGCTTGGCCTTGACCAGCGCGTGGCCGGTGTTCCACATCAGCGGCACGCCGCCGTGTTCACGAATCCACGGGGCGAGCAGGCGGGTGCATTTGACGTCGTAGATCACCGTGCCGCCGGGCACGCGCGCCAGCACGTCGGCGGCGAACAGCATCAGCTGGCGATCCGGGAAGATGATTTCGCCATCCTTGGTGACGACGCCGAGGCGGTCACCGTCGCCGTCGAAGGCGATGCCGATTTCGGCGTCGGTTTCCTGCAGTGCCTTGATCACATCTTTCAGATTTTCCGGCTTGGACGGGTCAGGGTGGTGGTTCGGGAAATTGCCATCCACTTCGCAATACAGCGGCACGATTTCACAACCGAGGCGCTTGAACAATTCAGGGGCGATGGCGCCGGCAACGCCGTTGCCGCAATCCATGACGATCTTCATCGGGCGGGCCAGCTTGATGTCGCCGACGATCTTGGCGACGTAGGCGTCGAGCACGTTGGCCGAACTGCGTTGGCCAAGTTGATCCGCTGCTGCGTGCCTGAGATTGCCGGCTTCGATGCGCTTCCGGAGATCCTGGATCGCGTCGAGCGCCAACGTGGTGCCGCCGATGACCATCTTCAGGCCGTTGTAGTCCGGCGGGTTGTGGCTGCCGGTGACCGAGACGCAGGAGTTGCAGCCGAGTTCATAGGCGGCGAAATAGGTGACCGGGGTCGGTACGCAGCCGACGTCGATCGCGTCGCAACCGGCGGCGCAGATGCCGTCCATCAGCGCGCCAGAGAGTTCCGGCCCGGACAGGCGACCGTCGCGGCCGACGGCGATGGCCTTCTGGCCCTGTTCGAGCGCCAGCGTACCAAGGGCATGGCCGACCTGGCGCACGACATCGGCGGTCAGTGACTTGTTGACGATGCCACGAATGTCGTAGGCCTTGAAAATTTCGGCAGGTAGTTGGCTCATGGGATGGTTCAGGACGTTTCTAAAAGGAAAAAGTGTAGAAGTCTTTGCGGTAACCAGTCCAGATTTCCTGGAAAGCTGTCGCTGACAAAACCGACATGACCACCATGTTCCGGTTGTTCCAAGCATACGCTTGGACTCACCTCGTGTATGTTGGGTAAGTAGCGTGCCGGTAAGAATGGGTCATTTTTTGGGTTGACCGCAAGTGTCGGTACAGTAATCGACTTGAGGAAGGGCTTGGCTGAGCAGCGTCGCCAGTAGTCGTCGGCACCGGTAAAACCGTGCAAGGGACCGGTCACGACATCGTCGAATTCCCACAGATTGCTGGCACGCTGCATGCGCTGGGCATCGAACAGTCCGGGGAACAGGCGCAGACGGGCGGCCGAACTGGCTTTCAGGGTGTTCAGGAAATGCCGGGTGTAAATCCGGTTGAAGCTGCGGGCCAGGTGATGGCCGCAAGCCGCGAGGTCGAGCGGCGCGCACATCGCCGCCACGCCGCTGACCACTTCACCGGCGGCACTGCCTTGTTCGCCAGCCCATTTGAGCAAGGCGTTGCCACCGAGCGAGATACCGGCTGCATGCAGCAGGCGGCCGCCATGGGCGAGATGAAGGCGGCGCAGGATCCAGTCGATTTCGGCCGAATCGCCGGAATGATAGGCGCGCGGCAGACGATTGAGTTCGCCCGAGCAGCCACGAAAATGCGGCAGGACGAGGCGCCAGCCGGCCTGGCGGCAGGCGTGTGCAGTCGAGATGGCGTAATGACTGCGCGCGCTGCCCTCCAGTCCGTGGAAAAGCACCAGGGTCGGCGCGTCGACCGCAGCATCGAGAAAATCAACATCGATGAAATCGCCGTCCGGGGTATCCCAGCGCTCGCGGCGCAAAGGCAGCGGCTGCGGTTTGATGAGCAGCGGCCACAGGGTTTGCGCCTGGCCACCGGGCAACCAGGACGGTGCCCGGTAAGGCGATGCGGAAGCTGAGCCGATTTTCAATGCAGTGTGTGTGGCATGGCGTCGGCCATCGCCTGATGGCCGTCATCCGCCGCCGAGGCGTGCCGGCTGACCAGGCGCCAGCCGCCGGCACCACGGATATAGACGTGGGTCACATGCAGCGGGCCGTGCGGTGCGGGGTCGTCGCCGACGAAGAGGATTTCGGTCAGGTGATGCACGGCCATCACCGTACCTTGCCAGCGGGCGATGGTTTCGCCCTCGATGCGGATGCTGGCATTGCTGAAAATGCTGCGCCAGCTTTCGCGGATCGGGATCAGGCCGGTCAGACGAACGCCGGTTGGGTGCACGCACAGGGTTTCCTCGTCCTCCGCCCAATAGTGCATCAGCAGGTCGGCATCGCCTTGGGCAATGGCGGCATAGAACGCGTTCTCGGCGTCTTCCGGGGTGGCGAAACTGGGCGTCTGACTCATCCGTTGATCCATTTCTGACAGGCGGCGAAGACTTGCGTCGGCAGCAGTTTGTTCAGGCAGTCGAGGTGGCCGAGCGGGCATTCGCGCTTGAAGCACGGGCTGCAATCGAGCTTCAGGCTGAGGATGTCGGCACGGTCTGACAGCGGCGGCGTGAAGCCGGGCGACGACGAACCGTACAGCGCAACAATCGGGCGATTCAGCGCTGCGGCAACGTGCATCAGCCCGGAATCGTTGCAGACGACCAGATCGGCCAGCGCCAGCAGATCGACGGCTTGACCGAGCGTGGTGGCGCCGCACAGGTTGCGCGTCAGGCCGGGCGCCAACTGGCCGATTTTTTCGGCGACCGGATGGTCCTTCGGCGAACCGAACAGCCAGATGGCGTAGCCGTCAGCCGCCAGTTGCCGAGCCAGCGTCGCGAAGTGTTCGGCCGGCCAGCGTTTGGCCGGGCCGTATTCGGCGCCGGGGCAGAAGGCGACCAATTTGGCCGGGCGGTCGATGGCCAGTTCGTCCAAGGTTTTTTGCTGTTCTGCTGCGGTCGACCGCAATATTGGGTAAGAAACCGGGCGCGGTAACGTGGCGCCGGGGGTTTCGGCCAGTTGCGCAAACCGTTCGACCATCAGCGGCAAGGCCAGCTTGTCCAGCGTGTGGCGGACGTTGATCAGTCCGTAGCGCGATTCGCCGATGAAGCCGATGCGCTGTGGAATGCCGGCCATGAAAGGCACCAGCGCCGATTTCAGCGAATTGGGCAGGATATAGACCGCGTCGTAACGCCGCGCCGCCAGTTCTCGACCGAGACGCCAGCGGGCTTTCAGCGAGAGTTGGCCATGCCCGAACGGGCTGTCGACGATATCGCTGATTTCGGCCATGCGTTGCAATACCGGCGCCACCCAGCGCGGGGCCAGGGCGTCCAGTTGCAAGTGCGGATGCTTGGCGTGCAGCCGTGCGAACAGCGGCTGCGCCATGATCGTGTCGCCGATCCACGAGGGCGCGACAATGAGAGCTTTTTTCATGCAGAAACGGTGGGCCGGGACGAGAAATCCCGGCCGGCCGTAGCAGTTTTAATGATGGCCCTTGGGGGCTTCGCCCTTGAACACATATTTTGTGCTGCAGTACGGGCAGGTAACTTCGCCGCTTTTCAGCACGTCGAGAAAGACGCGCGGATGCTGGCTCCACAGCGCACTGCCCGGTTGCGGACAGTGCAGCGGCAGATCGTGGGCGGTGACTTCAACGGTTTTGTTGTCGGCCATGGTTTTCTCCCTGATTTTTGACGCGCTGATTTGGCTTAAATCACGGCCAGCCAGTCGGCATGTGCTGCCGAACGGCCATAGACCACGTCGAAGTATTTTTCCTGCAGCGCCTTGGTGATCGGGCCGCGATGGCCGACACCGATCTGGCGTCCATCGAGTTCGCGGATCGGCGTCACTTCGGCGGCGGTGCCGGTGAAGAAGGCTTCGTCAGCGCAATAGACTTCGTCACGCGTGATGCGCTTCTCGATGACTTCGACACCCATTTCGCCGGCCAGCTGGATGACGGTGGCGCGGGTAATGCCTTCCAGGCATGCGGTCAGGTCCGGCGTGTACAGCTTGCCGTTGCGCACGATGAAGATGTTCTCGCCGGCGCCTTCGCAGACGTAACCTTCCGGGTCGAGCAGCAGCGCTTCGTCGTAACCGTCGGCAGTGGCCTCGTTGTTGGCCAGGATCGAGTTCATGTAGTTGCCGGACGCCTTGGCGCGGACCATGGTGATGTTCACATGGTGGCGGGTGAAGGACGAGGTCTTGATGCGGATGCCGCGCTGCATGCCTTCTTCGCCCAGGTAGGCGCCCCACGGCCAGGCCGCGATGATCACGTGCACCTTGGCACCCTTGGGCGACACACCCATTTTTTCCGAGCCGTAGAAGGCGAGCGGACGCAGGTAGCCGGATTCGAGATTGTTGGCGCGAATGACTTCCTTCTGCGCTTCGTTCAGTTCTTCAGCCGAGAACGGCATCTGCATCTGGAAAATGTGCGCCGAGCG
Organism: Azonexus sp.; assembly: GCF_030824335.1. Classification (GTDB taxonomy): domain Bacteria; phylum Pseudomonadota; class Gammaproteobacteria; order Burkholderiales; family Rhodocyclaceae; genus Azonexus. The sequence continues at coordinate 82,369 of NZ_JAVBXX010000008.1, forward strand.
GAACAGGCGTTCGGTATGTTCCTTCAGGCGGAAGATTGCCGTGCCACGCTCGGTCTTGTAGGCCCGGACGCCCTCGAATACGCCCATGCCGTAGTGCAGGGAGTGGGTGAGGACGTGGGTGGTAGCTTCGCGCCAGGGCACAAGCTTGCCATCCTGCCAAATGAAACCGTCGCGATCCGACATGGACATGGTGAAATCTCCGTGATGCTCACATGAAAGCCGATAATTCTAGCCGAAATCAGCAGGTAAAATACGGGTTTTGACACCGAGTGCAGCACATGATCTGGAAGCCGAATGTCACCGTCGCCGCTGTGGTCCAGCGTGATGGCAAGTTCCTGCTGGTCGAGGAAGAGACCGATGCCGGGCTGGCCTTCAACCAGCCAGCCGGCCATCTGGAAGCGGGCGAGTCGCTGGTCGACGCGGTGGTGCGCGAGGCGCTGGAAGAGACCGCCTACCATTTTCACCCGACGCATCTGGTGGGTATCTACAACTGGCGGCATCCGACCAAGGACATCACCTATCTGCGTTTCGCCTTTGCCGGCGAACTGCGCGGCTGGGAGGCCGAGCGCCGGCTCGACGACGGGATTGTCGGCGCCCGCTGGCTGACGCTCGATGAGGTCAAGGCCACACAGACGCGCCATCGCAGCCCGCTGATCCTGCGCTGCTGTGAAGACTTGCTGGCCGGCAAGCGTTATCCGCTCGATTTGCTGGTGCATTACGCCTGATGTTGCGGTCGACGCTGCTTTTTCTGCTTTTTTGGTCGTCGACCGCAGTATTTGCTGAAGAAACGCTGCCCATCTGCCATGGTTACAGTTGTGTGGCCCAGGTGGACATTCGTTATTCGCGCGGGCAGTTGGGCGATGTGCGGCGGCAGTTGTTTTCTGCGGTTGACGCGGCGGATGAACGAAAAATGCTGGCCGAGGTCATTGGGCAGCTCTATCGCTGGGCCGGTCAGCAGTCGGACGTGCGCAATGACCGAGGGGGTAATTACGCCGATGGTCATGCGCCGGGAAAAATGGACTGCATCGATCATTCGACGTCGACCACGCGCTTGCTTGGCCTGCTGGAGAAACGCGGCTATCTGCGCTGGCATCGGGTGCTGGCACCTGAGCCGCGTTATCTCCTCGGGCTTGTTGCCAGCCATTGGTCGGCGGTGATCGAAGAAATTACGGAAAATAACGACGCTGGCGACATGGCACGTTTTGTCGTCGATAGCTGGTTTGTTGATAATGGTGAGCCGGCGGTGATCCTGCCGTTGGCAGACTGGAAGAAAGGGGCTGGGCCCGATGTCTAAGGGAACTGTGGTGGTAGGGCTGTCGGGTGGCGTCGATTCGTCGGTTGCCGCCTTGCTGTTGAAACAGCAGGGGTGGAAAGTGATCGGCCTGTTCATGAAGAACTGGGAAGACGACGACACCGACGACTATTGTTCGTCGCGCCAGGATCTGGTCGACGTGATGAGTGTGGCCGATACGATCGGGATCGACGTTGAAGTCGTCAATTTTGCCGCCGAATACAGGGATCGCGTCTTTGCCGAATTCCTGCGCGAATACCAGGCCGGGCGGACGCCGAATCCGGACATCCTGTGCAACTCCGAAATCAAGTTCAAGGCCTTCCTCGAGCACGCCATGCAACTTGGTGCCGACAAGATCGCCACCGGCCATTACGCTGGCGTGCGCGAATTCAATGGCGAATACCAGTTGTTGAAGGCTGAGGATGGCACCAAGGACCAGAGCTATTTTCTCTACCGCTTGAATCAGGCGCAGTTGTCGAAAACGCTCTTTCCGCTGGCCGATATCTACAAGCGCGAGGTGCGCAAGATTGCCGAGGCGGCAGGTCTGCACGTCGCGGCAAAGAAAGATTCGACCGGCATCTGCTTCATTGGCGAGCGGCCGTTCAAGGATTTCCTGGCGCGTTATCTGCCGCCGAAACAGGGTGAAATTCGTCGCCAGGACGACGACAAGGTGCTGGGTAGCCACGACGGCCTGATGTTCCACACCATCGGCCAGCGCAAGGGATTGCATATCGGCGGACTGAAGGAAAAAGGCCAGCCGGGCGGTGGCGATCACGACGCATGGTTCGTTGCCGGCAAGGACATGGAAAAGAACGTGTTGTACGTTGTGCAGGGCCATGACCATCCGGCACTGTTGCGCGAGGATTTGCTGGCCGAACAGTTGAGCTGGGTTTCCGGGAAGGCGCCACATGCGCATTGGGTCTATACCGCCAAGCCGCGTTACCGGACCAGCGACCAGCCGTGCGAAGTCGAACGGGTCGATGGCGAAACCTGCGAAATCCGCTTTGCCGAAGCGCAGTGGGCTTTGACGCCGGGGCAGTCGGTCGTGCTTTACGAAAGCCGGGTGTGTCTGGGCGGCGGGGTGATTCGGTAAACTGTTGCTTGCAAACGACAAGGGCGCCGTTCGGCGCCCTTGTCGTTTGTGCTGCCCGGATCAGTCGTGTGGGACGGTATCGATAAAGGACGGTCGTTGCATCAGCTTGTCGTGCAGGCGGGACAGGTTGGGATGATTTTCCTGCCAGGTGATCTCGGGGAAGCGGAAGCAGAGGTAGCCCAGTGCGGTACCTACGGCAATGTCGGCGAGCGAAAAATGCATGCCGGTACAGAATGCTTTTTCCCCGACCTGAACTTCAAGAGCGGCCAGGCTGCGCGTTACCACATCGCGCTGGCGTTGTATCCAGCTGGCACTTTGTTCTTTTTTCGGGCGCCGGCTTTCCAGCAGTATCGCAACGGCTGCGTCGCACAGCCCGTCGGCCAAGGCTTCCCAACGCTTGATTTCGGTCCGTTCGCGATTGGGGCCGGGGAGCAGCTTGTTGTTTGGGGTGACATTGTCGATGTGTTCGACAATGACCCGCGAGTCATAGATCGGGGTTTCTTCATCCAGCAGCAGAACCGGTATGCGGCCCAGCGGGTTGAGCAATGGAACCCGACTGCCTTCCTGGGAGGGCGCGTCGACGATGAACTCGTATTCCATCTTTTTTTCGGCCAGCACAATACGGACCTTGCGGACATAGGGACTGGTAGGGGTGCCGATCAGCTTCATCGCATACGCTTCGAAAGAGGGAGCTTGATTATAGCGATATGGCGTGGGTCGTGCTCAGGCAGGTAAAATTGACGGCTTACTGATAAGGATGCATTTTATGGAATTCAACCCGTTGACCGCAATTTCCCCGCTCGATGGCCGCTACGCCGGCAAAGTCGATGCCCTGCGTGAGCACTTTTCCGAATTCGGCCTGATCCGCGCCCGCCTTAAAGTGGAGATCGAATGGCTGAAGGCGCTTGCTGCCGAGTCGCATTTCACGGAAATCGCCGCTTTTTCGCCGTCGACCGTCAAAGAGCTCGATGCGCTGGTCGCCGGCTTCGGTCCGGGCGACGCGGCCGAGGTCAAGGCTATCGAAGCGACCACCAACCACGACGTCAAGGCGCTGGAATACTGGATCAAGGACAAGACCAAGGGCAATGCCGAAGTGGTCAAGGTCAGCGAATTCATCCATTTCGCCTGCACCTCCGAAGACATCAACAACCTGTCGCACGCGCTGATGTGCCAGGGCGCCCGCGAACAGGCCATGCTGCCGACGCTGGACAAGGTCATTGAGCGCCTGCGCGAACTGGCCCACGCCTACGCCGACATCCCGATGATGAGCCGCACGCACGGCCAGCCGGCAACCCCGTCGACGATGGGCAAGGAAATGGCCAACGTCGCCTACCGCCTGCAGCGCGCCCGCGTCCGTATCGCCCAGGTCGAACTGCTCGGCAAGATCAACGGCGCGGTCGGCAACTACAACGCCCACCTGGCCGCCTATCCGGGCTACGACTGGGAAGGCTTCGCCAAGCGTTTCGTCGAATCGCTCGGCCTGACCTTCAACCCCTACACCATCCAGATTGAGCCGCACGACGCGCTGGCCGAACTGTTCGACGCCTTCGCCCGTGCCAACAGCATCCTGGTCGATCTCGACCGCGACGTCTGGGGCTACATCTCGCTCGGCTTCTTCAAGCAGAAGGTCAAGGCCGGTGAAATCGGTTCTTCGACCATGCCGCACAAGGTCAATCCGATTGACTTCGAGAACTCCGAAGGCAACCTCGGCTTGGCCAACGCGGTCTTGAAGCACCTTGCCGAGAAGCTGCCGATTTCGCGCTGGCAGCGCGACCTGACCGATTCGACGGTGCTCCGCAACATGGGCGTCGGCCTCGGCTACACGTTGCTCGGCTACGATTCGCTGCTGAAGGGCCTCTCCAAGCTGGAAATCAACGCCGACCTGATGCATGCCGACCTCGACGCCAACTGGGAACTGCTGGCCGAGCCGATCCAGACGGTGATGCGCCGCTACGCCGTGGCCAATGCCTACGAAAAACTCAAGGAACTGACGCGCGGTACGCGTGTTTCGCGTGACGGCATGCAAACCTTCGTGTCGACGCTGGACATCCCGGAAGCTGCCAAGGCAGAACTGCTCAAGCTGACGCCGTGGGATTACACCGGCAAGGCTGCCGAGCTGGCGAAGCGGATCTGAGATGGCTGATCTGCCATCCAAAGTGTCACCCGCAGTGTCGGCAGCAGTCTCGGCTCATCCCATCGCAACGGTCGGTGCTGTCGTCAAGAGCAGCACCATCGGTCTGGGACTCGGCCTGCTGGTGATGACCGCAGGGCTTGTCTTTTTTGACCTGGCGGAAAGTGACGCCGCGATCTACCTGGCGCTATTGCCGCTGCTGACCGCCGGGCTGGGTCTGCTGCTTGGCCTGAATCGCGCCAAACGTAAGAAACAGGAAAGTAAACAGGAACAATAAACCCATGTCTTTTGCTGAAAATCTGAAGAAACTGCCGGGAATTTCCCATCTGGCCGCCATCAACTTGCTCGATGCCGAGGGCAATGTTGTGGCCAGTATCGAAAACAAGGCTGGCAGCCAGGGCTCACTTTCGGTCTACAACCATCTGGCGCAGACCTACGGTTCGATCAACGTCGAAGCGGCGAAAAAAGGGCTGGAAATTTTCGCCGAGCATACCGAAGACGAGCGGGCCAATCCGGGCAAACACCCGAATATTGCCCGCCTGTTGCAGATCGAATCCGGGCAGCCGGCGCTGCGTGTCAAACACGTTTTTGCCGTTTGATTAAGCCTTGATGTAATCTTGGCGGCTAGTGCGCGGGCTGTTTCGCGCATGCCGCCATGGCTGCTTCTCCGCGTCGCCAGCACGGCCCCGTCTTGTCGGGGTTCGGGGCTGGCGAACCGTCGGCATCGATGCGCACCACGCGGGTCGTGATGGCCGAAACGCCGGTTCGGTCGATGTCTGCAAATACTACCCAGCCGGTCAGGTTTTTTTCATCTTCAAAGCCATCGAAGACGAAATTCCCCAGCGAATAGACGATGGGTTTTTCCCGGTAAATTTCGTAATCCTGGACTACGTGCGGATGGCCGCCGATCACCGCATCCGCACCGGCATCGATCAATGCCCGGGCCAGCCGCCGCTGGCGGTCGTTGGCGCGCGGCTCGTCTTCCATGCCCCAGTGCGGGATGACTATCACCACGTCGGCCCCGGCGGCCCTGACCCGGGCAATGTCCTGCCTGGCCAGGTCTGCATCGAGCCAGGCCACACCCGGCAGCCCCGGTGCGGCGGCGAACCAGCGCGGGAAAAAGTCGAGATAGCCAAGAAGTGTGATGTTCACCCCGTTGCGTTCAATGATGACTGGCTGGTGGGCTTCGGCTGGATTCCGGCCACCACCAAAGGTCTTTGTGCCGGCTGCTTGCAGGGCGTTGAGGGTTTCCACAAAGTCGGCTCGTCCGAAATCGCCGGCGTGGTTATTGGCCAGGCTGGCGGCTTCGAATACGGCGCTGAAGGGCTTTAATGCTGACTGCGCCGTCCGGAAACTGTAGGGTTTGTCCGGGTCTGGCTGGCCTTTGGTGCCGGCCGACGACTCGAAGTTGGCCACCCGCAGATCAGCCGCCGCGAGCATTTGCCTGACCTTGGCCAACGGGTCACCGCCCGCGGCCAGCAAACGGCCAGTCGCTTCGTTCTCGCCCAGCATCACATCGCCGACGAAAGCCACTTTGGCTTTTCCGGAAGTTATCTCTCCCGGCGGCAACAGGCTTGCACCCAGGCTTTTGTTCCGGTCCGGATGCAGGTCTGGTGCTTCGGTCGCTCGGTCTTTCGTCGCCCCGCATTCGTAACGCAGGCTCCTGCCCAGTCGTGGCTCAACCACTTCCATGCGCCCGGTAGCAAATGGCGCGCCGACTTTTTGTGTCGAGATGATTCGATAGTCATCATCGGCCGCCTGCGCATAGACCTCAATCTGTAGCCAGGGCTGTGAGTTGGCCGGAAGGACGAGAGGTGGGAGCGCGAGCAGGGTGCGCAACCTGAATCTCCCCATTTCCTTCCATCCGCTATCCAGCACATCGCTTGCTGCCGGAACCGCGAGGGTGGATTCTTCACCGTTATATTCCAGCCAGCACGAGACGTCCGGTGATGCCGTTACGAAGCCCGGCAGAAGCAATAGCAGAAAGGGCAGGGAGGTCAGGAGACTGCGGCGCATGGAGATATCCAGGAAATGGTGGTGTTTGCCTCTTGATTTGGCCCGGTGACTATACCTGAGCCCCTTCTGCGAGCAGGAGGGATTTGGAAAACCTTCTGTTTGGTTGAGGTTTTTCGTGAATATCCTTCAGGTAACTGTTTGCTTTCCTGTCATATAAGCGGCTTATAATGTTGCGACTGAATTTGGAGCAGCCTGTTTTATACGAGGCACTCTTCCCCCTTCAACAACGGAGAACATATGATGAAAACAAAGCTTTTGCTCGCACTGCTTGTCGGCTCTTTGGCCGCTACTGCTCACGCTCAGGTCAAGGTCGAGGATGCCATCAAGTGGCGTCAGTCGGCTTACGCCACGATGGGCTGGAGCATGGGCCGCATCAAGGCCAATATTGACGGCACCTATAACAAGGACGAGGTCATCAAGTCTGCCAACGTGATCCAGGCCATCGCCAATTCCGGTATGGGCGCTCTGTATGTGCCGGGTAGCGACAAGGGCAAGGGTTGGGTCGATACGCGCGTCAAGCCGGAGTTGTTTACCGATGGGCCGAAGGTCGGCAAAATCGCTACCGAATTCAATCAGGCAGCCAACGAATTGGCCAAAGTTGCTGCAACAGGTGATGCTGCTGCGGTCAAGGCAGCTTTCGGCAAGCTTGGTGCTAGCTGCAAGTCCTGTCACGACGATTACCGTACCAAGCAGTAAGCTCGGCGGATTGATCGACGATTGACCAAGGGCGCCGGAAGGCGCCCTTTTTACTCAACAACAAAAAAGGTATATCGATGAACAGCAAACGAATATTGCTTTGGGATTTGCCGACCCGACTGTTTCACTGGCTCCTTGCGTTGGCCGTGGTGGCGCTGGTCGTGACGGGAAAAGTCGGAGGCAATTTGATCGACTGGCATGGCAAAGTTGGCCTGGCGGTGGTTGGCCTGATCGTGTTTCGCGTGGTCTGGGGATTGGTCGGTTCAACGTACGCGCGTTTCTGCCAGTTCTTTCCGACGCCAGCCAGGATTTCGGCTTATCTGAAAGGCGAGTGGCGCGGGCATGGACACAATCCGCTGGGCGCCTTGTCGGTTTTTGGCCTGCTCGCCGTGTTGACCGTGCAATTGCTGACCGGACTGGTGGCGAACGACGATATTGCCTTTGTTGGTCCGCTCTATGAGCTGGTTGGCCGGGACTTGAGCAATCTGGCCACCGGCTGGCACAAGTTGAGTGTGAATATGCTGATTGTGCTCGTTATTTTGCATCTGGCAGCCATCATGTTCTACGCCCACGTGAAGAAGGACAATCTGGTCAAGCCCATGGTGCGAGGCTGGAAAGAGGTGCCTTCCGGTGAGTCGGCGCAAGGCGGTGGCATGCTGTCCTTGGTCCTTGCCATCGTGTTTGCGCTGGTCGCCGTTTATGCTGCCAGCGGGCGCTGGTTACCCGAGCCGCCGCCTCCGCCACCGGCAGCAGTGCAAACGCCAGCCTGGTAGTTTTGTTGAAATATCAGCTTCATCAATAACGCCAAAGGTATATCATGGTTTGAGATAAGTATTAGTCCGCTGGGGGGCTTGCATGTCCTACCGCTCCATTGTCACGCTGGTGTGTGTGTTGTTGACCGCAATCTTTGTCGGCATTGCCCTCTTTGGCTTTCGCCTGGCAGATCGCAGTCTGGAGACGGAGTTGTCCAGCGAGGCGTTACGTCTGAAAACGGCCTATCAGGTGTCGCAGGCCGAGCTGGAACAGCAGATGATTGCCTTGGCCGGCATCATTGCGGCAGATCCGGATAGTCGACGTTTGCTCAAAGCCGCCCATGGCGTAGTGCTTGCAGAAGGCGGGGCCAGCGGTGGCGAGCAGGCGGCGCAAATTCGGCAGCAACTTTTCCTGCGCTTGGTGCAAAGCTGGGGTTACCTGCAGCATGAGCTGGGGGTGCGCCAGATGCAGTTTGTCTTGCCGGAAACCTTGTCCTTCTTGCGTTTCCATGCACCGGCCGAACATGGCGACCAATTGGCTGAACTGCGCTGGCTGTTGCGTGATGTCGAGCGGACACGCAGCCCGCGTAGCGGGTTCGAAACCGGCCGGGCTTATGCCGGTATCCGGGGGGCGGTGCCTGTATTGGATAACGATGTCCGGCCAGGTGAGGAAAGACGCTTGCTGGGTGTCATGGAGGTCGGCGTCGCTTTTGACGGCTACATCCAGCGCCTGAGCGAAAAGACGGGCGTCGGTTTTGGTGTCTTGCTTGAACCGTTTGCGATAACCAAGTCCATGTGGGAAAGCTACCGTCCGCTTTTCCCGTCGGCGACGCCGGATGCGTGCTGTTATCTGCTGGCTGCATCGCGTGACGAACTGGCTGTCTGGATGGGCGAAGGGCGGTTGCCCGAATACAGCGGTGTTTATCGCAGCGACCTGATCAGGAATGCCAGCCAGACGTATCAGGTCATCCGTTTTCCGCTGCGCGATTACCCTGGTCTGGTCGAACCGTCGCGTCCTGCGATTGGCTCCATCGTCATCTGGCAGGATGTCAGCGCGGCGCTTGCTGCTACCCGGCAGTTCAAGGAAGCCGCCGCCTTGAACATCGTACTGGCTTATGGCGTGACACTGCTGCTGGTGCTCTTTCTGGTCAATGCATCGCGGCGGGAGTGGCAGCACCAGTTGGCCGAGCAGACTGAGCGGGTTGCCGAGTTATCGCACCAGAATGAAGTGTTGCTGATGACAGCAGGTGAGGGAATTTTCGGTGTGGACCAGTCGCTTCTGACGACTTTCGCCAATCCGGCCGCACTGATCATGCTGGGTTACAGCGCAGATGAACTGGTTGGCAAGCGGACGCATGCCCTGATTCATGCGCGGCATCTGGATGGCTCACCTTATCCCGAAGCCGAGTGCCCGATCATGCAGACCTTGAAGGATGGCTTGCCACGCAGTCATGAAGATTGCCTGGTTCGCCGGGACGGCAGTTGTTTTCCGGTGCACATGACGGTATCGCCGATTCACGAAAGCGGCGTGTGTACCGGTGCGGTGATTGTGTTTCGCGACATTACCGAATTGAAGGAAAAAGAAGCTTCGCTGACCCTGCTGGCCCGGACCGATACCTTGACCGGACTGGCCAATCGGCGTCATTTCATCGAGCAACTCAATGGCGAAATTTCCCGCTGGCGCCGAACGGGCCAATCGACGGCCTTGCTGATGGCGGACCTCGATTGTTTCAAGCGCGTGAACGATACCTGGGGACACGCTGCCGGTGACGAGGTGCTGCGTCATTTTTCCGAGGTGCTGCGAGCCACCTTGCGCCGGGTCGATTTGCCCGGACGCATCGGGGGCGAGGAGTTTGCCATTTTGTTACCGGACAGTGATGCCGAGAATGCTTGGGCCGCGGCTGAACGCTTGCGCCAAAACATCGAGAGCGAGCCGGCGGAAACCGCGTTCGGCCCGATTCCCGTTACTGTCAGTATTGGCCTGACCTTGCTGCACGAAAATGACGAGTCTTCCGACCAGCCTTTGTTGCGTGCTGATCAGGCCTTGTATCGGGCGAAGGAAAATGGCCGAAACCGGGTCGAATATGTTGCCTGAGGTCGGCGACTTCCTGTCAAGTGAGTGCGTGGCCTGAAAGCAGTTGCTTGATCCAGAGTCTTTGCGTTTCCTGCCGGCGTTTCTCACTCAGTCGTTCGATGATCTTCTGGCTGACTTCGCCAAATGCCAGCAGGCCGGATGGCAGGATTTCATCGCAACGCACGATGTGCAGACCGATGGGCGATTCGATGACCGCGCTGATTTCCCCTTCGAGCAGTGCGAAGGCCGGCGCTTCCAGTTCGCTGTAGAGTTGTTGACGCTTGACGACGCCGAGGCGTCCGCCATCCACGGCTGTCGGACATTGCGAGTAACGCAGTGCAGCAGTGCCGAATTTTTCCGTCGATATTGCGGTCGACCGCAGATTTTCCAGGGTTTTGACGGCTTTGTTCCGGTCTTCCGGCTTGTCGTAGGTGATCAGGATATGACGCAAGCGGCGGGCTTCCGGTTGATCGAAAGCCTCGGGGTGCAGCCGGTAATAAATTTCGGCATCGACCAGACTGACCGCTGGCACTGTCGAGACGATCTGTTCCAGGACAGCCTCGACGCAAAGGTCGCGCTCGACGGCTTTGTCCAGATCGGCTTCACTCATGTCGAGCCGTTCCAGATCCAGGGCAAAGGCCCGATTGTCGGGGTAGCGCTGGCGAATTTCCTGGACCCGGGTGCGCAGCGTTGCCGTCGGCACAACGACATTGGCCGCCTGCGGGCTGGCCAGAATCGCTTGCTCGATGCTGTCCTGCTTTGCAGCAACATCGCTCAGGCGATTGCGTTCCGGCTGACTCAGGGTTTCCGGGGCTTTCTGGTAAAGCTCCCAGGCCAGTTTCAATTCGAGATAGGCGTGCAACATGGGTTTACTCCGCAGATTCGGCGGGTTCCAGAATGTCTTCCTGGATTTGCAAAATGCGTCCCGGCAGACTGTCGAAATGGATGTGATAAGCCACGCCGTCCTGTGCATCGCGAATCACCTTGATCACCTCGCCGACGGCACCGAGCGGCACCAGGACTTCCCCGCCCACGGCCAACAGCTTGGCCGCCCGGACTTTTTCGCGGAATTCGAAACGCGACGGGGTCCATGGCTCATCGCCGCCGATCAGTTCCTCTTCCCGGCAACCGACGATTTTTCCCTCTTCGAGGAAGTTGACCGAGTAAATGATCTGGTCTTGCAGGAAGGTACCGACATCGACCACGTAACCGATGCTGCCCCGACGCACCAATGGTGCCCCCGGTTCAAGCCCGGGATAGGTGCCGTCGTTGCGGACATTGCGGGTGAGGCGCACGGCCTCACCATATTCCCATTGTGCGTTGATCATTCGCGGAACACCTTATCGATGGAGACGAAGGAACTCATGCCGCCATCCGGCTTGGCGACATGCTGGAAAACAGCGAAGACTTTTTCGGTCAACGAGTCGGAAACGGTGAAATCCTTGTAGGCACGTTCCAGCCACAGGCGGTAAATACCGCGCTGCTGCGACTCCTCGGGCGGCAGGTTGGGCGCCTGCTTGGCCAGATAGTCATGGAAGCGCTGCAGGATGTGCAGGCGATTGACCTGAACAACCGAGGGCTCGTAGGGGACTTCGAAGTATTCCAGGAAATCTTCGGCAGAAACCAGATCTTCCATGGCTTCGGCAAGGCTTAGCGTGTCTTCCATGATGCCTCCTCAGGCTGCGCAAATAAGGTGATTCGGGGTTGAGTCGCTGGTTTCTGCGGTCGACGCTTCCGTAACCTGGAATTCGTCGACCACTTCAAGCAGTTTTCCGGCGCCGAGCTGGTCGCGGCTATCCAGCGCGGCAAGTTTGATCAGTCGGGCGCGCGATTCGCCGATGCGGCCAAGACGCAAGAGCACGACGCTGGCAGCTTTCAAGGCCAGCAGGTAGAAGCGCAGCAGGCCGAATGAGTTGGCGGCGGCGGAACCCAGCTGGTTTTCATCAATCCGCTGCCAGTCCGTGGGCAAGCCAAGATGGCGACCGGACAGGCTCATGGCGCGCTCGGCAACTTGCAGCGCGTCCTCCAGGCGGTGCTGGTAAAAGTAATAGCGATACAGCCCGACCAGCACGGTGAGATTTTCCGGTGCCAGCAGGTGGGCGCGCAGCAACGCCAGTTCGGCCGATGGTTCGCCGTATTCCCGGGCCGCCTGGGCGATCAAATCCTCGGCTTCCGCCGGTAACGGGTCCTCGAAATACAGCTTGCAGTCGGTGAAGTCGAGCAGGTCCATATCAGTGCATCGCCTCATTTTCACAGCACAGATCACCGGCCGAGCACACCCGGCATTCGCCGCTATGGTCGGCGGGCGGTGGTTCATTGCGCATTTCGGCCAGTTCCTTTTCCAGCGTCTCGATCCGTTCGATCAGGCAGGCGATGGATTTGGCGACCGGGTCGGGCAGCAGGTTGTGGTCCAGGTTGATCCCGTTGCTGTTGGTGCGAGCCAGGCGGGTATCCACGATGCGGCCCGGAATGCCGACCACCGTGCGGTCAGCCGGTACGTCCTTGACGACGACCGAATTGGCGCCAATGCGTACGCGCTGGCCGATGAAAATCGGGCCGAGGATCTTGGCCCCGGCACCGACCACCACGCCATCGGCCAGGCTGGGGTGGCGCTTTCCCTTGTTCCACGAGGTGCCGCCCAGAGTAACGCCGTGGTACAGCGTCACATCGTTGCCGACCTCTGCTGTCTCGCCGATCACCACGCAGGCACCGTGGTCGATGAAGAAGCGGCGGCCAATGGTGGCGCCCGGGTGAATGTCGACATTGGTCAGCGTGCGGCCGATGAAAGACAGCAAACGCGCCGGGAAACGCCAGCCACTGCGCCAGAGTTTGTGCGAAATGCGGTGGGTCAGGATGGCATGGACACCGGGGTAGGTGGTCAGCACCTCCAGCGTGGAACGGGCTGCCGGATCGCGTTCGAAAACGCAGGCCAGGTCTTCCTTCAGCGTGGCCCACAGGCCAGGCGGTAGTGGGGAGGGTGCGGTCATGGTGATTGCTTCAGACATGGAGAGTGCTCCTGATGGCAGCCAGAAGACAGAGCAGATCGGCAGGTTCGGGCGCTTGCTTGCGGGTGGCAACGAAGGAACGTACTTCCGGCAACAGGGCATGCGCTTCGTGGTCCGCCAGTTCAATGCCTAGTCCGGCATAAACGACTTGTACGGCACGCGAGCCGGAATGCTTGCCCAGCACGATGCGATGCGCCTGACCGACTTCACGCGGGTCGAAGCCCTGATAGTTGTCCGGGTGCTTGAGCAGTCCATCGACATGGATGCCGGCTTCGTGCGTGAAGGCACCAGCGCCGACGACACTTTTCTGCCACGGCACGGCCCGCCCGGAGGCGCTGGCGACAATGCTCGAGAGCGCCGGGAAACCTTTGAGGTCAATGCCGGTGTCGATGCCATAGAGTTTCTGCAGGCCGAGTACGACTTCTTCCAGCGGAGCATTGCCGGCGCGTTCGCCGAGTCCGTTCACCGTGGTGTTGACATGCGTTGCGCCGGCTTTGCAAGCGGCCAGCGTATTGGCGGTAGCCAGGCCCATGTCGTCGTGGGCATGCATTTCGATTTCGAGATCGGTGTGGGCACGCAGTGCGGAAATTCGTTCGAAGGTGCCGAAGGGTTCGAGAATGCCCAGCGTGTCGGCAAAGCGCAGGCGTCGGGCGCCGGCTCGTTCGGCCGTTTCAGCCAGGCGGAACAGGAAATCCATGTCGGCGCGTGAGGCGTCTTCACAGCCCAGGCCGACTTCCAGCCCCAGATTGAGTGCGGCGCCGATATAGCGGGGCAACTCACGCAACAGCCAGCTACGTTCCTGCTTCAATTTGTAGGCCAGGTGCTGATCGGAGGCCGGTACGGAAATGTCGATCAGATGGGCGCCCAAGCCGCTGCAGGCGGCAATATCATCCGGGTGCATGCGGCTCCACACCATCAGGCGCGAACGCAAGCCCAGATTGGCGACGGCGCGGATCGATTCACGCTCCTCGGCGCCCATGGCCGGGATACCGACCTCCAGTTCCGGGATGCCAATACTTGCCAGTCGGGAAGCAATGGCCAGTTTTTCGTCGAGCGAGAACGCTACGCCAGCCGACTGCTCGCCATCGCGCAGGGTGGTGTCGTTGATCGTGACAAAGGTGGGCTGGGTCATGGCAATCTCCTTGCCTACTTCTTAGCAAGGCGGGTGCCAGTTTTTAAGCTGTTGAATTTTATATGTTATTTTTTGTGCCCCAGAGGGGCTGTCAGCGGCTTGTCGCAAATGCGACAAGCCGCTTGCTGTCCATTACACCGAGTAAGGACGATGCAGCCAGCCGCGGATGACGTCCACGTCTTTTTGCGGCAGGTAGGCGAAATCAGCCAGTGCGTCTTCGACGGTAGCCTGGGCAACCCAGTGCGGGACAGCCTTGGTCGTCAGCATGTGGAAATACCACGCCATGGGATAGCCGACGGCGCGGTCAAAATGATTCAGGGCTTCTTGCAGCTTGAGCCCGGTGGTGCCGGGGCTGGCTTCGAATTCCGGTGGGTCGCCGGCCAGCGTGGCGATGGGTTGGGCGCGAAATACCGGCTGATGGTAACGATCCAGATGTTCGCGGGTGGCAATCACCCAGTGGTTGGCGTAGACGCTGGCCGAACCGGCGCTGCTCTTCGTCCAGTCTTCGATCATCCGGTGAATGCCGGCGGGCTCGGGTTTCTGCGCCAGCATGCGGTGCAGGAAGCCGCCGATGTGCTGAATCCGCCGGAAAGTGTAATGCGGCAAGCCGAGCAGTTTTGGCGATTCGTTGTTGCCCCGTGGGTCGACCAGTTCTTCAATGGTCGTCGGGTCATTGCTGAATAGCTGATGTACTTGCATTTCCTGCAAACTTTCGATCTCCAGTTGCAGGAAATCGTCGGTTGCATCGCCCACCGTGGCGGTCAGATAGTGTGTCTGGCCGACCAGGCGGGTAGCGTACAACTGCTCCCCCGCGTGGTCGTCGATCAGTTGCTGCATGTCGCCGTCGTTGGCGTCCAGTGCATCTTCCACCCATTGCTCGAGATTGTCGGTGACCCGTTGACCTGCGCCATCGACGATGCCACCCAAGCGATACCAGCCACCCCGGCTCAGGGCGTGGCGAAATTTCCAGTCGGGCAACTCGGTATTCAGCGCCTTGGCCAGGCTGGTCGTGCCGGCACTGACCGGTGTGCGGACGCAGGTTTCGACAATCGCCGGGGCGAGCGATTTGCAGTATTCAATCCAGGCCTGATTGGTCTTCATGGGCGTTTCCCTAAGGGTTTTCGTTTGAGGCTTCGGCGAGGCGAGCTTTTGCGGCTTCACGGATTTCTGTTTCCGGGTCTTCCAGCAAGGGCGCCAGGCATTCGAGTGGTGCGTTGGCAATCGCTGCGAGGCGTACCCACCATTCGTCATCGTTCAGCAGACGCGCTGCCAGTTCCGGGAGTGCGCGTTCCGCGACAATGGCGCGAACCTCGGGCTCGGGGTCTGCCAGCATCAGGTGCAGGGCGAAGGAGGGCAGGCGGCTGGCCAATACCTTGCGCACTTCACGTTCCGGATCTTTGATCAGTTTGGTCAGTTGGCTGTGCGGCAAACGACGGGCCACGGTGGCCCGGATCAGGTAGTCAGGGTCGCTGATCAATCGGCCGAGCAGGGCTTCCGGCAGGCGGGCGGCTACCGACAGCCGGACTTCACGGTCCGGGTCCTTGAGCATGCCTTCCAGTTGTTCAACCGGCAGGCGGCTGGCCACAACGCGGCGGACCACTTCGTCCGGGTCGGATTTCAGGCGAAATATCTCGTCGACCGCAGCATAACGGGCCGCGATGGCCCGTCGTTCCCAGAAAATATCGTCCAGGTATTTCGCGGCCTCTTCCCGATTCTGGCGCAGGAAGCGGTCGATTTGCCGACCGCTGTGGGCGCGAATGCAGGCGTCGCCCGGATGGCAGCGCAGCCCGTTGAGAAAGTCGGGAAAGTAGGCGCAGCCTGAACACAGGCCGAGCCGGCCGATGCCCGCCTGGGCTGCCGTCACCTCACTCGTCATCGACCTTGGCGGCGATCAGGATGCCGGTGGCGTTGGCCGGGTCATTGGTCAGTTCCAGGCAGTGACCGGTGGCCCCGGAGATCAAGTAGAGATCGTAGCCGGTGACGCTGCTGGCTACCTTGTAGCGCGGCGATACGTCGTTTTCACTACATTCGGTGAAGTGCATCTCGGGAAAGCTTTTGCGCAGACTGGCGGCGCTGGCATCCCGCATGACGGCTGCCCCGACTTGAGCGAGCTGATCTGGCGTGATCATCATGACTCCTCGGATTCGAGTTCTTCTTCGAAACGGGCCAGTGAAGCCGACGGTACACCCATGATTTGGGCCAGCCAGGGCGGCGGGCTGCTCAGGCGTCCCTGCAATTCGACCAGCACTTCGCGGCTCTGGCCGCCTTCCGGCTTCTTGACCGGATGAACACCGGCACGAACGACCTTGGCTGCCGCCGGACCGCCAATCGATTGCACATAGACAATCTGGCAGTCGCCGATCAGCGCCGAGCGCGAGGCATTCTTGTCTTCGGCGGCATCGGCTTCGGCCGTGCTGCGGATGTCGATCAGACGGATTTCCTGCTGACTGACCTGATAGACCAGGAAACGGTCGCATGAGCCGAAGTGACCATCCAGGTTTTCGCCGCGATTGGCGGCGAAGGCGACGCGGATCGAGCCGGGCATTTCGCCGTCGTTATAGCGGTCGACCGCAGGGAAGTCGTTGTTTTCGACGCCTTGTCCCCAGAGCAGGCGGACGGCTTCCTTCAGCGCTTCGCCTTCGACGCCGACATGGCAGCCTTGATCGGCAAAGTCGCCGGCCAGGATGACGCGCAGGTCTTCAACGGTGAGCTTGCCGAGTTTGCTTTCGGTCAATGGCGCATCGAGTTTTTCGATCAATGCGCCGACCAAGGCACGGACATCGAGTCCGTTCAAGGCACGGGCGGCGAGTGCGATGCGCAGGGCGGCTTCGCGGGAGGCTACGGGCGATTCGGACATGTTGGGCTCCTGGCTGAGTCTTCAGTGGAACACCGGGATCGGTCTGGCGTGATGCCCGGTGCTCGGCTCAAGATTCAGGCCGGGCTGATGCAACCCGACGGGCAGACATCGACGCACAACGGGGAGTCGTTGTGGCCGTCGCATTCCGTGCAGGTAGCGCCGTCGATCTTGAAGAAGATCTTGCCGGAGCTGATTGCCTTGGTCGGGCAAACCGGCTTGCAGTCGCCACAGGCGGTGCACATGTCGGGATCGATTTTCATTGCCATGATTTTTCTCCTATCAAACCGCTTCCGTTGCCTGGCTATTCAACATGGCTGGGGGGCGGGCAGTTTCAACTGGGTCAGTCTTCAGCCGCGCCAAGACGCTTGGCACGCAGGGAAATTGGCAGGCGAGGTGGCTTGGCGATGGGATCGATGTAATACGTACCGCCGTTGTCCAGTTTCAGTTCGCCGCCCCATTTTTCCGGGGTGTCGAACTCAATCGATTCGATGGACGCTTCCAGATCGCGCTTCGGAAGGTAAAACACCAGCCCGCCGCTGGCGCTTTGCTGGATCATGATATTAGCCATTTGACACTCCTGCAGAACCGGCAGAGTGGCAGGGTTTCCCCTGTCGCCCTGCCGGTGATCCGGTTTAGCGAACCAGGTCGAAGTTGAAGTCGGTGGTGCCCATGCCGATGGTTTCCTTGTCGAGTTGCTCAAGGACTGCATTGGTCAGTTGGGTAACCACGGACATCATGCCTTCGTAGCCTAGGGTCGTTGCACGGTGCATGTGGTGACGGTCGAAGATCGGGAAGCCGATACGGATCAGCGGTACTTCGAACTCTTCACCCTTGTACTTGGTGTCGCGCTGGATGTACTTGCCGTAGGAGTTGCCGATCAGGAAGTCCGGCTTGTCCGTGAAGCACAGGCTGCGCATGTGCCACAGGTCGTTGCCGGCATAGACCTTGCCATTGACGCCGAACGGGCTGGAG
>NZ_JAVBXX010000039.1 GCF_030824335.1 Azonexus sp.
TTGGAGCAGCGCTTTCAGGGCCAGCAATTCCTGCCCCGGATTGGCGGCAGTTTGCAGCAGCTTTTCGAGAGAGATGTTGAGCGCGCGCAATTGGCCGAAGTAGGCCAGGATGTCGGTGCCACCCGTCGGGATGAGATTGCTCACAGTGCTGGCTGAATCACTGCGCTGGAGCGCGCTGTTGAGGAAAGTGAGCAAATCAGCGAGTTGCCCAATACCCGGCAAGGCGTTCTGCAAATCCTGCAGATTGCCGCTTTTTGGCATCCAGGCCTGGTAGACCGCAGGATTCTGCTGCCCTAGCTGAATCAGTTGCTGCATGGCGGCGAGCAGTGCGTTCTGGCCGTTTTCCGGCAGCGTGTTCAGCGTTTGCAGGTTGAGCAATTTGCCCCAATCGAGCAGTTGACGCGAAATCAACAAGGCATCGAGCGTGTCATGGTTCTGGCCACTGGCGATCAGGCGCTGGGTCAGGTCGGCAGCAAGCTCGCTGCGTTCGATGAATTGCCGGTGCGCCTGCCCCCAGGTGGGGTCGTTGGCAGGCACGTCATGCAGGGCGACCAGGAGTTCAAGCATCGCCTGACCGCGTTCGCCTTCCCTGCCTTCCAGGCGATTGACCAGCCAGTCGCGGATCGAATTGTAGGCGGCCGGGGCAACCAGTGTGCCGTCGTTGGGGCCGACCAGACGGCCAAGAAAATCATTGGCGAAGGCCGTGTTGTTCAAATCCCGCCGGTAAAAATGTTCGTGAAAGAGTTCGCTCCCGGCCAAAGCCCTGGCTAGCTGATTCCAGTCGCCTTGATGCTGGTTCAGGATGTTTTCTGCATCGTCGAGCAAGGTACCCGCTGCACTACCGAACATGCCGGTCAGCAGTTTGATCAGGGTGTTTTGGGTATCAGTCAGCGGCAGAGCGTTCGGGGTAGCTGAAGTGACCATGACAATCGCGCTTTATTCAGAATGGGAAGTTCGCCATTTTGAATAAATGAGATCATCTGTCAATTACTTATCGAGCGTTTGCCAGTGCTAGACGCCATCGTTTTTTCAACCTGCCGGGAAGCTGGACGAGAAAACCATGAGATGGGTCCCACGATCCATCCAGCGCAAGAACGGTGGCGTCAGCAGCCTGAAACGGGGCGCCCAAGCGGCCCGTTTGCTATCAGTCGGTCAAAAACCCTGGTCGCAGTTAATGTATTACTTTAAGTGAATGGGTCAAAACCCGCTGGAAACACAGGGTTTTAAATCTATCCACAAAAGCTGTGGATAAGTCTGTGAGTTATTCACTGCAGCAAGCGCTAAGTGACCGCCACACAAGGCATTTCCTTACCCTGCACAAAACTCAGGCACAATCATAAGCCATTGATTTTTATTGACTTATTATAAATCAACAGGAAATTGCCAAATTCACCAAGCAATCTCCATTGCCCCATCCACACACGACCGATGTTGTGCATAACTCGATTGGTGATGTATGGTTTGTCAAGTCTTTTTAATTGATTTTTTCATTGCGAGTTCGACATGAACCAACCAAGCCAGCCCGCCTTGTCACGCCTGATGCCACGCATCCTGGCCTATTCCCTGGCCGACCTGTTCGGTCTGTTTTGTGTGGTCATTGGCATCGGCGGACTACTCGACAAACCCATGATGATTCTTGCCAATTTTCCCCGGTCGACCGCAGAAGCCTATGTCTGCGCGGCAGGCGGCATTGTCGTGATGCTGTGGGCAATGAGTCGCATGGTGCGGGAAGTCCGCCAACTGCGAAATCTGTCATCCGGGAAAAATCCCTGAACGAGAAAAACCCCGAACAAGCCGAATTTACCAAGGCCTGACACGCTGCCCCGGCAAGGCCCGGCGGCCTAATCGCCCCGTCCGGTCGGCTTCAACCAGTCCGGCAAATCGCGCTCGCCGGCATTGTCGATGATGTACTGACGGATCAAGCGGCGCACGACCTGCGATGGCGTCAGGTCTTGAGTGGCACAAATTTCCTCGAAAATCTGTTTTTTCCGCGGATCGATCAAAAGCGTCAGTCGTGCTGTGCGTTTCTCCATGGTGCTCTCTATTAGTTTTTTAATCTAATCATATTAACATACGATTATCATTGACGATTAACCATACGTTCATATAATGCAGCGCTCACCCCATTGAGTGCGTGCCATGAAAATCGCCTTCCACCCCAAGCTGCTGGATTGCCTGCCCGGTTATGATCGTACGCAGTTCGGCAAGGATCTGGCGTCGGGCATTACCGTCGGCGTCCTCGCCCTGCCGCTGGCCATGGCCTTCGCCATCGCCTCCGGGGTTTCACCCACCGCCGGCATCTGGACGGCCATCGTCGCCGGCTTCATCACGGCACTGCTCGGTGGCTCACGGGTGCAGATCGGCGGCCCGACCGGCGCCTTCATCCCCATCGTGTACGGCATCGTCGTCGCCCACGGCTACGCCAACCTGCTCGGCGCCACCATGCTGGCCGGGGTCATGCTGCTGGCCATGGGGCTGGCGCGCATGGGGCAGTTGATCCGCTTCATCCCGGTGACTGTCGTCATCGGCTTCACCAACGGTATCGCCGTGGTCATCTTCCTGGCCCAGATCAAGGATTTCTTCGGCCTGCAGATCACCAGCCTGCCAGCCGAATTTTTTGCCCGCATCAAGGTGCTGGCGGCGCATGCGCATACGGTCGACCTGCCAACGCTGGCACTTTCCGTCGCCTGCTTCATTTTCCTGCTCTCCTACAACCGGCTGGCCCAGCATGTCACGCTGCTGCGCCGGGCGCCGGGGCCCCTCGCCGTGCTGCTGGTCGGTACGCTGGTCGCCTTCGCCTTCGACCTGCCGGTGGAAACCATTGGCAGCCGGTTCAACGGCATTCCGCAGGAACTGCCGCCTTTCGGTTTTCCCGAGGTGTCGATCCACGATTTCGGCAAGCTGATTTCGCCGGCCATCACCATCGCCCTGCTCGGCGCCATCGAATCGCTGCTCTCGGCGCGCGTTGCCGACAGCCAGATCGACGACCGCCACGATCCCAACCAGGAACTGGTGGCGCAAGGCCTGGCCAACATCGCCGCCCCGCTGTTCGGCGGTTTCGCCGCCACCGGCGCCATTGCCCGCACCTCGACCAACGTCAAGTCGGGTGGCCGCACGCCGGTGGCCGGCATGATCCATTCGGTCACCCTGCTCGGCATCGTCCTTATCGCTGCGCCGCTGGCGGCCTACGTGCCGCTGGCGACGCTGTCGGCCATCGTCATGGTGGTCGCCATCAACATGGGCGAGTGGCACGAGTTCAAGGAACTGCAGCGTTATTCGTGGAACTACCGGATCATCCTGCTCGCCACCTTCTTCGTCACCGTGCTGTTCGACCTGACCATTGCCGTCGAACTGGGTATGGTTCTGGCCAGCCTGTTCTTCATCTACCGCATGTCGGAGCTGACCCGGATCGAGCGCCTGGCGCTCGACGAGGAAGCCCAGGACCCGCACATGCTCTACCCGGACGGCACGCTGCGCGTTGCCGCCTGGCAGTTGTTCGGCTCGCTGTTTTTCGGCGCGGTCAACAAGCTGGAAGAGTTGCTCGATCCGCGCGCCGGCCATCCGGAAATCGTCATTCTCGACATGGACCGCCTGGTCCAGCTCGACACCACCGGTCTCGAAGGCCTGGAAAATCTGCACGACAAGCTGGCCAAGCGCGGCTGTACGCTGATCCTGTGCGGACTGAACTCGCAACCCGGCTCGCTGCTGTATCGCGCCGGCTTCATCGACGAAATCGGCGACGACAACGTTTGCCCCGACATCGCGCTGGCCCTGCAGCGCGCCCACACCCTGCTGCCCAATCTGATGGGCGGCCAACAAGACGAATATTGAGAACCGACATGAGCGCACTCCCCAATTGCCCGCAATGCAACTCCGCCTTCACCTACGAAGACGGCCCGCTCTACATCTGCCCGGAATGCGCCCATGAATGGAGCAAGGACGGCCCGGCTGCCGCGCAAGAAGAACAGAAGGTCTGGCGTGATGCCAACGGCAATGAACTGAAGGACGGCGACAGCGTCACCGTGATCAAGGACCTGAAGATCAAGGGTTCGTCGTCGGTCGTCAAGGTCGGCACCAAGGTCAAAAACATCCGCCTGATCGACGGCGATCACGACATCGACTGCAAGATCGACGGCATCGGCGCCATGCAACTGAAGTCGGAATTCGTCAAGAAAGCCTGAGCCGGCTAGCGCGCGTTTTTGTTGGGCGAAAAATACAAACAGTTTTCGCCCGACGACTCGATCACGTCGCGCATCGGCTCACGCGCGCTCTTGAACCCGAGTTCGCGACAGCCGTAGGGAAAGTTTACGTCGTGCGTGATGTAGTAATGCTGACACATTCGGCAACGCGGCGTTTGTTCCCCCGGCGGGGTCGTGGTGTATGGCATGGCGAAAAATCCGGAAAATCAGGACAGCAGACGCGTGGCCCACGCTTCTGCGGCTGGACGGACCACGTCCAGCCAAGGCGCAGGATACAGGCCGATGCTGACGATCAGGAGAATCAGCACCAGCAGCACCAGCAACTCGCGCGGGCGCAAATCTTCGGCATATTCTACGGTCGACCGCGTCAGCGGGCCAAAAAAGGCCTTGCGATACAGCGACAGGAAGGCCCCGGCGGCAATCGCCAGACCGAACAGCGCGGCCATGCCGGCGCCGGTATAACGATCCAGCGCGGCGAGAATGAGCAGGAATTCGCCGGGAAAACTGCTGGTCCCCGGCATACCGACGCCGGCCAGACCGCAGATCAGCACCCCGCTGGCAAGCAGCGGCATGGTTTTCGCGGCGCCGCCCAAGGCATGAATATCGGTCGATCCGGTGCGCTGGCGCAAAAATTCGAGCAACAACATCGCACCGCCCGTCGCAACGGAAAAACTCAGCAGCAGCGACACGGCACCCTGCACGCCCTGTGCCGACAGCGTGGCCAGCCCGAGCACGGCCAGGCCGACGTGGCAAATACTGGCGTAGGCCAGACCAACCCGCAGATTGCTGTGGGCCAGGATGCCGACAGCACCGTAGATCAGCGTCAGCGTGCCCAGGCCGGCGAGCAGCCAGTGCCAGTCCTGCGCGACATCCGGTGCCAGCGGCAGGGCAAAGCGGATCAGTCCATAGGCACCAACCTTCAGACCGACCAGCAGCGCGGTCAGCGAACCGGGCGAAGCCAGCGCGAACTGTGGCAGCCAGGTATGCAGCGGCACCAGCGGCACCTTCAAACCAAAGGCGATCAGCATCAGCAACAGCACCGTGCGTTGCAGGCCGGTTGCAAGCGGTGTTTCCAGCACGGCACGCAGATCGAAATTCGCGGTACCGGCAGCACTGCCGACGATGACGAACGCCAGCAACAACAGGAAACCGCCAGCCAGCATGATCAGCACGTAACGCGCCGCAACCTTGGCGGCATCGGCCGTAACGCCCCAGCGCGCCAGCAGGAAATACACCGGCACCAGACTGATTTCCCAGAACACGAAAAACAGGATCAGGTCGATGGCACAGAAAATCCCCAGCGTCGCCGTCTGCAACAGCAGCAACAAGCCGAAAAACAGGCGCGGCGCTTCCCGGGCGAAAGTCCATGAAGCGACCAGCGCGCCGATGAACAGCAAGGCCGTCGCCGGCAAAAACAGCACCGACAGCCCGTCGACCGCAAGCAGCCAGTTGACGCCGATATCCGGCAGCCAGGGCAGGCGGTCGACGAACTGGAATTCCGACTCAGCCGGAACAAAAGCCAGCAGGATCAGGCTGGACAATACGAGCACACCGCCCATCGTGACTGCCGCCACTTGCCGGGCCAGACGCGCCGGCAGCAGCCACAGCAAAACACCGCCGATCAGGGGCAGCAAAACCAGCAGCGACAACGCTGGAAAGTCGGCCAGCGCCGCCCCCAAGGCCTGCACCAGACCAGCCAGAAAATCCGGATTGCCGCTCATCGGCGCGCCCTCATTGCACGAACCTCGCGGCCAGCGCCTGACTTGCCACATCCGTCAGCTGCAGCCAGGGCTCGGTAAAGAAACCGATGGCCAGCAAGGCCGCCACGGCAATGCCGCAGACCAGGTATTCCATCGATTGCGTGCGGTCAACATCGTGCATGCCGGTTTTTTCCTGCGACAGAAACGCTTTCTGGAAAGCCCATAACAGGAAGCCGGCCGCCGCCACGTTGCCCAATGCCGTAGCCACCGTGGACAAGGCACCGAAGCGGGCAATCGATGCTTCGAGAATCAGGTGTGCAGCATCGAAACCCGGCGTTCCCGGCATGCCGACAATGGCCAGACCGCAAATCAGGAAGGCGACGGCAAGGAAGGGGATGCGCTCGAACAAGCCGGACAATTCATGCAATTCCGTCGTGCCGGTACGGCGGAAGACGAAGCCGACGACAAACCACATACCGGTAACCGCCAGGCCAAAATTGGCCGCCAGCAGCATCGCCCCCTGGATGCCGGCACTGTGCAGGCTGAACAAGCCGGTGACCAGCAGGCTGGTGTGGCTGACCACGGCGAAAGCCAGCAGACGACGCAAATTGGTCTGCAAAAAAGCCAGCGCCGCCGTGAAGAAAACCCCAGCCATGGCGAAACCGACAACATAAGGCTGCCAGTCGAGCACGGCATCCGGCGTCAGCGGCAAGACAAAGCGCGCCATGCCGTAAATCCCCACCTTGACGCCGACCATCAGCGCCGGCGCCACCGCGATCAAGCCGTGCTGCGCCATGTTGGGCAGCCAGCCGTGTAGCGGGAAGAGCGGCGTGCGCACAGCCAGCCCGTAAAACAGCAAATAGAACGCAGCGGTCTGGAATTTGCCGGCCGGCAACTTGCCCGACAGGTCGAACAAATCGAAACTCCAGCGCCCGCCGGTCACCTCGGCGTGCCCCCAGCCGAGGACGAAACAGCCAGCGACGAACAGCGCCAGGCCGAATCCCTGGTACTGGACGAAACGGGCCAGTGCCAGCACTTCAGCCCGCGACGATGCCCAGCGGCGCAGCAGGTAGGCCACCGCCCACAACTCGAGCGCCGAAAACAGCGCAAACCACGCGATATTGAGCGTCAGCAACATCCCGACCAGGCCGGCTTCGGCGACCAGCAGCACGGCAAACAGGCGGCCCGGCGAGATCATCCCGCGGCTCATCCCGTACAGCGTCATCAGCAGGGTGAGCAGTGCCGTCAGCAGCAAAAACAGGACGCTGATACCGTCGACCGCAACATGGTAGCCAAGCAAGTCGATCCGCTCGGCCAACTGGAAAACCGGCTGCAAGGGATCGACATGCTTGGCGACGACACTGGCCAGCACCAACTCGGCCAGCGCGAACAACTTGCCGGCGGCGACTGAGGTCGACCGTTCGCCGAGGGCAAAAACCACCGCTGCGCCGACCAGCGGCAACAACTGCAACAGGGCCAGCCAGGGCAATGCCGCCTGCTGGTGCCAGAGAATTTCACCCAACATCACAGGATCACCACAAAGGTCACCATCACGGCCATCATCAGGTAGCGCGGCTGTTCGAGCAGTTCCTCCAGCGTATGCAACCAGCGTCCGGCTTCGCGCAGCAAGCGCTCGGCCACGCCGCCGCGAGCCCGCAGCAACAGACGGTTCTCAACGCGCTGCAGCATCTCGGAGGCACTGGCCAGCAGGCGGCCCGGCAAACCATCGGCACAGACCAGCGGGCGTTCCGGCAGGATCGGCTGGCCGCGCCCCGGTTCGCCGATGGCCCGGTCGATAAAACGCTCTTCCAGCGAACGCACGTCACGCGCAATGGCCTCGGTCGGTGCGGCCAGCAGCGTTGCCCCCAGCTTGTCCAGCCAGAAACGCTGCATGGCTGCGGTGTACAGCCACTGGTTGCGGCGCAGCCAGGCCGGCGGCGGCGCCGGACGATCGCGGGTCAGCACCAGCCAGGACGGCGCCAGCAGAAACTGCCAGGCCCGCCATGCTGCATGCAGGCACAAATGCACGGTCGCCAGCGTCGTCCAGCCCAGGCCGATGGCCGCAAACATCAGCCCGACCTGGAACACCGTGGCAAACATCAGCCCCGACTTGACGTCGGTCTGCACCAGCCCGCACAACCAGGCATAAGCGCTGGTCAACAGGCCAACCAGTAACAGGCCGGCCAGCACGTCGGGCAACTGGGCGAGCATGGGTTCCAGGCGCAACAGCAGGAACACCCCGGCATGGACCAGCAGCGAACCGTAAAAAATCGCCGACGACGGCGTCGGTCCTTCCAGCGCCCGCAGAATCCACGGCGTGAATGGCAACTGCGCCGACTTGGCCAGTGCGGCGACAGCGAAGCCGAGCACCAGCACACGCAGATCGACCAGCGGCAAAGCTGCCGCGAGCAAGGCCGGCCACTCGAAACTGCCGACCCAGTAAGCCGCCAGTCCCAGCGAAAACAACAGGCCGGCGTCGCCAGCCCGGTTGGTAATGAAGGCAAACAGCGCGTTGCCGGTAGCCACCGGTCGCTGCCAGGCATAACCGATGAGCAGGAAAGACGCGATGCCGCACATTTCCCAACCGACGAACAACAGCAATCCGTTGCCGGACAGCAGCACGCACTGGATGCCGCTGAGGAACAGGCACAGGACAATGAAGAAGCGGTGAAAACCGGCTTCCCGGTGCAGGTAAGTGGCTGAAAAACGCACTATCAACCAGCCGATCAACGCGCTCAGCGTGGCCACCGGCAAGGCCAACGCATCGAGCAGGAAAGACCAGGAGCCTTGCCAGTGAGCCGCTGCAAACCAGATGCCGAACATGCGATGACCGGGCCAGCCATGCCAGAGCACCGACAGATCGATCAGCAGCAACAACAAGAAAGCGCCCAGTGCGGCCAGTTCGCCCAAAGCGGCTGTCGTGCGCTCGGCGCCATCGCCGGCAGCGCTGCCGAACAGCACCCGGCAACCGACCAGCACGGCGACCAGCAACGGCAACACCGGCACCAGCCAGACCAGATCGGCCAGGTCGCGCGACAGTTCGCTCATGCCAAGGCTCCCCGCAGCAAGGCCGGGGCCAGCGGACCGGATTCGCCGGCAAACCAGTCGAGCGATTTGGCGACCTGAGGCAGAACCGCCTCGCCGGACCACGATAACCAGCCTCGGCGCGGACAGTAACGGGACAATGCTGCGGTCGACGGGTCCTGCGCGGCAAGATTGATCCAGCCGTTACCGACCAGTTCCTGCAGAGCCGGCTGCCGCCCGAGGATTTGCGTCAGTTGCGCCGGCGTTTGCTCGACCACGACCAGCAGACGCATCGGTTCGTGGATTTCGACCATCTGCCAGGGCAAGCCGGTACGCAAATCGGAATCGGCGCCTTCCATGACGCCGAACAGGCCGGTCAGGTTGTGCGTGACTTTCGAACCGCAGCCGAAACGCTCGTTGTCTACCGTCGAGAAATAGTATTCCAGCGCGATCCCGGCACCGACCGGACCGGCTGCCAGCAGGATGCGTTCGACGATACCGCCGTCCGGATCATTCGCCGGATCGTAGGAAATCAGGAAGACGCGCCGGTCGAGAAACAGGCCACGACTCATCGAACGCCGCCCGATGAAGGCCGCGGCATTGGTCGCGTGCCCCAGCTCGGGGCGGGCTTGCGCCGGATCGGCTACCCGGTTGGCGACGTGCTGTTTCGCCTGCCAGGGGTTTGGTCGGGGCGGCGCCGAGGCCAGCCGGCGACAACGCTCGACCGCGTGCAGACGGCAGGCATCGGCCAGTTGAGCCAACAAGGTATCGAGTTTTCCCTGCCAGGCATCCGGCACCCGATCGAGGTCATACCATTCGATACTGTCATCGCCAGTATGGTGTTCGGCCGCCACGAAATAACAACTGTCGGGAATCGCGATGCCGCGCCCGAGTAGCTGTTCGCGTACCTCGCGCCGATTGGCCATCGCGGCGAACACCCGGGCATTCGGACCACCGTGGCGCCCGGAGCAGGCACCACAATCGTAAGCTGACAGATGCGGGTTGTTGCGACTCCCAGAGCCGTGGCCCAGGATCAGCACCAGCGGCGCGAAGCCTTCGGTCAGGCCGATGGTGCGCAAGAAAGCTTCGACCCGGTCAAGTTGCTCGGCATCGCTAAAACCCTGCCGCACCCGGTCAGTCGGCTCACCGTCGGCCGTCAGCGCCAACTCGGTCGCCAACCGCCCCTCAAACGCCAGGCGCCAACGCCGACTGGCCCGCGCCAGCCAATCCGGGGCCAGGCTGGATGCGCCAAGGGCAAACAATGCCGGCACAGCAGCCAGGGCGGTCAACAACGGCCCGCCGATAGCGTGCCGGCGGCTTCCCTGATAAAGCCGTTCACGCCAGCGCAAGCGGGTCTCGCGCCGTCCTGCTCGGTTTTCCCGGGCTGTCTCGCTGCCCGCCTTTACCACCTCGCGCACCAGATGCTCCGGCGTCACGACCACCGGACACAAAGCGGTCGGAGCAGCATCATCCACGCCCTGCCAATACATCGCCACGCCAAAGAAACCCGCCGCACCAAAAGTCTGGATATCGGGCGCCACTTCTTCGAGGTGCCGGCGCGTCCCCTCCTCGCGATCATCCATGCACATGACCACCTGCGCCGATGCCTGCGGCCAGGCGCGGGGGTGACGCGCATTGACGGTCAAGGCCGAAAACAACTGATCGCGATAATGCGCTTCGTAAGCCGTCAGCCAGATCTGGCCGCGAAGTAAGGGATCGAGGGTATCGACCGCAGCCAGCAGGCAAGCCGCCCCATCCGGCCCCAACGCCCGCAGTTCACTGTCGCCCCAAGCGAGTTGTCCGGCCAGCTCAAGCAGGCGCCAGGCCCGAGAGTTCGCTGCATCGACCTGCAAGAAGTCACCCAGACGCGGTGCCAGCGCCGCCCAGCCATGGACTTCTCGACCATCGACGGTAGCGGCGCACAAACCAGCCGCCGCCGCTTGCAAATCCTCGGGCAAATTCACTGAATGCAAGGCATGACGCACCAGGAACTCGGCGGGATTGCCCTGGTAATACGCCTCCAGATCATCGAAACCGAGCGGTGCCCCGGTCAGGCGACGAATCAACTCGGTGCATAAATGACGTTCGAGAAAAATACGCACAGCCAGGTAGTCGGCCATGTCGACCGGTTCCCCGGCAAATGCCGCCGGGTGCTGGTCGCGCCACAGGAACATCCCGGACCAGCCGGGCAACTCCAGTGCCAGACGCTCCAGGTAAGCCAACCACAGGGATTCGTCGGGCAACAGGTTGCGCAACTCGGTTTCAAGAACAACGACCGGGTCATCCGGCAGATCGTGGATTTCATCCCGAATGCCCGGCAATTCGTCCAGTTCCCAGGCCAGATCATGGGCAGCACAGCTTTTCCAGGCAGCAAAGAAGCCGCGCTCGGCCTGCGGGTTAGGCCAGGCGGAGAAGCCAAGATCAAGATGCGCCGCCAGATGGCGTTGCAAGATGCTGCGCACGGTTTCCAGCACATCTTCGCCGGACAGGTTTTCGAGCAGGCTGCGCAGCGTACGCGTCACACCGACCTCGCGACATAACGCATGCCAGCGGGCCTCGGCCAGAACACGCCAATCCTCCGACGTTTCCGGCGCACTTGCGGTCAACGTGCGGCACAGGGCAAAAAGTCCATCCACATCACCTTCGTGCTCACGCACCAGCCAATCGCGACGCACCTTGTCCGGCACTGTCGAACCGGCCAACAGGGCAGCCAGAAACAAGGTTCGGCGCGACAGGCCGGGCAGCACATCGGCGTCCAGTTCGCTGAGTCCGACATCATCCAGCGCTGCGGCCAGATCGGCTCGCGCAATGCGCCCGGCCGCATATTCGGCAAGAAACCGGCCCTCCGGCCAGTAAGGCTTGGCACCATTCAATCGACTGGCCGCCGCCAGCGCTTGCGCAAAAGGCAGATGCTGGAAGCCATGCAAGGTGTTGTGATGGACGAAATCGCGAATCGGTGCCTGCGCCGGCAGGATGTGGGTCAAATGCTCGATCCAGCCTTGCAGACGCTGACGCAACGGAAGCTTCGGACTTTCCTGCATTCAGCCTCCCGTGAATAGCGCGGCAATACGCGCCGTGCTGCCACCGAGCAGCGTCAGCAAGGGTGCCGGCCAGACACCGGCCAGCAGGATGCCGCCAGCCAGCAGACCAGCAGCAAGCGTTTCGCTTTTCGTCATGTCCCGAACGACCGTGCCCGAAGCGGCCGGGCGGCATAAATGCCCGATAACTCTCAGGCTGTACGCTGCCCCGACCAGCATGGACAAGCCGAGCAGGATGACCCACAAGCCCCAGCGTTGCAGCGCACCGATCAGCACGTGCAATTCTGCAATGAAGCCAACACTCCCCGGCAGACCAACCGCGGCCAGCAAACCAAAGGCGATGAAGAAGGCAAAACGTGGCGCCTGGCCGAGCAGCCCGCCGTAATCGCCAAGATCGCGACTATGCGTGCGCTGATAAAGCAGGCCTATCACCAGGAAAAGCAGGGCCGCCGCCAGACCGTGTGCCACCATCTGCAACACGGCGCCGTTCAGACCGGCCGGATTGAGTGCGGCAATGCCGAGCAAGACAATGCCCATGTGCGAAATGGATGAATAAGCAATCATCGATTTCAGGTCTTGCTGCCGCCAGGCAAGCAGCGCGCCGTAAAGCACACTGAGCAAAGCCAGGGCAAGCAGCCAGCCCTGCACCGCGACAAACGCATCCGGCAGGGTTTCAGCCGCACGGATCAGACCGTAAGCCCCCATTTTCAGCAGCACGCCAGAAAGCAGGATGGATACCGGCCCCGGTGCTTCAACGTGCGCCAAAGGCAACCAGCCATGCAAAGGCACCACCGGCATTTTCACGGCAAAGCCGATGAACAGCCCGGCGAAAATCAGCAACTGCATGTTGATCGGCAACTTCCGCCCACCCTCGGCCATATCGAGCATGGCGAAGCTGTGGCCGGGTGCCGCGTCGTACAGAAACAGCAGGGCCACCAACATGAAGACCGAACCGCCCAGCGTATACAGAAAAAAATTCAAGGCTGCCCGCTGCCGATTTTCGCCGCCCAGGCGGTCGATCATGAAAAACAGCGGAATCAGCGTGGCCTCCCAAAAGACATAGAAGAGCGACCAGTCGCGAGCCGTAAACACACCGAACATGGCGGATTGCAGCAACATCAGCAAGACGAAATAGAGCCGCGCCCCCTTATCGATGCTGCGTGAAACCAGCACCGCCACCAAGGTCAGGACAGCAGTCAAAGCCACCATGGACAACGAAATGCCATCGACGCCGAGGGCAAAATAGGAGCCCAGGCGAACATTCCAGGCCCGGCTTTCAAACATCTGGACAGGAGCGCCTGCCGGATCAAAAACCGTAAATAGAAAAACCGTCTGAACAACGGAAAGCAGCGAGAAAAACAATGCCAGGCGCCACAATGCAAACTTGCGCCGCCCGGGGAAAATAGCCAGCAGCGCGGCACCAAGCACCGGCATGAAGACCAGCAGTTTCAACACCGTTTGCCCCTCATTTCACCCGTTTGTTTTTGGTTTTCATGGGCGGATTATGCCAGCCACACAGCCTGCATTGGCAAACCCATATAAATGATGCGGGCTTACTGATTTTTTAGCCCAAAACCCGCATCCTTCAGTTACAATTTGCCAATTTTGTAATTTCAAAGACCATCATGGCCGACAGCGAATTTCTCAGTACCCGACAAGCCGCCCTGCGGCTGGGCGTTTCTCTGGGCACCGTGCAGAACATGGTTGAGAACGGTGTTCTCGATGCCTGGAAAACGGCAGGTGGACATCGGCGCATTCCTGCCGGATCGGTAGACAACCTGCTCGCCAAACGACGCAAGCAGGCCGGCCGCCCGGGAGAAACCGGCGGCAGTCTGGATGTATTGATCGCAGAAGACGATCCAATGCTGCAAAAGCTCTACCAGATGACGATCGAAAGCTGGAAGTTGCCAATCAGCCTGCGCATCGCCAGCAATGGTTTCGAAGGCTTGCTGCTGGTCGGACAACAAACCCCGGACATCCTGATCGCTGACCTGATGATGCCCGGCATGGATGGGTTCGAAATGATCCGTCGACTGCGCATGATGCCGGAACTGTCTACGATGGACATCATCGTGGTCAGTGCGATCGACGCCGAAGAGGTTCGCCAGCGCGGCATTCCGGGCGACGTCACGGTATTTGGCAAACCGATCCCGTTTCACGAAATCAAGGGTTTCCTGCTTGGCCGCCTGTCGGCCCGGCAACGTAACTGACCCCGGCAGAATAAGCCAAGGCAGTTACAGCTTTCACACCAAGCGCAGTACTCAACAGACTTTCCGAAGATAAAAACCATAAGGAGACATACCATGGGATGGTTCGGGAACAATTCAGCATTTGACAAGGTTGACCGCGACATTTCGGCAATTGCCGATGGCAGCGCCGATCTTGCCCACACGGTCGGCACGCAGGGCAACGATGCAGCAGGCCGCATTTCCGCCAACATCAACCGCTTTTTTTCTCGCATTCGCGACCTGATCAGCCACGCGCGCAGCAGCAGCGTCAGCATCGCCGCCGACTCGGCGCGCATGAATCACCTGGTGCAATTGACCAGCGAAGCGGTACGCCGCCAGGAATCACTGGCAGCTGACATTTTCGAGTCCAGCAACCGGGTCAACCTCGCCGTCGGTGAAGTCGCAATGAATGCGGATGCCATCCAGTCGTCGACGCAGAACAATCTGGATCTGGCGCAACGCTCGCTGACGCAGATGGAAACCGTCGCATCGACCATGCGCACGACCAACGAGCATATTGAACACTTTTCGTCGACCGTTAGCGAACTGCATGCCAGCTCGATGAAGATCAACGAAATTGTGCTGTTGATCAACGACATTTCCGACCAGACCAACCTGCTCGCCCTGAACGCAGCGATCGAAGCCGCCCGCGCGGGTGAAGCCGGGCGCGGTTTTGCCGTGGTTGCCGATGAAGTGCGAAAACTGGCGGAAAAGGTCAAAAAAGCAACGCAGGTCATCGGCCAGAACACCCAGGCGATGATCGATCTGGTTGCCGACACCTCGACCCGGACCCAAACCATCGTCGGCGAAGTCACCCGGGCCAATGATTACGTCGAAACATCGGCAACCGACCTGACCACCATGGTGGCCGACTTCAAGCAGACGACTGAGCAGTTGAGCACGATTGCCACGGCCATCTATAATCTGCGCGAAAGCAATCAGTCGATCCATAGTGAAGTCGAAGAAATCCGCAATCATTCGGTCGACATCTCCGGCCGCATGAAACAGTGCCAGGAGTCAGCAAGCAATCTGCGCACCTCAACCGAAGACCTGCAGTGCACCCTGGCCGATTTCCGTATCGGCAGCAGCATGTTCGACACGCTGCACGACAAGTGCATCGTTTTCCGCGACAGCGCCGCCAGCGTGCTCCAGCGACTGGCTGACCGTGGCGTCAACATCTTCGACCAGAGCTACAAGGAAATTCCCGGCTCCAATCCGAAGCGTTACACCACGGCCTACGACAGTCAGTGCGACCGTGAGTTGACGGCCCTTTACGATCAGGTGCTCAGCGACACACCGGGTCTGGTCTATAGCCTGTCGGTCGATACCAATGGCTATGCCCCGGCGCACAACGCGGCCTTTTCCAATGCTGCAAGTGGCGATCCGGCGGTCGACCTCGTGAAATGTCGACACAAACGCATATTTAACGATCCAGTGGGTATCAAGCTGGCCAAAAACCAGAAGTCTTCACTCTTTCAGACTTACGTGCGCGATACCGGTGAAATCCTCAACGACCTGTCGATGCCGATCACGATCAATGGCCGTCACTGGGGTGCCATCCGCGTCGGCTTCAAGACCGAACTGGTCGCCTGATGCGCCTCTTTCGCAGCTCGGCAGACTTTCTGCCAGGCTGCGAAATGAATGTTGCGGTTTTTTCTCCTGTGACCGGCGGCAGGAGCCAGGAAAAACCGGCCATCTCACTAGACGACCCCGCCGTTTTTAATAAACGACTTCGACGTTTTCAATAAACGACTTCGACGTTTTCTGGCTGCAGCCAGGCACTCAAGGCTTCGATCAGCGCATCATCAAGGCGAACGCGTAGCGCTTGTCCGAGTTGCAGCTCACATTCGGCGCTGGTGTTGCGATACTGGATGCGAACCACAGCACCGCCTGGCGCAAAAGGCTCCAATAAGGACTTGAGGCGGTGCGTATCGGTAGCACCGTGCATTTTCAGCATCAAATGCCGGGAAAAACGCGCCCTTGCCTCACCCAGCGTCATCAGTTTTTCTGCCGTCACGCTGTTGCTGCCGGAAAACTCGTCGAAGCGGACCTTGCCTTCAATGACCAAGACTTCGTCAGTGACGATCTTGGCACGTTCGGCTTCGAACAGTTCGTTGAACACCGTGACTTCGATCATGCCGGTGCCGTCGTCAAGCTGCACGAACAGCATCTTGCCGCGCCGGGTCATCTGCGTCCGTATGCCGACCACGACGCCAGCCAGCGTGGTGAATTCCTTGGATGGTTCGAGACGATTCAGCGGTCGACGGACAAAACGAGACAATTCTTTCTTGACCGTGTTGTACGGATGGCCGGAAAAGAAAAAGCCCAAGGCCGTTTTCTCTTCCATCAACAGCCTCTTTTCATCCCAAGGCTTGACCGCGTGATATTGCGGCGCATGCTCCTCCGCGACATCGCCCATATCGAACAGGCTAGTCTGCATCGCATTGCGTTCCGTCTGCTCGGCAAACTCCATGGCAATACCAACCGAGGCCAGCAATTTGGCACGATCCGGGTCGATGCTGTCGAAGGCGCCGGCACGGATCAGCGCCTCCGTCGTTCGGCGATTGACCATGCGTTTATCGCAACGCTGGCAGAAATCGAACAGATCCTTGAACGGCCCGCCGGCTTCACGGGCCCGCAGGATGTCGTTGACCGCTTGTTCGCCGGTGCCCTTGACGGCGCCCAGACCGTAACGGACGGTCTGCCGGTCGACCGGCTCGAAACGGTAAGCCGAAGCATTGACATCAGGCCCGAGCACCTTCACCTTGTTGGCGACGGTATCCTCAAAAAATATCTTCACCGTATCGGTACTATCCATGTCAGAAGACATGGTCGCCGCCATGAAGGCCGCGCAGTGGTGTGCCTTGAGCCAGGCGGTGTGATAGGTAACAACCGCGTAGGCAGCAGTGTGCGACTTGTTGAAGCCGTATTCGGCGAACTTGGTCATCAGGTCGAACAGTTGTTCGGCCAATGCCGGGTCGTAGCCCTTTTCCTTCGCACCGGCGGCAATCGTCGCCCGATGGGCGGCCATTTCCTCCGGCTTCTTCTTGCCCATCGCCCGGCGCAGCATGTCGGCGCCACCCAGCGTGTAGCCGCCGATGATCTGCGAAATCTGCATCACCTGTTCCTGATACACGATGACGCCGTAGGTCGGCGACAGGCAGGCGGTCAGGTCGGGGTGGAAATAGTCGATCTTCTGCTGGCCCTTTTTGCGCAGGATGAAGTCATC
>NZ_JAVBXX010000032.1 GCF_030824335.1 Azonexus sp.
GCCGCCGGCGCCGACTTGGCTTCTGGATTTCCATCGAAAGTGTCCACCATCGTTTTTAAGGGGACACGATCTTCGCGGTCTAGCGCGTCAATTTACAGATGAGTTTGCCGGGCGCTTACCCCTTGAAGGCTTCGCCGAAGGTCAGCCGCGACGACAGGATGGCGACCACCGGCGTACCCAGCACCGACAGGCTGGCTTCCCAGGCCGGCACGCGGTCGAGGATGTAGATCCACAGCCACCAGCACAGCGCCGTGCTGAATATCGACATGAAGCCGAGGATGCCGGCGTAGCTCCAGGTCCAGTCGGTCGGCCGCTCGGGAATGACCAGCGCGAGCACAAGCAGCGGGATCGAACCGAGCGCCATCTGCCACGCGGTCAGCGTCAGCAGATCGACCGGCGTCTGGCCGCGCAGGCGTTTGACCAGGATCGTCCCGATCGCCCAGCAGATCGCGGCGCAGATGCCGAGCGCCGGGCTGAGCAGGCTGCCGTGCATTTCCCACGGTTCGATGATCAGCAGCAGGCCGATTAGCGTACACGCGGCGGCGACCCACTGCGTGCCGCGGATGCGTTCGCCCAGGATCGGCCAGGCCAGCAGCAGCGTCCAGATCGGCATGGTGAAGATCAGCACCGCCGTCTTGCCCGGGCCGCCTTCGACCAGCGCCCAGGTCTGGAAGATCATGAAACCGGCAACCTGGGTCAGCGCGATGCCCAGCGTCGGGCCGGGGGCGACCAGTGTGAAGCGGCGGCCGGTCAGGCGCAGCGCGATGAACAGCGCCACGGCGCTGCCGATGCAGCGCTCGGCGGCAAAGGCGAAGGGCGGCGAGTATTCGAGGCCGTGCTTGGCCAGGACCCAGGTGTAGCCCCAGATCGAGGAAAGGACGATCAGCGCCAGGATGGGGCGCCAGCGGTCGGAGGAAGTCATGGTGTTCTCTGTCTGGCGCGACGGCGGAAACCGTCGCGCCCGGGGTTGTTGCTTACGCCAGTGCCGGGTAGTCGGTGTAGCCCTCGGCGCCGCCACCGTACAGCTTGTCGGCGCGCAGCTCGTTCATCGGCGAATCATCGCGCAGCCGGCGGACGAGGTCCGGGTTGGCGATGAAGCCGCGACCGAAAGCGATCAGATCAGCCGCGCCATCGGCAACGACCTTGCTGGCCAGTTCTCCGGTGTAGCCGTTGTTGACCATCCATGCGCCCTTGTAGGCGCGGCGGGCGGCGGCGTAGTCGAAAGCGGTGCCGTCCGGCGTACGCGTGCCACCGGTCTCGCCCTCGATGATGTGCAGGTAGGCCAAACCGTACGGTGCCAGCTTGTCGATCACATAGCCGTACAGCGCCTGCGGGTTGCTGTCGAGCGGCGCGGTGAAGGTGGTCTGCGGGCTCAGGCGGATGCCGGTACGACCGGCGCCGATCTCGCCGACGATGGCGTCGACCACTTCGAACAACAGCCGGGCGCGGTTCTCGATGCTGCCGCCGTACGGGCCGCTGCGGTCGTTGATGCTGTCGCGCAGGAACTGCTCAAGCAGATAGGTGTTGGCGGCGTGGATCTCGATGCCGTCGAAACCGGCGGCGATGGCGTTGCGCGCGGCCAGCCGGTAATCCTCGACCAGGCTTGGCAGTTCATCGTCACGCAATGCACGCGGCGTCGAAACCGGGACGAAACCTTCGCTGGTAAAGGTACTGGCTTCGGCAACGCGGTCGGTGGACGACACCGGCGCAGCACCATCCGGCAGCAGCGAGACGTGCGAGATGCGGCCGACGTGCCACAACTGCAGCACGATCTTGCCACCCGCCGCATGCACGGCATCGGTGACCAGGCGCCAGGCAGCGACCTGCTCGGTCGACCAGATGCCCGGGGTGTCGAGGTAGCCCTGCGCCATCGGCGAAATCGGGCTGGCCTCGGCGATGATCAGGCCGGCCGTCGCGCGCTGGCGGTAATACTCGACAGTCAGCGGGCCGGGAAGGTTGCCCGCGATGGCGCGATTGCGTGTCAGCGGCGCCATCACGATGCGGTTGGACAGGGCGATGTCGCCAATCTGGATCGGATCGAACAGGGTGGTCATGCAGGAACTCCTTGGAATTGATTAGACCGGTCGTCTAATGTTATGCGGCAAAAAATGGCCGTCCGCAGACGACCTTGGGAAATCAGCGACTGAGTAACTGGCGGGTGAATTGCATGGCGTTCTCCAGGGCTTCGGCATTGCGGTTCAACTTGCCCAACAGACTGGCGCCCAGCCACAACTGGTACAGCGTCTGCGCCGTGTCGCGTGCCGCCAACTGAGGAATCGAGCCATCGGCGATCCCTGCTGCGATCAGTCGGGCAAGGCGGTCGACAATCTGGCTGGTGCCCTCGCGCAGCGTTTCGCGCATCGCATCCGACAAATCGGCAACCTCGGCCCCGAGCTTAACCACCAGGCACTGCTGTTCGGCACACGCCGCCTGCTTGTCCAGCCAGCGCTGCCAGTAGCACGCCAGCCGCTCCTGCGCACTCAGCGCCTCGGCGGCGAACAGCGCATCGAGATCAGCCAGGTAGCGCGCGAAGTAATCCTCCAGCAACGCCTGCCCGTACTGCTCCTTCGACTCGAAGTAATGGTAGAACGACCCCTTGGGCACGCCGGCAGAACTCAGGATTTCGGTCAGCCCGACACTGGCAAAGCCCTTGCCGGCGATGATGCGCTGGCCGGTTTCAAGGATGTGCTGACGGGTGTTGTCGTGACGGGTTTTCATGGGAAGCAATGATGCGCCTGATTAGACCGGTCGTCTAGTGATTTTTTGGGGGGCTGTAATTCGGCCGAAGCGGACGGTGGAGCTGGATTTCATGAACGGCCGCTGTGTAGTGCGGATACTGGCAATACGTTCACGCTTTTCGCATGCTGTTGCTGATTATTGACAAGTGCATTTTGTCGCTACTGGGAGGTGCGTGACGGACCACTGAGAACCGACCTGCTATCATTATCTGAGCCTGAATGTGCATCCCAAAGGCATGACTTGGGCAACCGGCATGAAACTCGCCAAGGTTATATTTCAACAGGGAGAATAAATGTATTTGGCTGCCTTGAATGTCAAAGGATTCCGACGGGTAGAAGAGCTCAATCTTCGGTTCAGGCCAGGACTAAATGTGCTAGTAGGTCCCAACAACGTCGGCAAGACTGCGGTGGTGGATGGACTACGCGCATTGCTCACAACTGCGGAAGAAGGGGCTCTCAGAGTCGATGCCTACGACCTCCATGCATCGGGTGGACACGCCGCCACCGAGATCACCTTTCACTATGTGTTCAGGGACCTCACGCTGGATGAAGAGGCGGACTTTCTCCCGGCCTTGAAGCCAATGCTGGCAGCACCTGGTGCCCCCGACAAGTACGAGGCACATCTGTGGGTACGGTACAACACCAACGGAACGACCGGCCGCATGCGTCCCAAACGTTGGTGCGGCGATCATGAAGAGAACAGCATTACTACAGAGATGCTCGAAGATCTCCGGGCGGTGTATCTGCCACCCTTACGCGATCCGGCATCCGGACTCAAGCCCAGCCGCAGCAGCCAGCTCGCACGCCTTATCGATCGGCTCGCCAGCGACAGCGAGAAGGAAGAGCTCGTCGAGCTGCTAAAGAAATTTGAAGAGAAGCTCGAAGTCGAGAAGCCCGTAGCGAAGACCCAGTCTGCGATTGAGACTCGCCATGTCACGATGCTTGGCTCGACACTCAAACAGGTACTGAAAATTGGCCTGACACCACCCGAGTTTCAGCGGCTGGCCGCGCGCTTGGCGCTTGCAGTCGAAGGCCTCGACATTGAGCAGAACGGGCTGGGGTACAACAACCTGATCTACATGGCGGTTGTTCTGAGCGAGTTGGCCCTGAATCCAGATGCAGCCTACAAGGCATTGATTGTCGAAGAGCCTGAAGCTCACCTGCATCCTCAGTTGCAGGTCGTGCTACTGGATCATCTACAGGCTATCGAAGCACCTGTACCAAGACAAAAGCCAGTTCAAGTCTTCGTCACAAGCCATTCTCCACATTTCGCTAGTGCGGCAAAGCTCGATTCGTTGACCTGCCTGCATCAGGGCGAAGGGAAGATTGGCGCCTTCTTCCCAAGGGAAGCCACCTTCCTGCCAAAGAAGAAGGAGAAGCTCCAGCGCTACCTCGACGTGACGCGTGCGGACTTGTTTTTTGCGCGCCGGCTCATCCTCGTCGAAGGAGCGGCCGAGCGCTTTCTGGTCGAAGCCATGGCAGCCAAGATGAGCATCAAGCTGCGTGAGCACTCGGTGACGATCCTGAGCACAGAAGGGCTGAACTTCGATTGCTTCGCTCCGCTCTTCGGCAGCGCTGCGATCCCAATCCGAGTTGCCATTCTGAGCGACGCTGACGCACCAGGCTATCCGGTCCTAGGGGCTACGCCGACAATGTCTGCGGCAGCAACGGCGATTGCCAAGCTTGCAAACACCCACATCAAGACGTTCTTCGCCGCCCGCACGCTGGAATACGATCTGGCGCTGCTTCCTGCGAACCAGACGCACATGCTGACGGCCTTGGCGGATATCCATCCTGGCATTGCCGCAGATCTACAAGTCAAAGTCGATGCGGCAGCTGCCGCAGACAAGCCGCGCGAATTATTTCGCGGAATGTTTGATCGCGGCCCGACTGTCGGCAACGTTAAGAAGGGCGAGTTTGCGCAGGCTCTTGCGGCCATCATCGCTGATCCAGCGGTCTCTTTCACAACGCCGACCTACATTTCCGATGCATTGGCGTACGTGACAGAGCCATGACATCGGAATTTTCCCCGTCTCCACAGCAGAAGCTGATCATAGAGGCAGGCCTCGTTAGCCAGCGCGTCATTGCCTGCGCCGGCAGCGGAAAGACGGCGACGGCTGTACGAAGGCTCGCTGAAATCCGCCGGCAGCTTGGCGCCTCCCGGCAGTATGTGGCTCTGCTGTCATACTCGAATGTCGCGGTCGAAACGTTTCGAGCTGAATACGCGAAGTTGACCGCAGGGCAGCATGGATTGTCTAGCCGAGTGCTTATATGCACGGTCGACGCCTTCGTGACGTCGCACATCCTGTCACCCCACGCAGCGTCAACGATGCAGTGCGTTCGAAGACCGTACTTAGTGAATGGTCACGAACCATTTCTGAAAGGTTTCACCTTCTACAACGGGAAATTCAACGAGGAAATCCGGTTCCTTTCCGCCGTCTTGAACGGGACCAGATGGAATTTCTTCAACACAGCCATGCGCGGTAACGCTGTTCCCGTTAACGATTCCACCGCGCTCGCTGCGATTGGCAAATTGGGCAAGGCCGGCGCCTATACGCACGAACTTGGACGCTACTGGGCAATCAACACGCTAGTGGATCGGCCGCAATTGCTCAAAATTCTTGCGCAGCGCTACCCCTACATCCTGATCGACGAAGCACAGGACATCGGAAGCGTACACGGATGCCTACTGGAGTTACTCATCGCGGAAGGGGTGACCGTCTCGCTTGTAGGCGATCCCAACCAGGCTATCTACGAGTTCGCCCACGCTGACGGCAGCTTCCTGCGCAGTTTTGATCCTGGGGTCACGGGTCAGAAGGAAACGCTGTCGGAGAACCATCGCTCGATCCAGTCGCTGGTGGACGTGACCAACAAGCTGAGCGGAACGACATACTTCTCTGCCAGACCCGTCCCGAGTCGCAAGAGTGGGCCGTATCTGATGACTTACAAGAATGAAGAACTCTTCAAGGTCCGGGCGACGTTTGCTGAAATACTTGCCAACCATGGATATGCGTACGACTCGGCCGCGGTACTCTGCAGAGCCAGAGACACCGTGTCGCTCATCGCGGGATCTGGGGATAGCTGGGGTCAGGGAGCCACAGAGCACTTCGCGCGTGCGGCTTTCAGCCGTGATCGAAACGGAGACATCGCGGACGCCTTCACCCACGCAGTTGACGGCGTGTTTAG
Organism: Azonexus sp.; assembly: GCF_030824335.1. Taxonomy (GTDB): domain Bacteria; phylum Pseudomonadota; class Gammaproteobacteria; order Burkholderiales; family Rhodocyclaceae; genus Azonexus. The sequence continues at coordinate 5,925 of NZ_JAVBXX010000032.1, forward strand.
GTTGCTAGACGGACCTCCGTCGACCCTCAGGGCCGCGGTGCTGAGCGGCACCGATGACCCTCTGGCAAAAGCCGTGCGACGCATTATCTGGGCTTTCCTCAGGACGCCTGCGGCGGGTATTCCGCCAGCGTCATTGAACGCCAAAAGTGACTGGCTCCCGAAGTTGAAGGCCAATCTACCGCCGCTGCTGACGACGCTGGAAACGAAATACGGTTTGGTGTGCATCGCGAAGTGGGGGTACGGGGTCACGTCAAGGGAGCTGACCGAAGAACCGCTGTGGTCCCAGGACCTCGCCACCTCGACCGTGCCACTTTCCCCCGTCAGGACTGTTCACCAGGCGAAAGGGCAGAGCATTGATGCCGTCTTGTACTTGCTGCGGTCAATCGACGTGTCCAAGCTTCTTGCCGGGCCGGTCCACGAGGACGGGCGGATCGGCTACGTTGGCCTGACGAGAGCGAGAGATCTGTTGGTGGTAGCGCTGCCAAACACAACAAAGGCAGAACTAATCAAGCGCTTCAGGGACGCCGGCTTCAGTGACTGGGCATAGTTGTCCGCACTGACCTAACTTTGCCCTCTTTACCTTGTTGCACCGATATGAATTTGATGTAACCCCGCCTCCTCGAAAGACAGGTATCGCCTCAAACAGCCGCTAAACCCTGTTGTTCTGAGTGATTGCAATTAGCCTTGAGCGGACGTATTCGGTTACTGCCGTGACCGGCCGCTTCGGCCGAAGAGCAGACCTTGAAATATAGAACTTGGCTGCTTTCTATATGCCCCCATCCCTTGCCATCACAATTCTTAACCCGCCGCCCAACCCCATCCCGGTACGATGAGCTTTTTTCCTCAGGAGCAAATCATGGGTCTTCTCGATCAGGTAGTCGGCGGGCTGGCCGCCAATGCACTCGGTGGCAAGGGTAACGGGCTGGCCGACATGGCCATGCAGTTGGTCAATCAGTATCCGGGTGGCCTCGGCGGTCTGGTGCAGGCTTTTCAGCAGGGCGGGCTGGGCGAGATCGTCAATTCCTGGGTGTCGACCGGCAAGAATCTGCCGGTGTCGGGCGATCAGTTGAGTTCGGTGCTCGGCAGCGATTTCATCGGCAAGCTGGCCGGGCAGGCTGGTGTGGCGCCGCAGGAGGTGTCGAACGGGCTGGCCGATATTCTGCCCGGGCTGGTCGATCAACTGACGCCGGGCGGCAAGCTGCCGGAAGGTGGCGATCTGTTGGCGCAGGGGCTGGGCATGTTGAAGAAGGGCGGGCTGTTCGGTTGAACGCTACGCGGCGCCTGTCGGTTTCGTTCAAGACGCGGGCGGCGGGCGCTGCGACAATGCCGTCTCCATCCTTTTGCGGAGTACGGCAAGATGAAATTTGGCTACACCATCCTTTACGTCGACGATGTCCGCCGGACGCTCGACTTCTACATTGCCGCCTTCGGGCTGAGCGTGCGCTTTCTGCATGAGAGCGGCGATTTCGGCGAGTTGGATACCGGCGGCACGGCGCTCGCCTTTTCGTCGCGGGCGCTGATGCGCCAGTTGGGCAAGCAGCCGTCGGCGCCCGATAGCGGCGCGCCCTGTTTCGAGATTGCTTTCGTTTGCGACGATGTCGCGCTGGCGGTCGACCGCGCGCTGGCGGCCGGTGCGCGCCTGGTGCAGGCGCCGGAGGCGATGCCCTGGGGGCAGACGGTGGCTTATGTGGCCGATCACGAGGGCTACCTCGTCGAACTGTGTACGGCGGTCGGCGGCTAGATCGGGTCGGTGGCGAAGCCGCTGGCGCGGGCTAGCGACAGCAGTTGCGGCGAGCGGCGGAATTGCGCGGGCGAGGCGGCGAACCAGCGGCGGAAGGCGCGGTTCAGGTGGGCCTGGTCGGCGTAGCCGCAGAGGCCGGCGATGTCGGCCAGCGGCAGTTCGCTGTCGATGGCGACGGCGGCGCGGCGGACGCGTGCCAGCGCAATCCAGAAGCCGGCGGTTTGCCCGGTGTCGCGCCGGCACAGTCTTTCCAGCGTGCGTTCGCGGATGCCCAGGCGTTGCCGCGCGGCGGCCGGCGTGGCGACTTCGGCCAGGGTGGCGAGAATTTCCTGCGTTGCCGGGTCGCGCCGGGTGAAGTCGGCGAGCAGATTGCCGATTTCGTTGCGCGCGTCGGGCGCCCGGGTGGCAACCGCAGCGAGCAGGCCGGTCGCGTCGATGCGCGTGCCAGGGTGCAGGCGAAAGCCCAGGTAACGGCTGTCGCCCGGGCTGGCGACCTGTTCGGCGGCGGTGGCCAAGGGGCTGACGAACCAGTGTGGCTGTTGTCCGGCGTCGATCCGGCAGATCAGGTCCTGGCAGCCGTCGGGCAGCACCGGCGACAGTTCCGCCGCCGCGACTTCGTGCTGCCAGGCGGCGAGGACGGTGTCGGGCAGGCGGCCGGCCGATTCACTGGCCATCGTCGAGGAAGCGTTCCAGCAGCACGTTGAGGAAGCGCCGGCCCTTGGCGGTCGGCGCGATCTTTTCCGGGCCGATGTCGAGCAGGCCGTCGGCCTGGGCTGCCTTCAACTGCGGCAATATTGCGGTCAACGGTCGTGAAGTGCGCAATTCGAACAGGCTGGGGGCGAAGCCGTCGGCCAGGCGCAGCGCGTTCATCATGAATTCGAAGGGCAGTTCGGCGGCGGCGACGTTGTGTTCTTCCTGGATCGGCCGGCCGGCGCGGATGTTTTCCAGGTAAGCCTTGGGGTGCTTGTGGCGCATCTGGCGCAGCACGCGGTCGTGCAGCGTCAGCTTGGAATGGGCGCCGGCGCCGATGCCGAGGTAGTCGCCGAAATGCCAGTAGTTGAGGTTGTGCAGGCACTGTCGGCCGGGCTGGGCGAAGGCCGAGGTCTCGTAGTTGGCGTAGCCGGCGGTGGCCAGCCGGGCTTCGATGGCTTCCTGCATGTCGGCGCACAGGTCACCTTCGGGCAGATCGGGCGGGAAGGCGGCGAAGTGCGTGTTCGGCTCCAGCGTCAGCTGGTAGCAGGAGAGGTGCGGCGGCGCGAAGGACAGCGCAGTGTCGATGTCGGTGAGCGCTTGCTCCTGTGTTTGATAAGGCAGGCCGTACATCAGGTCGAGGTTGAAGCGCTCGAAGTGCTCGCCGGCCAGTTGCGCCGCGCGCCTGGCTTCGGCGCTGCCGTGGATGCGGCCGAGCGCCTTGAGGTGCTCGTCGTTGAAGCTCTGGATGCCGAGCGACAGCCGATTGACCCCGGCGGCGCGAAAGCCGGCGAACTTGCCGGCCTCGACCGTGCCGGGATTGGCTTCGAGCGTGATCTCGGCCTCCGGCGACAACATCGCCAGCGCCCGGAAGGCGCCGATCAGCTCGTCGATGGCGCCCGCCGACAGCAGGCTGGGCGTGCCGCCGCCAAAGAACACCGTCTGCACCGGCCGCCCCCAGATCAGCGGCAGCGCCGACTGCAGGTCGGCGATCAGCGCATCGACGTACTCGCGCTCGTTGATCGTCGCGCCGGCTTCGTGCGAATTGAAGTCGCAATACGGACACTTGCGCACGCACCAGGGGATGTGGACGTAGAGCGAGAGGACTGGGGATTTGCGGAATTCGAGCGGATTTTCGGGGTTTTTTGCGGTCGACCCTAGGGCCAGCTTTTGATTCTGTGGTCGTGGGATTTCGGGAAAAATGGGGATGGTGCGGGCTGGGGTCATGGGGTTATCTAGTCGTTACGGATGTCGCGGGATGGCCGAAAAAATCGTGGATGGTGTGATCGAGTTTGATCCAATAAATATCCGATTCCATCCGATTCCATCCGATTCCATCCGATTTCAAGGATCACGCCTGTTCAGCATTGACGTACTCGACGTATGCTGAGGCCCGTCCGGCACCACGCAAATCGATCTTTTGGGCAACGACCAGACGGCGCAGCAATTCCTTGGCCTGTCCCTCCGTCAAGCGACACAAATCCATCACCTCTGCCCGCTTGATCTGACCATGCTGTCGAATGTAGCTCAGCACCATCTGCTCGTGCTGAATCGGGCCAAAACCCACCTGGCGGGTATAGGACGCCTTGTCACTCACCACCGAATAAACCGAAGCCGACAAGGTGTAGCTACGCCCACGGGTGTTGCCATGTGCCTCGACCAATCCCGCTTCAGTCAACGCCTCCAGTGTACGTTTGGCGCATGCTGCATCGCGCTGGATATGCTGCGCTAAAGCCTCTGCCGACACGCGCTTGAACTCGCGCAAGGCGCCCAGCGCAATCAACGAGTCAATTGGCAGTTCCGCGCCGCGCTGGCGTTCGATATCCACCACCATGCGGCGGAAAGCCACGTCGGCAGGTACTGTAGGCAACTGCAGCACCACATTTTGTGCATCCGTGCGGCCATAGTCAGGCGGCGGGCGACCAAACTTGAGCATGCCGCGATAAATCGTGTCCACGCCACGTCCTGAGCGCTCCACCAGACCGATACGCTTCATGGCATCGGCCAGGGCGCGGTTGCGCGGACGTGGTTCAGTGACCAGCAAATTGGCCAAGGTCACCCCGTCGACCAGACCGCCAGGATTGCTAATCACCAGGGCATCATCCTCCAGGCGGACATGCACTGCGCCCATCCGGTGGTAGTCGCGGTGAATCAGTGCATTGGCCACCGCTTCACGAAACGCTGCCATATCAACCAGCGGGACGGGCACCCGAAACAAGCCCACCTGCAATTCCTGTTCGGGGTTATAGGGGCGAAAGTTCGTTTCCAGCCAATCCATGGCCTTGAGCAAGGGAAAGCGTCGGAATTCGTTGTAACGCACCGCTTGTTGCGCCAGCACCTGAAATGCCAGTTCATGGGTAGGCACCCGCTGCTGCAGCACCGACTCCCGCCCAATCAAAAGCAAACCCGTCAGCGTGGGCACCCGGCTTCCATCTGCCTGTCGCTGGGTGAAGCCCAAAGCGCCGTCCAGCGCCTCTTCATCCAGATCCAGCAACACCCGGTCGCCACCGTATTGCTGCACGGCCTGACGCAAACGCTCACGCTCCAGTGGGTCGAAGTCGGCCAGCGAGCATCCGTGCACGGGTAGGGCCGATACATCCGTCAAACCAAAACTCGATGCGCGACTGATTCGTTCATGGGGCAGCATCGGCACACATTCGGGCAAGCCATCCTGCTTTATGCGGCGGCGCAAATAGGTGCCGGCCGTCGTCGCGACCTCGGAGACAGCCTTGGGCACAGCAATGCGTGCCACGCGGATGCCTGCGATCTCCAACGCTTCGACCGCCACCGCCAGGGAGGGGGAGGTTCTGGCGGCAATCAGGCCCGGCAAGCTGGCGAGATTATGGTGGGCCACATGTAATCCGGTGGCGGTGCCATCATCTTCGACGCCCAGCCAAAGTTCGCCACCTTCGGTATTGGCTAGACAGACAAGGGCTTCCACCAATTCATCATCGGGCAGGCGCTTGCGGTCGCTCTTGAACTCGACGGTCAGGGTCTCCGCTGTTGGCAAGCGCGACGGGGCTGATTGGTGTCCGATATTCATGTTGGTTGGCGCCTGATCGAGTCTACGAAAGTGTTCATTCGGCCTCTTCCTGGCTCAGCAAGTCGATCAGGGGGGCATTGATGAAATACAGGTGCTTGCCCTGGCTATGTTCGCGGACCAGACCGGCGTCCGCCAGTTGCCGCAGATAGCGGGCGGCGGTCTGGCGGGTGACGTTGATGTCGCGCTGGACGAACTCGATGCGCGTGTACGGGTGGCGGAAGAGGTTGTTGAGCAGGTCCTGCGAATACAGTTTGGGCAATTCGCTGCGCATGCGGCGCTTGGTTTCCGCCATCTGGTTGCGCATGTCGCCGACTAGGCGAACGGCGCGCTGGGCGGTTTCGGCGACGCCCAGCAGCATGAACTTCACCCAGGCCTGCCAGGCTTCGGTGTTGGGTATCTCGTCGCGCACTGCTTGCAGCAGGCGGTAATACTCGCCCTTGTTGCGGTTGATGTAGCGTGACAGATAGAGCACTGGCGAATCGAGCAGGCCGGCTTGGACCAGATGCAGCACGCAGAGTATCCGCCCGATGCGGCCGTTGCCGTCGCTGAACGGGTGGATGCTCTCGAACTGGTGATGGATCAGCGCCATCCTGACGATGGGGTCGAGATCGTCGCCCGCGTCGTCGTTGATGAAGCGCTCCAGCGCCTGCATGTGGATCTGCACGGTGCTGCCATCCTGCGGCGGGACGAACACGGTTGCCCCGGTGCGCTCGTTCTTCAGCACCGTGCCACTGCTGGTGCGAAAAGCCTCGCTGCTGTTCTTGAGTAACTGGAACATCGAAATCAGCGTGCCGTTGCCGAGGATGCCTTGCTGCTGGCGCATGCGTTCGTAACCGTGCATCAGCGCCTCGCGGTAGCGGGCGACTTCCTTGGCCGATGGCGAAATCCATTCGGCGATGTGCAGGTCGGCCTGGAACAGTTCGTCCTGCGTCGTCACGTAGCTTTCGACTTCCGAACTCGCCTTGGCTTCCTGCAGTGCCAGAGTGTTGATCAGGATCGTCTGGTTCGGGATGCTGGCCGCGCAGCCCTTGAGTTCCGCCAGGTGCCGATGCGCCGCCACCAGCGCCCGCAGTAGCTCGGGCGTCTGGAAATCGACACCGGCCGGCGGTAGTTCGGGAATCCGGTAATTCGGTTGCAGGCTCATGGCGAGACTCCGGGATTCAGGTGGCGGGATAACACGAGCGATTTGTCGTGTTAAGAAAACGCCGTATTTTTAACACGAGAGTGGGCTCATGTTAAAAATTTTTGTCGGAGGGGTGCTGGCCCGGTGCTGAAGTTGTCGGGACAAGCCCGGGAGGCTGGGTTCAGAGTTCCGGCAGTCGCTCGATCAGCTTCTGCATCGCCCGACCACGGTGCGAGACGCGGTTCTTGGTTTCGGCGTCGAGTTCGGCGGCGGTCTGGCCGAACTCCGGGACGAAGAACAGCGGGTCGTAGCCGAAGCCGCCGTCGCCTCGGTATTGGTCGACGATTTCACCGTGCCATTCGCCTTCGGCGATGATCGGCTGCGGGTCGTCGGCGCTGCGGCAGAGCACCAGGCAGCTGACGAAGTGGGCGCGGCGGTCGCTCTGGCTGGCGAGGTCAGCGAGCAGTTTTTCGTTGTTGCGGGCGTCGGATTTCGGTTCGCCGGCATAGCGGGCGGAGATCACGCCGGGGGCGCCACCGAGCGCCTTGACGCACAGGCCGGAGTCGTCCGCGAGCGCCGGCAGGCCGCTGTGCTGGGCGGCGTGGCGGGCTTTGGCCAGGGCGTTTTCGACGAAGGTGCAGTGCGGTTCCTCGGCTTCCGGAATGCCGAGCTGGCCTTGCGGGATGACTTCGAAGCCGAGCGGCGCGAGCAGCGCGTTCAGTTCCTTCATCTTCTTGGCGTTATTCGAGGCGAGGACGAGTTTTTGCATGGCGAGAGAAATCAGGGCGTCGGAAAATGAGGAAATCCTGCGGTCGACCGCAGGATTTCACGAAAAAAGGTTCAGCTGGCGAGCGCGCTTTGCTGTTCGGCGACGAGCTGGCGGATACCCATCTGGGCGAGGTCTATCAGTACGTTCATCTGTTCGCGGGTGAAGGGTTCGCCTTCGGCCGTACCCTGCACTTCGACGATGCCGCCCTTGCCGGTCATGATCACGTTCATGTCGGTGTCGCAGTTGGAATCTTCCGGGTAGTCGAGGTCGAGTACCGGGCTGCCCTGGTAGATGCCGACGGAGATGGCGGCGACGTGGTCTTTGACCGGGTTGGCCGGCAGCTTGCCGGCCTGCACCAGCTTGTCGCAGGCTTCGTAGAGGGCGATCCAGGCGCCGGTGATCGACGCGCAGCGGGTGCCGCCGTCGGCTTGCAGGACGTCGCAGTCGAGGGTGATCTGGCGTTCGCCGAGGGCCTTGAGGTCGGTGACGGCGCGCAGGCTGCGGCCGATCAGCCGCTGGATTTCCTGGGTCCGGCCGGTCTGCTTGCCCTTGGCCGCTTCGCGCGCGCTGCGGGTGTGCGTGGCGCGTGGCAACATGCCGTATTCGGCGGTGACCCAGCCCTGCCCCTTGCCGCGCAGGAAGGGCGGCAGGCTTTCTTCGACCGAGGCGGTGCACAGCACGCGCGTGTCGCCCATCTCGATCAGTACCGAGCCTTCGGCATGGCGGGTGAAATTGCGGGTGATTTTCACGGCACGGAGTTGATCCGGCTGACGTTGGCTGGGACGCATGGGGTTTTCCTTATTTCTTCGGGTTGTATTTGTCGATGGCGGTACGAATTTCTTCGATGGCCGCTTCGATTTCTTCATCGGACAATTCGCTTTTGTAGCTCGGATTGCGCCCGAACTCGTCGAGTCGCGTCGTCACTTCGTCCATCGCCATGGTCTGGGTAGAAATCACGCTGCTCAGCGCCTCGACATAGTTGTCTTCCCAACGCACGGCGACCGCCGACAGGTTGTCGCCGTGCGGCCCGGCCTTGATTTCGGTTTGCGCCATCAGCATCGGCATGGCTTGCAAGAGATTTGCCTCTTTCAGGGTGACGGCCATCATCTCGCCGGAAGTCACGCCCCACAAACCATCGGTGCACAGCAACAAGACATCGCCATGCTCAAGCGGCGTCTTGCGGGAAAAATCGATTTCCGGGGTAGCCGGCCCACCCAGGCAGCTATAAATCTTGTTGCGATCCGGATGATGTGCGGCCTGGGCTTCACTCACCAAGCCTTCTTCAACGAGCAGACGGATACGCGAATGATCCTTGGTCTGTGCAAATACCCGGCCATTACGCATCAGGAACAAGCGGGAATCTCCGGCATGCGCCCAGTAAGCAACGTTGTCCTGAATAACGCAGGCAACACAGGTCGTGCGCGGAGAATCCCCCATGCGGTGGCTCAGTGCGTAATCCAGAATGGCCCGATGCGCATTTTTCATCCCGTTCTGCAGGAACAGGAATGGATCACCAAGCCTGGGCTTGGCCTCGCCCTGAAAGGCATTGGCAAAACTTTGTACGGCAATCTGTGCCGCAATTTCACCATGATGGTGCCCACCCATCCCGTCAGCAATGACCATCATCAAGGCATCGCGCGAGTAGCAATAGGTTGTCCGGTCCTCGTTATTCTCCCGACCGCCTTTGAGGCTGTCCTGGTAAATCGTGAATCTCATCTCGACGGACTCCTGAATTTATTGACGAATCGCCCGATCCAGCCATCTTTCGGCGTATTTTTGGGTGGGTGGATATCCGCGACCAATGCTTTCTGCAAGGCGAAAACACTTTGCGGACGGTACAGATGATTGAGATTCAGACACCAGTCGATGATTTCGAGCAGACGATCCGAGAATTGCCCCTCCCAACGCACCATAGCCGGCGTCAAGGTATCTCTTTTCAAGCGCTCGTCGGCCGCCAGGGGAGGTACGCCAGCAAGACAGGCATACATCGATGCACCGACACTGTAGATGTCACTCCAGGGCCCAAGATCCTTGCGACTGCCATAGTGCTCAGGCGAGGCAAAACCCGGGGTGTACATCGGCTTGAGGACCGGTTGGTCACTGGCCAAAGTCTGTCTTGCAGCGCCAAAGTCAATCAGGACTGGCGAATTATCGGCGCGCAGATAAACATTCGATGGTTTGAGATCGAGATGCAGCAGTTTATGTGAATGCACTTCGCGCAGGCCGTTCAACATGCGGGTGAAGACACCACGAATAAAACGTTCCGAAACATGCCCGTGATGACGGTGAATGAATTCCTGCAGGGTTTGCCCCCGCTCATATTCCATGACCATGTAAACCGTTTCATTGGCACGGAAGAAATTCAGAACGCGAATCACGTTGGGATGCGACAGCTTGGCCAGCGCACGGCCTTCTTCGAAAAAACATTTCATGCCGTAGCGAAAAGCGCCGAGATGATCTTCCGAAATAACCGGTTTGATATCCCCCTTGCCACGCAGCGCCAGGCTGTTAGGCAAATATTCCTTGATCGCCACCTGCATGCCTTCAGTATTTTTGGCCAAGTAGACGATGGAAAAGCCGCCGAGCGAAAGCTGACGGTCTATCGTGTACTCTTCCAGTTTGTGGCCCCCGGGCAGCGGGTGGTTGGCTTGTTGCGCCATTGATCTCGCGGTTATGATGCACCAACAGGCATTGTCGGGCGTGTTGTCCGACCTGTAAAGCTGGAGACGAACCCCCGATGATTAGCAGCATGACCGGATATGCAGTTAAAACGCGCGATCTTGAGCGCGGAACGCTGCAATTGGAACTAAAAAGCGTCAATTCCCGCTATCTTGATTTCCACTTTCGCATTACAGAAGATTTGCGCGCCCTCGAAATGCCACTGCGCGAATTGCTGGCAAGCCGACTTTCGCGTGGCAAGGTGGAATGCCGTCTGTCATTCAACGCGGCGGCAGCACGATCCGAGCAACTGAAAATCAATGACGAATTGCTCAACGCCTTGCGCCACCTCGGCGCACAAGTCAGCACAGTGCTCCCTGAAGCTGCACCGCTATCGGTAAATGAAGTGCTGCGCTGGCCCGGCATGTTCGGCGAACAGGGCATTGATTTTGCCGCTTTGGGTGTGGAAGTCCTGGCGCTGGCCCGGGAAGCACTCGATGACTTCACTGCCACCCGCGGCCGGGAAGGTGAAAAACTCGCCATCACGCTGGTTGACCGCGTAAAAGCAATGCGCGGCATCGTGCAAGACGTTGCACCGCGCATTCCGGAAGCCCAGGCCGCTTACGTAGAAAAACTGCGCCAACGCCTGACCGAAGCGTTGGGTAACGCCAGCGATGAACGCGTACTGCAGGAAATTGCCGTCTTCGCCACGCGCATCGATGTGGCCGAAGAACTCTCCCGACTCTCAACCCACCTCGACGAAGTTGAGCGCATTCTGAAGGCTGGCGGCGCCTCGGGCAAACGCCTCGATTTCCTGATGCAGGAACTCAACCGGGAAGCCAATACCCTGGCCTCCAAGTCGGCGATCACCGAAGTTTCGCAATCGGCAATGGAATTGAAACTGCTCATCGAACAGATGCGTGAGCAGATCCAGAATATCGAGTAATAGAACGACGACAGGCCGGCAGCAGGGAAATGCTGCCGGCCTGTTTAGTGGCATCCATTCAAACGCCCGGAAATTCTCTCCCGGGCGTTTCCGAATCACCCGGCAACCCAGCCCGCCACGCCGACCAACGCCAGTTGCGCACTGATCACCGGATCAATGAAATCCGCCACATTGAACCACTGCCCCTGAGTCAGCGC
>NZ_JAVBXX010000009.1 GCF_030824335.1 Azonexus sp.
GTCCTGTCTCGCCTGCCGACTCTGCCCAACAGCCGGATCGGCGAGTTGCTACCGCATCGCTGGGCGCCAGAATCCGCCACCTGAATCAGAAATCAACCTGAGTTCGCCGGGCGCTTACCTTTGTGACGCAATTGCAAGCATTCGTAACATTGGTACCGGACGGTATGCCGGTACTCCGACCTCGGCGTTATGTGGGGCAAGATCATCACGTAACGAAAGGTTTTACCATGCGCAAGCGCCTGATTCTGGCGGCACTGCTGAGCAGTTTTCTGACCGGCTGTGTCGTCGCGACGACCCCTTATTACCCGGGTGAGGTGGTGCGCCATGCGCCGCCGGTACGCTACGAATATCCCGGCCATCCACCGGCGGCTGGTTATCTGTGGATTGGTGGTAACTGGACCTTGGTGGGGCATCGCCATGAATGGCGACCGGGCTATTGGTCGCCACCGCGTCCGGCGCATCGCTGGGTCGAGCCGCCCAGAGGGCACGAGCGGCACCGGTATGCGGTCCCCGAGTCGCGCCACGATTGGTCGCGTCACGAGCGCCACGATCACCGGCGGGATGATCGCAGACATGACCGCCGGGGACCGGGCGACTGGCGCTGAAGTGTCTGGCTAGGCGGTGAAAACTGCCTGCCAGAGCGCGTTGACCGCAGTAATGTGCTTTTCGATCTCGTCTCGGGCAACAGGTGCCTTCGGCGTGGCTGAAAGGCGCTTGGCGTGTTGCAGGCGGCGGTACTCGCGGTAGGCGTTGCCGGTTGCCGCGGCCTGTTGTGCATCGATCAGCCCGAGTTCGCCGGCCATGCGCAGCAGTGCGATATTGCCCAGATTGCCGGTCAGTGTTGCATGCTGATGCGCGTAACCGAGGACCAGGTACTGGACGATGAATTCGACATCGATGATGCCGCCGCGGTCGTGTTTGAGATCGAAGTGTGTTTCGCTGTTCGAGGCGTGTGCATCGAGCATTTTCTGGCGCATCGCGATGACTTCGTCGCGTAGTTTCGGGATGTCGCGCTGCTGGCGCAGGATTTCTTCGCGGATGGCTTCAAAGCGAGCACCTACTTCCGGATCGCCGGCGCAGAAACGGGCTCGGGTCAGTGCCTGATGTTCCCAGACCCAGGCATGGTTCAGTTGATAGTCACGGAAAGCATCGACGGTGACCGCCAGCATCCCGGCATCGCCATTCGGGCGCAGGCGCAGATCGGTCTCGAACAGGATGCCGGCTGGCGTCTGGCTGGATAGCCAGGTGTTCAGACGCTGCCCGAGGCGGGTGTAGTTTTCCTGGGCGTCCTGATCGTCGTCGTTGTAGAGATAGACCATGTCGAGATCGGAAACGTAGCCGAGTTCTTTGCCGCCCATCTTGCCGTAGCCGATGACGGCGAATTTCGGCGTATCGCGATGCCGATGCTTGATCTTGCTCCAGATCAGCGGCAGCGTTTCCTGAACAATGTTGTCGGCCAGTTCGGTCAGGTGGTCGGACAGGCTTTCGATGGTCTGCAGACCAGCCAGATCCTGCGCCAGCAGGCGGAAAACCTGGGCGTGGTGCATCTCGCGCAGAATGTCCATTTCGCGTTCGGTATCGCCGGCGTGGTCGGCTAGATTGCGCCGCAACTGATTGCGGAAACCGTTCCAGTCGGTGGCAATTTCGTAGAGCCGTGGGTCGAGCAATTCGTCGAGCAGCAACGGGTGACGGTTCAGGTAATCGGTGGCCCAGGTCGAGGCGCAGACCATGTCGGCAACCCGGCGCAGCGCCATCGGATATTGCTGCAGCAGTGCCAGATAGGAGCCGCGGCGGGCGATGCTCTCGAGGAAGGCAATGCCGCGGACCAGCGTGGTGTCCGGGTCGGCGGTTGCGCCGGCGGCTTCGATCAGGCGCGGGCCGACGGCATCGAGGCGCTGCCGGTTGGTCGCCGGCAACTGCTGGTAGCGACTGGAGGCGCGCAGGTCGCAGAGCCGGCTGATCGCTTCCTTGGGGCGGCGGAAGCCGAGATTGCCGAAGGCTTCGATGGCGGTGTCTTCGTCGAGCTGGTTCAGCCACAGGCCGGTCAGTGGATGTTCGCCGGATTCCGGGTCGGAGAAGACAGCATCGAATTGCTGGCTGACCCGGCTGCGGTGTTGGTCGAGCACCAGCAGCAAGGCATTCCAGTCGGCAAAGTCCATGTTGCGGGCGATGCGTTCGCGGTCGCCCGGATCGCTCGGCAGCATGTGCGTCTGCTTGTCCTCAACATATTGCAGGCGATGTTCGAGGCGACGCAGGAAAACATAGGCTTCGTGCAATTCCTTTTCCGTTTCGCCGGTGATCAATTGTCGCTCAGCCAGCAGCTTGAGCACCGACAAGGTCGGGCGAATCTGCAAAGCGGGGTCGCGCCCACCGCGAATCAGCTGGAAGACCTGGGCCAGGAACTCGATTTCGCGAATCCCGCCGGGCCCGAGTTTGATGTGATCGACCATGTCCTTGCGTGCGACTTCGCGACGGATTTGCGCGTGCAGGTCGCGCATGGCGTTGATCGAACCGAAGTCGAGGTATTTGCGGAAGACGAAGGGGCGCGAAATCTTGCGCAGCGCATCCATCCAATGGCCGATTGCCGCACCGTCGGCATTCGGGCCGGCGTTCATCACGCGCGCCTTGATCCAGGCGTAGCGTTCCCATTCGCGGCCTTGCGTGACGAAGTAGTTTTCCAGCGAGTCGAGCGAGCAGACCAGTGGGCCGGAATCGCCGTTCGGACGCAGGCGCATGTCGACGCGAAATACCTGGCCGTCGGCGGTCAGGTCGCCGAGTGCCTGGATGACGCGCTTGCCGAGGCGGGTGAAGAAATCGTAGTTTTCAATCGACTTCGGACCGGCAGTGTCGCCTTCTTCCGGGTAAATGAAAATGTAATCCACGTCGGACGAGACATTGAGTTCGCGCCCGCCCAGCTTGCCCATGCCGATGACCAGCAAGCGTTGTGGCTGGCCGGCTGCATCGAGCGGTTCGCCGTAGGTGGCGACCAGTTGGCGATGGTAATAGTCGAGGGCAAAGTTGGTGGTGACGTCAGCCAGCATGGTCATGCTTTCGACGATTTCTGAAAGCGGCGCCAAACCGCACAGATCGCGCAGGGCCAGGTGGGCCATGGCACGCTGGCGCAGGCGGCGCAGCGTGGACTTGAGTGCTTCGTCGTCGGCGAAATTCTGGCGCAACGGAGCAAGCAGCAAATCTTCGGACAGCGGTTGCAGCCAGGTTGATTTCAACTCTGGAATCAGCGTCGGATGCGCCTGCAGCAGATTGTTCAGGTAACGGCTGAGTTCCAGCGCGGCTTGCCAGCGGGGGTCTAGGGTGGTGTCCATGAGATTCGGTCGGCTCCTGGCCGAGAGGGTAAAATAGCGGCTTCGATTTTAGTTTCCCGATTGTAGTGATCTCAGACCGTATCTGGCAAAGCGACGTGACGCTTGAGTAATTCGTCCGGCCCTCATCTTCCCGAAGTTTCTCCAGCGGTGCACCGGGTGCTTTATTACCGGCTGCACGGCCTGCGTGCCTTGCTGGCCCGGCCTTTTGTCGCCGCTGCCCTGCGCCTTCTCGGCTGGGGTTTGCTGGCCGGCTGGTTATTGTTCGTGGTGCTGGTGCTGGTGCTGCGTTTTGCCATCCTGCCCAGTATTACCGATTATCGGGACGAAATTGAGCGTGCAGCCACCCAGGCCGTCGGCCAGCAAGTCAAGATCGGGCGCATTGCGGCGTATTGGCGCGGGTTGAACCCGGAGTTGGTGCTGGATGATGTGGCTTTGCTTGATCAGAACGGCGAACCGGCCTTCTCTCTGAACCGGGTCGACAGCGTGCTGTCCTGGCAAAGCCTCTGGCGTCTGCGGCCGATGCTGGCCTTGCTGGCTTTCGAGCAGCCGGTGCTGCATATCCGGCGCGATGTCGATGGCAGGATCCGGATTGCTGGCCTGAACTCGGAAGGCGACAGCGATCCTGCCATGCTGGAATGGCTGCTCGAACAAAAGAGCATTCGCATCCACGACGCCACCATCGTCTGGGAAGACGCCATGCGCCAGGCGCCGCCGCTGATTCTCGAGGATTTGCAGTTCGGCCTGGACAATCGCGGGCGGCGCCATCGTTTCGGTTTTTCTGCCGCGCCGCCGGAAGCACTTGCCGCACGGGTCGATGTGCGCGGTGAGGTGCTGGGCGATGTGCACGATGCGCTGGAGAGCTTTGCCGGCCAGCTTTTTGTCGAACTGGCCTACGCCGATCTGGCGGGCTGGAAGCCGTGGGTCGATTACCCGATGGATTTGCCGCAAGGACGCGGTGCTTTGCGCATCTGGGGCGATCTTGCGGCCGGTGCCGGCCGTCTGACCGCCGATCTGGCCTTGAGTGAATTGCACATACGGCTTGGCGAGTCGCTTCCCTTGCTCGAACTGACCGATCTGCGCGGCCGCCTGAAGGCGGAGTACAAGGCGCTAGCCTGGGCGCTGGCCGGTCAGCAACTGGAATTGCAGACAGCAGACGGCGTGCGCTTGCCGCCAACCGATTTCAGGCTGGATTGGCGCCAGGCCAATGCTGCCGGAGCAGCGACCATTCCTGCGGTCAACGGCAATGCCAGTGCCAATTTGCTCGATCTCGATGTGTTGAGCCAGTTGGCCACCTACTTGCCGCTCGACGCGCGTAGTCGCCAGTTGTTGCTGGCGCATGCGCCGCAAGGAAAAATTTCTGAATTGCGTACCAGTTGGGGCTTGCAGGGCGACCAACTGACCCGTTACGCGCTGGCTGCCCGTTTTGCCGATCTCGGTGTGCGGGCCGCCAGTTATGTGCCCGGTGCCAGCGGCTTGTCCGGCAGTATCGATTTGAATGAAAAGCGCGGCCTGCTTTTGCTCGAAGCCGGGCAATCCGGCCTTTCCCTGCCGGCGGTTTTCCCGGAGCCGGACATGGCGTTCGACAGCCTCAAGGCCAGGGTGAGTTGGGTGAATGCACCGGAAGCCTTGGACATCCAGATCGAGCGCCTGGCGTTTTCCGGCCCGGATGCGACAGGCGATGCGCAGGGAACATATCGCTACAGTGGCGATGGGCCCGGTGAGATCGATTTGCAGGCGAATATCGAAAAAGCCAATGGCAGCGCGGTCTGGCGCTACATGCCGCATGCCGTGAATAGCGACGCGCGGACCTGGCTGCGCCACGGCATCGTTGCCGGTACAGCCCACCAGGGGAAACTTGTACTCAAGGGCAATCTGAAGGATTTTCCCTTCCGCGACCCGTCGACCGGAAAATTCCTGGTGACCGGCAAGGCCAGGGATGCCAAAGTGCATTACGCCGATGGCTGGCCGGATATCGACGCCATTTCGGCCGATATGAGCTTCGATTACGGCATGCGGATCAAGGCGCATGCCGGGAATATTCTTGGTGCCGGGATTTCGGCGGTCGCGGTGGAGATTCCCGATTTCGATGTGCCGGATGAAATGCTGCTGGTCCGGGGGGCGGCGCAGGGGCCAACCAGCGAGTTTCTCGATTTCATCGAGCGCAGCCCGGTGGCCGAAACGATCGACCGCTTTACCGAGGGCATGAAGGCGCAAGGCAATGGCCGGCTCGATCTGGAGCTCGACATTCCGCTGCGTCGGCCACATCAGACGCGCGTTCGTGGCAAGTACCATTTCCACGACAATCAGGTGCATCTGGTCGATGGCTTGCCGATGATCACGCAGGTTAATGGCAATCTCGAATTGAGCGAAAAATCGGTGGCGGCCAAGGAGATTACCGGTCGTGGTTTCGGTGGTCCGCTCAAGGTGCAGATCGGCAGCAATGCCGGCAAGGTCGCGGTGGTCGCGAGCGGCACCGCGAATATTGCCGAAGTGAGCCGTCACTTCGAGTGGCCGCTGATCAATCATTTGACTGGTTCGACGCCCTGGAAGGCTGAAATCGGTATTCGCAAGCGCAGTGCCGATGTATTGGTGACCTCCGACCTGGTCGGTATCAGTTCGCCCTTGCCGGATCTGCTCAACAAAACTGCGACCAGCCGTTTGCCATTGCGCGTCGAGCGGACGGCCCCCTCCGCAGCCGATGAGCGTTATCGGATTACGCTGGGCAATGTGGCGCGTGGCATCGTTGTGCGGCGTGCCGGCAAATGGGCACAGGGGGCAATTGCGCTGGGTGACAGCGAGTTGACGTTGCCGGAGCGCGGCTTGGCGGTACGTATTGCTTTGCCGGAGATCAATGCCGATGCGTGGCGCAATTATCTGCCGGCCCAGGGAGCGGCCTCGGACGGGGCCGCCGATGATGGTCTGGCGCTGACCCAGGTCAGCCTTAAAACCCCCGCTTTGCGCCTGCTGGGGCGTGATTATGCGCAAGTTAATTTGTCGCTCAAGCCGCAGGATAACGGTTGGCTGATCGGGCTCGATACGCGTGAGGTGGCTGGCGATCTGCTCTGGCGCGGGGCTGGAGATGGCTGGATCGAGGGACGTCTGCGGCGTCTTCATCTCAGCTCGGCGACGGCGGGTGGCGATACGGCTTCGGCGACCGACTCCTTGCCCGGCATGAGTCTGCAGGTCGACGACCTGTGGCTGGATAAAAAGGCGCTCGGCCATCTTGAGCTGCGGGCGCGTAACCAGCGCGGCAGCTGGCAACTGGAAAAGTTGCGTTTGCGTAATCCGGATGGCGAACTGGTCGGCAGCGGGCGTTGGACGCAGGAGGGTCGGCAGCGGACGGATCTGGAATTCGTGTTGACCACGAACGATATTGGCAAATTGTTGATGCGTCTCGGCTATGAAGACGCGGTGCGTCAGGGCAAGGCCAGTCTGTCGGGCGATTTGCGCTGGAATGGCGCGTTGACCGCGCTGGATTACGCTTCTCTGGCCGGAGATTTGCAGGTCAAGGCAGAAAAGGGGCAGTTCAACAAGCTGGAGCCGGGGGTTGGTCGCCTGCTCGGCCTGATTTCGCTGCAATCGCTGCCGCGTCGGTTAACCCTGGATTTTCGCGATCTGTTCAGCGATGGTTTGGCTTTCGACAGCATCGACGGCAAACTGGCCGTCGAGGCTGGCGTGATGAAAACGCAAGGTAGTTTGAAGATCAGTGGTCCGGCAGTTCAGGTCGTGATTGATGGCAAGACCGATTTGCAACAGGAAACGCAGGATCTGCAGGTGCTTGTCCGGCCGGAAGTCGGCGGGCTGGCTGCTGTTGGTGCTGCTGCACTGGTCAATCCGGCTGTTGGCGCGGCGGCGCTGGTGGCCAATACCATCCTGCAAAACCCGCTGAACCGCTTGTTCAGCTACCGCTATCATGTGACGGGTACCTGGGATGATCCGCAGGTCAGGAAGGCCGGCCAGATTGAGGAAATCCTGCCGGCAGCCAGCGAGGAAGAGAAACGATGAGTTTGCAGAATTGCCGCATTGCCGCGATCCAGATGGTTTCCGGCCCACGGGTCGAGGAAAATCTTGCCGTTGCCGGTCGATTGGTCGAAGACGCGGTGGGGCAGGGCGCACAACTGGTCGTCTTGCCGGAGTATTTTCCGATCATCGGTGCCGCCGACGCGGACCGGGTCAAGGCGCGTGAAGACTTTGGCAGTGGACCGGTACAGACCTGGCTGGCCGAAACCGCGCAACGGCACGGCATCTGGATTTTTGCCGGCTCCCTGCCGTTGACCGCAAGTGTGCCGGACAAGATGCGCAACGCCTCGCTGGTCTTCAATCCGGTCGGCGAGTGTGTTGCCCGTTACGACAAGATTCACCTGTTCGGCTTTCGCAAAGGCGACGAGTCCTACGATGAGGCCGCGTTTATCGAGGCCGGTGAGCAGCCTGTTGCGGTCGACACGCCGTTTGGCCGGATTGCCCTGTCGATCTGTTACGACCTGCGTTTCCCCGAGCTTTACCGGGCGCTGGCGCCGGTCGACCTGATTCTTGTGCCGGCTGCTTTTACCGAAACGACCGGCCGGGCGCACTGGGAAATCCTGCTGCGCGCCCGCGCCATCGAGAACCAGTGCTACCTGTTGGCCGTCGGACAAGGCGGTCGGCATGAAAACGGTCGCCAGACGCACGGCAACAGCATGATCATCGACCCGTGGGGCGAGATCCTTGATCGCAAGCTGAAGGGGCAGGGCGTCGTCATCGCCGATCTGGATCATCAACGTATTGCCGAAATTCGCGAGAGCCTGCCGGCGCTCGCCCACCGTAAATTAAAGGATGTGTCATGACCCAAAAAAGCGCGCTGGCGCAAGCTGAATCTCTGTTGCTGGCCCCTTTTTCGCTGACTGAACGCGACTTGGCGCGGACCTTCGGAC
The DNA here is from genome assembly GCF_030824335.1 of Azonexus sp. Lineage (GTDB taxonomy): Bacteria > Pseudomonadota > Gammaproteobacteria > Burkholderiales > Rhodocyclaceae > Azonexus. Next base: position 8,234 of record NZ_JAVBXX010000009.1, read on the forward strand.
AAATCCTGAATCATCAGGTCGATTACGCCGATCTCTACTTCCAGTATTCGCGCTCCGAAGCCTGGAGCCTGGACGAGGGCATCGTCAAGTCGGGCAGTTTCAATATCGACCAGGGAGTTGGCGTGCGTGCCATTTCTGGTGAAAAGACGGCCTTTGCCTACTCCGACGATATCAGTTCGCAGGCGCTGGGCGATGCGGCGGCGGCGGTGCGGGCGATTGGCGCGGCCGGGCAGAATGGCGTTTTGCCGGTATTCAGCGCGTCGACCGCGGCACGTTCGCTGTATCTGCCGAACGATCCCATTTCGTCGCTGCCGGCCGATGCCAAGGTCAAATTGCTGGAACGTTTCGAGGGCTTTGCCCGGGCCATCGACCCGCGGGTATTGCAGGTCAATGCGTCGATTGCCGGTGAGTACGAGGTGATTCTGGTTGCCGGTTCCGATGGTCGTCTGGCAGCCGATGTGCGGCCACTGGTCCGTTGCTCGATCTCGGTCATCGTCGAGGAAAACGGCAAGCGCGAGCAGGGCGCCTCGGGCGGCGGCGGGCGTTTTGATTTTGCCTACTTCAGCGACGAAGTACTGCAGCGCTATGCGCAGGAGGCCGTGCATCAAGCCGTGACCAATCTGCATGCCGAACCTGCGCCGGCTGGCCAGATGACTGTGGTGTTGGGCGCTGGCTGGCCCGGCATCCTGTTACACGAAGCGGTCGGCCACGGCCTGGAAGGCGATTTCAACCGCAAGGGCAGTTCGGCCTTTGCCGGGCGGATCGGTGAGCGGGTGGCGGCGAAGGGCGTGACCGTGATCGATGACGGTACGATTGCCGAACGCCGCGGGTCGCTGAATATCGACGATGAAGGCAATGCCACGCAGCGTACCGTACTGATCGAGGATGGCATTCTCAAGGGCTATTTGCAGGACAGTATGAACGCCCGTCTGATGGGGGTCGGTCCAACCGGCAACGGGCGCCGCGAGTCGTTCGCCCACCTGCCGCTGCCGCGCATGACCAATACCATGATGCTGGCCGGTGAGCGCGATCCGCAGGAAATCATCCAGTCGGTCAAGAAAGGCATTTATGCGGCCAATTTCGGTGGCGGCCAGGTCGATATCACCAGCGGGAAATTCGTTTTTTCGATGAGCGAGGCTTATCTGATCGAGGACGGCAAGATCACCCGGCCGATCAAGGGGGCGACATTGATCGGCAACGGGCCGGATGCCATGACCCGCGTTTCGATGATCGGCAACGACCTGAAACTGGACCCCGGTGTTGGCACCTGCGGCAAGGAAGGACAGAGTGTTCCGGTCGGTGTCGGCCAACCCACATTGCGTATTGATGGACTGACGGTGGGCGGAACGGCATAATTCCATTTTGTTAAAAACCCGGAGTCCATTCATGCGTGCTTTCCTGTTGCTGGCCGGTTTGTTGGCAAGTGCCCCGTTATTTGCCCAGGCTCAGACCGCGGCCCAAGAACGCATGAAAGCCATTCAGGCGGATCCGGCGGCTTTGCAGGCTGCTGTGACGGCCGGGAAAAAGGCCAGTTTTTTCTGTGCCAACTGCCATGGTGAAGGCGGTGTCGCCAAAACGACTGACGTTCCCAACCTTGCCGGACAAAATCCTGGCTATCTGCTTGAGCAGATCCGGAAGTTCGGTAGCGGGGAGCGCAAGGATCAATTCATGCAAGGATTGATCAAGGTGCTGAAGGACGAGGAGCGTGTCCAGATCGCCCTTTACTACGCCAGCGTGACGGTACCGCCGTCTCGTGCTGATGCAACGCAGGTGGCACGTGGCAAGGTCATGTTCGACAAACTGTGTGCGCGCTGCCATGGCGAGAATGCCCGCGGCCATGAACTCTATCCGCGTCTGGCCGGTCAGCAGCAGCCGTATTTGCAGAAATCGATCACGCATTACCGCGATGGCACCGGGATACGCAACAACCAGTTGATGTCGATCGCAACGGCGCCGTTGAAAAATGAAGATATCGTCGCCTTGTCGCATTATCTGACGCAACTGCCCTGATCTCGCTCTGCCGTCGGCTTCCGGTAGAATCGGCAGTTTTCGGCAACGAGTGGATGGTTCTGGATATGGCAGCGCACAGCACGGCAGCAGGCAAACCGGTTACTGATGATGTACGGATCAGTGAAATCAAGGAACTGGTACCGCCCACCCACATTTTCCGGGAATACCCGCTTTCCGAAGCGGCGGCCCAGGCGACCCACGTCGCCCGGCAAGCCATTCACCGGATTCTGCACGGGGCCGACGACCGGCTGCTGGTGATCATCGGCCCCTGTTCCATCCATGACTACGATGCCGCCATGGAGTACGCCCGGCGATTGGTAAACGAGGCTGAAAAGCATGTGAACGATCTGGTGATCGTCATGCGTGTGTATTTCGAGAAGCCAAGGACAACCGTCGGCTGGAAGGGCTTGATCAATGATCCTCGCATGGACAACAGCTTCCTGATCAACGAAGGCCTGCGTCTGGCGCGCCGTATCCTGCTTGAAATCAACGAACTCGGCCTGCCTTGTGCGACGGAGTTCCTCGATACCATCACACCGCAATACACGGCGGACCTGATTGCTTGGGGCGCCATCGGGGCGCGGACCACCGAGTCGCAGATACATCGCGAACTCGCTTCCGGCCTGTCTTGTCCGGTAGGTTTCAAGAACGGTACCGATGGCAACATGCGTATCGCGGTCGACGCCATCCGTTCGGCAAATTCGCCGCATCATTTCCTGTCGGTCACCAAGTCTGGCCATACCGCCATCGTCTCGACCATGGGGAATGAGGATTGTCATGTCATCCTGCGCGGTGGCAAGGAGCCTAATTTCGATGCGCCGAGCGTTGATGCAGCGGCGCAGGAAATTGCCAAGGCCGGCCTTGCGGCGCGTTTGATGGTCGATTTTTCGCACGGCAACAGTCGCAAGCAATACAAGTTGCAGATGGAAGTCTGCAGCAGCGTGGCAGCACAACTGGCGGCTGGCGAGGAACGCATCATGGGCGTCATGGTCGAGTCGCACCTGGTCGAGGGGCGTCAGGATTTGTCGCCGGAGAAGCCTTTGACCTACGGGCAGAGTATTACCGATGCCTGCATCAGTTGGGATGACAGTCTGAGCGTGCTTGAACAACTGGCGGCGGCGGTGCGTGCCCGGCGCCTGGTCGAGGCTGCTGAGTAAATCTATAGGTCGAGAAAGATGCCGACTTCACTGCTGCGTGCCAGTGTGTCGGCGTAGCCGAGATCAATCAGCGTTCGGGTAAAGCGTTTTTCGAACAGCAGATAACTGGTCAGGGCACCGCCGTGACGGTTCAATGCCCCGATGCCGCCAAGCAGCATCTTGATGGCGCCAGGCAAGGCGTCGGCGTGCTCAGCAGCGATCCGGTCAATGCGTTCGGAGGGCGAAATCACCAGCGTTTCCAATGGGCGCAGCTTGATGTCGGTCTGTTCCCGGAGATTGTCCGGAATGGCGGCAAGCGTCCGATTGATGCGCTGTATCCGTTCAATGTCGACCGCAAGACCGTCGACAAAAATGCTGGCCAGGGCGTGGCCGGCAATTTGCGCCAGCGACGGATATTCATCGCCCTTGGTGCGCTCGTGTTTCTCGTTTTTCCGATTGGCACCAACAATGAGCAGTCGTTCGGCCCCCAGATGAATGGCAGGTGAGAGCGGCGCCAGTTGGCGCATTGAACCATCGCCAAAATATTCCCGGTTGATGCGGGTTGCCGGAAAAATGAAGGGAATGGCGCTTGATGCCAGCAGGTGCTCAACCCCAAGTTCGGTGCGCATGCCGATACGCTGGAAGCGATGCCAGGGCGTCGCGCTGGGATGGGCCTGGAAAAAATTGATGTTTTCACCCGACTCGTAACCGGATGCCGAGATGCTGATGGCGTGTAAGGCGCCCTTGGCGATTGCGCGCTCAATACCGGAAAAATCTACATTGCGCCGGAGCAGTGCGTGTAGCGGTGCGTTATCGAGCAGGGAGCGGGGTGGTTTGCCGAGCAGCCAGCCCAGAGTCAGTGCTGATAACCAGCGTGTACCGGATAGTGCAACCCCGAGTGGGTCGGTGCGGTAAATGTCGCCAGCGTGCATGTTGCGCCAGAAGCTGGCGAGAATACTTGTGGCTTTGCCGAAATGCTCAGCCTGACAGGCCAGACCGACCGCGTTGATGGCGCCAGCGGAAGTGCCGCAGATGATGGGGAACGGATTGTGCCGCCGGTTTTTTGAAAGTTTGGCAATTGCCAGCAGAACGCCTACCTGATAAGCCGCGCGAGCGCCGCCGCCGGTCAGGACGAGCGCGGTCCCGATGCCTTTTTCTGTCTGCTGATCCTGCTTCAATCCAGTTGGTGCCGGGGCTTGTCTGTCCGGCAGGGTAGTTTCAATAGCATGGCGGGATTGTGCAGGTGGCGATACGAGCTGTGTGGGGTATGGTGACCGACATCGAGCGCCAGACTGCGGGCGATGTGCATGTGGGGAAAACTTCGACAAGTCGGGCACAGATTATACAATGGGTCATGCTCCGTACCGATGATCACAGCCGCGACAGTGCCGGCCTCCGCTATGTCTATCCCGTTATTTCTCGCCGTGCTGGCGGGGTGTCGGTCGGCATCAATCTGAATCCGAACAATGCCTGTAATTGGGCCTGTGTTTACTGTCAGGTGGAAGGCTTGACGCGCGGTGGGCCGCCACCGATTGATCTGGATTTGCTGGAGCAGGAACTCTCGGGCTTTCTTGAGGCTGTGCTGCACGGCGATTTCATGCAGCGTTGTGTGCCGCTCGAGGCGCAGCGTCTGATGGACATTGCCTTTTCCGGCAATGGCGAGCCAACTTCGTCTCCCGAGTTTCCTGGTGCAGTGGCGCGAGTGGCGCGGGTGCTGAGCAATTTTTCCCTGAACCTGCCGCCGCGTCTGATTACGAATGGCAGTTTGTTGCATCGTTCCGACGTTCAGTCCGGCATCCGTCATCTGGGGAGTCTGGGGGGGGAGGTCTGGTTCAAGCTGGACCGGGCTGGTGCCGACGAAATTCAGGAAATCAACGGGGTCCCCGGCGCACCGGAAAAAATTTCCCGCGCCCTCGAAACTTGTGCCGGTTTGGCTCGAACCTGGGTGCAAACCTGCTGGTTTGCGCTCGATGGCGATCCGCCGTCTGCTGGTTCGGTTGATGCGTATTGCCTGTTACTGCGCCCGTTGGCTCACCAACTGGCTGGCGTTCATCTGTATGGTTTGGCGCGCCCCTCAATGCAGGCGGCAGCCAGTCGTCTGACCGCCCTGCCTGAACCGGATATGCAATTGTTCGCTCGGCGGATCGAAATTGAAACGGGCCTCAAGGTGATCGTCTCACCCTGAAGCCCGTTGTCGGGTTGCTGCAGCGCCTTGCGGCGCGGAGGTCAGGCTGCTTTCTTGGCGTGGGTACGAGCCGATTTTTTCAGCGATTTGAACAGTTCCGGTTCCTGCTGCTTCAAGTACTCGACCACTTCCAGGTCTTCACGCTTGATGGTCTTTATGTCGATTTGCTCAACGTGCACCAAGCGGAGCAGTTCGCGAACCGGTTTCGGCATGTTGCGACCGCTTTCGTAACGGGAGCCGCCACTCTGGGTTACACCCAGCGCGGACCAAAATTGCTGTTGATTCAGACCGAGCTTGCGGCGGATTTCACGAGCGTCGATTTTTTCGATGGTTTTGACGGAAGTCATGGTGCTTTCTCTCCTATGCTGTTCGATTTGATATAACCGTCTGTCTTAAGTGGGTATTACTTAAGTCATATGAAAATTTTATATCTATCTATGACGTTCGGCAAGTGTCAAAGCCATAAATTTTGTCAAATAGGGCAATAGTTTTTTTCATTCGGCAAAATTTTTGGTTTTTCCCGTTGCTTTGATCGGCTTCAATTGCCTCCTCGCTTGCCGCCCATGCTTCGGCCCTTTGCGAATTAGCCACCTTCATCTAAGATCGCTCGAATAACGACGAAACTGAATCAAGGAGAGAAAAATGCTGGTCAAGGAAATACTGCGTGTCAAAGGTGGTGCGCTCTACACCGCAACCCCCAGGCAGTCACTGGCCTCGGCCATTGATGTCATGGCTGATCTGGATGTCGGCTCTTTGGTCGTCATGGATGCCGGGCAGATGGTGGGTGTCGTGACCTTTCGCGAGGTATTGAAAGCACTGAAGACTGGCGGGCTCCAGCGGGATGCGCTGATCGGTGATGTCATGGTGGCCGATCCGGTGATCGCCTTCCCGGACATGGATGCCAATGATTTGCGCCGCCTGATGATCGAAAAACACTCGCGCTACCTTCCCGTAGTCGACCAAGGTGAGCTACTCGGTGTGATCTCGTTTCTTGATGTGGCCAAGGCTGTGCTCGAGGAACAGAGCCTGGAGAATGCCCTGTTGAAAAATTACATCAAGAATTGGCCGGAAGAATCAGCAGCCTGAATTGGTCAAGCCGGGAGGGCGAAGCCGGCATGGTAAAATCCGCCCTCCTCAAAACGGTGTGAGCTCGCATGTCCGGCAATACTTTTGGCACTCTTTTTACCGTCACTTCCTTTGGCGAATCGCATGGCCCGGCAATCGGCTGCGTGGTTGATGGCTGTCCACCGGGGCTGATGCTTTGTGAGGCAGATATCCAGATCGAGCTGGATCGTCGCAAGCCCGGAACCTCGCGCCATGTTACGCAGCGGAGAGAGCCGGATAGTGTGGAAATCCTGTCCGGGGTGTTTGAAGGCAAAACGACCGGTACGCCAATTGCCTTGCTGATTCGCAATCAGGACCAGCGCAGCAAGGATTACGGCAATATTGCTTCGACTTTCCGTCCGGGGCATGCCGACTATACCTACACGCAGAAATATGGATTTCGCGATCATCGAGGCGGTGGGCGTTCGTCTGCCCGTGAGACAGCCGTGCGTGTTGCAGCGGGGGCGATTGCCCGGAAGTGGTTGAATGAGCGTTACGGGGTAACGGTACGCGGTTGGATGAGCGCCCTTGGGCCGATCGAAATTCCTTTTGTTTCCGCCGCCGAAATTGATGGCAATGCTTTTTTTGCCCCCAATGCCGCCATCGTGCCGGCGCTGGAAAACTATATGGACGATCTGCGCCGATCACTGGATTCTGTGGGGGCGAAAATCACGGTGACCGCCAATGGTGTGCCACCAGGTTGGGGCGAGCCGGTTTTCGACCGGCTGGATGCCGAGATTGCGCATGCAATGATGGGTATCAATGCCGTAAAAGGCGTGGAGATTGGTGCGGGTTTCGCATCCATTGCCCAAAAAGGCAGTGAGCATGGCGATGAGATGACCCCGGCAGGTTTTGCCAGTAATCACGCTGGCGGCATCCTTGGCGGTATTTCTACCGGCCAGGAAGTCGTGGTCAACCTGGCGATCAAACCCACTTCGTCGATTGCCCAGGCACGGCATTCGATTGATGCCAGTGGGCAGTCAATTGAGGTCGCCACGCAAGGTCGGCACGATCCCTGTGTCGGTATCCGGGCAACGCCGATTGCCGAGGCGATGCTGGCCCTGGTGTTGATGGATCACGCAATGCGGCATCGGGCGCAATGTGGCGATGTCGTATGCCAGACGCCGCGGATTCCAGGAAAAGTCGCGTAAAATCTTTCGTTTTTTTCCGCGCCACAGCGGATATATAAAGCCTTAGGGAGAGAACCATGCAAGTTGAACACCACGATCTTCTCAGCGAATTCCCGGAATTTGCCGATGCCATCAGCGCCTTGAAAGAGGGAAATGCCCATTTTGGCCGCTTGTATGCCACTTACCATCGTTTGACCGGCAAGGTCGAAAATCTGGAAGAGCACGACATGCCGGTCGCCGATTTCACCCTCGAAGACATGAAGAAACAGCGCGTCAAGTTGAAGGATGAGCTTTACCACATTCTGTTGGCTTACCGCGCCGGGCAGCAGGCAGCCAAGTAAGTGCAGTTTCCCCGACAGTGCATCCGCTAGAGGTGCTGGATGCATTTGCTGCCACGTTGGCGCCTGTCGGGCTATTATTTTTTCTATTTCGCCTTCATTGGCGCCTTCTCGCCGTATTTCGGCCTCTACCTCCAATCCCTGAAGTTTTCGGCCTGGGACATTGGCTTGCTGATGTCGCAGATGCAGTTGATGCGCCTGTTCGGCCCCAATCTGTGGGGCTGGCTGGTTGACCGCTTTGGTCGCCGGGTGGCCATCATTCGTCTGGCCGGCGTGGTTGGCCTGGCGGGCTTCATGGCTTTTTTCTGGCTTGACCGCCTGCCCGGCATGCTGGTGGCGATGGCGGTGCTGGCCTTTTTCTGGAGTGCCGCGCTACCGCTGGTTGAAACGCTGACTTTTGATCATCTACGCGAAGAGCGTGGGCGCTACAGCAGTATTCGTCTGTGGGGATCGGTCGGTTTCATCGTTGCAGTCATGGGAACCGGGGCCTTGCTGGACTTTGTTGCACCGGTTGGTGTGCTCTGGGTGTGCACTTTCATTCTGCTGGGTATCCTGGGGGTTGCGCTGGTCTTGCCCGAGGCGGCGCAGAGTCATTCGTTGGCCAGTGAGCAACCGATTGCCCAGGTGTTGCGTCAACCCAAAGTGCAGGCGTTGATGTCGGCCTGCTTTGCCATGTCGGCGGCGCATGGCGCGTTCTACGTTTTTTATTCCATCCATCTCGATGCCAGCGGCTACACCAAGACAGAGGTCGGTTTGCTCTGGTCCTTGGGGGTTCTTGCCGAAATCGTGGTGTTCATGCTGATGCCGCGTATTGCCCGCCGTTTTTCATTGCGCGATATTTTGTTGCTCTGTTTTGCGGCGGCCGTGTTGCGCTTCTTGTTGATGGGCTGGGGGGTTGAGTCCGCCGCGGTGATGATTTTTGTCCAGTTGTTGCACGGCTTGACCTTTGGTGCTTATCACGCCTCGGCCATTGCTGCGGTCAACCAGTGGTTTCCAGGAAAATCGCAGGGGCGTGGGCAAGCGCTTTACTCCAGTTTGTCGTTCGGGGCTGGTGGCTTGCTGGGGGCCTTGATCAGCGGCTGGACCTGGGATGACTGGGGGGCTGGCTGGACCTTTTCGCTTGGTGCGGTATTTGCGCTGGCAGGTTTTCTGCTGATCTACCGTTGGGTGGGGCAGGATGCTGTCCCTCAAGGGGGCTCTGTGCCGGGCGCGGTCGACGTGCGCAAACCGGAAAAAACGTCAGATCCTGTGCAATAATTCAAGGCTTTATTGCACACCTAGAGTTCCATGGCGCAGACCCTTTACGACAAGCTTTGGGAGAACCATGTTGTTCATCAGGAAGCTGATGGCACGGCACTCCTCTACATTGATCGCCACCTTGTACATGAGGTGACCAGCCCGCAGGCCTTCGAAGGTCTGAAGCTGGCCGGCCGCAAGCTGTGGCGGATTTCATCCATCGTTGCAACGGCCGATCACAATACCCCGACCGATCACTGGGAAGAGGGGATCAAGGATCCGGTCTCCCGACAGCAGGTTGAAACGCTGGATGACAACATCCGCGAAACCGGTGCGCTGGCCTACTTCCCGTTCAAGGATCCGAAGCAGGGCATCGTGCATGTGGTCGGTCCGGAAAATGGCGCAACCTTGCCTGGCATGACTGTCGTTTGCGGTGATTCGCATACCTCGACGCACGGTGCCTTCGCCTGTCTGGCGCATGGCATCGGTACGTCCGAAGTCGAGCACGTGATGGCAACGCAGTGCCTGCTGCAGAAAAAGTCGAAAACTATGCTGATTGCTGTCGAAGGCAAACTCGGCAAAGGCGTGACTGCAAAGGATGTGGCGCTGGCCATTATCGGCACCATCGGTACCGCCGGCGGTAACGGTTACGCCATCGAGTTTGGCGGCAGCGCCATTCGCGGTCTGTCGATGGAAGGTCGTATGACCCTGTGCAACATGGCCATCGAAGGTGGTGCACGCATGGGTTTTATTGCGGTCGACGATACGACAATCAATTATTTGCAAGGTCGTCAGTTTTCGCCGAAGGGTGAAACATGGGACAAGGCCGTTGCTTACTGGCGGACATTGCATTCCGATGCCGGTGCGCAGTTTGATCGCGTGGTCACGCTTAAGGCAGAAGACATCCGTCCGCAGGTGACCTGGGGGACTTCGCCCGAGATGGTGGTTGCCATCGATGCCATCGTGCCAGACCCGGCGAAGGAAGCCGATCCGGTCAAGCGCGAGGGTATGGAACGTGCGCTGCAATACATGGGCCTGAACCCGAATACGCCGATGCAGAATATTGCGGTCGACAAGGTATTTATTGGCTCCTGTACCAATTCCCGCATCGAAGATTTGCGCGAAGCCGCTTCGGTTCTGAAGGGGCGCCATGTGGCTGCCAATATCAAACTGGCGTTGGCGGTGCCGGGTTCCGGTCTGGTCAAGCGCCAAGCCGAAGCCGAAGGCCTGGACAAGGTTTTCGTTGCGGCAGGTTTTGAATGGCGGGAACCGGGGTGCTCGATGTGTCTGGCGATGAACGCCGATCGTCTGGAGCCGGGTGAGCGCTGTGCCTCGACCTCGAATCGCAATTTTGAAGGTCGTCAGGGGCCCGGTGGGCGTACCCACCTGGTTAGTCCGGCAATGGCGGCTGCGGCGGCGATTGCTGGCCGCTTTGCTGATGTGCGCGAAGTCCTGTAAGCGCTAGTCGGTATGGTGCGCCCTCTTTTTTTTATCCTGATGCTGTTCGGTCTGAATGCTTGTCATACGGCCGAGGGTGTCAAACGGGATGTGGCGGTTGGTGCCGAGAAAACCGGCGAGATTGTCGAGAAAGGGGGCGAAGCCGTTGGCAAGGCCCTGCAAAAAAGTGGCGAAGCGGTCGAAAGCGCTTTGCAGAAGAGTGGAGAAGTGGTCGGCGAAACCTTGAAGAAAGGTGGCGAGGCCGTGCAGAAGGTGGTGAATTAATGGATAAATTTATTCGTCTTGAAGGGCTGGTGGCGCCGCTTGATCGCAGCAATGTCGATACCGATGCGATCATCCCGAAGCAATTCCTGAAGTCGATCAAGCGTTCCGGTTTTGGCCCGAATGCCTTCGACGAATGGCGTTACATGGATGTCGGCCAGCCGGGGCAGGACAGCTCTCAGCGGCCGAAGAACCCGAATTTCGTGCTCAATCTGCCGCGTTATCAGGGCGCCGAAGTGCTGTTGACTCGCGCCAATTTCGGCTGCGGCAGCTCGCGCGAACACGCACCATGGGCGCTGCTCGATTTCGGCTTCAAGGCGATCATCGCCGAATCCTTCGCCGATATCTTCTTCAACAATTGCTACAAAAACGGCATTGTGCCTATCGTGTTGCCAGCGGCCGAAATCGATACCTTGTTCCAGCAGGTCGAGGCGACACCGGGTTACAAACTGGTGGTCGATCTGCAGGCGCAAGCAGTGATTCGTCCGGACGGCTATGGCATTCCATTCCCGATCGATGCTTTTCGCAAGGAATGTTTGCTCAATGGCTGGGACGATATTGGCCTCACTTTGCGCCATGCCGAGAAAATTCGCGAATTCGAAGAAAAGCGCCGTATCAACCAGCCATGGCTGTTTGCCTAACCAAGGAAAAATCATGAAGATTTGTGTTCTGCCGGGGGACGGCATTGGTCCGGAAATCGTTACTGAAGCCGTGCGCGTGCTCAAGTCGCTCGATCTCAAGCTGGAGCTGGAAGAGGGCCTGATTGGCGGCGGCGCGGTCGATGCGACAGGGACCCCGTATCCGGAAGCGACCAAAAGACTGGCTGCTGAGGCCGATGCCATCCTGCTCGGTGCTGTCGGTGGTCCGAAATGGGACGGGCTGGCCCGTGAGCTGCGGCCTGAGCGCGGTCTACTCGGTATTCGCAAGGATTTGAACCTGTTCGCCAACCTGCGTCCGGCCATTCTTTACCCGGAACTGGCGAATGCCTCGACCTTGAAGCCGGAAATCGTTGCCGGCCTCGATATCCTGATTGTTCGTGAGTTGACCGGGGATATCTATTTCGGCCAGCCGCGCGGTGTGCGCGAGGAAAATGGTGAGCGTGTCGGTTTCAATACGATGGTCTACAGCGAATCGGAAATCCGTCGCATCGGCCATGTCGCTTTCCAGGCGGCGCAGAAGCGTAACAAGAAGTTGTGCTCGGTTGACAAGATGAACGTACTCGAATGCACCCAATTGTGGCGCGACGTGATGATCGAGATTGCCCACGACTATCCGGACGTCGAACTCAGCCACATGCTGGTTGACAACGCCGCCATGCAACTGGTCAAGGCGCCGAAGCAGTTTGACGTGATGGTCACCGGCAATATGTTTGGCGACATCCTGTCCGACGAAGCCTCTATGCTGACTGGTTCGATCGGCATGCTGCCGTCGGCCTCGCTCGACGCTAATAACAAAGGAATGTACGAACCGTCGCACGGCTCGGCACCGGACATCGCCGGCCAAGGTGTTGCCAATCCACTGGCCACCATTCTGTCGGTGGCGATGATGCTGCGCTATACCTTCGGCCTTGAGGCGCAGGCATTGCGCGTCGAAAATGCGGTCAAGAAGGTACTGGCCCAGGGCTATCGCACCGGCGATATCTACGAGCGTGGGACCAACAAGGTCGGTACCAAGGAAATGGGCGATGCCGTGCTGGCGGCACTGGCGTAAACCGAACGGCACATTCGTGCGTTAAATACAGGTTCTATTCGGAGAGTTAGTCATGAAGAAGGTTGGTCTGGTCGGTTGGCGTGGCATGGTCGGTTCCGTGCTGATGCAGCGTATGGTCGAAGAGGGCGATTTTGCTCATATTGATCCGGTGTACTTCTCTACTTCCGCCGCTGGTGGCAAGGCGCCGGTATTTGGCGGCAAGGAAGCCTCTCTGCCGCTGCAGGATGCCTCCAACATCGATGCGCTGAAGGCCTGCGAAATCATCATTACCTGCCAGGGGGGCGATTACACCAAGGAGGTCTTCGCCAAACTGCGTGCTACCGGCTGGAGTGGTCACTGGATCGACGCCGCCTCTTCTCTGCGCATGGCTGACGATGCCGTAATCGTCCTTGACCCGGTCAACATGCACGTCATCAAGGAGGCGCTGACCAAGGGCGGTAGAAACTGGATCGGCGGCAACTGTACGGTTTCCCTGATGCTGATGGGGCTCGGTGGGCTGTTCCAGAACGACCTGATCGAATGGGCAACCTCGATGACCTATCAGGCCGCCTCTGGTGCTGGTGCGCAGAACATGCGCGAGCTGATTTCCCAGATGGGCGCCATTCATTCGTCGGTTGCCGACCTGCTGGCCGATCCGGCATCGGCCATTCTCGATATCGATCGCAAGGTCGCCGAAACCATTCGTTCTGACGCCTTCCCGAAGAAGAACTTCCGCAATACGCCGCTCGCCGGCTCGCTGATTCCGTGGATTGATGTGCCTTACGAGAACGGCCAGTCCAAGGAGGAATGGAAGGGCGGTGCCGAATGCAACAAGATCCTCGGCAAGCCGGCTTTCCGCTCGGCCGGCTCGATCCCTATTGATGGCCTGTGTGTGCGCATTGGTGCCATGCGTTGCCACAGCCAGGCGCTGACCATCAAGCTGAAGAAGGATGTGCCGCTCGACGAGATCAGCGACATGCTGGCCAAAGCCAATCCGTGGGCCAAGGTTGTGCCGAACGACCGCGAAGTCTCCGAGCGCGAACTGACCCCGGCAGCCGTCACCGGCACGCTGACTGTGCCGGTCGGTCGTCTGCACAAGATGGCGATGGGCCCGGAATACCTGGCCGCATTCACCTGCGGTGACCAGCTGTTGTGGGGCGCTGCTGAGCCGCTGCGCCGCATGCTGCGCATCTTGCTGGATGCTTGATTCGGCTTGCTTGCGATGCGGGATTTTTCACAAAGTGTAAAAATCCCGGTTTGACAGAACAAAAAACGCCTCGCTTTACAGTGAGGCGTTTTTGCTTTCCGGGTTTCGCGAGTGATGCCGCTTTGTTTCTCGGATGGGGCTCATACGATTGAGGCAGCTGCCCCTGCAGGCCTCGGAAAACCGATGGCTAAATCCTTCTGGTGTCGGTTTTCCGTGTTTCAATATCATGGTGCGAATTGAAACTGTATTTAAAATCAAATATTTATGGGTTTTTGGTGCGTTAGCAAAGGCTGGCATGTCGTTTGCAATGATATGGTCACCGAAGCCCTTTCCCGGCTTCCTTACTTTCAGGAGAAGACATGAAACGTATTGCCCTCGCCGCCGTCCTCGCCGCCGTGTTTTCCACTGCGGTCATCCCGCCGGTCTTTGCCCAGGAAGCCTCGACGCTGAAAAAAATCAAGGATACCGGGAGCATTACGCTCGGTCACCGCGAATCTTCGATTCCATTCTCGTATTACGATGACAAGCAGCAAGTTATCGGTTATTCGCATGAATTGATGCTCAAGGTGGTCGATGCCGTCAAGGCTGACCTGAAACTTGCCAAGCTCGATACCAAACTGATGCCGGTGACTTCCGCCAATCGCATCACCTTGATCCAGAATGGCACCGTAGATATCGAGTGCGGTTCGACCACCAATAATCTGGAGCGCCAGAAACAGGTTGCCTTCTCTTCTACCATTTTTGTCATCGGCACTAAGTTGATGGTCAAGAAAACTTCAGGGATCAACGATTTTGAAGATCTTGCTGGCAAGAATGTCGTTACTACGGCAGGCACCACTTCTGAGCGCCTGATTCGCAAGATGAACGAAGACAAGCAGATGAAGATGAACGTCATCTCTGCCAAGGATCACGGCGAGAGCTTTCTGACCCTGGAAACCGGTCGTGCCGTCGCCTTCATGATGGACGACGCGTTGCTCTACGGCGAAATGGCCAAGGCCAAGCGTCCGGCCGAGTGGGCGGTGGTTGGTACTGCGCAGTCCAAGGAGGCCTACGGCTGTATGTTGCGCAAGGACGATGCTGCATTCAAGAAGGTCGTCGACGCAGCGCTGACCAAGGCCATGACTTCTGGTGATGCCGAGAAAATCTACAACAAATGGTTCATGAATCCGATTCCGCCTAAGGGGCTGAATCTGAACATGCCTTTGTCGGCGGAAATGAAAGCGTTGTACAAGGCGCCGAACGACAAGGCTTACGAGTAATCCCAAGAAACTCAGTAGTGACTCAGGCACCCCGGCTGGGGTGCCTGGATCGGCTTGTCCCGAAAATGGTGAGGAGTTCTATGTTTAACCTCTTCTTCCATGCGGCCTCCTCGCTTGCAGCGCGTTGAGCGATAACAGGAAACTGCATTGCGTTTTCAGGAAATGCTGATTCCGCTCACCGGGAGTTTTGGTGCTCCCGCTCTTCCCGCTCCGACGAGGAAACTTCATGAACTATCAATGGAACTGGCACGTCTTCCTGCAGCCGACGGCTTCGGGTGATGACGTCTATCTTGGCTGGATGCTCTCCGGCTTGCAGATGACCGTGATGCTCTCGCTGAGCGCCTGGGTCATTGCCTTGCTGCTCGGTGCGCTGATGGGCGTCCTGCGTACGGTGCCGAACAAGCTGCTGAGTGGGCTGGCAACCGCCTACGTCGAGCTGTTCCGCAACATCCCGCTGCTTGTGCAGCTGTTCATCTGGTACTTCGTGCTGCCTGAACTTTTGCCGGAAGCCATCGGCAACGCCTTCAAGCAGTCGAACCCGGTGTTCCAGCAATTCCTGGCAGCGATGGTCTGCCTCGGCTTGTTCACCAGCGCCCGGGTTGCCGAACAGGTGCGTTCCGGCATCAATTCCCTGCCGCGGGGGCAGAAGAACGCTGGCCTGGCGCTGGGCCTGACGTTGCCGCAGACCTACCGCTTCGTCATGCTGCCGATGGCGTTCCGCCTGATCGTGCCGCCGCTGACTTCGGAATTTCTCAACATTTTCAAGAATTCCGCTGTCTGTTCGACCATCGGCCTGCTCGAACTGGCCGCCCAGGGGCGCCAGCTGGTCGATTACACCGCGCAGCCCTACGAATCCTTCATTGCCGTGACCGTCGCCTACGTTGCCATCAACGTCATCGTCATGACCCTGATGAAGAAGATGGAAGACAAGGTCCGCGTGCCGGGCTACATGGGAGGCAAATAGCATGTACGAATTCGATTGGTCCTCTATCCCTGGTGCGCTGCCATTCCTTTGGGATGGCATGAAAATTTCACTGGAAATTACCCTGCTGTCGGTTGTTGTCGGCATCGTTTGGGGCACGTTGCTGGCGATGATGCGCCTGTCCTCGATCAAGCCCTTGTCGCTGTTCGCTGCCGGCTACGTGAACCTGTTCCGCGCCGTGCCGCTGGTCATGGTGCTGCTGTGGTTCTTCCTGATCGTGCCCAAGTTCATCGAGCAACTGTTCAACTTGCCGCCGGGTACCGATCTGCGCCTGACGTCGGCGATGATCGGCTTCGCGCTGTTCGAGTCGGCCTACTACTCGGAAATCATCCGCGCCGGCATCCAGTCCGTGCCCAAGGGCCAGATGGCTGCCTGCCAGGCCCTGGGCATGAACTACACGCAGTCGATGCGCCTGGTGATCCTGCCGCAGGCCTTCCGCAACATGATTCCGCTGCTGCTGACCCAGGCCATCATCCTGTTCCAGGACACCTCGCTGGTCTATGTGTCGGCGCTCGCCGACTTCTTTGGCGCGGCCTACAAGGTTGGTGACCGCGATGGGCGACTGGTCGAGATGCTGCTGTTCGCCGGTGCCGTCTATTTCGTCCTTTGCTTTGCTGCTTCGACGCTGGTCAAGCGCCTGCAGAAAAAATACCACCCGGCCTGAGCGCCGCGTTCCCAGGAGAATTCCATGATCCAGATTTCCAATGTCAGCAAGAGCTACGGTACCTTCGACGTACTGAAGGACTGCTCCACCACGGTCAGCAAGGGCGAGGTGATCGTCGTTTGCGGCCCGTCGGGTTCCGGTAAATCGACGCTGATCAAGTGCGTCAATGGTCTCGAACCGTTCCAGTCCGGCGAGATCATCGTCAACGGCATATCAGTCGGCGATCCGAAGACCAACCTGTCCAAGCTGCGCGCCCGTGTCGGCATGGTGTTCCAGAATTTCGAGCTGTTTCCGCACATGAGCATTACCGACAACCTGGCCATCGCCCAGATGAAGGTGCTCGGTCGCAGCCGCGACGAGGCGGTGGACAAGGGACTGAAACTGCTCGACCGGGTCGGCCTGAAAGCGCATGCACACAAGTTCCCCGGCCAGTTGTCCGGCGGTCAGCAACAGCGCGTGGCGATCGCCCGGGCGCTGGCGATGGACCCGATCTGCATGCTGTTCGACGAGCCGACCTCGGCACTCGACCCGGAAATGGTCAACGAAGTGCTCGACGTGATGACCGAACTGGCCCAAGAAGGCATGACCATGATGTGTGTCACGCACGAAATGGGCTTTGCCCGGCGCGTCGCCAACCGGGTCATCTTCATGGACCACGGCCGCATCGTCGAGGACGACGCCAAGGAAGCCTTCTTCGCCAATCCGCGTTCCGAGCGGGCGCAGCAGTTCCTGGCCAAGATCCTGCACCACTGAACAAGCGCACCACAGATCAAAAGACCTCAAAGAGGAGACAACAGCATGACCGAGAATACCCTGCCGTCCTATCTCTCGCCTGAGCATCTCGGGCCATGGCAGACCTACCTGAGCCAGATTGAGGCGGTCGCACCGCATATCGAGGTTTCCTTGCGCCCCTGGATCGAAACGTTGCGTCGGCCGAAGCGCTCACTCATCGTTGACGTGCCGTTGCGCCGAGATAATGGTGAGATCGTGCATTTCGAAGGCTACCGTGTACACCACAATACTTCGCGCGGGCCGGGCAAGGGAGGCGTGCGTTATCACCCTGATGTCACGCTCTCAGAAGTGATGGCCTTGTCTGCCTGGATGACCATCAAGAATGCTGTAGTCAATGTGCCCTACGGCGGCGCCAAGGGAGGTATCCGCGTCGATCCGAAACTGCTCAGCATGCCCGAACTGGAGCGCATGACCCGGCGCTATACCAGCGAGATCAACATACTGCTTGGACCGGACAAAGATATTCCTGCGCCGGACATGAATACCAATGAACAGGTCATGGCCTGGATGATGGATACCTATTCAGTCAACCAGGGACGGACGACGACAGGGGTTGTCACCGGCAAACCGATCTCGCTGGGCGGTAGTCTGGGGCGGCGTGATGCGACTGGTCGAGGTGTATTCGTTACGGCTTGTGCGGCGGCGGCAAAGATCGGGTTGGCCATACCTGGGGCTCGTATTGCCGTGCAGGGGTTCGGTAATGTTGGCGAGGCGGCCGCACGCATTTTCCACGATGCCGGTTCCCACCTGGTGGCAGTACAGGATGTTGGGGGGACTATCTACCATCCGGCAGGTATTGATCCGTATGCCTTGAAGCAGCATTTGCTGGTTGGTGGAAAAATCGGTGAGTTTCCCGGTGCGACATTGATTGCTCCCAGCGAATTCTGGTCGCTGGATTGCGACATCCTCGTACCGGCGGCGGTTGAGGGGCAGCTTACCGCCGATAATGCTGTAGGCATCCGGGCGCAGATGATCGTCGAAGGGGCTAACGGTCCAACCACGCCGGCTGCCGATGCCATCCTGCACGAGCGCAACGTGCTTGTAGTGCCGGATGTTCTGGCCAATGCGGGCGGTGTCACTGTCAGCTATTTTGAATGGGTGCAGGATTTCTCCAGCTTCTTCTGGACCGAGGAGGAGATCAATGCCCGTCTGGCTCGTATCATGAGCGAAGCTTTCGATGCTGTCTGGGAAGTTGCCGGGGAGCGTGGCCTGCCTCTGCGAACTGCCGCCTTCGTGGTGGCGTGCAAACGGGTGCTGGCGGCACGGGCAATGCGCGGCCTCTATCCCTGATCGGAAAAATGGCTTGGCTGCACTTCCTTGTGCTCAGCCGGGCCTGTGGCATTCCCCGTACAATGACCCATTAGCCCAGACGATGATCATGCCGGAATCCGACACTTCCCTGCCAAGCTCGCTGCCCCGTCCGCATCGCGTGCTTGGTTTGCTTGGACTGCTTGTCGCTTTTCTGCTGTTGGCACTCCTCTCCTATCGGGTATCCGAGCACTTTGGTATTGAGTCCATGCGTCGGGATGCTTCGCACCAACTGGACATTCTTGGTGCTGCCATCGATAGCGAGGTGACGCGCCATGCCTCGATTCCTAGTGCGGTCGAACTCAATCCGGATGTGCTTGCTTTGCTGCGTGCGCCGAGCGAGGCGCAGGACATTCGTCAGGTCGAGGCCAACCGCTTCCTGCAGAAGCTTAATGATCATCTGGGCGGCCCGGCCATTTTTGTCCTTGATATGACAGGCCGCGTGGTCGCTTCCAGCGACTGGATATTCTCCGATAATCTGCTCGACTCCGATCTGTCGTATATGCCGTTCTTTCGCGATGCAGTGCGGGGTACGCCAGCGCGCCATTATGCGGTTGATCATGTCCGGCATGAGCCGGGTTATTACTTTGCGTTACCGATCCGCGACGAAACTCGGGAATGGGCCATCATCGGTGTCGCCGTCGTCAAATCGGGCATTCGCGAGGTCGAGCGGCGATGGCTGGCGCAGGAAGCGCCAGCCTTGATCGTCGACCGCAATGATGTGGTTTTGCTCGCGTCGCCATCGACCTGGCGTTATGCAACCTTGCATCAACAGCCGCCAGCCGTGCTGGAGCGTCTCGGTCGGCAGCAGTTCGCCGGACAACCGCTGGGGACGATCAGTCTCGATATCGATCTCGACGGGACCAATGAGGGGAAAGTCATCCATCTGCCCAGGCACTTGCGCGCTGACGTGCCGCCGACGCTGGGCGCCCGCCCATATTTGGCGATGGCTCGCCACTTGTCGGGAACGGCCTGGCGCGTTGTCGTTTTTTCCGATCTGCGGCCGGTTGGCGTGCAGGCTGCGACGCATGCAGCGCTCAGCGTCGCAGCCTTGGGCTGTCTGCTGCTCGGCATCCTTTACACCCGCCAACGGCGGCGCCTGGCGCGCGGACGCGAGGAGGCCAGGGCGATGCTCGAACGCGCCAATCAGGAACTGGAATGCAAGGTCGAAAAACGTACTGCCGATCTATCGGAAGCAGTTAGCGGTCTGCAGCGCGAGGTCCAGGAGCGGCAGCGCGCCGAACAGACTTTGCGCGCGGCGCAGGCTGAACTGGTGCAGGCCGCCAAGTTGGCCGTGCTTGGTCAGATGGCCACCGGCATTACCCATGAACTCAGTCAGCCGCTGGGTGCCATTCGCACACTCTCGGCCAATGCCGCCGAATTCATGCGCCGGGGCGATGCGGCGACGGCTGGCAAGAATCTGGCTATCGTCGAGCAGTTGACTGAGCAGATGGGGAATATCATCGGGCCGCTGAAAACTTTTGCTCGCAAGTCGCCTGCCGTATCGAGCGCTGTTGACTTGGCGCAGGCGCTGGATGGTGCATTATTCCTGTTCGAGTCGCGACTGAAGAAGGAGTCGGTGGTGATTGAGCGCCGCATCGCTGCCGATGCAGGTATGGCATGGTGCGATCGAAATCGTCTGCAGCAGGTGTTGGTCAACCTGATCGGAAATGCCCTTGATGCGATGCAGGATGAGCCGGTGCGGCGTTTGAGCTTTGCCGTGGACCGGGCCAGTTCAGGGAAACTTGCTTTGGCGGTCAGCGATAGCGGCTGTGGCTTTTCCGAAGAGGCGCTGGCGCATTTGTTTGAACCTTTTTTTACCACCAAGCAACCGGGTGAAGGGTTGGGCCTGGGTCTGACCATTTCGCGCGATATATTGCGCGATTTTGGCGGTGACCTGATGGCTGGGCCGGCACCCGGGGGCGGCGCCCGTTTCGTCGTCTTGCTGCCGCCACTGCCGGCGGATTACCGGAAACCCACGCCATGAAGATGCTGCTCCAGGTCCTGCTTGTTGAAGATGATCCGAATGTTCGCCTCGGTTGTGAGCAGGCCATGCAACTGGCTGGTATTCCGGTCGTCGCCGTTGCCTCTGCGGAAGAGGCCGAGAAATATCTGACGGCCGATTTTCCCGGCGTCGTTGTCACCGATATGCGACTGCCCGGGATTAGCGGCATGGACCTGTTGTGTCGGGTGCGCGCGCGCGATACTGGTTTGCCGGTGATCATCATCACCGGCCATGGTGATGTGACGCTGGCGGTGGAGGCCATGCGCAATGGCGCCTACGATTTCATGCAGAAGCCGTTTTCGACCGACGACCTGATCGAAGTCGTGCATCGGGCGCTGGAAAAGCGCGCGCTGGTGCTGGAAGTCGAGGCTTTGCGCCGCCGTCTTGATCAGCGTGACGACTTGGAGGCCCGGTTGATCGGGCGCTCGCCGCAGATGCAGAAAGTGCGCCGGTTGATCCTGGATGTCGCTGATGCTGGGGTCGACGTACTGATTTACGGAGAAACCGGAACTGGCAAGGAAATGGTCGCACGTTGCCTGCACGACTTGTCGCGCGCCGGCCAAGAGAACTATGTCGCGCTCAATTGTGGCGGCATGGCCGACAATCTGCTTGATAGTGAGCTGTTCGGACATGAGTCCGGTGCGTTCACCGGTGCCCAGAAGCGGCGTATCGGCAAGATTGAATATGCCAGTGGCGGCACGCTGTTTCTCGACGAACTGGAAAGCATGCCGATGAGCATGCAGATCAAATTGTTGCGTGTGTTGCAGGAACGGGTTATCGAGCGTCTCGGTTCGAACCAGCAGATTCCGGTCAATTGCCGGATTGTCGCGGCCAGCAAGGAAGACTTGAAAATCTGGTCGGAACAGGGCAAGTTCCGCGCTGATCTTTATTACCGGCTGAATGTTGTGCGAATCGAGTTGCCACCCTTGCGTGAGCGGCGTGAGGATATTCCTGCGCTTTACGACGCTTTTCTGCTGCAGGCGGCCAAGCGCTACAACCGGCCATTGCCGGTGGTTTCCCCAGAAAATATGCACCGCCTGATGGCACAGGACTGGCCGGGCAATATCCGCGAATTGAAGAACGTTGCCGATTGCCATGTGCTCGGGATTGGCAGCGATGCGGCGCCGGTCGGCGAGGTCGGCAGGGCCTCGCTGACCGAAGCGGTGGAAAACTACGAGCGCTTGTTGATTACCGACGAGTTTTCACGACAGCACGGCAACATTCAACGTACTGCGGATGCACTGAAAGTTGCCCGGACGACGATGCACGACAAACTCAAAAAATATGGCTTATTACAGTGAGCCGGCTTGCACGAACCCGATGTGGATGCAGAATGCAACGGGAGCCTGGGAAAGCGTCTGAATTAGTATATTTTGCCGTAAAAGCAAGGTCCGGCAAGAGCGGGGGCACAAGGAGGCAGAGAAATCGTATAAGAGTATTGTGTGGTGCGACTGCTTGATTTCCTGTTGTTTTGGTGATTTTGCCCCATGCTGAGAAAGCAATTCAGCTTGCATTGCTAAGTGCATGATGTTAATTTGATTATCCCAAATTGAACGCTCAGGGCATGGCCGTGACCGAGAATAATTCTTCCAAACTCAAGAAACGTGCGCTGGCGGTAGCCGTCGCTTCCTGTTTGTCGCTTGCGTCTGTGGCTTCAGAAGCCGCCGGGCTTGGAAAACTCACGATTTTTTCCGGCTTGGGGCAACCGCTCAGGGCGGAAGTGGAAATATCGGCCACCCCTGAGGAGCTGGCGGGAATGACCGCTCGTCTGGCATCGGCCGATGTGTTCAAACAGGCCGGCGTGGATTTTTCACAAGCGCTCTCCAGTTTGCGTTTTGATATCGAGAAGCGGGCTGGTGGTAGGTCGGTTGTCAAGCTGACATCAACGCGTCCGGTCAATGACCCATTTCTTGACTTTTTGGTCGAGTTGAATTGGCCGGCTGGTCGTTTGGTTCGCGAATATACTTTCCTGCTTGATCCGCCTGAGTTTGCTGCGGCGCAAGGTTTGCAAAGCAGTGTTGATGCAAAGGTTGTCGAGACGGTGCGTGGCGGAGGGCGTCTCCCGGAGCCACGAGTGGCGCCGCTTGCTCCTGTTGCAGCCAAGCCGGTAGCCAAGCCGGCGCAAACTGAAAAGCCGAAGTCGCAACCCGATCAGACGACCCGTCTTGTCGAACGTGGCGATACGTTGCGCAAGATTGCCGGAGAAACGCAATATCCTGGCGTTTCGCTTGAGCAAATGCTGGTCGGCTTGTACAGAAATAATCGGGATGCATTTATTGCCAACGATATTCATCGTTTGAAGGCGGGTGCCATTCTGAATATTCCGGATGAGGCTGCTGTGGCTGCCGTATCTGAAAAAGACGCGCGTCAGGTGTATGTTTCCAGCGGTGATTTTTCGGCCTACCGCCGTAAGTTGGCAACTGCTGCAGCAACAACTTCGCAGGATGACACGCCAGCGGTGCAGCGTTCTGCCGGGCGTATTACGCCGAAAGTTGAAGAAAAAATGCCCACAATTGATCCGCTCAAGGATCAGGTGCGGGTTTCACGTGCTGACGCTTCGGCGAAGGGCGATGGCAGCGACTTGGATAAATTGGCTCGCGAGAAGGCGCTGCAGGAGGCACAAACCCGCCTTGCCATGCTGGAAAAAAATGTTAGCGAGTTGCAGACCTTGCTCGCGATGAAGAATCAACGACTGGCCGAGCTTGAGAAGCCGGTTGCGCCGAGCGTTCCCGCACCAGCGGAGCCGGTGAAGCCTGCGGTGGAAGCAATGACTCCCCCGGTTGTCTCGGAGGCCGTGCCGCCAGTTGCCGCGCCGAAGGCTGAGGCTTCGGATACAGCGAGCCAGGTGCCTGTTGAGTCAGCGCCTAAGCCTGTCGATGCTCCGCCGGTTGCCAAGGCTCCGCCACCGCCGGTACCTTTAGCGCCAGTAGCTGTCGAAGAGCCGGATTTGCTGGATTCGCTTTTGGAAGATCCGTTGCCTTTGGCTGGCGGTGCGGCGGTCTTGGCTCTGTTGACGGGCTTACTGGTGTTTCGCCGGCGCAAGCAGGGGCAGTCATCCCAAGGGGCGACAACTTTGCCTGCGGCTTCCGGTCTTGGTCCAAACTCTGTTTTCGGTTCAACCGGGGGGCAGAGCGTAGATACCGGTAGCGTGCCGCAGCATACCGGCGAGTTCAGTCAGGCTGGTCCGGGCACAATTGATACCGATGATGTTGATCCGGTAGCCGAAGCGGATGTCTACATGGCCTATGGCCGGGATGCGCAAGCCGAGGAGATTCTGCTCGAAGCGATGCAGAAGGATCCGAATCGTTTGGCCATCCATGCCAAGTTGCTAGAGATTTATGCGAATCGTCGCAGCCTCAAACAATTTGAAACCCTGGCTGCAGAGTTGTATGCACAGACGGCAGGTATCGGGCCGGAGTGGGAGAAAGTCGCGGCTTTGGGTGGCGGGATTGATCCTGCCAATCCGTTGTACGGGCAAAAAGATCACGCGGCAGGTTTGTCGGACGTCTCGGGGAAAACCTTCGATCCTGATGCGACGCTCGTGGTTCGGCCTGCCCAGGCTGCTGCGACGATGGCCGGGATGGTCCCGATGCTTGATGCCAGCGATACGGGTGATGAGCAGTCGGCTACCGATGTATTGGGGTTTTCTTCCGAGCCTGCCAAGCTTGCCGGCGCTGAGCCATCTTATGAGGCAACCTTGGTTAGTAGTACACCGCTGGCTCAGGAATTTTCGTCCTCGGCCGGGTTGGGTGAGGTTGAGGATGGTTTGAGTCTGGACTTCGATCTGGGGAGCGCCTTTGAGGCATCGCAGCCCATCGAGAAAAAACTTGATGCCGTTGCTGATCCGCTGCCAGAGCCAGTCGTTACGCCTGGTTTTGCTGCCACCGAGAACAGTGATTCTTCCGAGGCCCTTGATTTCGATCTGAGTGGCATGGTTGGCGGTGATTCCGGGCTTGGTGTTGGCAAGCCGCCGGTTGCTGAACCGATTGTTGATGATCTTGCCGTGCCAGATTTCGGCGCCATTGATCTGTCGCCGCCGGCCACCAAAGAGTCAGTCTCGCCGATGGATTTTTCCCCGGAAGAAACCGTGGTGAATGCAGGCGGTGTGGGTGGTGGAAACTCGATTGATACTGGGTTCGATCTGGGTGAGATGCCGGTGGGTACGGTGCCGGATCTTCCGGTCGATGTTTCCGTGATGGAAGATTTGGCTTTTGTGCCAGGCATGGCGGATTTGCCGGAGTTTGAGTTGCCGCTGTCCGGAATCACCAAGGCACCGACAGCCAAATCTGTGGATACAGATCTCGCGGTCGTGACAGATGATTTTCCTGATATTTCGTCTGTGCCAAGCGCCGATGCGGGCAATGAGATGGATTTCGATGTCAGTCTCGGTGATTCAGCCGTTCTTGGCGAGTCGGTGCCTGCTTCTGAATTCGATCTCGGTGCGATCAATCTCGATTTGTCAGCAGCACCGAACAGCCAGCTTGTGGATTTTTCTGCCGGGCCCGCAGGTGACGACATAATCCCGGTCGAGCTCGAAGAGGCTGCATTTGCTGCGCCGAACGATCCGCATTGGGAGGAGGTCAATACCAAGCTGGATCTTGCCAAAGCCTACGAAGAAATGGGTGATCTGGAAGGTGCTCGCGAGTTGCTGCAGGAAGTCCTTGGCGACGGTCCTCCCGACTTGGCGGCGCAGGCCAAGGCAATTCTTGAGCGCGTGGGCGGTTAAAATACTGTCTGGCAAACGGCAAATGGCCCCGTGTGGGGCCATTTGTATTTATGGAGCCTCTTTTTGTTGCATCCTTCTTCCGCGCTCATTGCATGGTTTGCCGCTCTAGTGGCGGTTCAGTCCCTTGACTACCCGGGTTTGTCGGCGTGTGCCGTGCTGTTGATGCTGGTTCCTGGTGTCGCTCAGCCGTGGTTGGGTTTCGTGCGTCGGGCGCGCTGGTTGCTGGCGACCTTGTGGCTGATCCTGGCTTACAACACGCCCGGTGAGGCGTACGCGGATATCGTTTGGGCGCCGACCTACGAGGGGCTGGCAGAGGCCAGTGTGCATGCTGTACGGCTGATCGTCATGCTCGGTTGCCTGTCCTGGCTTTTTGTTCGTTTGGGACGGGATGGGCTGCTGGCTGGCCTGTGGGGCGTGCTGCAGCCCTGGCGCTACTTTGGGCTGGATACCGAGCGACTGGTCGTGCGTCTGTCGCTGGTGTTGGAAAGTCTGAAAACACCACAGGAAAAAGGGGCCTGGCGAAAAATTTTGCTTGCCGAGCCGGATTTCGCCGATGGGGCGAACAGCATAAAATTCGCCTCCGCTGTGTGGACCGGGCGAGACAGTTTGCTGATTGCCGGTGCCTTGTCGTTATTGATGGTTGTGGTGCTATTTTGAGAATTGCGCTGGGTGTCGAATATTACGGAACGCCGTTTCGCGGCTGGCAAAGCCAGGCTGGCGGCGGCACGGTGCAGGATGTGCTGGAAGCGGCGCTGGCGGTTATCGCCGGGCAGTCTGTCGGTACGATGTGCGCCGGGCGCACCGATGCCGGCGTGCATGCGACGCAACAGGTGGTGCATTTCGACGCGCCGGTCGACCGACCATTGACGGCCTGGGTGCGCGGCGTCAATACCCATTTGCCGGACGGTGTGGCGGTGCGCTGGGCGCAACCGGTCGGCGACAATTTTCACGCTCGCTTCAGCGCTCGCGGCCGACGCTATCGCTATCTGCTGCTCAACCGGCCGCAGCGTCCTGGCTTGTGGCAGGGGCGAGTCGGCTGGTTTCATTTGCCGCTGGATTTGGCCGCGATGCAGGATGCTTGCGGTCGACTGCTCGGTGAGCACGATTTTTCCGCCTTCCGCGCTGCACAGTGCCAAGCCAAGTCACCGATCAAGACCGTGAGCGCAGCAAGCGTGCGCCAATGCGGATCGATGTTCGTTTTCGATTTTGCTGCCACTGCTTTCCTGCATCACATGGTGCGCAACCTGGTTGGCACGCTGGTGCATGTCGGCAAGGGGGCGCGGGCGGCCGACTGGGTGGACGAACTGCTGCAGATGCAGGATCGCAAACTGGCCGCGCCGACCTTTTCGCCGGATGGCTTATATTTTCGCGGGCCGGTTTACGAAGCGCAGTGGAACTTGCCGGAGCCGGTTGATGATTTTCTCGATGGAATGTTGAAATGAAATCCGCTGACATGAAACCCGCCGCCATGAAAACCCGCATCAAGATCTGCGGCCTGACCCGCGAAGAAGATGTCGATGCCGCTGTCGCCGCCGGTGCTGACGCCATCGGTTTCGTCTTCTACCCGCCCAGCCCGCGTTACGTGACGCCGCAGCGGGCGGCTGAACTGGTCCGGCGCATTCCGCCCTTTGTCGAGGTGGTCGGCCTGTTCGTCAATGAGCCGGCAGAGAATGTGCTGGCCGCCTGCGCCGCCGTGCCGATCAACGTCCTGCAATTTCACGGCGATGAGGATGCGGCGTATTGCCGTCAGTTTTCAAGGCCTTATCTCAGAGCGGCACGGGTAAGGCCGGGGCTTGATCTGGTAGAATTCGCCGGCTCGTTTCCTGACGCCCGGGGTTTGTTGCTGGATGCATTTGTCGACGGTTACGGTGGGGGTGGCCATGTCTTTGACTGGACGCTGATTCCACCGGGGCTACCCGGCTTTTTGATACTTTCCGGCGGGTTGACCGCAGAAAATGTCGGTGCCGCCATCGAACGCGTGCAACCGTTTGCGGTCGACGTCTCTTCCGGTGTCGAAATGAGCAAGGGCGAAATACGTAAGGGCATCAAGGATCACCAAAAAATCGCTGCCTTCGTGGCGGCTGTACGGAAAGCCGATGAATCAATATAACTTCCCAGACGCCAAAGGCCATTTCGGCCCCTACGGTGGTGTGTTCGTGGCCGAGACGCTGTTTGGCGCACTCGATGAACTGAAGCAGGCTTACGCCGCGGCGCAGGCCGATCCGGCCTTCCGGGCCGAATACGAATATGAACTGAAGCATTTTGTCGGCCGTCCGTCGCCGATCTACCACGCCAAGCGCTGGTCCGAAATGCTCGGTGGCGCGCAGATTTACCTGAAGCGCGAGGATTTGAATCACACCGGCGCGCACAAGGTGAACAACTGCATCGGTCAGGCCATGCTCGCCAAACGCATGGGCAAACCGCGCGTCATCGCTGAAACCGGTGCTGGCCAGCATGGTGTGGCGACGGCAACCGTTGCCGCCCGCTACGGCATGGAATGCGTGGTCTATATGGGTAGCGAGGACGTCAAGCGCCAGGCGGCCAACGTCTATCGCATGAAGCTGTTGGGGGCGACTGTCGTGCCGGTCGAATCCGGCTCGAAGACGCTGAAGGATGCGCTGAACGAAGCGATGCGCGACTGGGTGACCAACATCCACAATACCTTCTACATCATCGGCACGGTGGCCGGCCCGCACCCGTACCCGATGCTGGTCCGAGATTTCCAGAAGATCATCGGCGAGGAATGTCTGGAGCAGATGCCGGAAATGACCGGGCGTCAGCCGGATGCGGTGATCGCCTGTGTCGGTGGCGGTTCCAACGCGATGGGCATTTTTTACCCCTACATCAACGTCGAAGGCGTTCGCCTGATTGGCGTCGAAGCGGCTGGCGATGGTATGGAAACCGGCCGTCATTCGGCGTCGCTGACTGCCGGCGTACCCGGTGTGTTGCATGGCAACCGCACCTACCTGCTGCAGGATGAAGACGGTCAGATCATCGAGACGCATTCGGTATCAGCCGGTCTCGATTATCCGGGCGTCGGTCCGGAGCATGCGTGGCTGAAAGACCTCGGCCGCGCCGAGTATCAGCCGGTGACCGACAGCGAAGCGCTCGATGCTTTCCATACGCTGTGTCGCATCGAAGGCATCATTCCGGCGCTGGAGTCCAGTCACGCGTTGGCCTACGCCGCCAAGCTGGCGCCGACGCTGGACAAGGACAAGATTCTGCTGGTCAACCTCTCCGGTCGGGGTGACAAGGACATGCATACCGTGGCCGAAAAATCAGGGATTCAGTTCTGATATGTCACGTATTCAAAAAGCTTTCGAACGCCTCAATGGCGAGGGCCGCAAGGCGCTGATTCCGTTCATTACCGCTGGTGATCCGAGCGCCGATCTGACCGTACCGTTGATGCATGCGCTGGTCGATGCCGGGGCCGACATCATCGAATTGGGTGTGCCTTTTTCCGATCCGATGGCCGACGGCCCGACCATCCAGCGGGCTTCCGAGCGTGCATTGGCGCGTGGCATGACGCTGCGCAAGGTCTTGCAGCGGGTGAGCGCCTTCCGTACCGAAAACGACAAGACGCCAGTCGTGTTGATGGGTTACGCCAATCCCATCGAAGCCATGGGCCTCGACGTGTTTGCCGAAAAGGCTGCGCAATCCGGCGTGGACGGCGTGCTGGTGGTCGATTATCCGCCGGAAGAGGCGGAGAAATTCGGTGCTGCGATGAAGGCGAACGGCATGGATCCGATTTTCCTGATCGCGCCGACGTCGACCGCAGAACGTATCGAGCAGGTGGCAAAAATCGCCAGCGGCTATGTGTATTACGTGTCGCTGGCCGGGGTCACTGGTTCCGGCGCGCTGAATGTCGAGGCGGTCGCTGAAAAGTTGCCGGCCATCCGGCAAAAAACCGGGCTGCCGGTCGGTGTCGGCTTCGGTATTCGCGATGCGGCCACCGCGTCGCGCATTGCCGTCTTTGCCGATGCCATCGTCGTCGGTAGTCGCATTATTGAAGAAATTGAGCAGTCGACCGCAGAAACGGCCTGTGCCAACGTCAAGACGCTGGTTGCGGACATTCGTCGCGGTGTGGATGAGGTAAAAAAATGAGCTGGTTGACCAAACTTCTCCCCCCGAAAATCAAGCGTGAACAGGGCGTGCAGCAGCGCCGCGGCAATCTGCCGGAAGGTTTGTGGAGCAAGTGCCCGGCCTGCGAAGCCGTACTCTATGCCACCGATCTGGCGAGCAATCTGCAGGTTTGCCCAAAGTGCGGCCATCATCACCGGATCAACGCCCGTCAGCGGCTTGACCTGCTGCTCGACCCGGAAGGTCGTTTCGAGATCGGTGCCGAGGTTGTTCCGGTCGACACGCTGAAATTCAAGGATTCCAAGAAGTATCCGGATCGTCTGATGGAAGCCAATCGCGATACCGGCGAGACGGATTCGATGGTGGTCATGCAGGGCGCCATCAAGACCCTGCCGGTTGTTGCGGCGGCCTTCGAGTTCGACTTCATGGGCGGCTCAATGGGTTCCGTGCTTGGCGAGCGTTTTGTCCGCGGGGTCAATGCGGCGCTGGAACATAACACCGCGTTCATTTGCATCACCGCATCCGGCGGGGCACGCATGCAGGAAGGCTTGTTCTCGCTGATGCAGATGGCCAAGACGACGGCAGCGCTGACCAAGTTGTCCGAAGCCGGTCTGCCCTTCATCTCCATCCTGACCGACCCGACCATGGGCGGCGTTTCTGCCTCGTTTGCCTTTGTTGGCGATGTGGTAATTGCCGAACCGAAGGCGCTGATCGGCTTCGCCGGCCCGCGTGTGATCGAACAAACCGTGCGTGAAACCCTGCCGGAAGGCTTCCAGCGGGCTGAATTCCTGCTCGAAAAGGGGGCCGTCGACATGATCGTGGATCGGCGCGAAATGCGCGATCAGCTTGCCCGGACTTTGGCGCTACTGCAAAAATTCCCGGTCGCCGCTTGAAATCGCTGAACGACTGGCTGGCCCATCTCGAAGCCTTGCACCCGAAAGGGCAAGCCGGCATCGAGCTGGGTCTGGACCGCATCCGCCAGGTCAAGGCCGTTCTCGGCCAGCAGCAACACTGTCCGGTAATCGTGGTCGGCGGGACGAATGGCAAGGGTTCGACCTGCGCCTATCTGGCCAACATCATTGCCAAAGCCGGTTACAAGGTCGGTTGCTATACCTCGCCGCATATCCTGGCTTACAACGAGCGGGTGCGTCTGAACGGCGAAGCGGTTTCCGACGCGGCGCTGTGTGCGGCCTTTGAGCGGGTCGAGGCGGCGCGCCTGAGCAGTGGCGTGGCGCTGACTTATTTTGAATTCGGCACGCTGGCGGCCTGGGAGGTCTTTGCTGCGGCCGGCGTCGAGGCAGCTGTGCTCGAAGTGGGGCTGGGTGGCCGTCTTGATGCGGTCAACGCCTACGAACCGGATGTTTCCATTGTTACCGGCGTGGCGCTGGATCACACCGACTGGCTGGGGCCGGATCGGGAGTCCATCGGTTTCGAGAAAGCAGGAATCTACCGGGCCGGCAAGCCGGCCTTGTGTGCCGATCCTAACCCGCCGCAATCGCTGCTCGATCATGCCGCAGTGATCGGTGCCGATTTGCGTTTGCTCGGCCGCGATTTCGGTTTCGAGCGGCCGGCTGCCGAGGCGGCGGAAAATCGCCTGCAATGGCGCTGGTGGTGTCGCTCGGGCGACCAGTTGATCAAACGCTCGCTGGCCTTTCCCGGCCTGCGCGGCCCGACCCAGTTGCTCAATGCAGCCGTCGCATTGGCTGCGCTGGAAGCCATCGTCGACAAGTTGCCGGTAACCATGCAGGCGATCCGGCCGGGCTTGATCGAAACCGAACTGACCGGCCGCTTCCAGGTCATTCCCGGCAAGCCGGCCATCGTTCTCGATGTCGGCCATAACCCGCAAGCCGTCTCGGTGCTTGCCGGCAATTTGTCCAATATGGGTTTTTTCAATGCGACCCATGCGGTCGTCGGCATGCTGGCCGACAAGGATATTGCCGGTGCGCTGGCGCCGCTCAAGGGGCGCGTCGATGTCTGGCATCTGGCGACACTGAGCGGTCCGCGTGCTACGCCGGCTACCGTTTTGGCCGATCTGGTGCGGGCTGGTGAACTGGGGGGCGAGGTCGTTTGCTACGACACACCAGTAGCCGCCATGCAGGCCGCCCGGGAGAGCGCCGGGGAAAGTGATAGAATTCTGGCCTTCGGATCGTTCTACACGGTGGCCGGAGCACTCGAAGCGCTCGGCAGGAAAGCCTGATTGATGGAAGACAACGACGCTCAAACGCAACTCAAGAAACGTGCTCGCCGGCGCCTGGTCGGTGCGGTTTTTTTCGTTTCCGTGGTGGCCCTTGTCCTGCCCATGATCATGGACCACGATCCGCGTCCGCCGGTGCAGGATGTGGAAATCAGCATTCCGGGTCAGGACGACAAGGCATTTGCCCCGCGTTTTGCTGCCGCACCGCAGGAAGGACCGGCGGAAAAGCTGCCCGCCGAGGATGCACCTGCAGCCCGCCCGGCTGACGCGGCACCCGCGCGAAGCGTTGATCCTGTGCGCGATACGCCGCTCAAGGCAGTTCCGGTCGAGAAGCCGGCAATCGAGAAGCTGCCGCCGGCGAAGACGCTTCCCAAACCTGTTGAAAAACCCGTCAAACCAGCAGAGAAACCTGAACCGACGCCACCTAAACCTGTTGCTAACGACGATGCCAAGCGGGCTGCTGCCATCCTGGCGGGGCAG
This sequence comes from Azonexus sp., assembly GCF_030824335.1. GTDB lineage: Bacteria > Pseudomonadota > Gammaproteobacteria > Burkholderiales > Rhodocyclaceae > Azonexus. The sequence continues at coordinate 40,478 of NZ_JAVBXX010000009.1, forward strand.
GGACTCGCGCCCGCCCCGGCAGCTGCGGCTGGCGAACATCTGGTGCTGATCGGTGCATTCTCGAACCAAGCCAACGTGGTAACGATCAGGAAAAAACTGGGCGAGCAGGGAATCAAAACATTTACCGAGCCGCTGGATACCCCGCAAGGTAAGAAAATCCGCGTGCGGGCCGGGCCTTTTGCCAGTCGCGATGCGGCGGAAAAGGCGCTGGATAAAATGAAGCGCATTGGTGTTTCTGGTGTTGTCGCTGCCAAATAATGACGCTTTTTGACTATATCGCACTCACCATCATCGTGTTGTCGCTGGCTTTCGGCCTGTGGCGCGGTATGGTCAGCGAAATCATTGCACTGATTGCCTGGGGTCTGGGGATTTTTGCCGCATTCCAGTTCGGTAGCGAAGTCGGCGCTATGCTGCCCGGCGGTATCAATGATCCGACCTTGCGGGCACTGGTAGGCTGTGTGCTGGTATTTCTCGGCGTACTGATCGTCATGGCGATCATTCGCATCCTCATCGTCAAGGCCGTCAAGGCGCTTGGCTTGTCCGTTTCCGATCGCTTGCTCGGCATGTTTTTTGGCCTGGCCCGTGGTCTTCTCATAACGCTGGTGCTGGTCGCGCTCGGTGGCATGACCGCCGCGCCGACCCAACCTTGGTGGCGCGGTGCGACGCTGGCGCCACCTCTTGAAACAGCCGTGCTGGTGATGAAACCCATGTTGCCGCACGATTTGGCCAAACGAATTCGATTCAGTTAGTCAGGAAAAAACTATGTGCGGGATTCTCGGTGTCTTGGCGACCACGCCGGTCAATCAGTTGCTTTACGATGGTTTGATGGTGCTGCAGCATCGCGGCCAGGATGCAGCGGGTATTGCGACGGCGGAAGGTAATACCTTTCACCTGCACAAAGGCCCCGGCTTGGTGCGCGATGTGTTTCGCACGCGCAACATGCGGGCTTTGCCGGGCAACTGCGGTATTGGCCATGTCCGTTATCCGACCGCCGGTTCGGCCTACAATTTTGCTGAAGCGCAGCCGTTCTACGTCAATTCGCCGTTCGGCATCGTGCTCGGCCACAACGGCAACCTGACCAATGCCGAGCAGTTGAAGGGCGAGATGTTCCGCATGGATCGTCGCCACATCAATACCAATTCGGATTCCGAAGTCCTGCTCAATGTGCTGGCGCATGAGCTGCAGTCGGCGGCGCATGGCTACGAGCTCGATGTGGACAGCATTTTCCAGGCGGTGGCGGGCGTGCATCGCCGTTGCCGGGGGGCTTATGCTGTTGTTGCCATTATCGCCGGTTACGGTCTGCTGGCTTTCCGCGATCCGCACGGCATCCGTCCGCTGATTTACGGCAAGAACGAGACACCGGAAGGTACCGAGTACCTGATCGCTTCTGAATCGGTCGCGCTCGATACCCTGGGTTTCGAGGTGGTGCGCGATATCGAACCGGGCGAGGCAGTATTCGTTGATCTCAACCACAATCTGCACAGTCGGCAGTGCGCACAGCAGGCGATGTATGCGCCGTGTATTTTTGAATATGTCTATCTGGCTCGCCCGGACACCGTGATCGACGGCGTGCCGGTTTACGAAGCTCGTCTGGCGATGGGCGAACTGCTGGCTGAGAAGGTCAAACAGAATATTCCGGTCAACGAAATTGATGTGGTCATTCCCATTCCCGACTCCAGCCGGCCTTCCGCGATGCAACTGGCGCACGCGCTGAATATCCCGTTCCGTGAAGGGTTTGTGAAAAACCGCTATGTCGGCCGGACCTTCATCATGCCCGGTCAGGCCATGCGCAAGAAATCGGTGCGGCAGAAGTTGAATACTGTTGGCCAGGAATTCAAAGGCAAGCGGGTGTTGCTGGTCGATGACTCCATCGTACGCGGCACGACCAGCCGGGAAATTGTCGAAATGGCCCGTGCCGCCGGGGCGACCAAGGTGTATTTCGCCTCTGCCGCGCCCCCGGTGCGGTTCCCGAATGTCTACGGTATCGACATGCCGACGCGTGCCGAATTGATCGCCACCGGCCGGACGGATGCCCAGATCGCCGCTGAGATCGGTGCCGATGCCCTGGTCTATCAGGATCTGGAGGCCTTGAAGGAGTCGGTAACCCGGCTGCGCAGCGATCTGACGGTGTTCGACGCCTCCTGTTTCGACGGCCACTACATTACCGGTGATATCGACTCGTATTACCTCGACGCAGTGGAAGGCAAGCGTAACGGTAAGCCGTCCAAAAACGACGACGATGGCGACAACAGTTCTTCGGAACAAATGGTGCTCGGTCTGGGCAATAGCGGACAGAACTGATGACCGGCATGGAAAACTACCGTCCCGAAACCCTGGCGGTGCGTGCCGGCCAGGAACGAAGCCAGTTTGGCGAGCATTCCGAGGCGCTGTACCTGACCTCCAGCTTTGTTTTCCAGAGTGCGGCACAGGCAGCGAAGCGTTTTTCCGGTGAGGAAGAAGGGAATGTTTACGCCCGTTTTTCCAACCCGACCGTCACCATGTTCGAAGAGCGTCTGGCGGCGCTTGAAGGTGCCGAAGATTGCGTGGCCACGGCCAGCGGCATGTCGGCCATCATGGCGCTGTGCCTGGCGCACCTGAAGCAGGGCGACCACATCGTCGCGTCGAACAGCCTGTTTGGCGCGACCGTTCAGCTGTTCAACAACATCCTGTCGCGTACCGGCATCACGACGACTTTCGTCTCGCACACCGACCCCGCTGCATGGGAAGCGGCGATCCGTCCGGAAACGAAGCTGTTTTTCCTCGAAACCCCATCCAATCCGCTGACCGAAATTGCCGATATTCGGGCGTTGACCGCAATCGCGCACGCCAAGGGCATTCTGGTTGCCGTCGACAACTGTTTCTGCTCGCCGATCCTGCAAAAGCCGCTCGCAATGGGGGCTGATCTGGTCGTTCATTCGGCCACCAAATACATCGACGGCCAGGGCCGCGTGCTGGGCGGTGCCGTGTGCGGACCGAAGAAGCTGACCGACGAAGTCTTCAAGTACCTGCGCACCGCTGGCCCGACGCTGTCCGCGTTCAATGCCTGGGTGCTGCTGAAGGGACTGGAAACCCTGAAGATTCGTCTGGATGCGCAAGCTGCCGGGGCGGCGAAACTGGCCGCCTGGCTGGAAGCGCATCCGAAAGTCGCACGCGTCTTCTATCCCGGTTTGCCGTCGCATCCGCAATACGAACTGGCCAAAACCCAGCAGAAATCCGGCGGTGCCATCGTATCGTTTGAAGTGAAGGGCGGACGTGACGAAGCTTGGACCGTGGTCGACAATTGCCACTTGCTGTCCATCACCGCTAATTTGGGCGACACCAAGACCACGATTACCCATCCCGCTTCGACCACGCATGGCCGCATTACCCCGGAAGCACGGGCGGCGGCCGGTATCAATGAGGGCTTGTTGCGTATTGCGGTGGGCCTGGAAGCCGTGGAAGACTTGCAAGCCGACCTCGAGCGAGGGCTGGCGCGGATTGCCGGATGAAGCAGCTTATTTCGGTCGACCGACTGCAACCTGGCATTTTCATCTCGATCAGTGGCCTGGGCTGGCTGGAGCATCCGTTTCTGCTCAACCGGTTTCGCATTGCTGACGCTGAACAGATCAAGGTGCTGCGCAGCCTTGGTTTGAAGGAAATCGAATGGGACCCCGCGCGCAGCACGGCTCAGCCCCTGCCGGAGAAAGCGCCGGAAAGTGAACCGGAAGAAGATTTTTCTGCCGGGGTGATTGCCTCCATGCTGGACAGCAAGCGTGACCGTACCGAAAAAGTGCGCGCGCAGCGTGAAGGGCTGGCGCGTTGTGAGCGTTTATATGAGCAGGAAGCCACCGGCGTGGGCGACATCCTGAAGGCGCTGCACAGTCGGCCTGCGGAGTCGTTCAATCGGGCAAAGTCGACCATCGGTCGTCTGGTGGGCGGTCTGATCGGTAGCAAGAGCGTGGCTATCCATCTGGTCAACATGAAGGTCAAGGAAGCGGGCGTGGCACAACATGCGATGAACGTTTCGGTGCTTTCGCTGCTGCTTGGCAAAGAAGCGGGGCTGGACGAAGAACAACTGCGTCAGTTAGGTCTTGGGGCGCTGTTTCACGATATCGGCAAGGTGGATGTGCCGGCGCGTATCCTGCGCAATGCCAAGCGTACCGCTTCCGAAGAGCAGTTTTATCAGGCCCATGTCGGTTATGGCATCAAGCACGCTGCGGCGATGACCGAGTTGGCAGCAGGGGCCAGGAATATCATTGCCTGTCACCACGAGCGTTGGGATGGCAGCGGTTTTCCGAGTCGTTTGCTGGAAAGCAAGATTCCACGTCTGGCGCGCATCGTGGCGATTGCCAATCGTTACGACAATCTATGCAACCCGTTCGATTTAAGTACGGCAAAAACGCCGGGCGAGGCTGTGGCGTATTTGTTCAAGCATGAAGGCGCGTATTTTGACCCGGCCTTGCTGCAGATGTTTGTCCGGGCCGTGGGGGTTTATCCACCGGGTTGTTTCGTTGCCCTGGATGATGGAAGTATTGGTCTGGTGGTGGAAACCAACACCGGTGACCTGCTTCGTCCGCTGGTCATGCTGTATGATCCCGACGTCCCGCGCACCGAAGCTTTGTTGCTCGACCTGAGCGAAGCTAACACCAAGATAGAGAGCGCGCTCAATCCGGCCAAAATACCGCTGGCCGTCGTTGAGTACCTGGCGCCGCGCGGTCGGGTCGACTACTACATTGAAGGCGTCAACTGACCTTCACCGCCGAATTTTCGGCCATCAGAAGCAATTTCCGGAGTATTACATGCTGTTTTCCGAACTCGGCCTGAAGGCCGAACTTCAACGTGCCGTGGCCGAACAGGGCTACGACACGCCGACCCCCATTCAACAGCAAGCGATTCCCGCTGTGCTGGCTGGCCACGACCTGATGGCAACTGCCCAGACCGGCACCGGCAAAACCGCCGGTTTTACCTTGCCCATCCTGCATCGACTGGTTTCCGGCCCGAATGGCACAAGCAATGACCGCCTGACCCGCGTCGCCAAAACCCCGCGCGTTCTGGTGTTGACCCCAACCCGCGAACTGGCGATTCAGGTCGAGGAAAGTGTGCGGATCTACGGTAAGCATTTGCCGATCAATTCGCTGGCTGTGTTTGGCGGTGTCGGCATCAATCCGCAGATTGCCAATCTACGCCGCGGTGTCGATGTCCTGGTGGCAACGCCGGGTCGTCTGCTTGATCACGTGCAGCAGCGTACGGTCGACCTTTCGGCAATCGAGATTTTCGTCCTTGATGAAGCTGATCGCATGCTCGACATGGGTTTCATCCGCGATATTCGCAAGATCATCGCGCTGTTGCCGAAGCAACGGCAGAACCTGATGTTCTCGGCCACCTTCTCGCCGGAAATCCGTGAGTTGGCCAGCGGTTTGCTGAACAACCCGGTGTCGGTCGATGTGGCGCCGCGCAATACCTCGGCCGAAACCGTGACGCAGCGGGTCATCGAAACCGACCGCGAAAAGAAGAAGGAACTGCTTTGTCATCTGTTCGAGACGCGCGGTTGGCACCAAGTGCTGGTTTTTGCCCGTACCAAGCATGGTGCAGATGCGCTGGCGCGGACCTTGGACAAGGCCGGCATCAAGTCGGCGGCGATTCATGGTGACAAGTCGCAAGGCGCGCGTACTCGCGCCTTGTCCGATTTCAAGGATGGCAAACTGGTCGCGCTGGTCGCTACCGATATCGCCGCCCGTGGCATCGACATTGATGCCTTGCCCTACGTGATCAATTACGAACTGCCCAATGTGCCGGAAGATTACGTGCATCGGATTGGCCGGACCGGCCGTGCCGGCATGGAAGGTGAAGCACTGTCGCTGGTTTGCCACGACGAGCGCGGCAACCTGAAAGACATTGAAAAGCTGATCAAGCGCAGCATCGAGCGCGTCGTGATTCCCGGCTTCGAGCAATCCGCCCATGCGGTACCGCGTCCAGCCCAGCCGCCACGCGGCGCTCGCAAGCCGGCCCAGCCTGGTCGTGCGCCGGGGACAAAAACAGCCCAAAAGCCCGGTGGACCGCAACAACATCGCAGCGGCAGTCGGCATCGTTGATCCGCTTTCGCTCAACAGGCCTGTTTCCCCTGATTGTGGAAACGGGCTTGTTGGCGCCGGAAAAAACCACTACTGTTGAAGCTGTTGCCATAATTTCATATCGTTAACGCTGGTTTTTAAGGTGTTTTGGAGGTTGGGATGCCCCCCCCGCAGAAAATTCGTCTAGGTGACATGCTCATCGAGCAAGGCTTGCTCACCATGGAGCAGTTGAAGCTGGCGCTTGAAGAGCAAAAACGCACCGGTCGCAAACTGGGCCGGGTGTTTGTCGAAAGCGGTTACGTCACCGAAGAAGGTATTTCCAAAGCACTGGCGCATCAATTGCGTGCGCCCTTTGTCGATCTCCGCAATTTCACGCCTCGACCTGAACTGATCAAGCTCTTGCCGGAAGCACCAGCCCGTCGCTTTCGTGCGCTGATTCTCGATCAGTTGCCCGATGGTCGGCTACAAGTCGGCATGTCGGACCCGACCGATCTGCAGGCTTACGATGAAATCACCCGCGTCCTGAAGCGCGATATCGAACAGGCGGTGGTCACTGAGAGCCAGTTGCTTGGCCTGATTGATCGGGTTTACCACCGTGGTGAGCAGATTACTGGTCTGGCCAAGGAGTTGACCGCAGAATTGGGCGATACGCCCATCGAGTTCGGTGAATTGCTCGGCACGGCGCCGGGGGCCGAAGATGCGCCGGTGGTCAAACTGCTGCAAACCGTGTTTGAAGAAGCGGTTCGGCTACGCGCTTCCGACATTCATTTCGAACCACAGGAAAAGTCCCTGCGCATCCGTTTCCGGATCGACGGCGTGCTGCATATCCAGACCGAAGCCGATGCCAAGGTGTCGTCAGCCGTTGCGCTGCGCCTCAAACTGATGTCCGGCCTCGACATTTCCGAAAAACGCCTGCCGCAAGACGGGCGTTTTGGTATCAAGGTACGGGCCAATCCACTGGATGTCCGTATCTCGACCTTGCCGACCCAGTATGGCGAATCCATCGTCATGCGTTTGCTCAGCCAGAATACCGGCATGCTCGGGCTGGACAAGATGAACATGCCGCCGCGCGTGCTGGAGCGTTTCCGTCATGCGCTGAAACGGCCAAGTGGCATGGTGCTGGTCACCGGTCCGACCGGCTCGGGTAAAACGACAACGCTGTATGCCGCGCTGAACGAACTGAACAGTCCAGAGAAAAAGCTGATTACCGTCGAAGACCCGGTTGAATACCGCTTGCCCGGCCTGAACCAGGTGCAGGTGCATGAAAAAATCGACCTCTCCTTCGCCCGCGTCCTGCGTACCGTGCTGCGTCAGGATCCGGACATCGTGTTGATCGGCGAAATGCGCGATCAGCAGACGGCAGAAATCGGCATGCGTGCCGCCATGACTGGCCACTTGGTCTTGTCTACACTGCACACCAACGACGCCATGTCCACGCCAATTCGCCTGCTCGATATGGGCGTGCCGCGTTACATGGTCGCCTTGTCGGTGCACATGATCGTCGCGCAGCGTCTGGTTCGCGTCATTTGCGCCAATTGCAGCGAGCGTTACATGCCAACGCCGAATGAACACGAATGGCTGCGCTATGAACTGGGGGGTGAAGCCGATCAGCACACTTACCAACATGGCCGCGGCTGTGCCCACTGCGCTAATACGGGTTATCAGGGACGGAGCGGGGTTTATGAATTCCTCGAAATGAGCGATGCGCTGGTCGAAGCGATCAACGATGATGACCCCAGTGTCTTCATGCGTGCGGCGCGTGAGCAAATGGCCGGTGAAACCCTGCGTCGCGACGCAGTTCGACTTGTGCTTGCCGGTAAAACCACCATTGCCGAAGCCATGCGCATCAGTAATCAGTTCGAGGAATAATCGGCCGTGGCCAATTTTGCCTACAAGGGTCGCGATGGTGCCGGCAAGGCGGTAGAAGGGGTGCTGGAAGGCATCAACTCCGGTGCCGTCGCCGATCAACTTGTCGGGCGCGGTATTACGCCCTTGTCGATCAAGGAAACCCGGGCCAAGGCAGCGAATGCTCCCTCCGGGGGCATCGAGATCAAACTGTTCGCGCCACGTGTCCAGCATATCGATATCCTGTTTTTCTCCCGCCAGTTGCATACCCTGCTCAAAGCCGGTGTGCCGATCATGCGGGGCTTGGCCGGGCTGCAGGAATCGGCGATCAATCCGGCAATGGCCGAAGTCATCCGGGATGTGCGGGAAAGCCTGGAGGGAGGGCGCGAATTGTCCGTTTCCCTGGCCCGCCATCCGAAGGTGTTTACGCCCTTTTATGTCTCCATGGTCCGCGTTGGCGAGGCTACCGGCCTGCTCGACGAGATTTTCCTGCGGCTGTATGAACACATGGAGTTCGAGCGTTTCATGCGTGAGCAGGTCAAATCTGCCCTGCGCTACCCGATGTTCGTGGTGATCGCCATGGCGGTTGCGATTGTGGTCGTCAATATGTTCGTGATCCCGGCCTTCGCCAAGGTATTTGAAGGTTTTGGTGCCGAATTGCCGTTGATGACCAAAATCCTGCTGGGCTTCTCCAATTTCATGGTCGCTTGGTGGCCGGCGATGCTGGTCGGTTTGATCGGCTGTATCCTCGCCTTCCGGGCTTGGGTGGGGACGCGTAATGGGCGCATGCAATGGGAGGCCATTGCACTGCGCATCCCGATTGCCGGAAAGATTCTGCACAAAGCTGCGATGTCGCGCTTTGCTCGCAGTTTTGCCCTCGGTGCGCGTAGTGGGGTGCCCTTGATGCAGGCGCTCAGCAACTCGGCGCAAACCGTCGATAACACCTATATCGGCGGCAAGATCGAAGGCATGCGCGATAACGTTGAACGCGGTGAGAGCGTCTTGCGCGCGGCGATCAGTTCCGGGTTTTTCTCTCCCATCGTGTTGCAGATGATTGCCGTGGGTGAAGAATCCGGCGCACTGGACGACATGATGGACGAAGTGGGCCAGATGTATCAGCGCGAAGTCGAGTACGAATTGAAAACCCTGGGCCAGCAGATCGAACCGATCCTGATCGTCTCGCTCGGCATCATGGTGTTGATCCTGGCGCTCGGCATCTTCCTGCCGATGTGGGATCTCGGTAAAGTCGCAACCAAGCGTTAATCGACCATGCGGCGCTACCTCGAATCCGCAGTCATGATCCTTGTGATAGGTACTCTGGTCATGGTGCTGTTCAGTTCGCTGAACTCGGCGCGCGACGATATGGAAGAGGCCACCGTTCAGGGCGTCGCGCAGTCGATTCGTACCCAGTTGATGGAAGCGGTCGCCCACCGTGAGACGTTTGGTGGTCAGTTGCCGGCGAGTGATAACCCGATGGACTGGGTCCAGGCGAAGCCGGCGAATTACCTTGGTGCGGTCGACCGCATGCCGGAGGAAAAAAGCGTCTGGTATTACGACGCCAATTCCAGAGTCTTGATTTATGGATACCGTGATGGACGCACGGCCCGATTTCAGCTCAGCCGTGCCGCGCGCGCAGCCGGTGTGCGCGGTGTCATGTCGGGGATCGGGCTGGTTCGCCTGGAGACAAGTCAATGAAAAAGCTTGATCAGGCAGCGGATTGAATTAAGTACTTGAGAAATAACCTTAGCATGGCTACATTAATGAGCTTGCGCAGCGTAGGGTAAATATGTCAATTCAACACACACCGTCCAGCACAGACCAGCAACGTGGTTTCACGTTGATCGAACTGATCGTTGTCGTGATTATCCTCGGCATCCTTGCCGCAGTGGCGTTGCCGCGTTTCATTGATCTCCAGCGCGATGCGCGCATTGCCAAACTGCAGTCGGCGCGTGGCGCAGTCTCTGCTGCGGCATCGCTGGTTCACGCCACTACGCTGTCCCGCGGTAGCGTCGCCGATGTCGCCGCGTGCCCAGGTGGCGGCGGTACTGCCAATAACGATAATAATGCTGCCAGCGGCGGCACGGTATGTACCGAAAACGGTCTGATCTACATGGCCTACGGTTACCCGGCTGTCACTGGTTTTGGCGGCAATCCCGGCATTTTGTCTATGGCCGGTTTAACGGGTATTTTCAACCCGACCGAACTCGAATTAAAGGCCGAAGGCTATACCTATGCCGGTGGCGGCAATGTCGCAACCTTCAGCGTGGTTGGCGCGACCAATCCGGCCAGTTGTTTCTTTACCTACACCCAACCGACCGCGGCCCGTTCTGCTGCGACGATCAGTGGGCTGACGGTATCGGGTTGTTGATTTTTAAATTTTAATAAGGAGCAGGTAATGAAGGCGAGACAAGCGGGTTTTACCCTGATCGAACTGATCGTTGTGATCGTGATTCTGGGTATTTTGGCAGCGACGGCATTGCCGAAGTTTACCGATTTAGGGAGTGATGCACGTAAATCCGTACTGGATAGTGTCCAAGGAGCGGCCCTTTCAGCAGCCAATATGGCTTACGCAAAAGCCCTTGTTGCTGGTGCCGATGTGACCGCTGCATCCGGTGCAACAGCGACGATTAATAGTGTTTCAGTTGCTCTGGTTTACGGATATCCTGCGGCAGCTGCGATACATGGACTATTGCAGGATGCTGGTGGTGCTACGTTTGCTGCTGGTACTTGGACTCTGAAAACGAATTGCACGCTAACGTATGTTGTGCCCACCGCTGCTGGTAGTACCCCAACCTTTACTCGCGTAGATACTGGTTGTTAAGACGTCAGACAGAAAACAGTGGGCGGGGCTATATTCCGCTCACGTAGGAAATAGGGGACCTGCCCCTGTTTCCAAAAAAGGTGAGGCGGAGATTCCTCCTCGCCTTTTTCACGTTCAGCGTTTCCAGTTTTTCCAGAATATTGCGGTCGACCGCAAAAAATCCCTAAAAATCGCAGCATTTTTCTTCTGCGGGAACGCGTCGATTCCTCGTCAATCAGCGCTCAAACCAGCGTCCATCAATTTCAAATTGCACGATCTGGGTCTCACACGTTCTGGCGCGTATGGGTTTCCCGATATTTTTTTCGAGTGCTTTTTGTGCCGGACTGGCTTTGGCGCAGCCCTGGCGGCCAGCGTCGGGATGGCAGCGCATCAGCAGGAAGCGCCATTTTTTATCTTCGAGCAGGTAATAGCCGGAACCGGCGAGAGCGACACGGCCGTTGATTTCCGGTAATTGGCTGTTTGCCGAAGCGCAGGCACGGCGTTTTTCCTGTTCCGTATTCTGTTTTTGACCAAACAGGAAAGGGAAGACCAGAACGCCGATCAAAGGGATGCCAAACAGCAGGGTGAGGTGTGTTTTATTCATCGCTCCGGATAAGGTAAAGCCTGTTTTTCTTTTGATCGGCCCTTACTCGGGGGCAATACTGGTCGCTACTGTCTGCAGGACACGTTCGACATAGCCGGCCGACGTGACGGCAGTGGCGTTGGGACAAGCGCCACCTGTCGGCATGTTGCAGGCCGTTGCGGTGATGTTGTAGACAGTTAGCTTCTTTGGGACGCCCGGCGTACTTTCGCCTTCGTGGAACTCGCTTGAAGGCGTGCATCTGATGCTGACAACAAAACCCGTATCGCTAGTCAGGTCACGATGCCAGGTTGCGGTGGCGGCGCATTCATTATTCCGCAGCGCGCGATACAAGCCTTCTTCCAGGCCGCTGCGTGCGGCGGCCAGTGCGCGCACTGACAGCACGTCCTGGGCTGAGGTCATGTGCTGTATCGAGCCGAAGCGCGTCATGGCTGCGGCCAGTGCTGCCAGGATGACGAGAACGATGATCGCCATGACGGCGCCGAACCCACGTTGTCTGGATAGGTTTGCCGTGTGTTTCATGGGATGTTGCTCACATGGGCGCCGAAGGCGAGGTTGACGCTTTCCTCGGCATCGGTCAGGGTGATTTCCATCCATACCAGCCCGTTCTGCTGCGTGCCGCCGTTGGCCGAGTAGACGAAGTTGCAGGATGCGACTTTATCGGCCAGTACCGGGGCGCCAGCGACAGCCGGGCAACTATTGGGTGTGGTCGTGCCTAATTCACGTTCGACACGATACAGAATGCCAGTGCCTCGGCCGTTGGTGGTGCCGGCACCTGAGCAGACAAAGGCTACTGAGCCGCTGGCCGGTACAACCGAGAAACGGCCCATGTCGTAACCGAGTGCCGATGCCAGCGAGCCGTTGCCCAGGCCGATGCGGTGCGTGCCGAAGGCATTGGTTGCGGGCAGTGTGGTGAAGCTGCTGATCTCTCGGCGATTGGTTCCGCTATAAACCTGTGCGGGCTCCTGATTGCCGATAACCACAAAGTCGCCAACCGCAGGCGTAACAGATTGGGACAGTTGCAGAACATCGAAGGCTTGTTTCAGTGTCGCTGCCGTCAAGTCCAGCGCACACGATTCGGTTGTGTTCGGACAGGTGAGGCCGGCGTTTTCACGTGGCGTACCGTCGTCGTCGAGATGTGCGGCCATGCGGAAACGTCCACCGGCCCTGCTCGGGACGAACTCAACGCAGCTACCGTCGTGTTCCAGAATTGAATTGGGCACGGCGCCACGAATTTCCCGGGCCATGCGCCGTACTGTTGTATCTGCCGTATCGGCCAGTGCCGCCCGGCGCAGTGTCGCGAAATAGCTGTCTACGGCCGGTTTGAAGAACACGGTCACCGATCCGGCGAGGATGCCTGTCAAAACGATGACAACGATCAGTTCGATGAGCGTGAAGCCGCGTTGCCAATTCATCGCGTTGGCTTGTCCTTTTGTCATTGTGCCCAGCCTGTTCGCCAACTGATCAAGGACACGCTTTCATTGGCGTTACGCTGAACGGTTACAGTGATTTTCTTCGATGTTTCACCGGTAAGCTCCATACCAAGCGTGGCATCGTCAACAGCGACACTGACGCTGTAGCCGCTCAGGATGGTATTACCCTCAAGATCGCAGATCGGCTGGCTGTTATAGGCGGCAAAATCACCAATGTCGTCGAATGCCTCCCGCACACATCCCGTGCCAGTGCCTGTTCCAGCGGTGTAAGGAAGCAGCATCACCTCATCGAGCATTCCTTCGGCGATGGCCAGCAACTGCTTTTGCACCATCGGATCGGCGCTGGCCCGGACATTGGTGTTGAACACCGAGAGCACGCCCGCCAGACCGACGGCGATGATGACGATGGCGACGATCAGCTCGATCAGGGTCATGCCGGATTGGTGGTGCTTATTCGACATGACCGGTCTCCGCCCATAAGGTGAGCTTGTATTCTCCACCGCCAATCAAAAATTCGTATTTTTGCGAGTTGTTACCGGTCACCTGGCCGGAGGGCTGGATCACCAGTGTTGCCGGTGTGACCGACAGGCTGACGCCGGGAACACTAACGGTTGCGGCGCCACCGGGAATGCTCAACGTCTGGTTGCAGCCGTTGGCTGGGTGCGCATCGGCAATTTGAAGCGCAAGGACATCGCCGGCAACGCTGATGCAGACATTGCGTCGATGGCTGACCGCCGTCTTTTGTGCAAAACGCAGAGCAGCAGCGACTTCGTCACGCAACTGTACGATACGAAATTCGTTGGAGCCGCTCAGTCGCGGTAGCACCGTGACCGACAGAATGCCGAGCAGCACAATGACGATCACCAGTTCAACCATCGTGAAACCCTGCATGAGACGCAGGGATGCGGTGGGATGGCGCATTAATACAACTCCCTCGTATGCACCGTCCGCCGTGATTCGGCCGGGTAGATACCGAAAGTGACCTTGGCGCAGGGATCGCCGGGGTTTTGTAGCCAGGGCATCGTTGCCAGATTGGCGCAGACATCGGCCGAGCCTTGGCTGATTGCGCTGAAGCGAACCTGCCAGGGGCCAACTGCACCACTGGTGTTCAGGGTCGGCGTCGCCTTGTTCGGTGAGACGGTGAAGAGGGCTGTCGTCGGCAGCGTACAGGTGTCGTTGACGGCGATCCAGCTATTGCCGCTCCAGTATTGGGTTCGCACGGCCATTGGTGGCGGGTTGGCGACGGTACCAAAGGCATTGCTCAGGCGCAGGCGGCCGGAACGAAGCAGGGTAGTTCCTTCGCTGCCGGTTGCCGATGAGACGCCATCGCTATCCACGGTGCGAACCTTTATGGTTGATGGTGCGGTCAACTTGTTAGTGAAGGTAAATTTCACATCGCTGGCCGGATTGATGGTGCCGCTGGAAAATTTGTCAGCCGTGACCGAAGCAGGGGCAAAACTGCCCGCATTAGTGTTCGCGTCCGACAGGGTCAGGTCGCGCGCCCAGTTACCTGCGTAATTTTCGGTAAGGTGATTAAACAGATCTAGTGCACTGACCTTGATTTTGAAAAACTGGCCGGAGTAAGTGAAGTCACTGCATCCTTGAGTGATTTCAGTATTGAAGCGAGCCGGGATGAAGCGGCCGATCAGTGAGCCGCTGCCAGCGATGGCGGGAATCGTCGTGCCCAGATACGGACCGCTGGCAGTGAAACGGAAGGCCCCGGTATCGTCAATGCGCAAATTATTGATCGACTCATCGTTATCCGGCATGTTGAACTTTGGTGGGTCGGTCGGGATGGCGCCAGTGCTGTCGAGGAAATTTGCATTTTGGTCCAGCGATGCATCGCCTTTTTCTACCTGAAGTTCGAGGTCTGCGGCAACGAAACCTTTGGCCAATGCATTGTTGCCCAGATTGGCATTCGCATCACCGATCCCGTCCCCATTGGCGTCATCGGCAGCTTGCCAGCAAACAGCTTTGGCACGTAACGCAAAAGGCTCCCCTGCGACTGCGTACTTGGCGCAGTCTGATGCCGGAGTTGTAGTGCATGTGCCGCTGTCGGCGGTAATCCAGATGGCGAAGGGGCGGAAGGTTGTTATCACTTCACCGTTACGATTCTCGCCAGCATCGCCTGTGGCAGTGCTGCCAGTGTATTGGGCTGATAGCTTGATCTTGCCTGCTGAGGCGTAGCCAAGATTACTCAAAGTCGCTATGCCGCTCCCATTGAAGCTGAGATTGATACCGTTGCCGGTACCTGGGTCGGTGCTTGGTAGATTGGTTCCATTCAGGGTGACGGGGTCGCTGCCTGTTGTCGGTGTGTCGTAGTTGAACCATAGACGAATTTTTTTTGTCTTGTTGTTCCAATTGGCGCTACCGCAGCTTTCGGCTTTCAGTGTCCAGTTTTCCGTCCGTGCGCACATTCGGTCGCCACTGGGCGGGATGAAGCTGAGCTGAGCCCCGGAGGAAGAAAAGGTCATCTGGCAGTTACTGATACTGCCATCGCTGCGTTTGCACACTAGCGGATTCGGCGCGGTTGGGGTGCCGCTGGCGCCAAGGGTTACCGTACTGTTGGCGGTATGTGACAGCTGTACTGTCGCACTGCCACCTGTAAAAACAACCTGGTTGGCTTCGACGCCGGTTCCTAGCCAGTTGCTTGATGCACTTGCCGGTGTAAGGCTGAGTGTTACCGAACCCGTATAAAGTGTGTTGCAGGCTGCATCAGAACAGGCCTTGAGCGTGATGTCGCTGGGGCTGCAAGTCAGGCCTGTGGCCGGGTGATGGATCTCGATGTGGTGCAGGTTGACCGCTGTTGTGACGAAATTATCGGAAAAAACGACGATGCCGGCGCGTTCGGCGATGTTGTGCGTGCGGTTTTTATCGTAGTTCGTGCTACCCGTCCGGACCTCGTCGACCGCTAAGGAAATTCGCTTCGATTCGTTGGTCAGATTTTCAGTACAGCGTCGGAACCAGCCGCCATCGTCATCGCCGCCTGTGCCGGCATCACCCTCCCGAGTATTGGGGGTGGCCAGCGGAATCGGGCGGAAAGGTTGACCGTTGCGCAGCCATTGAGAGGAGTAATTGATTGTGCTGCAAGCATTCCAGCCTTTGACGACGGCTGCTGAACGAATGATTTCGTAATCAATCGTTTTGGTGCCTGCGATGAATGACTTTCGTCCATTGCTTGGCTCGGCAGAGAAGTAGGCCATGGTTTCTGGAGTATTGATTGAGCCGGTCGTGGTTTCCGAGCGTTCGAGCGCAATCTGCATGCTACCGGGAAGAACGTTGGAAATAACGCTGGTTAGCCAGGGTTGCGAGGGGGTGCTGGGAACATTGCCGGTTTCGTTATTCATAGTCTGAACCTGAGCTAGAACAGCCGGGTTAGTCGTGAATCCCGATTGAAAAGCAAGATATTCCCATTCTTTAGTACCACGGGATTGCTGAGCTTTTGTAATTGGAAAGGCGCATGCTTCGAGTTTGTGCCCATCGGGCAGGACAAAGCGTCCAGCTTCAATGGCAAGGAAGTTAACTGCCATGGCAACGTGCGGACCATCTTCGCCTTGGGGTTCGAGTGTCATGATTTCAAACCCCGATTTGGTGACGTTTCGAATGCGGTGTGCTCCTGCATTGTCGCCATCATCAGTCGGCAAGGTGAAAACTAGCGGCGGTACGGTGAAGGATTGGGTGAAATTGACGACAGTCGGTGTTTTTTTTGCGTAGGTATCGATTAGCGTCAGTGCTCCCACCTCCATTTTCGGGGTGCCGTTGATAACCGGACTGCTCGCACAAGCGAGTGCGACGATGTAAACCTCGCCAGTAAAATTACCGTTGTTGTTTCCTGTGCCACCCAATGGTGTGCTGCCATTTTTGATCGAGTCGTTATCAACCAGATTCAGCCCTAGCTTGCCGGTTTTGCTGCCGGTAAAGGCGCTAACTTGCCAGGTGGTCCCTGAGCCGGTAACACTCAGGATGGAGTGACCCGTGACACCATCGCTTGCCGCCAACTGAAAGTCTGTAGCGTCAACGCCGCTGACTGGTGCGCTGAAGGTAACGGTCCATGAGATATTTGAACCGACAAAGGCTGGGTCAGGTTGGTTTCGGGAGATTGAAACGACCTCAACTTTAGTATTGGAATTGTCTTTGCTGTCGTTCTGCCAATTGCTTTCATTCCATGCACAGCCGCCATCGGGGATTCTGGCAAAGTTTCTCTGGCCGTTGTTGCTACGTTGCAGGATGTTGCAACTGTTGGCCAACTGGCATTGTTGTGCGGTGGCCGATTGCAAGGTGTGGGCACTCAAGTCCATGCCGACCCGGAAGTAGTCGACGAGTTTGCCTGTGTTGTCCTTCAGCAGGTAATCGGTGAGTTGCTCATGAAAGCCCAACGAGAACGAAATCACCACGAATTGTCCGTCCGCAGCTGGAGAATAGGAGAAAGTCTTGGTCTCACACACCTGATTGAAGTTGTTTCCCTGTTTTTCCAGAGAGCAGGCGGTGAGTGTCCAGTTGCTGAAGGCAACTTGATTCTTGGCGTAAATTTCGACCCAGTTGTCCTTGGTGTTCGCTTCGTTGATGTAAAAGCTTCCCCGGGAGCTTGAACAAGTTGATGGTGTGCATTTGGGATGTGACGGCGAGCAGGTTCCATAAACCGCGCTTGTGTCCTGAATGTCCAAGGCACTATTCCAGTTGCCAGCAGTGACATTGCCGTAAACCGTGGTGGAACTTTTCAGGGTGACTACATTGCCGCTGGTGATGGAAACCGTGCTGTCCGGTGTTCCCAGGCTGCTATTGGTGACGTTGATTGGCGTTGTGGCGGTGTTCAGGCTACCGTTGGGCATGCTGACATTGGTCAGATTAATGCCGTTGCCAATAATGGCAACAGGGAGTGCGCCTGTGCCGAGCGTGCTGTTGGTAACAGTCACGGCAACGTTCGTGCCGGTGATATTGCCGCTTTGCAAGGTGACTCCGCTCAGGATGATGCCACTGCCACCGCTGGTCGAAAAATTTCCGGAAATGGTGCCGCCGGTGATCGTGAGGGTGCTGCTCGCACTGCTGGCGCCGCCGCTCAGGTTGGTGTTGGTGGTGCTGACGGCGCAGCAACCAGACGAAACCAGCCCCTGGACCGAGCCTCCGTTCAAGGTGATGCCACCATTGCTGTTGCTTACCGTGCCGCTCACCGTTGTGCCAGACAGTTGTAGATTGCCGCTGGTGTTTTTAACGTTGCCGTATATGTAGCTGGTGCCAGCCGCCTGCAGGCCACCGTAATTGTTCTCCAGATTGACGGAGACGCTCCCTGAGCCGAGCGTGTTATTACCCGAAAGCAGGGCGCCAGCTTCGGTCTTGATGGTGATGGCAGTCGAGGGGAGGATCGAGTCGCCAGCGGCCAGTGTCATTGAGCCATTGCAACTGTGTGTGCTGCCGCTGCTGGACCAAGTGCCACCTGTGCAAGTTGGCTTGCTGCTTCCGGAGAAAGTGTATATCGCGGCCTCGCCAATTACGGGAAATAGCAGCAGAAAAACAGGGATTGACCACAATTTTCTGCCCAGATTTCTAGTGAACATGAACCGCGATTTCATGGGGTGTTCCTTCGCTTGTCGCTGTACGACGCCATTGCCAGAATGAGGATGTGCGGCGGCCGAGTGTTTCGTTGCCTGCTGGATTGATGATTCTATGCCTTATCCCGTTTGCGAAACAGGGTCATCCGTTTCTGGCTGCCGTGCCGATGTAGCCTGGGCGGCGATGTGTTGGGTTTTGCCAGGTTTGGTTTTTGGCCGTTGCTTGCGGTCGACCGCAAAATTCTTCCAATTTGGTGCTGGTTTTTTGCTCCATCAGGAATCTGGTTGTATTGGTTTTGTGTTGAAAACCATTGAAAATTAAAACCTTACCAGCTATCCTTCGATAAACACTTTAGATATATGGACAATGTGGTCAAAATTCGGGGCTAAGTTTTCGGCGGGTTGGGGGGCTGTCGTTCGACAAGGCGGCCGCCTTGATCTCGTCCATGCCGTTGCGCTTGCTGGCCAGCGGCCGCTGATCCACGTCCTTGATTCCTTCCAGATTGAAGTCGATGAAGCCGATGCCTTGAGTCGGTTGGCTGCCGCACGGAATCTGAAGCGCTTGCGCTGCACCACTTTGCTGGATGAGGGACAGTACAGTCTGGTTCAGTTTGAAGCGCCCGCCGGACCGGCTGAAGAAAGGGTGGAGGCTTTGCGTTGGCGCCTGAAGGATTCTGTGGATTTCGCGGTCGACGATGCCGCAGTGGCAATTATTGATATTCCGAATGATGGGGCGCGCCAGGCGAATGTTTTTGCTGTGGCAGCAGCTTCGAGTGTGGTGGGGGCTCGAATGGGCCTGTTTCGCGAATCGCATCTCGCGCTGGAAGCTATCGATATTCCGGAGTTGGCATTGCGCAACGTGGCCGCATTGTTCGAGGAAGATAACCGTGGGCTGGCTTTTGTTTCCTTGACCGACGCAGGGTGCATGTTGGTTATTACCTTTCGCGGAGAGTTGATTTTGTCACGGCGTATCGACATGACTTCCGGTGCGCTGGCCAAGGCCGATGAGGAGCGGCGAGCGCAGTTGCTGGAAAGGTTGGCGCTGGAGTTGCAACGAACGCTGGATAATTTTGACCGGCAATATGGGTATGTTTCGATTTCACGCTTGATTTTGGCCTGTGAGCATGATGCTCAGGGAACCGTCACAGCCTTGGCGCAGAATCTCTATTTGCCGTTGGTGGCGATGGATTTGGCCGAGGTTGCTGATTTTCCCGATCTGCCGGACTTGAAGAGTCTGGAACGCCAAGCGCAGGGTTTGCTGGCAGTTGGCGCTGCATTCAGGACGTGAACCCATGAGCCAGCAGATAAATCTTCTCCTGCCCGCACTGCGGCCCCGTTTCGACTGGCTGGGCTTGCCCGTGGTCTTGGCGCTTGCTGTTATTGGTTTGTTGTTGCTGGGTGGCTTGGTCAGCTATGAAAAAAGCCAGGTGCAAGCGTTGGAGGCGCAAGATCAGGAAATCAAACTCCAGATAACTGCCATGCAACAAGCGATTGTGTCTTTGGGGCAGGCAGTATCCGGACGAAAAGGTGATCCCGCGTTGCCCCCGTTGCTTGATGCCTTGCGCTCGGGTAATGAGGAACGGCAGATGGTCCTGAAGGCGCTGGACGGTGGCGTTGGTGGAGAAAAATCGGGTTTTGCCGGAGTGCTTGAGGGTTTTTCCCGCCAAACGATAGAGGGACTTTGGTTGACGCATTTTGAGTTGACCGGGGGCAACGTTCTGATTGAGGGGGCAGTCATTGATCCCTCGCTGTTGCCCCGGTTTATCGAAAAATTGAATGCCGAACCAGTTTTTTCCGGACGACGTTTTGCTGCGCTGGATATGAAAGCCGTCGAGCCTGATGCTGAGCCAACTGCATCTGCGCCTGCTGCGCCGCCAAGTGCGGTTGCTGGTGCGCCGACTAAGGTGCGAGTTCCGTTGCGTCATACCCAATTTGTGATGCGTAGCGATTTGCCCGCCAATACCGGAGGGGCTCGATGAAAGCGTTAATCGCCCGCTGGAAAACTCTCGATGGTCGTTACGCTGCCTTGAGTCGTCGCGAACGTTTGTTGCTCGCTGCTGCTTTGGTGCTGGGGCCCCTGTTTATTGCCAACACTTTGTTGCTGGATCCTCTGGCTGTACGCAAGCGCAACTTGACTGCATCGCTGGCGACTCAGCAAGGTACGCGCGCCGATATGCAGGTGCAGTTGGTTACTTTGCAGCATCAGTCCAGGCAGGATCCGGACGCAGCAAAAAAGCAAGAGCGAGCCAGTCTGCAAGCCACGCAGG
Organism: Azonexus sp.; assembly: GCF_030824335.1. GTDB lineage: Bacteria > Pseudomonadota > Gammaproteobacteria > Burkholderiales > Rhodocyclaceae > Azonexus. The sequence goes on from NZ_JAVBXX010000009.1 coordinate 61,020, forward strand.
CGACGCTGGATGGGCAAATACGGGCATTTTCCGATTCACTGGTTCATCCTGCAGAGATGAATGCACTGCTTGAGGGCTTGCTGGCGCGCCAAACGGGCTTGCGCCTGCTCGGTTTCAAAACCCTTGCGCCACAGAGCATGTTGCCAGCGCCGTCCACAAAGGAGCCGGGAAGCGTTCGGAGGTCACCGTCATTTGATCTCTATCGTCATGGTGTCGAGCTTCGGATTGAAGGGACATACGCTGAATTGTCCACTTATCTGGCTCACCTCGAAAAACTTCCGTCGCGCCTGCTCTGGGGGCAGTTGGATTATCAGGTGATCGACCATCCACGGGCTGAGATGCGCCTCACTGTGTACACATTGAGCAATGAAAGTACGTGGCTGAGACTATGAGATTTTTTCTCCTGATTACACTTCTGGCGAGTGGCCTGGTGCAGGCCGCAGATCCGACACGGCCACCTGAGGCTTGGTTGAGTGCCTTGCAGGGAGAGTCCGCGAAGCCGGAAGAAGAGAGTCCGCGCTTGCAGTCTGTCTTGTTGCCGCAGCGGGGAAAACCCGTGGCGATTATTGGTGGCAAAACGGTTCGCCTGGGCGAGCGTTATGGCAACGATACCTTGATCAGGATTCGGGAGACTGATGTGGTTTTGCGCGGTGCCGATGGCGATACGCGCCTTTACCTGACCCCAGAGGTCGACAAACGAATGATAAAGCCCAAGACCGGCCAGGCCGGCAAGAAGAAGGACGTGCCATGAGTACCAAATGGATATTTGCCTTGTCCTGTGTGACGCTGACGGCTTGCAATTACGAGGTGGTACGCCGCAGCGAGACCTTCGAGCGTATCAATCAGGAAATCGCAACTGCCGCTACACCCAAAGGGCGCACGAGCGAGGCAGCGCAAAATGAAGCCTTGTCGTTGGCCATGTTGCCACCGTTGCAGTTGGATATTCCCGCTGCGCCGCCGCCTGAGTCCCGTTTCGACATGGCGGTAAGCAATGCATCGGTCACACAAGTATTGACCGCGTTGGTGACTGGTACCCGCTACAGCATGCTTTTTTCGCCGGATGTCAGCGGAACGGTGAGTTTGAATCTGAAGAACACTACGGTTCGTGAGGTCTTGGAAACTTTGCGTGAACTGTATGGTTACGATTTCACGATTCAGGGGCAGCGTATTACTGTGCTGCCCAATACGATCCAGTCGCGGATTTTTCGCATCAACTATTTGGCGGGTGAACGCTCTGGGCGGAGTGTGACGCGTGTACCAGCTCCCTCGGCAGGTCCTACGACTCAGGGACAGGGGGCGCGTACAGGCGGGCAAGGAGCTACCGGGGCTTCGGATTGTGAGGGAAATTCCGGTGGGGCTGCGGATAGCGCTTGTGTGTCTACCCGGTCGAAATACGATTTCTGGGGGGCTTTGACGGAAGCGCTGGAAAAGTTGGTGACGGATAAAAACAACTTGATCGTCAATCCCCTATCCGGCGTCATCGTGGTCAAGGGAACGCCGCTGGAGTTACGCAAAGTAGATGATTACCTCAAGGCGACGCAGTTATCGGTCGAGCGCCAGGTAATGCTGGAAGCAAAAATTATCGAGGTTGAACTGGGGGACGATTTCAACTCCGGGATCAATTGGGCTTCGTTCAACAAGAAGGGTGATCCGCGTTGGTCGGTGAACGGTAATACCGATGTATTCCGGCGAGGTGGCGGGGTGACGAGTACGTCATCTCAAACCATGAGTTTGCAGGATTCTCTGGGGAGTACTGCGAATAGTGCTGCAGGAGCCTTTACTTCGGGTAACTCAAGACAGTCGGATACTTCGATGACCTCAAGTGTGACGACCAATTACGATTCGGCGGCTGCCGTAAGCGGTCTGGCCATGACCGGGGTTGGCGGATTGCTGAAATCCTTTCCCGTGCAAGGGGCGCTCGGCCTGGCTTTCCAGAGTGCCAACTTTTCTTCGTTGATCAGTTTTCTGCAGACTCAGGGTACGGTCTACGTGCTGTCCAGCCCGCGTATTGCCACACTGAATAATCAGAAAGCCGTGTTGAAGGTGGGTAGCGAAGATCGTTTCGTGGTTGAAATCCAGCCGCCGACCAGTACAAGTACCGGCGCTAACAATGGTACGACGAGTAATCCGCCGACCGTTATAACCAGTCCATTCTTTTCAGGTATCGCATTGGATGTGACGCCGCAAATTGATGATCAAGGCAATATCACCTTGCACATGCGGCCATCGGTAACCTCGGTGACCGAACGAGCGAAGACCATAGATTTTGGTGCTTCCGGTCAATTCACCATCCCGTATGCATCGTCCAAAGTCAAGGAGAGCGATAGTATTGTTCGGGTGCGTGACGGCATGATTGTGGCGATTGGCGGTTTGATGTCCGAATCTCAATCGGGCAGCGTGGATAAGGTGCCCGAGCTGGGCGACATTCCCTTGTTCGGGCATTTGTTCAAGCAAACGGGGCGCTCGATGCGTAAGCGCGAGTTGGTCATTTTGCTGAAGCCGACGCTGATTCAGGATGATGCCGATTGGCAGCAAATGACTCAGGAAATGCAGAATCGCATGCCGGCCTTCGATCCGCGTACCCAACCGCGTTCGGAATGGAAGTGATAAGAGGCTACCGTGTATCTTGAATATTTCGGTCTGCGCGAATTGCCTTTTGGCATCACGCCGGATACCTCGTTTACTGTAGTGACTCGCGGTCATCAGGAGGCGATCAATACCTTGTTGATCGCCTTGGCCAGTGGTGAAGGATTCATCAAGATCACCGGTGAGGTTGGCAGTGGCAAAAGTCTGTTATGCCGACGTTTGTTGCAGGCGCTGCCGGAAAATAATGTTTCAGCTTACTTGCCCAACCCTTTTTTGGCACCGCGTACCCTTTTCCTGGCATTGGCCGAGGAGTTGCGCTTGCCGGTTGATGTGACCGATGACGACTACCACGTCCTGAAGCGCCTGAATCACGGGCTGCTGCAATTTGCCGCCGAGGAGCGACAAGTGGTGGTTTGCATTGATGAAGCGCAAGCCATGCCGCTCGAAACCTTGGAGTCTCTGCGTCTGTTATCCAATCTGGAGACGGAAAAGCGCAAATTGCTGCAAATCATTTTGTTCGGTCAACCGGAGCTGGATCAAAAATTGGCTGAGCCATCGGTTCGCCAGTTGCGCCAGCGCATTGCATTTCACTATGAATTGCCTGGTCTGGCGCCGGATGAGGTGGCAAATTATCTGGCGCATCGGTTGCGCGTTGCGGGTTATCGGGGAGAGCTTTTGTTTGGCAAGCGGGTTGTCCGCTGCCTGCATCGTGCCAGCCGCGGGCGCCCGCGGCTGCTCAATATTCTGGCCCACAAGGCCATGCTGGCTTGTTTTGGCGAAAATCGACTGGTAGTCAAGGTGTCGCATGTGCGACGGGCCGTGGCAGATACGGAAGGCGCAACGGCGCCGGGGTGGTGGTGAGATGAGCTTGATCAACGAAGTATTGCGCAATCTTGAAGTCAGTCGTCCGGATGATCCGGCGCGGCAAAATTTGCAACGCGAAATTCGTGCCTTGCCGGTTGCCAAGAAAGGTCATGGCAAAGTCTTGTTCTGGGGGATATTCGGTGGTTTGTCGATTGCCGCCGCCGCTGGGCTCATGATGTTTGATGGTCAGCGCCTTGTTTTGCCTGATTTGCCATGGCTCCGTGATCTCGTGCCTGCCTCTGCGCCAGTCGTTGTAACACCGCCGCCCGCGCCGGCACCGACCGCATTGGCCAGTGACAAACTGCCGCCGCAGGTGCCGGTCGTTCTGACTGAGGCAATGTTGCCGCAGCCCAGTATGCAGCTCGATTTGGCAACATCCGAAAACAAAGGCCCCGTGATTTCGTCACCGGCAGCTGTTGTTACATCGGAGCCGGCTCTCCAGGTTGCTGCAACCCTGAATTCTTCTGTGCCAGCAGCAACTCCGGCTATACAGGGGCAAAAGTCTCCCGAGTCCGTTACCGTTGCTGCCCCTGTCCCCGTCCACACTACGGTGTCTGCTCCGCCAGCCCTGCCGGTAGCGGTAACACGTATCGAAAAAACTGCGGTGCCGCCGTCAACCCGGGAATTGGCCGAAAAGGATTATCGTCGGGCCGAATCGCTGATTACTGCTGGGCAAGTGGAGCTTGCTGCGGCAGCTTTGATGCAAGCACTCAAAATTGATCCTGGGCACTTGCCGGCACGTCAGAAGTTGATACGTCTGCAATTGGGGCAGCGCCAGAACGATGAAGCCATGGCGTCGCTTGAGGGCGGCCTTGTTTTGACCCCAAATCAGACTGGTTGGGCGATTTCATTGGCTCGCCTCCAGCTCGACAAAGGGGATATCGGTGCTGCTGTACACACGCTGGAACGTTCGCGGCCACATGCGGAAAACAGGCCTGATTACGCGGGTTTTCTCGGTCATTTGAAGTCGCGCCAGGGTGAGCATGCGGATGCCGCAAAATACTATATGCATGCTGCCCGCCTCGCGCCTGCTGAAGGGCGTTGGTGGTTGGGCTTGGGTTTGGCGCTGGCAGCAGATAATCGCCAAACTGACGCGGCGGAAGCATTCCGCCAAGCTGTGGCGACCGGATCGCTCAGCGGTGATTTGCTGCGGATGGCTCAGCAGCAAGGGAAGTAAGCTTAGCTGGCCTGGCGGATGAGGGCCAGCAGGTCTTCCCCATAATGCTCGATCTTGGCGCTGCCCATGCCGGTGATGGTCGTTAGCAGGCCATGGCTGACCGGCCGTACTTCGGCCAGCTCACGCAAGGTCTTATCGTGCAGGATGACGTAAGCCGGTACGCCTTGTTCGCGTGCTGTGTCGGCACGCCACCGACGCAATAGCTGGAACAGCGCCTCGTCGGCAGCGGACAGTTCGCTGACGGGCTGATTGCTTCTGATGCTGCTGCTAGTCGTCGTTTTTCGTTTGACGGGCCGGCGCAACTGTACGCTGCGTTGCCCTTTGAGTACTTCGCGCGCCGCTTCGGTCAGTTGCAGTGCGCCATGCTCGGCCATATCGACATGTACCAGCCCAGCGGCAGCCAGTTGGCGGAAAACGCTTTTCCAGGCGTGATCGTCGAGATCGCTGCCCACCCCGAAGGTGGGTAGTTTATTGTGTCCATATTGCTGCATGCGCTCGTTCATCTTGCCGCGCAGCACATCGGTCAGGTGCGTGACGCCAAAGCGCATGCCGGTGCGGAAAATGGCTGACAGGGCTTTTTGGGCGGCCAGCGTTCCATCCCAGAGTTCCGGCGGGTCCATGCAAACGTCGCAATTGCCACAGGCTTCGCGTGCTTCGCCAAAGTAGTTGAGCAGTACTTGGCGGCGACAGCGTGGTGCCTCGCAATAGGCCAATAATGCGGTCAACCGTTGTGATTCGAGTATTTTCTGTGCTTCGGCGGCGCCGGATTCGGCAATGCGGGAATGTTGCAGCGCTACGTCCTGCATGCCGTAGCTCATCCAGGCGTCCGAAGGCTCACCGTCGCGGCCGGCACGGCCGGTTTCCTGGTAGTAGGCTTCAATGCTCTTTGGCAGATCCAGATGCGCGACGAAGCGCACGTCGGGTTTGTCGATACCCATGCCAAAAGCAATGGTGGCGCACATGATCAGACCTTCCTCGCGCAGGAAACGGCGCTGGTTGGCGGCGCGCTCCTGGGCCGGCAGGCCTGCGTGGTAAGGCAGTGCCGGGTAGCCCTGGGCGGAAAGCCATTCTGCCGTTTCTTCGACTTTTTTGCGCGACAGGCAGTAAACAATGCCAGCTTGGCCTTTGCGACCGGTCAGGAAGCCGAGTAGTTGTTTTTTGGCATTGTCTTTCTCGACGACGGTATAGCGGATGTTTGGCCGGTCGAAGCTGGACAGGAAGACGCGGGCGGCACCAAGGCCAAGGCGAGCCAGGATTTCGTTGCGCGTCGCCTGGTCGGCGGTAGCAGTCAGTGCGATGCGCGGTACGTTCGGATAGCGTTCGTGCAGCGCCGAAAGCTGCAGATATTCGGGACGGAAATCGTGCCCCCATTGCGAGACGCAGTGCGCTTCATCAATGGCGAACAGCGCTAGCTTCCCCGCTTCGTCCAGCGCGTCGAGCATGGCCAGCGTGCGGTCGAGTAAGAGTCGTTCGGGGGCGATATAGACGAGGTCGAGGTTGCCGTTGAAAACGGACTGTTCGACGGCTTGTGCTTCGCGCCAGTCGAGTGTCGAGTTGAGTACAGCGGCTTTGACGCCAAGCTGGGTCAAGGCGTCGACTTGGTCCTGCATCAGCGCGATCAGCGGTGAGACGACGACAGCGCAACCTGGGCGAAGCAGGGCAGGAATCTGGTAGCACAGGCTTTTGCCACCGCCAGTCGGCATCAGGACCAGCGCATCGCCGCCGCTGGCGACATGGCCGATGATTTCTGCTTGGGCACCGCGGAAGGCGGGGTAGCCGAAGACGTCGCGCAGCAAATCAAGGGCGGATTTTGCGGTCGACACGCGTTCAGGCCTGGTTTTCGGGGAGAATGGCTTGGCGCTTCAGTGCTTCGCCATCCCAGACCAGGCATTCGCCTTGGGTTTTTCCATCGACTTCACGCCAGTCGGCCAGTACCCAGCGTTCGACGTGGATGCCGTCGACGATGTGATCGTGCTTTGCCGGCTGGTGCGTATGGCCGTGGATGAAGGTGGCGTAGCCCTGCTGGCGCAGGAAATCATCGGTCGCGGCAGTTTTCAGATCGGTATAGGGATGCTCTTTTTCGCGCTGGCTGGATTCGCTGACTTGGCGCATATGCGCCGCAATTTCCCGCCGTTCAGCCAAGGGCTTGGCGAGCAGATCGGCTTGCCATTGCGGGCTGCGGACTTGGGCGCGGAACTTCATGTAGGCGACGTCATCCAGACATAGTGCGTCGCCGTGCGACAAGACAAACTGCCATTCTGCGGTCGACAGCGTGTAAGGGTCATTGATCAGGCGAACGCCGCTGGCCGCTGCGAACTTCTGGCCGAGCAGAAAGTCGCGGTTGCCATGCATGAGGCTTATGCGTAATCCGGCATCGGAGGCAGCGCGCAGCGCGGCAAGGATTTCGGCATGGTACGGATCATCGATGTCGTCATCGCCAATCCAGGTTTCGAACAGGTCGCCGAGAATAAACAATTCACTGGCGAGGCGGGCGCGTCCGGCAAGAAAGTCAAGAAACAAACGCGTCGCCCCGGGTGAGCGGGGCGACAGGTGCAGATCGGAAATAAAGAGGATCAAACGACTTCCGCTTTTTCGATGATCACGTCTTCCTTCGGCACGTCTTGATGGAAGCCCTTGTTGCCGGTGGGGAGGGCGCGGATCTTGTCGACCACATCCATGCCTTCAACGACTTCACCGAAAACGCAGTAGCCCCAGCCTTGGCCGGAGGGCGCCTTGAAGTCGAGGAAGTCGTTGTCCACGGTATTGATGAAGAACTGCGCAGTAGCCGAGTGCGGATCGTTGGTGCGTGCCATGGCGACGCTGCCCCGCTTGTTCTTCAGACCGTTGGCGGCTTCGTTTTCAATCGGCTCGCCGCAGTCTTTCTGATTCATTCCCGGTTCCATGCCGCCGCCCTGAATCATGAAGTTCTTGATGACACGATGGAAGATGGTGTTGTCGTAATGGCCGGCTTCGACGTAGGAAATGAAGTTGGCGACAGTCTTCGGTGCCTTTTCAGCATCGAGTTCGAGCGTGATGACGCCGTGGTTGGTGGTGAGTTTGATCATGAGGTTTCCTTATTTTTCGGAGATGATTTTGACGTTTTCAATGATGACCGGTGCCTGGGGCACGTCGGAGTGCATACCGGCGCTGCCGGTCGGAATCTTGGCAATCTTGTCGACCACGTCCATGCCTTCGATGACTTTGCCGAAAACGGCATAGCCCCAACCATCACGGCTGGGATAGTCAAGCGGACCGTTGTCGCGGTGATTGATGAAGAACTGGGCGGTGGCAGAGTGCGGGTCGCCGGTGCGTGCCATGGCGAGCGTGCCGCGCAGGTTTTTCAAGCCGTTCTTGGCTTCATTTTCGATTGGTGCGTGCGGCTTTTTCTGATTCATTTTCTGGTCGAAACCACCGCCCTGAATCATGAAGCCGGGAATGACGCGATGAAAGATAGTGCCGGCGTAAAAGCCATCCTTGGCGTACTGGAGGAAATTGGCGGTGCTTTTTGGTGCCTTCTGGGCATCCAGTTCGACGACAATTTTGCCCTGGTTGGTTTGCAACTCAAGCGTTGGTGCCGCCCAGGCTGCTGCGGTCGACAAGGTCAAAGCGGCAAAAATGCCGATTAGCTTTTTCATGATCAGGCTGTTCCTTCGTAAATGATTTTCCACTGCCCGCTTTCTCGTACCCAATACTGGCGTTTTTTCATGCGGTTGGTGAGGTTGTTGCTCTGGTAATCTTGCTCGAACGTTACGACAAGTACATCTTCTTTGCCTGGGTTGCGGAACATCGACAAATTGTCGAGCTTGATCTTGATCCAGGTTTTGCTGGCATTGACTTGGCGTTTTTGCTCAGCGAATTGCTCAAAATTCTGACCGTTAGCCTTGAAGGTTTTCGAATAGTGCTTCAGGTAACGGTCATTATCCCGGCTTTCCCAATCGCTGCGCCAGGCTTCGATACTTTGATTGAACTGCTCTCGTTCGCGTGACCACTCGTCGACTGAGAGCCACTCAATAGCGTTACTGATGATGACTGGGGTCAGTCCAACCTGCATGTTCCCGGCAATGGAATCCAGATCCTGATTGGTCAGCACGACGCACCCATCGGAGGCCAGCGGTGGGCGAGCAAAGGTGTTGGATGGCGTTCCATGCAACCAGATGCCACTGCCACCACGTCCCTCCCGTTTGTCCAGTTCGTTGGGGTAGTTAATCGGAAAGGCGCCACTGCCGTAGAGATCCGGGAGCTTTTGGCGGGCAAGATTGGCTGTTACGTGGTAAACGCCAATCGGGGTTTTCTTGTCGCCCTCATTCAGTTTGTTGGCCCCCAGTTTGCCTTGGGTGATGTAATAGTCGGCAACAAAGCGCGGGCGACCACCACGGGAGAGGTCGTTTTCGTAGAGATAAAGGCGCGAGCGTTCGGTGTCGACCACCACGGCATGGCGTTGGTCGGGGCGCATTTGCAGCAGGTAGCGCGGCACGTAATCGGCCGGCGGTTTTTCCCGGTAGCCCTGGAGTCGTTTCAGCGCTTCTGCACGCAAATCCTCGATTTGTTCGCGCGGAGCCCCCTTGAGGGCACCGAAGTCCTGAATTGGATGGGTGCGGGCCAGTAGCAGGTCTCCCTTGATCAGGTGCGCCAGCCGATAGTTCGGATATTGTTGGAGCAAAGTTTCGGTGAGCTTGAGGGCCTGGCCGAGATTTCTTCCTTCAATTTCCCGAAAAACCCGAGCCAGCATGGCTTCCGCCCCTGCGTCGGCCTGGCTTGCGTCGGATTCCGTTTGCTTGATCCCCGGACGTTCTGGCCAGACCGGGGTGGATTCTGCTTTTTGGGGGGCGGCAAGATTCTCAGCCAGAGGAGAATCTTCGTCCCGCTGTTGGATCAAGGCGACAGCCGCAATTACTGCCAGACCCAGCAGGCCTGGCAGCACAAACTTCAATTTGCGCATCAACGAGCGTTTTCTTCCTTGATCAACCACTTGCTGCCGGCGCGGACGAAGACCAGCGTCTTGTTGCTGGAACTATTCATGCCGGGCGCCTTGTAGTGCTGTTTGAAACGAACGGTAGCCCGATCACCATTGATCGTAATGCTCGGCTCGTCATAGGTGACGGAGATTTTGCCGGGGCGCGCGCCAATGCGTTGTTCACGCTCTTTTTCCCAATTTGACCGGCTGACTCCCTTTGGTGTGTTGAAGTCACTTGCATAGGTCGCCAGGTAAGCTTTCATGTCCTTGCGTGACCAAGCATTTGCCCATGCGGCCAAGGCTTTGGCTACGTCCTCGCTGGCGGCATCCCTGGCGACAGGCTTGGCTTCAATCGCTGGCGCAGGAGGAGGGGTCGGTTTGGCCTCATTGATGGCCGGTGCGGCAGCTCCCGGCGTCGTTGCGACGACGGTTGCCGTTGCGACCTGTTTGACGACTGGTTGAGCCGGCGTCGGTGCTGGGACAGCTACGGGGGGCGGTGCGCTGACTGCAGGTGCACTGGCGCTTGGCTTGACATTGCTCTTGCCCGAGGTTGTGATCAGGTCGCGGATCAGTGCCAGTTTGTTCTGGGTTGTTGTGTTGCCACCATCGAACTGGAGTGCTTTGTCATAGGCCTGACTGGCCAGCTTGGCATAAATATCACCAAGGTTCTCGTAGGCGATGGCATAAGCCGGGTGAGTCCGGATGGCCATTTCAAGCGCGGTACGTGCCTTGTCGTATTGCTTTTGCTGAGCGTAGAGCACGGCGAGATTGTTGTAGGGCTCAGGCAGCTCCGGGTAGTCCTCGGAAAGCTTGGTGAACACATTGATGGCGTCGGCTGATCGGTTCATTTCGGTAAAAATGAGGCCTTTCAGAAAACGGCCTTGCGCATCCTTGGGACGGCTGCTCAGGTAAGCGTCTACCTTTTCCAGTGCCTGAGCGTGCTGGCCTTGCTTGATCAGGCGCTGGATGTCGGGCAGGTTGTCGGCAAAAACCGGAGCGGCAAAGCCGATAGAGAGGCCGAAAGCCACGGCGCGGAGCGTCCGGAAGCGAGGCTGGAGCAAGGATTTGGTGGTCATCGCCGTGCTATAATTTCCAGGATTTTAATCTTTCAATTCTACCAAAAAAGCAGGCAAATCCATAGATTTAGAGTGCTTTTGCCCACTTCGTCATATTCCCCACATGCTAAAGATATTCAACTCCCTGAAGCGCGAAAAACAGCCTTTTGAACCAATTGAAGCCAACAAGGTTCGCATGTACGTTTGTGGTATGACGGTTTATGACTATTGTCATCTTGGTCACGCTCGTGTCATGGTGGTTTTTGATATGGTTTATCGTTGGCTTAAGGTCTCCGGTTACGATGTGACTTATGTCCGGAACATCACCGATATCGACGACAAGATCATTCGTCGGGCGCAGGAAAATGGGGAGACGATCCAGCAGTTGACCAATCGGTTCATCGCCTTCATGCATGAAGATGCCGACGCTTTGGGCGTTTTGCGACCGGACCACGAGCCGCGGGCGACAGAGTTCGTGCCGCAAATGCTTGAACTGATCGACAAACTGCAAGCCAAGGGCCTCGCATACCAGGCGGCGGACGGTGATGTGAACTACGCGGTCAGGAAGTTTGAGGGCTACGGCAAGTTGTCCGGCAAATCGCTCGACGATCTGCGGGCTGGTGAACGTGTCGAAGTCGATAACGCCAAGCAGGACCCGCTGGACTTCGTGCTCTGGAAGAATGCCAAACCGGGTGAGCCATCCTGGCCATCTCCTTGGGGAGACGGGCGGCCTGGCTGGCATATTGAGTGTTCGGCAATGAGTTCCAGTTTGCTTGGCAAGCATTTCGATATCCACGGCGGCGGTCAGGATTTGCAGTTTCCGCACCACGAGAACGAAATTGCCCAATCGGAAGGGGCGAATTGCTGCCATTACGTCAATTACTGGATGCACAATGGCTTTGTCAGGGTCGACAACGAAAAAATGTCGAAATCCTTGGGCAACTTTTTCACCATCCGCGAGGTGCTGAAAAAATTTGATGCCGAAGTGGTTCGCTTCTTCATTCTGCGGGCGCATTATCGTAGTCCGTTGAATTATTCCGATGCGCATCTTGATGATGCCAAGCGCAGTCTGGACAGCCTTTATTTCACCCTGCGCGATGTGCCGCCCAAGGTTCAGGCAGTTGCCGGTATTGATTGGACGAGCGGTTTTGCTGCCCGCTTTGCGGCAGTGCTGAATGAAGATTTCGATTCGCACGGGGCGATTTCGATTCTTTTTGAACTGGCTGCGGAAGCCAATCGGCAGAAGTCGGGCGAATTGTCGGGTTTGCTCAAGGTCTTGGGGGGCGTTATTGGCCTTCTAGAGCGGGAGCCGATGGCTTATCTGCGTGCAGGTGGTCCTTCTGATGGGTTTAATGACGCAGATATTGAGGACTTGATTGCCCGTCGGGCTGCAGCGAAGGCTGCGCGGGATTTTGCTGAGGCTGACCGGATTCGCGATACCCTGAAAACTGCCGGTATCGTGCTTGATGACAGTGCACAGGGGACCAGTTGGCGACGTGCCTGATCGGTCGAAAAAAAAGCCCGTGAAAACGGGCTTTTTTTTCGACCGCAGCTTTTAGCGTAAAACCTTGCCGCCTGCACCGATCACGGTGAGTTCGACAAAACGTGAGCCGTAGCGAATGTTTGGCGAATAGTTCATGCGATAGCCACCAAGGTCTGTGTTGTTGAGGCTTTCCAGCGAACTGATCAGTTTCTCCCGGGTCAAGTCGCGTCCTGTACGTCGCAAGCCTTCGACCATGGTGCGTGCCATCAGATAGCCCTCCAGTCCGTAGTATGAATAACTGCCTGGTTTTGCGGCAACCTTCTGGTAATCCCGTACGACCGGCGTGACATTGTTCCAGGGGTAAGGAACGACTTGGGATATGCCAATGCCACGGGCTTCTGCGCCCAGTTCTTGAATAAGTTGTTCCGTGCCGACCGGCGATAGTGTCATCAGCATCGGATTCTGCCCGGCACGCTTCATGGCTCGTACAAACGCGGCAGTCGGTTTGTATAGCGTGACCATGACGACAGCTTGCGGATTGGCTTTGGCAATCGATTGTACGGCCGAGGTGACATCGAGCGAGTTGCGTTCGACGGTACCAACGGCTGATGGTGCCAAGTCGTGTTTCTTCAGCGCGGCACTTACACCTTCGAGGCCTGCTTTGCCAAATCCGTCGTTTTGATAGAAGACGGCGATGTTGCGCAAGCCCAGAGAAACCATCTGATTGACGAGGAGATCCGTTTCGTCGGCATAGCTGGCGCGAACATGAAACATGTAGCGACTGTTCGGGTTGGCAGAAATCGGTTCACGCAGCGTGCCTGCGCCTGAGATGGTGCCAACGAGCGGTACCTTTGCCGGTCCGAATACGGTATTCATTGCTTCGGTCGTTGGGCTGGAGCCATAGAACGACAGCAAGGCAAAAGCATTTTTCTCGTTGATCAGGCTACGTGTATTGGCCACCGTACGCTCTGTCTCGTAGCCATCATCGAGTGCGACCAATTGCAGTTTCCGGCCGTGAATACCCCCATTCTTGTTGATTTGTTCAAAATATGACTGAATGGTTTGCCGCATGTCTTCACCGTACGCGCTATTCGGTCCCGAGAAGGGGGCGGACATGCCAAGGGTGATGCTGGTGTCGCTGATGCCGGGCTCTGCCCAGCATGATGCTGAAAGTGCCATGGCAGTTGCTGCCATGAGTCTTTTGAATGACTGCATATTATGTCTCCCCTGTAAACGACCGCTTGATTTTAGCAGTGGATATGCTTCAGGGGGAGTGGTCCCGACAGGTTTGTATTTGACCTGCCGGATTTGCATGTTTTATCACCGAGTCATTTCAGTTGCGGAGGCGTATTGCAACTTGAATGACCCGGTGTGCATACATCGGTCAGTCGCCAAAAAAGTCTTTGACTTTATCCAGCCAGGATTTGGCGCGCGGATTGTGTTTGTGATCGCAATCCTTGCTCGATTCTTCCAACTCTGCCAGCAATTCCTTCTGTCGATCCGTCAGATTGACCGGCGTTTCCACCACGACGTGACACATCAAGTCACCATGCGTGTGACTGCGTACGCCCTTGATGCCCTTCCCGCGCAGGCGGAAAACCCGACCTGTCTGAGTTTCCGGTGGAATCTTGATGGTCGCGGCACCGTCCAGTGTCGGAATCTCGATTTCGCCACCGAGTGCTGCCGTGGTGAACGAAATCGGCATCTCGCAATGCAGGTCATTGTGGTCGCGGGTGAAGACGGTGTGTGCCTTGAGATGAATCTGCACGTACAGATCGCCCGGCGGGCCACCATTGACGCCATGCTCACCTTCGCCAGCCAGCCGGATGCGATCACCTTCATCAACCCCGGCCGGAATCTTGACGGCCAGCGTCTTGTGTTGCTTGATGCGGCCGGCGCCGCCACAACTCTTGCAGGGGTCGGCGATGTAGCGACCCGTGCCGTGACACTTGTGGCAAGTCTGCTGGATCGAGAAAAAACCTTGTTGCAGGCGCACCTGACCGGAGCCCCCGCAGGTGGGGCAGGTCTTGGGTTGTGTGCCGGGCTTTGCCCCTGAACCGCTGCACGGCTCACAGACCTCCATGGTCGGAATGCGAATCTTGGTTTCCGTACCGTGGGCTGCTTGTTCGAGCGAAATTTCCAGGTTGTAACGCAGGTCGGCACCGCGATAGATATTGGAACGTCCGCCACCGCCACCGCCGCCGCCGCGTCCGCCAAATATCTCGTCGAAGATGCCCCCGAAGGCATCGGCAAAACCCGCGCCACCCCCACCGCCACCAAATCCACCCATGCCGGCCTGCGGGTCTACCCCGGCGTGGCCATATTGATCGTAGGCGGCACGCTTCTGAGCATCCGACAGGATTTCGTAGGCTTCCTTGCCTTCCTTGAACTTTTCCTCAGCTGCCGGATTATCCGGGTTGCGGTCCGGGTGGTGCTTCATGGCCAGCTTACGGTAGGCCTTCTTGATCTCGTCGTCTGAGGCATCCCGGTTGACCCCGAGAATCTCGTAAAAATCGCGTTTTGACATTTCTTCTACCCGTCAAGTGACAAAGGCGCCGAGCGCCGCCGGAGGTTTCCGGTAGGCTCGGCGCCGGGCTGTTGCGTCAGGACTTACTTCTTGTCCTTGACCTCGGTGAACTCGGCATCAACCACGTCGCCTTCGTCTTTCTTGTCTTGCTGGGCGCTGGCTTCGGCACCGCCAGCGGCACCTTCGGCGGCTTGCTGCTGGGCGTACATCTTTTCTCCCAGCTTCTGTGCAGCCTGGCTCAGGGCTTCGGTCTTGGCGGTGATGACATCCTTGTCGCCTTCGCGCAGCACGTCTTCGACTTCCTTGATCGCCGCTTCGATGGCTTCCTTTTCAGAAGCTTCGAGCTTGTCGCCGTATTCGGTCATCGACTTCTTGACCATGTGCACCATGCCATCAGCTTGGTTGCGGGCATCGGCCAGTTCGTGCGCCTTCTTGTCGTCCTCGGCGTGCAGTTCGGCATCCTTCACCATGCGCTGGATTTCTTCCTCGCTCAGGCCGGAGTTGGCCTTGATGGTGATCTTGTTTTCCTTGCCGGTGGCCTTGTCCTTGGCAGTGACGTGCATGATGCCGTTGGCGTCGATGTCGAAAATGACTTCGATTTGCGGCGTGCCGCGCGGCGAGGGCGGGATGCCTTCCAGGTTGAACTGGCCGAGGCTCTTGTTGCCGGAAGCGACTTCGCGTTCGCCCTGCAGCACGTGAATGGTCACGGCGGACTGGTTGTCGTCGGCGGTCGAGAAGGTTTGCGAGGCTTTGGTCGGGATCGTCGTGTTCTTCTGGATCAGCTTGGTCATGATGCCGCCCAGCGTTTCGATACCGAGCGACAGCGGGGTCACGTCGAGCAGCAGCACGTCCTTGACTTCGCCTTGCAGCACGCCGCCCTGGATGGCAGCACCGACGGCAACGGCTTCGTCAGGATTGACGTCCTTGCGTGGTTCCTTGCCGAAGATTTCCTTGACCTTGTCCTGCACCTTGGGCATGCGGGACTGGCCGCCGACCAGGATCACGTCGTCGATGTCGCCGATCTTGCAGCCGGCATCCTTGAGTGCCATGACGCACGGGGCAACCGTACGCTCGACCAACTCGTCCACCAGCGACTCGAACTTGGCGCGAGTGATTTTCAGTGCCAGGTGCTTCGGACCGGAAGCATCGGCGGTGATGTAAGGCAGGTTGATTTCGGTTTGCTGGCTGGAGGACAGCTCGATCTTGGCCTTTTCGGCGGCTTCCTTCAGGCGTTGCAGGGCCAGCACGTCCTTCTTCAGGTCGACGCCGGATTCCTTCTTGAATTCATCGATGATGTAATCGATCAGGCGCTGGTCGAAGTCTTCGCCGCCGAGGAAGGTGTCGCCGTTGGTGGCCAGCACTTCGAACTGCTTTTCGCCATCGACGTCGGCGATTTCGATGATCGAGATGTCGAAGGTGCCACCGCCGAGGTCATACACGGCGATCTTCTTGTCCTTGCCGGACACCTTGTCCATACCGAAGGCCAGCGCGGCAGCCGTCGGTTCGTTGATGATGCGCTTGACGTCCAGACCGGCGATGCGGCCAGCGTCCTTGGTGGCCTGGCGCTGGCTGTCGTTGAAGTAGGCCGGCACGGTGATGACCGCTTCGGTGACTTCCTCGCCGAGGTAGTCTTCGGCGGTCTTCTTCATCTTGCGCAGCACTTCGGCCGAAACCTGTGGCGGGGCGATTTTCTTGTCGCGCGCTTCAACCCAAGCGTCGCCGTTGTCGGCCTTGACGATCTTGAACGGCATCAGCGAGATGTCTTTCTGCACTTCCTTCTCTTCGAAGCGGCGGCCGATCAGTCGCTTGACAGCGTACAACGTGTTCTTCGGATTGGTCACGGCCTGGCGCTTGGCCGGTGCGCCGCACAGGATTTCGCCGTCTTCGGTGTAGCCGATGACCGACGGGGTGGTGCGTGCACCTTCTGCATTTTCAATAACCTTCGGCGTGCCGCTTTCCATGATGGCAACGCAGGAGTTGGTGGTGCCGAGGTCGATACCGATGATCTTGCCCATGATGTCTTTCCTAAAGTGAATTACCGATGTTCGTGAGTTGGGGGTTGCTACCCCGATTTCAAGCAATTTTTTGCGGTCGACCGCAAAAAATCGCACTTTTTCGTCTATTTGCCCTGTGCCACCATGACCAAGGCCGGACGCAGTACGCGGTCGGCAATCAGGTAGCCTTTTTGCAATACTGTCACGACAGTATTAGCTTCCTGGTCAGAAGGCACCATGCCGATGGCTTGATGCTTGTGCGGGTCGAATTTCTCGCCGACCGGGCTGATTTCAATCAGCGCATTTTTTTCAAAAGCGGAAACCAGTTGCTTCAGGGTCAGTTCGACACCGGCCTTGAAACTGTCGACGGTTTGCTCAGGCACGGCCAGCGCAGCTTCCAGGCTGTCCTTGACGGCCAGTAATTCGCCAGCGAACTTCTCAACGGCAAATTTGTGTGCCTTGCTGATGTCTTCCTGGGCGCGACGACGGATGTTTTCGCCTTCCGCCTTGGCGCGCAGCCAGGCATCGTAATGTTCTGTTGCCTTCAGTTCGAGCGCACGGAATTGCTCCTCGATACTCGGGAGGGTGTCTGTGTGGACCTCTGCAGCAACCGTCTCGGTGATCGTTTCGCCAGAAATGGTGTGAGCAGCATTTGATTCGGGGGTGTTTTCAGGATTGGACATGCGTGTGATTCTCCAAAAAATCTGAAACAGTATCTGGGGGCGAAGACTGGTCTTTCAAGAGGGTCTCAGGATTTTTTGCCAACAGTTAGTTGGCAGGCTCTTCTGTCATGCGTGCTACGATTAATCCATGATTTTCCGGAAGTGCGGCGCATGGAAACAATAGGTAAATACCGCGTGGTACGTGAGTTGGGCAAAGGGGCAACCGCCAAGGTCTATCTTTGCGAGGATCCGGACAATGCGCGACAGGTTGCCGTCAAGGTGATTCAATTCGGCGGAGACAGTGCTGCCGT
This sequence comes from Azonexus sp., assembly GCF_030824335.1. Classification (GTDB taxonomy): domain Bacteria; phylum Pseudomonadota; class Gammaproteobacteria; order Burkholderiales; family Rhodocyclaceae; genus Azonexus. The sequence continues at coordinate 78,633 of NZ_JAVBXX010000009.1, forward strand.
ATCGCGACGCATGCGCAAGCTTTTTCAGAACGAGGGGATGGTGTCAAAGCGTCTCGATCATCCGAATATCGTGCGTATTTACGATGCCGTGGTTGAAGACGATTTTGCTTACCTGGCAATGGAGTATGTCGACGGCTTCAGTCTGGAACAACATTGCCGCATTGATCGTCTGCTGCCCATGCACCGGGTCATCGGCATCATTTTCAAATGCTGCATGGCGCTCGACGCCGCTTACCGGCAGGGCATCATTCATCGCGACATCAAACCAGCCAATATCATGGTGGCAGCCAACGACGAAGCGAAAATCGCCGATTTTGGCCTGGCCCTGAATATGAACAAGGACATGGACCGCGACTCGACCTTCATCATGGGCGTCGGTTCGCCGGCCTACATGTCGCCGGAGCAGATCAAGGGCTATCCGCTGAATCAGAAAACCGATCTGTATTCGCTGGGTGTCGTGATGTTTCAATTGTTGACCGGTCGACTGCCTTTTCGGGCCAATAATCAGGCAACGCTGGTGTACAAGATCGTCAATGCCGATGCGCCCGCAGTGACTTCGCTCAATCCGAATCTGCCGCCGGCTTTGAATGCCATTTTGAAGAAAGCGCTGGAAAAGGATCTGTACGGCCGTTACCGAAATGGCGCGGAGATGGCCAAGGATTTATCTACCGTGCGTTTCCAGATCCTTGAAGAAGATGAAACGGCACAGGACTGCAGTCATTTCGAACAGTTACGCAGCCTTGATTTCTTTACTGAATTCGAAAATGTCGAGCTTTGGGAGGTACTTCGGGTTTCAGTGTGGCGCGAAATATCGTCTGGCGTGACCTTGATTCGCGAAGGGGATCGCAACAAGCTGTTTGGCATCATTGTTTCCGGCAGTGTCGAAATCTCCATTGAGGGCCGGGTGCTATGTCGCCTGGCTGCAGGGGAGCCGGTAGGCGAGGTTGCTTTTCTCCATCCGTCCAGCGATTTGCGACAAGCGACCGTCGTGACGTTGGAGCCGGTTTTGTTCGTCGAAATCAACGCAGCCGCGCTCGCCTTGTCTTCTGAAGAATTGCTGGGGCGCATGCGTGATGCCTTATTGTCGCGCCTGATTTATCGTTTTCGCGAGGTCAACAAAATCGTTGCTGCGTACGGTCAGCATGCCCTGCTGCCGGATGATGGATCGCGCTCCGGGGAGCGTCAGGCATCAGGCAGTAGTGCGCCGTTAGAACTGGCGCCGGAATGAATTTGCGGGCTGGCAGCGGGCGTAAAACCCGTTGTCAGCCCGCCGCTGGCTCTTGGTATTGCCGGAAGTTCAGACTTTGAAACGACCGACCAATGTGGTCAAACCATCCGCCAGACGTTTCAGGTCGTGGGCTGCTCCTGCGGTTTGTTCAACTGCGCCAGTATTGTTGCGTGCCATGCCGGCAATCGCTTCAATACTCGATTCAACTTCGCCGGAGAAGCGGTGTTGCTGTTCCGTTGCCGCAGCAATCGCATCCAGGCCGTGGCCGACTTCCGTTACGGAACCGTTGGTTGCCTGCAGCACATCTGAGACCAGCGCTACTGCTGATTGACTACTTTCCAGATGATGCATGCCTTCTTCGATGCTGCGTCTTACGGCAACTGACTGGGCACTCAGGTTGGCCGTGATGGCGTCAATCTCGCTGGCTGAACGGGATGATTTTTCTGCCAGCTTGCGTACTTCGTCAGCGACCACCGCGAAGCCTCGCCCTTGTTCGCCTGCACGTGCGGCTTCGATTGCGGCATTAAGCGCCAGCAGGTTGGTTTGTTCGGCGATGTCTTTGACTTCGCGGGTCATCAGGGTGATCGACTCGGTGTTACGTACAAAATTGTTGACCGAATCGGCCATTTCCCGGACTGCACGCTCGACGACATTCATTTCGCCCAGAAGTGTCTGCAGATTCCGGTTGCCTTCGTTGGCCCGGGCCAGGCTTTCCTGAGACTGGTGCTGGACATGTTCGGCACTTTGCGCAATGGAAGAAATGCTGGACACCAGTTGTTCCACTGCTGCAGCGGCATCATTGGACTTTTCGTTTTGCTGGTGCGAGCTTTGTGATACGAGGTCGGCGCTATCGGAGAGTGCCGATACCCGCGCAGAAACCTGGCTGGCACCATCACGTACTTGGCTGACCAGTTGCTGGAAATTACCCATCATTTCATTGAATACGAAAGCCGCCTGTCCCACTTCGTCATTGCCATTTACCGGCAAGCGGCGGGTCAGGTCGCCTTCGCCGCGGGCAATGTCGCGTAGTCCCTGGCGGAGTTGGTCCAGAGGCGCGGTGACAAAGTGATGCGTCAGGAAATATATGATTACCAGCAGTGCTCCCAGCGCACCGAGTGCGGCCCCGGCGATTTTCAAGCGGAAGCTGGCGACTTCGGCTTCAACCGAGTCGAGAGAGACCTTCATGCTGACGACGCCTAGCACGGTTCCTTCCGGAACCTGATGGCAAACCAGGCAATCCTTGCCAAGGTAATTGTTCGATGCCTTGGTTGGATTGATTACTCGGAGGAAGGAGGAGCCTGCGTCATGACCGACGGCTGTGTAGGCCTGACCGGTTTCCATGACTTTTTGCTCCAGTGCATCAAGGGTGCGCCCCCCGCTCTTTGCATCTGGACCGTAAAGCTTGACCACCGCCTCTCCCCGTGCAACATGGAGGTCTTTGATGATTGAAAGCTGCTTGATCTGGTCAAGGAAAACTTCACGCTGATCAACTGTACCGGTAATCATCATGCCGGTGAGGCCGGCCATGGTCATCTCGTGAATGCTTTTTGAAAAATCTTCGGCTTGGCGAATGGCAGTTTCCCGATTGACTTGCGTCATCCAGACGATGGCCCCTGCCCAGATTAATGCGAGAACCAACCAGATCGCAGCGGTTAGTCGGACCCAGATTTTCAAATCAGCAAAACGTGGCATTGATCAGCCCTTTTTTATGAGTACCAACAGTCCGGTCAGACTGTCAGGTCGATTTGTTGGATTGTGCCAGCCTTGCCATTTTCGTGCAAAAAAATTCCTGAAGTGCGAATTTGGCCGAGGAGTTCGTTTTGCTGATTTTTCAGGTCGAAGGGTGTGCTGATATTGGCCAGTGCCAAGGCGCCAATGCCTGTATCGCCCAGTGAGCGCAGTGTCCCCGCCGTGTCGTCGCCCTGTTGCCAAAGACTCAGCTTATTGAATGCACTGTCGTTTTCATCAATCCATCCATTTTTGTCGTCGTCGAGTGCGGCAAGTTCGGCAAACCCATCCCCGCTGGTTGGGCCGAACATCTCGCGACCGTCGTTGATTTTTCCGTCGCTGTTGCGATCAAAGACCAAGTAGGCGCTACCGCTGGCCAAACGGGAAATCTGCTCATCTGTTCCGTCGGCATTCAGGTCGAAGGAGAAGCGTTGGTCGGTCAGGCTGGCCGCATTGCCAGCGAAGTTGAGAACCAGAGGGTCAATTTTTTTTGCCGCATCGCCCAAACGCAAACTGAGCGAATTTTCTTCGTAATACTGGCGTGACATGCTGAGTTCCAGGTCAAAACTTATTTCACGGCCGTCGCTGGTTTTTACGACGCCGGATGTCGAAAAATGGCTTTCCTCAATTTCCGTGTAGGACTCATGGTAGTCGTATTCAATCCCGTACCCTGCCGGCCTGGCCGGCGCTGGCGTGGCAGGGCTGCTTTGCTGAGCGGGGATTTGCACATCCGCGCCTTTGCCCTCTAATTCCCGAGGGTTGAAAACACGTGCGGTTTTTCCGGTCATTGCTTCCAGCATCATGCGGATCAGTAGAAGGCGAGGATCGTGTTCCGTTGCTTCGTCAATGGCTTCATCCGTATTGACGGATGCGGCAGCTGCTTTTCCGGCATCGGACAAAACGACATTTTCATGGGCTGGTGGGCGTTGGGGCGCAGGGGGCGTGGCCCGATTTTCAAAATTTGGCCGCTGCGGGCCAACCCACATTTTGAGCGACTCGCTGACTTCACGCTGCTGCTGGCTGCTATGCAATGAACTCATCTGCAATTCTGCGTTAGCGATTTTCATGGCAGTCTCCGAAAAGGTATAGGTGCATACCTTTTTAACGGCGATGCTGCAGCGAAATTAAGCTATTTCCCCCGACTTTCCTTGCGTTAGCAGTTTGTGCCCTGCTGCGCTTCGCCCCTGCTCAGGTTCTGGCGCCAAACTTGAATGCTTCACGCGCTGATTTTTCCAGGGCGTGCGGGTCGAATATTTCTTTGGTCTGCCAGCCGGCCAAATGTTGCTCGGCGATATCGGCTAGCGCCTCGATCCAGGCCGGGTCTTCATTCAGCGCCGGGATGTAGTGATATGCCTTGCCGCCAGCGGCCAAGAAATCATCGCGTCCTTCGAGGGCGATTTCTTCCAGTGTCTCCAGGCAGTCCGCAGAAAAGCCCGGACAAATGACGTCGACCCGGGAAATCCCCTGTTTTCCCCATGCTTGAAGCGTGGGGGCGGTGTAGGGTTGCAACCATTCGGCCTTGCCGAAGCGGGATTGGAAACAGATTTGGTATTGCTCGGGCTGAAGATTGAGACGTTCGGCCAGCAGGCGACCGGTTTTGTGGCATTCGCAAAAGTACGGGTCGCCAAGATCGAGGCTGCGCTTGGGCAAACCGTGAAAGCTGATCAGCAATTTGTCGTTTTTACCCAGTTGACCGCAGGATTGCCAGTGCCGGCGAACGGATTGTTCCAGCGCGCCGAGGTAGCCGGTATCGTCATGGAAATTGCGCACAAAGCGCATTTCGGGTTGGTTGCGGGCCTCGATCAACCAGCGGGCGGCTTCGTCAACGACGGTGGCTGTCGTGCTGGCCGCGTATTGCGGATACAGCGGGATGAGCAGAATGCGTCTGGCACCTTCTGCTTTCAGGTGACTCAGCACACTGGGCAGTGCAGGCTGCCCATAGCGCATGGCATAGCTCACGCTGACATGGTGGCCGCGTTCTCCCAGGATGCCTTTGAGTAGCTTGGCCTGGCGTTCGGTGTGTACGCGCAGCGGTGAGCCTTCTTTCATCCAGACCTGGGCGTATTTGGCGGCGGATTTTTTCGGTCGGGTGTTGAGAATGATGCCGTTGAGAATCAGCCACCAGAGCGGTTTGGGTATTTCAACGACGCGTGGGTCGGAAAGAAACTGCTTCAGGTAGCGACGCAGTGCCGGTGCGGTCGGCGCATCGGGCGTGCCGAGATTGACCAGGACGACGGCGGTGCCAAGTGGCGTGCCGTGACGGTACGGCGGTTCTGGCTGAAAGCGGGGCATCAGTTCTCGTTCTTGTAGGAGAGGGCAGAGGACAGCAGACGGGCGGTGATGTCGACGATGGGGATGACGCGTTCGTAGGCCATTCGGGTCGGGCCGATGACACCGACCGAGCCGACCACCTGGCCATCAACGTTATACGGTGCGGTAATCACGCTGCATTCATCCAGTGTGGCGATGCCTGATTCGCCGCCAATGAAAATCTGGACGCCTTCGGCCCGATTCGAGACTTCGAGCAGACGCATCAGGCTGGAGCGCTGTTCAAACAGGTCGAATAGTTCGCGTAGGCGCTTCATGTTGGAAGATAGTTCTTCCACGTCGAGCAGGTTGCGCTCGCCGGAGATGACGCAAGGCTTGGTGTTTTCTGCCAATGCGGCGTCGCCGGCATCCAGGGCCAGTGACATCAGTGGTTTGATGTCGTCGCGCAATTGCTGGATTTCACTGCTCAGGCGCTGGCGGATTTGTTCGAAATCCAGGCCGGCGAAATTCTGGTTCAGATAATTTGCGGTGCTGACCAGTTCGGCAGGCGTGTAGGCCTTGTCGCTGTTCAGTATCCGGTTTTGTACGTCGCCGTCGGTGGTGACGATGATGAGCAGGATGCGCTTTTCCGAGAGGCTGAGAAACTCGACCTGGCGGATCCGGTTGCTCGCCCGTCGTGGCGCAATGACTACGCCGGCAAAATGGGTCAGGCTGGAGAGCAATTGTGAGGCGTTGGCGATGATCTGGTTGGCTGGCAGCCCGTGCAGCGCTTCTTCCATTTGATCCAGTTGTCGGGATTCCAGCGTTTGTACGGTCAACAGGCTGTCGACGAATAAACGGTAACCGCGTGCTGTGGGCACGCGCCCGGCCGATGTGTGTGGGCTGGCGACAAAGCCGGCCTCCTCGAGATCCGCCATGACATTGCGGATGGTCGCCGGTGACAGATCGAGGCCGGAAAACTTTGACAGTGCACGTGAGCCGACTGGTTGTCCGTCGGCGATATAGTGTTCGACCAGTGCCTTCAACAGGGTGCGTGCGCGTTCATCAAGCATGGCGATGATTTTACCGAAAAGCGGGGAGGCCACGGCAAAGCGTTTTTTATGCCAGAATTCGGACCCATGAATCGTCTGTCCAATCCTCGTACCATTGCCCTGGTTGGCAAATACCATAGCCCGGAAATCGCCGAGTCGCTGGTGCGTTTGGCTGAATACCTGCATGAGCGCGGCGTTTCTGTTTTTATCGAGCGGGAAACGTCAGAACATATCGGCAAGCTGGTCGATCTGGCGCGTTGGGTGACTTGCGGTTTCAACGATATCGGTGCGCATGCCGATCTGGCCATTGTGCTGGGTGGTGACGGCACCATGCTTAACGCGGCGCGCCGGCTGGCCCGCTATTGCGTGCCCTTGGTTGGCGTCAATCAGGGGCGTCTCGGTTTCATGACCGATATTGCCCGCGACGACATGCTGACTTGCATGGATGATCTGCTCGATGGTCGCTTCCAGCGGGAAAACCGGATGCTGTTGGCGGCCGAGGTGATTCGCGATGGCAAGGAACTGGCCTCCAACATCGCCTTGAACGACGTGGTGGTGGATAAGGGGGCGATTGGTCGAATGATCGAATTCGAACTGTTCATCGATGGGGCATTCATCTACAACCTGCGCTCCGATGGGCTGATTGTGTCGACGCCGACCGGTTCGACTGCGTACTCGTTATCTTCCGGCGGGCCAATTTTGCACCCGACGCTGACCGGTATTGCGTTGGTCCCTTTGTGCCCGCATTCGCTGACCAATCGACCGATTATCGTCAACGATCAGGCCGATATCGAATTGCGCATTACCCAGGCAGATGATCCGCGCGCCCATTTCGATGGTCAGCTGACGCTTGATCTGCAGCGTGGCGATAGCGTGCGTCTGCGCCGGTCCGAACACACCATTTGTTTCCTGCATCCGCCAGGCTACAGTTACTTTGCCATGTTGCGCCAGAAGCTGCACTGGAGCGAACGGCCCAGGGGGCTTTGATGCTGCAACACCTGACTTTGCGCGATTTCGTCATTGTCGACCGGCTGGAGCTTGAGTTTTCTGCCGGTTTTGGCACGTTGACCGGAGAAACCGGCGCAGGAAAATCCATTTTGATTGACGCGCTGGCGCTGGCGCTCGGTGAGCGTGCCGATGCCGGGGTGGTGCGTGCCGGTTGTGAGAAGGCGGAAATCGCCGCCACTTTTGATATTGCCGCTTTGCCGGCCGTAGCGAGATGGCTTGAGGAAAACGGTTTTGAGACCGAAGGCGACCTGCTGTTGCGGCGAGTGATTGATGCTGGTGGTCGTTCGCGGGCCTGGATCAACGGTTCGTCGGCAACCATCCAGCAATTGCGCGAAGTGGGTGAATGGTTGGTCGATATCCACGGTCAGCATGCCCATCAGTCCTTGTTGCGGGCCGATGCGCAGCGTCAGTTACTGGATGCGCATGCCGGCCTGGAAGATCTGGTGCGTACCGTCGGTGCTGCCTGGCGACGCTGGCGTGATGCCGATCAGGCCTGGCGGCTGGCCAGCGAGGGGAGTGATGCGCTGTTGCGCGAGCGCGAGCAACTTGAATGGCAGGTGCGCGAACTTGATGCGCTGGCTTTCAATGCCGAGGAATGGGCGACGCTGGATGGTGAGCAGCGTCGTCTTGGGCATGCCGCTAGTCTCATCGAAGGTGCGCAATACGCTTTGGGCGTGTTGGCTGACGACGAGACTGCCTGTGAACGCCAGATCGACCGGGTGTCCACTCGTCTTGCCGGACTGGCCGAATACGATCCCGCGTTGGCCGAGGTTGCCGGGGTGCTGGGTTCAGTGCAGGCTGAGTTGTCCGATGCCGTCTCGACACTGCGGCGCTATACCGACCGGGTCGATCTCGACCCTTCGCGTCTGGCTGAGGTTGAGCGTCGGATGGACTCCATCCTGGCGTTGGCCCGCAAGTATCGTGTTCAACCCGTCGAGCTTCCTGTTCTGCTGGCCGAATGGCGTGAGCGCCTGGCGACGCTTTCGGCAGCGGCTGATCTGGCTGCCTTGCAGGCGAATGTTGAATTGTTGCAGCGTGCTTATCTTGAATCGGCCACGCTCTTGTCGGCGGGTCGGCAAGTTGCCGCGCAGGAAATGGGGGTGCAGGTCAGTGCCGTAATGGGCCAGTTGGCACTTTCGTCCGGCCGTTTCGAGGTGGCTCTGTTGCCGGTCGAGAATGCGGCTTCCCAAGGGGGTTTCCTTCGCGGTGCTGCGTACGGCCTTGAACAGGTCGAATTCCGCATTGGCGGCCTGGCCGGTAACGAAGCGAAACCCTTGGCCAAAGTCGCTTCAGGTGGTGAATTGTCGCGCATCAGTCTGGCCATTCAGGTGCTGACCTCGCGTTCAGCCAGTGTGCCGACGCTGATTTTCGATGAGGTTGATGTGGGTATCGGTGGTGGCGTTGCCGAGATTGTCGGGCGCTTGCTGCATGAGCTCGGTCAGGAACGCCAGGTGTTGTGTGTCACCCATTTGCCACAGGTTGCGGCGCGGGCCGACTGGCAATGGCAGGTGAGCAAGGCCAAGCGTGATGGCGTGATGCTGTCTGCCATACAGCCGCTGGATGAAGCGTCGCGCGTTCAGGAAATCGCCCGGATGCTGGGCGGCGTCGATATCACCGAGATTACCTTGCAACATGCGCAGGAATTACTGCGGTCGACGCCCTGAAAAGACAAAAATCGTTACAGTAGTCGGCTGATGGCGTAAGCGGCGAGAGCCAGGAAAAAAACGCCGCTGATCCGGTGTATCCAGCGTAGTGGCAAACGATTCAGTAATCGTTGGCCGGCGAAAATGCCGAGCAGCGAGGTGCACGCCAAAGCCAGCGTGGCGCCCAGCCAGACCGCGCTGGCAGTGTTCGTGCTACTCAGGCCGGCGACGGCAATTTGTGTCTTGTCGCCGAATTCCGCCAGGAAAATCAGCGTGAAGGTTGTGGCGAAGATGCCGTGGCTGGGTTTTTCTTCTATCTGCTCATCTTCGTCATCGTCCGAGTAACGCAGGGCGCTGATGCCGAATACGGCAAACAGCACGGCGACGGCGACAGTGACAATCCATTCGGGCAGCCAGGCAGCAACTGCGGCACCGAACAGCACCGCAAGCAGATTGAGTAGCGAGAAAGCCGCAATGGCACCGAGCGCAACCGGTAGGCCGCGATGGCGGGCCGCCAGTGTCATGCAGACCAGTTGGCTCTTGTCGCCGAACTCGGCCAAGCCAATCAGCAGAAAGCTGGCGCCAATGGAAGACAGCCATGCACTGCTGCCAAGTGCAGCTAATTCAGTCATTTGTGGCAGGAGACTCAGTCGTCGTGGGCAGCAGGGGGGTTGCGGTGCGGGCATGCTTCCTTGGTGCACTGTGCGTAGAGGTACAGTGCATGATCCTGAATCTTGAAGCCGCGTTCTTCGGCCACAAGATTTTGCCGACGCTCGATTTCCGGATCGTAAAATTCTTCAACACGGCCGCAGTCGACACAAACCAGATGGTCGTGGTGTTTGCCGCGATTGATTTCGAACACAGCCTTGCCGGATTCGAAGAAGTGACGCTCCAGCAAGCCCGCCTGTTCAAACTGGGTCAGTACCCGATAGACCGTTGCCAGGCCAATATCCATGTTCTCAGCGATCAGCATGCGGTAAACGTCTTCTGCCGTCATGTGGCGCATGCCGCCTTTTTCGAACAACTCAAGAATTTTCAGGCGCGGAAATGTTGCTTTCAGGCCGATGTTCTTGAGGCTCTGGGGGTCGCTCATTGTGGTTTTTCCTGTTATCGGGTGGAGCAGAGAGAGTGCTTATTTCGGGTATGATATACCGCTTCACAGTTGATCGAAACCTCTGGAAATCCGCATGCGTCGTTCTCGCACCCTGCTTTTCGTTGTGGCTTGCTCCTTGCTCGCAGCTTGCTCTTCTTACAAGCCCAGCTTTATCAATGAATACAGAATTGATGTTCAGCAAGGTAATGTGCTGACGCAGGAGATGGTTGGGCAACTCAAGCCGGGCCAGACCCGCGACCAGGTGCGCTTCATTCTGGGTAGTCCTTTGATTACAGATATTTTTCATCGCCAGCGGTGGGATTATGTCTATCGTTTCCGCAATGGGCGCACTGGTGCTGTGGAAGCCCGGCAGTTTTCCGTTTTCTTCGATGCAGAAGATCGACTGGCGCGTGTCGCCGGACTGGCCGAAGTTGGGGCTGTCGATGAATTGAACACGACCGTATCCAGATCGCGCTTGATCGATCTTGGCACACTGTCGGCGGAGGCTGCTGAGCAGCCATTGGTGACCGAAGAGCCTGGATTTTTCCGGCGAATGATGAACAAGGTTGGACTTTAAGCGATGAGCAGAACACGGATTGGTATTGTTGGTGCTGGTGGCCGCATGGGCCGTATGTTGATTGAGGCTGTTCTCAAGGATGATTCAGTTGCGCTGGGCGCAGCCTTCGATGTGCCGGGTAGCCCGGCGATTGGTGCCAACGCCGGGGCATTGGTCGGGATGGTCAGCGATGTGTTGATTTCCGACGATTTGCCTGGTGGCATGCAATATATCGATTGTCTGATCGACTTCACTCGCCCGGAAGGTACGCTTGAGCATCTGGCTATTTGTCGCAAGGCCGGGGTAGGCATGATTATCGGGACGACTGGGTTCGATGTCGCTGGCAAGGCGGCAATTTCGGAAGCTGCTTCTGACGTGCCAGTGGTTTTTGCGCCGAACATGGCCGTCGGGGTGAATCTGGTCTTCAAGCTACTGGAGACCGCAGCACAAATTTTGAATCAGGGTTACGACATCGAAATCGTCGAGGCGCATCACCGCATGAAAGTTGATGCCCCCTCAGGGACTGCGTTGCGCATGGGTGAAGTAGTGGCCGGTGCGCTGGGTCGCGACCTCAAGGAGTGTGCTGTTTACGGCCGTGAGGGCGTGACTGGTGAGCGGGATCCCTCGACGATCGGCTTTGCTACCGTCCGTGGCGGCGATATCGTGGGTGATCACACGGTGATGTTCTGCGGCTTGGGTGAGCGTGTCGAGGTAACGCACAAGGCGAGTAGCCGGATGCCTTACGCCCTTGGTAGCTTGCGGGCCGCCCGTTTTATCGCTGGGCGCAAGAGCGGTCTATTCGATATGCAGGATGTGCTCGGCTTTCGCTGATCGCCATGAAATCCCGTCTGCTGCAGCGGCAGCTCGTGGAGTTGTTTGGCGGCGAGGGTGATGTCGAGTACCTGCGCTTGCTTGAGCGAGCCAAAACTGCAGTGGTTCCGGAGTTCGTGCAGGGAATGGCCAAGCTTGTCGATTTGGTCGATGCGTCTTATGTGGCTTATGTCGGCTTCAATCACTGGAATGGTTTGTTGTCCGGCGATGCGCTGGCTGACTGGAACCTGCGCAGTGGCACCATAGAGTCAGGGCGCCAATGGAAGGAAATGCTGGGTTATTCCCAGCAAGAGATTGATGATTCGATCATCAGTTGGCAGCGCCTTGTTCATCCAGAAGATCAGCGCATCCTGCAGTCGCGGATGGCTGAGCATATTGCGAAGCGTGATCGCTGGTTTGAGCTCGAGTGTCGGCTCAAGGCAAAAGACGGGGCGTGGCGCTGGTTTCAGTTGCGCGGGGCCGTGGTTGCGCGCGATATGGAAGGAGAGCCGGCGCGTATCCTGGTTTTGCAGCGCGATATCAGCAAGATAAAGGAAGCCGAGGCTGCATTGATTGCAGCCAAGGAATTGGCTGAATCGGCCAATAAGGCGCGCGGTGCTTTTTTGGCCAACATGAGCCATGAAATCCGTACGCCGATGAACGGCATTATCGGGATGACGGGGCTGGCTCTGGACACCCAGCTTGATGCAGAGCAGCGACATTACCTGAAAACAGTCAAATCGTCGGCCGAGTCGTTACTGGTCATCGTTAATGACATTCTCGACTTTTCGAAGATTGAAGCGGGACGAATGGAGGTCGAGTCGGTCTCGTTTCTGGTTCAGGATGTGCTGCTTGAAGCGGTGCGGGTGCTGGCGCTGAGCGCGCATCGCAAGGGCCTCGAGTTGGTTGTCGATATCCGTCCCGAAGTGCCGTTGCGCTTGGTTGGCGATCCGACGCGCTTACGCCAGATCATCATCAATTTGGTCGGCAATGCCATCAAGTTTACCGAAGCGGGCAATGTCGGCGTAACGGTGGCTGTGGAACGCGCCGATGCTCAGCAGGCGTTGTTGCATGTGGCGGTCAGCGATACCGGTATTGGCGTTGCCGCGGATAAGCAACAGGCAATATTTGATTCCTTTTCCCAGGCCGATGTGTCGACGACCCGGCGTTTTGGTGGAACAGGTTTGGGATTGGCTATCTGCGCAAAGCTGGTGCAGTTGATGGGTGGCCGAATCTGGTTGGACAGTACGGAGGGGCAGGGGTCCATTTTTCATTTTACGGTCGGTTTGGGTGTTGACCGGGCTAATGCTGTTGTCGAGCCGGAAAAAGCCATCTATCGCGGGCGCCGGGCGCTGCTTGTCGAGGATAATCTGCTGGCTGCTCGGTGTTTGCAGGCCATGCTTGAACGATTTGGCTTGCATGTTTCCGTGCTTGCCGACCCCGTGCAGGCTGTTAGCGCATTTGATCAAAGCCGGCGCCTTGATTTTCCCTATGACTACCTGTTCGTCGATGCTGCAATGTCTTCGCCGGGCGGGATGTCGCTGGTCGAAAGTTGGCGAGATGGGGGTAAGCGTGAGCGTCTGATGGTCATGCTGACGACCGAGAATCAGCGCCATGATCTGGATCGTTTGCGCGAACTGGGTGTGTCAGTGCATCTGGTTAAGCCAATTGGCAGAGGTGATCTGGATGTGGCGCTCGGTTTGGCCGAGATGTCCGCTTCCGGAGATGGGGGCGAGATTGTGCTTGATGCCTTCGAGATTGACGAGAATGCTGCTTGCCAAGCGACGCAAACTCAAGATGTGCGTTTGCGTATTCTTCTGGTTGAGGATAATCCGGTTAACCAGGAGTTGGCGCTGCGTCTGCTGGAACGGCGCGGCCATCAGGTTGCTGTTGCTAACAATGGCGCCGAGGGTGTTGATATGTTCGATGCGGGATCGTTTGATCTGATCCTTATGGATATGCAAATGCCTGTGCTGGGTGGAATTGAGGCCACCGAAGCGATAAGAGCCCACGAAATGCGGCGAAGCTGGGTGATTTCGCATGAATTCAAGCCGATTTATATCGTTGCCATGACGGCTAATGTCATGGAGAGTGACCGGGAGCGTTGTTTTGCTGCCGGAATGAACGATTATGTGGCCAAACCTCTGCGCCCGGAAGAATTGTATGCTGCTTTGGCGCGTGCGGTTGAAGGTGAGTTGGTGCAGTTGCCCCCTGCTGATTCGGTGCTTTCAACAGGGCAGGCGAGCAAGCTGGACCTGAAGGCTGCCTTCGATAATCTTGGTGATGTGGACTTGCTGGCGACCATGGCGGAAATGCTGCTCGCCGAATGGCAGGATCATCTGGATAACTTGAAACAGTCAATTGCGGACCAGAATCTCTCCGCTCTTGGTCGACATGCGCATACGTTGAAAAGCTTGCTTGCTATGTTTCACGCAGAAGATGCAAGACGTCTCGCGCTTGAGATGGAGCATGCGGCAATCGCCGGTAATCAAGACTGGTCAGCCTGTCTGCGCACCTTTTTGGCGCTGGAGCAGGAGATGGAGAAGATACATCCGCGCTTGCAGTCTTTTGTTGAAACTCGCCTAATTCCTTGAATTTGCCTGAAAACCCTGTTTTCAGCTAAAATACGAAGGTTAAAAAGCACGAGCGGGGAGGCGCAAGCCTTCCCGCTTGGCACATGAACAAGCAGAAAAATTCAGGAGAGCCGGCCGTGTCCTTACTGCCCTCAATTACCCCCGCCATTCTCGCCCTCGCCGACGGAACGGTTTTCAAAGGGCAATCTATCGGCGCTGATGGTGTGACCAGTGGCGAGGTGGTGTTCAATACCGCCATGTCCGGTTATCAGGAAATTCTCACCGATCCTTCCTACTGCCGGCAGATCGTGACGCTGACCTATCCGCACATCGGCAATACCGGTTGCAATGCAGAAGATTTCGAGTCCGACGCCAATTACGCTGCCGGTTTGGTCATTCGCGATTTGCCTCGCGTTGCCTCCAACTGGCGTTGCCAGGACGATCTGTCGTCCTATCTGAAAAAACATGGGATTGTCGCCATTGCCGGTATCGATACCCGCAAGTTGACCCGTATCCTCCGGGAAAAGGGCGCGCAAGCCGGTTGCATCTTGGCTGGCGAAGTCGACGAAGCCAAGGCGCTGGCGATGGCCCGCGCGTTTCCCGGCCTGGCCGGCATGGATCTGGCCAAGGTTGTGTCGGCCAAGGAAAGCTGTGTCTGGAACGAAGGTGAGTGGACGCTGAAGGGTTACGCGTCCGGCCCGGCGCCACGGTTCCATGTGGTGGCCTACGATTTCGGTGTCAAGCGCAATATCCTGCGCATGCTGGCCCAGCGTGGCGTCAAGCTGACCGTCGTGCCGGCACAAACGCCGGCGGCCGATGTGCTGGCGATGAATCCTGATGGCATTTTCCTGTCCAATGGCCCGGGCGATCCGGAACCTTGCGATTACGCGATTGCCGCTATCCAGGAGTTTCTGGCGCGTGGTATTCCGACTTTCGGTATCTGTCTGGGGCATCAACTGCTGGCGCTGGCTTCCGGCGCGAAAACGCTGAAGATGAAGTTCGGCCACCATGGTGCCAACCACCCGGTCAAGGACATGGATACCGGCCAGGTGCTGATTACCAGTCAGAACCACGGTTTTGCGGTCGACGCTGATTCCTTGCCGAAAAACCTGCGGGCCACGCACGTCTCCTTGTTCGATGGTTCGCTGCAGGGGATTGCGCGTACCGACGTGCCAGCCTTCTCGTTCCAGGGACACCCGGAAGCGAGTCCCGGTCCGCACGACGTGGCCTATCTGTTCGACCGTTTCCTCGACACCATGACGCGCGGCGTTGCTGCGCTCAATAGCGCGCAATAAGCGGCACAGAGAGAGATAAAGATGCCGAAACGTACAGACATAAAAAGTGTTTTGATTATTGGCGCCGGCCCGATCATCATCGGTCAGGC
>NZ_JAVBXX010000002.1 GCF_030824335.1 Azonexus sp.
TGGAGTTCCCAGGATTTAGTGGAGACCTTTGCCTTGTTGCTTGAAGTTGGCCTCAAAGTCATCAGGGCTGACGCCTGACAGATGCGAGTGCTTGCGCGTTCGATTGTAGAAGCTCTCAATGTAGTTAGAAATCTCTTCCGTTGCGAGTGCACGGTTTTTGTAGATGTGCTTCTTGATAAGTTCCTTCTTCAAGCTGCCGAAAAAAGATTCCGCCACGGCGTTGTCCCAACAGTTGCCTCTGCGACTCATGCTGGGTTCAAGGTGGTTGGACTTGCAAAAGCGCCTCCACGCATCGCTTCCGTACTGTGAGCCTTGGTCGGAATGAATCAAGGTTTCTTGTGGATGGCGACGGCGAGTGGCCATCAGCACAGCGTCAAGAACGAGCTCACGTTGAATGCTGCCTCTCGTGGCCCAACCTACCACTTTGCGCGAGAACAGATCGATGACCACAGCCAGATAAAGCCAGCCCTCCCAGGTGCGGATATAAGTGATATCCGTCACCCACGCCTTATCGGGTTGCGAAACGGTAAACTGACGCTGGAGTAAGTTCGGGATCAAGACAGCCGGCTTTCCCGCCACCACACGTCTTATGCGAAACCCTCCGTGGGCTCTCAAGCCGTTTTCCCGCATCAGGCGCTCTACACGATGCTTGCTGCAGGTCTCACCCGCTTCGCGAAGATCGAGAAAAACTCGAGGTGCGCCATAAATCCCGTGGCTGCGATCGAAAGAGGCACGAATCAACCGAAGCAACCTCGCATCTTCCTGATCTCGTTCGGAGATTGGCTTTTTAAGCCAAGCGTAAAAGCCACTGGGCGCAACATCAAGCACGCGGCACATGGTTTCAACGCTGTATCTATTCTTGTGCGCCTCTATGAATTGGTAGGCAAGACGGACATGACTGGAATTTCGTTTGGTGTCCATGAAGTCCCTCCCATGAGATGAGGATAGGTTATTTTTCCCTCTCCACTAAATCCTGGGAACTCCACCGCCAGCAGTGTTGTGATGTCACTGACCGCTCAAATGAAGAAACTTCCGCAGAAGGTGCGCAAGAGTTTGACGTGGGATCGCGGGCAAGAGCTCTCTGCCCATAAACGGTTCTCGCTGGATACGCAGATGGCAGTTTATTTCTGTGACCCCAGCAGCCCTTGGCAGCGCGGTACCAATGAAAATACGAATGGCTTACTAAGGCAATATTTCCCCAAAGGAACGGGGCTTGCTGGATATACTCAAGCACAGTTGGACAACGTCGCTGCTCTGCTGAATTCAAGGCCAAGAAAAACACTTGGGTTCCAAACGCCGGCGCAAGTCTTTAACGCGGTGTTGCAGTGACCGGTTGAATCCGTCGCCGCTAATTTCCTGGGGGATTACCCTCGGATCTTCAGCGTCTTGCTCACACCCATCGTGAAGGCCACGCCCGAGGTCTTCGAGAATGTTCTCCAACGTAGTTACTGACGTATAGGGCGAGAATATTTCAATCGCGGCCGTCAATATCGGTGCCATCTTGTCGTATTCGGCGGCCTGGATATCCTCTGATTCCAAGATGGATTCCATCGCGCCGGGGCACATGCTTCCGTAATACATTTCACTTAGAGTGCCCTGAGCCTGCTCAAGTCCTTCCATGTGCTCATCAATCTCTTGCTCTGTGATGGCACCGGCCCCTTGAGTAAGAGCATCCAGGAAAGAAATAGGCGCGAGATACCCGAGGCAGGTGCTGGCCTGCGTACGTACGTCAGGGTCATTGTCATAACGTAAAGACACTAACGCATCCGCTATATCGGAATGGTCTGAATCATCGCTTGAAGAATCCCAATGCAAAGACCGTAAAGCGTCCAGCACTATCTGTCCGATGCCATCCGTGTCCACCGGGCGTGTAGCAGTGCCAGTGAAAATGGCACGAAGGAAGTCCTCCACTGCTCGTTCTTTTCCGAGGATGCTCGACAGTACGTCGCCATCGTCGGCGATAGACGCGACCAATTTCACGGCTAATATTCTGACGACACGGTCTTCATCGTCCATTGCTACGCTAAGCGCGAACTTAAGTATTCCATGGTCCTGGTCCGAATACGTTGGCACAAATTCACATAAGGACGCGAGGAATAGCCGTCGGACCGAAATGTCTCGGTAGCAAGGTAAGGCACCGGACGAATCTTTAAGCAAAGCCAAATGCGAGGGCTGTCGGAAGAACCATCGCAGTGAGGCTGTACCTGCTTCGGTTGTCGTGGCGAAAGAAAACTCTGAGATGAGATCCTCGTTAGCGGCTAAACGTTGAGCCCAGCGTTTAGCCATGTACGCAATACAAAAATCTCGTTCTCGACCGAAATAGAAGTCGACCGATGGGTATCCATGTTGATTCGTTTCCATCGCCAAGATCGCCGCCTCAAAAAAGCCATTTGGAATTTTTCCAGCGATAGAAGTGTTCCATATGCTCGCCACCTTGTCGGAGGGAACAGGACTGCCATTAGCGAACATATCGAAAGCTAGCGTCCTCAAACACGTCATTACGTCGTAACTCTCAAGACCGATGGCCCGTGAGATTTTTTGTCGAATCGTTTCGTCTACGATTTTAGGCTCATCCAGCAGATCAGGTAACGTGGCGTTTTCATACAAGCGCATCGCATTGCCGAGGAGATAAGGCTCGGCAGTTTTCAGGTGGGACTTAGGTACATTTACGTTGTATGTCGACGCGTAAACCCGATATGCCTCATCCACCTCTCCAGGGGAGTAGTTCCCAAGCGGTACCACGCTCCAATCATGACCCCTAGGAATTTTTTCCGGTTCGTTTTCTAGAAGCAAGGCAAGCGCGGCTGATATATCACTTTCCTCGGCTAGAAATGCCGGGTTTCCAGATGGGGCGATGAGGAGGCGTGTTGCTGCGGTACTAGTAAGAGATATGACTATCTGTATCTGCGCACAAGAAATTCTCTCGCATTCACTATCGATTGTCCGAGCAAGCTGTAGATTTGCTTCGTTCCACCCATCGAGCACGATAGTTAGATTCTTGTTGAGCTGTCTCAAAACAGAACTGATTTTTCTGATGAGGATGCTATGCGAGTCGACCGCATTACCAAAGCCCCATTCAAAGTCGTTTGCCAATTCACCGAGAAGACTATTCGTTAGCCCGATAGCAGTGAAAAAAAGCGTTGGCTCGCCGTCGCGCAAACGTGAGCGGACGAATTGGCAAATGAAGTTGGTTTTCCCGACTTGCGGCCTTCCAACAATAAGAACGACGCGCCGCTTTTCCTCGTCAAGGAGCTTTAGGACACGCTCTTTAGCTCCGCCACGCTCCACAAATAGCGAAGAAATACATTTTTTTCCCGAGTGAATGTCCCCACTGTATAGCGCCCGCATACGAAATGCTGTTTGTGCTTCGCAGAAGGACAGAAAGTTTTCCGCAGACATCGCTATTAGCGACTCAAGCGCTTCTGCCCGAAGTTCGAGATCCTTTGCGCCGATGAAAAACGCGTTAGTGGAACAATGGGCGGCTATATCAATCGTCTGTCCGTCCAAGCGCTCCTTCGTATAGGTGTCAAAAATCACCGACTCTGGGCCATTAGTAACTATGACAAGCGGAGCAATATTGCCATCAAGCAAACGAGCGTATGAAACACCTTGATCGCGAGCAAGATCGTCTATCTTCTCGTGAGGCGCCTTCACCTCAACAATCAGTAAATTTCGACCTTCAGGGTTTTTTACGAGCACATCCGCTCTACCTGAAAACACACTAGCCTTAGGGGAATCACTAGTTGCCTTGGCTGCAGTTCCATTTCCCACGGTCAAAATGGATCTACCAAGCCGCACTTTGAAAGAAAACTCGAGACGAAGGTCTGTATCGTCGAAACCAAGGCTTTGTAGCCATGGCACAACAAGCTTTGTTCGGACATCCTCTTCGGAAGAAAGCACAGCTGCTTGGCGGGTCATTTATTCATCGATCGTCGGTTGAACACTTCGACACAAAAACGTGCGCTGAATGTACGCAGGGAGAACGGCATCACCGAAGGGCAGTTTAAGAACAATGGTACGGTATTTTTGCACAGACAAGATATCCCAACCGCATGATGTTCACCACTTCGCAAACACGGAACCATACCATTGGTATTAACGCTCCTATCACAAACAAGATGTTCCCTGGCCAATTTTCGGGCCACGAGACCTTTCTGAGCCGGTACGAAACAACGTATTGGCGGCTAGTGGAAACTCAGGTGGCAACCGAGAGGCCGAAAAGCGTTGTTAATTGGCCGAACCAATAAAATCCTCAACCTTCTTTCTGGTCTACTCCAGGGATGTGATTGGATACCAAGCCGTTCGACTCAGGTAATTAACGTGACGCAACAAAGCAACTAATTGTTTCGTTAGGAATTAGTTGAGATTAGTTAGCCAAGATATTGATGTTAGTAAGGTAACTGCGAGGCAAGCACCATCCATCCTTTCAAGTTTCACTGGCGGAACTCTCCAGTACGGACTAAACTGACGCTGCTGGTGATGTCCGCCAGTGCGTCCACGTTGGCAGTTTACCGAAGGAGGAATCATGCGGGGAAGGCTTTTTGACCCGAATTACAAGCCGCAGTTTGCCGGCCACGAAACCTTCCCACTTCGACATCTGTGGTTACGAAAGGCATACGATGCTGTCGCAAAATCCGGCACCATCGTGTCTCGCGGCATCTTCAACGACCCAAATGCCATTGTCTTGCTTGGGGTTGGCAAGAACATGGTCTCCGCCATTAGGCATTGGGGCCTTGCGTGCAAGGTGATTGAGGAGACCAAGGGCGGGTACATCCCCGGCCCAGTAGGCAATGCCCTCTTCGGTCCCGCACAGCTTGACCCCTATCTCGAGAATCCTGCGAGTGCGTGGCTAGCCCATTGGCTGATCGCCGGGGAAGGCAACCGGGCTACCACTTGGCATTACGTGTTCAACCATGTCTCGGCGCAAGCTTTCGAGAAGAGTACGGTAGTCAGCGGTCTGCGCGAAACCCTCGCCAACCGGCCGGGCGTTCGCGTGACGGAGTCGACATTATCTCGTGATGTCGAGGTTTGCTTGCGTTCTTACATCACGAAGGGTACCGCCAACGATACGGCGGAAGAGCTTGCGGAGCCGGTATTGACACAGCTTGGCCTCATAACTACGACGCGCGGCAGCTATGACTTCCGTGTCGGCCCCAAGCCGTCGCTGCCGGACGGCATCTTTCTCTACGCACTAACGGCATTCTGGCAGCAAAACGCCAGCACAGCCAACACCCTCGGCTTCGATTTGATCGCACTTGAAAGAGGCTCGCCTGGCATAACCTTCAAACTTGATGTCGACTCGGTCGCCGAGCGACTGGTGGATATTGAACGTATCTCCGGCGGCATCTATGCCTGGAGCGACACCGCCGGAATGCGGCAAGTCATCCGGCGCAAGGAGGTGGTACCAGATCACTTCTTGCCTCTTACCTATCTGGGGTGCAAGTAATGCTCTTCGCCGACAAGATTAATATCTCCCGCCAGTTCCTTCGTTCCATCCGCATTGATCTGGACTGGGGTAACGAAGCTGCCCTGCACGGTTTTGTCTGTCAGGCCACGGCACAGCACGTCATTGAATCTATGTGCCACCAGTTCACGGCAACTCGGCAGGCTGCATTTACCTGGACCGGCCCTTTCGGAGGCGGCAAGTCATCTCTTGCCTTGGCGTTTGCGTCGCTACTTGGCGGCGAGCCAAAGGTGCGCGCAATGGCGGCAGAGGTGCTAGGTGAGAAGGTCGTGGAACCTCTACGGAAGCCGCTCGGCATTGGCCCCGAGACGGAACCGTGGGCAGTAGTTCGGCTGGTAGGCCGCCGCGCTGATCCTATCGAGGACATCAGTGAGGCCATCCGCAACGCGGGCATTCCCTACGTTGGGCGCCGTCTCGGAGATGCGCCGGATGGTCGCCGCATCATCAAGACCCTGGTTGATATCGCGGAAGCTCGGCCGGACAATGGTGTTCTCGTCATCATCGATGAGCTCGGGAAGCTCTTGGAGTATGCAGCCACACATGGTGGCGATATTCACTTCTTCCAAGAGCTTGCTGAAGCCGCGTCCCGCTGCAAGGGAAGGCTACTGGTAGTCGGCATCCTCCACCAAGCCTTCGAACAGTACGCAGCCCGCCTAGGGAAGGAGGCCCGCGATGAGTGGTCGAAAATTCAAGGTCGGTTTGTCGATATTCCTTTGGTCGCCGCCGTCGATGAAGTGCTTGAACTTACAGCCCGCGCCATTGATGGAGCTGACATACCTCACCCGCACTCGGAGCCCTGGTGTAAGGCGCTAGCCAACAGTATCCACAAGAACCGCCCGGCCGCCCCTGCCGACCTCGCGCACCGCCTAGATCGCTGTTGGCCACTTCATCCCGTCACTGCGGCTTTGCTTGGTCCTGTCTCCAAGCGCCGCTTCGGCCAGAATGAGCGCAGCACCTTCGGATTCTTGGCCTCCGCCGAGCCCCGAGGCTTTTCGGATTTCCTGCGCACGACCGAGTTGGACTCGAAAGCCGTCTATGAGCCAGCTCGCTATTGGGACTATCTGCGCGAGAACCTTGAGGGGACCATTCTCGCCTCTTCGGAGGGGCATCGTTGGGCTCAGAGTGTCGATGCGATCGAGCGGTGCCAAGCCAAAGGCTCGCCCCTCCACCTTCGCCTTATCAAGGCCATTGCCTTGATCGATCTCTTTCGAAACGGCTCCGGCCTGGTCGCGGATAACTCTGTGTTGGCAACCTGCGCGCCAGAAGCATCCGAAGCCGAGATCGAAAAGACACTCGCCGACATGGCCAGCTGGTCGCAGATCGTCTACAGGAAGCACCTCAACACCTGGGCAATCTATCAGGGCAGCGATTTCGACATCGATGCCGCTGTGTCGGCAACATTAGCAGTGACGGCAGGGCTCGACATCAAGCGGCTATCCACACTTGCTGGCCTACAACCCATATTGCCGAAACGCCATTATCAGAAATCGGGAGCACTCCGTTGGTTTGGTCTTGATCTCGTGGCAGTTGATGACTTACGGGATGCTATTGCAGCATTTGATCCGCGCACCGGTATCAGTGGACACTTCTTCCTGGTCATGCCAACTCAAGGAGAAAGCCACCGGGCGTTGCAAGAGAGGTGTCGCACGGCCTCCGGCGAAACAACTCATCCCATCGCCCTGGGCGTGCCGGAAAACGCAGAGAGCATCTGGTCCCTTGGCCGGGAGTATCTGGCCCTTGAAACGGTTCAAAACAATAACACCGAGTTGTGGGGCGATCCGGTGGCCCGCCGAGAACTGAGAGCCCGCACCATGGTTGTCCTGGGCAAGCTACAAGATACATTGAGCAGCGCAGTATCCAATGCCCAATGGTATGTACATGGGAAGCAGCACCAGTGTGACAGCCGCCTCGGTCCGTCCGTCCTGGCGTCGGAACTGGCCGATAAGACCTACGAGGACTGCCCAAAAATCTTTAGCGAATTGGTGAATCGACATACGGTTAACAGCAACACCCAGGCGGCGCTGAATATTTTAGTCGGAGCAATGATCGACAACTCCGCCCAGGAGGCATTGGGCTTCGAGGGATTCCCTGCTGAACGCGGGCTGTATTCCACGATCCTGACGGCGTTGTGCCTCCATCAGCAAGTCGACGCGGATAAATGGGCGTTTGTTAAGCCTGCAACCGGCACGCATTCCAAACAGCTCGTTGCGCTATGGGAAGCGGCAGATCAGATGCTGCAGCGGGATGGACGAGTTACGCTTTCCGATATCCAGGAGCGCTGGAGCATGGGGACCTTCGGGCTGCGCAAAGGCGTTCGCGGCATCCTTAGTCTTGCCTACATTCTTACCAATCGGGATGTTCTCGCCACCTACAAGGAGGGAGTCTATCAACCCGAGATCAACCGAGAGTTCGGGCACGAAGTACTCCGTGATCCGGGATGCATCGAGCTACAGCTCGTTGTCCGCAACGAAACCTATGCTGACTTGCTCAATACTTTAGCGAACGCAGTTAAGACGGCTTCCGGCTCAGGCTGCGTCGTCGAACCGCTTGCCATCGGTCGCGCGCTAGTGAAGCTGGCGTTTGACCTTCCGCACTGGACGCGCCGGACTGCCAGCCATCCGAAACGAGCCGCCGATCTGCGCAAGATTCTCTTCCACGCTGCCGACCCTCACAAGCTCCTTTTTGTTGATCTTCCCCGCCTGTATGGGGCCGAGAATCCCCAAGCACTCGGGCAGCAATTGGCCGAAGATCTGTCTTCACTCCGAGCGGCCTATCCGGCAATGGTGCGACGTTTGAATTCCAAGTTGTTCAAGGCGCTCACCGCTGACGCCGGCAATATCGAAACGCTGCATGCGAGGGCTAAAGTGGTTAAGGGCCTAAGCGGCGACTTTAGGCTGGAATCCTTCGCTGGCCGACTGCTGGAATTCGATGGCTCCGAAGAAGCAATGGAAGGGCTAGTGAGCCTCGCCGTCAACCTGCCGACGACTGATTGGTCCGATGCGACACCGGATGTAGCTGAACTGGCATTGGCAGATATGGCACTGAAATTCCGCCACGCAGAAATGCTGGCGGCAATAAAGGAGCGGATCCCGACCCGCCATGCGATTGGTCTAGTATTTGGTACCGGCGAGCATGGAAAGACCACTATGCGAGCTATCGACGTTGGCCAGGAGGAGCAACAGCGAGTACTGGAGATGACCAGCAAGATTCTGGAAGTCGGATCGGGCAGTGCTGATGATACGAGACTACTATTGGCCGCCCTGGCCGAGGCCGGATCGATGTTACTGGAACGGGAGAACGGATGATGGAGAAACCTGCCGAGCGCCATGTACTCGGACTATCGGGGGGGCGTGACAGCGCTGCATTAGCTGTCTTCATGCGACAAAACCACCCTGACCTAGATATCGAATACTTTTTCACGGATACGGGCAAAGAGCTAGACGAGGTTTACAGCTTCCTTAGTAGGCTAGAAGGATTCCTTGGGAAACGGATTATTCGCCTAAATCCTGATCGCGGTTTCGATTTTTGGCTGAAGGAGTACAACCACTTCTTGCCATCCCCACAAACCCGGTGGTGCACCCGGCAACTCAAGCTCGAACCCTTCAAGCGTTGGATTCGCCCATCGCTGAAGGCTGGAACGAAAATCACCAGTTATGTCGCCATTCGCTCGGATGAGGACCAGCGCGAAGGACTAACGACGCAGGACCCTAATCTAAAGGTGGTGATGCCATTCCGCCAGCACGGCGTCGACAAGCAGGGGGTTATCGAAATTCTGGAGGGCTCCGGACTGGGCATGCCGGAATACTACAAGTGGCGCTCGCGCAGCGGCTGCACGTTCTGTTTCTTCCAGCAGAAAATCGAATGGGTTCGCTTGAAGCGTGAGCATCCAGATAGTTTCGAGGAAGCCAAAGGCTACGAGAAGACCGCTCTTTCGCATGGTTCGCCGTTTACCTGGAGCCAAGGAGAATCGCTGGAAGAGCTTGAACGGCCAGAGCGCACAGCGGCAATCGAGGCGGACTTCGAGATTCGCCGGCATCGCGAGCTTGCGCGGCGGGTATCGAACCCGCTACGCCCCGCATCTATTGATGCCAACGACATTGACAATCTGTACGACGAAGACGAAGGTGGTGGGGCCTGTTTAATATGCCATAAGTGACTTCCATTTCCTGAAAGAGCCCATGGTCAATCCCGCTCGAAAAATATTCGAAGCAGATTCGGAAATTCATAGCGCCAAGCCCGGGCACTGCGCAAAGCGGTATTACACAGGCAGGCGGCATGGCGCAAATAACCAGACGGGGCGACCCGCAATAACTTGCAGATCGGCTTGACCCCAAACTGCTGTCGGTTTGCTGGTCGATGAACTACCTCAACTCTACTTGAGGCGCTTGAGTTCCGTTTGCGCGAAAAATGCACTGACCAGCCGCAGAGTCGCGTTAGCTTGACGCAGCTCCCTGTTCTCCGTTCCGAGGCTTAAATGCTTTTCCTCTCGGTAGTCGTCACACCATCGCGAACACCCGTGTCGATCTCGTTTTTCTTAACCAAGTCGTGCAATTTCTGGGCCGCACAGCCAATCTTCGGAGCAATCGACTCAATCGCCGACTACAGCAAGGGGTAACCGTACAGCACTTGTCCCATAACTCGCCTCCCAATGGCCTGCACTGGATCGATATCCAGGTTATCCATCAACTGCATCTATAGATAACACAGGCCAAGGTTATTACGGTAACATTAAAATAACAGGCACGAATCATTGAGCCATCTGTGGTAGTTCCGAATCTTGTTCTGGCGCAAGTTCAAGTATCGATACGACGTTTCCGATATGCCAAGCTCGAACGGGGCATCGCGGGCAAACAAAAATATCTCCCAGATCTTGAGGAGAAAAAAGTTTTGCGAAGAGGCGAAGGTGGCAAAGCTCGAAGAACATTTGGCACGGTGCGGCTCTGAGTCGCTGATTGCTCTGCTGGGCGAAGCGACGATGACCTTACTAAGAAGGGTTAATAGCTCTGCATTGCAGCCCAAAGGTCTCTCGTACTTGATCGTAAGGACATTCGGTGAAGAAGGAGCCCTACGCAATCGAGATATTCGCAAGCTTCTGTTCTCTAAACTGACAGAAGATGAGGGAACAGCACTTTGTGAACTGTTGGACCTACCGGCGTTTGCCTCGTTTACGATACTTAACGATGCCGATTTTGATAATAATCTCTCCAACGTGGAAATCTTATCGCGTTGGTACGATGTGTCATATGAAGCACCAGACTTGGTCTCGCGCGAGAACGAAGGCTCGCGAAAAGTCACTGCCGGCCAAAAGCTCCGCTCCCACCAAATTAAGGCATATCAAAAACTGCGGCGTGCGATTGCCGATCCGAATGCCTCTGCTTTAGTGCACATGCCTTTCGGCGCAGGTAAGCTGCGCCTTGTCGCTACTGCTGTACTTGATCTTTACCGGTCGGAACCCGACGGGCCTGTTGTTGTCTGGCTAGCACCTGGAGAAGCGCTCTGCGATGAAACATTCATCGAGCTTAAACAAGTGTGGGGCCAACTTGGGTTGCGGGACGTCACTATCTTCCGCTTGTACGGCAACAGGCCAATGCAGGACTTAGGCAGTCTTGAAAATTGCATTGTCATAGCCGATATCACCAAACTCGGAAGGAATGACGCAGGGTTGGCGCAACTAGGTCAAAGAACACGCGTCGTCGTGCTCAGCGATGCAGAGCATATTGGTCACCCAGTTGGTGCTGATTTGATCGAGAAGATGGCGGAAAACGGAAATTTCAGCGTTGTTGGTATCTCGGCACTGCCCGGCAGCGCTATAAGCGCAGGCCAATCCAAGAATGCAGTGGAAACCGTGTTCGCTGGCTCATGCATCAGCATTGAGGACAACGATCCAGTTAGTCTTTTACGAGCAGCAGGCGACGTTGATACGATTGATGTTGGAACCAAAGAAGTCCCGTACGGTGTAGCTCAAATCGACGAAAACTGGTTCGATCTTAGCTCCGAGAGCGCCGTAGAACTCAGTAAGAACGTTGACCGCAATGAGGCAATTCTGGAGCTACTCCTGAACGAGGCAAAGATATCCGGAAGAGTTGTATTCTTTGCCACGACAGCCGAGCATGCGAGGCTGTTCGCAGGATTGCTCGAATTACGTGCTGTTAGAGCGATGGCAGTTACCAGCGAGAAATCGCCGGAACAGAGAGCCCTGGAAATACAAAAATTTAACGCACGTGATATCAAGATTCTCTGTGTTCATGGCTTCTTTCTTTCAGGGGAATCCGTACCGGAAGTATCCGTTGGTGTTATTGCTGCGCCGACGCTATCCGAAGCCGTATTCCATGAGATGGTTGGGCGCCTCGCAAGCGACCGTAGGGGACACAAGGGTAGCCCTCTCAGGCTCGTGTTAGTTGCCGATTCAGTTCCAGCGTACCGACGTCTGATAAACAGCTTGGGATCGTGGGACGAATTGAAAATTTAGGAAACGAAAATGGCCTTTCCGATCATCCCCCAGAATCTATCTATCTCCGCCATGCGTAGCTCGGGATACCGAGACACTGCCCACGCGTTAGCCGAACTCGTCGATAACTCGGTTCAGTCCGGCCAGGAGGCGGACATTAGAACAGAAGTGGAATTGATTTGTATCGACGAGGCACCAATTGGTGGTCGTCGCCGACTCTCACGTATAGGAGTCTTTGACAACGCCGCGGGAATGGATTCGGCATTGCTTCGCAAAGCTCTTCAATTTGGGAACGGTTCTCGCCTTGATCCTAAGCAACACAAGGGCATTGGGAAATTTGGAATGGGATTACCGAACTCTTCTATCTCCCAATGCAAGCGCGTGGATGTATGGAGTTGGCAGAATGGGATCGTGCATCACTCCTATTTGGACGTAGCCGAAATTCAACATGGAACGATGACGGAAGTACCTGACCCCACGGTATCTACAATTCCTGGAGAGTGGTTGAACCTTATCGCAGGCGAAATCACACCTCACGGTACATTAGTAGTCTGGAGCCAATTGGATCGTGTTTCATGGAAACAAAGTACAACCCTGCTCCGACATACAGAATTTATTGCAGGCCGCGTATATCGGCATTTTATAAATGGCAAATCCGTCCGGATTAGGCTTGCGGCCTATGAAAACAAAGACGGTCGATACACTCCTCTGTTTGAAAGTTTTGTGCGCCCTAATGACCCACTCTACCTAATGACGGGCACGAGTGCGCCATCGCCATTTGATCAGAAACCCGCCTTTGATCTCTTTGGCGAACCGCAAGTTCTTTCTGTTGGCTACAACGGGACAGAACACCAAGTCACGATACAGGCATCAATCTGCAAACCGGAAGCGCGACGCGAGGGTGGTCCGAAACCGATTGGGCAGCATGCTGTAAAAAACCAAGGAATATCTGTGGTTCGCGCTAGGCGCGAATTAGAGATGAACCATAGTTTCATAAACTCGTATGATTCCCGCGAAAGGTGGTGGGGCATTGAAGTCGAATTCGGCCCAGGCTTAGATGACGTTTTTGGGGTAACAAACAACAAGCAAGCCGCTACGGGATTCATGCGTATGAGTCTTGAGGAAGACGCCGAAGCTGAAGGCCTTAGCGAAAGTCAGTATCGGGAAATGCTGGAATTGGACCGTGACCTGCGCCTGCCGATGTACCGAATCAGCCGAGAAATCGAAAAGCTGCTGAGTAGTATGCGTACGAAGGTCGCAAAAATGCGCGAAGGTGAACGCGTTGAAAAACAAAAAGAAAGAGCAGAAACCAAGGCAGAAAAGGCGGCTACTGACTCTGTGAACCGTCGGCGCGAACGTGTTGGAGACACAGGCCGAAGCGACAAACAGGAAAACCAACCCCAGGATGAACGAACTGCTATATTAACCACTGACCTCGTTCAAGAAGGGGTCGACAGCGCGAAAGCACATGATATTGCTGTCGATTACGTTAACAAAAGGATTAAATTCCGTTTCAAACATGCTGACGTTCCTGGCCAAGCGATATTCGATGTGGCAACGGCAGGAGGCGTCATTCTCGTAACGCTCAACACCCGGCACCCTGTTCATGCACAGTTGTTTGAAGTATTGCGTGATGATGAAGCCGCAGGGAATTCTTATGCCAAAGAAGTTCTATCTCTGATAGCCGCATGGGCTCGACTCGAAGATGAAGCTCCAAGCGAAAAGGTACGTAAAGCTATTGAGGACATCCGTTTAGATTGGGGACGTATGGCTATGGACTTTTTCGAGGCAGAGGCTGACTAATGGGTGGCCGGGAGGCGATTCGGGGCTTTGTCGTGCAGACATTAGTCTGCTTGCTTGATTCTTTGCAGCCGACGAAAGAAGCCTGGACCGCGGTTACGATCGAGCCGGATTCGGATAACGATAAAGTCGATATTCTGTGGGAGTTCCCAGGTTCAACGCACGCTCAACAGGTTAAGTCATCGAAGAATCAGATCGGTCGCGGAGACGTCGTCACTTGGTGCAAAGAACTGAAGGCCTCGGGAAAGGCTGACAGCTACGAGCTTATGTTGGCGGGGCCAATCGCGGCAGCGGTCCTCGAGGACGCTCCGTTCGATGGCGTCGATGTGCCCCCCCCAGCCTCACTAGACACATTAGCGCTAATTGATCAGGCCATCACAAAGATAGACCGCTATCTGAGTGCAAAGACGATCACTCCCTTACCCCTGCCAATTCGCGAGTCGTTAGTAAATATAGTTTCGGCGAATCTGCTGGAAGGCGCGGTCCACGGTCGAAGGTTATCCCGAGAGGAATTCGATGGCTTGCTATTGCGTTGGATTACAGTTGCCTTTCCTGAGGCGATCGAGCGGCGTATGTCGGCAAATTGCGATGTGCTGTGGAGTTGCATCGAACTTGCAGGTCCGACAGATATCGCAAAAAGTGCATTCGAGCTGATTCTGCCTCTTACCGTTATCAACGGTGGCATCTCAACCGCCGTTGTCGAATGGTTTTTGTTGCGAGTATCAACAAATGACAGGGAGATGAGATATCGACCGTTGTCTGTTTTATCTGAAGCGACTGGAGGCACGATCGCGGAGCGACGTAATACAGCCAGACCATTCGGTGATTTTGCAATCCCCCCCGAGGGGGCAGTTCAGCAGGCGATACTTTTTGATCCGATCAAACGAAATGGATACGCAACGGATAGATGGCCTGAGGGACCTCATGAAGTAGAACTATTCGTAAAATATGCAGCACTGCCTGAACCGCATTTAGTAAAGAAGGTTTTAATCCCCATAACAATGGATGAGTTTGCGGTGCTTGGGTCTCTAAACACCAGATATATTGCAGTTTCCTGCCTAGATAACTACCTTGACGTACTTTGACAATCAAAGGGTTCCTACTCAATGCAGACTAAGTCAAGATGGTTATCGCCTGATTTATACAGCCACGCTTGCTTTATTGTCAGCCTGTAGGGTGAGTTTCACTGCGGTTGATGGCGCCAGTCTGAAAACCTCTCTACCAGTTGCCGATACCACCCAGGCCGATCGTCAAAGTCACGAAACATCAGGTTGTACCTAACAGCCTTCGCGTGCCACGCGTCGGTTAACCTCGGTCCCAGGTCGCCCAACAGCCACAACCCCAACGACAACAGATGGTGCCGTTCGTGCCGAGTGCGTTGCTCAATAGAAATGCGCCCAAGAGCCATTGGCGGGTAAGCGCCCGGCGAACTCAGGTTGATTTCTGATTCAGGTGGCGGATTCTGGCGCCCAGCGATGCGGTAGCAACTCGCCGATCCGGCTGTTGGGCAGAGTCGGCAGGCGAGACAGGAC
>NZ_JAVBXX010000012.1 GCF_030824335.1 Azonexus sp.
TCGATACCCGGACGCGGGTTCTTCAGCATGGCCAGCGCGTGCAGCGGGATGTCAGGACGCGACCAGGCATCCGGTGCCGGCGACAGGTCGTCGGTATTGGTTTCGCCGGTGACCTTGAAGACGGTCAGCTTCTGCGAAGCCGGAACTTCCGGACGCGAGGTGAACCACTCGGCATCGGCCCAGGACTGCATGACAGCCTTGGCATTGGCGTTACCGGCCTTGGCCAGTTCGGCGACATCGTGGAAGAAGTCGAACACCAGCAGGGTCTTCTTCAGGCCTTCGGCGGCAACGCTGCCGCAGGTGGCGCAGCCGAGCAGGTCGATCAGCGGCTTGACGTTGTAACCGCCGAGCATGGTGCCGAGTAGTTCGGTAGCCTTTTCCTTGGAAATCAGCGCGCAGGTTTCTTCACCCTTGGCAACCTTGGCCAGGAACTCGGCCTTGACCTTGGCGGCGTCATCGACACCGGCCGGCACGCGGTAGGTGATCAGCTCGACCAGGGCAGCTTCTTCGCCCTTCGGCGGATTTTTCAACAGGGCGACCAGTTCGGTGGTCTGTTGCTTGGACAGGGGCAGCGGGGGAATTCCGAGGGCTGCACGCTCTGCAACGTGTGCGCGGTAAGCTTCAAGCACGGCGACTTCCTTTCGTAAAGGGTTGCTCTAGGGAAAACGAATATTTTACGACAACGGCGACCGTCAGATGGTTCGGGATACAGCCCCCAACGCTGAGGTCCGCAGGTCTTATATATTTTATATGTTAGTTCACCTGTTCGCCATATCCGTCGCTCGCACAGATGCAAATTGCCCGTTTTTTAGGCGTCGACCGCAAAAACCTTGCTGCTCAACGAGTTGAGGCATCTGTCCCAAGCTTATCCACAGGCTTATCCGAGTCAAACGGGGATAAATGTTCTTTATCCACACAGGCTGCTAGACTTGCCGCTTTCATTCCAGACGACAAAACATGTCCCGCATCGCCGCAATCTCGCAGTACGGCCAGCAGATCTGGCTCGACAATCTCTCCCGCCAACTGCTCGAATCGGGCGAACTGGCCCGCTGGATCGCCGACGATGCGATTGCCGGCGTCACCTCCAACCCGGCCATTTTCTACAATGCGATCCGCACCGACAGTGCTTACCAGGCCGCCGTGGCAAATCTGCAGAATTCTGCGGTCGACCCGGAAAAACGCTTTGAAATGCTGGTGCTGCCGGATGTGCAGAAGGCTTGCGACCTGTTCCGTCCGCTTTACGAAAAGAGCGCAGGCGCCGCCGGTTTCGTCAGTTTCGAAGTCTCACCCAGCCTGGCCGATGACGCCGCCGGCACGTTCGCCGCAGCACGCCGCCTGTGGCAGGAAATCGACCGGCCGAATGCAATGATCAAGATTCCGGCCACCCAGGCCGGGCTGAGCGCCATTGCCGATAGCATCGCCGACGGCATCAACGTCAATGTCACGCTGATCTTCTCACCGGGCCAGCTTGCCGATGTGCAAGCCGCCTATCGCAGCGGTATCGAACGGCGTTTTGCCGCCGGTTTGCCGGTCGACCGTATTGCGTCGGTGGCCAGCG
Organism: Azonexus sp.; assembly: GCF_030824335.1. Taxonomy (GTDB): domain Bacteria; phylum Pseudomonadota; class Gammaproteobacteria; order Burkholderiales; family Rhodocyclaceae; genus Azonexus. The sequence goes on from NZ_JAVBXX010000012.1 coordinate 1,559, forward strand.
TTTTCATCAGCCGACTGGACAGCCTGCTCGATCCGAAGCTGCCGGCTGAACTGCAAGGCAAGACTGCCATCGCGATGGCCAGCCAGGCCTTTGCCGAATGGCAGGAATCTGCCGCCCTGCCCGGTAATGCCCGTCAGCAAATGCTGCTGTGGGCGTCGACCTCGAGCAAGAACCCCGCTTACCGCGATGTGCTTTACGTCGAACAACTGATCGGCGCCGGCACCGTCAACACCGTGCCGGACGCCACGCTGGCGGCTTTCCGCGATCACGGCGAAGCCGCGGCGACACTGGAAAAAAATGCTGTCTCGGCAGCGCATCAACTGGCCGCAGTCGCTGCGCTGGGTATCGATCTGGATACGGTGGGTGAAGAACTGCAATCGGCCGGCCTGACGCAATTCGCCGAGGCATTTACCAAATTGCTTGATCTGGTACGCTGAGCAGCGCACCGGGGATGTAAGGACTGGCTGGGTCAGCCCAGCCAGTCGCGCAAGTCTTCGATCAAATCATCGACTGCGCCGAGCGACAGGCCGAAGAATTCGCAAGCCGCCGGTGCAGCCTTGATCCACTCCTGCTCGCCATCGCCCTGCGTGTGCAGACGGATAACGTGTTCAGCCAGGACCGAAACCGCGATCTGCGCCCGTACCATGCGGGTGGATTCGTCGGCTTGGTGCAACCAGCGGTAATCGTGGTGATGCATGATGGCTTCGGCCACCTCGCTCGGCAAAAACCAGCGACGCGCCAGAAAATAGCCGACGACAGCGTGATTGGTACCCAAAAGCCGATCTTCGACTTCAGTGAACATCACATCTTCTGCTGCATTGGCTTCAGCCAGCACCGCTTTTGTATTCGGAAAGCGTCGCATCAACAGCGGAATGCCGCAATCGCGAAACAAACCGAAGGTGTAGGCAATATCGGGCCGGACGCAACGCAGGCGACGGGCGATTTCAGCCGATAAACGGGCCGTCAGGGCGGAGGTTTCCCAGAAACGATCCATCCCGATATCCTGCTTCCCCGCCATCGCCACCTTGAGCAGTTGCGACACCACCAAATTGAATACCTGGCGCGTCCCCAGCACATTCAGCGCCTGGGTCACCGAAACCAATTTGTGCCCGGAGGAAAACGCCGGCGAATTGGCAAACTGCATGACATGCCCGGACAGCGCCACATCCTTGGTGATGATCCGGGTCAACTCGCGCTGATCCGAATCGTCCTTTTTCAACTCGGCATCGAGTTCCAAAAGAACGGCAGGGCAAGGAGGAATGTCCACACCATTCAGCATGGTTTGCAATTGCTGTTCGTTGATCATTGCGCTCATCGTTACCGACTCTCGTAATTTTGTCCGACAGATTACCAGTTGGACAAAATGCGGACCATAGAACGAAAGTAATAACTAACTCAGCAACTCAAGCCCGTGCCGCTGCCTTGCCCGATTGCACGCCGCGTGCTCGACATCGAACTCCCGGCAAGGCGATGGCCGGGCATCGTAGATCGTGCAACTGACCTGCTGCCCGATTTCACCCGCCAAGGCGATGCAACGCGGCGGCGCATCGTCGGTCCCGCACAGGCGAACGATGGCTGGCGTGACAGGCTGCGTCATGGCAAGAGGCACGCCCTCGCCCCAGGCAAAGGCACCGCCGGCCAGCTCGACCGGATGAAAATCGACGCGAAAGCTGGCGCAGCAGGCGCCGCAAGTCTGGCAGACACTCATGTTGCATCCATCGATGTTGCGTCCATTTGTTGCATCTAGTTCGCTTTAGCCAAAATCCGCACGACAACGCCACAGCGCATGCCCGGAAGCCAGGTACTTTTTCTCGAACGGCGTCATCGGATCATCGGTCGCGTAAGGTTCTGCGGCCACCGGCCGGCCGCTGAGCAGACTCAGCGCCTGCGCCATCTCTTCAATATAAATCTGCCAGTTGCTGCGGCACTCCAGTTCGCCACCCAGTTCGCGCCACACCGGAAACACCGCGTGACCGTGCCAGCGTCGGGCCAGATGGCCGATTTTCGGCCACGGATTCGGGTAGAGGTTGTAATGACGGGCCAGCCGAATGCCACTTTCCGCCAGCAGACGCCAGAAATCGACCAGATCGGCCCGGACCAGCAAGGCATTTTCCGGCAGCGGCAAGGGTTTGCCACGACTGATGCGGTCAACCGACTGATCGACGCCAAAAACAAAATGTTCGGGAAAATCCGCCGCGATGCGCAAGGTGCTCCAGCCGACCCCGCACCCCGCATCGAGAATGATCGGCGCCCGGGGATTCCATGCGCCGTGCGCCGCCAGCGCCAGCTCAAACGCCGCCCGGTTATGGTCGAGAATCGGCTTTCTGAACGGATGCGCCAGATGGCGGTGCAACAGATCGTCCAGATCGCGATGCGGGCCCGTCTGGGCGCTGCTGATAAAACGTGAATTGGCTTCCATCAATGCGCCACCATGCAGTTGTCCGGCGGGGCTTGCAGAATCCCGGCCGCCAGCAACAACGCGTCGATATCTTCTGCCGCCTTGACCGGGCGCAGGCGCAGGTACAAAGCTTCGGCTTCCGGATACTGGCGACGCAGCAACATCAACCACTGTTTGAGGCGACCACCGGCATGGTCGGGCAGCACCAGTCGGCGCACGCCCCGCCAGTAAGCGGCCAAGCCGGGCGCCAGTGCGGTCCATGCATCATGGTCGCCAAGGCTAGTGCCGCGTACCTTCAGCGCCAGGAAAGGATCGGACAGCGCCCCGCGGCCGAGCATGATGTCGGCGCAGCCGCTTTCCTGCTGGCAACGGTGAAAATCCTCAACCGTCCATACCTCGCCGTTGGCAATGATCGGAATGCGTACCGCCGCCCGCACCCGGTCGATCTGCGCCCACTTGGCCGGTGGCCGATAACCATCGACCTTGGTCCGGCCGTGCACGATCAACTCATCGACCCCGCCGGCTTCAATCGCCTGCGCGTTATCGACGGCCAGCGAATCGTCTTCGATGCCCAGACGCATTTTTGCCGTAAACGGGATGTCGACCGGAATAACGGCGCGCACCGCACTGACAATGTCGTTGAGCAATTGCGGCTCGCCCAGCAAGGCCGAACCGCCGCGATGGCGAAACACCGTTGGCGCCGGGCAGCCGAAATTGATGTCGATACCGGCCGGCTGCAGCGTCACCAGACGGCGGGCGTTTTCCGCCATGAAATATGGATCGGAACCCAGCAATTGCACGCGCATCGGCGTACCGCATGGCGTCTTGCTGCCATTGAGCAATTCCGGACAGATGCGCTGGTGCGTCTTGACCGGCAACAAATTGTTGGAGACCCGGACGAATTCGCAAATCCCCCAATCGTAACCACCGATGGCCGTCAGCACATCGCGCATCAGCGGATCGGCCAAGCCCTCCAGCGGGGCAAGCAGAATTCGGGGCATGGGGCGACTTTCGGACGGAAACTTGAGAAGGTTTAAAAACGGTCGCGCATTATAATCCCGCCCCATGTTACGCATCGTTCTCGATACCAATGTGGTCCTCGACCTCTTCCACTGGGGCAATGTCGACGCCGTCCCGATCATGGCCGCACTGGAGGCCGGGCGCATCGAATGCCTGGTCGACGATCGCACGCTAGACGAGCTTCGCCGCGTCCTGACCTACCCGCAATTGAAGCTGACGCCGGAGATGATCACCGAGCGCTACGCCCGCTACAGCGCCCTGGTGACCACGATCCCCGACGGCGAAGCGCCGCCACTGCCGCGCTGCCAGGACAGAGACGACCAGAAATTCCTTGAACTGAGCGCGCGCAGCGGCGCCGACTGGCTGGTCAGCAAGGACAAGGCGCTGCTCAAACTGCGTGGTCGCACCAAACTCGGCTTCCGCATCATGAAACCAAAAGACGCGTCGCTACTGCTCGATCAAATCGGGCAATCACCCCGATAGCTTTGCGCCATTGGCATAGCCGGCGCGATATGGGCTATATTTAGGCCAAGACGTAAAACCCTTGCCCACACAGGATTCATCCGGGAACGGCCAGCCGAGTTTCGCCAGCGTCGCTACCAAACCGCCACCTTGATTTCAGGAGAACCGACATGAGCACCAAGAAAACCAAAGCCCCGAGCATCGACATCGGCATTTCCGACGCCGACCGCAAGAAGATTGTCGCCGGCCTGTCCGGCCTGCTGGCCGACAGCTACACGCTGTACCTGATGACCCACAACTTCCACTGGAATGTCAAAGGCCCGCAGTTCAACAGTCTGCACGTCATGTTCATGGGTCAATACACCGAACAGTGGAACGCACTCGACCTGATCGCCGAACGCATCCGCGCCCTGGGTTTCCCGGCACCGGGCACCTACAAGGAATTCGTCAAGCTCGCCTCGATCAAGGAAGTCGAAGGCGTACCAAGCGCCGACGACATGATCCGCCATCTGGTTGCCGCCCAGGAAGCCACCGCCCGCACCGCCCGCAAGCTGTTCCCGGTGGTTGCCGAAGCCGACGACCAGCCGACCGCCGACCTGCTGACGCAGCGCCTGGAAGTGCATGAAAAGACGGCCTGGATGCTGCGTAGCCTGCTTGAAGAGTGATTTTCAGATAGATTCTGCGGCCGTAGAAACAAAGAGAATCTTTGGGTCGACTGCAAAAAAGCGAAAAAAAGGGCTGAAACATCAAGTTTCAGCCCTTTTTATTTCACCCTTCGCTGCTTTACCCTTCCCGCCGCCGGAACACCCAGCTCTTGTCATCCGACGCTTCCGGCGCAAAGGCATAACCGTCGTAATCGAAGCCTTTCAGCCCTTCCGGTTCGTTCAGTCGGTTGAGCACTGCGTAACGCGTCATCAGCCCGCGCGCGCGCTTGGCGTAGAAACTGATGATCTTGTACTTGCCGTTCTTCCAATCCTCGAACACCGGCTGGATCAAGCGCCCCTTCAGTTTTCGCCCGACCGCCGCCTTGAAATATTCCTCGGAAGCGAGGTTGACCGCAACAGGATGCGGCATGGCGTCGAGTTCGGCATTGATTGCGTCGAGCAGCGTTTCGCCCCAGAAGGCGTAAAGATCCTTGCCGGCTGCATTCTTGAATTTGGTACCCATTTCCAGGCGGTAGGGCTGCATCAAGTCGAGCGGTTTAAGGATGCCGTACAAACCGGACAGGATGCGCACGTGCTGCTGGGCGAAGTCGAGATCGTCTGCCGCCAGCGTTTTGGCGGCCAGGCCGTCGTAGACGTCGCCGTCGAAAGCCAGCACCGCCTGCTTGGCACTGTCTGGGGTGAAAGGCAGCGACCAGTCGGCATAGCGGTTGAAGTTGAGCAACGCCAAGGGATCAGACAGGTCCATCAGATTGGCGATATCGGCCGGCGACAGGGTGCGTAATTGTTCGATCAGGGCTGCCGAGCGATCCAGGAAAGCCGGCTGCGTATGCGTTGCAACATGCGCTGGCGTCTTGTAGTCGAGGGATTTTGCCGGGGAAAGGAAGATCAGCACGATGCGGGCTCGGACAGTGGATGAGCCCGAAATATTACTGGAAATCGCCGATAGCGCACTTCTGCTACATTGAGCCTTTGTAAACTCTGCTGTTTCTGCCCAACCGGACGCCGCCATGAAGCCCCGCGAAATTACCGCCTATCTCGATCAATACGTGATCGGCCAGGACGATGCCAAGAAAACGCTGGCCGTCGCCATCTACAGCCATTTCCAGAAAGTCGCCATGGAGGCGGCCAGCACCCGCCAGAACCTGACGCTGGCCAAGAGCAACATCCTGCTCGTCGGGCCGACCGGTACCGGCAAAACCTTGCTCTGCTCGACCCTGGCCGCCTGCCTGAAACGCCCCTTCGTCACCGCCGATGCAACAACGCTGGCGCAATCACGTTTCGTCGGCGACGAACTGGAAGCATTGATGCAACGGCTGCTCGAACAGGCAGGCGGCGATATCGAGCGCGCCAGTTGCGGCATCGTGTTCATCGACGAAATCGACAAGTTGGCCAATCCGGGCGACCCGGAACGCGCCGGCGCCGGGCGCAGCGTTCAGCATGCGCTGCTCAAGATCATGGAAGGCAGCCTGATCCGGCTTTCCGACGGCACGGTGATCGACACCCGGCGCATGCTGTTCATCTGCGGCGGCGCTTTCGTCGGTCTGGAACACATCATGGCCAACCGCCACTCGTATGGTTTCATCGGCACGACCTCGGATGACGACGGGCAATTGATCGACCGCCTGAATAGTCGGATCAAGCCGACCGACCTGTTCGAATTCGGCCTGATTCCGGAATTCACCGGCCGCCTGCCGGTCGTTGCCCGCCTCAAATCGCTCACCCGCGAAGATTTTGTGCGCATCATGCAAACGCCGGAAGACAGCCTGTATCGGCAATTCCAGCAACTTTTCCAACTTGAAGGTGCAGAACTCAGCATTGGCCCCGCCGTTTTTGCCCAGATTGCCGAACTGGCGCTCGAATACAAGGTCGGCGCCCGCAGCCTGCGCGGCATTTTCGAGGAACTGATGACGCCCGTCCTGTATGCCCTGCCCGACGATCCACCCGGCACCCGGGTGCACTTTCATTCGTTGTTTGCGCCACCGCAAAAGACGACCGGGGAGCAACGCGGGTAAAATTACTCCTTTGAATTTTTGGAATCCTCATGAAACGTACCCGTTTCGGCGCGCGCGACCGTCTTTCGCGCGACGCGGCAGAACTACAGCGCCTGGCTACCGGACTCTCCGACTCCGGCGGCAAACTGGAAGATGCCTACTGGGAATCCCAATTGGCCGACAGCATTGACGGGCTGCTGAAGAACGGTGCTGAGGACGACATCAACATGGCACTCGACCGCCTGTTCGAGGCCAATCCGCGTGCCCACGACGAACTGGCCGACATGGTCGAAGCGCGGGCCGAAACGCACCGTTTCGAGATCGCTGGCCAGACTTACGACGTGCAATTGTTCGCCGCGCCGATCATGGCCTGGTCGCGCTTTTCCATCGCCGCCTGCGCCTTGCCGAAGAGCGCCGTACAAACGCTGAGCGTCCAGCTTGGCGCGCATGTGTTGAGCGGCGACGCGAAGCTGGCTGTCGCCGATTTCCTGTTCAGCCCGGACCAATTACCGCGCAGCTTCTGCGACACTTGGCAATTGACCCGCGAACTGGGCGAAGCCGCATTGGCCGGCCAGCATCTTGCGGTCGACGCCTCGCAAATGGCCGAAACCAACCGCTTTCTGTCCGACGTCCGCTACCTGATCGGCGCCATCGTCGTGCCGCGTGGCGCAGCCCTGTTCCGCTGGAATGAGAAGGACGGCAACAAGGAGGACGCACTGAAGGCATGGATCAAGCAGGGCAGCCCCAGCCTCGAACCCTTGCTCACCGGCTGCGCCTGGGAACCGCTGCTGCCGGATGCTTACCACGCCGGCTGCCGCAATGCCGACCGTCTGTCGCGTCCCTATTCGGTCAAAGCCTCGATTGCCTTCCTGCAAACCATGCTCAACCTGGCACCGGAAGACATCCGCGCCGTCATCGGCCCGTGCTACGACCAGCGCATGGAGGAATACCGCGTCGGCCTTGGCCCGAAGGACAGGAACGAAACTTTCCACGGCATCGTCTGGCCCTTGCTCGGTGGCGAAGATGACGCGACCGATATCGCCGCCGAAATCGAAACCGCACTGCGCGAAGCCGGCCTCAAGGAAGTGCGCTTCCTCGACCACCACTTCCCGATGGAATTCTGCGACGACTGTGGTGCCCCGCTATTCCCCAACATCGACGGCGAAATGGTGCACGCCGAAATGCCGGAAGAAGCGATGAGCAACTCGCAGGCGCTGCACTGAGCGATTGACGGGGCGGGTCATGGCGCATTCGGCAAATCAGGACTGGCTGGCCCGCAGCCAGGCCGCCGTCTGGCATCCGTGCACGCAGATGCAGCACCATGCACAGGCCGCACTGCCGACGCATCTGCCCTTGATCCCGATCGCCAGCGGCAAGGGTGCCTGGCTTTACGATTTCGACGGCAAGCCTTACCTCGACGGCATCAGTTCGTGGTGGACCAACCTGTTCGGCCACGCCAATCCGCGCATCAATGCCGCCTTGCGCGAGCAACTGGAAACGCTGGAACACGTCATGCTGGCCGGCTTCACGCACCAGCCGGTAGTCGAGCTTTCCGAGCGTTTGTCGGCGTTGACCGCAGGATCGCTCGGCCACGCCTTCTACGCCTCGGACGGCGCTTCGGCCACCGAAATTGCGCTGAAAATGAGCTTTCATTACTGGCGCAACCTCGGGCGGCCGGAGAAAGCGGAATTCCTCTGTCTGGCCGGCAGCTATCACGGCGAAACGGTCGGTGCGCTGGCCGTCACCGATGTGGCGATTTTCAAGGACGCCTATGCGCCGCTGGTGCGTGGCGCCGCGCAGGTGCTGCCCTCGCCCGATTCCCGGCTGGCCGAAGCCGGCGAAACGCCGGCTGACGTGGCCCACCGCGCCGCCAGCGCGCTGGAAAGCTGGCTGGAAAAGCACGGCGAACGCACTGCCGCGCTGATTGTCGAACCGCTGGTCCAGGGCGCCGCCGGCATGGTCATGTACGACCCGGAATACCTGCGCCTCGCCCGTCAGTTGTGCGACCGTTACGAAGTGCACCTGATCTGCGACGAGATTGCGGTGGGCTGCGGGCGCACCGGGACTTTCTTCGCCCATGAACAGGCTGAGATCCGGCCCGACCTGATGTGCCTGTCGAAAGGCATTTCCGGCGGCTACCTGCCGCTGTCCATCGTGCTATCCAGCGACACCATCTACAACGCTTTCCTCGACGACTCGGTCGCCCGCGCCTTCCTGCACTCGCATTCCTACACCGGCAACCCGCTGGCCTGCCGCGCCGCGCTGGCCACGCTGGATATCTTCGCGCAGGACGACGTTATTGCGGTCAACCGCCAAAAAGCGCAAAAAATCGCCGCCGCCCTGGCACCGCTAGCAGAGCATCCTCAAGTCAAGCACCTTCGCCAACGCGGCATGATCGCGGCCTTCGACGTGAACACCGACGACCCGCATTTCTCGCGCAAGTTCTACCGCGCCGCGCTGGATCATGGGGCGCTGATCCGGCCGATTGGCAACACGGTTTATCTGATGCCGCCGTACATCGTCAGCGATGAGGAAATAGAACATCTGGCCCGCGCCATCTCCGGCGCACTTGAGCGAGCACGCTAGACCACCACTTGCATCCTATGCGCCACTGTATTACCGTTAATACAAACCTGCATTGGAGACCAAGCATGACCACCACCGTTCGCATTCCCCAGCGTCTAGAACAAACGCTGGCCCGCTATTGCGTGGAAACTCGGCGGAGCAAGTCGGAGGTGATCATTGAGCTTCTAGAGAAGCACTTCATCGCCGAGCCAACGCTTAAAACGCCCTACGAACTGGCCTGCGAAAGCGGCTTCATCGCTTCCATCGACAGCCTGGAACTCGATGAAAACGCTGCCGAAAACAGCCGCGCAACCGTTCGCGCCGCCATCGCCCGCAAACACGGACAGGTGCCCGAATAATGGAAGTCCTGCTCGTCGATACCGGCCCCCTCATTGCCCTCGCCAACAAACGGGACAAATTTCATCTCGGTTGCACTGAATACCTCAAGCACTATCGCGGTCGCCTGCTCACCACCTGGGCCGTGCTCACCGAGTTTTCCCATATGGCCGATTCCATCAATGCCACCTTGCCGCTCTATCACTGGATAGAGCGCGGCGGACTTGAATTGATGCCGCTGGGGCGCGAGGAACTGGTCAGCGCTATCGACTGGATCGAGCGCTACGCCGACCGCCCGATGGACCTGGCCGACGCCTCGCTGGTAATCGCCGCCCTGAAAACCGGCAGCACCAAAGTCTGGACGCTGGACCGCGCCGACTTTGAAACCTACCGCCTACCCGGCCGCAAACACTTCACGCTGGTTTAAAGCTGAGCCATGCAAAAGAAAAACTGGGTAAATAAGCACCCCTGATTGCGGTCGACTGCACAAAATGCACAAAATCGGCACAACCATTAGGCGGGACAAAACTATTCCGGAAAACGGCCATATTAAAGCCGGAACGCGGATTTAATTATTCCGGAATTCCTGCAACGTAAAAAGCCCGTTTCCGGGCCGTTTACGTTGCAGGTTTTGCTACTCACTGCGACAACTCATCGTCTGGCCGCTTGATGATGTTCTCGATTGTGCGCCCGGCAAGTCCATACTTCACCCCAAGATCAAACACCGCATCAGGGGAACTCAATCCGCCCTTGGTGACAAGATGGTCATACTCGACGCGAATCAGGCGCTGAGTGCGGACATGCTTAATTTCCTTTAGGTTCGGAATCATAAGCCTGCTGCCGCCCGACCAATTCACGATACGTTGTGCTGCCGGCTCGCCAACCAATCGAATCAGTTGGGTATAGCGTCGTAACCCAGCGGGGTTTCCTCCCCCAATCCGAATCGGCACCGGCCATTCCTGTCCTCCCCATGCCGAGATAAGGCGAGCCGCAGCCTCAAGGCCGGCAACCCTGATTAACTCAGCAGCGGTCTTGGGGAACTTCTGATACCCGGAAAGCTCGGTCAGCAGGTCAGGCGTCATGCCAACAGAACATGCGACGCCGTGGAATTCAGTAGCATCTCCGGTCATGCCGACTATTTGGAAATCGTTCGTGGTCATCATCGTTGTTATCAGTCCGTGCCATCAAATGGGCGGTAATCCACGCCCCGTTTGCTGTTCTCTGCCAGCCACTCTTCCGCCTCCTCGTGACTAGCAAAGAGCAGCCGCTTACCGTCCTCGCCCTTGAGGAATTCCGCCTTGGCCGGGTCGTCTGCCTCGGCAATGACTGCCACCTTGTTGCGCTTCATCAGGCCACCTCCTCCAGTTCGGTTTCAAACGGCACGATCACGAAATCTTCGCCCTGCTCGAACTTCACCCCGGCCAGTCCCTCCAGTGCCTGCGGCTCGGCCAGCATGGCTTCCTTGTTCGGCTCTTCCTTGGTGCGGATGAAGCGGCTCAGACCCAAGCGCTTCAGCGTCTCCAGCACCGTATCCACGGCCCGCAGCGTCACCTTGGGCGGGCGCATGCGCCACTTCACTTCACCCGCAGGGAAGTTGGCGAACTTGACCTTGCCATCCTTGGTGAGGGTGGCGCGGTTCGCCTCGCACCAGGTTTGCACGCCCTTGGATAGCGCCTCGATCTGCTCATTGAACGGCTTGGCTTCCTCTTCGAAGCGCTGCTTGGTCTTCGCCATTTCGTCGTTCATGTCCGCCTGGATGCGGGCGCGTTCGCGCTGGGCGATGCCGACTTTTGCAATCGCGTCGTTCACTTCGTCCCGGCTCTGCGGTACGGGGTGAAGTGCGGCGTTGCTCTTGATACGGGTTGCTGCTTTTGCCATCTCTGATCCTCCTTAAACCGGTTTTCTGTAGCTCCAACGGCCTTCTTCCCGCTCCCACCAGATGCGCACACCGTTACGCTGTGCCGTGAAGCGGGTGAAGGTCTTGCCGCTGGCATCCGTCCGACTGCCCGCCCCAACCATGCGCAGTTCCCGCCGTGCCGACTCCGAATAGGCGATTTGCACCATCGGGAAACCCCGACCGCCAACCGAATAGGCCAGCGCGGAGAAACCCTGCTCAATCAGCCAATCGACCACGCCTTTCAGGCGGCGGTGGGCATCCTCGAAGGTGGCCGGTGCCCGGCTAATCGCTTCGTCCTGATCGATAGCGGGGTCATGGGGCTTGCCGAACTCGGCCAAGGCCGTCTGCAACTGCGTCATCTGTTCCTGATACTTCGCCGCCCAGGCGTCGCCATACACCTCGATGCCGAACATCGGGTGTTCCTTCCATTCACTGCCCAGAGCGCGTTCCGCCGCGATGGCGGCCAGATTGCGCACGATGGGCATGACTCGAATCGTTGCGTTCATGCCGTCTCTCCCGTCAGTTCCGCGCCGCAGGCCGGCGCTACCCAAAACACAAAACATCCACAGGCCCGCTTGGCCCCGATCACTTCCCCTGCCGCCCGCGGCTTGCCCTGGCTGCCCGGCAACACCACCAACTTCGGGCGGTCGGTATTCACGTCGATGCTTTCCACCGTGTAGCCCTGCTCGGAAAGCTGCATCACCGCCGAATAGACGGCGGACAGCCGTTCCAGAACGCTGGCATTCGGGTTCTTGCGGTGGGGGTTCGGCGGGGCCGGCGGCAAATGCGGTCCGGAGGTCATGCCGTCTCTCCTTCCAGCACATCGAGGAAATCAAGCTGCTCGCCCCCGGAAGCATTGCCAGCGGCTGGCACTTCCGGCCCCATCAGCTTCTCCAGTTCGGCCCGCTTGACGCGGGCCTCGAACTTGCTGCCAAAGCGATGCAGCGCCGACTTGGAAACGGCATAGCCTTCGCTGACCAATTCCTTGACCAGTCCCGCGTAGTCCTGGAATCCGCGCTGATAAAGCCGGCGCTGGATCATTCGGCGCACTTCCGGCGGAAAGCCGTCAATCGAGTTTCTGCGGGTCATGACTGTTCACCTCGGGCGGCTTGCTCCAGGCGCTCCTTGGCGTCATAAGCCTCATTGGCTGAGTCTTTCAAAGCCTCCCCAAAGAACTCGAAGACGGCGGCGGCATCGCTGCTGTGCGCCGCGTTCAATTGCTGGTCGTGGGTTTCGGGTTGCAGCATGGCGCCGATCCCCTTGAGCGCAGCAATCCCCAGTTGAATGAATTCAAGGTGGGCCGTCAGGTCATCAAAGGCACCATGCTTGTGAAGCGGAACGGGGGACTTGTCCGTCGCTTGCAGCGCTTGGCGCAACGTATGCATTTGCTCAGGCATGACCGACTTCCCCTGTGGTATGGGCATGCTGCGCAAGCATCCGCGACAGCCCGGAAATAACCTTGCTCATGGCGGCGCGGGACAATTCGCCCAGTTCGACCACCTTGGCCGTATGCCGGGCAAAGCCCACCAGCCGAAAATCTTCCAGTCCGGTCCAGCCGGCGCGACTGGCGAGAGCGGCCAGCGTCTCCCACTGCTTGGCGGTGGGCAGCGTTTGCCCCGCCAAGCCCTTGGCTGATGCCTTGGGGGCGTTACTGGCATCCGGCAGGGGTTTGCCCTTGGCAAGGCAATCCAGTACATCAGCAAGCCGCGAAAGCTGCTTGTCGCTCATGTCTTTGCACGAGGTCTTGCCGGTCTGCGTCAGCAGCACCACCCGGTAAGTGTCTTCTTCGTAGCCCAGTCGCTTGGCGAGGGTGTGCACTTTCCCGATCAGGGCGGCACGCAGTTGGGTGGGGTTCTTCATGGCCATTGCGGTTTCCTCCATCAGGTCGGCAGCCGGGCCGGTGCCATCCAGTTGGCGGCGGCCTCGACAACGACGGGGTTCAACTTCTCAAGACCTTGGGTTTCCATTACGCGGCGGCAAGCAGCGGCCAGTTCCGCCGCATCCCGCCAGTAACCCTTGGCCTGCTTGTGGAAGGCGCTGGCCGTGGCCTTATCCACCTTCCCGAAGTGCGGCTGGATCATGTAGCCGGCCACTTCTTCCAAGGCGGTAAGGCGCTCGAAGCGCACCCGCTTGGCACCGATCCGGCTGGCAAGCTGTGCAAGATAGGTGGCGGTGCGGCCATCCTTGAACGGCCGGTCCATCAGGTCGGTGCCGACCAGAATCAAGCCCATGCCAGCCTCGTCGGCGAGGTAGCGCAGCAGTTCAAGCTGCTGCCAGCGCAGATGATTGGCTTCATCCACTACCAGGAGCTTGCCGGCCACCAGTTCTTCCAGCTTGCCAATCAGGCTGTTTGCGCTACCCGGCGTCTTCTCGGCACCGAAAGCCTTGTGAATCTTCGCGGCCAGCACCTTGTTGGAAATCCCCTGCACGCAGCACACACGCACAGCGCCCAGACATTCGACCAGGCATTTCCCCGCCCACGTCTTGCCCGTCCCAGATTCACCCACCAGTTGCCCGATAGGGCCGGTTTCGAGCGAGTCCATGACGGACTGCGCCATGCGAATCGCGTCCCGGACTTGTCTTGTTTCAATGGTTTTAGTCATGTAGACTCCGTTTGCTTACGTTTCAAAATCGCGTCTTCGGCCCTGCCAGGCTTACGGCGCAACCTCCTCGTCAGCGAACTCGACCGCAGCTAAATACGGGTCGTGTTCGTCTGGCGAACTCCACTGCGAAAGCCGCTTCGGGTCTGCCGTTGCGGCTTTTGTGCTTTCTGTCTCGGCCAATGCGGCGGTTTGCTTCGCCACCAGGGCATCCACCATCTGCTGCGCGGCATCGGACATCGCCACCGTTGCGCCGACCTGCGCCTGCGGCATCGGGCCGCTGGCCGCCACCACCTTGCGCATTTCCGCCACCAGATCGAGCCGACAAACGTTCTCGCGCAGCTCGGCGATGTAGCGCATCAGCACCTTCTTGCGCCGGGCCTGCTCCTCGGCCCCGGCCGGGTCGAGGAAGCCATAGACCGGGGCCACGCCCGCCGCGCAGATCAAGGCGCGGTTGGTATCGAAGACGAAGGCATAGCGCGGGTCGTGGCGGGATACACGCACGGTCAGGGTATGGCCGGTGAAACGCAGCAAGGCGTCGTCGTAATATTCCGCACCGTCCCACGAGATATAGCCGCCGCTGACCTTGCGGGTGTCTTCCTCGGCGAAGGCCATCAGCAGCACGCGCTCTTCCACGTGGGTGCGCGTCCAGCCGGCCTCAATGTGGGTGCCGTAGGCCCGTGACGGGCTGAGGCCGTCCATCGTCCCGCCTTGCAGGGTCTGGTGATAAAAGCCCAGCGCCGTCTCGAAGTCGGCATGGAATTGTTCCCAGGTGCCGGGGTACGGCTCGGGTGCCTTGCCCACGTTGTGGGTCTTGGCCCGCATGCGGTCGCCGCCGGTCCAGCCCGGAATCATCGAAAGCACGGTGCCTTCGATCACCGAGAACAGCCCTTCAATCGGCTTGGCCGGGGCGTTGTAGGGGTTGGCGCGGATCACTTGCCGCTGCTCATTGACCAGTTCACGCAACTCGCCATTGCCGGGCAATTCGCCGACCGAGAACTGCCGTTGCAGGCTTTGCGTCAGGCGGGAAATCTCCGAGAAAGCCGCCATCATTTCGTGCCATGAATACTCGCTGCCGTTATCCAGGTAGAGCGTCAGCGGCAAGCCCCAGGCGGCGCACATCGCGGCAAAGGCCGATGCGACGTGCATTTGCTTGACGCCTTCGCCCTTCTCCAGCAGCACCAGGCAGACAAACAGGCGATTGGTCGCCACGTCGTGCCAGCAGATGGCGCGAGGGTAGGCAATCGAGCCATCCGGGCGCGGAATGGCGATATCGATGGGGTGAA
This sequence comes from Azonexus sp., assembly GCF_030824335.1. GTDB lineage: Bacteria > Pseudomonadota > Gammaproteobacteria > Burkholderiales > Rhodocyclaceae > Azonexus. Next base: position 16,779 of record NZ_JAVBXX010000012.1, read on the forward strand.
CGTCGCCCACGATGACGTCCATCGGCTTCAAATCGGCCCGACTGCGCCGGATGCGCGGGATATGCACGTCAAAGAACAGCTTGGCGTCCTTGTCGGCGACGGCCAGCAGGCTGCTCTTGCGGTGCTGTTCGACGAAGGCCCGCGTCACCATGCAGGCCGGCTTCAATTCCATCGGCGGGGCATTCCAGCCGGAGGCCCGCGACATGTCTTCCAGCTTCAGATTGGCGAACTGCTGAATCACCCGCCAGCCCGCCGCACCGGATGCCCACAGCGAGCGCACATAATCCGCCAGGGCTTCGGCAATCGCTTGCTGTGCGCCTTCACCCAGGGGGCAGGCGGCATCCCATTCGCGGGTAATCAGCACCCGGCGCGTGCCGAGGTCGGCCCGCTGGCGGGGTTTCAGGCCGTCAACCAGTTCCTCTTCATAGCGCTTGAGCCATTCGTAAAGCTGGGATTTGCCGACCGTGACCGCCTTGCCATCGGGGCGGGTATGCGTCCGGCCCAGCACATCAGCGATAGCGGCGGCACGTTCCGGGCTGCTCTTGGTCAGTCCCAGAATGGGCCGGATCAGGCCGAGTATCCACAGGGCTTTTTCAGTCCGCTTGGCGGCGGTCGGGTCGCACTGGATGACGGGAATCGTCAGGGTGACGGCGGGGGCTTGCGGCTGGGGTTGGGCCGCTTGGCCGGCGATCCATTTGGCGTAGAGCGCCGGGGGGAGCGAGGGGGCGTAAACTTCGTAGTTCTTGCCGCTACGGCCTCGACGGCCTTCCAGTTCGCGGACTTGTAGGGAGTGGCCGTTCCAAGTCTTGCCCTGAACGGCGTTCGATAGAGCGGCTCTCCCATTGCGCTCGGCAATACCAGCCAATTCAGAAAACGCCAAGGGACTCAACCAATGCCCGCTTGCCGCCGCTGCCAACGCCGTAGCGGGCTGATGCGGCACAGGAAAAGCGGGGCGGGACGCGGGCGCTCCGACGATCAGGCCGGCGGGCGGCTCGGTCGTTCTGGCGTTCTGGTCCCGTTGATCGGTCAGCAGCATGATGGATGCTCGGTGTCGGTATAGACTGGTATAGCGTTGGCCTGCGGGTTATTGCCCAGATGAAGGCGTAGTGCCCTCTCCGTCAATGACGCCTTCCTTGATGCCAAGCAAGACAGCAATCCTGTGGGCCATACCCCGTTTGCATGCCTTTTTCCCAGCAAGTACGGCATAAACCATTGCGGGTGAAAATCCGTTCTCACGAGCCCAACCAGAAATTGACCGACCTTCACGATCAAACTGATTTCGTGCATCTTGAGGTGTTCTTAGCGTGAGCATTCGACTATCCTTACGGTTAATCTTGGTTCGTTATGGTTGAAATAATGGAGTATTAAAGTGCTCACGTCAACACAAAATGAGTGTTTTGAGTCGCAATTTATCGGCGACCGCCTAAAAGCTGAACGCGAGCGCCTCAAGCTGTCTCAACAGCAGGCGGCAGATTTTGCCGAGGTTAGGCGTGAAATGTGGGGCAAGTACGAACGAGGGGCCGCGATTCCCAGTGTTAGCGTGATTGAGCACTTTTGTACTCACGGTGCCGATGCGCTTTACCTCGTTACTGGCAACAGGCCTGCCGCTACCGGAACTAGCCAGCCTCTCGATACAGCGGTTCACGATAGAGATGTTGTACGTTTGGCTATTCAAGAGCTGCAAGCTTGGCAAGTCAGAGAACAGCGCTTTTTGCCCCCTGAGAAATTCGCTGAAGCGGTGTTCACCCTCTGCGAAATGGCGGAGGACAAGCCGGAACGGGTGAAAACCGCTGCTGCCATGGTGTTAAGACTGGTTGCCTAACAAGGGAGATAGGGCATGGAAGACGAAAAAATCGTGAAGCTGCGCCAGGCATTGGAGGCGGCAACGCCAGCCAAACCAAAGGCCACTCGCCGGAAGGCGGATCCGTCTCAAACGATTGAGGGAGAGCAAAACATCCAGGCAGCAGGCGGCAAGGTTGTCCGCCAGTCCATCAAAGGCAACGGCAACGTGCAGATCGGCGGCGGGGCGGGCGGCATCACTATCCGCACAACTAAGGGGCCGAAAATCGAGATCACGCCAGCACCGGATAGCATTGGTGCCAACGGGCTACTCAAGGAGCAGATTAAGGAATCTTTCGGCAAACTCGGGACAGAGCGGGAGAAACGGTTCGGAAAGTCGGCCTATCAGACCCTGTATGCGACCTTCAAGAAGGATTTCCACATTCCGAAAGAACTACCTTGGACGATCATTTGGGACTGGCCTGAAAGCCGGTCGCCGGAAATCCTCCAATATCTTGAAGGGAAGTACGACAACACCATCGCGGGGAAGGTCGAGAAGGCGGCGAAGAAGCCAGGCTACCAGCACACGCGTGGTCAGTTGTTCGCGAGAGAAAAGGAGTTGCTGGACCACCTTAGCCTGAAGCCAAGCAGCCCGGAGGTTAAGGATGAGATGCGCCGGGTATTCGGCACAGACACCCATAAGAACCTTGACCCAAGACAGCATGCCAACTGGGTCGCTCATATCGAACGCTGGGTGGATCGTATGTATGAAGCAGAGAATTGATGGTGACAACAATATTCAGGTCGGGCGCGTCGATGGTGATCTAACCATCGGCCAGGACGATCCGTTCGACCCGAACAATCCCAATCTGACGGATTGCCCATCCTGCTGGAAGCCCGCCAGTCGCTTTGCCGCACAGTGTCCCAAGTGCGGTTACAACATTGCCGGCCATTTTGCGGCACTGGCACGGGAGGCGCGGTGCAAAGAACTAGTGGGCAGGGCGCAAGTGTGTGGTGTGCTGGCCGTTTGCGGGATGCTTCTAATAAATATTCCGTGGCTACCTGAGTCATGGAAGGGAACGCTCTCAATCGCCGCCCTCGTTGCCGGTTTTGTGGCTATGGCTCATTGGTCGGCTGCTGAGAAGCTGAGATGACTCGGGGCTGGCATCCAAAAAGGCGTGCTAGTTGTTTGTTCTGAGGGTAGTCCGTGTTCAGAAAATGGCATCCGTAGACCATTTTCTATCATTCCTGAACATCCGATTTTGCATCCGAAAAACATCCTAAATACCATCCTTATTCGGTTTTCCGCAGCCGCCCCGACAGTGTACGGCCTCCCTTGCTGTTGCAATAAATCGATGATTTATATAGAGTTAATGCACGGTTGACGTTCAGTTGGCCACCCTCGGCCCCATCCCACTCTTTCCAGCCTCTTCCCGTCAAATCCCATTATTTTCCGGCTCAATGGCATCCAGTCATTCCGGAAAAGAACAATCCCCCCTACCATCAAGCAAGCCGACGCAATAACTGCAAACACTCGCGTGTTGCCGCCAGATCGCGGGCGGTGAAGTCGTCGAAATTCTTCAGGCCCGGATCGGCCCCCTTCTCCAGCAGCAATTTGACCAGATCGGGCTTGCTGTTCGACGCGACATACATCAAACAGGTCGCCCCGTTGCCATTTTGCCGATTGATGTCGATACCGGCGTCAATCAGGCGCTCGATCAAGGCGTGATCGCCGTTGTAGCAAGCCAGCCACAAGGCGTTACAGCCATCGGCATTGCTTACCGCGATATCGACGCCGCTGGCCAGCAAGGCCTCGACGATATCCAGACGCCCCTCCTTCGCCGCCCGCATGAGCGGGGTGAAACGGCGGTCGGCCTGCAGGGCCGAAAGATTGTCGGGGGCAAAACCGTGTTGATCGAGAAAGGCGGCAAGATTCGGATTCATGGATTCTCCGCGGGATGGTGCGCTGGGTTTCTGTGGGGATACGGCGGTCCGGTTTCGATGCGCTCGTCGACGACCGGGGTACCGACGGTGAAGTGATAAACGCTCTGCCAACGCGGGTTATTGATCGCAAAGGCCTGGTGCACCGGATCGTCGAAAAAGCAACCGATGCCGGTCCCGCGCACACCGGCGGCTTCCGCTTCAAGGTACAGCGCCTGGCCGATCAGGCCGGCTTCACGCAACAACTGGCGATACGCGTAGCCGTCCTCGGCCACGCCGGAGAAATCGCCGAGCATGCCAAGTGAAAAGGCACTGGTCGATGCAATGTCCTGATGGCACGACAAGGCGCGGGCCAGGCGCTGCATTTCCTGCAGACCTAGCGGCGCCAGCAGGCGCAAGCCAAGATGCGCCGGACAGTCCGGATCGCTGTCGGCCACCAACGCCTGGCCGGCAAAACGGTCATCCCCATCAGCGAACAATCCGGGCAGCGCAGCCGCTGCTTCCGGCGTGCGCGGCAAGCAGTAAAGGCCACTGGGCAAGCCATCGACCCGCAACACGAAGAGCAACAGAAGGATGGCCGGCACGGCTTCCTGGGCGAAAAAGGGGGCCAAGGGACGCGGCAATGTGGCGTCGAGCAGGCGATAAAACGCCGCCTTGTCCAGGCTGGCTTTGGGATCGAAACGCTGGCCGCTGCGCCGCTGGCGGATGATCTGCGCCGCACCGCTGCGGCTCGGGTGAGCCGGCAGGGCGGGATAGTCGGGAAAATCAAGGTTTTTGTCGGTCGACCGCAACATTCGGCTGGCCGTAGCGGCTTGCCCGATGACCGGCCAGCGATACCCGGGTGCCGGATCGACCTGACTGGGCATTCCCTGCCAAACAGCGTCGGCCAGCCAGGCATCCAGTTCTGCCGGCGGCTGCGCTAGACCGGGCGCCTGAACATACAACAGGATTTCCGCTTCCTCGGTCTCGGTGAAGGCGAAGCGGGACGGCGGGAAATCATCCGGACGATCCAGTCCCAGCAGGCTTGTCAAAGTATTGCCGGGCACCCGGAGCGGGGTGATGGACCAGCCCAGCAGGGCCGCCGCGTAAGCCAGGGCGCCCATGGCGTGTCCGACATCAAGCTGGCAGTAACGAAAGGCGCGTTCGCCGTATTTCCAGGCTTCGCGCCACATCACGCTACTCAAGCCGATGGCCAGCCAGCGTGTGCCGTCGGCCGGCCGCAGGGCCCGCCCTTCCAGCAGATGATCTTTCGGATCGTAGTGATGCAAGCCGTCCGGCAGGCCGGGCAGCCCCGCCCCCAGCACATAGGCTTCGACCGGATGCAGGTTGCCGGACGAGGGATTGCAGCGCAAGGCCCAACGATTCGGTCCCCAGCTTTTCCAGGCCGAAATGCCGAAACTCAGTTCGAGCAAGGCGCCCAGGCTATTCAAGTCCGGCGCCACCGTCGGTCGGTCTGCGCTAGTCAATGCACCGTAGGGACGTTCGAAATGATCGGCCGATAACGGCAGTTCAAGCCGCGGCGCACCGGGATAACGGCGGAATGGGTCGGGCTGGGCGTCCCAGTCGAGTTGCCCGGGGCCTTCGGCGAAGGCCTCGAAGCGATGTTTGGTCCGCGCGTGATAGGCGAGCAATGGTGAGTTTTGTGCGACATCCGACATGAATAAGCTTGCTCCGGTCAATTCGTTCATCTTCAGCAAGGGCCATGCCCGCATGAAATCAGTCAGTTAGCCAAACCCTGCGGGCTGGCACCATCCCTGCAAGGGAGATCGGAAAGCAAGCCTGCCAACCCGATGCGCTGACTAGCGCTTGAGCCCCAAGGAGTGGACATGAAAACGATGGGAATGTTCTTCGGCACAGAAACCGGCACCACGCGACTGGTCGCCAAGAAAATCCAGAAAAAACTGGGCGATGCGCTATGCGACAAACCGATCAACGTGAATCGCATCAGCATGGACGAGATGCTGAAATACGATGCCTTGATCCTCGGTACACCGAGTTACGGCGTCGGCGAAATCCCCGGCAAACAAGCCGGCTGCTTCGAGCCGAACTGGGCCGAATTCTTCGCACAAAGCCCGGAAAACCCGGACTTCACCGGCAAACGCATTGCTTTCTTCGGCCTCGGGGCGCAGGAACGCTACGCCGACCGTTTTGCCAGTTCGCTATTTGCGCTGGTCGAAAAATTCCGTGCCTGGGGGGCTGATATCGTTGGCGACTGGCCGACCGCTGGCTACACCTTCGAGCATTCGGCCGCCGTGGTCGACGGTCGCTTCGTTGGCCTGATCATCGATCAACGCACGCAAGGCATGTTCACCGATGAGCGCATCGATGCCTGGCTCGCCCAGGTGACGCCGCTGCTGCAGGAAAAACTGCTCGATACACCGCAGGCAACGGCTAGCTGATGATAATCATGGCCTCAAGGTATACTTCCGGCGATGTAAACCAACGCAGTCGATGACTTAGGCGCTACACGCTCCGGTTCGGCCTGCAGCTTGATAGTGGGCATATCCGATGTTTGAGCAACACCTGAAGCGGGAACTGAAAGAAATCTCCGCCGCCGGCCTGAAGCGCCGCCGCCGCGTGCTGGAATCGCCCTGCGCTCGGATTGTTGCGGTCGACGGCCGGGAAATGCTCAATTTCGCCAGCAACGATTACCTCGGATTGGCCAACCACGCCGGGATTGCCGACGCGCTGGCGGCCGGCGCGCAACGCTGGGGCGCCGGCAGCGGCGCGGCGCACCTGGTCAGCGGTCACCTCGCGCCGCACGAAGCGCTGGAAAAGGAAATCGCCGAATTTACCGGCTTTGCGCGCGCGCTGACCTTTTCCACCGGCTATCTGGCCAATCTCTCCGTCACGCCGACGCTGGCCGGGCGCGGCGCGGCGGTGTTCGCCGACAAGCTGAACCACGCCTCGCTGATCGACGCGATGCAACTGGCCAAGGCCAACGGTGCCGACGTGCAGCGTTATCCGCATAACGACCTCGCCGCACTCGAGCGCCAACTGGCCGCCAGTCCGGCGCAACGCAAATTGATCGTCAGCGATGCCGTGTTCAGCATGGATGGCGACCTTGCGCCTTTGCCGGCCCTCTTCGCCCTGGCCGAACGTTTCGATGCCTGGCTGATCATCGACGATGCCCACGGTTTCGGCGTGCTTGGCGCCCAAGGCAGGGGCTGCCTGGCCCACTTTAATCTGCCGGCCGCCCCGCGCATCCTGCTGATGGGGACGCTGGGCAAGGCGGCCGGCGTCGGCGGCGCCTTTGTCGCCGGCAGCGAGCTGGCCATCGACTATCTGCTGAACAAGGGCCGCAGCTACATTTTCACCACCGCCGCGCCGCCGGCCATCGCCTGCGCCTTGCAACAAAGCCTGCAAGTGATCCGCGATGGCGATGCACTGCGCCGGCAGTTGTTTGCCAATATCGCCCGCCTGCGCGATGGCCTGGCCGGCCTGCCGTGGACGCTGCTCGCCTCGCCCACAGCCATCCAGCCGCTGATTGTCGGTGCCAACCAGGCCGCCCTCGATCTGGCCAAAGCCTTGTGGGAGCGCGGCCTGTGGGTGCCGGCCATCCGTCCGCCGACCGTCCCGAAAGACACGGCGCGGCTGCGCATTTCGCTCTCGGCCGCCCACACCGCCGACGACATCGACCAATTGATCACTGCATTGAAGGAACTGGCTTGAGTTCACCCCTATTTTTCCTGCCCGGCTGGTGTCTCGGCCGTGGCCCGCTGAATGCTGCGGTCGACGCGCTCAATGGCACATTTTTCGACCTGCCGGGTTATCGCGACATGCCCTTGATCGATAACTTCGCCGCCGCCACCGCCGACGTGGCCAGTCGCTTGCCGGAAAATGCCACCTTGTGTGGCTGGTCAATCGGCGCCCAACTGGCGCTGGCAGTGGCCGCGCACGCACCGGAAAAAGTCGGCAAGCTGGTGCTCGTTGCCGGCACGGCCTCCTTCGTCCAGCGCGATGGCTGGCCGGATGCCATGGCGCCGGCCACCCTGGCCGATTTCACGGCGGCCGTGGCGGCAGATGCCGCGGCGATGCTGCCGCGCTTCGTCGGTGGCTTCAACCGGGGCGATGCCCGGGCCAAGGAAGTGACGCGCGAACTGCTGGCGCTGGCCGACCCACTGCCGCCCGAAGCGGTGCTGGCCAGCGGCCTGCGCTGGCTGCGCGAGCTCGACCTGCGCAATACCGCACCACAAGTCCAGGCACCGACGCTGCTCATCCACGGCGGCGCCGACCCGCTGATGCCACTGGGTGCGGCACAAGCCCTGGCTGCCCTGATCCCAAATGCCCGGCTGGAAATTTTCGCCGATTGTGCCCACGCGCCTTTCCTGTCGCGCCCCGCCGATTTCCTCGCCTGCGTGCGCCAGTTCCTGCATGACTAGACCGCCCAAGGCGCGCGTGCGCCAGTCCTTCGAGCGCGCCGCCGCGACTTACGATGCTGCCGCCAGTGTGCAGCGCCTGATCTGCAACCGCTTGCTCAATGGCCTGCCGCTTGGCGCCGGCATCCAGCGGGCGCTCGATGCCGGTTGTGGCACCGGTTATGCGCAAGGCTTGTTGCACCAGCGATATCCGGCCGCCGAATTCATTTCCCTCGACCTGTCGGCCGCCATGCTCAAGCATATCGCCAGCCCATGCCAACGCATTGCCGGCGACCTGGAGCACCTGCCGCTGGCCGATCGCAGCATCGATCTCTACTGGTCCAGCCTGGCCGTCCAGTGGTGCGACCTGGCCCAGGCGCTGCGCGAAGCACGCCGGGTCCTGCGACCGCACGGCCATCTGGTACTGGCCACGCTCGGCCCGTCGACCTTTCACGAACTGCGCACCGCGTTCAGCCGGATCGATAATTACCAACACACACTGAGCTTTCATGCGCCAGCCGAGATCGAAACCCTGGCCCGGCAAAGCGGCCTTTCTGCGGTCAACAGCAAAAATCATCAGGAAATCGCCTACTACCCGGACCTGCGCAGCCTGCTGCATGCCGTCAAGGCAGTCGGCGCCAACCAGTTGGGCAGCGGACGACGGACCGGCTTGATGAGCCGAAGCACGCTGCGCCGCGTCGAACACGCCTACGAAACCCTGCGCCAGCCTGCTGGCCTGCCACTCACCTACGACATCATCAGCCTGCACGCACAATCATGAAACCAGCCTATTTCCTGACCGGAACCGATACCGACATCGGCAAAACTTTCGTCACCTGCGCCTTGCTGCATCGCGCTCGCCAGGACGGCCTGTGCGCCGTCGGCCTGAAACCGGTGGCTGCCGGCACCGACAGCGCCGGAAACAATGATGATGTCGTACGAATTCGTGCCGCCAGCGGCCTGCAACTGCCGGCCGACATCGTCAATCCGTATTGTTTTGCTCCCGCCATCGCGCCACATATCGCGGCGGCAGAAGCCGGCGTTGACATCGACTTCAAACGAATCGACCAAACCGTGCGCAGTGCCCGCCAGCAAGCCGACCTTGTCATTGTTGAAGGTGCGGGTGGTTTTTGCGTGCCGTTCGGTGTTGACCGCAATGGTGCCGATCTGGCGGCACAACTCAAGTTGCCGGTCATTCTGGTCGTCGGCATGCGCCTTGGTTGCCTGAACCACGCGCTACTGACAGCCGAAGCCATCGCGGCGCGCGGTTTGCTGATTGCCGGCTGGGTAGCCAATTGCTTGGCGACGGAAATGGATCGCTTCAGCGAAAACCTGGCGACGCTGGACGAGCAGTTGCTCGCCCCACGGCTTGGCGTGCTGCCCTATGATCCGGTCGGCGGAAGCATTGCGGCCGCCGCCAGACTGCAATTACCGGCCTGACAGACGGCGCAAAACCCCGGCCACATCCTGCACGCGCGCAATAAGCGCCGGCACCTGCGCAGCCCCGGCAGCAACCTCGCCAGCCCGAGCCTGCTTTTCCAGCGCGAAGGCCAGGTCGGCGCCGGCATCGTCGGAAAACGTCGCAAGCAAACCCTTGATGGTATGCGCCTCGCGCTGCAACTGCACGGCGTCCGTCGCCTGTACGGCAGCCTGCAAAGCGGCACAGTTGTTATCGACATCGTCGAGGAACATGGCGACCATCATCGAGAAAATTTCCTCGTCGTCCCCCAAGCGTTCCATGATGGAGGGTTTGTCGAGCACGAATGAGCTGAGCATGGGATTCTCCATCTACGTCAATTCAGGTCAGCGGAATGGCTTCGTCGCGGAAGCGTTGGCGCACTTCGAGCACTTCATCCCAAGCGCCAAGGAAAGTGCTGACGCACAGTGGATCGAAATGCGACCCCCGACCTTCTTCGAGCAGACGACAAGCGTCTTCCAGTGACCAGGCTTTCTTGTACGGCCGTTCGGAAGTGAGCGCATCAAAGACATCGGCCACTGCGACGATGCGCCCGAACAGCGGAATGGCCTCGCCGGCCAAACCGTTCGGGTAACCACTCCCGTCATACTTTTCGTGGTGCGTCAGGGCAATCTCGGCCCCCGTCTGCATGATTTCCGAACCGCTGTCCTTGAGCAGTTCATGGCCCAGTTCGGCATGCCGCTTCATTACATCGAATTCCTCAACCGTCAGGCGTCCGGGCTTCAGCAGAATGTGGTCCGGAATGCCGATCTTGCCGACATCGTGCATCGGTGCCGCCTGCAAAATCAGCTTGCAGCGGATTTCATCGAGCCCCATACGGCGGGCGATGATTTGCGAGTAATGCGCCATGCGCTGGATATGGGCACCGGTTTCCGGATCGCGAAACTCGGCGGCTCGGGAAATGCGGAAAATCAGTTCGCGCTCGCGTTCGCGGATTTCCTTCGTCCGCGCATCGACCTGTTCTTCCAGGTAGGCGGCGCGATCCGCCAGAGACTTTTGCCCGGCGCGCAGCGCCAGCATGTTGCGCGCCCGTGCCGAAAACTCGAGCCGGTCAATCGGCTTGGTCAGGAAATCATTGGCCCCGCCGAGCAAGGCTTCGTAACGCACATCCTTCTGATCGTTGGCCGTAATCATCAGCACTGGAATTTCGGCCCGACCCGGCAACTGACGAAATTCGGCGATGAAACGCAGACCGTCCATTTCCGGCATCATGTAATCGACAATGACCAGATCCGGGGCATTTTCCCTGCACCATTCAAGTGCTTTCAACGGCATATCGAACAAGATGGGCTCGCACTCGCCCAACTTCAGGACAAGCGCCCGAATCAGGGTGAGATTGATCTCACTGTCGTCAATGATCAAAACTTTATGCATATTTTCTGCCCAAGCGTTGGCGTTCCGGACGCAGTATATAATGTTGCGCCATGAAACTCCTCTTTGACCTTTTCCCGGTAATCCTCTTTTTCATCGCCTTCAAATATTCCGAGAAAAATCCGGAATTTGCCGTCGACTGGGTGGGCACGCTACTTGGCGGTGCTGCGGTCGACATCCGGCAGGCGCCCATTTTGCTGGCCACCATCGTCGTCATCGTAGCCACCGTCGCCCAGATCGTCTGGGTGCGCTGGCGACACGGCAAGGTGGACAAGATGCTCTGGGTCAGTCTTGCCCTGGTCGTCGTTTTCGGCGGCATGACGCTGATTTTCCAGAATGAAAATTTCATCAAATGGAAGCCAACCATCCTGTACTGGATTTTTGCCGGCAGCATGGCCTTTGCCAGCATCGTCATGAAAAAAAATGCCATCAAGACCATGCTCGGCGAGCAACTTAAATTGCCGGACGCTGTCTGGCAAAGGCTGAATCTGGCGTGGATCGGGTTTTTCCTGATCATGGGCGTCGTCAACCTGGTCGTTGCGTTCAATTTTCCGACCGACACCTGGGTCAATTTCAAACTGTTCGGCGGCATGGGCTTGATGTTTGTATTCATCCTGGCGCAAGGCGCCTTGCTGTCGAAATATGTCGAGGAAGAAAAGTAATGCTTTACGTGATCATCGGTGAAGATCGTGCCGGCACACTGGAACAACGCATGAATGCCCGCCCGGCGCATGTCGAACGACTGCTTGCGCTGCAACAGGATGGCCGCCTGATCCTGGCCGGCCCCTGCCCGGCGATTGACTCGCCCGACCCCGGCCCGGCCGGTTTTTCCGGCAGCGTCATCATTGCCGAATTTGCCTCGCTGGAGGCTGCCCGCAGTTGGGCCGATGCCGACCCTTATATTGCAGCCGGCGTTTATGAAAAAGTCACCGTCAAGCCGTTCAAGAAGGTTTTGCCAGCCTGATGCCGAGCACGACCGCCGAACTCCTGCGCACACGCCTGCAGGTACTGGAACCTCTTTCCGTCAATATCGAGGATGAGTCACATCGTCACGCCGGCCATGCCGGCGCGCGTGATGGCGGACATTTCATCCTTGATATCGTGGCCGGCGCATTTGCCGGAAAAAGCACGCTGGCCCGCCATCGACTGGTGTACGATGCTGCTGGCGACTTGAAAGAGTGCGGAATCCATGCTTTGGTCATCCGCGCCAAGACGCCAGACGAAGTCTAATTTTTGTTCTCTTTTTAGTTCACTCCACTCAGGACCCATTCATGTTCAAACTCACCTCCCTGGCTGCACTGCTGGTTGCCGGCAGCCTTATCTCCGCACCAGCCCTTGCCCAGGGTAAGGCATTTGCCACGGTTAACGGCCAAGCCATTTCGCAGTCGGTCTACGACGCTTTTGTCGCCGAGCAGAAAGCTCAGGGTGCCAAGGATTCCGCCGAGCTGAAGAACGCCGTCAAGGAAGAACTGGTACGCCGCGAACTGCTGGCGCAGGAAGCCAAGAAGAAGGGCCTGGACAAAAAGGCCGACATTCAGGGCCAGGTCGAACTCGCCCGTCAGGCTGTGTTGATCCGCGCCTACCTGTCCGACTATGTGCGTGCCAACCCGATCAGCGATGCACAGTTGAAGGCCGAATACGACCTGATCAAGAATTCGCTGGGTAGCACCGAATACAAGGCTCGTCACATCCTGGTCGAGAAGGAAGAAGACGCGAAAGCGATCATCGCCAAGCTGGAAAAGGGTGAAAAATTCGCCGACCTGGCCAAGCAGTCGAAAGATCCCGGCTCCAAGGACAAGGGCGGCGAACTGGACTGGAGCTCGCCGAACAGCTACGTCAAGCCGTTTGCCGAAGCCCTGCCCAAGCTGAAGAAGGGTGAGTACACCAAGGCACCGGTGAAGACCGACTTTGGTTATCACGTCATCCAGGTCGACGACAGCCGCCCGCTGACGCCGCCGAGTTTCGACCAGGTCAAGCCGCAACTGCAACAGCGTGCCGGCCAGATGCAGATCGAAAACCTGATCAAGGACCTGCGCGCCAAGGCCAAGGTCAACTAAGCCAGGCCACAGCCCTGCGACAAGCCCACCACCCGGTGGGCTTTTTTTTGTGCTGCAGCCGGCCGGGCAAAATCGGAAAAATTGATCCATCTTCATGCCATCAACGCCGGCTGGTGATCCAATGCCAGCCTGATGCGCTTTCGATTCATTTTTTTCCTGGGGTTCCTGCTGCACAGCCTGCCCGGCCAAGCCGAGCAGTTGCTGCAAACCTGGCTGGATGTCGCCCGGCCCGGCAGCGTGCTGCGCTTGCCGCCCGGCACCTACCGCGGACCGGCCATCATCGACCGGCCGCTGACGCTGGAAGGCAACGGTCAGGTGATCATCGACGGCGGCGGCAAAGGCACGGTACTGACCATCAAGGCCGATCAGGTCACGCTACGCGGGCTGCATCTGCGCAACAGCGGCGATTCGCACGATGCCATCGACGGCGCGATCATGGCCGAAGGCAAGGGCTTGCTGATCGAGAACAACGTGATCGACGATGTGCTGTTCGGCATCTCGCTGCATCGGGTCAATGCCAGCACCGTCCGCCATAACCGCATCCGCTCCCGAGCCAGCGACGCGGCCGACCGCGGCGATGGCTTTCGCCTGTGGTTCAGCACCGGTAACCGGGTCGAGCACAACGACATCCGGCGGATTCGCGACATCACGGTCAGCAACTCGCCGGACAACCGGTTCACCGGCAATCGCATTTACGACAGCCGGCGCGCCTTCAATTTTCTTTTTTCGCATCGCAGCGTCGTTGACCGCAATCATCTGGAACAGAACTCGACCGGCATCATTGCGCTCAATTCCGAAGATCTGCTGATCCGCGGCAACCGCATCCTGCACGCGATGGATGCCTCCGGCACCGGCATTGCGTTGAAGGAAACCTCGGCCGCCATCGTGGTCAACAACGAAATCGTGCATTGTGCCCACGGCATCATGGCCGATTCGCCGATGGACCCTTACAACCGCATCGTGCTGGTCAACAACCTGATCGCCCACAACCTGACCGGCATTTATTTCTACGGCGCGATGGGCGGCCATGTCGCGGTGGCCAATACTTTCCGCAACAATCTGTGGCCGGTCACCATCATTGGCGATGGCGACCCGCTGGATGACGTCTGGTGGGGCAATTACTGGGACGACTACCAGGGCTTCGACCGCAATGGCGACGGTTTCGGCGACTGGCCGCACAACCTGCTGGCCTACGCCGACCGCATCTGGATGGAAACGCCGCCGACCAAGTTTTTCCGCAACAGCATCCTGTTCGAGATGCTCGATTTCCTTGAGCGCCTGGCCCCCTTTTCATCGCCCACACTGATCCTGCGCGACCATGCGCCGCGCATGCAGCCCTATCCCGTCAAGCGCTGATCGCACGGCGCAAACCGCGCATCAACAGGCCGAGGCCGGGCATCTTCATGTACAACTCTTCCGCCGTATCCCAGTAATCGCGGTGGTAATTCACCTTGCCGTCCGCAGCGAAGCGCAGATGGGACACTCCGTGCATCGCCTGCACCTTCCCCTTTCCCCACAAGCGCACACGGTAGTAAAAAACCCAGACCAGCATCGCGCCCTTGGCATCCACGATCTGCTCGGTCACGACAAAACGCGGTTCGTCCACCTGTTTGAACATGTGACTGAAAATCCGCTGAATCGCGGCAAGGCCGCGCACTTCGTTGAACGGGTCCTTGAACCAGGCATCCTCGGCATAGAAATCGGCAAACCGGTCGATCTTGTCCTGACTCAGCTCATGATAAAAACGGATCAAGGGTTCAATTTGCATTTCAGCCTCCAGTCAGGCGACGAATCAGGGGAAAGTACCAACGGTAAGGCAAGAGGGCCAGAAACTTCATCAAACGGGTGAAACGTTTGGGAAAATGGATTTCGAAATTACCCGATTTCAGGCCGTCGACCGTAGCAATGGCCGCCTGCTCGGGGGTCAGCAAGGCCGGCATGGAAAAATCATTTTTTGCCGTCAGTTGCGTCGCAACAAAACCGGGGTTGATCAACCAGACACCGATGCCTTGCGGCGCCAGATCCTGATACAGACACTCGGCAAAATGGATCAAGGCCGCCTTGCCCGGCCCATAGGCCAGCGCCTTGGGCAAACCGCGATAACCGGCAACGCTGGCGACAAAGGCAATGCCACCGCCGGCCGGCAGATCGGCCAGCACCACTGAGGTCAGGCGCATGGCGGCGTTGAAATTGACCGTCACCACCTGCTCGGCGACGGCCAGATCGAAGTTTTCGGCACGCATCGGCACATAGTCGCCGGCCAGATAAACCACCAGATCGATGCCGCCCCAGGCGTTAACGATGCGCAGCCGGGCACCGGCCAGACTGGCCGGCTCGGTCGCATCGCAAGGCAGCAACAAGGCATCGGCCAGCCCCAGTTCCTGCAACTTGTCGAGGCGGCGGGCCGACAGGGCCAGCCGGGCGCCGCGCAGCGCCAGCGCCTGAGCCAGTGCCGCCCCGATACCGCTGGACGCGCCGACCAGCCAGACGCGCTTGCCGCGCCAGTCGTCGATCACCGGGTTCATGGCTTGCTGAAGCTGAGGCTCACTTCACCCAGGCGGAAACCCCATTTCGACATGTAAGAGCGATTGAGCATGACCTTGTCGTCGATCAGGAACATCCAGTCGTCGAAATCGACGTGATAGACCTTGCCATCGACCGGCAAGGCCAGCACATAACGCCAGCGCAGCGCATTGCCGGCAACTTCGCCGATTGCCTCGCCAACCACATCGTCGGCCCGACCGCGGAAACTGCCATCGGCCTGTTTGGTCAGCGTCCACACCCGGCGCGACTGGGTGCCATCGGACCAGCTGAAGTTTTCGTCGAGGATGCCGGTATCGCCCTCCCACTTGGCGTCGATGGCCACATGGAAACGCTTCTGCACCTCGCCGCCACGCCCCTGGAACATTCCCCAGGCATCGAGCCGGCCGTTCAGATAGGTCTGCAGGTCAAGCGCCGGTTGCTCGGCCCGGTATTGCTCGACCCCCGGCGTAGCGCAGGCGCTCAGGCCGAGTGCCAACAGGGCGGTGCTCAGTAATTTCATGGTCAAACCTCCAGAGAATGCCGCCAGCGCCACAACAGCGCCACGGCTAAAGCCTTGCACGCCAACGGCAGCAAGGCATAGGCAAAAGTCAGGGCGGGCAGCGCCTGGGTGCCGCCCGGTACGTAGCCCAGCCAGCCGAGCAAGGGCAAAGCCAGACCGGCGGCCAGCGCCAGGTTGAGCTTGGCGACGAAGTTCCATACGCCAAAGCAGGCGCCGGCCTGCCCCTGACGTTCGCCGAGGTCGGCCGCAATCGCCGCCGGCAAGGCCAGATCGGCCCCCAGCGCCAGTCCGGAAAGCAGGCAGATGACGGTAAATGCCGGCACATCGCCCGGCCCGAGCAAAGCGGCACCGGCAAAAGACAGCATCGCCAGGCCCATTGCCAGCAGCCAGGCCTGCGTCCGCCCCCAGCGCGCCGCCAGACGCACCCACAGCGGCAGCGAAGCGGCGCCCGCAACAAAATACAAGGCCAGCAACAGGCCGCTCACCGCTTCGGCCTGCAATACGTCGGCGACGTAGAAGAGAAACAAGGTCGCCGGCAAAGCGGCGGCGATGCCGTTGGCAATGAACACCAGCAACAAGCGGCGGAAGGCGGTATCGGCCAGCACCCGGCGCAGGCTGGTCAGCAACGGCACCGGGGCCACCGTTTGCGGCGAGCCCCGGCCAACGCAGGCAAAGGTGGTAAGCGCCGCAATCAACAACAAGGGCGGCAAGACCCAAGCCAGGCGGGCGACCCCCTGCGCCGGGCTGCTCGCCAGCCAGGCCGGCAATGCGGCAGCAAGCACGACGCCAAGCAGGCCGAAGCCTTCGCGTGCTGCGGTCAAGCGCGTGCGCAAGGCCGAATCAACGCCAACATCGGCGCCCCAAGCCTGATAAGCGATGGTCGCCGCCGAATAGCCGAGGTAGGTCAGCGCCAGCGACGCCAGCAACCACAGCGCCCCCTGCGTTTGCGGCGGGTTGAGCAAGGCGACAAAGCCGACGCAGAAAGGCACCAGGGCAAGCGCCAGCATTTGCCGACGCGGCAGACGATCCGCCAGCCAACCGAGCCAGGGATCGCTAAAGGCATCGAGCAGACGTGCACCGAGCAGGATGCCGCCAAGCAGTGCCAGCTCCATGCCGGTGGTCGAAGCGTAAAAACGCGGCACATGCACATAGATCGGCAATGCGGCAAAGGCCAACGGCAGGCCGAGCAGACCATAGGCCAGCACCTTGCTCATGGGTAGCGCTGCTGGCGCGGCGGTCGACGCTGGGCTGGCCGATGTTTTCGCCATCAGCCGGGCCGCTGCAGCAAGGCCGCACGCAAATCGGGGGCGCTGGTTTGCGGGTCGAGCCAGATGGCAAAGAAACGGCGGGCGAATTCGGCATCGACGATTTCGCCGAGCGGCCGGCCATTGAACAGGAAGCCGGCACGATCCGGGAGATAGACACCGAGAATATGGTCGCCCTCGCGCACATCGGGAAACAGCCTGCTCATCTGCTCGCCCCAGCGCTGCAAGGCGCCTGGCTCGGCCGCCAGTTTGCCCGCGAATCTGGCCATTTCCTTGACGCTGGCTTCGGCAATGGCACTGCCGGCAATCGTCCGCTTGTAGTCCAGACGCAGGGCCAGCGGCGGGCGCAGCGGATCGGCCGCAGCCCACAGCGTTGCCTCGTACACCAGAAAACCGAAGCGGCGAAACTGGCCGCTCCCCCAGCGCTGCAAGCCGGCGGTCGGATCGTTGCTGGCGAAAGCCAGCAAGGGGGCACCGGCCAGTGCCAGCACAAGCTGGCGCCGGCCGACATCGATTTGGCGCGCGTTTTTCGGCTTTTCCCCCGGTTGACCGCAAAATTCAGCACTGCGGGCAGCCGGCGCCACCAGATCAACGATGCGCGAGTTCAAATTGCACGACATCGATGTTTCCCGCCTTGAAACCGGCTTCGCAATAACACAGGTAAAGCCGCCAGAGCCGGCGGAAGGTTTCGTCGAAACCGAGTTGCTGGATTTGCGGCCAGTTGGTTTCGAAAGCGTGCCGCCACTCGGCCAGCGTCCGGGCGTAATCCAGACCGAAAGCGTATTCCTGCTGCACGACCAGCCCAGCCTTGGCGGCGGCCCGGCGGAAGGCGCTGCGCGACGGCAACATGCCGCCGGGAAAAATGTATTGCTGGATGAAGTCGGTGCCCTTGCGATAGGCCGGAAACAAATCGTCGCCGATGGTGATGCTCTGGATCACCGCCTTGCCGCCGGGTTTCAGCGCCTTGGCCACGGTCTGGAAATAACTGGGCCACCAGCGTTCGCCGACTGCCTCGAACATTTCAATCGACACTACATGGTCGAACTGCTCGGTCGTGTCGCGATAATCCTGCAGGCGCAAATCGGCCTGCGGCACGCGCTGCTTCGCCCAGTCCAACTGCGCCGGCGACAGGGTCAGGCCGGTCAGCTGCAAGCCGGATTGCACCGCCAGTTCGGCAAAACCGCCCCAGCCACAGCCGATTTCCAGCACCCGCTCACCGGGCTTGGCCTGCAGGCGCTGCAGGATGCGCTGGTACTTGGCGTGTTGCGCCGAGGCCAGCGAATCGGCCTGGCCATCGCGGTAAATCGCAGCGGAATAACTCATCGTCGGATCGAGCCACAGACGGTAGAAATCGTTACCCAGATCGTAGTGAGCCATGATGTTGCGCCGGCTGCCGGCGCGGTTGTTGCGGTTCAGCCAGTGGCGCACCCGGGCTGCCAGCAATTGCCGCCAGGAACCGTACAGCGCCTTTTTCAGCACGGCCCGGTTGTTCGCCAGCAAGGTCAGCAAGGCGGTCAGATCAGGCGCTTCCCACAGGCCGTCGAGATAGGCTTCAGCCAGACCGATGTCACCGCGCGCCAGCACCCGGCTGAACAGCGTTTCATCATGCACGTGCAGTGTCACGCCATGTTCGCCATCGCCGAACAAGCTTGTCGAACCGTCGGGCAGGCGAATTTCCAGCAGGCCGCCTTGCAAATTTTCGAGCAAATCAAAAACGATGCAGGTATCGCGGGCCAGACGTTCGCTGCCGCGCAGGATCAAGGTATTACTCATGGTGTCGACTCCGGAAGGGGTGGGTTGCCCGGCGCCTTGGCCGAGACAGCGCCGCGAAACGGCACGCCTTTCAGCCATAGCTTGAGGGCTTGCCAGTGAATTCGGCTGATCACGCCAAGCGTCAGGAAAGGCATTTTCAGAAAGGCGGTGAGCAGGGCTGAGACAGACCAGGCCTGCGCCTTGCCGGAAATCGAGGTGAGCAACAACTCGCCCTCGGCGTCGTCGTAATCAATGCGCGCCAGCTGCACCGCCCGGTCACGCTGAAAACGGAAGCGATAGCCGCCTTCGACTTCATTGAAGGGTGAAACATGGAAAATCTTGTTGGCCGTCATCTCGTCGCCATCGCGCAAAGCCTGTCCATCGCGATGCAGCAGATAGCTGTAACTGCCGCCAAAAGTGTTGTTGACCTCGGCCAGGATGGCGATGGTCTGGCCGGCGCGGTCATGGCAAAACCAGAAGCTGACCGGATTGAAGACATAGCCGAGGACGCGCGGAAATGTCTGCAACATGATCGCGCCATCGCTCGGCAAACCATGCTGGCGCAGCAGATTTTCGATCCAGGGCAGCAGCGGGCTGCCATCGCGCGGGCCATGGTCCTTGCTGCGGAAACTGAGCAGATTTTTGCGGTCGACCGCAAAAATCGCGCAATTTGCCGACGCCAGATCGCGCACCGGCAACTGCACGTAGAACACCGGATACACGAAGGCATTGACCGCCGGGCGCAGGCGGCGATGCATGACGTGACCGAAGAAGAGTTGCGGACGCATGATGACCCCGGAGTGTTTCACTCAGACCACTTCCAATTCACGCCGGGTGGCCGCCACGCCACCCTGCCAGGGCGCCTGAACGCCCAGCGCATTGACCACCCGCAAGGCCGATTTCAGACCATCCTCATGGAAACCGTAACTGCCCCAGGCACCGGCCAGCCAGATCCCGCCCTCGCCCTGCACGGCCGCCAGTTTTTGTTGCGCGGCAATCGCCGGGCCGTCGAAAATCGGATGGGCGTAGTCGAATTCGGCCAGCACTTTGGCGGGGTCCGGCTCACGCGCCGGGTTCAGCGTGACGATAACCGGCGTTTCAAACGGCAAGGGCTGCAGCTTGTTGATCAGGTAGGAAACGCCGACCGGTTGTTCGCCGGCTTCGCCTTGGCCGGCAAAGTAATTCCAGGCCGACCACAGCTTGCGGTCGCGCGGCAACAACGCCGGATCGGTGTGCAACACGGCACGGTTCGGCTGGTAGCGGATTGCCGCGAGGACTTGCCGTTGGCCGACACTGGCACAGGAATCGGCATCGTCGCCCAGGATGGCCAGCGCCTGATCGCTATGACAAGCCAGCACCACCTGGTCGAAACGTTCGCAGCCCTGGGCATGCGTTACCTGCAAGCCGAGCGCATCGCGCCGCACCGCCTGCACCGGGCAGGCCAGGCGGATGTCGTCGAGCTGGGCGGCAATCTTGCGCACATATTCCCGCCCGCCACCGCGCACCGTGCGCCACATCGGCCGGTCGAAGACTTGCAGCAAGCCATGGTTCTGGCAGAAACGGATGAAGGTGGCGAGTGGCATGTCGCGCATCTGGCCGGTCGGACAGGACCAGATTGCCGCAGCCATTGGCAACAGATACCAGTCGGAAAATGCCGCCGAATAGCGTCCGGCTGTCAGGAAATCGCGCAGGCTGCGCTCGTTATCCGGATGCGAAGCCAGCCAGGCCGAACTCTCGCGATTGAAGCGCAGGATGTCGGACAACATGCGCCAGAACTGCCGACTGAGCAGGTTGCGCTTCTGCCCGAAAATGGTCGCCAGATTGCTGCCGGCCCATTCCAGATGCGGATTCTCCAGGCTGACGGCAAACGACATTTCCGTTTCAACGCTGTCGACCCCCAGCAAGGCAAACAGCGCCATCAGGTTGGGATAAGTCTTCTCGTTGAACACCAGAAAACCGGTATCGACCGGATGCGTCTTGCCTTCCAGCGTCACATCGACCGTGTTGGTGTGACCACCGAGATACTGGCCGGCCTCGAACAGGGTCACCTCATGCTGGCGACTGAGCAGCCAGGCGCCGGCCAGGCCGGAAATGCCGGCACCAACGACGGCAATACGTTTCCTGGATTGGTGGGTTTGCATGCTTACCTCCCTGCTTGAGTGAGCAATTCATCGATCTTGGCCAACAGCTTCCTGGCTTCCGGTCTGGTCGAGCGTTTCATATCAAGCAACATTTTCAGCCTCTTTTGTCCTAGACAAACAACGTGTTTGTTCGTAAGATAGGCACCAACGATTCGTTTGTCAACCTTTTGTCTACATTTTGTTCAGGACAAACATGAACACCCCCAGTTTCAATATTGCCGCCGTCGAACGCGATACCGGACTCTCCAAGGACGTCCTGCGCGTCTGGGAACGGCGCTATGGGTTCCCGACGCCGGAACGCGATGCCAACGGCGAACGCTGCTATCCGCCCGACCAGGTAGAACGACTGCGCCTGATCAAACGCCTGATGGATCAAGGACATCGGCCGGGCAAACTGCTCGGCATTCCGGCCGATGAACTGAGCCAGCTGATGCCACGCCGCCAGCTTCGCCCCCCGCCCGCCACGGCCGATCTGACTGAATTGCTCGCGCTGATCAAGCAGCACGATGCGGCCGGCTTTCAACACGCCATGCAGCAACGCCTGGCGCGTCAAGGTCTGCAAGGTTTTGTCCAGGACACGGTAGCGCCGCTCACCGAACAAGTCGGCGCCGCCTGGGAAGACGGCAGTTTCGAAGTATTCGAGGAACATTTATTCACCGAACTGACCAAGCGCCTGCTCCGTCAGAGCATCAGCAGCCTGCCGGCCGGCCACGGACCACGCCTGTTGTTGACCAGCGTACCGAACGAAGAACACGTGCTCGGTCTGTTGATGGTCGAAACGCTATTCGCCCTCGAAGGCGCCGATTGCATTCCGCTCGGCCCCCAGATGCCGCTGTTCGATATCGCTCGTGCAGCCCGTGCACACGCGGCCGACATCGTCGCTCTGTCTTTCTCGCAGGCCTTCCCGCAACGGCGAATTCCCGGCCTGCTGCTGCAACTGCGCCAGGCCTTGCCGGCGAATATCGAACTATGGGTCGGCGGCGGCGGCATAGCCCGCCTGTCACCGCTCGACGGCGTGCTCCTGCTCCCCGGCTTTGCCGAAGCGCTCGACGCACTCGCCGCGTGGCGTACCGCTCGCTGATGAACGGGCAGCCTACGAGCAGTTTTCGCGGTAACAAGGCCTCTTTGCCGGAAAAAATCTGCCAATCTTGCGGTCGACCGATGGTTTGGCGCAAAAAGTGGGCGAAAAACTGGAATGAAGTGAAATATTGCTCAAGTACGTGCCAGCGCCTTGCCCGCCATCCATGAGCCGGCTCTTTCTGATCCTGGGCGATCAGCTCCACCCCGACCCGCATCCGCTGCTGGTTGATTTCGACCCGGCGCGCGACCGCCTGCTGATGATAGAAGCGGCGGAGGAATCGACCCACGTCTGGAGCCACCCGGCGCGCAGTGCCCTGTTTCTTGCCGCCATGCGCCAGCGGGCAGCGGCTTTTCGCCAGGCCGGCCAGCCGGTGATTTATCTACAACTTGGCACGCATCCGTACGCCAGCCTGGCGGCCGCCCTGTCCAGCCAGATCAGTGACGCCCGCGCCGTGGTCATGCTCGAAGCCGGCGATTACCGGGTGCAGGAAGCCCTGCTCGCCACCTGCACGGCGGCAGGCATCGCCCTGTTGATCCGCCCGGACCCGCATTTTCTCTGTTCGCTCGACGACTTCAACCGCTGGGCCGGTGACAAATCGTCATTGCGCCTGGAATTTTTCTACCGCTGGCAACGTCAGCGCCACGACATCCTGATGGACAACGGCCAGCCGCTGGGTGGTCAATGGAATTTCGATGCCGACAACCGGCAAGCCTTCGGCCGGCACGGCCCCGGTTTGCTGCCGCCCCCTCTGCGCTTCGCCCCCGACAGCATCACGTGCGGCGCACTGGCCGATGTGGCGCTTCACTTTCCCGACCATCCGGGCGACACAGCCAGCTTCGGCTGGCCGGTCACGCCAGCACAAGCCGAGGCGGCACTGGCCGACTTTGTCACGCATCGCTTGCCGGAATTCGGGCGCTGGCAGGACGCCATGTGGACCGGCCAAGCGTTTTTATGGCATTCGCTGCTGTCGACCGCACTAAATCTCAAATTACTCGATCCACGCCAGGTCATCGCCGCGACACTGGCCGCCCACGCGGCCGGCCATGTACCACTCGCCGCGGCCGAAGGTTTCATCCGGCAGATTCTCGGCTGGCGCGAATTCGTCCGCGGTATCTACTGGCGGCAAATGCCCGGCCTGGCACAAGCCAATCAATACGCCCATCAGCGCCGGCTCCCCGCCTGGTTCTGGACGGGCCGAACGCACGCCGCCTGCCTCGCTGCAACCATCGGGCAAACCTTGCAGCATGGCTACGCGCATCACATCCAGCGCCTGATGATTACCGGCAATTTCGCCCTGCTCGCCGGCCTTGAGCCGCAGCAGGTCGCCGACTGGTATCTGGCGGTCTATGTCGATGCCGTCGAGTGGGTCGAACTACCGAACACTGCGGGCATGGCCCTCAATGCCTGGCCGGGCATGACCAGCAAACCCTATTGCGCCAGCGGTGCCTACATCAACCGGATGAGCGACTACTGCCGGGGCTGCTGCTACCGGCCCAAAGAACGCAGCGGCGAGCAGGCCTGTCCGTTCACCACGCTGTACTGGGATTTTCTCGCCCGCCATGAAAACCGTTTTCGCCGCAATCCGCGCATGGCGCTGCCACTGAAGAACCTGCAAGGCTTTTCCGCCGAGGAAAGACGCTTGATCGACGAAAGGGCGCGGCATCTGCTCGATCACCTGGACGATCTCTGAACGGGACAGCAGCGCACGGAATCGCGCCGCACCACCAACCGGATGCAGCGCCTAGAGTTGCCAGGCCTCGCCGCCGCCCAGCATCTGATGGCCGCTACCGCTCAGGGAACTCAAAGCGTCCCTTCCTGCGCAGGATCGGATCACCAATACTCAGCGTCGACAGCTGCCTTGAGCACAAATTGCTGGTCTACGCCGACCACACCTAGATGAAAACTCCACAAATAAAAGCTCCTAAAAACATCACCAATGAACCCTGAACACACCAACATCATGTAGAACAATCTGAGACAATAAGCTCATTGTCATTACAGGTACTAAAGCGATGAAACCCCGAATTTGGCCAGAAAAGGCATAACGATGGTGGAGAAAAACCTGCATGGAGAAAACTCCAGCACACGGCCGAAAAACCACAGGTTTTCGATACTGATGCTGTTGACCAATATTCTGTCTTTGTTTGTTGCTGCGCTGATGCTAGTGCCTTCTGCAAACGTACATGCACAACCCCGCGACGAGAAGATCGACGAAATAATTCAGATTCTTGCACGCCTTGAGCTGCCTAAATATCGTGCAATTATTGCGAAGAAAACCACAGACGAAACGATTCATCTTGCACTTAAAAAAGCTGGAGAACAACAGGAACTGGGATATCTATGGAAGCCGGGAAACACTCATTGGGACAGCGCCGTCGCTACCATTTTGCAGCACATCCAGACAGATTATGAGAAAAAAACTGGAATTGCAGCTGCAAGGAGTCCACTTGTTCGTGAAGCGCTGAATGGGCTTACCGATATTCAGTTGAATGAAATATCAACACTATTTCTCTCGGATCTTTTTTCAAAGTCAGTCAGCCATGCAGATAACATAACAGTCTCGATCATTCTCGGAAGTTTTTTTAGCGATCTGGCAAACCCCGAGGAGTCCGGGGGGTTTCCGAAGGAGTTTAAACAGTTCAAGCAGATGACATCATCACCGCAAGCTGAAGTCTTTCAGCAAATTGGCCTGCAAACGTTAATTTCGACGTTGAGAATTGAAAATTCTTCGGTACTGATGATTTCCCAGACAATGCTATCGAAAGAAACCATCAGTGAAGTCGTCAAGATTATCAATTCATTTCGCATTGCCAATCACATCCCCCCCCCACTGCCTCCAGAGTATGCGGCCGACTTCATTACAGACAAAAAGAAAGAAAAGGAAGCCCGCAAACAAGCAAATGCCGCCATTCGTGGTGACATCAATGCATTCGAGATGCTCGTTACCGATGCCCAAAATGGCGACCCGATTGCTCAGGCTGAACTCGGACGCATATACACCGTTGGCATAAACGTCCCACAAGATCACAAAGCCGCTTTCGAATGGACCCAAAAAGCAGCAGACCATGGATTGCCCAGAGCACTCTACAACCTTGGCCTAAATTACCAAATGGGGAACGGCGTTGAAAAAAATCTGATCAAGGCAGAAGAATACTACCGACTATCAGCAGATAAAGGCTTTGCCCGGGCTCAGTTAACACTGGGCTTGATGTACCGCAACGGTAATCCTGTAGCTCAGGACTACCAACGCTCTCTTGCCTTGATTCAGTCTGCTGCCAACCAAAGGCTTCCATCGGCCGCTCTCGCCATGGCGGAAATTTACGACGCGGGTGCCGGAGTCTGGCCGGACGAGAAAAAAGCCGATATCTGGCTGAAACAAGCCGAAGAAAATGGGCTTAGTGCCGCAAGAGCCTATCGCAAAGACCGCAAGAACCACAAGGCGCAATTCCAGTCGCTCCTTGCAGCCAGTCCTGCATCGGCAAAAGCATCTCCCACATCAGGCGAAAAATCGGAACTTAATCGCAGGCTGATCAGCGCGGTGAAAGAAGATAACATCGCCTACGCAAGCGCTCTGTTGGCCGCAGGCACAGACATCGAAACACGGGACCAGCGACCATATAGAGATGAAACACCTTTACATCACGCGGCACGAAAAGGATCAATCGATATGGCCGCCATGCTTATTTCTCATGGGGCCAATGTAAACGTTACGGCTCAAACAGGGTTTACGCCATTGCATGTAGCAGCGGGCCTAAACAAGGCTGCCATGGTGAGCTATCTCCTTCGTTCGGGTGCTAACGTAAATGCCCTTGATACAACACACGGCATGCCATTACATGCCGCAACCGTCCAAGGGCATCCCGACATAGTCCAGTTGCTTTTAAGCTCAGGTGCAAATCCGAATGGCGTATCTGGTAACGGAGTCACACCGCTACGGATGATCTTTCAAGCAACAAGTTACTACAAATCCCATACCAAGATATTGGATATGTTGATTAATGCCGGCGCCGATCTGTTCGATCATGCCGTGTTTCTCTTGATTGCCAGAAGATCCGATGAAGCCGCCATGAAATTGCTTCGCGGTAATTATGGAATCGACTGGGCAGCCCCCCCGCAAAGGGAAAACATGAACCTGTCAATACCACCGGTTGTCGAATTGGCTTGCGCGAAAAAAGAAATGCTCGTGCGCTATCTTCTTTCAGAACACCCGGATCGCCAACGTATCAAACTAAATGCATCAGGGCCGTGGGGAACACCACTGAATTGTTATGAATGGAAGAAGGAATCCTTGGGGCTACTCGAATATCTACTTATGGAAGGATTCGATCCCAATGCCGCAGATAGCTCGGGGGTATCAGTTCTTCACCGCGTATATGACCAAGACGCGATAGATATTTTATTAAGATATGGTGCCGATCCAAATCGACCAGACAAACTTGGACAAACCCCCATCTACAATTTCGTAGTACGTTCAGAGACTGACCTTTCATCAGTTATCGCCAAAGGCTATCTGCTTGAAAAAAGAGATCGATACGGCAGAACGCCACTCCACTACGCTTACAACCTGAAAGTATTGGATTTCCTCATCGCTCATGGTATGGACATCAATGAACGCGATCTGGAAGGCAAAACCCCACTGCACACGGCTGCTGAACGTGGGCGTGCAGCAACAATCACATCCCTTCTAAAGCATGGAGCGGATGCAAATATTCGGACCAATTACGGGTTAACGGTCTACCATCTGGCTGCCAAATCGGGGGATGAAGCAACCAACAAGGCCTTATTTACTGCCAACCCCGAAGGTTCTCAAGCACTGGATAACGACGGTAAAACACCACTGCACTATGCGGCAGAATCAGGATATGGCACGACTATTGAGATATTGATGGCGTGCGGAGCCAATGTAAACCAGCGTGACAAGAATGGTGACACCCCATTGATTTCAGCAGCTCGCAAAGGGAACGCAAAGACTGCGTACTTTCTTGTAAAAAATGGGGCCGATGGAAACATTACCGACAAGAACGGAAAATCTGCATCAGAAATATTTGTACCGAACGAGAAACTATCCCGAACATATATAGACAAGGCCCTAAAAGGAGGGGAAACACCTCCTTGGCGCTAGCAAGATCGCTCACAGGAATTAGGCGTCTCCTTCCAAAGTGCCTCGGCCGGTCAAACTTTGAATCGGTCGAATCCACTGTTCGCGATCATTGATCGTCAAGAATGGCCTAGAGTTGCCAGGCCTCGCCGCCGCCCAGCAGGGTCATTTCGATGACCCGCTTGGTCAGGTGCGGCGCGAACAACTCGATGAAGTCGTAGTCGAAGCGGCGCAGGTAGCTGCCGCGCCGCACCGCCAGGCGGGTGGTGTTTGACTCGAAAAGATGACCGGCATCGATTGCCACCAGCCCGCTGTCGCGCTGTTCGTCGAAGGCCAGCTTGGCGATGATGCCCAAGCCCATGCCAAGGCTGACGTAAGTCTTGATCACATCGGCATCGAGTGCGGTCAACGCGATATTCGGCTCGATTTCCAGCCGCTCGAAGGCGCGATTGATCCGTGAGCGGCCGGTAAATGCCGCATCATAGGTAATCAGCGGCCAGCGCGCCAGTTCCTGCAGGGCCAGCGGCTGAGAGGCCAGGATCGGGTGACCGGCCGGCGCGATCACGCAGTGCGTCCATTGCTGGACCGGGAAGGACACCAGTTGCGGATGCTGGTCCAGCGACTCGGTGGCGATACCGACATCGGCCTCGCCACTCGCCACCCAGTCGGCCACCTGCAAGGGGTTGCCCTGATGCATTTCCAGCTTGACCTTGGGATGACGCTCAACGAAATCGCGCACCACCGTCGGCAAGGCATAGCGGGCCTGCGTGTGCGTTGCCGCCAAAACCAGTTTGCCGGAATCGCCGGTGGAAAACTCGGCGCTCGCCCGCTTCAGGTTTTCCGCTTCACGCAAGATGCGCCGAGCGATATCCAGCACCACTTTGCCCGGCTCGGTAATCGCGGTGAAACGCTTGCCGCTGCGCTCGAAAATGGCGATGCCGAGTTCGTCTTCAAGCAGGCGGATTTGTTTGGAAACGCCTGGTTGCGAGGTGTAAAGCACCTCAGCCGCCTCGGAAACATTGAGTCCCTGGCGTTCGATTTCGACGATATAGCGCAGTTGCTGGAGTTTCATGAATGGCTTAATAACAAAATACGATAACAATCTAACTCAATATTCTTTTTGATTCAATCAACGACCGTTACGATGCGCACCTCAAGATATTGCCGCGCTTGCCTGCGGCCACAGAGGAAAAGCATGTACCGCTACGATGCCATCGACCGCCAACTGATCAACGAACGGGTTGATCAATTCCGCGACCAGGTCCGCCGCTGGAAAGCCGGCGAACTGACTGACGACGAATTCCGTCCGCTGCGTCTGCAGAACGGTTTGTACATTCAGCGCCATGCGCCGATGTTCCGCATTGCCGTGCCCTACGGCATGCTGAACAGCGCCCAGATGCGCCAGCTAGCCCACGTTGCCCGCAAATACGACCGGGGCTACGGCCATTTCACAACGCGCCACAACCTGCAGTTGAACTGGCCGAAGATCGAGGATGTGCCGGAAATTCTCGCCGAGCTGGCCAGCGTCGACATGCACGCCATCCAGACCTCCGGCAACTGCCTGCGCAACATCACCACCGATCAGTTCGCCGGTGTTGCTGCCGATGAAATCATCGACCCGCGCCCGCTGGCTGAAATCCTCCGCCAGTGGACCACCTTCCACCCAGAATTCGCCTTCCTGCCGCGCAAGTTCAAGATCGCCATTTCCGGCACCCGGGAAGACCGCGCCGTCACCTGGTTCCACGACATCGGCCTGCATTTGAAGGAACAAGACGGACAGACCGGTTTCACCGTGATCGTCGGTGGCGGACTGGGCCGGACGCCGATCCGCGGTCAGATCGTGCGCGATTTCCTGCCCTGGCAAGACATCCTGACCTATTGCGAAGCCATCCTGCGCGTCTATAACCGCTACGGCCGCCGCGACAATGCGTACAAGGCGCGCATCAAGATTCTCGTGCAGGCGCTGGGTGTCGAAGAATTCGGCAAGCTGGTCGAAGGCGAATGGGCTTTCCTGAAGAATGGCCCGGCGACCATCACGCAGGCCGAATACGACCGCGTGGCCGCCCATTTCAGCGCGCCAGCTTATGTGCCCTCTTCGACGGTCGACGCCACTTTTGCCGCCAAAAAGGTCGAGGAAAAAGCCTTCGCCCGCTGGGTCGACCGCAACACGCACGCCCACAAGGTGGCGGGCTACGCTGCCGTCACGCTGTCGTTGAAACAGCACGGCATCGCGCCGGGCGACATCACCTCAGAGCAGATGGATACCGTCGCCAACCTGGCCGAGCGTTACAGCTTCGGCGAACTGCGCATCAGCCACGAACAGAACGTCATCCTGGCCGACGTCAAGCAGTCCGACCTGTACGAAGTCTGGCAACAAGCCAAGGCGGCCGGCCTGGCGACGCCGAACGTCGGCCTGCTGACCGGCATGATCTGCTGCCCGGGTGGCGATTTCTGCGACCTGGCCAACGCCAAGTCCATCCCCATCGCCAACGCCATCCAGGCCCGCTTCGACGATCTCGATTACCTGTTCGACATCGGTGAGATCGACCTCAATATTTCCGGCTGCATGAACGCCTGCGGCCACCACCACGTCGGCCATATCGGCGTGCTCGGTGTCGACAAGAACAACGACGAGTTCTACCAGGTCACCCTGGGCGGGCGTCAAGGTTACGCAGCGAAACTGGGCAAGGTGATTGGCCCGTCGTTCGCCGCTGACGAAATGCCGGATGTCGTGGAAAAAATCATCAAGGTCTATCTGGAAAGCCGCCATGCCGATGAGCGCTTCCTCGACACCTTCGATCGCATCGGCATCGATCCGTTCAAGAACCGCGTTTATGAAGGCCGCGCGCACGGCAAGGCCAAGGCCAGCACCAAGGAGGCTGAATAATGTCCCAATTGATCAAACAGGCCGGTGTTGCGGTCGACACGTGGAAAATCCTGGAAATCGCCGAAGGTGAAACGGCGGAAAGCCTGCCCCTGCCCGCTGGCGATATCATCTTCCCGCTCGCCGTCTGGCTGGCCCGCAAGAACGAAATCATCTCCTGCCACAAGCGCATCGGCCTGCTGCTGCAAGCGGACGAACGCGTCGAGGATGTTGCCGATGACCTGGAATACTTCATCATCATCGCGGTCAATTTCCCGAAATTCGTCGACGGTCGCGGCTACACCACGGCCAGCCTGCTGCGCCAGCGCTACCAGTACCAAGGCGAACTACGGGCGGTCGGCGATATCCTGCACGACCAGTTGTACTACCTGAAGCGCGTCGGTTTCGATGCCTGGGCATTGAAGGACGGCAAGAACACCAGCTATGCGCTGGAAAAAGGCTTTGCCCCGTTCAGCGACGCCTACCAAACCAGCACTGACCAGCCCGAACCCTATTTCCGCCGCCGCGCCTGATATCGCCATGACCCCTGCCCTACTCAACATCACGCCTGAACTCGCCGCCAGCACGGCCAGCAAGACTGCTGCTGTCCAGGCCCTGCTCGCCGACATCGCCGGCAACTGGTCGCCGGCGGCTTTCGCCAACAGTCTGGGCGCCGAAGACATGGTGCTGACCGACCTGATCGTCAAGGCGAAACTGCCGATCGAAATATTCAGCCTGGACACCGGTCGCCTGCCGCTCGAAACCTATGACCTGATGGCTGCGGTCGACAAGCATTACGGGCTGAAATTGAAAATCTACTTCCCGCAAGCCGAGGAAGTCGAAAGCTATGTGCGCAATCACGGCATCAACGCTTTCTACGAATCCGTCACGCTGCGCAAAGCCTGCTGCTATGCACGCAAGGTCGAACCGCTGAAGCGCGCGCTGGCTGGCAAGCGCGCCTGGGTCACCGGCATGCGTGCCGAACAGGCCGCCACCCGCGGCAACCTCGCTTTCCGGGAATACGACGAAGGCAACGGACTGGAGAAGTTCAATCCCTTGTCGGACTGGAGCGAAAAGGAAGTCTGGACCTACATCAAGCAGCACGGCGTCCCGTACAACGCGCTGCACGACAAGTTCTACCCTAGCATCGGCTGTGCCCCCTGCACGCGGGCCATCTCGCTCGGCGAAGACGTCCGCTCCGGCCGCTGGTGGTGGGAAGACCCGACCTCCAAGGAATGTGGCTTGCATGTAAAGGCCTGAGCCCAAGCAGCCGCACACATGCCCCGCAGAGGCAAACCGCAGACCGGACAATGTCATTGCCCTGCAACATGAAGCGCCCTATGATGAATCGCCAAACGCTGCGCCAATCCGGTGCAGCGTTTGCTTCAACATCAAGGAGAAAGTCATGGGATTTTTCAGCAATATTCTTGAAAAACTGGGTTTTGCCAAAGCCGACGCCGCCCCGGCCGCAGCCGAAGTTGCTGCCAGTACCGCTCCCAGCGCCCCCGCTGCACCACAAGTTCAGGCCGTAGCACTGGTTGACGTAGTTGCCCAACTGGAAAAAAGGGCCGCCGCCAGCAGTCAGCCGCTGAACTGGAAAACTTCGATTGTTGACCTGCTGAAACTGCTGGAAATCGACAGCAGCCTGGCCGCACGCAAGGAGCTGGCAAACGAACTGTCCTGCCCGACTGATTTGATGGGAGACTCCGCCAAAATGAACATTTGGCTGCACAAAACTGTCCTGGCCCGCATCGCGGCAAATGGCGGCAACGTGCCTAAAGAACTGCTCGACTGAACCAGCAGGGCAACTCAAGCGCTGGCGGACTGCTCGCATGCTCGACCAGAATGGTGACGGCAATGCCCCGGATGACATCCTGGGCATGCTCGAGAAAGCCGTCCTTTGAAAACAGAATCGACCTTCACAACGACAACACACAGAGGAGATCACGCATGAGCTGGATTGTTTCCCTGATCATTGGCGGCATCGTTGGCTGGCTGGCCAGCATTGTCATGAAAACCAACGCCCAGATGGGCCTGATCGCCAATGTGCTCATCGGTATCGCCGGCTCGATGCTGGGTTACTGGCTGGCCGGGCTGGTCGGTATTGCACCGACTGGCGGCATTGTACGTTTTGTCATCGCGATTGCCGGTGCAGCACTACTGATTTTCATCCTGCGTCAGCTCGGCATCTTTCGCAAGGAATGACCGGCGGACAGTGACTGATCAATCGCCCGGCCAAAATCTGGCCTGAGTCCTACCGGTGGCAGAAGACAGGTCGTTTGACCCGCGCCAATGAGCTGTCTTCCGCCACCCTTTTACCTTTACCCCGATTACACAGAAACGCTGATGTTCAACCCGCTGCTGATGGAAACCGTCAGCGCTACACCACTCAGCGAAAATCCAGCGCCTGCGCCATAGCAATCTGCCGTAGCTGCCGTAGCTGCCGTAGTTGTCGGCGTTATCGGCGTTGCTGACTGTTGCATGGCTTTGCCCATTTCGGCCAGTTTCTTTTCGGCTTCACGCAGGTCGTCTTTCGCCTCTCTCCCGGCAGCAGCAAGCTTGGGCTTGAGCATGTCAATCACTTCCTTCAGTAGCTTCTTCGCATCGAGCAACAAGCCACGCAGCACAGCGTTGTCGATTTCTTCTTCATTGGCAGGCGTTTGGCCGGCATTGCCGGGCTTGAGCGGCACTTCACGCCGATTTGCTGCCTCAGCCTTGCTGCGGTCCACCGCCGCACGCTCGATCTCAGCAACATCCGCAGGAGTTTCAGCCACAGCGCCTTGCGCTTCGGCCGGGACAGCCTCGCTCCCGCTGGCGGTTTGGGCTGCGCTCCCCGCACTGGAACGCCCACCAGCGCTCTTTGCTGCCGAGGCGAGCTGTCCGGCAATCTCCTTCAACTCCCGCGCCAGTGCCTTGGCTTGCTCCGGAGAAGCGTGCAGCAACATCATCTTCAGGGCATCGAGCCGGCGCTGTAGGTAACCGACCTTATTCTGCGCCTGCTGCTTGGCAAGTTTCTGCGGGCTGGGCATCGCCCGCAGACGTTGCAAGCCTTCCTGCATGTTACGCAACTGTTTTTCCTGCGGATCTTCAAGCGTTGCAGCGCTTTTTTCACCCATGCTCAGACCTTGGGACTGGCGTAATGCGGGCAAAACGTTGGTCATTGATTCATGGATTTTCATGGTGAAGCTCAGAAAAGGGACATTTTCCTTAACGTCATATGACGGGAAAACATGAGGCTGCTTGCCAAGATAACGCTGCGCCACGATGCAGCACGATTGGCCGCGACGCCTGTGGATTCTACGTATCCTCCCTCAATAACCTTTGCTGCACCGCAACAAAATGGTAACCTTGGGGTCATAAAATACGGTCTCACCAGGTGGAGTAACAGCATGAGCGATATGGATCTGAAGCGTTTTTTCCTTGAACAGGTTCCCCTGTTTGCCAGTTTTTCAGCCGACAAAGTTGAGGAAATCGTCATCAAGTCTCGGCTTGCCACATTCGAGGGCAACGAAGCCATGCTCGAAACCGGCGACGAAGGGCACGGCATCGGCATCATGATCAGTGGTCATGCCGAGGTATCGACCGGTGACAACACCGGCACCCGGACGGTGATCGCCCAACTTGCCGCCGGCGATGTGTTCGGCATCATGTCGGTCCTGACCGGCGACCGCATCGTGGCCGACGTGATTGCTGGTAACCGCTGTTTCGTGCTGATGATTCCGCAGGAAGTGTTCAATTCCCACGTCCTGACCAATCCCAAGGCCATCGTTTACCTCTCCCGCCTGCTGGCCGAGCGCACTCGCGCCATGACTGCCGACAATCTTGCGGTCAACGCCGCCGGCGTGGCCAAATCGACCGATCCTTATGCCTTGTCGCTGACCACCAACGAACCAGGCAAGATCGTCGTGCTGAATGTCGGGATCAGCCAGATTCATTTCGGCATTTACGATACGGAAGACAGTGGCGCCGATATCCACGGCGTGATCGACAATGCCGACACCCAGCTTGCCCACATTACGGTACGAGTTGGTCCGCACCAGCAAAGCATCGAACATACACCGTTCAAGCTCTCCGACCTGTTCCGGGTGATGAGCGAAGCCACCGCCCTGCTCGGCCCGGCTTTCACCTTCCACCCGGAAGACGTGACGGCCGTTGGCCACCGCGTCGTGCACGGCGGCAACAAGTTCTCCAGTTCGGTCGTCATCACCCCGTCGGTGATCGCCGACATCGAGGAGCTGGCCGTCTTTGCGCCGCTGCACAACCCGGTCAACGTCGCCGGTATCCGCGTCGCCATGAAGCAGTTCCCGAACGTGCCGCAAGTCGCCGTATTCGATACCGCTTTCCACCAGACGCTGGCGCCCTACGCCTATCTCTACGGCCTGCCCTACGACCTGTACAAGCAGCACGGCATTCGCCGCTACGGCTTCCACGGCACCTCGCATCGCTACGTATCGCTGAAGGCGGCCGAAGTATTGAAGCGCCCGCTCGGCGAACTGGAAGTAGTGTCCTGCCACCTCGGCATCGGTGCCTCGCTGTGCGCCATCGACCACGGCCGCTCGGTCGACACCACGATGGGCATGACGCCGACCGACGGCCTGATCATGCCGAGCCGCTCGGGCAGCATCGACCCAGCCGTGATGATCCACCTGATGGAACAGCACAAAATGTCGCCGGAGCAGTTGTCGACATTGATCAACACGGAAAGCGGCCTCAAGGGCATTTCCGGCATTTCCAGCGACATCCATGAAATCGAGGCGGCAGCGGCCGAAGGCCATCACCGCGCCCTGCTCGCGCACAAGGCTTTCTGCTACCAGGTGCGCAAGAACATTGGCGCCTACGCGGCGGCGATGGGCGGCATCGACGTGCTGGCCTTTACCGGCGACATCGGCGAAACCAGCGCCACGGTGCGCAGTCTGGCCTGCCAGGGGCTTGGTTACATGGGCATCAAGCTGGATGAGGACAAGAACCGCCACCTCGGCAATTTCGATTCGCACGCGGTCATTTCGGCCGACGACTCGCCAGTGAAGATTCTCGTCGTCGCCAACGACGACGAACGCTTGGTCGCCTGGGAAGCGCTGCGCGCCATCGAGCGCAACCAGTTGCTGCTCGAAGCCCGCGCCGAAGACACGCCAGCCATTCCGGTAGAAATTTCAGCGCATCACGTGCATCTGGCGCAAGCCGATGTCGAAGCACTGTTCGGCCCCGGCCACCAACTGACACCGATGCACGAACTGTCGCAACCCGGTCAGTACGCCTGTGAAGAACAGGTGCACCTGGTCGGCCCGAAGGGGCGCATCGCCAAGGTCCGCGTGCTCGGCCCGACGCGCAAGGAAACCCAGGTCGAAATCGCGATGACCGAGCAGTTCAAGCTCGGCGTCCAGCCCCCGATCCGTCAGTCCGGCGACCTCGCCGGCACGCCGGGCGTCACGCTGGAAGGTCCGTACGGCAGCACCACCATCGAACGTGGCGTGATCTGCGCCCAGCGCCATATCCACATGTCGCCGGAAGACGCCATGCGCTTCCGCGTACGTGACAACTATGTCGTGCGTGTTCGGGTTGAAGGCGAGCGCGAGCTGATTTTTGGCGACGTCGTGGTCCGCGTGAATCCGGCTTTCCGGCTGGCCATGCACATCGATACCGACGAAGGCAATGCCGGCAATCTGAAAACCGGCATGCTGGGCTACATCGAAGAAATCCAAAGCCGCCACTAAGCGGCCTGTGGGGTGGTAGCGCTACGGCGGCTACCACCACCGTTTCAGTTCGTCGGCAACTGGTCGATATGCTGGCACGCCTCGGCCAACGCCGCCCCCAGCGCAGCAATGTCGTCGTGCAGTAAAGCCTCATCCAGATTGCTGCGCACCGCTTCATTGATCCTGGCCGCCAGCGCATGCACCGCATTCAGCGACAAAGTCCCCGCTGCCCCTTTCAGGGAATGCACGACATGTTCAACCGCCTCGCGATCACCAGAGGCCAGCAAGGTGCGCAGTACATCGACATCGCCGCGGTGCTTGTCGACAAACATGTGCAATAACTGGGCAGCCTTCGGCGCCTTGCCACGCATCATCAGCAACAAGGCCTGGGTGTTCAATCCTGGTATCTGCTGCAGACACTGCTCAATACTTGCCGGTGCAACCACTAACTTTCCGCCATTCTCAACGATGGATGGCAGCGCCCCCGGTACTTTCGGCAACCAGCGAACCAAGGCGGCATACAGCGCGTCGGGATCGACCGGTTTGGCAACAAAATCGTTCATGCCGGCTGCCAGGCAGGCTTTCCTGTCCTCAGCAAAGGCATTGGCCGTCATCGCCAGAATGGGTAGATGGGCTTTCCCTGGCAATTCACGGATTCGCCGGGTTGCCTCGAGTCCATCCATGACTGGCATCTGCACATCCATCAAGACCAGATCAAACGGCTTGCTGGCCACCTGCGCCAGTCCCTCGCTGCCATTGTTGACGACCTCTACCGTCAGCCCCAGATCGCGCAACAAGGTGCAGGCGACTTCCTGATTAACCAGATTGTCTTCGCATAAAAGAATGCGCAGCCCCTGGTGATCGCGCAGCAGAATGTCCTCCGACAATTCGCCACGATCAAGCAAGCTATCGACAGGCGCTCCGGCCTCGGACAATGTCAGGCGAACGGAAAACCAGAAGCGACTCCCCTGTCCCGGCGTGCTGTCGCAACCCGCACTGCCGCCCATCAATTCGGCCAGTTGCCGGGTAATTACCAGCCCAAGTCCGCTCCCACCATGCAGGCGGGTGGTTGAGCTATCGGCCTGCTCGAACGGATTGAACAGACGGCCCAGTGTCTCGGGATCAATGCCGATGCCGGTATCGCACACCTCAAAGTGCAGTTCAACCATTTCACTATCTTGTTGCTGCACGCGGCACCGCAAAATCACCGATCCCTGATCGGTAAATTTGATCGCATTGCTCAGGTAATTGAGCAATGCCTGCGACAAACGGGTCGGGTCGCCATGCACGGCTTGCGGTAGATTCGTCGCCTCCAGTGCAAGTTGCAAGCCCTTGGCTTGTGCCCGTTCGCGGACCAGACCGAGCGTGCGCTCAAGCAATTCCGCCAAATTGAAATCGGTCTGCGCCAGCTCGAGCTTCCCGGCTTCGATACGGGAAACATCGAGAATATTGTTGATCACCGACAACAAATGATCGGCCGACGCCTTGATCATGGCCAGATGGTTTTTCTGTTCCTCATCGACTACCTGCTTGAGCAGACGATGCGCGAGGCCGACGATAGCATTCATCGGCGTCCGGATCTCATGGCTCATGTTGGCCAGGAAAGCAGATTTCGCCCGATTGGCCACTTCAGCCGCCGCTTTCGCCGTTTCCAGTTCAGCCGTCCGCAAGCTGACCAGTTTTTCGAGGTGGTGGCGATGCTGCTCAAGCTCTTCGGCAATGCGCTTGCGCTCGGTAATATCCTGCTTGACCGCCAGATAATGCGTCACCCGACCATCGGGCTGACGGATCGGGGAAATCACCGCGTATTCATAATAGATTTCGCCCGATTTATTCCGGTTGATCAGTTGCCCCGACCAATTTTCACCGCGACGCAGCGTCGCCCATAAAGCTTCGTGCTGTTCCTTCGGCGTCAATCCGCTTTTCAGCACTTTCGGATTCTGGCCACGCAGTTCATCAAACGAATAGCCGCTCACTTCGACAAAAGCCTGATTGACGTATTCGATCCGCGCATCCAGGTCGGTAATGACGACCGAAACCGGGCTTTGCTCAACCGCCTGGGACAATTGGCGTACGCGGGATTCGGTTTGCTGCTGGTCTTCCAGCATGCTGAGCAAGGTCAGACGCATCTTGTCAGCCTCGGCCAGCAGGCGTTCGCTTTCCGCCTTGGCCGAGCGCATGGACTCCTCGGCCACGACGCGATCATTGACATTGCGCGACAGGATCATGAAATGACGCGGACTGGCATCGCCCGGTTTGAGCGTGGTCGACAACTCAAACCACTGTGCGCCGGCCGGCAAGGGCAGCAAGATAAGCTGACCATGCGAACTGCCGGTTTTTCCTGCCTCGCTCAGGGCCGCATGGCCGGCAGCCACGGCATCCGGCGGCAACACTTCGCTCATCAGCCGGTTGAGTACGGCCTCCTTCGGCAATAACAACTCTTCGTTGTCGTTCGCCCACACATTCAGGAAACGCCCCGTTTCATCCACCTCGAATAGCAGATCGGGCATGGCATGCAAGGTGGCATCCAGATGATTGCTCAAGGCTCGCAATTCTGCCGCCTGCAGCAGCAGACGTTCACGCTCGCCAAGCAAGTCATGCATGCTGCTGGCGACCCGATGACGCAAGGTCAGATTCCAGAGCAACAGCATGGCCCCGAAAACCAACAGCGCCAGCCCGCCATACGCTGCGTAGCGAATCCACAAGCTCTCGGAAACGGCCGGCCCCAACCATTTTTCCCTTAACTGACTGGACTCCTCGGCGGAAATTGCCGAAAAACCGCTGTTGACCGTAGCAAGCAGTTCAGCATCGCCTTTTTTGACAGCCCGATGCAGTCGTCCCTGATACAAGGAAAACGCTGCACGAAATTCGTTATTGATGCCCTGGCGGGTCAATAGAAAATACGCCGACGGCGCATCCAGGCAGAAAACCCGGACATCCCCGGCGCTGGCTGCCCCAACCATCACTTCATAGCTGGGATAACGATCCAGACGGGAAACCTGGCCATCAATCAGCTTTTCGATACAAGCATCACCATCCTTGACGCCGACGGAAAATCCGCGGAGCGTTTCCAGGCTTTCAATTCCCTGAATACTTTTATGCACAAAAATCGGCACTTCGATTTCAGCATATGGTGTCGAGAAATCCATCTGCGTCAGACGGGAAGGCGTCGTGAAAATGGTATCGATCACATCCGCCTCGCCATTGGCAAAACGCGCCTGGGCAAGCCCCCACTCCGAAGCCTTCAGTTCGGTAGCAATGCCGGTTTTTTTCGACCACAAACCCCAGGCATCAACCAGATACCCCTTGAGCAAGCCATCGGCATCACGAAAAGCATAAGGCGGATAGTTGTCATCCAGCGCCACGACAATACGATCCGGACTGGCTGCCAGGCTACCCACCGGGCAACACGACATGAACAAGGCAAGCATCAGGGCAGGCAGCAAGCCGGTGGTATTGAACTTCATTCGCCACCTCCAGGTGGTGCAACGCTGGCATAGCGTACCGACTCACCAAGCCGGGCCAGCAGGCCATTGACTTCGCGTTTCAATTCAAGCACCCGCTCTTCACGGCCAATCATCAGCTTCTGCCAGCGGCGCAGTTCAACCAGTTGCTCCTGCAAACGCAAATCCGCTTGGGACAAACCCTGGTGCATGCTGAGCAAAACGGCTTCACGACGGGCATTGCCGATGGCAATTGCCGCCAGCGCGGTTGCCGCACTGACATGATCCTGGGCGGTTTGCGTGATTTCCGGCGATGGTGTTGACCAGTAGATACCGAAGGTTCCCAATACCAGACCTTCGGCGGACAGGATGGGCGACGACCAGCAGGCGGCCAATCCATGGGTCAATGAGACATCCCGGTAATCGGCCCACAAAGGATCGTTGGCAATATCAGAAACGAAGACATCCTTGCCGCGAAACGCTGCCGTTCCGCAGGAACCGGCAGCCGGACCGATCGCCAAACCATCGACCAATGCACAATACGCCTTTGGCATGCTCGGTGCAGCACCATGACGTAAATGCAGACCATCTTCGTCCATCAACAGAATGGAACACTGAATGGTGGAATCCCTGGCCTCGATTTCCCGACAAATGTAATCGAGCACATCAGCCAGCGGCGCTCCAACAGAAATCTGGCGCAGGATGGTATTGCCGAACAGGAGCAATTGCTGCTGCTCCAGACGCTGCGTCACATCGATGGCGATCCCGACAGAACGGAGCGGCTTTCCTGCGGCATCGCGCTCGGTCACGCGACCACGCGAACTGAACCAGCGAAGGCGACCCGCACCATCGCGAATCCGGTAATCGAGTACAAACTGACCGGCCTCCCCCGGCAAGGTCTCAAGAAACGCCTGCCGAACCATGGCACGGTCCGCGGGTTCAACACGCTGCAAGACAAGCTCAAGGGATTCGCTAACACCCAGCGGATCGAAGCGCAGCACGCTATCGAGGGCTGCACTGCGAATCAGCAGATTTTGCCCATGGTCGTATTCCCAGATACCGACACCAGTCGCCTCAAGAACGAGATCCAACTGGCTGGCCAGCGCACTGCGATTTTCTTCCGGCAAAGCCACCTGTTGCTGCTCCGTCATGGTCAAGCTGTGATTCTATCCCGTTCCACGGGCTTTTTCCCCGAGACAGGCCGAACAGCGATTTTTCGGCATTTTTGCGGTCGACCGCAGAAAATTCAAAGAATTGACGCAGATATCCGCTGCACTTCGAGCCACCAAGCCTTACACTGCGCGATTGGCCAACACTGTTCAAATCAATACAGCGCTTCGGCCCCCACCATCCCGCTGCCAGAATGATATCGCCGGGACATTACAGAACACTTTCCACAGGTCAGCCATGCAACCCATCCACGACGTCGACGTCCTTCTATTGCTCACCACGGCCATGGCCGCCAAGCGCCGCCCGGCCGAACTGATCGAGATCATGGCCGCCATCGATCTGGTCCAGGGCAACATCCCGTCCGAAGACAAGCTGAGCGACTCGCTGGTCCGACTCGGCACCGCCGGTCTGCTGGTTCAGGTCGAAAACCGTGTCGGCCTGACCGCCACTGCCGAAGGCCTGATCAAGCTGCTGCCGCGCAAGGGTGAGTACGACCAGCGCCTGTTCGAACTGCGCGGCCTGCTCGGCGCCTTCCAGCCAGTGGGCGAAGCCAGCCCGGTTAGCGTGGCCCCGGCCGAGCTGCGTACCGCCATGCTGGCGCACCGCAGCGCCGCCTCGACGACCGCCAAGAACCTCTTGATGCCCAAGCCAAAACCGGAAGAAAGCCAGCCCCGACCGGGTCAACGTCAGCGCAAGCCGATGCCGAAAGCGCGCAAGCGCGCCGTTTGAGTCAGAAAACCAGCCCGCCCATGAACCAGTCCTTGAGCCCAGCCAGCACACCGGCTGACGTAGCCCCATTCTTAGCCACGTTCGACACCCTGCCGCTGTCGCCGGCCATGCTGAGCAATCTGCAACAGCTAGCCTACCTGCAGATGACGCCTATCCAGGCCGCCAGCCTGCCGCTGGCACTGGCCGGCAACGACCTGATCGCCCAGGCCAAGACCGGTAGCGGCAAGACCGCTGCCTTCGGACTGCCACTGCTGACCAAACTGAACCCGAAGCTGTTCTCGGTGCAGGCGCTGGTGTTGTGCCCGA
Organism: Azonexus sp.; assembly: GCF_030824335.1. Taxonomy (GTDB): domain Bacteria; phylum Pseudomonadota; class Gammaproteobacteria; order Burkholderiales; family Rhodocyclaceae; genus Azonexus. Next base: position 58,343 of record NZ_JAVBXX010000012.1, read on the forward strand.
CGCGCGAACTGGCCGATCAGGTGACCCAGGAAATCCGCCGCCTGGCCCGCTTCGAGGAAAACATCAAGGTGCTGTCGCTGTGTGGCGGCTCGGCATTACGCAATCAGGTGACCAGTCTGGAAAACGGCGTGCATATCGTCGTCGGCACACCCGGCCGGATCATGGACCACATGGAACGCGGCAGCCTGAAGCTCGACGCACTGACTACCCTGGTGCTCGACGAAGCCGACCGTATGCTGGACATGGGTTTCCATGACGACATCGCCTATATCGCCAAACGCTGCCCGAAAGAACGTCAGACCCTGCTGTTTTCTGCGACCTATCCGGAAGGCATCGCCCAGCTGGCCCGCCAGTTCCTGCGCCAGCCGCAGGAAGTAAAACTGCTCGAACAGCATGGCGAAAGCAAGATTCGCCAGCGTTTCTACGAGGTCAAACACGAGGAACGCCTGGCTGCCGTGGTCAAGCTGCTCAAGCATTACCGCCCGGTCAGTGCGCTGGCTTTCTGTAATACCAAGCAGCAGTGCCGCGATCTGGTGAACGAGTTGCGCCATGCCGGCATCCAGGCACTGACGCTGAATGGCGATCTCGAACAGCGCGAACGCGACCAGGTCCTGATCCAGTTTGCCAACCGCAGTTGCTCGGTGCTGGTGGCGACCGATGTCGCGGCGCGCGGCCTCGACATCAGCGATCTCGAAGCAGTCATCAATGTCGACGTAACGCCCGACCCGGAAATCCACATCCACCGCATTGGCCGTACCGGCCGCGGCGATCAGGAAGGCTGGGCGCTGAGTCTGTGCAGTCACGGCGACCGGCGCCGGGTCAGCGCAATTGCCGAAGCGATGGCCTGCCAGTTGACCTGGGCCGATCTGGGCACGCTGGACAGCAGTGATAATGGAAAAGACAGCGCACCGCTGGTGCCGCCGATGTCCACGCTGCTGATGCTCGGTGGGCGCAAGGACAAGATCCGCCCCGGTGACGTGCTCGGCGCGCTGACCGGCGATGCCGGCACCGCCGACAAATTCACCGCTGCACAAATCGGCAAGATCACTGTCACCGACCAGAACACCTACATCGCCGTCAACCGCGACATCGCCCGCGCTGCGATCAAAAAACTGGAAGCCGGCAAGGTCAAGGGCAAGACGGTCAAGGTACGCATCCTGACCAACTGAATGGAACGGCGGGCGCCCTGCCCGCCGCTGCGTCAGGCTTTGCTGCGCCGGCTGACGATCAGGATGCCGACGACCACCAAGGCGGCACCGATCATCTGTTCGAGCGATATCTGCTCACCGAGCAACCACCAGCCAAACCCGATCGTCAGCATCGGGCCGATCATGCCGTACAGTGAGGCCTGACCGGCCCCCAACTGACGGATCGCGGCAGACAGGGCAAAGACCGGCACGATGGTGGCAAACACTGCCATCGCCAGTCCCCAGCCATACACCGGCAAGGGCTGAATGAATGCGCTCAAGGGCTGAGCCGCGAAAAAATGGATCAGGGTAACCGCCGTCGACACCAGCATGGCCAGCGCTGAAAAACGCAAGGCACCAAGGCGGGCAATCATCGGCGCACTGCCTGACAAATACAGCGCGTACGACACGCTGGACGCAAAAACCAGCGCCCCGCCGATCAGTACGCTCGCCGAATCACCCTGGCCAAGATCGTGAATGAAGGCAAAGCCGATGCCGCTGTAACACAGCACGATGGCAAAAAACTCGCGCCGAGTGAACGTTTTGCCCTGAAAAAGCACCCCGATCAGGATGGTCAAGGTCGGGTAGGTAAACAGGATCAAGCGCTCAAGGCCGGCAGAAATATATTCCAGCCCCCAGAAGTCCAGGATGCTGGCACCGTAATAGCCGAGGCAACCCAACAGGAAGACGCGCGCCCAATCATCCATACTGAGGTTTTGGCTGGCCTTGTGGCGCACCAGGCCGACCCACAGGAAAACCGGTAGCGAAAAAACCATGCGCAGGGCAAGCAGCGTGATGGCATCGACACCGTAGGGATAGGCCAGCTTGATGAAGATGGCTTTCAGCGAAAAACCCAGGGCGGCCAAAAGTGCCAACCCGGCAGCGTAAGCGTTCGATTTTTCCAAAACCATCCCCGAATCAATATTGGCAAAGCGCCATTAAAACGGCTATTTGACGCCTGAGCAATTGGTATTGCCCAAACAAAGCATTCGATTCAGACAAACGCTTTGATTAGAGGATTTGAAACGAGCAGCCAAGCAATAGCATGGCTGGCTGCCGGGCTACTTATTCGCCGATGACATCAGCCCCGGCGGGGGCGCTGAAACGAAACAGCGTGGCCGGCAGATTGGGATTGCGCTCGGCACGCAACAGGCGAATCCGGGTGGTCTGGCCGAAATTATCGAACAACTCCATCGCTTTCATATCCTTGCCAGCCATGCCGATGCGGACCTTTTCGAAACCGCTCTCCGTGTTTTTCGGGATGGCTTCGACCCAGGACAAGCCTTCGGCGTCGCCCGCTTCCTTCAGCGTGAAGTTCTTTTCCAGTTCGTTACTGCCGGCCAGCAACGCGGCCGGCGAGCCACCGATGGCCTGACCGGCCCGGCGCACGGTCACTTGCTGCAGTTCCGGATCGTGAATCCAGATTTTCACGCCGTCGCCAACTACCAGTTGCGGAAAAGGTTTGAGAATTTCCCAGCGCAACTTGCCCGGCCGAAAAATGGCGAGGGTGCCCGACGAAAGTTGCGGCGGGCGACCGTTGCGGGAAACCACGGCCTGCTCGAAATCCGCCTTGTAGGTCCGCGTCTCATTGAGAAAGCCGCGCAGTTGATCAATCGCGCCAGCTTGCGCGAACAACGGCGTAGCAAGAAATATTGCGGTCAACAGGGTTTTCAGGACGTTTTTCATGGGCCTAGCTTAGCGCAGGGTTGGCTGCTGGATTGTTGCAGGGTGTAAGCGAATGTGTGAGCAAAAGGGCAAAGCGCTTATTCGACCGGTTTTTTCATCAGCACTTCACGACCGCCCCGGCCATCCATGCCCGACACCAGGCCGGCATTTTCCATGGCTTCGATCAGACGGGCTGAGCGGTTATAACCGATGCGCAAGTGGCGCTGAACCAGCGAAATCGACGCCCGCTGGTTTTTCAGCACGATTTCGACAGCCTGATCGTAGAGCGGATCAGCTTCGGCATCGGCCGCCCCTTCGCCGCCTTCACTACCGCCCTCTTCGTCGCCGGCACTGCCATTCAAAATATCTTCAATGTATTCCGGCGCACCGGTGGCTTTCAGATGCTCGACGACACGATGCACTTCATCATCGGAAACAAAAGCGCCATGAACACGGGTCGGGTAGCCGGTGCCCGGCGCCAGGTACAGCATGTCGCCCATGCCGAGCAGCGCTTCGGCCCCCATCTGGTCGAGGATGGTACGCGAGTCGATCTTGCTGGAAACCTGGAAGGACAGCCGGGTCGGAATGTTGGCCTTGATCAGGCCGGTGATCACGTCGACCGATGGCCGCTGGGTGGCCAGCACGAGATGGATGCCGGAAGCACGAGCCTTCTGGGCCAGGCGGGCGATCTGTTCCTCGACCTTTTTGCCGACCACCATCATCAGATCGGCCAGTTCGTCGATGATGACGACGATGAACGGCATGGTCTTCAAGGGTTCCGGTGCTTCTGGCGTCAGCGTCAGCGGATTCGGGATGTGTTCGCCTTTCTTCTCGGCGTCCCTGATCTTGCTGTTCAGGCCGGCGATGTTGCGCACGCCCATCGCCGACATCAGCTTGTAGCGCTTCTCCATCTCGGTGACGCACCAGTGCAACGCGTTGGCTGCCTGTTTCATGTCCGTGACGACCGGTGCCAGGAGATGCGGAATACCTTCGTAGATCGACAATTCGAGCATCTTGGGGTCAACCATGATCAGACGCACCTGATCCGGCTCGGCCTTGTAGAGCATCGACAGGATCATCGCATTGACCCCGACCGACTTGCCCGAACCGGTCGTCCCGGCAACCAGCAAATGCGGCGTCTTGGCCAGATCGGCGACGACCGGCAGGCCGCTGATGTCCTTACCCAGACAAACGGTTAGCGGACTGCTCATGTCGTTGTACGGCTTGCTGGAGATGATCTCGGACAACTTGACCGTCTGCCGCTTCGGGTTCGGCAGTTCGAGCGCCATGCACGACTTGCCCGGTACGGTTTCGACGACGCGGATCGAGACCATGGCCAGCGCGCGAGCCAGGTCGCGCGCCAGATTGACGATCTGTGCCCCCTTGACGCCGACTGCCGGTTCGATTTCGTAACGGGTGATGACCGGACCAGGCATCGCCGCCAGCACCTTGACCTGCACACCGAAGTCGGCGAGCTTGCGTTCGATCAGGCGCGAAGTGTATTCGAGGGTTTCCGGGCTGACCGTTTCCGTAGCCGGCGGCGCCGGGTCAAGCAGGTGCAGCGGTGGCAGTTGCCCGCCGACAATCGCTTCCGGGAAAAGCACAGACTGCTTCTCACGCTCGACCCGGGCCTCGGCCTTCTTCGACACGGGCACTTCGGGCGGCGGCGGTTCGATGATGATGATCGGTTCGTGCAGTTCAACCCGGCGCTTTTCCTCCTCGACCACCACCTCCCGCTGCTGCGCGACTTCCTTGCCGATCTGCCGGTCACGCCAGGCGTCGATGCGACCATAAGCCAGACCGGTAAGGGCTTCCAGTATCAAACCGAGTTTTTCAAAAGCCCACAACCAGGACATACCGGCAAAAGCGCTCCACCCGGCCGCCATCAGCGCCAGCAGGAACAGCGTCGCCCCGGTAAAACCCAGAACATCCCCCAACCATCGACTGATTTCCAGACCGAGCATGCCCCCGGGCACCAACGGCAACTCGGCCCCCAACGAATGAAAGCGCAGGGCTTCCAGCGCGGCGCTGGCCAGCAGCAACACGACAAACCCCGGCAAGGCCAGGTAAGGCGATGGCAAGGCAGTGCTGCCATCGGAATGCAGCTTGCGGAACCCCCACCAGACAAACATGCCAAGCAAAACAACCCACCACCAAGCAGAAACGCCAAAAACATACAGCAACAAATCGGATACCCAGGCGCCAGCCTTGCCCGCCGGATTTTGCAGGGCATGGCCGCCCACGGCATGCGACCAACCGGCGTCGCCGCGATGAAAGCCCCACAACGCCATGATCAGGAAGACGGCCAGCGCCCCCACACCCAACCAGCGCGATTCCTGCAGCAGGCTACCGATTTTGTCCGGCATTGGACTGTGGTCGTTTCGTTTGGCCATCGGCTTTCCCTTCAGCCGATTTCAGGATGGATAAAATCGGCGTAAATCATTACGAGTCATACAGTTAGCATGGAATTATAAACTGCTTTAATAGATTGGTTACGATCCTCGACAAAACGATGATCCATAAGGACGTTATAATTTTCCGGTCCAACTTACTGGCAGGAAAACATGACCAAAACCACACGCCACACCCCATTGATCATTCTCGGTTCCGGCCCGGCCGGCTACACTGCCGCCGTTTATGCTGCCCGTGCCAACCTGAAGCCGGTACTGATCACCGGCATGGCACAAGGTGGCCAACTGATGACCACGACCGAAGTCGATAACTGGCCGGCCGATGCCGATGGTGTGCAAGGTCCGGAACTGATGGCCCGCTTTGAAAAGCACGCCACCCGCTTCGATACCGAAATCATTTTCGACCACATCCACACCACGAAACTGACCGAAAAACCCTTCACGCTGATCGGTGACAGCGGCACCTACACCTGCGATGCGCTGATCATCGCCACCGGCGCTTCGGCCATGTATCTCGGCCTGCCTTCCGAACAGGCATTCAGCGGCAAAGGTGTCTCGGCCTGCGCGACCTGTGACGGCTTCTTCTACCGCAACAAGCCGGTCGCCGTCGTCGGCGGCGGCAACACCGCGGTCGAAGAGGCGCTCTACCTCGCCAACATCGCCAGCCACGTCACCGTGATTCACCGCCGGGAAAAATTCAAGGCCGAGAAGATCATGCAGGACAAGCTGTTCGAAAAGGAAAAAGCCGGCAAGGTCACCATCCTGTGGAACAGCACGCTGGACGAAGTACTCGGCGATGACTCCGGCGTCACTGGCCTGTCGATCAAGAACGTTCAGTCGGGCACGACGCAGAAAATCGACGTGCATGGCGTTTTCATCGCCATCGGCCACAAACCGAATACCGACATTTTTGCCGGTCAGCTGGAGATGGACAACGGCTACCTGGTTACCCAGGCCGGACGTCACGGCAATGCCACGCAAACCAGCATTCCCGGCGTTTTCGCCGCCGGCGACGTGCAGGACCAGATCTACAAGCAGGCCTGCACCTCGGCGGCCAGCGGCTGTATGGCCGCACTGGATGCCGAGCGTTATCTCGACAACCTCGGCCACGCCTGATCCATTTTGACTGACCCGGACGAGCTGACTGCAAGTCAGGCCGAGGATTTGGCCGCTTTCCGGGCGGCAGTGGCTGACGCGCAGCCGCTGCCTGCGGTCAACCGCGTAGAACTGGCAAAACCGCCATCGCGGCGCATCCAGCCACCACGGCCCATCGCAGAAAAACCGACTAAACGACGCAAGACAGCAGACGCACTGCCGGCTCGCTGGCAACAACAGGAAGCGGCAACACCTCGCCTGCCAGCCGATCCCGAGCAAGCATTTTTTCTTCGCGCCATGGCTGGGGTAGCACCGCTACAGAACGTTAACCGAGTCGTTCTCGGCCAACCGGCACCACCGCCGCAACCACAACAATCGATTGCCGACCGGCAGGCCGTCCTGCATGAAAGCCTGCACGCGCCGATTGGACTGGAAGACAGGCTGGAAGGCGGTGACGAGCCCTTTCACCTGCGTCAGGGACTGGCCATCACGGTACTACGTGATCTGCGCCGTGGACGCTGGGTCATTCAGGATGAAATCGACCTGCACGGACTGAACCGGGAACAAGCTCGCCATCTGGTTGCCAGTTTTTTGCAGACCTGCCTGCACCAGGGAAAACGCTGCGTGCGCATCGTGCATGGCAAAGGACTCGGCTCACCGCAAAAACAATCGATCCTGCGCCAACTGGTGCGTGGCTGGCTGGCCCAGCGCCAGGAAGTCCTGGCCTATTGCCAGGCCAAACCCCAGGATGGCGGCGAAGGCGCCCTGCTCGTCCTGCTTCGGTCGCCCAAACAAAACGGGGCGGCCTGAGCCACCCCGCACTTTCTGAGAATTACTGCGCTGGCCCCTGGGGCCAGCCTTTTGGTTCCATGGCCCTGGAAGCAGCCTTTGCCTCCACGGTCCCAAGGTCAGCGCTTGTTGCTATGGCCCCAGTAATTCGCCAAAAATCAGATTGCCGCTTCGTTGGTTTCGCCGGTGCGAATACGCACGACCTGCTCGACCGAACTGACGAAAATCTTGCCGTCACCAATTTTACCGGTTCGTGCCGCCTTGACGATTGCATCAATCGCCGGATCGACCTGCTCGCTCGCTACCACGATCTCGATCTTGACCTTGGGCAGAAAATCGACGACATACTCGGCGCCACGGTACAGTTCGGTATGGCCCTTCTGACGACCAAAGCCCTTGACCTCGGTGACAGTCAGGCCGGTAATCCCGACTTCCGACAAGGCTTCGCGCACTTCGTCCAGTTTGAACGGCTTGATGATGGCTTCGATTTTTTTCATGGACTGATCCCCTCTTCTCTGTTTGATCTCAAAATTCGTCGGCGTAGCGATTGGTGACAGGATAACGCCAATCCTTGCCAAAGCCACGCGGCGTGATGCGGATACCGATCGGTGCCTGGCGCCGTTTGTATTCGGCGATACGCAACAGGCGTACGACGCGCCGCACGGCATCTTCCGGCAGGCCGGCCGCAATGATCTCGCGCGGACTACGATCTTCTTCCATGTAGGCGCGAACGATGGCATCGAGCACTTCGTATTCAGGCAAGGAATCCTGATCGACCTGCCCCGGTTTCAGTTCGGCCGATGGCGGACGCACGATGATGTTTTCGGGCATCACGTCGGAAATCGTATTGCGGTAACGCGACAGACGGTAGACCAGCGTTTTGTACACATCCTTGATCACCGCGAAACCGCCAGCCATGTCGCCATACAACGTGCAGTAACCGACCGCCATTTCCGACTTGTTGCCGGTCGTCAGGACCAGCGCCCCGGTCTTGTTGGACAAGGCCATCAGGATGTTGCCGCGAATGCGCGCCTGAATATTCTCTTCGGTCGTGTCGGCCGGCAAACCGGCAAACAGCGGCGCCAGCATCTTTTCATAAGTCTGCATCGCCGGTTCGATGGCGATTTCGTCATAGCGCACGCCCAGCCGGCGCACCATTTCGCGCGAGTCGTCGAGGCTCATCTGCGCGGTATAAGGCGATGGCATCATCACCGCATGGACTTTTCCGGCCCCCAGCGCGTCGACCGCAACACACAGGGTCAGCGCCGAGTCGATGCCGCCGGACAGGCCGATGATGGCGCCCTTGAAGCCGGTCTTGCCAATGTAGTCGCGCACGCCGAGGACCAGCGCCGAGTAGGCCTCGCCTTCGAGTGACAGCACCTCTGCCAAGTCTGCCGACTGCAAACGTGGCCCGTCGACATCGACGATGCCGAGCGCCTCGCGAAATTGCGGCAGACGCATGGCAATCTGCTTGCGCGCATCGAGGGCAAACGATGCGCCGTCGAACACCAGTTCATCCTGTCCGCCCACCAGGTTGCAGTAAATGGCCGGCACGCCGGTGGCGGCGATACGCTCGCCCAGCACCTGCAGGCGTTCCTGATGCTTTTCCAGATGGCACGGCGAGGCGTTGAGGACCAGTACCAATTCGGCACCGGCCGCGCACGCCGCCTCGAAGGCACCCGCCTCCCAGATGTCGGCGCAGATATTGATGCCGCAACGCACACCGCCCAACGTGACGACACAGGCGGCATCGCCCGGCGTGAAATAACGCTTTTCGTCGAAGACGTCGTAGTTAGGCAGGCGAGTCTTGCGGTACACCGCAATTTTCCGGCCATTTTCAATGACCGAGGCGGCGTTGTAACACGCACCTTCATGTTCTTCCGGGTGGCCGACAATCAACGCAATCCCGTCGACACGGGATGCCAGATCGTCAAGCGCCCGCTGGCAGGCGCGGTAGAAATCCGGGCGCAGCAGCAGGTCTTCCGGCGGGTAGCCGCTCAACGCCAGCTCGGGCGTCAGCAGCACCTGCGCGCCGCGGGCTTTCGCCTCGGCTGCGCAGGCAATGATGCGTTCGACGTTGCCCGTCAGGTCTCCGACAACGGCATTGAACTGAGCAACGGCGACGCGCAGCATGGATTACTTGGCAGCCTGGTAACGGGCGACGCCTTCCATGACTTCCTTGCGGGCTTCTTCGATACCCTGCCAGCCAACGACCTTGACCCACTTGCCCGGTTCCAGATCCTTGTAGTGCTCGAAGAAATGGGAGATCTGCTTGCGCAGCAGTTCTGGGATGTCTTCGAAGGACTTGACGTCGTTGTACAGCGGGGTCAGCTTGGAAACTGGCACGGCCAGCAGCTTGGCGTCCTGGCCGCCTTCGTCTTCCATGGCCAGCATGCCGAGCGGACGGCAGCGGATGACAACGCCCGGCGGCAGCGGGAACGGGGTAACGACCAGCACGTCGACCGGATCACCGTCACCGGCGATGGTGTTGTTGATGTAGCCGTAGTTGCAGGGATAGTGCATCGCCGTACCCAGGAAACGGTCGACGAAAACGGCGCCGGATTCCTTGTCTACTTCGTACTTGACCGGATCGGAATTGGCGGTGATTTCGATGATGACGTTGAAGTCGTCAGGCAGGGACTTACCGGAAGAAACGTTGTTCAGGGACATCGTGAGCTCTCTGCGTTTAGGTTTGAAAAAAGAAGATTATAGCGCCCTGCGGCGACGTCATCAGCCCCAGGCGGCAAGAAACTCGCGCCAGTGCGCGGCATCGATCTTGCCCAGTTGGGCCTTGATGAAAGCGATTTCAGCCACTTCCTCATCGGCCGTCAGTTCGCCGCGCATGCGCCGGAAACGGTTGTAGACGAGATAGGTATTGACGACATCGGTTTCGCAGTAATCGCGAATGTCGGCCGCTTGTCCGGCCTGCCAGGCTTCCCAGACCTTGCTGCCGTCCATGCCGAGTTTTCCGGGAAAACCGAACAGCTTGGCCAGATCATCCAATGGCGCATTCGCCCGGGCGTTGTACAGCGCCAGCAAGTCCATCAGGTCCAGATGCCGGGTGTGGTAGCGGCTGATGTAGTTGTTCCACTTGAAATCACGCGAATCGGCGTAGTCGCCGTCGCCCATGTCCCAGTAGCGCGGCGCGGCGACGCCATGCAACATGCCGCGGTAGTGCAGCACCGGCAGGTCGAAACCGCTGCCATTCCACGAGACGATCTGTGGTGTGAATTTCTCGATACCGTCGAAGAAGCGCTGGATGATGGCGCCTTCGTCGAGCTCAGGTTCGGCCAGCGACCAGACCCTGAAGCCTTCGCTGGTGCGCAACGCACAGGAGATACTGACCACGCGCTGCAGATGCAACTGGATGAAGTCGTTGCCGGTCTTGGCCCGCCGCTGCTGAAAAGCCAGCTCGGCCACCTCGCCATCGGACAATTCGCCCGGCAGATCATTGAGACGGCGAAAGCCCGGGACATCGGGAATCGTCTCGATGTCAAACACCAGGACAGGCTTCATGCGGGAAAGACGCCGGTCGACAGGTAACGGTCACCACGATCGCAGACGATGGATACGATCACGGCGTTTTCCAGCCTCTGCGACAAACGTAGCGCAACGGCCAAAGCTCCGCCCGACGAAATGCCGGCGAAGATACCCTCTTCGGTCGCCAGACGCCGGGTCATTGCTTCGGCGTCGGCCTGCGACACGTATTCAATGCGGTCGACATTGGTTTTGTCGTAAATCTTCGGCAGGTAGGCTTCCGGCCATTTGCGGATGCCGGGAATCTGGCTGCCGTCTTCCGGCTGGCAACCGACGATCTGGATCGCCGGATTCTGCGCCTTCAGATAGGCCGAGGTACCCATGATGGTCCCGGTGGTGCCCATACTGGAGACGAAATGGGTGATCCGGCCATCGGTATCGCGCCAGATTTCCGGCCCGGTACCTTCGATGTGGGCGCGCGGGTTGTCCGGGTTGGCGAACTGGTCGAGGATGATGCCCTTGCCTTCATTGCGCATTTTTTCGGCAACATCGCGGCACAGCTCCATGCCGCCGTCCTTCGGCGTCAGCACCAGTTCGGCGCCGTAGGCGCGCATGCTCTGGCGACGCTCGATGCTCTGGTTTTCCGGCATCACCAGGATCATCTTGTAACCCTTGATCGCTGCGGCCATCGCCAGTGCAATACCGGTGTTGCCGGAGGTCGCCTCGATCAGCGTGTCACCCGGCTTGATGTCGCCACGCGCTTCGGCATGGACGATCATCGACAGCGCAGGGCGGTCCTTGACCGACCCGGCAGGGTTGTTGCCTTCAAGCTTGGCCAGGATGACGTTGTTGCGCTTATCGTTGTCCACGCCGGGAATGCGCTGCAGACGAACCAGCGGGGTATTGCCGACAAAATCCTGCAGGGTTTTATACATTGCGGTTCAGCCACTCGATATATTGGGAAACGCCTTCCTCAACCGTGGCCATCGGCGCAACGTAGCCGGCATCGCGCAAACGGGTCAGATCGGCCTGCGTGAATGCCTGGTATTTGCCTTTCAGCGCCTCGGGGAAGGCGATGTATTCGAGCAAACCCTGTGCCCGCAACTCGGCCAGCGTCAGCGGCGCGGCGTTTTTGGCCTTCAAGCAACCGTTGACCGCAGCAACGGCCACGTCGTTGAAGCTCTGCGCCCGACCGGAGCCGAGATTGAAGATGCCGGACTTTTCCGGGTGGTCGAGGAAGAACAGATTGACCTTGGCCACGTCGCCGACGAAAACGAAATCGCGCTGCTGACCGCCATTCTCGTAACCGTGCGAGCCCTCGAACAGCTTGACCTTGCCGTCGGCGCGGAACTGGTTGAAGTTGTGAAAGGCGACCGACGCCATGCGCCCCTTGTGCGTTTCGCGCGGACCATAGACGTTGAAGTAGCGGAAGCCGACGATCTGCGACGACGGATTCTGCGCCAGCTTTTGCCGGACAACCTGGTCAAACAGGAACTTGGAGTAGCCGTAAACATTGAGCGGCCCTTCGTACTGACGCTCTTCCTTGAACACATTGCTGGCACCGTAGGTTGCCGCGCTGGAGGCGTACAGGAACTGCACGTCCTGATCGAGACACCAGTCGAGCAGGATGCACGAATAGCGGTAATTGTTCTCCATCATGTAGCGGCCATCGGTTTCCATGGTGTCCGAACAGGCACCTTCATGGAAGATGGCGTCAATCTCGCCGTCGAAATGCCCGGCCTGGATGCGCTCGATGAAATCCTGCTTGTCGATGTAATCGGCAATTTCGCAATCGATCAGGTTCTTGAATTTTTCTGCCTTGCTCAGGTTGTCGACCGCAATAATCTTCGTCACACCACGCTCGTTGAGCGCCTTGACGATATTGGAACCGATGAAGCCGGCAGCGCCGGTAACGACTGTGTACATGGTTTTTTCCTTACAGGGCACCCGCGATTTCATCGCGGGTCACAACGGCGGTTCCCAGTTTGCCGACCACGATGCCGGCAGCAACATTGGCGACACGAATGGCTTCGGCCCAGTCGGCACCGGCAGCAAGCATCACGGCAAGCGTGGCGATGACGGTATCGCCGGCACCGGAGACATCGAAGACCTCGCGGGCCTGCGCTGCCTGATGAAAAGTCTGGCCATCGGCGAAGAGCGTCATGCCCTCCTCGCTGCGGGTGACCAGCAGGGCTTCCAGGCCGAGCTCGCCGCACAACTTGGTCGCCTTGGCGAACATCTCGGCCTCTGACGACCAGCGACCAACCACATCGCGCAATTCCGAGCGATTCGGCGTAATCACCGTCGCCCCGGCATATTTATCCCACTCATCGCCCTTCGGGTCGACCAGCACGGGTTTAGCCGCCGCGCGGGCCAGACGGATCATCTCGGCGATGTGGGTCAAGCCGCCCTTGCCGTAATCGGACAGAATGACAATATCGCAGTCAGTGAGCCGACGCTCGAACTCGGCCAGCTTGGCATCGAGAATTTCATGCGACGGCGTGGTTTCGAAATCGATGCGCAGCAGTTGTTGCTGGCGCCCGATCACCCGCAACTTGACCGTCGTGTCGATCTCGCGGTCAACCTGCAAATCGGCGGCAATTTGCCCTTCTGCGAGCAGTTGACCGAGCGTACGTCCGGCTTCGTCATCCCCGACGACCGACAGCAAGGTGGTCCGTGCGCCCAGCGACGCCGCGTTGCGCGCCACGTTGGCTGCGCCACCCAGGCGCTCTTCCATGCGTGTCACCTTGACCACCGGCACCGGCGCCTCCGGCGAAATGCGACTGACCTCACCGAACCAGTAACGGTCGAGCATCACATCGCCGACGACGAGCAGGCGCACCTGCGAAAGTTTTTCCAGCATTGAAATCCTACAGGGATTGATCAAATTCTTCGCTACGGCGCGGCGGGTTGGTTTCCCAGCCGCCACAGGCCGGACACCGCCAGTAGAACTGGCGCGCCTTGAAGCCGCAATTATTGCACCGATAACGGGACAAGCGGCGCGTGTAGCCCTGCACGATGGTTTTTGCCAGATCGAGATCCGGCCGGACTTCCGGCGAACTAAGCGGCAGACGGGCACTGATCAGTTTTTCCAGGCCCAGCAGGGTTGGATTGCGCTGCAACTCGGCACGCACCAGCCGGTACGCCGCCTCGTTGCCTTCGCCCTCAAGAACCAGTTGGTACACCACGTCAAGCAGATCGAGCGATGGATAATGTTCGAGATAACCGCCAAGCAACGCGATGCCCTCGGCGCGCCGGTCCAGCTTGCGATAGGTTTCAACGAGGCGCTGGGCAACCAGCGACAGGTAGGCCGGGTCCTGCTGCTCTATCCCCTGCCAGACCTTGATCGCAGCCTCCAGATCACCCTCCTGCGCCAGCAGATCGCCAAGCAACATGCTGGCCCGGACACATTTTCGATTTTCCTGCATCGCCACATCGAGATACTGCCTTGCCGAATCGCTGCGCGAACGCATGATTTCACCGGCGGCAAGCTCGCAGTAGTATTCGGCGATATCCCGATGAGAGGCGACATCAGGCAATTCACGGGCGATATCGATGGCCTTCTGCCACTCCTTGCCGACTTGATAGATTTCCAGCAACGAGGCCTTGGCATCGCTCTCGCGTGGAGTGCCAATCAGCTTGTTGAAAATCTCCTCAGCCCGGTCAAGCAAGCCAGCCTTGAGAAAATCCTGTCCCAGTTCGGTCAGAGCCAGCAGACGGTGCTTGTCCTCAATTTCCGGCAACTCCAGCAAATTCTGGTGCATGCGAATGGCGCGCTCTGTTTCACCTCGACGGCGGAACAGATTACCCAGCGCAAAGTGCAATTCAACCGTCTGCGAATCGACCTTGGCCACTTCGAGAAAGGAATCGATGGCCTTGTCCGGCTGCTCGTTGAGCAGGAAATTCAGGCCTTTGAAATAGGAACGCGGCAGCGTGCGCGACTCATGCACCACCTGGCGCATGTCGACCCGCGCAGCCATCCAGCCCAAGGCAAAAAACAGGGGGACCAGCAACAGCTGCCAGTATTCGAATAATTCGTTCATGGTTGCGGAGGGATAACCGGCATTGCTTCATTTCCCGGCTTGGCAAGCATCCGCTTAAGGCGTGAAATCTCCCTGCGCTGACCAAAGATCATACCGAGTAGCGACAAGAGCCCTAGAATTGCACCACCGGCAAAAAAGGCCAGCAAGAGAATAACCAACGGTGCCTGCCACTGATAATCGGGCGCCAGGGTCAAGGTGACCAGCGCGGTGTTCTGCATGGCAAAAACCACCAGAAAGACAAAAATGATGAGCCTTGCGACCCAGGTGAGAGCTGTCATGACATTCAATAAAAAGGGGCAGTGAAAAGCTTCACTGCCCCGAATCTACCACATAGTGCCAACCCGGCCTCAGATCGACTGATCGACCCGCTCGCGCAGTTCCTTGCCGGCTTTGAAGTGGGGAACCCACTTTGCCGGCACGCTGACCTTGTCTCCCGATTTGGGATTACGTCCAACGCGAGGCGGCCGGTAGTTCAGTGCAAAGCTGCCAAATCCGCGGATCTCGATACGATCTCCGCGCACCAGCGCTTCGGACATCGCATCGAGAATCATCTTGACCGCGAAATCGGCATCCTTCGCTACCAACTGTGGAAACCGCTCCGCCAGCCGGGCGATGAGCTCGGATTTGGTCATGCTTTACGCCTATCAGCCTTGCTGATTCAGCTTGGCCTTGAGCAACGCACCCAGGTTGGTCGTACCGGTAGCAGCAGAAGAGTCAGAAGAGAACTTCTGCAGCGCTTCATGCTGATCAGCTTGATCCTTAGCCTTGATGGACAGGTTGATACCACGAGTCTTGCGATCGACATTGATGATCATCGCTTCGACTTCATCACCGACCTTCAGGTGCTGCGACAAATCTTCGGTACGCTCGCGGGAGAACTCGGAGGCACGCAGATAGGCTTCGTTCTCGCCATCCAGTTGAACCACGGCACCTCGGGCATCAACCGTCTTGACAATGCCGCGGACGATGCTGTTCTTCTCGTGGGTCGCAATGAAGTTGGCGTACGGGTCGCCATCCATCTGCTTGATACCGAGGGAAATGCGTTCCTTCTCGACATCGATACCGAGGACCAGAGCTTCGACTTCATCGCCCTTCTTGAAGTTGCGGATGGCTTCTTCGCCGGTGGCAGACCAGGACAGGTCGGACAGGTGAACCAGACCATCGATACCACCAGGCAGACCGATGAAGATGCCGAAGTCGGTAATCGACTTGATGGCGCCCTTAACCTTGTCACCCTTCTTGTGGTTCATCGCGAAGTCGTCCCAAGGATTAGCCTGGCACTGCTTCATGCCCAGGGAGATACGACGACGTTCTTCGTCGATTTCCAGGATCATGACTTCAACTTCGTCGCCCAGGGAAACAACCTTGGACGGATGGACGTTCTTGTTGGTCCAGTCCATTTCGGACACGTGCACCAGACCTTCGATGCCCTGTTCGATTTCGACGAAACCACCGTAATCGGTCAGGTTGGTGACCTTGCCGAACAGGCGGGTGCCTGCCGGATAGCGGCGGCCGATACCGACCCACGGATCATCGCCCAGTTGCTTCATGCCCAGGGAGACGCGGTTCTTCTCGGCGTCGAACTTGAGGATCTTGGCGGTAACTTCGTCACCAACGTTGAGCACTTCGCTCGGGTGACGGACACGGCGCCAGGCCAGGTCGGTGATGTGCAGCAGACCATCGATGCCGCCCAGATCGACGAATGCACCGTAATCGGTGATGTTCTTGACGATACCCTTGACGGTGGAACCTTCCTTGAGGTTCTCCATGAGCTTTTCGCGATCCTTGTCGGCGGTCGCTTCGAGAACGGCACGGCGGGACAGGACGACGTTGTTGCGCTTGCGATCGAGCTTGATGACCTTGAACTCAAGGGTCTTGCCTTCGTACGGGGTAGTGTCCTTGACCGGACGCATGTCGACCAGCGAGCCCGGGAGGAAAGCACGGACGCCGTTGGACATGACGGTCAGACCGCCCTTGACCTTGCCGGTGATGGTGCCGCTGACCAGCGCGCCATCATTCAGGGCCTGCTCCAGGAAGTTCCAGGAGGCGATGCGCTTGGCGCGATCGCGAGACAGGCGGGTCGAGCCGTAGCCGTCTTCCAGCATTTCGATGGCGACCTGGACGAAATCGCCAACGGCGACTTCAACTTCACCCTGGTCGTTCAGGAATTCTTCTACGGGAACGTAGGATTCAGATTTCAGGCCGGCATTGACCACAACGAAGTTGTGATCGATGAGCACCACTTCTGCAGTGATGACTTCGCCTTGACGCATTTCCTGGCGAGCCAGGGATTCTTCAAATAGTTGAGCAAAAGATTCCATTACGGAGCGAGTTCCTTGCCACGAATCAAACGACCCGCAGCGGGTTAGGGGTTAACAACCCAGGTTACAAACAAGTTACCAGCCCCATGGCCGGCAACGCCTTGCTACGACTTCATTTACCACTGTTTCTTACAATACTTCCACGACCCAATCCAGCACCTGTTTCACCGCCTGTTCGATGGTGAGATGCGACGTATCGAGCAACCTGGCATCTGCCTCCTGCCTGAGCGGCGCCACGCTGCGCTGCGAATCTCGCGCGTCACGTTGCTGCAGATCAGATAGAAGGTGCGGGAGATTAGCAGAGAAACCTTTGTCGATCAACTGGTTATAGCGACGCTCAGCACGCACTTCAGCACTGGCCGTGAGAAAAACCTTGAGCTTGGCCTGCGGAAAGATGACCGACCCCATGTCACGCCCATCACCCACCAGACCAGGCGCAGTGTTGAAGACCCGCTGTCGGAACAACAAGGCATCGCGCACGGCTGGCAGAGCGGCGACCTGCGAGGCCCCCGCCGAGATGTCTTCGGTGCGGATGGCATCGCCCACCAACTCGCCATTCAGCCGGATATCACTCTCGGAAAAGACGACATCGAGCGCCGCGGCAATTACAGCAACTTGCGCTTCGTCGGTCCACGCCACGCCGGCTCGCTGCGCAGCGAGTGCGGTCAACCGGTACAGCGCGCCAGAGTCGAGATAGGCATAACCCAGCGCAGCGGCGACCCGTGCCGCCACCGTGCCCTTGCCCGACGCCGATGGCCCGTCAATGGCGATGACTGGTGCAATTCGGGTCACGGTCGCAAAACGTTCGAAATAATCCGGGAAGGTCTTGGCCACACACTTCGGATCGTTGATGCGCAATGGCGTGGCGAATGCCGCGAGCGAGAAGCACATCGCCATGCGGTGATCATCGTAGGTATCGATGGCAGCAGGTCTGATCCCGCAAGGGGACTTCCGGTCGGGTGCGGTCGACGGGGTGATTTTGATGAAATCTGCACCCTCCTCGACCTCGATACCGATCTTGCGGAGTTCGGTGGCCATGGCCGCGATGCGGTCGGTTTCCTTGACCCGCCAACTGGCGATATTGCGCAACGTCGTCGTGCCTTTGGCGAACAACGCGGCCGTGGCCAGCGTCATCGCTGCGTCGGGAATGTGATTGCAATCGAGGTCGACAGCAACCAGGCCGCCCTGCGGTGCGCGAGCCTCCATCCAGTTCGGCCCGGTTTCGATGACGGCGCCCATCCGGGCCAGCGCCTCGGCAAATTTGACATCACCCTGGATCGAATCGCGACCGACGCCTTCAACCCGCACCGGTCCGCCACCGATGGCACCGAGCGCGAGAAAATAGGAAGCCGACGAGGCATCACCCTCGACATAAACGGTACCCGGCGACACATAGCGGCTGCCGGCACGCACGGTAAAGCGCTGCCAGCCCTCACGCTCGACGGTCACGCCGAAGCGGGCCATGATGGCCAGCGTAATCTCGATATAGGGTTTGGAAATCAGCTCGCCAATGACGTCGACCGCAACTGTCTGCCCGGTCAGCGGCAAGGCCATCAGCAGACCGGTCAGAAACTGGCTGGAGACATCGCCGCGCACACTGACCACGCCGTCCGGACGGATCGTCGCCGGCCTCAGGTGCAAGGGCGGGTAGCCGTCGTTGCCAAGATAAGTCACATCGGCGCCAAGCTGGCGCAGGCCATCGACCAGATCGCCAATCGGCCGCTCATGCATCCGGGCCACGCCCTTCAGTACGTAGTCACCACCGGCCAGTGCCAGCGCCGCCGTCAGCGGACGGAAGGCCGTCCCGGCATTACCGAGAAACAGTTCCGCCTGGCGCACCGGAAAATGCCCGGCACAGCCGGTGATCCGCCAATTCTCGCCACCCAGCGAAACCACACCAACCCCGAGCACTTTCAAGGCATCGAGCATGCGCTCCGTATCATCGGAGGCCAGCAGATCACGCACTTCGGTCTCGCCATCGGCCAGCGCGGCCAGCAACAACACGCGATTGGAAATGCTTTTCGAGCCAGGCAGACGAACCGTGCCGGCAGCCGAAATCAGTTGGGGAAGATCGAGGAACTCAAGACTCAAGGAAAACTCCGTTCTGGGTTATCGGGCACCTGGCCGCCCACTGCCTCAGGGATTGACATATTCGGGAACAAAACGCTTCAGACCGACCCTGACCTCGGAAAAATCCTTTACCTTCGGCAGCAACCAAGCCTGCAACTCGGCAAATTCGGCATCACTCATCTTGTCCGTCTGTTTGGCAATACGCAGCTTGGGGTGTGGCGTCGCCAAGGCTGTCTCACCATCGGCCAGTAGTTCTTCAAACAGCTTCTCGCCTGGACGCAAACCCGGAAACTCCAGGCGAATTTCTTCTTCGGAAAAACCGGAAAGCCGGATCATGTCGCGGGCCAGATCAACAATCTTGACCGGTTCACCCATGTCGAGTACAAAAATTTCGCCGCCCTGCCCCATCCATCCCGCCTGCAGCACCAATTGGGCAGCTTCCGGAATGGTCATGAAAAACCGGACGATATCGGGATGCGTTACGGTCACCGGGCCACCGCGGGCAATTTGTTCGCGGAACTTGGGAATCACGCTGCCATTGCTACCCAGCACATTACCAAAACGGACGGTCACGAATCGCGTCTTGCCTTCATTCTGGATCGAACGACACAAGCGTTCGGCAAGTCGCTTGCTTGCCCCCATGACATTCGTCGGATTAACCGCCTTGTCGGTCGAGATCAGGACGAATTTGTCGACCCCGGCCTTCTGGGCAGCCCTGGCCAGAGTCAAGGTACCAAAAGCATTGGTCCGCACCGCCTGCCAGGCATTGGCATACTCCATCAAAGGTACATGCTTGTAAGCCGCTGCGTGAAAAATGACATCCGGTCGCTCTGCCGCCAACAACTCGGCGACACGCTCGTTATCCCTGACGTCACCCGCCCAGCAACTGCGCACGATCCCCGGAAAGGTGTGCGCCAAATCTTCGTCGATCTGGTAAAGGGCAAACTCGGATGTTTCCAGCAAGACCAAGCGGGTTGGAGAAAAACGCGCGATTTGCCGGCACAACTCGGCACCGATCGATCCGCCTGCACCGCTGACCAGCACCACCCGATCAGTCAGCAACTCATGCAAACCATCCTGATCCAAGGCCACGGCATCGCGCCCAAGCAAATCCTCCAGCTCAACCCGTCGGATGCTCGATACCGAGACCCGACCAGCCAGCAAATCATCGTACGACGGCATTGTCATGACCGTCAGACCGGCAGCCGAGGCGATCTCGGCTGCTTGCCGACGCTCCAGCGTCGTCGAGGCAGGCATGGCCATAATGACGTGCTGCACCGAATATTTTTGCGCCAGGTCGGGAATGATCTGCAACGGCCCAAAAACCGGCAAGCCACGCAGGCGACGCCCTTTGTTGGCGGGATCCTTGCTGACGACTGCTACGGCATACCACAAGCCGCTGCGATGCAATTCCCGCAATAAAGAATCAGCAGCCTCACCCGCGCCAAGAACCAGCACCGGCTGTCCGCGCATTTTGGTCGGACCATAAAGTCGATGCTCTTTCCAGCTCCGATAGGCAAAGCGGCTCCCCCCCATCATCAAGGCCAGCAACATGGGATGCATGACCAACACGGAACGCGGAATGCCTTCGAGTCGCAAAAAAACCACGGCGACGAGCGTCAATACGGCGCCCGAAACCACGGCATAAATCAAATGCTGCAAATCGGACAAACTGGCAAAACGCCAAAGACCACGATACAAACCGAAGGTAAAAAAGAGGATACCGAACAGCGGGACAATCCAGACCAGGGAACGGGTGGCCGAGGCGGCAAACTCGGGCGGCAAATCGAAATTGAAGCGCAACCAGAAAGCCAGCATCCACGCCAAACCCGCCGCGACCAGATCGTGGAGAAAAGCAGCCAGGGTGCGTGGATTCGTCATGCAGCGCGTTCCGGAAATATTCGACAACAGATCGGCGAACGATCAAAACCCTTTATTCTAACCTGCCGGATGCAATTTCAATGAGATACACCATCACGACGCAGCACTTTGACAAAAGTCAGCCAGATTATCCAGAGATCGAAGTGCAATGAACGTCGCACTAGATACTCCGCATCCAGTTTGACTTTCTCGGGAATGGGCAACTCATCCCGACCATTGATTTGCGCCCAACCGGTAAGCCCTGGCAGCAATTCGTGAACGCCCTGCTCGGTACGCAGGGCAATCAAGTCATCCTGATTGAACAAAGCCGGGCGCGGACCGACGAAACTCATGTCACCGACCAGGATGCTCCACAACTGCGGCAATTCGTCGAGACTGGAACGACGCAGGAAAGAACCGATTGGCGTCAGACAGGCGTCGGGATTGGTCAGCAAATGTGTGGCTACCGCCGGCGTGCCGATGCGCATGCTGCGAAACTTGGGCATCTTGAAAATCCGGTTATGCCGTCCGACCCGATCCGACCAGTAAAGCGCCGGCCCGGCAGAGGTCAGGCGAACCGCAATGGCGACCAGCAGTAACGGCACGATCAAAATCGCCCCCGCCACCACGGCCAGCAAAAAATCCATGCAGCGTTTCATTTTTTCAGCATCTCGGTCAAACCTGCGGTCACCCCAATCCGGGCCTGCCACCCCAGCTCCCGTTGAATGCGCGCTGGCGAATACCAGGCTGACTGCAGCAAACGCGCCAGCACTTCACTGTCGAACGGGAAGCGTCGCCCGGCCAACGGGGCTAGCGCATCCCCCGCACGTGCCAGCAATTGCAACAAGAATTCCGGTACTGTCCAGCGACAAGGCGGCAAGCCCTGCGCAGCACGCAATGCGTCAAACAAGGTCCGCCCGGACGGCGCCTCATGATGCGCCACAATATAGGTCTTGCCGGCTGCCCGAACATCGTCGGCCACCAGCGTCATGGCCGAGAGCACGTCATCGACATGAACCAGGGAGCGATGATTGCCGGTATCCGGCAACGGCGGAAACCAGCCACGTCGGACCAGCCGTCCCATGCGCTCGAGATTCCCCCGGCCACCTGCGCCATAAACCATGGCCAAACGCAGATTAACGACATGCATGCCATAACGCCTGCCCGCCTCAAGCACCGCCGCCTCGGCCGCGGCCTTGGCTTGACCATAGGCCGTTTCCGGCACGCCTGGAAAATCCTCATCGACCATGGCCTCGCCGGGCTCGGCCATCGCCTTGACGCTGGAAAGAAAAACAAACTTGCGCACGCCGGCCTGCCCGGCGGCCTCGACCAGATTGCGTGTACCGTCGAAATTGACCTGCCAGTGCCTGGCCGTATCCTCGGCGGAACGGGAAGAAAAGGCGTGCGCATGACCGGCGCAGTGAAAGAGACGATCCACACCGGCGCAAGCCACAGACAAGGCGGCGGGATCGGTCAATACAGTTCTACCTGAAGCATCCGGACGACAGGACAGCAAGCGGCACTCCCGCCCCACTGCCAGCAATCGGCGATGCAGACGGGCACCGATGAATCCCGAGCCTCCAGAAATCAGATCCACGGCAAACCTGCCCCAAAAGCCAACACAGCCGACCGCTCAAAACCGGACATGCAGCAAGTCAGCCGAACATCTGAATAATCAGTCGCATTCAGCGAATCGACTGCCATTCATGTCTTTGGCGGAAAGCTGCGGCACCCCGGCATCGGGCCACTGGATATTCAGATCCGCATCATCCCAGCGTATGCAGCGCTCATGCTCGGGCGAATAGTAATCCGTCGTCTTGTACAAGAATTCGGCCGTATCGCTCAAGGTCAGGAAGCCGTGGGCCAAACCGGCGGGTATCCACAATTGTTTCTTGTTTTCCGCCGACAGGATTTCGCCGACCCACTGACCATAGGTTTTTGAGCCTTTACGGATGTCGACCGCAACATCGAATACCGCGCCCTGCACCACGCGCACCAGTTTGCCCTGGGCTTTCGGCGCCAGTTGGTAATGCAGGCCGCGCAGAACCCCCTTGCTCGATTTCGAATGGTTATCCTGAACGAAGTCGATGGCCTGCCCGACTGCTGCATTGAATGCCTGCTGGTTGAAGCTTTCGAAGAAAAAGCCGCGCTCGTCACCGAACACTCGCGGCTCAATGATCAATACATCAGGAATTGCCGTCGTAATCACGTTCATCAGAAAACCCTTTCCTTGAGCAAGCCGAGCAGATATTGCCCATACGGATTTTTCAGCATGGGCTGGGCCAGTTGTTCCAGTTGCGCGGCGTCGACCCAGCCCTTGCGATAGGCAATTTCTTCCGGACAAGCCACCTTCAGCCCCTGCCGCTTTTCGATGGTGGCGATGAACTGGCTGGCATCGAGCAAGCTTTCGTGCGTTCCGGTATCGAGCCAGGCATGGCCGCGGCCCATGACCTGGACATTGAGTTCATCACGTTCGAGGTAAATCCGGTTGACGTCGGTAATTTCCAGTTCGCCGCGCGGCGATGGCTTGAGATCGCGGGCGAAATCGAGCACCTGATTGTCGTAGAAATACAGCCCGGTGACCGCATAGTGAGACTTCGGCACCAAGGGCTTTTCTTCCAGGCTGATCGCCCTGCCCTGCGCGTCGAATTCGACCACGCCGTAACGTTCTGGATCGTGCACATGGTAGGCGAATACCGTGGCACCGCTTTGCTGCTCGCCGGCCTTGCCGAGATCGTTGGCAAATTCGTGGCCGTAAAAAATATTGTCGCCCAGCACGAGGGCTGAATCACCGTTACCGATGAAGTCGCGACCGATGATGAAGGCCTGAGCCAGGCCATCGGGCGATGGCTGGATGGCGTATTGCAGATTCAGTCCCCATTGGGCACCGTCGCCGAGCAATTGCTGGAAACGCGGCGTGTCCTGCGGCGTCGAGATGATCAGGATGTCGCGAATCCCGGCCAGCATCAGCGTGGTCAGCGGATAGTAGATCATCGGCTTGTCGTGGATCGGCAACAGTTGTTTGGAAACTGCCAGCGTGACCGGATAAAGCCGGGTGCCGGAACCGCCGGCCAGGATGATGCCTTTGCGTTGTGTCATTGTTTTTCTCCGCGCGCTTCGTTTGTTCCATACTGCTTGCCCAGCCAGTCGCGATAGGCACCGCTGGTCACGTTGCTCACCCAGGGTTGATTGTCCAGATACCACTGGACGGTCTTGCGAATACCGGTGGCGAAAGTTTCAGCCGGCTTCCAGCCCAGTTCGCGCTCCAGCTTGCTGGCATCAATGGCGTAACGGCGGTCGTGGCCGGGCCGATCGGTGACGTAGGTAATCTGCGTCTTGTAAGGCTGGCCGTCGGCGCGCGGACTGAGTTCGTCGAGAATGGCGCACAGCGTATGCACCACATCAAGGTTGGGCATTTCATTCCAGCCACCGACGTTGTACACCTCGCCGAGCCGCCCTGCTTCCAGCACGCGGCGAATGGCGCTGCAATGATCCTTGACGTAGAGCCAGTCGCGGATTTGTTGACCATCGCCGTAGATCGGCAAGGGCTTGCCGGCCAGGGCGTTGAGGATGCACAACGGGATCAGCTTTTCCGGGAAGTGATAAGGGCCGTAATTGTTCGAGCAATTAGTCGTCAGCACCGGCAAGCCGTAGGTGTGGTGATAAGCGCGTACCAGATGGTCGGATGCGGCCTTGCTGGCCGAATACGGGCTGTTCGGCTCGTAGCGGTGGCTTTCGGTGAATGCCGGGGCGTCCTTGGTCAGCGAGCCATACACTTCGTCGGTCGACACGTGCAGGAAGCGAAAAGCATTTTTGCCGCTTTCCGGCAGTTGACCGTAATAAGCACGCACGGCTTCAAGCAAACGGAAGGTGCCGACGATATTGGTCTGGATGAAATCTTCCGGGCCATGAATGCTGCGGTCAACGTGCGACTCGGCGGCAAAATTGATCACGGCGCGCGGCTGGTGTTCGGCCAGCAGTCGGGCAACCAGTTCACTATCGCCAATGTCGCCCTGGACAAAAACATGGCGCGGATTGTTGTCGAGCGTAGCGAGATTTTCGCGATTGCCTGCGTAGGTCAGCACATCAAGGTTAATGACCGGCTCATCGGATTGAGCAATCCAGTCAAGTACGAAATTGCTGCCGATGAAGCCGGCACCGCCGGTAACTAAAATCATGCCAGAGCACCAAGATTGTCGAAAGTCCGACATTTTATCGCAACTGACTGTTATTCCTGACGTATACGTAAAAAACTGGCGAATCGGGGCAAACCGCGCGTCGTCAATTCGCGATATCGATAGGTCACCGTACAGCCCAGTGCCGGCGGATTACGTCGTTGGGCATCGGTCAATCCGGTGCCCAGCCGGAACGTCCGGCCATCGGGCATCTGCACGCGCAAGGCGCCCAGCTGGCCGGCGTATTTGCCCTTACCGGGCAGATGCGCCACGACGATGGCTTCGGCATCCAGCCAGGGCTTGAGCTTCAGCAAATCATCGCTGCGCCCGCTGCTATAAAGCGCAGCGGCCCGGTGCAGCATCAGGCCTTCTCCGCCAGCTTGCAGCGTCTCGGCAAGCATTTTTTGCAAAATATTGCGGTCGACGCTAGAAATCTGGGGAATTGCCGATAGCCAGGGCACATTCGCCTGATCAACGATCTGCCGCATCCGTTCAGCACGCTCAGTGAAGCTTCCCGGCGCACCCGGCAATTCGAAAATCATGTAGCGGACTTGCCGCCATTCGTCGTCAATCGGCGTGGTGCGCCGAACGATGCCGGACAGTCGCTCAAAGTTGCCCCGCCCCAGCCAGAGCTCACCATCGAGCGCCTGATCGGGCAAGCCATCGAGAAACCAGCGAGGTGCGTCGATTGGGTATCCACTGCGGAAAACCAGCGTCTTGCCATTCCAGATGGCACGCACACCATCGAGCTTTTCGCTGACCAGGTATTGCGCAACGTCGATATCGTCGCGATAGACATTGGCCAGCAGGATATCCGGCGGCGCAGCCCATGTCGGCAATAGCGAAAAACACAACGCAAGCCCGACCAGCAGCCCGCGCCAGCAGCGCATCAGAGACCGCCGCCCTTGCCGCCCCACTCCCGGCGGGCCTGACGGGCAATGCCGAAAATGTCTTCCAGGCGCTCGCCATCGTTATCAGCCAGGGCACTGCGCAATTCGTCGAGTTGCGCCCGGTAACTGTCCAGTTCACCGAGCAATGCACTGCGGTTGGCCAGACAGATATCGCGCCACATTTCCGGATGGCTGGCGGCAATCCGCGTGAAATCGCGGAAACCCGACGCGGCAAAGGTGAAGAACAGGTCGGCATCGGGACGCACGGCCAGGTCATGCACCAAAGCAAACGAAAGCAAATGCGGCAGATGGCTGACGGCGGCGAAAACCCGGTCATGCATTTCCGGCGTCAGTTCGTAAATATCGGCACCGCACAACGACCAGGCGCGTTTGACGCGATCCAGGCGCTCGTCGTTATTTTCCGGCAGCGGCGTAACGACAACTTTGCGCCCCTTGTACAAATCACCGCGCGCGGCTGACGGACCGCTGTTCTCGGCACCGGCAATCGGGTGCGCCGGCACGAATTTGCCGATATGGCCCTTGAACGCGGCACGCGCTGCGGCGACCACGTCACCCTTGGTCGAACCGCCATCGGTGACGATGGTATTCGGCCCCAGATAAGGCGCAATGCGGGCAAAGATTTCCGGCATCTGCGCGACCGGCGTGGCGACCAACACAATGTCGGCATCGCCGATTTCGTGTGCCGGATTGATCCCGGCACGGTCGATGACGCCCAGCTCCTGCGCCACACGCAAGGTAGCCGGCGTACGGCCGAAACCGACGACTTCCTCAACGGCACCCGCTTCCCGCAAGGCCATGGCAAACGAACCGCCAATCAGACCGGTACCGAAAACGACGATCTTGCCGAATTCAGGCGTCGCGTCGTCCATTTACAGCGCCTTCCCCAGTGCGTCGAGGAAACGGGCATTTTCCGGTGCCGAGCCGATGGTCACGCGCAACCAATCGGGCAGACCGTAACCGCCGATCGGGCGAACGATGACACCTTGCTTGAGCAATTTCTGGTTAACCGTCGCAGCGTCGCCAACCTTGAAGGTGACGAAATTGCCGTGCGACGGGATGTATTCCAGACCAAGGGCCTGCAGGCCGGCAACCAGCTGCACCATGCCGCGACAATTCAGTTCGTAACTGGCGTTCAGGAATTCATGGTCATCGAGTGCCGCCAGCGCGCCGGCAATCGCCAGATTATTGACGTTGAACGGCTGGCGTACGCGATTCATCAGATCGGCGATTTCACCGGAAGCCAGCGCGTAACCGACGCGCAGACCGGCCAACCCGTAAATTTTCGAGAAGGTGCGGCAGACCACGAGATTGGGGAAATCCTTGATCCAGGATGCCGTATCGACCCGCTCGTCGGGCGAGATATATTCGTTGTAAGCCTCGTCCAGCACGACCACGACATCCTTCGGCACCGCTTCCAGGAAGGCGCGGACTTCCGGGTATGGCAGGAAATTGCCAGTCGGGTTGTTCGGGTTGGCAATCCAGACGATGCGCGTGTCCGGACGAATGGCCGCCAGCATCGCAGCGAGATCGTGGCCGTAATTCTTGGCCGGCGTCGAAATCAGCTCGGCACCGGTCGACAGCGTGGCCAGCGGATAAACCGCAAAGGCATGCTGGGCGAACACCGCCGAACGACCGGGCGCCAGGAAAACCCGGGCGATCAGGTCGAGCACGTCATTCGACCCATTGCCGAGCACGACCTGATTCTGGGCCACACCGGCCCGTTCGGCGACCTTGGCAATCAATTCGAACTGATCGGGATAACGCTCCACCCCGCTGATCGCCGCCTCGACGGCTTTTTTGGCTTTCGGGCTCATGCCCAGCGGGTTTTCATTGGACGCGAGCTTGAGGATATTCTCGACCGGAATACCCATTTCGCGGGCCAGTTCGGTCATCGGCTTGCCCGGCTGATACGGCGAAATGGCGCGGACGTAGGATAAAGCGTGTTCAGCAAGCGACATGGCAAATTCTCAGTAAACGGCAACCGGGTAGGACCCGAGGATTTTCAGATAGGCCGCATAGCCCGCCAGTTTTTCCAGCGCGGCCTTCACCGCCGGATCGTCGCGATGGCCTTCGATATCGACGTAGAAAACATATTCCCACAAGGCGTTGCGTGCCGGCCGTGACTCCAGGCGGCACATCGAAACGCCCGCCGTGGACAGCGGCAGCAACAATTCGTGCAAGGCGCCGGTACGGTTCGGCGCAGACATGATCAGGGAAGTCTTGTCACGCCCGGACGGACCGGCATCGTGTTTGCCAAGGATCAGGAAACGGGTCGTATTGTTCGGCTCGTCTTCGATGTTCGCAACCAGCTTCGGCAGTTTGAAACGCTCGGCGGCAGCCTCACCGGCGATTGCCGCGACACCGGGCTCTTCAGCCGCCATTTGCGCTGCCAGCGAATTGCTGGCTACCGAAATGCGCGGCACACCGGGCAGGTTGTGATTCAACCATTCATGGCATTGCGCCAGCGACTGGGCATGCGAGTAAATCTTGGTGATTCGCCCCAGATCGGTCTCGTTGGACAGCAGATTCTGATGGATACGCAAGACGACTTCACCGCAGATTTTCAGCGGCGTCGACAGCAGCAGATCCATTGTCCGGCCAACTGCACCTTCCGTCGAATTCTCGACCGGCGCAACAGCATAATGCGCATGCCCCGATTCGACTTCGCGGAAAACATCGTCAATTGACGCCTGCGGCAACAAATTGGCGGCATGACCGAAATGCTTGGTCGCGGCACTGCCGGTAAACGAGCCGAGCGGCCCGAGATAGGCAATACCGAGCGGCTGTTCGAGCGACAGACAGGCCGACATCACCTCGCGGAAAAAGAAGGTGATGTTCTCGCCCGGCAACGGGCCGGGGTTGGCGTCCTGCAAGCGGCGCAGCACCTGCGCTTCGCGTTCCGGACGGTAGATGAAACCGGCGTCGCCAAACTTGGCCTTGATCTCGCCGACGCGTTGCGCACAGCGGGCGCGCTCATTGAGCAGGCGG
This sequence comes from Azonexus sp., assembly GCF_030824335.1. Taxonomy (GTDB): domain Bacteria; phylum Pseudomonadota; class Gammaproteobacteria; order Burkholderiales; family Rhodocyclaceae; genus Azonexus. The sequence continues at coordinate 87,335 of NZ_JAVBXX010000012.1, forward strand.
AGAATTTCACCGTCGATGCGGTCAATATCGGCGCGCACGCCGGCCAGTGCCTGCGAAAGATCATCACTCATGCGGTCAACCCTTGCGTTTGGCGAAATCGTTCATGAACTCGACCAGCGCGGTCACTGCGGCCAGAGATACCGCGTTGTAGATCGAGGCGCGCATGCCGCCAACTGACTTGTGGCCCTTCAGACCAAGCACACCAGCCGCCTTGGCATCGGCCAGGAAGGCGGCATCCAGTCCGGCATCGGCCAGCACGAAAGGCACGTTCATCCGCGAACGGCAATCCGGATCGACCGGGTTGGTGTAGAAACTACCGGACTGATCGATGCACTCGTACAAAATCCGTGCTTTTTCGGCGTTGACCGCATCAATGCCGGCCAGACCGCCCTGCTTCTTCAGCCACTGGAAAACCAGGCCGGCAATATAGATACCGTAGGTCGGCGGCGTGTTCAGCATCGAGTCGTTCTCGGCCATCACCGCGTAGTCCATCACGGTCGGGATGGTCAACGGCGCCATGCCGAGCAGATCGCGGTGAATGATCACCAGCGTCACGCCGGACGGGCCGATGTTCTTCTGGGCGCCGGCATAGATCAGGCCGAATTTCTCGACATTGACCGGCCGCGACAGGATGTGCGACGACATGTCGGCAACCAGCGGCACGCCGGTGTCAGCGATGCGCTCGGCAGGAATCTCGACGCCATGAATGGTCTCGTTGGTACAAACGTGCAGATAGGCGGCAAACGGATCGAGCTTGATTTCCTCGGCGGTCGGCAGGCGGGTGAAGTTGCTTGCCTCGGTCGTTGCCGCAACGCGGACGTTACCGATGCGTTGCGCTTCCTTGACGGCCTTCTTCGACCACGAACCGGTGACGATGTAGTCGGCCGAACGACCGGCCAGCAGGTTCATCGGAATCTGCGCGAACTGCTGCGTCGCACCGCCCTGCAGGAAGAGCACCTTGTACTGCTCGGGAATGCCCATCAACTCGCGCAGGTCGGCTTCGGCCTGGGCCAGGATGGACATGAATTCCTTGCCGCGATGGCTCATCTCCATCACGCTGCAACCGGCGCCATGCCAGTCGAGGATTTCTTCCTGCGCCTGCTTGAGGACTTCTTCAGGAAGCGCAGCCGGACCGGCGCTGAAATTCCAGATTCGACTCATCAGGCGGCCCCTCCCTCGTCATTGCCCTCATCATTACTCACATTGTCATCACCGGCCACTTCGCCAGATGCTGACTGATCGGCGACCGGCGTTTCGCCATCGGCGAGTTCGCCTTCGATTTCTGCGTCAGCCTCGACCACCGATTCAGCAACCTTTTCCAGACCGGCCAGCTTTTCACCTTCGTCGAGCGAAATCAGCGTGACGCCCTGCGTGGCGCGGCCCATGCCGCGAATTTCCGAAACCCGGGTACGAATCAGCACACCGCCGGTAGTGATTAGCATGACTTCGTCATTGTCATCAACCAGCTTGGCACCGATCACCACACCGTTGCGCTCACTGTCGGCAATCGCCTTGACGCCCTGTGTGCCGCGTCCGGAGTGACGGAAGTCGGCCAGCACGGTGCGCTTGCCGAAACCGTTTTCGGTCGCCACCAGCACGGTTTGCTGATCCGATTCGGCAACCAGCAGGGAAATCACGGTCTGACCTTCCTGCAACTTCATGCCGCGCACGCCGCGGGCGCCACGGCCCATCGGACGCACGTCCTCTTCGTCGAACCACACGGCCTTGCCGGCGTTCGACACCAGCACGATGTCGCTCTGCCCGGTGGTCAGTTCGACGCCGATCAAAATATCGTCATCGAGCAGGTCGACCGCTATAATGCCGGCCTTGCGCGGGTTGGAGAAGTCGGACAACGGCGTTTTCTTGACCGTACCGGCGCGGGTGGCCATGAAGATGAACTTGTCTTCGACGAATTCCTTGACCGGCAACACGGCATTGATCCGTTCGCCCTCTTCCAGCGGGAAGAGATTGACGATCGGCTTGCCGCGACTGGTCCGGCTGCCCTGCGGCGCTTCGTAAACCTTGAGCCAGTAGCAACGGCCACGATTCGAGAAACACAGAATGTAATCGTGGGTGTTGGCGACGAACAGGTGATCGACGAAATCCTCGTCCTTGATCGCCGCTGCCTGCTTGCCGCGCCCGCCGCGCTTCTGGGCACGATAGTCGGCCAACGGCTGGGCCTTGACGTAGCCGCCGTGCGACAGCGTGACGACCATGTCCTGCGGCGTGATGAAATCTTCGATGCCCAGTTCCTGCGTGTGCAGCACGATTTCGGAACGGCGGTCGTCGCCGAATTGATCACGGATCGCGGTCAGTTCGCCAACGATGATTTCGGTAATGCGCTCAGGACGCGCCAGGATATCGAGCAAGTCGAGAATCTTGGCCATCACATCCTTGTATTCACTGACGATCTTGTCCTGTTCCAGACCGGTCAGGCGCTGCAGACGCAGTTCGAGAATGGCCTGCGCCTGCGCATCGGACAGACGATAGCCCTGGTCGGACAAACCGAATTCCGGCGCCAGACCATCCGGACGCGAGGCGTCTGACGCGGCCCGCACCAGCATTTCCTCAACCACCGGGCTGCGCCATTGGCGGCCCATCAGGCTGCGCTTGGCATCCGGCGGCGTCGGCGCGGCCTTGATCAGCGCGATGATTTCATCGACGTTGGACAGCGCAACGGCCAGACCTTCAAGGATATGGCCGCGTTCGCGCGCCTTGCGCAATTCATAAACCGTACGCCGCGTGACGACTTCGCGCCGATGCGACAGGAAGCATTCGAGCATCTGCTTCAGGTTGAGCAGGCGCGGCTGGCCATCGACCAGCGCCACCATGTTCATGCCGAAGGTGTCCTGCAACTGCGTCTGTTTGTACAGGTTGTTAAGGATCACTTCGCCGACTTCGCCGCGCTTCAGTTCGATAACGATGCGCATGCCGGACTTGTCCGACTCGTCGCGAATATCGGAAATGCCTTCGATCTTCTTCTCGTTAACCAGCTCGGCGATCTTTTCGATCAGCGACTTCTTGTTAACCTGGTAGGGAATTTCATCAACGATCAGCGCCTGCCGACCATTGCTCTTTTCCATATCCTCGAAATGCGTCCGGGCGCGCATGATGACGCGGCCGCGACCGGTCTTGTAACCTTCGCGTACGCCCATCACGCCGTAAATCAGTGCGGAGGTCGGGAAGTCGGGTGCAGGAATGTATTCGATCAGTTCATCGATCGTGATGGCCGGATTTTCCAGCATGGCCAGACAACCGGCGACGACCTCATTCAGGTTGTGCGGCGGAATATTGGTCGCCATACCTACCGCGATACCGGACGATCCATTGATCAGCAGATTGGGAATGCGTGCCGGCATGACCAGCGGCTCATGCTCCGAACCGTCGTAGTTCGGCCCGAAGTCAACCGTTTCCTTGTCCAGGTCTTCCAGCAACTGATGGCCAATCTTGGCCATGCGCACTTCGGTGTAACGCATCGCGGCCGCATTGTCGCCATCGACCGAACCGAAGTTGCCCTGACCATCGACCAGCATGTAGCGCAATGAGAAGTCCTGCGCCATACGCACGATGGTGTCGTACACTGCCGTGTCGCCATGCGGGTGATATTTACCGATCACGTCACCGACGATACGCGCCGATTTCTTGTAGGCCTTGTTCCAGTCGTTATTCAGCTCGTGCATTGCGAACAGGACGCGACGATGCACTGGTTTCAGGCCGTCGCGCGCATCCGGCAGCGCCCGGCCGACAATCACGCTCATCGCGTAATCGAGATAGGAACGCCGCATCTCGTCTTCGAGGCTGATCGGCAGAGTTTCTTTGGCGAATTGGTCCATGTCTCTTGTATCCGCGCCGTTACTTTGGCGCTTTGTTTGGTTGAAGCAGGTGTAATTTGTTATTTTAACATGCCACCCACGGCGAACCGATGCCCATTTCCATGACACCGACACCCGAAAATATTGACTTACTGATTGAAGCTCGCTGGATTGCTACGGTCGACACCAATCAAGTCCTGAAAAACCATGCCGTCGCAGTAAACAACGGGATAATCCTGGCCATTCTGCCAGTGACCGAAGCACGCAACCGCTACCACCCGACCACCCGCAAAACACTAAACCAGCACATCCTGATCCCCGGACTGATCAACCTGCATACCCACGCCGCGATGTCACTGATGCGCGGCATCGCCGACGACCTGCCGCTGATGGAATGGCTGCAACAACATATCTGGCCGGCCGAAGCCGCGCTGGTTTCAAACCAGTTTGTGCTTGACGGAACACGACTGGCCTGCGCCGAAATGTTGCGTGGCGGCATTACCTGCTTCAACGACATGTATTTCTTCCCGCAGGCAGCCGCTCAGGCTGCCTGCGAATTCGGCATGCGCGCCGCTATCGGCATCACTGCGCTGGAGTTCCCCACCAACTACGCCAACGATGCCGACGACTACATTGCCAAGGGAATTGCCGCCCGGGAAGCTTGCAGCCACAACCCGCTAATCAGCTTCTGCCTGGCACCACATGCCCCATACACCGTCTCGGATCGCAGCTTTCAACGCATGGCGACGCTCGCCGAACAACTGGGCCTGCCGATTCATTGCCACATCCACGAGACAAAACAGGAAATCGAAGACAGCCTGAAGCAGCACGGACAACGCCCCCTCGCTCGCCTCAGCGCCCTGGGCATGATCGGCCCCGAATTCATTGGCGTACATGCCGTTCATCTGGAAGATGATGAAATTGCCGCTCTGGCCGCCGCAAACTGCAGCATCGCCCACTGCCCCAGTTCCAACCTGAAACTTGCCAGCGGCTTTGCTCGTGTTGCAGAAATGCAACGCGCCGGCATCAACATCGGCCTCGGCACCGATGGCGCCGCGAGCAACAATCGACTCGACATGTTCTGGGAAATGCGACTGGCCGCACTACTGGCCAAAGGCTTGAGTGGAGATGCCAGCACCCTGCCAGCCAGCGAAGTATTGCGCATGGCCACGCTGAATGGCGCACGGGCACTAGGTTTGGAGCAAATTACGGGATCAATCACCCCGGGAAAGTCAGCCGATCTATGCGCAGTTTCGCTGAGCGAAAGTGATTGCATGCCCTGCTTCGACCCAATATCCCATCTCGTTTATGTTGCCGGACGGGAGAAGGTAAGTCACGTCTGGATTGCCGGACAGTGTTGCTTGGACAACAACACTTTGCTGACAGGCAGCGATATTCACTTGGAGTCATCTACAGCACTATGGCAAAATAGATTGGAAGTTTGTATTGGTGCCAAATCCACCTGATGCGAATCATCGAATTTAACAATCTCTTCAACGAGGGAACACAATGACTAAAAATATTGCAAAGAAGGCTCTGGCTATCGCCCTGCTCGCTGGTATCGGTTTTTCCGCCGTTGCCCAAGAGCGCGTTTATGTGATCGACCAGCGTGACGTTGTCGCCAAGAGCGGCTTCGACCTGTGCTGGCGTACCGGCTACTGGAC
>NZ_JAVBXX010000015.1 GCF_030824335.1 Azonexus sp.
GCGCCAATGATAGTGAGCTTCCGCTCGCGAAAGTAGGTCACCGCCAGGCTCCCACACCAAAAACCCCCCGCAGCATACCGCTACGGGGGGTTTTTACGTCTACTCGGAACAAAATTACCCGCTCTTGAATTCCGTAAACGACCAGCGAACACACCTTGTTTTTCAGGCTCAGCTATCAGGCAGCAAGCTATGCGGCAGCAATTCGCTGGGTTGAGAGCTACAAGGCATCGACCCGGGTCATCACAGCCACTCGCCTAACCAGGCAGCGCAATCTTCCGTTCAAGGATGCTGGTACTACTCCCCGGCGAAGACTCCGCAATTCTCGGGGCGACTCACTGCCCTGAGGGATGATTTTCGGCGGATGTTTGTTTGATTGCTAGTTGCCACAATTTGTAACAGCTTTGCCTATCTACTCGCGGCTAAACTGACGGCCATGCAAGCTTATATCCGAATTTTTCCTCTATTTCTGGCGTTGACCGCAATCGGCATGGTCCCGAATGCGTGGGCGGCCGATCCCTGGCGCACGGAATCCCTGTTGCCGCCGATGTCGGCGTCCAGCCTGGTGGGCAAGGAAACCGGGCAGCCTTGCGCCACGGCCTTGCCGCAGACGGCGCTGACGCCGCAGGATGCGGTCGATCTGGCTCTGTGCAATCACCCGCAGACGCGCGAAGTCTGGGCGACGGCTCGGGTGCAGGCCGCTTTGCTCGGTGTGGCGCGGGCTGGCTACCTGCCGGGAATTGATGGCCGGGTGGCGGTGATGCGCAATTTCAATGACACGGCCGATGTGACGCAGCGGACGGCAGCCTTGAGTCTGTCATGGCTGTTGTTCGACGCCGGGCAGCGGGCGGCCAGCGTCGATAATGCCCAACAATTGCTCGATGCCGCGCTGGCAACGCGCGATGCGACGGTGCAATCGCTGTTCCTCGCTGCCTTGCAGACCTATTACAACGCCCAGGCCACGCAGGCTGCCGTGCTGGCGGCCAGCGAGGCCGAGCGTTCGGCGCAGGAAAGTCTTTCGGCGGCTGAATTGCGCTATCAGGTTGGCATCGCGACGCCGGCCGATCGTTTGCAGGCGCAGACCGCTGCCTCGCAGGCCCGGTTGAATCGGCAGCGGGCCGAAGGCGATGCACGCAATGCCTTGGGCGCGCTGGCCAATGCGCTGGGTTTCCCGGCCCAGACGCCGCTGCAGCTTGCCGCCTTGCCAGCCGAACAGCGTTTGCCGCAGGATTTTCAGCAAAATCTCGATGCGATGATTGCAGCAGCACAAGTGCGGCGCCCCGATCTGAAGGCCGCCGAGGCGCAGTTGCAGGCGGCCGAGGCATCGATTGCCGTGGCCCGCGCCCAGGGTCGGCCCAGCCTTGCGCTGGCTGCTGGCCCCAGTTGGCAGCGCACCGATGGGGTCAGCAGCAACGGCAGCAGCATTGGTGTGGTGCTCAACGTGCCGATTTTCAGCGGTTTTGAAAACACTTACCGGGTTCGTTCGGCCGAGGCACAACGCGATAATCGTGTGGCACAGCGCGACCGTTTGCGCAACCAGATCACGCTCGACGTGTGGCGGGCGTATCAAAGCCTGACCACGGCAACGCAAACCCTGCAGACGACCCGCGATCTACTGGCCAGCGCCGAGCAGTCGGCACGGGTGGCGCTGGGGCGTTACAAGGCCGGTGTCGGCAATGTGCTTGACCTGCTGAGCGCGCAAAGCGCCCTGGCCAATGCCCGCGTGCAGCGCATTCAGGCCGAACTCGACTGGAACATTTATCGCGCTACCCTGGCTCAGTCCATGGGGGCGCTTGATTACTCGCTGCTTCAGGCAGCGGAGGAACAACGATGAAAAAAACAGGCAAGCTGCTGCTCGGCACGCTGATCGTGGCCGGGCTGATTGGCGCCGGCGTCTGGTATGTCAAGGTACGCGGCGAGCAGGACCCGGAAAAGCGTTACAAGACCGTTACGCTGAGCCGGGGCAACGTGACGCAAACGGTTTCGGCCAATGGCACGCTCAACCCGGTGGTGCTGATCAGCGTCGGGACGCAGGTTTCCGGCACGGTGAAAAAACTCTACGTCGATTTCAACGACAAGGTGAAAAAGGGCCAGCCGCTGCTTGAACTCGATGATGCGCTGGTTTCGGCGACCGAACGGCAAAGTGCCGCCGGCGTGATCAATGCGCAGGCGGGACTTGAATTGGCCGTAGCCAATGAGATGCGGATGAAGGCCTTGCTGGCGCAGGAATATGTGTCGAAGCAGGAATACGATCAGGCCAGCCAGGTCCTCAAATCGGCACGCGCCCAGGTGGCGCAGGTGCAGGCGCAGAACGCCCGCGATCAGGCGAATCTCGGTTTCACGATCATCCGTTCGCCGGTCGACGGCGTGGTGATCGACCGCGTGGTTGACCTGGGCCAGACGGTAGCCGCCAGTTTCCAGACGCCGACACTGATCAAGATTGCACAGGATCTGGCCGAAATGCGGATCGACACGAGTTTTGCCGAAGCCGATATCGGCAGCATCCGCGAGGGGCAGAAGGTGAAATTTACGGTCGACGCCTTCCCGAACCGCAATTTCGAAGGCGTGGTGCAGCAGATACGGCTGAATCCGACGACGCAACAGAATGTGGTGACCTACAACGTACGGATCACCGTGGCCAACCCGGACCATATCCTGCTGCCGGGCATGACGGCCTACGTCAGCATCGGTGTCCAGCAACGCGACAATGTGCTGTTGGTGCCGAATGCCGCCTTGCGTTTCAAACCGGCCGAGGCTGCCGGGAAAAAGGCGGAAAATGTCCCCAAAGCGCCGTCGACCGCAGGAATGACGCCCGGTGCCGGTGCTGGGTCTGATGGCAGCGGTCCGCCAGTGGCCGGTGCCGGCAAGGGCAAGAAGCGCGATGGGCAGAATGCTACGGTCTACGTGCTCAATGGCCAGGAATTGCAGCCGGTCAGCGTTCAGCTCGGCATTACCGACAACCGCAATACCGAAGTGCTGGGCGGCGAGTTGGCTGAAGGCGCGCGCATCGTGGTCGGCGAGAACAGCAATGGCAGCAAGCCACCGTCCTCGGTCGGCATGCGGATGTTCTGATGACTGTGGCGATGAATGCGGCAAATAACGAGCCGGTCATCCGGGTCGTCGGCCTGGGCAAATCCTACGCCACCGCCGCCGGCCTGTTTCCAGCCTTGCGCGGGGTCGATCTGAGCATTGCGCCGGGCGAATACCTGGCGATCATGGGGCCGTCCGGTTCCGGCAAGTCCACTTTCATGAACCTGCTCGGTTGTCTCGATACACCGACGGTCGGCGATTATTTTCTCTCCGGGCGCAACGTCGCGCAGATGGACAAGGACGCGCTGGCCGTTTTGCGCAACCGTACGCTGGGTTTCGTTTTTCAGGGCTTCAACCTGCTGCCGCGCATGAGTTTGCAGGACAACGTCGCCTTGCCGCTGGTTTATGCCGGCATGGACAAGGCAACGCGGCGGGCGAGGGCGCGCCAGTTGCTTGACCGGGTCGGACTGGGCAAGTATGCCGAATCCCTGCCCAACCGGATTTCCGGCGGTCAGCAGCAGCGCGTGGCGATTGCCCGGGCACTGGTCAACGCACCAAGGCTGATCTTGGCCGATGAGCCGACCGGCAATCTCGATAGTCATACCAGCGAGGAAATCATGCGCCTGTTCGGCGAACTCAACGCGGACGGCATCACCATCGTGCTGGTCACGCACGAGCCGGATATCGCGGCGCATGCCAAGCGTCAGGTGCGCTTTCTCGATGGCGAAATCGTCAGCGATCATCTGACCGCGGTGCTGCCATGAGCGCCATGATTCGTCCGATGCTCGGCGAAGCTTGGCTGGCCATGGGCGCCAACCGCCTGCGCACCGGCTTGACCATGCTTGGCATGGTGATCGGCGTCGGTGCCGTGGTCATCATGCTGGCCATCGGGCAGGGCGCGCAGTACGCGGTGCAGCAGACGATCAGCACGATGGGCTCGAACCTGTTCATCGTGCTCGCCGGCTCTTTCACGACGGCTGGCGTGCGCAGTGGCGCGGCGGGCGGCCCGACGCTGACCGTCGACGATGCGGCGGCGATTGCCGAACTCGATGGCGTGGCTAACGTGGCGCCGACGCACCAGGGATCGCGGCAACTGGTTTATGGCGCGCAGAACTGGAGTACGCAGGTCATCGGCACGACCCCGGAATATCTCGATGCGCGTGCCTGGAACATCACCAACGGCGCCGCCTTCGGCGATTCCGACGTGCGTTCGGCGACGCGGGTGGCATTGATCGGCAAGACGGTGGCGGAAAACCTGTTCGCCGACGACGATCCGGTCGGCAAGACGCTGCGCATCCAGCAGAATCCGTTCATCGTCATCGGCGTGCTTGGTGGCAAGGGACAGAATCTGGATGGGCGCGATCAGGACGATACGGTGATCATTCCGTTGTCGACCGCGCAACGCAAGGTGTTCGGCACGCCCTTCCTTGGCGCCGTGCGCATGATCATGGTGCAGGCCGATTCGGCCGAGGCCATGCCGCGTGTCATGGAGGCCACGACGGCCTTGCTGCGCCAGCGTCACCGCTTGCGCGACGGCATGCCGGACGATTTCTTCATGCGCAACCTGTCGGCCGCTGCCGAATCGGAGGCGGCGACGACGCGCACGATGTCCATCCTGCTCGGCGCTATCGCATCGATTTCGCTGCTGGTTGGCGGCATCGGCATCATGAACATCATGCTGGTGTCGGTCACCGAACGGACCCGCGAGATCGGCATCCGGATGGCCATTGGCGCGCGCCAGAAGGATATCCTCAGCCAGTTCCTGCTCGAAGCGGTGATGATTTCCTTTGCCGGTTGCCTGCTTGGTCTGCTGCTCGGGCTGGCCATTGCGCTGGGCATCAACTTCTTCACCGGCATGGTGGTGGTGATTTCCGGCACGGCGGCGCTGCTGGCGTTTGCCGTGGCGGCCAGCGTCGGCATTTTCTTCGGCTGGTATCCGGCGCAGAAGGCCGCCCGGCTTGATCCGATTGAGGCGTTGCGCTACCAGTAATTTTGATTTTTCCGGTATTTCGACGTTGACCGCAGGATTATGCTGCGCTTGTCTTTAATCGCCCTCCGGAATCGTCATGTTGCAGCATCCCGCTCGTCGTCGTCTGCTGTTTGCAGCCGGCCTGTTGCCCTTGTGTCGCCCGCTGCATGCTGCACCGCGCCAGGTTGTCGTGGTTGGCGGCGGCTGGGGCGGGTTGGCTGCTGCAGCGGCCTTGCGCCGGGATGCGCCCGAACTTGCCGTGACCTTGGTCGACCGGCAGCCGGCGTTTCATTCCTTTGCCTTGAGCAATCGCTGGCTGGTTGATCACGGTGCGGCAGCGGCGCCGATGCGGCGCGATTATGCAGCAATTGCCGCGACCCGGGCTTATCGCTTTGTACAGGCCGAGGTGACGGAAATCGACCGGGCTGGGCAGCGTGTGCTGACGATGGCAGGCGCCTTGCCTTACGATTGGCTGGTGCTGTCGCCCGGTATCCGCGAAGATTTCTCCGCCTGGCAGATGGACGATCCTGCTGCGGTCAACCGGCTGAAAAGCCGTTTTTCCGGCGCCATGCTGCATGCCAGCGAACTGCCCGACCTGAAGGCGCGGCTGCACGATTTTACCGGCGGCGATCTGCTGATGACCATTCCGCCGTTGCCTTACCGCTGCCCGCCGGCACCGTATGAGCGCGCCATGCTGATTGCCGGTTGGCTGGAAAAACGCCGTATTCCCGGCCGCTTGATCATCGTCGATCCCAATCCTTTGATGCCGGTGTTTCGCCGCATCCTGCTCGAACGTTTTCGCGATCGGGTGAGCTATCTCGACCATGCGCACGTGCGCTCGGTCGATCTCGAGCGGCGTAGCGTGACGACTGATGTCGACGACATCCGTTTCGACATGGCCTTGCTTAGCCCACCGCAGCAGGCCGCCGGGCTGCTCCGGCAGGCCGGTTTGCTGCATACCGATGGTTGGGCGAGGCAAGGGATGGCAGGGATGGCGGCGGGCACACTCGAGCAGCCCAGCTTGGTCGACGAACGCATTTTCATCATCGGCGACGCGGCTGGCGTCGTTTCCCCGCTGTTCGGTCATTACCCGAAGACCGGTCACCTGGCCAGCCGGATGGGGGCCAGCGTTGCCGCCCGGATTGCCGCGCAGGCGGCTGGTCGGGACAGCGCTGTCCATTTGCCGGACAGCGTTTGTCATCTGTTGTCCGGCATCGATCCGGATGAAGGCACGCGGATCGAGACGGCGTATCGCCTGCGCGGCGATGGTTTCCTGTTGCAGGACGTCAGGCAGTCGCGTGTGCCGGCACCGGCTGGGGAGGATGTTGCCTGGGCGGCTGCGCGTTACCGCGAGTTTTTGTAGGCCGGCTGGGGCGACTCAGTGGCGTGCCCAGGTTGAGGTCTGGCCGTCGGGCAGTACCAGCAGGGTTTCGTAGAATTCGCGGCGGACACGCGGGGCGGCGGTTTCGGTGTCGAGGACCGTGCAGGCAGTCTGGCAGATCGGGCTGGAATATTCGCGGCCGGGGGCGCCGAGTGGCAGGCCAGGCACGGCGAGACCGCGTGCCTTGGGTTTTTCCTGCAGCAATTCCTTGATCTGGTCGGCGTGCACATGGCCTTCGATGAAGTAGCCGGCGATGCTGGCACTGGGGACGGCTTCCAGATCCTTCGGGACTTTCAGCCGGCGCTTTACCGCGTCCATGTCATCGGTTTGCGTGACCTTGACGGTGAAGCCGTGCTGGCGCAAATGTTCGGCCCAGTCGATGCAGGCCAAGCAGACCGTGGGCATGAAAACTGCAATCGGAGGGAGGGCCGGCGGCGTTTCCAGCGCATGGGCTTGGCTGGCAGCCGCCAGCAGCAGGGTGCAGGCCAGGCGTTTCAGCATGGTTTGCCTGCCTTGCAGCCCTTGAGTATCCATAGCGAAATGATGCCGGCGGCTTCATCGGCCTTGACCTTGCGTGCCATCGAGGTCGGGTCGCGGCCGTTATCGGTGGTGGCTTGCGCGTCGGCGCCGGCTTCCAGCAAAACGCGGGCGTGCGTTGCCCGGCTGGCGTAGGCGGCCATATGCAGCGGCGTGGCGCCTTCGCCGTCGCGGGCATTGACGTTGGCGCCGGCGGCGATCAGCGCGCGCAGGGCGCTCAGGTCAGGATTCATGGCCGCCAGATGGATGGGCAGGGAACCCAGCGACGTGCGCGAATCGCGTGCTGCCGGGTTGGCCGCCAGCGCCTGTCGCACGTCGTCGCCACTGCCGAGGCGGGCGGCGTTGTGAATCGGCTGGTCAAAACTGAGCGGTTCGGCGTGCAGCGGTGCGGCACTCAGCCAGGCGGCAAGCAGCAGGAACAGGCAGCGCAAGGGGCTCTCCTTGATGAGGGTCAGGCTGCTGATTGTTGCCGTGTCCCGGCGAACAATCTTTGATCCATGCCGGGTTTCACAGCAACTTCGGCCGGTTGTCCAGTTCGTCCGGATTGTCGGTGGTGGCCGGGAAATGCATGCTCAGGAGCGCAGTCATGCGGTCGACCGCGTCGAGCAGACCTTTTCGCCAGGCGCCGGCAGCAAAAGCTGCTTCGATGTCGTGGCAGATCGCGGCCCATTCGGCGGGCGCAACTCGCGCGGCAATGCCGGTATCGGCGAGGATTTCGACCTGCCGGTCGAGCAGTTGCACGTAAATCAGGATGCCACTGGCTTCCCGCGTCTGGTCAACTTGGTAGCGCTTGAACAGTTCTGCCGCCCGGCTGCGGCAGTCGGTGTCGTGCCACAAGACCGAGAACGGCAAGGGGCCTTCGATGACGACGCAGATTTCGCCGCGATGCGCCTGTTCCGATTGGCTGACCGCCTTTGCGATAGCCTCCAGATCGTCCTTGCGGAAGGCGCGGCGGACCAGCCAGCCGGCGGCCGTCAGATGTTTCAATTTACGCCACAGGCGCATCACCATCTCCCCGAGGCGCCGCCGCCACCAAAACTGCCGCCCCCGCCGGAAAATCCACCGCCTCCGCTGCTTCCGCCACTTCGCCCGCCGCCGGAATGCCAGCCGCCACCGCTGCCGCTACGCAGGAAGGAGGCGCCGAAGGTCAATACGGCGGCAATCAGCGCGGCGATCAGTGAGCCGAAACTCATCCAGGCCAGCCAGCCGGCCAGCAGGGAAACCGCCAGTGAACCCGCGATGCCGAACAGGGCGCGGGCGATGCTGGCGACGAAAATCGCAATGAACAAAAGGCTGTCGGTATCGAAACTTGCCTCGCTGTTTGGCTGGCGCGTGACCGGGGGCGGCAGGGCTTCGCCGCCGATGACTTTTGCCAGTATTTCTACGGTCGACCGCAATCCGCCGGCAAAATCCCCGTCGCGGAAATGCGGCACCATGTGTTCCTCGATGATGCGTTTGGCCACCGCATCGGGAATCGCCCCTTCGAGTCCGTAACCGACTTCAATCCGCATGCGCCGGTCGTCCTTGGCGACAATGACGATGACGCCATCGTCTACGCCCTTGCGGCCGATTTTCCAGGTCTCCGCCAGACGAATGCCGAATTGTTCGATGCTTTCCGGCTGCGTCGTCGGCAGCAGCAGGATGGCGATCTGGGCGCCTTTTTCCTGTTCGAGTCCGGCGAGACTTGCGGTCAGCGCCGACTTTTCTTCAGCGCTCAGCGTTCCTGTCAGATCGGTGACGCGGGCGCTGAGTTCGGGCAGCGGCATGGGCGTGGCCGTGGCCGCCAAGCTGGCGAATGGCAGGATTGCCAGACAAAAGGCAAGGCAAAGCCCGCGGAAAAGGCCTTGCCGGATGGTGTCCTGCCAGTGCGTCATGATGGGCTTATTTACTACCAAAACTGACGCTGGGCGGCGTCGCAATGGCTTTTTCATCCTCGACGGCGAAATTGGCCTTGGGCTGCATGCCGAACACCATCGCGGTCAGGTTGTTGGGGAAGGTGCGGACCGATACGTTGTAGGTGCGAACCGCTTCGATATAACGATTGCGCGCCACGGTGATACGGTTTTCGGTGCCTTCCAGCTGCGCCTGCAAATCGCGGAAATTGGCATCGGCCTTCAGTTGCGGATAGTTTTCGGCAACCACCAAGAGCCGGGCCAATGCACTGCTCATGCCAGCCTGAGCTTGCTGGAACTGGGCGAAAGCCTGCGGATCGTTGATCAGTTCCGGCGTCGCCTTGATCCCGCCGACGCTGGCGCGGGCTGCGGTGACCTGGGTCAGCACGTCTTTTTCATGCGCCGCGTAACCCTGAACGGTCGCCACCAGATTCGGCACCAGATCGGCGCGGCGTTTGTACTGGTTGAGCACCTCAGACCAGGCTGCATTGACCCCTTCATCGTTGATCTGGATCTGGTTGTAGCCGCAGCCGCTCAATGTTGCGGTCAACAGGGCAAAAAGCGAATAAATGGCGAGCTGGCGAAAAGCGAGTAAGGACATGGCGGCACCGGTTGGGCGGGATTGAGACGGGGGGACGCTGTACGGATTAACGGGGCGTCCGGGCGAAGTATTGATTGAGGATATTAGTCTTTGTCCGGTCAAGGCTCAACCGGTTGGAGGTCGCTCAGCCGCTATAATGCGCATCCCCCATGTCGATTGAACACCACCATGAATCAGCGTCCGAACAAGCCCAGAGCGACTGACTCCTCGCTCGACATGCTGCGTGTACCGCCGCACTCGATCGAGGCCGAGCAATCCGTCCTTGGTGGTCTGTTGCTCGACAATCAGGCCTGGGACCGGATGGGGGATCTGGTTACCGATACCGATTTTTATCGTGACGAACATCGCCGCATCTTCCGCCAGATTCGCAACTTGCTGGAGAAGGCCAAGCCGGCTGATGCGGTGACGGTGGCTGAAGCGCTTGATGCCGCAGGCGAGGGCGACCAGACGGGGGGCTTGGCCTATCTGGGCGAACTGGCGGCGAATACGCCATCGGCTGCCAATATCCGGCGTTATGCGGAAATTGTCCGCGAGCGCGCAGTCTTGCGCCAACTGGTCGCGACGGCCGATGAAATCGCCTCCGATGCGTTGAATCCGCTGGGCCGCGATGCGGCGTCGCTGCTCGACGAAGCCGAGTCGAAAATCTTCAAGATTGCCGAAGCGGGGGCAGGGCACACCGAGGGGTTCGTCCATATCAACCCGCTGCTCACCCAGGTAGTTGAACGCATTCAGGAATTGCACGACCGGGATAATCCGTCGGATATCACCGGGGTGCCGACCGGTTTTACGGATCTGGACCAGAAAACTTCCGGTTTTCAGCCCGGCGATTTGATCATTGTGGCCGGTCGCCCGTCGATGGGAAAGACGGCCTTTGCGCTGAATATTGCCGAAAATGTGGCCGTCGATACCGGTTTGCCGGTGGGCGTCTTCTCCATGGAAATGGGCGGCGCCCAACTGGCCATGCGGATGCTGGCCTCGATTGGCCGCCTGAATTCGCAAAGCCTGCGCACCGGGCGGATGAACGATGACGAATGGTCGAAACTGTCGTTCGCTCTGGGTAAATTGCATGAGGCGCCAATTTATATCGATGAAACCGGCGGCTTGAGTCCGGCCAATCTGCGTGCGCGCGCCCGCCGCTTGGCGCGTCAGTACGGTGGCAAGCTTGGCCTCCTGGTGATCGACTACATTCAGTTGATGAGCGGTAACCGGCAGGGCGAAAACCGGGCCACCGAAGTCTCGGAAATTTCCCGTTCGATCAAGTCGCTGGCCAAGGAGTTGCAGGTGCCCATCGTCGCGCTCTCGCAGCTGTCGCGTAAGGTCGAAGAGCGCACCGACAAACGTCCGATGATGTCCGACTTGCGCGAATCCGGCGCTATCGAGCAGGATGCCGACGTGATCCTGATGATGTACCGCGAGGAATATTACAAGCCGGATACCGAAGACAAGGGGCTTGCCGAGGTGATCATCGGTAAGCAGCGTAACGGTCCGACCGGCACTGTGCGCTTGGCCTTCCTCGGCGAATACACACGTTTTGAGAACCTCGCATCGGGTGGCTTCCAGGATGCACGGGATTAACACGGGGTTTTGATGCAGCCAAAACCCCACATCGGGCGGCTTTCTGGACGCCTGGAAGCAAGCACCGCAGGCTTTTCAAAACTAGAGGCTGGATAGAGCAAAGATGAAAAAGAAAAAAATGCCGAGCGGTCCGCCGCCCGATCCAAAGCTGAATCACATGTTGGCGTCGCTTCCTGTCAGGGATTACGAACGCCTGCTGCCCGATCTTGAACTGGTTGAAATGCCGCTCAACTGGACAATGTCCGAGTCTGGTGACCATGTGAATTATCTGCATTTCCCGACCTCTGGCATTGTCTCGCTCATCTACTCACTGGAAGATGGTTCCTCAAGCGAAACGGCGTTGGTTGGCAAAGAAGGTCTGGTCGGCATCTCCATTTTCATGGGCGGCGAGAGCATGCCGAGCAGTACGGAAGTGCAAAGCATCGGCCAGGCTTATCGACTCAGCAGGAAGGTCATGAAGCACGAGTTCGCGCTCGGCGGCAAATTACAACACGTAGCGCTACTGTTCACGCAGGCGCTGATTGCCCAGACATCGCAAACTGCCGTATGCAATCAGCACCATTCGCTGGATCAAAGAATGTGCCGTTGGCTGTTGATGACGCTGGACCGGAGTCAGGGCGATCAGTTGGTGGTCACGCAGGAGGCGATTGGCCGGTTGCTGGGCGTTCGTCGCGAGAGCGTGACCCAGATTTTGGGCCTGTTCGAAAAAGATCATTTGATAACACGTGGCCGTGGCCGCATTACCGTACTTGATCGCGCCAGGCTCGAAAAACGCGTGTGCGAGTGTTATGCAGTAGTGCGGGACGAGTATGAGCGTTTGCTGCCGAGCAAGTGATGGGCTGCGGGACAGACACTCGCAGGCGCTGGAGGTTTAGCTAGTCCGTCTGGGACGGCACCCAGATGAGGCGCTGGTGGCAGGCAGCGTGAGCTATATCCTCGATGGCGGGGCGGGGACCGACCTCGCGGTGTTCTTCGGCAGCATCAATGACTGGCAGGTCAGTCTGAACGTAGCTCAGGAAGTCGTCTTGTTCCAGCAGTCTGCCGGGGGGCTGCCAACGCGCTGAATGATCCCGAATCGATTTTAGTACTGGTGAGACAAAATCCCGCACTAGGCTGTCACACCTGACAGTTACATCTTGCTTCCTGTGCCCGGACAATCAGGCAAAGTTTCTTGATTAACGCCTTGCTGGATAAACCTGTCACCTGTGACAGTATCTTGCAGCAGGGTTTTGTCATGACAATGCAACCTTGTCGTCACTCTGTCGGGCCTGTATGGATATCCATTTTCACGAGCACTTTCTGAAGGTGCTTAACGCACCCAGTACCGATGCGCTGCGCGATCTCGTGCAGCAGGCAGTGGAAATGCTTGGTTTCCAGCATTACATGTACCTGCTCAGTCTGCAGGATCGAAGTCAACCGGATGGGCAACGAATATTTTCTCTGGCGACCTATCCGGCAGAGTGGATCGAGATTTACACCGCAAATCGGTACTACCTGATCGATCCGGCCGCGAGTCACATCCGACAGCACCATTACCCGTTACCGTGGTGCAACGAAACCTTCCGCTCCCCGAAGGCGGCAAAAATGTACGCCGAGGCTCGTCGTTTCGGCATTTCAGCCGGCGTGACCTGTCCTATCGTGACTCAACACAAGGACATTGCCGGTTTCGGCTATGCCAAGGCAGGTGATGCCGACGAATGCTTCTCTGATTCCGTGCGCTCCATGCCCTACGGGCACCTGCTGGCGAGTTATATGCACGAAGCCGTCTTGCGTTTGCTGGAACTGCATCCAGCGCCACGCAACAAGGAACTGACCCCCCGTGAAGCGCAGTGCCTGAATCTGGCCGCGCTTGGGATCAACGATGGGGAAATTGCCGAACGACTGGGTATGAACATCCGGACAGTCCGTTTTCACCTGAGCAATGTGCGCGAAAAGCTGGGGGCCAGTACCCGTACACAAATGATTGCACGCGGCATTGAAATCAATGCCATCGGGTTGTAAATGCATGAATTTCTAGCCCCTTGATTCTGTCTTGCGTTTTTTTTCGATATTCAACGTCACTCAAGGTTTTGCCATCGTTCCCTGAGCGTTCCTCTCCATCAGCCTTCATCGTTTGATGCCTGGCCCAGACTGAAAGCCAACTGCTATGACTACCTCCTTGCCCCCAATCGCTCTCGATTCCCTTGCCGGAAACGCCGTATCGGACGAAGGACGTAACGAAGTCGCATTCATCCTTGACAATGTCACCGAGTGGCAAACTTTGGCTCAAGGGGTGCGGGCTGGGGTCGAGGTAGTGCGTATTGATAGTCGGGGTGACGGCCTGGCGCAAATGGCCGACTATCTGGCGCGAAAAGCGCCGGGCAGTGTCGACGCCATTCACTTGTTCGGCCACGGCAGCAATGGCGCCATCAATCTGGGGAGCTTGACGTTAAACAGCGCCAACCTGAACCAGCATGGCCACACGCTGGCCCGGATTGGCGCGGCGCTGAGTGCCGAAGGCGATTTTCTGCTTTACGGCTGCGCTGTGGCGGCGAGCGGGCAGGGAGACAGCTTCATGGCTGATCTGGCTGCGCTGACTGGGGTCGATGTTGCTGCTTCGGATGACAATACCGGGGCTGCCCGCCTGGGGGGCGACTGGGTTCTGGAAAGGTTTACCGGTGCAATCGAAACCGCCAGCGCGATAACGGCAGAGGGCGCCGATGCCTGGAATCATGAACTGCCTACCGCCGACTTCACGACATCCACCGTTGCCGGGGACTATTCGTCAGTGACTACCACGGTGTCGGACGTCGCCATCACTGTCTCAAGCACCAGCGCTGACGGCGTCAACCGCGCAGATATAGAAGAGATGTTGAGTATCGATCTGGGGGGGCTGGGTAACCTTGTGTACAAGCGTAATGGCATGGATACGTATACGGGGGGCTCCTACGGGGATGATGAGCCCATGACCGTTACATTCGATTCCGCGGTCAATTTGGTAACGGTGGACTTGCTCACACTCAATACGCTTATAACAGGGAATGTCACATTAGAAGTGAAAGTCGTTTTGACTCCCAGCGGTGGCAGCAATTCTGCCGTCACCTATACCTTTACTGATAGTGTCTATGACGGCCATCAGACGGTAACGCTGAATTGGACGGAGGTCTCCTCTTTTACCGTCAACCGTCTCGCCCATATTTCCTCTGATACGGAGTCTTCTCTCGGTATTGACAATATCATCTTCAACACTGGCCCTGCAGGCCCGACGGTGACTGATACCAATATCTCGGTAAGCACCAGCGGTAGCGGCACGGGTGGCGCCTACAAGGTCGGTGATACGGTGACGGCGCGGTGGAATAACACGACAGGCGGGGAAAACCAGTCCGGCATCACCGGCGTCACCATGGACTTCTCGGCATTCGGCGGCGGGCCGGCGGTAACTGCCAGCAATGATGGGTCAGGAAACTGGAGCGCCAGTTACACCATCAGCGCCGGTACCATCGATGCCGGCAACCGCAACGTCTCGGTCAGCGCGACCGATGGCAACGGGACGACCAGCACCGCAGACAGCAGCAACCTGACGGTGGACAACCAAGCCCCGGGCGTCGGCGATGCCCGCATCTCGATTTCCGGCGCCAGCGGTACCGGCGGCGCGTACAAGATCGGCGACAC
>NZ_JAVBXX010000044.1 GCF_030824335.1 Azonexus sp.
TATCAAGACCGATACGGACAACTTTCATGGCACACCTCCTTGGCTGGCTCACAGCCCCTTGGCTGCAATACCCTCAGTGTCCCGCTAGATGGGAGGGGGAGTCCATTTCATTAGTAGACGACAGAAGTGTCCAATAAGCTGGACCTCTGTCCGATAAGCTGGCGGACCGGACATGGTTTTGCCCTTGTCATTTCCGGGTTCAGGGTGTATAACTGTTTATCCATACAGTATTTGTTCTCCCGTGAAACCGGACAGTCTCAATTCCGATGTGTCGCCTTTGCGTCTGCTCGATCAGGTTCGGGCTGCAATACGCGTTCGGCACTACAGTTTACGTATCGAGCAGGCATATGTCCATTGGGTTTTTCGTTTCATTCGTCATTGCGGAATGCGACATCCGCGTGAGCTTGGGGTGCGTGAGGTTTCTGCCTATCTCTCGTACCTGGCGAGCGAGCGCGATGTTGCGGCGGCAACCCAGCAACAGGCGCTTTCGGCCTTGTTGTTTCTGTATAAACAGGTTCTGGAAATCGAGTTGCCGTGGCTGGATGATCTCGTTCGTCCGAAGAAGCCGGCACGTCTGCCGACGGGGCTTCATGTGGATGAAGTGGCACGCCTGCTTGATGCGATCCGGCCTGAGCATGCACTGATGGGGCGTTTGCTCTATGGCACGGGGATGCGTTTGATGGAGTGCTTGCGTCTGCGGATCAAGGACGTTGATTTTTTGCGCCGGGAAATTCTGATCCGCGAAGTGGCATCGAGCGGCGCCACCATGCGCATGAAAAATCCCTGCAGCGGGCAATGAAGCTGGCGGCTGGGATGGCGGGGTTGAGCAAGCCGGTGTCGCCGCTGGATGCAGTGCGCTGAGTGGATTTTTCTGTTTGCTGCGCATACCATGCGCAGAGGAGATTGCCTGATGAAATCCATGCCCCAAACCTCGCCAGCCAAGCGCCCGGTCAATTTGTTGCTCAATGAAGGCAACGTCGAGCGGGCGCGGCAGTACACCGCCAATCTGTCGGCCACGGTCGATGCTTTGCTGGCCGAGTTCGTCGAGCGCGAGCGCCTGCGCCGCGACGAGCAGCGCCAGCATTACGCGGCGGTGGCCGAGGCGTGGAACCGCCTGGAGGCGCTGAACGGTTCGTTTGCCGACGAGCATTCGACGCTATGAGCCAGTTCGACGTGCATCGCAACGCCGGGCGGCACGCGGTGCTGATTCCCTTTGTCGTGGTCGTGCAGTCGGCGGTCTTCGACGAGCGTCGACGCCGGGTCGTGGTGCCGCTGGTGGCCAGCGATCTGGCGCAGCAGCAGGTGAGTTTGCCGGCGTCGCGGGTGACGCCGGAGTTTTTCGTCGAGGGGCGCAAGGTGATCCTGAATCCGCTGGAAATCGTTTCGGTGCCGCTTGATGCGCTCGGACCGCGCGTTACGTCGCTGGCTGCCGAGGGCGAGGCCATCGTTGCTGCGCTGGACGAAGTTTTTTCGCGTGCCTGGGGTTAAGTTCATGAGCGATTTGTTTTCCTCCAACGAAGTCGACCGTTCCGCGCCGCTGGCCGAACAGTTGCGCCCGCAGACGCCGGACGAGGTGATCGGCCAGCAGCATCTGCTCGGGCCGGGCAAGCCGCTGCGCCTGGCGTTTGCGTCTGGGCAGCCGCATTCGATGATCCTGTGGGGGCCGCCGGGAGTGGGCAAGACCACGCTGGCGCGAATGATGGCGACGCAGTTCCAGTGCGAGTTCATTGCGCTGTCGGCGGTGTTTTCCGGGATCAAGGAGGTGCGCGAGGCGGTGGCGCAGGCCGAGATGTGGAAGACGCAGGGGCGGCGGACCATCCTGTTCGTCGATGAAATCCACCGTTTCAACAAGGCGCAGCAGGATGGCTTTCTGCCTTTCGTCGAGAGCGGGCTGCTGACCTTCATCGGTGCGACGACGGAAAATCCATCGTTCGAGCTGAATTCGGCGCTCTTGTCGCGCGCTTCGGTCTATGTGCTGAAGTCGCTCGATGAGGCCGAGATGGGGGCTTTGTTCGACCGGGCGTGCGAACGGGCGCTGGCGGATCTGTCGTTTGCCGGCGAGGCGAGGACGCGCTTGATCGGCTTGGCCGATGGCGATGCGCGGCGGCTGCTTAACCTGCTCGAACAGGTGCGGACGGCGGCCCGGACGGCAGATATTTCTACGGTCGACGGCGCTTTTATCGAAGAAACCATGGCGCAGAGCCTGCGCCGTTTCGACAAGGGCGGCGACGCCTTCTACGACCAGATTTCGGCGCTGCACAAGTCGGTGCGCGGTTCCAGCCCGGACGGCGCGCTTTACTGGTTCTGCCGCATGCTCGACGGCGGTGCCGATCCGCGCTATCTGGCGCGGCGGATCATCCGCATGGCCTGGGAAGACATCGGCCTGGCCGATCCGCGGGCGATGCAGATCGCCAACGACGCGGCCGAAACCTACGAGCGGCTTGGCTCACCGGAAGGCGAGCTGGCGCTGGCGCAGGCGGTGACTTATCTGGCGGTGGCCGCCAAGTCGAATGCCGGCTACAACGCCTACAACGCGGCGCGCGCCTTCGTGAAGCAGGACGGTTCGCGGCCGGTCCCGATCCATTTGCGCAACGCGCCGACCAAGCTGATGAAGGAACTCGGCCACGGCAAGGCCTACCGCTATGCGCACGACGAGCCGGAAGCCTACGCCGCCGGCGAAAGCTATCTGCCGGACGGCATGCCGGAACCCGGCTGGTATGAGCCGACGCCGCGTGGGCTGGAAGGCAAGATCGGCGAGAAACTCGCCCATCTGCGGGCCTTGGATCGCAAGGCCGGCAAGAAATAGCCGGCCGGGGTTTTGCCGGAAATACTGCGGTCGACCGCAGTATTTCAGTGTTTCTTGCCAGCCTTGATGTTCTGGCCCATCCAGCCGAGCATGTCCAGCCACATGGCGCGCTGATCTCGCATCGCCGGCATCATCGTGGCGTGCGGCAGTTCGATGGTGACCACCGGCACGCTCTTGTGCAGGCCGCCGTAGTTGCCGAGCGAGCCGGGGTAAACGCCCAGCCGGTTGAGCGCCAGGCGGCCGAAGCGCAGCGGTTTCGGTGCCGGGCCGTCGTAATCGAGCAGATTGTACGGGGCGTGCACGCTGATGATCACATCCGGCTTGAATTCATCCAGTTGCTTTTCCAGCCAGCGCGTCTCGATTTCCGAACCGGGGCTGTCGCCGGGGTTGCGGCGCGGATCGCGGCCGGTGCGTTCGGTCCAGTATTTGTGCGCGTCGCTGTTCCAGTCGGGCGTCGGGAAATTGCGGTTGAGGTCCACGCCGCGACCGTTAACCCGTGTCGATGGACGAACCAGCAGGCCATCCGGGTTGGCTAGCGGGATGACGCGCCAGTTGTATTTGGCGGGTTCAGTTTCGTGCATCCACTCCAGCCAGCGGAAAACCGTGGAGATCGAGGTCAGTTCGTCGCCGTGAATACCGCCGATGACCAGCACGCGCGGCGCCTTGGTAGCGTGCTTGCCGCTTGCCGGAATGTCGCGCAGGACCAGCGCACGGCCGCCGCTGGTCCGTTCGTCGGTGGCAAGGAACTGCCGGGCGCGGCAGCTTTCGACCGAAACACTGTGCAGGCGCTGATCGAGGTCTTTGCACCAGGCATCGGTGATGGCATCTGTGGCCGGGTTGGCGAAGGCGGGCAGGGCAAGAAGCAGGGCGGCGCACAAGCCAGCGGTGGAGAGGGGCGGGAAGGTGGGCGAAAAGCGGAACATGGGAAGTCGGTGAGTGCAGGCAAAACGCGATGATAACCGGGTAGCCGTTCCGGTCCCGAGTTTTCCGGCCTCGCGTATAATCCCGCGCTTGATGAAACACGGTGGTTTTTGCTCAAAAACTGCGGTCGACCGCGGGGCCAGCCTTGGTTTCCTTGGTCGCAAGAAAACAGGAAAAAACATGCTCGATATCCAACAACTTCGCTCCAACCTCGACGCCGTGGCGGAAGGCCTGGCCAAGCGCGGCAAGCCCATCGACTTTACGGAATTCACGGCTCTGGAAACCGAGCGCAAAACCTTGCAGACGCGGACCCAGGAACTGCAGGCGCAGCGCAACAGCCTGTCCAAGCAGATCGGCATGTTGAAGGGCAAGGGCGAGGATGCGTCAGAAGTGATGGCGCAGGTCGGCGCACTTGGCGACGAGTTGAAGGCGTCCGAAGCCCGTCTCGGCGAATTGCTGGAGAAGTTCAACGCCATCCTGGCGGCACTGCCGAACATCCCGGACGAGTCGGTGCCGGTGGGCGAAGACGAAGCGGGTAATGTTGAAATCAAGCGCTGGGGTACGCCGCGCGTTTTCGATTTCCCTGTCAAGGATCACACCGACGTCGGCGAGGCCATCGGCCAGCTCGATTTCGCCACCGCCGCCAAGATTTCCGGTTCGCGCTTCTCGCTGCTCAAGGGCGGTCTGGCGCGTTTGCACCGTGCACTCGCCCAGTTCATGCTCGACACGCATACCGCCGAACACGGCTATACCGAGGTTTATGTGCCGTATCTGGTCAATGCGGCCAGCCTGAACGGCACCGGCCAGTTGCCGAAGTTCGAGGAAGACCTGTTCAAGGTGCTGCGCGGCGAGCAAGACCCGCTGTACCTGATTCCGACCGCCGAAGTGCCGGTGACCAACATTGTGCGCGATGAAATTCTGGCGGCCGAAAGCCTGCCTTTGAAATTCGTCAGCCACACGCCGTGTTTCCGTTCCGAAGCCGGTTCCGGCGGGCGCGACGTGCGCGGCATGATCCGCCAGCATCAGTTCGACAAGGTGGAATTGGTGCAGATCGTGCATCCGGAAAAGTCGGCCGAAGCGCATGAGGAACTGACGCGTCAGGCTGAAGTCATCCTGGAAAAACTGGAATTGCCGTATCGCCGCATGGCGCTGTGCACCGGCGACATGGGTTTCTCTGCCGCCAAGACCTACGATCTGGAAGTCTGGCTGCCGGCGCAGAACACCTATCGCGAAATTTCTTCCTGCTCGAACTTCGGCGCTTTCCAGGCACGACGCATGCAGGCGCGTTTCCGCAACGACAAGAACAAGCCGGAGCTTTGTCACACGCTGAATGGTTCGGGTCTGGCCGTGGGGCGGACGCTGGTCGCCATCCTGGAGAATTTCCAGAATGACGACGGCAGCGTGACCATTCCAGCCGTGCTGCGCCCGTACATGGGTGGTGTGGAAAAACTCAGCGCCTGAGTTTCAGCGTTTCAGTTTGATGCCCGGCATCTTGCCGGGCGTGCCTTCCACCTTGGCGGTAAATGGCGGTTGTGGCGGTTCGTTGCGCGTCAGGATGTCGTAATAGCTGCGGATGTTTTCGACCAGGATCACCGCTTCGCCACCTCTGGCCCGGCCGGATTTCAGGCGGCTGTAATACTTCGGTTTGGCCAGCAGCGGCAGGACGCGCTTCATGTCGTACCAGGTGTTGGCGTCGACATTCAATTGCCGGGCTATGCTCCGCGCCGCGTTCAGGTGGCCGGGGCCGATGTTGTAGCCGGCCAGCGCCAGCCAGGTCCGGTCGGGTTCCTGAACTTCTGCCGGTAACATGTCTTTCAGGATGTTGACGTAGCGCGCGCCGCCCAGAATGCTTTCACGGGCATCCAGCCGGTTGCTGACGCCCAGCCGGTCGGCCGTTTCTTCGGTCAACATCATCAAACCGCGTACATTGGTATAGCTGGTGGCGAACGAATCCCAGTGGGATTCCTGATAGGCCAGCGCGGCCAGTAGTCTCCAGTCGATGCCGCTGATTTGCTCGGCGGAATGAAAATGCTTGCGCAGCTTGGGCAGGGTTTTTTCGATTTCGCCGAGAAATTTTTCGATATCCGGCTGGGTCAGTCGGCGTACATGGCCGAAGTAACGTTCCTCGATTCGCGCCAGCGTGCCATCCTGATGAATGCGCTTGATGAATGCCTCGGCCCTGGCTTTCAACTCCGGATTGGGGTGTGCGCCTAGCAGCCAGACAATCGGCGCGCTTTCTCCCAGTGTCAGGCTGCTACGCAAGCTGGGAACGAACTGGTTGGCCAGTTCTTCCATGCGGGCATCCATCACGACGTAATTGACCGGCGGTTTGCCGAGCGAGTCGAGCAGATCCAGGATGTCGCCCTGTTCGACTTCGACCAGTTTCAGGTCGGGAATCGTCTCGATCAGTTTGCGTACGGTGGCGGCTTGCCTTGAGCCCGCCATGGCGTGAATGGTTTTGCCGGTAAGTTGATCGAGGTGGGTCAGCGGCAGGGAGGCTTCATGCTGTACAAGGATGTCCCGTGTGTTGAACAGGGGCGGGCTGGCCAGAATGTTTTCATATACCGGTGACAACCAGGCGGCTGCCAGGTGGTACGCTCCTCCTGCAATTTTTTCCTCGAGTTCATTGGGCGGCACGACCTGGTATTTGACCCCGACGCCCAATTCTTCGGCAAAGGCCGTGGTCAGATCGTGCTCCAGGCC
The DNA here is from genome assembly GCF_030824335.1 of Azonexus sp. Classification (GTDB taxonomy): domain Bacteria; phylum Pseudomonadota; class Gammaproteobacteria; order Burkholderiales; family Rhodocyclaceae; genus Azonexus. Next base: position 6,431 of record NZ_JAVBXX010000044.1, read on the forward strand.
GTTGGCGCTTGCCGTGTCATCGGCCATGTAAGTGAGAGGCCCGGCGCGGGTCACGACGATCAAGTCCTGTTTGCCTGGGGTCGGGAAGGGCAGCGGTCCTCCGTCTCCGCAGGCGGTGACGAAAAGAATAACAATTAACGAAAATAGACTCTTAATCTCGCGCATCTCTTGTGCTATTATATCGGCCGCTGCGGAGAGGTGGCAGAGTGGTCGAATGTACCTGATTCGAAATCAGGCGTACTGCAAGGTACCGTGGGTTCGAATCCCACCCTCTCCGCCAAGCGACAAAAAATGAACCCTTGATGATCAAGGGTTTTTTTGTTTCTGCCTTTTTCAGGTTAAGCATGCCATCAGGTGTGTCATGGCATGTTTGCCTCGGTTGCGCTGATTTAAGCGGTTATAAACGACCATTATTCTTCGATTGGCTCGACGTTGGGTTTTAGCCTGAAACCAATTCACGAAGCAACTGATGCTTTTCTCGGTAAATTTTACCTGAGATATATCGATTTTCACGGCACCGGCATGTAGATGATGCTCTGATCGGACGAGGAGCCTGGCGTCATTTTGATCTATGGTTGTGCTGTTTGATCGTCATTGACTGTTTGGAGTTTGTATATTAGAATTATCTAATATAATCCGCGCTGTGCATCAGGGTCGAGTCGAGAATGCACAGTCAATTCTCGAGTAAAAAAGTGGATCAAGAAAACTCCCGCCTAAAGCACTTTCCTGTTTCCTGGTTTTCCACGGTGATGGGGATGGCCGGTTTGTCGATTGCCTGGAATCGTGCCGAGCATTTTTTTGATCCGGGTTTTTGCGTCAGTTCAGTATTGCTCGGTCTGACTACCTTGTGGTTCATCGTATTGACCGTCATCTACGCAACCAAAATGGTCAAATATCCGGCCGAGGTGATGGCCGAAATCAGGCATCCGGTGAAACTGGCTTTTGTGCCGACCTTTTCGATCAGCCTGATCCTGCTTTCGATTGCCTATATGCAATCTGCTCCGGATTTCTCATTCTGGTTGTGGTCGCTGGGGGCGAGCGTGCATCTGGGCATCACGCTATATGTCTTTTCGTCCTGGATACATCACACGCAATATGAGATTACGCACTTGAACCCGGCTTGGTTCATCCCCGTGGTTGGCAATATTCTGGTGCCGATTGCCGGGATGCTTCATACAACAGCGGATGTTTCCTGGTTCTTCTTCAGTTTGGGCTTGTTTTTCTGGCCGGTCCTGACAGCCATTATCTTCTATCGCTTGATTTTCCATTCAGCCTTGCCGGAACGGTTGTTGCCGACATTATTCATCTTCATTGCACCACCTGCCGTGGGTTTCATTTCCTGGTTCAACCTGACGGGAGGCTTGGATGCCTTTGGCCGCATCCTCTATTCGATTGCCTTGGTGTTTACTCTCGTTTTGTTCAGCCAGGTCAACCATTTTCGACGGATTCAGTTTTTCCTGTCCTGGTGGGCCTATTCCTTTCCGTTGGCCGCAATGACGATTGCCACATTCCTGATGGCCAAGGCCACCGAGCAGCTTGTCTATGTTTTGCTTGGCGGGGCGCTGATTGGTCTGTTGAGTCTGCTGGTTGTCTTGTTGATCTGGCGTACGATCCGGGCTGTGCTTCGGCACGAAATCTGCGTGGCTGGTCATTGATCGGCAGAACATGACAATGTTCGCCAGCTTGGCGATATTGTTGTGCGTCGCCCTCTTCGCCCTCAACCTGCTGATCAGGCGCGGTCTGGCTGCACCGAGAATTGCCGGGGAGGCTACTCCGGAGGAGCTGCCATGGCATGTAGTCAGCATTCCGACGGTGCGCCAGAAGAAGCTTTTCGGCTGGTTTATTCCGAGTCTCCCCGGCGCCCCTTGTCTGGTCATCCTGCATGGCTGGGGAAGTAATGCCGAGATGATGCTGCCGCTCGCGCGGCCCTTGCATGCGGCCGGTTACGGTCTACTGTTTTTTGAGGCAAGAAACCACGGGCGAAGCGATGGCGATGATTTTTCGTCTTTGCCACGCTTTGCCGAAGATATTGAGTGCGCCATCGCCTGGTTGCGCTTGCAAGCAGAAGTCGATCCCTTGCGCATTGGATTGATCGGGCATTCGGTAGGTGCTGGCGCTGCCTTGCTGGTGGCATCGCGTTGCCAGGATATTCGCGCCGTGATCAGCTTATCGGCGTTCTCTCATCCCGCCAGCATGATGCGCCGCTGGTTGAGCGCCAAAGGCATCCCGTTCTGGCCATTGGGAGCATATATTCTTGCTTACGTCCAGCACGTGATTGCTCATCGTTTTGAGGAAATCGCGCCTCGCAACACGATCAAACGGGTGAGTTGTCCTACCCTCTTGGTTCATGCAGAGGATGACAGAACTGTTCCTGTTGAAGACGCGCGTGAAATTCATGCCAATCGAACAGGAGAACAAGTTCGCCTGCTAATCGTGCCTGGTGACCATGAGCAATTTGATGATCTCGAACAGCGGATCACAGACTTGCTGGATTTTTTGCGTTACTCAATGCAATGATCGTTTCAGCGGTAGAAGCCTGCGGCAATTTCCAGTCGCATGCTTTGCCTCTGTGCTTGAGGCATATCTGGCAAAGCTGTCGGTTTTTATGTTAAAAGTGACATCTTGGCAAAAATAATCGAATAGTTAGGAGATGCGCTTGGCTACGCATAAGTCTTGGTTGATTCTCCATGCAATTGGCCTGGCCGTTTTCCTGTCATCTTGTAGTCCTGCCGAGCCGATCAGGATTGGTTTGCTGGCCGGCCTCTCTGATCGTGGTTCCGATTTTGGCGAAAGTGTCCGCAACGGGGTCATCCTGGCGGTCGAGCAACAAAATCTGGCTGGGGGCATCAACGGGCGAAAAATCGAATTGCTCGTGCGCGACGATGGTCAGGATAAAGCCATGGCGGCCAAGGCGGCGCAGGAGTTGATAGCCTTGCGTCCGGACATCATCATCGGTCCGGTGACCAGTTCGATGGCTGCAGTAGTCCTGCCGTTGATGGATAGGGCGGGGCAGACTTTCATCAGTCCGACAGTCGCCTCGACCGATTTTCATGGCAAGGACGACAATTTTTTCCGGGTCAATTGCACGACCAGAGAAGCCGCCATTCAGCACGCCAAGGTACTGTTCGAGCGCGGGCCACGCCATGTCGGGCTGGCCTTCGATGCATCGAACCTGCCGTTTTCGGATACCTGGGTAAAAGCCTTTGCCAGCGAGTTTGAAAAGCTGGGTGGGCGCGTCAGTGGTTCAGCGGGTTTCGAATCGGCTGCCAGTACCAGTTTTTCCGATGTGATCAAGCGTTTGCTGGTCAAAAAGCCGGATGCCCTGATTTTTGTCGCCAGTACGCTCGATACTGCGCGTCTTGCCCAACAGGCGCGTCGTCTGGCGCCTGGTTTGCCGCTCAGTTCATCCGAATGGGCGGCTTCGGCCGAAGCACTTAGCGAAATGGGGGGCAGCGCCGTCGAAGGCATGCTGATGACCCACGCCTACAATCGGGATGATGCCAGGGCGGCTTACCAGGAGTTTCGCAAGGCGTTCAAGAACCGCTTTCAGCGGGAATTCGGTTCTTTCTCCCTGCTGGCTTACGATTCGGCCAATGTCGTTTTTGCCGCCATGAAGCAACGCAGCCAGGGTGAAGACATGAAGCAAGCCCTGCTCAAATATGGTCCCTACCAGGGCGTACAGCAGGAAATCCGTTTTGATGCCAATGGCGATGCGACGCGCCAGGTTTATTTTACGGAAATCCGCAACGGCGATCTGTTCCAGATCCAATGACACAATCTCAGCCCCGTGAATGGCGACTGGATGTCTATCTCGGCGTATTGCTGGCCATTACGTCCATCCTGACATTTCTGTTCGTTGGTTCTACCTTTTTGCTCACCCGTATTCCGCAACTTGAAGGCGAGATTCGTGCTCGCGCTGAAGGTGATGCCCGCGAGCTGGCTTTCCGGATAGAAATGCAGATGCTGGCGCAACAGGAGCAGTTGGCGCTGGTCGCTACGGCCTTGCTCAATAGCGAGTCTCCAGCACGGCTGATCAGCCAGGCGGTTGCCGGGGGCAAGGTGTTTCGGGCGCTTTACCTGTTGTCGCCGGCTGGCGAGGTGATCGTCGCCGGCCTGACGCCGGAGTACCGCCATCTGGAAAGTGAGGTGCTTGGTAGCGACCTTTCCGCGACACCGCTTTTCCGTGAAGTGAAACAACGTGCCGGACCGGCCTGGAGTGACAAGTATCTGTCTTCGCTAAGCGGTCAGGTCACTGTGGGACTGGCTGTTCCGGTCAGCGGCGGGAAGGTGCTGCTGGCGGAAATTCCCTTGAGCTATCTGCTGGCCATTCTTGACCATAACCCCGGTGCCAAACAACGTGCCATCTGGGTCATTGATCAGCGCGGTGAACTGCTGGCCGATACGGAATCGGCAAACCGTGTCGGCGGGGTGAATCTTTATAACTCTCCAGTCCTCAAGGCCGTACTGAATGGGGAAAGCCTCCCCACCCAGTTTGCCTTCGACGGCAGTCAATATTACGTTGGCGGGGCCCGTTCGGCCGCGCTTGGCTGGTCGTTCATTGCACGTCAGCCTGCCGGCTTTGCGCACCCGGAAATCCGCATGACCATCCTGGTGTTTTGCGGTGGCTTCCTGGCTTCGCTGTTGATCGGTGTCCTGTTGGCTGTTTATGGTGCCGCACGCCTGCTGCGTCCGCTCTCGGGAGTCGTGCATCAGGCGCATCAGGTAGCGCTGGGCGAAGTCGTCGATCAATGGCCGCGTGGACGCATCAAGGAATTCAATCATCTGTCGGCCGATATCGGCCGGATGGCCAGTGCCATTCTTGAACGAGAACATGAGTTGCGCGAACTCAACGCCGGACTTGAGGCCCGGGTCAATGAACGTACCATCGCATTGTCGCAGGCCAAGGAAGCCGCCGAGCAAGCAAGTCGTTCGAAGAGCACTTTCCTGGCCAATATGAGCCATGAAATCCGGACGCCGCTCAATGCCATCAGCGGTATGGCTCTGCTCATGCGCCGGGCCGGATTGCCACCGGATCAGAGCGAGCGCCTGAGCAAACTGGAAGGGGCCGGCGAGCACTTGCTGGAAGTGATCAACATGGTGCTGGATCTGTCGAAAATCGAGGCCGGGAAACTGGTGCTTGAGGAAACGGCTTTTCCGCTCGGTAGCCTGTTCGAGAATGTTCGCTCGATGCTGAACGAAAGGGCGCTGGAGAAACATTTGCAACTGACTTGCGAATTTCCGCCCTTGCCAGCCGTCGTGCTTGGTGATCGGACGCGTCTGCAGCAGGGGTTGCTTAATTACGCCGCCAACGCCGTCAAGTTCACGGAACAGGGCAGCGTCACCCTGCGTGCCGAAGTCCAGGAAGAAAACGGGGACGAGGTCCTGCTGCGTTTTGAAGTCATCGATACCGGTATTGGCATCGCCCCCGAAGCCCAGGCGAGATTGTTCAATGCCTTCGAGCAGGCCGATGGTTCAACGACGCGTAAATACGGCGGGACCGGACTGGGTTTGGCGATTACCGCAAAAATTGCTGCGGCGATGGGGGGCGAGGCCGGTGTGTATAGTGAGTTGAACAGAGGCAGTTGCTTCTGGTTTACCGCACGCTTGAAGAAAGCTGATACCTGGTTGGTTCACGAGTCGCTTGCCTTGAGCGATATTGAGGCGGCGCTCCGTGCTTCATTCTGCGGGAGTCGTGTTCTTCTGGTCGAGGATGAGCCGATCAATCGAGAGATTGCCCATATCCTGCTGGAAGACATCGGGTTTTGTGTTGATCTGGCTGAAGATGGTGAGCAGGCGGTCGACCTCGCCGGGCGCGAGCATTACGACCTGATCGTCATGGATATGCAGATGCCCCGGATGGATGGTCTGGAAGCGACCCGCCGTATTCGGGCCCAGCCGGGCGGTGCTGACTTGTTGATCATTGCGATGACCGCCAACGCGTTTGCCGAGGACAAGGCGCGTTGCCTGGCTGCGGGAATGAATCACTTCACCACCAAACCGCTCGATCCTGATGTGTTCCTGAAACTCCTGTTGAGCAGTTTGTCGGAACAGCAGGCGCGTGAAGACAGAGGAGCAAGCTCGCTGCAGGTCTGACAGCGGGCTGATTGGCGCCTTATCGGGTTTGGGTCAACTGGCCCACGCCGCTACTTTCTGCGGCAATTTCGCTCGCCAGTTGCAGCAGAGCCTGATTCATTGCTGTCACCATTGCCGATGCGTCATCTGCTTTCATGGCAAGCACGATACGGCTTTCGCGCAGCGTGCTCACCCCTTGGGTCCGACTCAGGCTCCAGCGGGCATTCAGACGGACTTCATTGTCTGCACTGGCTTCAAAAGCTGTGATTTCCAGTTGCAGGCGATTGTTCACCGTGATGCCGGATGGTGCGGGCAAAAATACCAGTTTGCCCGGCCCGAGCAGTCGGCCGAGATTTTCGCCGAGAACCCGGCGCACGCTGTCTTCCAGCGGCTCGCCCCAGCGTTCGCCGTCGCGTATGAGCAGGCGGCCGCCAGCGCCACGGATGACCAGTTGCTGGCGGTTCAGATAATCGGGCAGGCTGATCGTGCCAATGCCGAGCCGATAGTCGGTTGCGACGGTTTTTTCTGTTGGCGCGACAGCCAGGGGGTCGAGCAGGTAGAAGCGACTGGCGGGGGCCGTGGCACAAGCACCCAGCAGGAGCGCGGAAAGCAGTAAAGCCAATGGGGAGCGCAACATGATTACCTCACTTGCCACGCAGCAGGGATTCCGGCCGCTGTTCAATGGATTCGGACAACTGTCGGACGGCGGTGGCAGCTCGCGTCGTTTCCTTGAGTGCCCGCTGGATATTTTGTTGCAGCAGCGAGTTATCGGCCGTCGCGTCGCGCAGTCCGGTAGCGACGCCGGAAATCTCCTGCAGTGCTGCCTGCGCCGTAGTCATCGCCTGGCGGGTTTCCTGCAGTACGCCGTGAATATCCTTGAGTAATGGACCGGTTCCCTGTTCAAGCCGGCCGGTTAGCCGTTCCAGATTGGCCATCGTCTTGGCCAGTGAGTGCAGGGTTGCTTCGAGTTCGCGGCTTTCGGTTTTGCTGCGCAAGGCGCTGGCTACTGCGGAAATATCGAGCAGCAGTTTTTCAAAGTCGACCTGTTCAAAGCGTTGTTTGAATTGTTGTACCGGGGTCGGAATGGTTGGAATTTCCGGCAGCAGCGTATTGCCTTGACCACGCAGGGTATTCGGTGCATCGCTATGGAAGTCCAGGTCGACGTAGAGTTGCCCGGTCAGCAGGCTTTGCATGGCGAGTTGGGCGCGCAGGCCCTCTTTGACAAAGTCAGCCCCGGAAACCAGGCTGTTGATTTCAATCGTCTGTCCACTCAGGTCGGCGGCCGAGGTGGGGAATAATTCGGCCTCGACCGGGACAAAAAAGGATTTGGTGCCGCTGTCCATGGCGATGCCAATGCGTTTTACCGTACCGATGGTGACGCCACGAAAGACGACCGGTGCGCCGACTTTCAGACCATAGACCGAATCTTCGAAATACATCACGTAACGGGTTTTTTTCTGCCACAGATCGCCGCCGGCCAGCAGGAATACTGCGGCCAGCGCCAGGCTGAGTGCGCCGAGGACAAAGCCGCCGATCAGGGCGGAATGCGTTTTCCTGCTCAAGATTTTCCCCTGTTGAGAAAGGCCCGCACGGTATCCGGGCCGGATAGGGCGAGTGTGTTCGGATTGCCGCCAGCGATCATGGTCTTGCTGTCGGCATCGAGAAAGAGCGAATTGTTGCCGATGGCGAAAATGCTGGCCAGTTCATGCGTGACGACGACTATGGTGGCGCCCAGGCTGGCCCGCAGTTCGAGAATCAGCTCGTCGAGATGGGCGGAACTGAGTGGGTCGAGGCCAGCCGAGGGTTCGTCGAAAAAGAGAATGTCTGGGTCAAGAGCCATGGCGCGAGCCAGGGCGGCCCGTTTTTTCATGCCGCCGCTGATTTCTGATGGGTAAAAATCCTCGAAGCCGGCTAGCCCGACCAATGCCAGTTTGACAGCCGCCAATTCGCGGGCGATGGCTGGCTTAAGAGCAGCGATTTCCGTCATCGGTAACATGATGTTTTCGCTCAAGGTCAGCGAACTCCACAGGGCACCGCTCTGGAAAAGTACGCCGCAACGCCGCTGGATTGCCGTGCGTGTGGCATCGTCGCCGCGCCACAGGTCCTGGCCGGAAAAGCGCACATTGCCGCTAGCCGGTTCCTGCAGACCGATCAGATGGCGCAGCAGGGTGCTCTTACCGCAGCCGCTGCCGCCCATGATGATGAAAATGTCGCCCTGGTTGACCGTAAAACTCAGGTCGCGCTGGATCAGGCGTTCGCCGTAGCGCATGGTCAATTCTTCTACTGCGATCACCGGGGGCGCTGTATTCATGTCAAATACCCAAGCGCTGGAAAACCATGGTTAACAGCGAGGCAGCAATCGTGATCAGCAGGATGCCCAGCACCACGGCGGCTGTCGTGGCATCACCCACGGCCTGTGCGCTGCGGCCACAGCGCATGCCGCACAGGCAGCCGGCCAGCGCCACCAGCGCGCCGTAAACGGTACCCTTGATCATGCCGACGGCGAAGTGGGTCAGGGTCAGGGCTTTGACCGTCTGGTTGAAATAGGCGAAGGCACCGACGTCGAACACCGTAGTCGCGATTAGCATACCGGCGGCAACGCCGACGATCCCGGCGTACAGGGTGAGTAGCGGGGCCATGACGAGCAGCGCGAGAAAGCGCGGCAAGACCAGAAAATCGGAGACCGGCAGACCAAAGGTACGAAACGCATCGATTTCCTCATTGACCTGCATGGTGCCGAGTTGCGCTGCGTAAGCGGCGCCGGTGCGGCCGGCCAGGATGATGCCGGTCATCAGCGCAGCAATTTCGCGCACCATGCCGATACCGACCAAATCGGCAATATAGATCTGCGCGCCGAGCAGGGTCAGTTGGGCAGCGCCCATATACGCAAGGATGGTACCGACCAGGAAGCTGATCAAGGAGACGATGGGCAGGGCGCGCGGTCCGGCATCTTCGATGAAGAGCAGCAAATTGGCCCGTTGATAGCGCGCTTTGCCGGTCACGAAGCGCCCCAGCGATTGGGTCAGATCACCGATGAAGGCGAGGTTCTGGGGTATCCGCCACCAGGTGGCCAGCGTGACATTGCCGACATATTCCAGCACGCCATCTTCGTGCAGCACTTCATCCGTCTGCGCTTTGGCCGGTACGGCCCGGGCCAGTTGCAGCAGTCTGACCAGGCCGGCCGGCAGTCCGGCGGTATCGAGTCGGCAATTGTTTTGCTCGGCCGTTTTGGTCATTTGCAGTACAAAAACCAGCAGGCTGCTGTCCCACTCGCCGAGTTCGTGGCAATCGAATGACAGCGCGGTACAGCCACCGATTTTCGTTTGATCCATGACGGGGAGCACTTGGCTGGTCCGCCAGTCGCCGGCGAGGCGGCATATTGCAACGCTCGCGTCGACCTGGCACTCAGCGCTGGCTGGCCTGTCTGTCATGAAATTGTTTCCCGTTTAGCTATCCCGTCTTATTTTGCCTTATATCCAGCAAAATCTGCCCGGCATTACAGTATTTCTGCGGTCAACGGGTCAATTGGGCATAAAACAGGGGCAGGCGCAGCGGCAGTTCTTCCGGGCTGCGCAGTACGGCGTAACCGGTGGCGCCGAACAGGTGCGGCAGGTAGCCGCCGCCTTCGCGGTCGATGGTCAGGCAGAAGGGGACGAGGCCAAGACGCCGCGCTTCATGCACGGCGGCGCGCGTGTCCTCGATGCCGTAGCGGCTGTCGTAAATGTCGAGGTCGTTCGGTTTGCCGTCCGACAGCAACAGCAGGATGCGCCGGCCGGCCTTTTCTTCGAGCAGCATCTGCGTTGCCCGGCGAATCGCTGCGCCCATCCGCGTGTAATAGCCGGGGCGGATGGCCTGGACGCGGCCGCGGACGGTGTCGTTGAACGGCTCGGCGAATTCCTTCAGGCGATGAAAACGCACCTGATTGCGACGGACCGAGGAAAAACCGCAAATGGCAAAGCGATCGCCGGTTGAGCGCAGGGCTTCGCCAAACAGCAGCAGCGCGTCGCGGATCACGTCGATCACGCGCGCTTCGCTGGATACCCAGGTGTCGGTGGACAGCGACAGATCGGCAAGGACCAGGCAGGCAAGGTCTCTTTCGCGTTTTTCCAGCGACTGAAAAAGCTGTTCGGCCGGGTGTCGACCGCAACAACGGTCGGTGCTTGCCCGGACGACCGCGTCAAGGTCCAGTTCGCTGCCATCGGCTTGTCCTTTCAGCCAGCGCCGACCGGGTTGCAGCGCGGCGAACTGTTGGTGCAGCCGGCGGGCGGTGCGCGCCAGACGGGCGGGCAGCGGGGTGGGAACGGCGTGGCGCGAGGCCATTTCCTGCAGCCGGACGTGATCTTCCAGCAGACGTTCCTTGCGATAGTCCCATTCCGGCAGCGCGATACCGGCGCCGAGCGGGATGTCGTCTTCGGCTGCCGATGGCAGATCGAGATCGAAGCGCACCCGCGAGGCGATCCGTTCGCCGGCATCCGGTGTGGCCAGCGATAGCTGCTCCATTTCGCGGGCGGCAGCTTCGGCATTCTGGTCCGGATCGTCGTCGACGCTGCGATTGACGCGCAGGAATTCAGCCACCGACAGCAGGCTTTCGGCGCGGAAGAACATCAGCATGCCGTTCTTGTCTTTGGGGGCTTCGACGCGCTCGGCCCGGTGGGCATTTTGCGAGGCATCCTTGGATTCGCCGCCGCTGGCTTCGGCATCGCCGCCATCGCCGGACCTTGCCGTCGACGTTTCCTGAATGTCACGCCATTGCAGCCAGAGCAATACCGGTTGATAGGGCGGGGTGCCAGGCGGCACGGCGGGCAGGGCAAGCTGGCTGCCCGGTTCGCGCAGGGCCTGACGGATGGCCTGTTCGCGTGCGGCTTCGGCGGGGGGCAGCTTGTCCAGCGGGAAGCGTTCGGGCAGGTAGGCGCTCAGCAGGCGCTGATAGCGGCTGGCCAGACCGGGCCAGTTTTCCAGCGCCAGCAGGGTGGCGCGTTGATTGCGGTAAATCTCCGATTCATCGGCCTGGGCTGGCGCCAACCGGTCGAGACAGGCGGCGAGGGCGGCCAGCCAGTAATACAGGTCGCGGTTGAGCGAAGTATCCGGAAAGGCATCGATGGCGGGCGGCAAGCGCAAGGTGCTGTTGTCGCGCCGGGCCTGCATCGTGCGTTCGCCGCTGCCGGCCACGCGGGCCAGCCAGGTGCGCCGGCTGCCATGGACGTCGGCCGTTGCCGGGGCAATGCGCAAGCCGGGGTCGCCGCCCAGCGCCCGGAAAAAAATGCTCAGCGGGCGTTCCTGGGTTTTCAGGTGCACCGCCGCTGCGGGGTGACTGCCACCCGCGGCACGGGTGATCCAGCGGTGCCAGACTTTGCCGACCCATTCTTCCATGTCAGCGCTTCTCTTGTTTGCCGGGCCGGAAACCGGCCTCGTTGCTGCGTGCCTGCGCATCCTTGACCCAGTGCAGCAGCGCGCCGCCGGGTTTGTCGGCCTGGGTTTCGGCGCAGGCACTCAGGCACTGGCCGCATTGCGTGCAGGTGAACATGTGGCGTTTGATGTTGCGCGGGTTCAGTCGCATCGGGCAGACCGCGTCGCAGGCCGAGGCGCGTTCCGGCAGGCATTGTGTGCAGGCCGCACCACGGGCGCGCTGGAAGCCGACCACCATGCCATCGCGGTTGCCCATCCAGACCAGCGATTGGAACAGGCCGACGGCACAGGCATAGCGACAGAACAGGTGGCGGGCGAAGAGGAATTCCACGCTCAGCACCAGTGTGCCGGCACCGATGAACAGGCTTTGGTTGCGGCTAAGGGTGAAATGCCACAGGTTGCGATAAATTTCTTCGGGTGGCAGCAGGTAAGTGAGAAAGGCCACGGCCCAGCAGAAGGCGAAGCCGATGGCTACCGGGACGACGAGCAGCCACCAGCGCCAGTCCTGCTGGCGCGGACGGCCATCGGGCAGCCACAAGGGCTGAATTTCCTTCTCCCAGATGCTGGGCTTGCCGGAGGCCTTGATCATCAAGCCGTTGATCGCTTCAACCACGGAAAAATGCGGGCACAGCCAGCCGCAATACAGTCGCCCCCAGCGCCGGGCGACCAGCAGGAACAGTGCCGCCCCGCCGACAATGGGCAGGAACAGGCGCAGCAGGACGTTCAACGCCGCCTGCCCGGCACCGATACGGCCGGCCAGGAAATCATCCAGGCCGAGTCGCCATTCGAGACTGAGTATCCAGGCATGGCCGGCGTCGAGGTCGTAGCGAAACAGGTTGAAGACCGGTGCGACCAGAAAAAGGGCGAAAAACCCCAACTGGAAGGCGAGGCGCTTGCGCTGTAGCGGGTGGCTCATGGCAGGGCTGGGCCGATCAACGGAAAGCGCCACGGGTGGCCATTCATCGCGCGGATCAAACCCATGACGCCGAGATAAATCAGGCCGGCGTGAAACAGCACGAAGTACAGGATGCCGACCAGCCAGGTCCACGGATTGGCAAAGCCGCCGAGCAGCAGGATGGCCAGGCTGACCCCAACCAGCACCGCGCCACCCCACAGGCAGGCGACGACGTTCTGCTGCAGGTGGTTGCGCACCAGCGGATCGGCATGGTCGCGGTGTTTCCACCAGAGCCAGACGAGGGCGATGAAGGCAATGCCGGGCAGGATCATCAGGTTGGCCAGGAACAGTACACCGGCAGCAATCGCCAGCGGTGGACCGGGCATCACATGGGTCAGCGGATCGGGACGTTCGATGGTCAAGCTTGTTCTCCGATGAGCTTCCCGTCGATTGAAGCAAATGGGCAGCATGAACCGGAGGGGGGCGGTGGTCGATGAAATGGCATGACTGGAGTTTAGGAATCCAGCCGCTGGCCGGCCTTGATCCGCACTAAGGAAACGCGCAATGAATGTCCACTTAGGGATTGTCTGAACAAGTCCCGATTCAAAAAATCCGGGCATCGAAAAATCAATGGGTTGCAATACGTCAGCCCCAGTTTTTCGCATTTTTTCAGACCATCCTTAGGATATTAAAGAGGCTCATCATGGAAAAAACCGCTGATTTTGCGGTCAATCTTGCGAGAGTCTGTATGTGCGGCAAATTGCCGCGCGACAATTTGCCCAATTCCTCGATTCGGTCGCACTCGCTACGATGCGCCCACTTGATGCTGCGGCTGTTGCTTCGGCATGCGTCATTGTCGGGAAAGGAAAGCCATGTTCAAGCGATCGCTCGCCAGCTTCGTTGCGGTTCTCTCGCTCACCCTCGCGGTCGTCGCCCAGGCTGCCGATGTCGATGCCGAGTTACGCCAGGCGGCGCGGCTCCACAAGAATGGCGATAGCACCGCCGCGATCGCCATCTGGGAGCGCTGGGCTGGACGTGGCGACATCGATGCGGCCTACAACCTGGCGGTGGTCAACCACCATGGCGACGGGGTCGCCCTTGATTACGCCAAGGCCCTGCGCTGGTACCGCCAGGCGGCGGAGCAGGGTGACAAGTTCGCCCAGGTCCAGATCGGCCTGTTCTATCAGAACGGTCTCGGCGTCGCGCCTGACGAGACCGAGGCGCATCGTTGGTTCACGATGCATCGCCAGCATCATTTCCACCATCAGCACGAGCCAAGGATGCAGGCCTGGCGCCAGCAGGCGCTGGCCCTGATCGAAGCGGGCGAGCGCCGCGAGCAGGCAGATATTGCGCGGCGTGATGGTGCGCAGGTGGTTGCCGAGTTGCGCCGGCGCGCCGGCATGCCGGCTACCGATAGCGCACTGCTCGCGGCCAACACGCGTTAGGAACCGGCAGCCGAACGATGTCGGGCGATACGATCCGCCGTCTGTACGCCAAGCATGCCGCCGAGTTGTTGGCGTTCGCGCGGCAACGCGTTGGTGGTGACAGTTCGTGCGATGTCGTGCACGATGGTTTCGTCCGCCTGATGACCTATGGTGACAGCGCGGCGCTGGAGAACCCGCGTGCCTATCTTTACCGGATTACCGCCAATGCGGCCAATGACCGCAACGCGAAATTCGGTATCGGCAATGACTGGTGCGATCCGCCTGGCGATCCCGCTGCTCAGGTTTGTCCGGCGCCAGGGCCGGAGACGGTGTTTGCCGCTCGCGACGAGTTGCAGCGCTGCCTGGCCGCGCTCGACGAATTGCCGGCGATCTACCGGCACGTGTTCCTGCTGCACCGTCTCGACGGCATGACCCAGGTCGAGATTGCCGTCGCGCTGGAGATTCCGCAAAGGACTGTCGAGCGCTATGTCGCCAAGGCGCTGGCGCATTGCATCGCACGACTCGGACGCTGAAGGTGGCGGTAATCCCGGCGCTGGCCGGTCATATACAATGTCGCCCATTCTTCGCCGCGCCACGACCTTGTCCTCTCCCGATCCGATTCCCGAGCCGGCCGCGCCGAATGCCGCCGACTGGCTGGCCCGCCGCCTGAATGGCAGCTTTGGTGCTGCCGATCAGCGGGCATTCCTCGACTGGCTTAACGCCAGCCCGGAAAACGGCCGGGCCTACGCCGAGGCAGAACGCTTGTGGGAGCAGATGCGCGTTCTCGACACGGTTGCTGCGCCGCAACTGGCCGAGGCGCGGGCCTTCATGGCGCAGCGACGGCGAAGTCGGCGGCGCTGGCCGGTTCCGGCCGCTGCGGCGGCGCTTCTCGTGCTTACGCTGTCCTCGTGGTCGCTGTTCTTTTCGCCGGATGGCTACCGGACCGCGGTCGGTGAGCAGCGCAGCGTCGAACTCGCCGATGGTTCCCGCCTCGATCTGAATACCGACAGCGAAGTCGTCGTCCGCTATTCGCCCACTGGTCGCGTCGTCGAACTCAAGCAAGGCCAGGCTGTCTTCACTGTTGCCCATGGCGATGCCCGTCCGTTCGATGTCCATGCCGGCGGCGGCATCGTCCGTGACATCGGCACCCGGTTCGATGTACGCCTGCGCCAGACGACCACCACGGTTGCCGTACTCGACGGTGCGGTCGAGGTCATCGGCGACGGCCGCAGGTTGGCGCTGCAGCGTGGGCAAGGAGTCAGCTACGGGCGCGACGGCTTGCCCGGTGCCGTCGGCGAAGTCGACGTCGAGCGGCAGTCGGCTTGGCGCGAAGGCAAGCTGCATTTTCGGGCACAGCCGCTGGCCGAGGTGATCGAGGAAGTGCAGCGCTATCACCGGGCGATGATCGTCATCGCCGATCCGGCGCTGGGGAAAATCCGCGTCAGCGGCGTATTCCCGACCGACGACCTGACCCTGACCCTGCAGACCATCGCTGCAACGCTGCCAGTCAGCCTGCAACGCAACGGTGACCGCTGGTCGATCGCACGGCGCTGAGCGCAGCACGAAATATTCGATCCGTTCTGGCGGGTTTTGCCGGCAATGCCGGTCTCACCTTTGGAGTAGTCAAAACCAAAGGGGAAACCATGCAGCAATACCACAAGCCTGCGGTCGCCATCTGTCTGGCTATCGCATCCGCTTTCGCGCAAGCGCAGGAAACGGCCTACCAGCTTTCGATTCCGGCCCAGCCGTTGGCTCAGGCCATCGAGACACTGAGCAGCCAGACCGGCCTGCAGCCGTTCTTTGCCGAAGACAGCGTCGGTGGCTTGCGCAGCCAGGCGGTGGACGGGCGCTACACCTTGCCGCAGGCGCTCGATCGCCTTCTTGCTGGAAGTGGCCTCGAATACCGGTTTACTGCCGACAAGACGGTAGCTATCCGCGCAATAGCCGGCAAACCTCCGGCCGCCCCGACCTTGCTGCCGGAAATCCTGGTCACGACCAGCACACGTACGGCCAACCCGTTGTCGAAGACCGCAGCGTCGGTCAGTGTCGTTGACAGCGAAATGCTCGAGGAGCGCCAGGCGGCCACAGCTTCACAAGTATTGAAAAAACTGCCTAACGTCGAGTTCGGCGGCGGTCCCCGGGTCAATGGCGAGATTCCCACGATACGCGGCGTCTTCGGGCCGTCGATCACCCTGATGATCGACGGGGCCAGGCAGAACGACTCGACTTCGCCAGGGCTGAAGTCGCCGTTGTTCATCGATCCGTATTTCCTGCAGCGGATCGAGGTGCTGCGCGGTCCGGCATCGTCGCTTTACGGCTCGGGCGGCAACGGTGGCGTGATGGCCTTCACCACGATCAGTGCGCGCGACCTGCTGGCCGCCGATGAGCGGCTCGGTGGCGGCGCCAAAGTTGCCTACAACCGGGCCGATCGCTCGACCCGGATGAATGCTCGCGCCTACGCCGCCGGCGAGGTTTTCGACGCGCTGCTGGCGGTGGGTTCGCAGGACTGGAACAAGATCCGTCAGGGCGCTGGTGGCTATCTCGATCCGAACGACGGCGATGCTGCCACCGGGATGGTCAAGCTCGGCGTTCAGCCCTTTGCCGATGCCCGGATCGAACTGACGCACCAGTTCTACAAGAGCGACAACCTGCAGGTGAATAATCCGCAGGCAACCCAGTACCGGACCAGCAACCTGCCGATCACCATGCCGGCGATCCAGGAGGTTCATGTCGATCAGCAGAATACCGTGCTCAAGGCCAGCGTCGGCAAGGTCGACGACAGTCCGGCGGTACTCGCTACCGTCTATCGCACGTCATTGCAGTACGAAGCTGACCGTAGTCCCGATCCGGCAATCACCAATGTGCTCTACAGCAATACCAAGACCGTCACCGATGGTGCCAGCATCCAGGGCAGCCGGATTGTCGAAGGCGGCGTCTGGGGCCGGCACCGGCTGACCGCCGGCGGTGACTATTTCAAGGACAAGCAGACTGCAGTCAGCGCCACCAGCACCAATCCGTCGGCGCCGAGCACGGTGACCCGGAACGGCGAGCGTCAGGTCGGCGGGGTTTTCCTGCAGGATGAAATCGATCTGGGCAGCGGCTGGCGGCTGACGCCGAGCCTGCGCTCGGACCATTACAGTGCCTCGATGGCCGACGGCAGCCTGCCTGGCAACAGTGCCTCGCGGGTTTCGCCCAAGGTCTCGCTGGCTTGGGACGATGGCCGTGGACTGATGGTCTATGGGAATTATGGCGAGGCTTTCCGCGCCCCGACCGTCAACGAGCTTTACCAGAACTTCAACGGCTTCGGACTGACCAATTTCCTGCCCAATGCCAGCCTCAAGCCGGAGATCGACCGGACCTTCGAGCTGGGAACACATTTCGAGCGCAAATCCTGGCTGACCGAGGGCGACAGGCTGCGCCTGCGCGCTGCCTGGTTCGCTTCGCGGGTGACTGACCTGATTTACAGCGTCAACCTCGGCGGAATGACGCCGGTCGGATCGACGCCGGCCCAGCAGGCAACCTTCGCCGCCAATTGTGCAGCGACCGGCCTGAACTGCAAGCTGCAGTTCCAGAACGTTCCCGACGCCCGCCGCCGCGGTGGCGAAATCGAAGTCGGCTACGGCCTCGGGCAATGGCAGGTCAATGCCGCTTACAGCCGGGTTCGAGTCGATAACCGGGACAACGGCGACAAGCTTTTCTCGCCGCCGGACAAGCTCAGCCTGCAAGTGCGCCTGAAACTGCCGGCACAAGGGACGACGCTGTTCTGGAACACGACCGGCGTTGCCGCCCAGGACTACGATTCGACGGTGTTGCGGCGTCGTTCCGGCTACAGCACGCACGACCTGTTCGTCACCTGGATGCCGGCCGGCGGCCGCTACAAGATCGACGCCGGCGTCAGCAACCTGTTCGACAAGCGTTATTCCGCCTATCAGTCGTCAAATGCCTTCGCCTATACCTACCAGGAAGGGCGCAGCCTGCGTCTGGCGGTCAGTGCGGATTTCTGAGGAGCCACGCCAATGAAACGACGCGACCTGCTCAAGTTGCCGCTGGCCGGCGGCGCCGGCTTGCTGGCACCGACGGTCAACGCGGCTTGCACCAAGGAAACCGACGGTACGCCGGCGCAGTTCCTGCCGAAGAAACCGGCCGATCCGGCACCGCAGGACAACGACCTGGAAAAATATCCAAGCTGCCCCTATTGCGGGATGGACCGGCGTTTCAACCATCATTCGCGAATGCTGATCCATTACGGCAACGACCTTCCCGATCCGCTCTGCTCGATCCATTGCGCGGTGATCAGCCTGGCCATCAACCTGGGGCTCGATCCGAAGGCGATCTATGTCGCCGACAACGGCGTCGCCCACGATCCGCATCCGCTGATCGAGGTCGGTCAAGCCACTTTCCTGGTCGGCAGTGACCTGCCCGGGGTGATGACGTGGAACAGCAAGGTGGCCTACGGGAGCACTGCGGCGGCGCAAGTTGCCCAGCAGGTGCATGGTGGCCGTCTGCTCGATTTCCAGCAGACACTGCGGGTCTCGTTCGCCGATCTGGCCGACGATCTCGAGCGCATGCGCAAGGGGCGCGAGGAGCGGCGCAAGCGGGCGGCGCGCAAGCGTCAGGAGGGCTGAACATGCGATACAAGACAGGCTTGTTGCTGGGCTTCGGGGGCGTCCTGTTGGCCGCATCGGCATCGGCGCAGCCCTTGCGCGATTGCCCAGACTGCCCCGAAATGGTGGCCTTGCCGGCCGGCAGTTTCACGATGGGCAGGGCCGGCTGGCGCGGTGCCGAGCCGGCACATCAGGTCAGCCTGCGCGCTTTCGCCATCGGTCGCCACGAAGTCACTGGCGGCCAGTGGCAGGCGGTGATGGGGACGGCGCCGCCGGCTGAAGCCTGCACGCCGGATTGCCCGGTCAGCGGGATCAGTTGGGAGGCGGCGAACGAGTTCGCCCGTCGTCTCAGTGCCAGGACCGGGCAAACCTATCGCCTGCCAAGCGAGGCGGAATGGGAATACGCCTGCCAGGCCGGGGCCGCGACCGACTATTGCGGTGGTGACGATCCCGAAAACCTTGCCTGGTACGGCGACGAGCGTGCCGGTGCCCGGCCGGTCGGCGGCAAGGCGGCCAATGCCTGGGGCGTGCATGACATGAGCGGCAACGTCTGGGAATGGACTGCCGATTGCATGGTGGCCGATTACCGGGGCGCCCCGACCGACGGTTCGCCACGCGTCACCGGCGACTGCCGCAGTCGCGTACTGCGTGGCGGTTCCTGGCGCAGCGGCGCGCAATACGCACGGGCGGTGATCCGCTTCGGTTTCTCGCCGGCCTACCGCGGCGCCGATTTCGGTTTTCGTGTCGTCCGCGAGTTGCCGTAGCGATGTGCCTGGAACTCGTTACAGCCGGAAATGTGGGGGGCAATCGTCGTTTAGAGCGAATCCAAGGATCAGCTTTGTTGCATTTTTGTAGGGCGGCGATACTTGGCACGCAAAGTACGAATCATCGTCACATCCGAAGCCATGTCGAGATAAGACTCGCGCAAGGCATCGTCAAATCTGGCCAGCGTGCCGCCGTGCCTTGACTGAAATTCACCGGCAATGTCGGACGAGGCAAAGGAATGCTTGCTCCGCTTGGTCATCGCGTGTCTGAGCTCGGCGCCCACCAGGTAAGTCAATTGATCAACCGGCAGCAACGGAGCGGGTTCCTCGGGCGACGCATAGTCCGGCCCCCAGATGTGCTTCGGTTCCCGGTCGATATTCAGGCCAAGACTCAGCGACAGGCAGTGGATGGAGCAGACCCCATCGTTCAGGTCGTCGGAATACTGGACCAGCATGCGGGTCCGGTGATGCTCCCGGCGGTTCATGCCGCAGTAGGGGCACTTGGGGTATTTCTCAAACTCATTGGCGAGTGGTGTGGCATCACCGGGGGTTTTGGGAATGAACTGGTTGGGCGTGGCGTCCGTGGCGCAGGATTCCTGGGCCGATGCCCTTGATGCGGTGACGGCCAAGCTACCCAGGAGGGATACTTTGAGCAGATCGCGACGTTTCATTTTGCTTGCTTCCAGGTGGGATTACGAAATGATGTTGCGCAACGCGTCGAGCCATGGCGTCCAGCGAGGGTCGGGGCCGGCGTAGGCATTCCAGGTGGTGTTGTTGCAGACATAGGCGACGGCAGTTCCGCTTTCCGGGTGAGCGAAACCGATGCGCCCGCCCATGCCCGGTTGCCCGAACGAACCCTGACCCAGCATGGGCGAGGCCGCGTAGGGGAGTTCATAGCCGAGGGCGAAACGCTGCTTCAACGGCGGCGGCAATTCCATGGCAAATGCCGGGGCGTACAGGCCGCGCAGGAAGGCCGGGTAGGGAACCAGTGTCAAGGAATCGGTCCGTGGCGCGCGTATCCGGTCGACGGTGTCGCGGCTCAACAACCGGGCGCCATCGACTTCGCCGATCACGGCGGCGTACATCCGGGCAAGGGAACGTGCATCGCTGACCCCGTTGCCGGATGGAATTTCCGCCATCAGCGCTTCACGCAGATTCAAGAACCAGAGGAAAGGATTGCCGGCAAAGTTGCTGTTGAAGATTGGCGCCACCCGTCCTTCCTCGCTCAAGGGCAAGCCAATCCAGGCGCTGAGCCCAAGTGGCCTGGCAATCTCGTCGGCGAAGAAACGTCCGACGGACTTCCCCGAAACGCGGCGAACGATTTCACCCAACAGATAGCCGTGTGTTGCCGAGTGGTACTGGTAGGCCGTTTCCGGCGTCCATAGGGGCTTCATGGCGGCCAATGCGGCGGTGCAGCGCTCCCAGTCGACCAGCCCCAACATCTGGATGCCGGTGTCGGGCGGAAACCAGGGCAACCCAGCAGTATGCGACATCAGCGACGATACCGGAATGCTCTCCTTGCCGTTGGCGGCGAATTCCGGCCAGTAACGAGCGACCGGCGCGTCAATATCGACCAGTCCGCGTTCGGCAAGCATGTGCAGACAGGTCGAAACCATGCCTTTTGCCGCGGAAAAGATCACCGTGACCGTTTCGCTGGTGTAGGGGCGATTATTGACCCTGTCGCGCCCGCACCAAAGGTCAACGACCACCTTGCCGTGACGGTAAACGCAGAGTTGGGCACCGCCGATGTCATCTGCCTGGGCGGCAGCGAAAGCCTCGCGGACGCCTTCGTAACTACTAGCAACGCGCCCCTCGACCTTGATCGCCTTGGCTGCAGGTAGTGCGGCTGCGGCTTTGGCCTCGGATGCAAATCCGGCAACTTGAGCCCCCATGCCCAAGGCTGCGGCGGTAGCCATGAAGCTTCTCCGGCCCGGTTTTTCCATACGCTTCGCAGGTGCGGGTTGCGGCTGCATTTGATCCATCTCCCGGAACGGCATCAGAATGACACCGTGCCTTTGAGACCGATCGTCCGCGGCACGGTGCGAGTCGCAAAGTTCACCGGGTTCGGGAAGGTCTGGCCGCGATCATCGAGCAGGTTCTCGCCGTAGAGTTCGATGCCGTACTGCTTGTGACTCAGGGCGATACGCAGGTTCAACAACGCCAGACGTTCGTTTTTCGCCGTGGCGTTGTAGGTTCTCTGGGCAAAGACGGAACTGCCGCGAACGTTGTAGTCGGCGCGGAAACGCGCTTTCAGTTCGTTAGCAAGTTGAGTCTGGGTTTCGACAAAAACTGAATAATTGGTTTTCGGAATGTAGTTCAAGCGGTCGCCGACGGCATAAGCGCTGTTGGCTTTGACCGAGACCAGTTCGGTATCCTGGACGGTGCCGCTGGCACCGAAGGCGACCCAGTCGGTGGGACGCACCCGGAACGACCAGTCGATCCCCTTGATTTCCGCACGGCCGATGTTATCGGTGTAGAACGTGTTCGGTGTCGCCGCCAGCGTGGAAGTCTGCATGTCGGTGTAACGACTCACGAAAGCGGCAATTTGACCGCCGAACATACCGCCCATCGCTTCGAACTTGGTTCCCAACTCATAGCTCCAGACGCTTTCCGGTTTGAACGATCCCGGAAACGCCGGATTGACCGCGTTGAAACCGCCGCTCCGGAAACCCTTGGCGGCACTGGTATAGACATTCCAGTCGTGCATCAGCTTGTAAGAGACATAGACGCGGGGATCGACGGAATCGAATCGCTGACTCGACTGCCCGGCGCTGGGCGCTTCCTGTTCATCGGTGAAATAACGAAGACCGCCGCCGATCTGCAGGCGCTCGGTCAGATCGAAGCTGGTGTTGCCGTAAAACGACCAGCTTTTCGACCGGATCGGGGTGAACGTGACGGTGGCCGGAACCGCCAGAGGAACAGGACTGTTGATCATGCCCATCTGGGACGATGTCACTGTCTGGCGATAATCGACGTTACGGTAGAGGCTGCCGATCGTCCATTGCCAGGGACCGGCCTGGTCGGACATCAGCCGCAGTTCACCGCTCTTCGCCGTGTCGCGATTCTCGAATCTCGAGATGACGCCGATCAGGCCGTTTGGCGTCGTGCTGTAATAGCCGCCGTCGGCGTCGTTGCGGAACATCGAGCCGATGGCGAGCAGTTTGATGCCGTCCGCCACATCCCAATCTGCCGTCAGGCTGTAAAGTTCATGGTCGTTGCGGGCGGACTGGACGGCATTCGGTGCAAAAGCCGGCAGCGCCAGGTTGCCGTCGGCATTTTCACCGTTGCTCAACGAGCCGACCTTGTTCCGATGAATCTGCACCATCGGCGTCAATGAAAAACGGTCGGTGAGATGGAACAAGCCCTTGATGCGGATATGTGCGAGTTCGCCATCGTTGATGTCCTTCTTGCCGGCCGTCGGCGCATCGATCCAGCCGCCGGCATTCTCGAAGGTAGCGGCGATGCGCAGTGCGGCGTTATCGCTTAGTGACAGATTGGCAACACCGGTGAGCCGGTTGGAGGCTGAACCGCTTTTCGTCGTTGATACATCGGCTTCGGCCGTCATGCTGGTTTTGCCGATGATCGGGTCGTGAGTCAAAAAACGAACCGTGCCACCCATGGCGCCCTGGCCGTAGAGCGTGCCCTGCGGTCCGTTCAGAACCTCGACGCGCTTGACATCCAGCGGGCGGATATCGAGGCCCCCACGTAGCGGGCCATCGACCGCCACTTCGTCCTGTCGGATGCCAACCAGCGGGAAACTCCCACCGCCGGCCCCTTCGCCAATGCCTCGCAGCATGACCCGATTCTGCGCCATTCCCGTGACCACCGTCGTCATGCCGGGCACGGCAAAGGAGAGACTCTGAATATCCTTGATCCCGCGATTGGCGATCTCGTCGGCGCTCAGCGTGTTGATCGAGATGGGAACGTCGATTTCACGCTGGCGGCGCTGCTGAGCGGTGACGATCATTTCCTCAAGCTCGAGCGTGGTGTTACTGGTGACCGCTTGGGGGGGCTTTACTACTGCCCCTTGCTTGATCGCGTAAGCACCGTCCGGCGAGCGCGTCCAGGTCAGGCCGGAATCGGCAAGGAGGCGGGAAAGTGCTTCTTCCGGGGGCAGCTTGCCACTGACAGCCGGGGCTTTCTTACCCTTGACGGCGTCGGGGGCGTACAGCAAACGCACCCCAGTTTTTGCAGAAAACGCATCGAGCGCCGGCCCGAGGTCCTGGACTGCCAGTACGAATTCGGTTCGACTGGTCTGAGCATGACCCGGCACGGCAGCACCAAGATTGAGCGCTGCTGCGACGGCAAGCGCGATGGGGGTACGGCGATACATTTGTTTCTCCCTGACGAAGTGATCCGCCCCAATGGCGGCCTAACGAAAGGAAGAGGGGAGAGGCGCTTTTCTACCCCCTGTGACATATTGTCGCAAGAGGTTAATCGAGCATTCTCAGGTTTTGCGCAAGCGGTAATGGCGTTCGGCGATACGTTCCAGTTTTAGCGCATGTACCTGGGCGACGGCCCAGAGAACACGGTCCGGTTCACTGATCGGAAAGCTGCCGCTGACCGTCAGCGCCGCGATTCGGGGGTCCGGGATATCAAGGCGTATACGATGCTGATGAGCCAGTTCGTTACCCAGTTCCAACAGCGGCGTTGCCGAAAAGCGCCAGCGGCCGTCACGCCAGGGGGCAATGTCGGGGTCCGGGATAGCGCGCTCGCCAGTGAGGCCTTGTGGCCCGAAATCAGCGCCACGTCCGGCAAGCAGCATCAGCAGGCGTTGATCGTCCTTGATCTCGACCTGTCCTTCGGCGACAGCGACCTGCCCCCGGCCATCACGCAGGTTGACGGCGAAACGCGTGCCGATATCGCGGATACGTGCAGCGCCGGCGCGAACTTCAAGTTGGCCGGAACTCGCGGGCGCTACCTCAAGATAAAGCTTGCCCTTGAGCAATTCGATGCGAGGCGGCAGGGCATCGCTTACCCGCACCGTGCTGTCCGCATCAAGCGCAAGGTGCGTGCCATCGGCCAGCGTCACCTGGCGATGCTGGCCTGGCAGCGATTCAATCGTGCGCAACGATTCTTCCTGCGGCAAAAGGAAAACGAAGGCGACAACGGTGGCCATCGCCAAAGCTCCGCTCCAGGAGCGTAGGCGCTGCCAGGGGTATTGGCTCAGGCGAGGTGATGCGCGGGGAATTCTGCGCGCCTGTTCCGGTAACAGCGGCCCGAGTTCGTCAAGCCTCGCCCAGACGCCGCCAAGCGCATCAAAGGCATCCCGATGCGCCGTGTCGTCAGCCAGCCAGGCATCAAGGTGCTCTCGTTCGGTAGCGGAAAAGTCGCTGGCCTGGCTACGTATGAACCATTGAAGAGCTTCGTCTTCGGCAGTCTTGTACTTGTCGCGCATGGTGATGGCAAGACCGATCAGCGCGTTGCCGCGCGGCAGGCTTGGAGGGCGCGCGCCATGTGCTTTTCGACGGCGCCGACGGAAATGCCCATGTGTTCTGCCACTTCTCCGTAAGTCATTCCTTCGAACTTGTGCAGGATGAAGGCGTCGCGGCAGCGCGGCGGCAGTTCCAGGACAACGGTGAGCAAGCGATCAAGCGCCTGCTTGTCTTCTGTTTGACGCTCGGGGTTTTGCGTGCCGTGACATTCTTCGATTGCCGTCGCAGTCTCGTCGACTGTCGATCGGCGCCAGCGGGATGAAGTGGCGGCTTCGGTTGCCAGGTTGCGGGCGCAGCGAAACAGAAACCCCCGTTGGTGGCGGATGCCGGTGGAAGTCGTTTCTTTCGACAACAGGCGCAGGAACAGTTCATGCGTCAGGTCGGCAGCAAGCTCGCGGCATCCCACATGCCGCGTCAGGAAACGGGACAGTTCGTCGAAATACTGCTGGTAAAGCGCGGCAACGAACGATCGGTGGTCAGGCATTAACGATTGGAACGGCAAAGGGCCCGTTTTACCGCAAAATGCGGGGCAAAGCCATCAGAAATCACGTTCCTCCGGAGAGGCGGTCAAAGTATCACGGGTATAGAACTGGTGGAAAAGGGCCGGGAATCGAGGTCGACCGTCAGATCGAAGCAGTCCTCGCACTGGTCGCGGTGACTGATCCAGAGCAGGCTGCGGCCGCGCAGTTGTTCACGCAGGCGCCCGATCAGGGCGCGTTCGGCGGCCGGGTCGAGACCTTCGCTGGCTTCGTCGAGGATGGTGATCGGCGCGTTGCGCAGTAGCGCCTGGGCAATCCCGAGGCGTTTGCGTTCGCCGCCGGAGAGACTGGCGCCGCCGGCCTCGATCCAGGTTTCCAGTTGTAGTTGTCCGGCCGTGTCGGGCGAACCCAGGCCGACCAGTGCCAGCACCTCGCGCATGTGCGCCGGGCTGGCGTCGGGGTCGGCCAGGCGCAGGTTGTCGGCGAGGCTGGCGCATTTCGCCCAGGCGAACTGGCCGGCGCAGGCGATCTGCCGGCGCAGCGTGCTTTCGTCGAATGCCTCGAGAGCGATGCCGCCGAGTTCGATGCGCCCCGACTGCGGGTCTTCAAGGCGGCTCAGCAACTGGCTCAGGGTACTCTTGCCGCAGCCGCTGGCGCCCTTGATGAAGATGTGCCGGCCGCTGGCGAATTCGAGGTTGAGCGCGGTGAAGACCGGCGTATGGGCGTCCCAGGCGAAGCCGACGTCGATCACTTTCAGGTCACTGCCGGCCGGTGCCGGTCCGTGTTCGGGGAAGCGGGTTGCCGGCGTCTGTCCGGCGAGCGCGCTGATTGCCTGGGCGGCGCCGGCGGTGCCGGGCAGTTCCAGGCTGGCACTGGCCAGCGGGGCGAGGATTTCACCGCAGCCGAGCAGGAGCAGCGTCAGCGCCGCCAGCCAGGGGCCGGCGAGTTGCG
Source organism: Azonexus sp. (assembly GCF_030824335.1). Lineage (GTDB taxonomy): Bacteria > Pseudomonadota > Gammaproteobacteria > Burkholderiales > Rhodocyclaceae > Azonexus. The sequence continues at coordinate 32,461 of NZ_JAVBXX010000044.1, forward strand.
CATCGGTGCCGGCGCTGGCCAGGCAGGCCCAGGCCGCGAGGCCCGCCAGCAAGGTGCTGGCCGCCCGCAGCAGGGCGCCGCGCCGGCCGTTGCTCCGTTGCGTCCGCAGCCAGCGGGTGGCAGCGGCCAGTGTCCGCTCGCGTTGTCGCGACCAGGCCTGCGCGTGCAGGGAAAAATCCTCGATGCCTTCGCTACAGTCGAGCAGGTGGCGGCGCAGCGTTGCCCGTTCGCGGATCGAGGCCGGCAGCAGATCACGGCCCAGATACCAGCCGGCCAGCGGCAGCAGCAGGAGGGCGCAGGTCAGCAGCAGTGCCGGCAGCCACAGCAGGCCAGGTGCCTGGTGCGCGAATACGGCGAGCAGGGCGGCGAAAGTCAGCGTCGCCGCGAAGATCGGCAGCAGGAAGCGTGGGTAGAGGTTGTCGAGGGCATCGATGTCGCGCATCAACCGGTTCAGGGTCTCGCCGCCGTGTTGGCGGTTCAACTGGCGTGGCGAGAGCAGCGCCAGGCGGCCGTAGAGCCACTGACGCAGGCCGGCAAGCAGGCGGAAGGTGCCTTCGTGGGTGACGACGCGGTCGCCCCAGCGGCTGACGGTACGCAGTAGGGCGAAGAAGCGGACGCCGGCGCCAGGCAGAAAGAAGTTGAAGTGCATCGCCGTCGTCGCGCTCAAGCCGGCGATTGCCGCCGCACTGAGAAAACCGCCGGAGAGGGCGAGCAGGCCGAGGCTGCCGGTCAGGGTCAGGGTGCCAAGCAGAGCGCCCAAGGCCAGCCAGCGGCCGGCGCCGGCAAGGCGGGTGGAGTATGGGGCGAGCGCCCGCAGACCGTCGCGGATTTTCATGAGGCGGCAAATTCCTTGCTGGATTGGCCGGTGTCGGCCGGATGCAGGCAACCATTGGCCAGTTCGACGACGCGGTCGACGATGCCGAGCGGTGCCTGGCGATGGGTGAGCAGGATCAGGGTGCGCCCGCGGCGCAGCTCGGCGAGCCGGGCGACGACCCATGCTTCGGTGGCTGGGTCGAGGCTGGCGGTTGGTTCGTCGAGCAGCAGCACGTCGGCCCGGCGGAGGTAAACACGAGCCAGTGCCAGGCGCCTGAGCTGGCCGCCGGAGAGCTGGCGGCCGCCTTCGCCGAGGCGGGTGGCGAGCCCATCGGGCAGCGCGGCGAACCAGGGCGCGAGTCCGGCGAAGCCGATTGCCGCAACCAGTTCGTCGTCGGTCGCGTTCAGGCGAGCGATGCGCAGGTTGTCGCCGAGACTCCCGGCAATCAGCCGCGGATGCTGGTTCATCCAGGCGACCCGTTCGCGCCAGGCGGCCAGGTCGAGGCTGTCGAGGGCCAGGCCGTCGACCAGGATGCGGCCGGCGCCGGTGCTCAGCTGGCCGAGCAGCAGGCGCAGCAGTGTGGTCTTGCCACCGCCGCTGGCGCCGCGGATGGCAACCGCCTCGCCGGCGTCGACGTGCAACGAGCAGGCGCGCAGCAGCAGCGCTTCCGGACGGTGGGCGAAGCTGACTTCGGCCAGCGTCAGGGCCGGTGCCGCGGGACCGATGCGGCGTCGACCACCGGCGGCCTGGCCGCCGCTCTCGTCGAGGATGGCGAGCAGGTCGCTTGCCGCCGCCTGGGCCTCGGCGCGAGCGTGGTAATGCGTGCCCAGGTCGCGCAGCGGCTGGTAGAACTCGGGGGCCAGCAGCAGCGCGAACATCGCCAGCTCGAGCGTCGGCGGTTCGCCGTAGAGGCCGAAATCGAGGTAACCGAGCAGGCTCATGCCGAAATAGACCGCCGACAGCGCGATCGCCAGCGAGGCGAAGAATTCGAGCACGGCGCCGGAAAGAAAAGCCAGGCGGAGTACGCGCATCGTCCGTTGGCGGTATTCATCGGCGACGCCAGCCACCTCGTCGCCCATGCGGCGGTGAGCGTCGAGCAGGCGCAGCGTCGGCAGGCCGCGGATCAGGTCGAGGAAGTGCCCGCCCATTCGTTGCAGGATCTGGAATTGCTCGCTCTGCCGCTGGCGTGCGCCCCAGCCGACAAGAATCATGAACAGCGGGATCAGCGGTGCAGTCAGGAGCAGGATGGCCGCGGCGGCCCAGCTCGACGGTGCGATCGCGGCGGCGATCAGTAGCGGTGTCAGTGTCGCCAGCCATTGCTGCGGGCGGTAGCGGGCGAAATAGCCGTCGACGGCCTCGACCTGCTCAAGCAGCGCGGCGTTCAGCGCTCCGCCCGGACGTTGCTGCACCCAGGCCGGGCCGAGCGCGTACAACCGGTCGAGCAGCGCGGCGCGCAGGGCGCTGCGCACGGCGAGCGAGGTGCGCAGCCCGGCTTCCTCGCGAACCACGCCGGCCACGGCGCGCACCAGCAGGCACGGCAGGATCGCCAGCCAGGCGTCGTTGAGCCCGGCCAGCGCCTGTTTTTCGATGATCAGTGCGTGCAGCAGGTGGGCAAGCAGCGTCGCCAGGACAATGGTCGCCAGTGTCTGGGTGACGCCGGCACCGACAGCCAGGGCGGACCAGCCGGGATGACGGGCGTAGCGTCGGGAGAGCGCACGGAGGGCGGTGCCTCCGTCGCTGGTGGGTACGGACATCGGTGAATCTCCGGAAACAATGCGCGGCGCCGGGTCATCGCCCGGCGCCGGCAAAATTGGTCGATTTTTACGGTCGACCGTGCGCTAGTCGGATTTTTCCTCCTGCGCTTCGTACCAGAGGGCATTCACGACAGCGAGCAGGAGCGCGAAGCCGAGACCGAGAATCCAGGTGAAGTACCACATGACGATTCCTTTCGTTCAATACAGTTGCTTGTCGTTGGCGGCAATGAAGTCGCGCGTGATCTTGCCGGCCATGACGTGATAGGCCCAGCTGGTGTAGGCCAGGACGATGGGCGTGAAGATCAGCGCGACCCAGAGCATGACGTTGAGCGTGACGTAGCTCGAGGTTGCATCCCAGGCGGTCAGGCTGGCCTTGGGCATGGTCGACGAGGGCAGGATGAACGGGAAGAGGGCAACGCCGGCGGTGAGGATCACCGAAACGCAGGCCAGCGACGAACCGACGAAGGCGAGCAGGGTCTTTCCGGCCTTGATGGCAAGCAAGGCAAGCAGCGCGCCGACATAGGCGATGGCCGGAATCAGCCAGAGGATGGGCATCTTCTGGAAATTACCGAACCAGGCACCGGGTTGGCGGGTGACTTCCTTCATCAGCGGGTTGATGACGCCGCCGACATCGCCAATCGACTGGATGATATAGCCTTCGATGCGCCAGACGATCACACCGGCGCCGGAAAAAGCCGCCAGCAGTACGATGACCAGCACGCTGGCGGCAATCTTCGCTCGCTGTTGCAGTGCGCCTTCGGTGCGGTGGGCAAGGAAAGTGGCACCTTGCAGGGTCAGCAGCGACAGGCTGACGACGCCACAGAGCAGGGCGAAGGGATTGAGCAAGGCCCAGAACGATCCCGAGTAGAAGGAACGCATCGTGTCGTCGAGCGTGAACGGCACCCCTAGGAACAGATTGCCGAAAGCGACGCCGAAGACCAGCGCCGGTACGGCGCTGCCGGCGAACAGGCCCCAGTCCCAGGTGGCGCGCCAGGCCGGATTGGGCAGCTTGGAGCGGTACTCGAAGCCGACCGGCCGGAAGAACAGCGCGAAGAGCACCAGCAGCAGCGCCCAGTACATGCCGGAAAAGGCCGTTGCATAGACGAAGGGCCAGGCGGCGAAGATGGCGCCGCCGCCGGTGATGAACCAGACCTGGTTGCCGTCCCAGTGCGGGGCCACCGAATTGATCATGACCCGGCGCTCGGTGTCGTCCTTGCCCAGGATGGGCAAGAGGGTGCCGACGCCCATGTCGTGGCCGTCCATGATCGCGAAGCCGATCAGGAGAACACCGACCAGCAACCACCAGATCAGTTTCAGGGTTTCGTAATCAAACATCGCAGTTCTCCCTTATTGGTTCGATTGCAGCGCGGTCGGGCCGAGGCGGGCGTACTTGAACATCAGGTACATCTCGACGGCGAGGAGCACGGTATAGAAGCCGAGGAAGCCGAACAGCGAACCGTAGAGGTCGGCAACCGACAGGCTGGAGGCGGACAGGTGCGTGGGCAGCACGCCGAAGACCGTCCATGGCTGGCGCCCGAACTCGGCAACCCACCAGCCGGCTTCGATGGCAATCCAGGGAACCGGGATGAAATAGAGGGCCCAGCGGAGCAGCCAGCGCTTTTCGGCGAAACTGTTCCTGATGCCGGCCCAGAAGGCGACGACGAAAAGGGCGAGCATCGCGAAACCGAGTCCGACCATCAGCCGGAACGACCAGAACAGCGAGGCCACCGGCGGTACGGTGTCGTGCGCCGCCTTTTCGATGATTGCCGGTGTCGCCAGGCGGACATCGTCGACGTAAGCCTTGACCAGCAGCCCGTAGCCGAGGTCTTGCTCGTACTCGCGGAAACGGGCCAGCAGCTCGGCGTCCTGCGGCGCCTTGCGCAATGCCTCGAGGGCAATGACCGCCTCGATCCCGGATTTCACGCGGCCGACGTTCTCGGCGCGGATTTCGCGGATGCCGGGCAGGGTTTCGGTGGTCGACCGGGTGGCGATCAGGCCGAGGGCGTAGGGAATCTTGATCGCCCAGTTATTGGTCTGCTTTTCCTCGTTGATCGAAGCGATCAGGTTGAAACCGGCGGGTGCGGGCTCGGTTTCCCACATTGCCTCGATGGTCGCCAGCTTCGATTTCTGCGATTCGGAGACGGCATAGCCGGATTCGTCACCGAGAACGATCACCGACAGCGTGCCGGCCAGGCCGAAGGCAGCGGCGATGCGGAAGGAGCGGCGGGCGAATTCGGTATGCACGCCCTTGAGCAGATACCAGGACGAGATGCCGAGCACGAACAGCGAACCGGCGACATAACCGGCCGAGACGGTATGCACGAACTTGGCCTGGGCTGCCGGATTGAATACCAGTGCCCAGAAGTCGATCAGTTCCATGCGCATGGTGATTGGGTTGAAGGCCGAACCGACCGGATCCTGCATCCAGCCGTTGGCGATCAGGATCAGTACCGCGGACAGGTTGGTGCCCAGCGCCATGAGCATCGTCACGGTCAGGTGGCCGGCTTTGGAGAGGCGGTTCCAGCCGAAGAAGAACAGACCGACCATGGTCGATTCGAGGAAGAAGGCCATCAAGCCTTCGATCGCCAGCGGCGCGCCGAAGATGTCGCCGACGTAGTGCGAGTAGTAGGCCCAGTTGGTGCCGAACTGGAACTCCATGGTGATGCCGGTGGTCACCCCGAGCGCGAAGTTGATGCCGTAGAGCTTGCCCCAGAATTTGGTCATGTCACGGTAGATTTCCTTGCCCGTGAGGACATAAGCCGATTCCATGGCAACCAGGAGCCACGACAGCCCCAGGGTCAATGGTACGAAAATGAAATGGTAAAGCGCCGTTGCCGCAAATTGCAGCCGCGACAGGTCAACGACCGTTGTATCGATCATGACGGTTCCCCTTGCTTGTTTGAGTTGGTGCCGGCAGCCCGACGCGCTGATGGCCGGCGTGAAATCCGGATGGCTTTCGGCATGGTTTCCGGTGAATGGATGGGTCCGAGGAGGGGGGAGCGCCCCATGCTGGCGACACTCCCCGGGGGCTTGTCCTGGCTTGGGAGCTTTGGACGCGGCGATTTTCACGATCACGGGAGGTCGGCGGAAGTGACCAAATGCCGCGCGACAGCTTGTCGCTGCAAGGTTCGGACGGGGCGCGACAATTGGTCACTTCCCGGACGGTGGCCGGCTCCCTATAGTTCGGTCCCAAGTGTCCCGGGAACGGGCCACCTCTCGTTTCAAGCCCCGGTGTCGGGGCTTCTTTTTTTGCCCGGCCAAATCCCTTGATAAGTTCGCTGACCCAGATCACCCAGGCACGCCTGATCCAGCTGCGCTGGCTTTCGGTGCTCGCCATGCTGGCGGCGGCGCTGGTCAGCCCGAACATCCTCGGTTCGTCGATGTTGATGCCGCGCCTGCTGGCTTTCGCCACTTTCGTTGCCGCCATCAACCTGTGCCTGCAACTGGCCTTGCTGTTCAATCGCGGTGACGACGACTTTCCGTTTTTTTCGCCGCTGATCCAGTTGCTGTTCGATCTCGCCTGCTGGGCCAGTTACATCTATCTTTCCGGCGGTGCGACCAATCCGCTGATTTCGGTCTTCCTGCCGCTGGCGGCAATCGGGGCCATCGTCCTCAGCCGGTTTCAGGCGTGGTTGCTCGGTATCGCGGCGATCCTCGCCTATTCCTTCCTCTGGCGCTTCTATCAGCCGCTGGCGATCGCCGATGCGGAAATGGCGACGCGGCTGCACCTGCTCGGCATGTGGCTGGTTTTCGTCGTGTCGGCAGTGGTCCTGATCTGGTTCATCCAGAAAATGACTCAGGCCATCCAGCGGCGCGACCTGGCGCTTGCCGAAGCACGCGAGCAGGCGATCCGCAACGACTGGCTGATCTCGGTCGGCGCCCTGGCGGCGAGTGCGGCGCATGAACTGAGCACGCCATTGGCGACGATGCGGATCATCGTCGACGAATGGCTTGAGGACGCCTCCCTGGCCGCACTTCAACGCGACGACTGCCGGCTCCTCGATACCCAGATCGAAACCTGCAAGCGGGCGCTCGGCCAGCTCACGCTGCGCGCCGGTCACGCCCGTGGCGGCAGTGGCGAGCGGGTGATGGCCGGCCCCTGGCTGAGCGGAATGCTGAGCGCGTGGAGCGCACTGAACCCGGCAGCCAGCCTGCAACTGGCGCTGGCTCCAGCACTCGGGCAGGGGGCTTTGCCGTTTGATGTGACGCTCGAGCGGGCCCTGAGCAATCTGCTCGACAACGCCGTGCGCGCCGGTGCCGGGCGGATCCTGGTCAAGGCCGACATCCGCGACGGTACGCTGGTCATCCGCCTCGATGACGATGGTTCGGGCATCAGCGACGCCGCGCTGCAGGCCTACGCCGCAGGGCAGCCATCGGTTTCGCCGGCCGGCATGGGGATCGGCCTGCTGCTGTCGCGCACGGCCGTCGAGCGGCATGGCGGGCATCTCGAACTGAGCCGACTGGCGCCCGTAGGGACACGCGTCGATATTGAAATTCCATTGGAGATGAACCGGGAGAACTGCGCCAATGAATCCTGAAGAACGCTATCTGCTGATCGTCGATGATGACGACAGCTACCGCGATGTCCTGGCCCGTTCGCTGTCGCGCAAGGGTTTCTTCGTGCTTACCGCGGCCGGTGGCGAAGAAGCGCTGGCGCTATGTGCCGAGCATGACCCCGAGTACATTCTGCTCGACCTCAATCTGGCCGGGCAGTCCGGCCTCAATCTGATTCAGCCCTTGCTCGGCGCGGTGCCGGCGGCCAGGATCGTCATCCTCACCGGCTATGCCAGCATCCAGACGACGGTCAGCGCACTCAAGCTCGGTGCCGTGCAATACCTGCCCAAGCCGGCGAGTACGGCCGATATCGTCAAGGCATTGCTCGACGAAGCGATCGAGATTCCCGAAATGCCCGACGAGAAGCGGATGACCGTCCAGCATCTGGAGTGGGAGTACATCCAGCGTACCCTCAACGAACACGGCGGCAACATCGCGGCGACCGCGCGTGCCTTGCAGATGCATCGCCGGACCCTGCAGCGCAAGCTGGCCAAGAAGCGCCATGTCAGCAGCGAATGAGGCGTCGTGCCGCAGCCGGGTGCGACACTATGTCGCATCTGGCCGCCGGTAAAACTGGTTAGCATGACGCTCACCGCCTTAGGGAGAGCGTCATGGAACAGAAAAAGACTCAGGAATCGCAGCAACCGGAAATGGCCTCCTTGCTGCTTGGCGCCGGTTTTGCACTGGCTTCCCTGATCATCCTGCCGGCCGTGGCGCAGCGCGTCGGCCTCGGCTCGAGCGTGACCATCGCCCTGCGTGGCGCCCTGATGCGCGCCGCCAATCGTTTCTGATCGTCGGCAGCGCCGCAACGCTGCCGCCAGTGCCATGAAAAAAAACCTGTTGTTCGGCGCAGTCGTGGCGCTGGCGCTGCTTGCCGGAGTCGCCCTGGGATTATCGAGATCATCCGGCCCGGCACGTGCCGATCTGCCGGCCGGCGGCGATTTCGTCCTGCAGTCGGCGGACGGCGTGATCGACAGCCGCGACTGGCGCGGCAAGGTGGTCCTGTTGTACTTCGGTTATACCCATTGTCCGGATGTCTGCCCGGCATCGATGGCCGCGGGTGCCCAGGCGTTGCGCACATTGTCGGTGGAAGAGCGGGGGCGGGTCAGGTTGTTGCTGGTGTCGGTCGATCCGGAGCGCGACACGCCTGCCCATCTCAAGGATTACGCCGCCTTTTTCCATCCCGAGATGGTCGGTGCGACCGCGGCGCCGGAAGAAATCGCCCGCCTGGCCAAGGCTTACGGTGCCGGCTATGTCCGCCAGGCGTCGGCAGCCGATGGCACATACGCGGTCGACCACACGACGGCAACCTATGTCATCGACCCCGCCGGCAGGCTGTCAGACGTCATTGAACTGGGCGCCGGCGGCGATAGAATCGCGTCAACCATCCGGAGTCTGTTGTAGTGTCCCGTCCTTCCACTGTTGCCCTGGTGATCATCGGCCTGCTGGCCTGCGCTGTGCTCGGCATTTTTGCCTTTTCCGGACCGTTGACCGCAGCACACCAGCCCCGGCTCGACGCCAACCGCGAACTGGTCGCCCGGTTCGGCCTGACTGACCTGGCCTTGTTCACCGAGGCCCGCTATACCCGCCACCCTTCGCAGGCCGATCTGCATTCGGCGCTGCAGGATCATCCAGGCGCCTTCGATCACTTTCCTTCCGGTTCGCTGCTGTCGCCGCCGGCCCACCTGACCCGAGACCGCACAGATTCCCATGAACCCGTGGCTGGAAAAACAGCGTCACCTGATTGATTTCACGCTGGCCTCGCTGGCCCGGCGCAAGACCCGGAACATCGGCCTGCTCGTCGCCTACACGCTGCTCGTCTTCGTACTGGCGTCGCTGACGCTGTTTTCCAACGCATTGCGCAGCGAGGCGAAATACGTGCTCGCCGGTTCGCCGGAGGTCATCCTGCAGCGCATGGTGGCCGGCCGTCACGATTTGATTCCGCCAGGTTACCTCGAGCAGATCGGTCGCATCCGCGGCGTGCAGAAGAAGGAAGGTCGTCTCTGGGGCTATTACTACGACCCGGTGCTCAATGCCAACTACACCTTCATGGCGCGGCCGGCCAGCGAGGTCGCCGACGGCATGATCATGGTCGGCGAGGCGCTGGCGCGCGAGCGCGGGCTGGCCAAGAACAACACGATTTCCTTCCGTTCCTATTCGGGCAAGCTGTTCACCTTCGAAGTGGCGGCGGTGCTGTCGCCGGATTCGGAGCTGCTGTCGGCCGACCTGGTGCTGCTCTCGGAAGACGATTTCCGCCGTTTCTTCGAGTATCCGGAAGGCCACTACACCGACATCGCGCTGTCGGTCGCCAATCCGCAGGAGGTGCGCAACGTCGCCGCCAAGCTGACGGCGGCGCTGCCGGATTCACGGCCGATCCTGCGCGAGGAGGTGCAGCGCACCTACCAGAGCGTCTTCGACTGGCGCGAGGGCATCCTGCTGACGGTGCTAGCCGGCGCCATCCTGGCTTTCGCCATCCTCGCCTGGGAAAAGGCTGCCGGCCTTTCCGCCGAAGAAAAGCGTGAGATCGGCATCCTCAAGGCGATCGGCTGGGAAACCGGCGACGTCATCCGGATGAAGATCTGGGAGGGCCTGCTGATCTCGCTGACGGCCTTCCTCGGCGGCTTCCTTGCCGCCTACGTTCATGTCTTCCACTTTGGCGCGGCGGTCTTCGAGCCGGTGCTCAAGGGCTGGTCGGTGCTCTATCCGAAATTCGCGCTGGTGCCGGCGGTCGATGGCCTGCAGGTGGCGACGCTATTCTTCTTCACGGTGTTCCCGTACACGGCAGCCATTCTGGTGCCGATCTGGCGGGCGGCGATCACCGATCCCGATGCGGTGATGCGATGATCGAACTGCTCGATATCAAAAAGGCCTTCAACCAGAACCGGCCGAACGAATACTGGGCGCTGCACGGCATCGACCTCGCCGTCGAAGCCGGCAAGGTGACCGCCTTCCGCGGCCCGAGCGGTTCGGGCAAGACGACGCTGCTGACCATCGTCGGCTGCCTGAGCCGGCCGACCAGCGGTCGCGTGCGCTTCAAGGGCGAGGACATCTCGGCCTTGCCCGAGCGTTTCCTGACCGACATCCGCCGGCAGAGCTTTGGCTTTGTTTTCCAGCAGTTCAACCTGATCAAAGGCCTGTCGGCGCTGGAAAACGTGATCCTGCCGGCCTTTCCCACCGGCCGGCCACGCGCCGAACTGGTCGCCAGGGCAGGCGAGTTGTTCGAGCGCCTGCAACTTACGCACCGCGCGCAGGCCAAGGTGGAGTGGCTGTCCGGCGGCGAGCAGCAGCGCGTCGCCATCGCTCGGGCGCTGATCAACGATCCGGAAGTGATCATTGCCGACGAGCCGACCGCCAACCTCGATACCGCGCTGTCGATGGAGTTCATGGCCATCCTCGAAGGCTTCACTGCCGCCGGCAAGACGGTGCTGCTGACCAGCCACGATCCATTGGTGGTCGAGTCAAGCGCCGTCCATCGCGTCGTCGGCATGCGCGACGGCCGGCTGATCGGCGACTGATGCTGTTCCAGCCGGCGATCATCGCACTGCTGCTGGCAGCCGGCCTGGCCGTGCTGATGCTGCTCCTGGCGACGCCGTTCGCGCTGCAGGTAATCCGCCGCTGGGACATCGGCAGCGGATCGGAATACCAGTTGATTCTGGAGCGGCGCACCTACCTGTTCTCGACGCTAGTCTCCTTCGTCCTCGTCGTCCAGCTTGGCGCCTTGCTGCTCTTTGTCTTCAACGCTGACCGGCTGTCGGCGATGTTTGTTGGCGCCATGTGTGCAGTCGGCACGCTGAATGTCAATGAGTGGGGCTTTCCGGCGCTGATCGCGCAGATGCTGGTTTTCTTCCTGGCCGCGGCCTGGCTGGCGATTAACCATGTCGACACGCAGGCGCGCGACTACCCGCTGGTGCGCATCAAGTACGGCCTGCTGATCGTCCTGTTGCCTTTCCTGGCCGCTTCGTTCTGGCTGCAGTTCCGCTACTTCTCGGGGCTCAAGGCGAACGTCATCACCTCCTGCTGCGGCAGCATGTTCTCTACCGAGGCCGAATCGATTGCCGGCGATCTGTCGGCGCTGCCGCCGCTACCGGCTATCTGGCTGTTCTACTCGACGATGGCAGTGACGACACTGCTCGCGTTGTGGCACTGGCGTCGGCGTGGGGTCATCAGCGGCGGGCTGCTGGCCGTGCTCAGTGCGGCGGGATTTATCGTCGCCATGACCGGCGTGCTGTCCTTCGTCTCGCTCTACATCTACGAGCATCCGCATCACCATTGCCCTTTTTGCATCCTCAAACCGGAATACGACTACCGCGGCTACGCGCTCTACTTGCCGCTGTTCGCAGCGACGGCGGCGGGGCTGGGTGCCGGCGCGATCCAGCCCTTTGCCCGGGTGGCCAGCCTGCGCGAGGTGATTCCCCGGGTTTCCGCCCGCCTGGCAGCCTTGACCGCGGCCGGCTTCCTGCTTTTTACTGCGATAGCCACCTGGTTCGTGCTGGCTTCCAACCTGATCCTGATCGAGCACTGAAATGCGCCTTTTACCTTTTTTCCTGGCCTGCCTGCTGGTCGCCTGTGGCGGCGATGCGGCGAAGAGCAACATCAATGTCGGCAGCCCGGCGCCTGCCTTTCAGACGGTCGATGCCGGCGGCAAGACGGTAGCCTTTCCCGAATCCTTCGCCGGCAAGCCGCTGGTGATCCGCTTCTGGGCCGACTGGTGCAAGTACTGCGAGGGCGAGATGAAGGCCATCGAGCAGGTCTATCGGCGCCAGCAGGCCAGCGGCTTGACGATTCTTGCGGTCAACGCCGGCCAGGACGCAAAAACCGTCACTGCCTTCATGCAGAAGATCGGCGTCAGCTACCCGGCGCTGCTCGACGAATCGTCGGCGATTGCCCGTAGCTACGGCGTTGTCGGCCTGCCAACCACTTTCTTTGTCGACGCCGGCGGCATTGTTCGCGGCAAGATTGTTGGCGAAGCTGACGAGGCCAGCTTCGAGCGGCATGTGCTGGAACTGCTCAAATGAACGATAACCGGGTCTGTGATCTCTGCGGTCTCGACATCGGGGTCAAGCCCTTTGTCCTGAACACCGCAGAGCGGCAGTACCGCTTCTGCTGCGAGGGTTGCCGCGGCATCTACGAGATGTTGCATGACATCAAGGAAGCGCCGGTTCAGAATGAAAACAATGACCCGCAAGCCCGTTGAAAGGACAGAACCATGATGACCGAAGAAATGCTCAAGAACATGCCGCACATGATGATGAACGGCGCCAGCCACGTGATGGCAAAACCGCTGACCACCGGCGCAATGATGGCCGGCGCTGGTTTTGCCGCCGGTAAAGGTCTGCTTGGCGGGGCGCTGCTGCGTAACCCGCTGACCCTGCTGGCGGTTGGCGCCGCCGGTGGTGTCGTTGCCGGTTTCCTGCTCTTCAAGTACCAGAAGGAAATCATCGATGGCCTCTCGAAGGCGACCGGCATGGGCAAGGATTTCGCACTGCACCAGAAGGAAAACCTCGCTGACCTGATGGCCGAGGCGGAAGAGAAAATCGAGGGCGTCAAGGCGCCGGTTGCCACCGATATCCAGTCTGCAGCCTGACGGAGTCCACCATGTCACAAGCCGATGAACTGGCACGGCGCATCGTCGTGCTGCATCGCGGGGCCGGCTTCCTGCGCCTCGAACTGCCGAACGAACTGTGCCGGCCCGAGGTCGCGCAGGCTGTCGAGCGTGGCCTGCCGGTGACGCCCGGCGTTGCCGGCGCCACGGTTGACCCGGATGGCCGGCGGATGTCGATTCGTTTCGATGCGGCAACCGTCAGTGCCGGCCAGGTGGCACGGGCGTTGTTCGTCTTGCTGGGCGATCAGCCGTCCACCGCCGAGCCCGTCGCCGAAGCGCCGGAGAGCCTCGTTGGTGGGGCTTTTGCCAACGGCCTGCAGCCTTTGCTCGACCGCCTCAAGGCCCTGCTGACGCCGGCCACGCCGCCGGCCGAGGGCTCCCTGCAGGCACGTTTCCAGCCGCTGGTCGAGAGCGCGCTTACCGAGAAGGCCATCGTCAATTTCTTCAACGACATCGTCGCCTTCTACCTGATCAAGACGCACTGGGACCTGATCACCAAACGCTGGCTGCAGAACCCGGTCGCCCACAGCAACGCCTGGCTGACGGTGTTCTACCTGGTCTTCCTGCTGGTCCGCTACCGCAAGAGCCAATGAAGCATTTCCAGGTCGCCCATCGTCTGGTCCGGCGCATTCGCGTCATCGCGCCGTCGCTGATTGGCGAGCAGGAGCGCTGCTACATCCTGGAAATCCTGCTGTGCAAGCATCCGGCAATCAAGGAGGTGGCCGTGGTGGCGGAGATCGGTTCGCTGACCGTGCGCTACGATCCCGCCGCGTTACCGGAGGCGCGCCTGCTGGCGACGCTTGACGCCATCCTCGGCAACCTGCTGGCGGCACCGAAAGTGGAAACGCCGGTGGCGCCGGTCGACGGCCCGGTCAGCGAGTGCTCGGTGGCCGTCGAAGGCATGAGCTGCGCCTCCTGCGCGCTGCTGATCGAAATGAAGCTCAAGCGCGACCCACGCGTACGTTCGGCGGTGGTCAATTTCGCTGCCGCGACGCTGACCGTGCATGGCGTGATCGACCGCGATGGCGTCTCGGCGGTGGTCCGCCGCCTGGGTTACGAAGCCCGGCCGATGGACACGCTGGCCCAGCGCCGATTGTTGGTCGAGCGCGAGAAGGCGCGCGTCGAGGAAGCCAGAAAGCGCTTCGTCCAGTCGGCGCTGCTGACCGTGCCGGTGATGGTTTCCGGGATGCTGATGCACCGCTCGCCGGCCTTGCGCGTGATGGAATTCGCGCTGTCGAGCGCGATCCTGTTCGGCAGCAGCAACAGCATCTTCCGCAAGGCCTGGGCGCTGGCGCAGCAGGGCGAGGCGAACATGGACACGCTGATCGCCATCGGCTCCGGCGCCGCCTGGGCCTACAGCATTCCTGGCGTGTTCAAAATGCATCACCACGTCTATTTCGAGTCGGCCGCCGGCATCTGCACCTTTGTGCTGCTCGGCCGCTACATGGAAGAGCGGGCCAAGGGTCAGGCCGGCGAGGCGATCCGCAAACTGATCGAACTACAGCCAGAAACCGCACTGCGCATCGAGGCTGACGGCAGCGAGCGCGAAGTGCCGATCGACGACGTGCTAGTTGGCGACATCCTGCGCGTGCGTGCCGGAGAAAAGGTGCCGACCGACGGCCGATTGCTCGCCGGCAATTCCAGCATCGACGAGGCGATGATCACCGGCGAGTCGTTGCCGGTGGCCAAGGGCGAAGGCGATACGGTAATCGGCGGCTGCCTCAACGGCAACGGCAGCTTCACCATGAGCGTCAGCGCCATCGGCGGTAACACTGTGCTCGCCGGCATCGTCAAGCTGGTCGATCACGCCCAGGGCAGCAAGCTGCCGGTGCAGAAACTGGCCGACCGCATTTCGGCGCGTTTTGTACCCGCTGTCGGCGGCATCGCCGGGCTGACCTTCGCCGGCTGGGCGCTGGCTGGCGCCCCGGTATCGGCGGCGCTGGCGCATTCGGTTGCCGTGCTGCTGATCGCCTGTCCCTGTGCCCTCGGCCTGGCGACGCCGACGGCGATCATGGTCGGTACCGGCCAGGCGGCTAAACGCGGGATTTTCATCCGTCACGGCGAAGCCCTGGAAACCGCTGCCAAGCTGACTACCGTGGTCTTCGACAAGACCGGGACGATCACCGAGGGCAAGCCGGTGGTCAGCGATGCGCTGCTGGTCGCCGGCACCGACGAGGCCCGCTTGGCCAGTCTGATTGACGCTGCCGAGGCCGGTTCCGAGCATTTCCTGGCGCGGGCCATGGCCGACTGGTGCCGGCCGCGCCAGGGCCAGCCACTACATGCCAATACCTTTGCCGCGCTTCCGGGGCAGGGCGTCACGGCGACGGTCGACGGTTGCTGCATCGTCATCGGCAATGCCGCGCTGTTCGCCGAACAGGGCATCGCCAGCAGCGCTCTGGCCGACGAAGCGGCACGCTGGGCAGAGCAGGGCAAGACGCCGGTGCATGTTGCGGTCGACGGCGAAATCCGGGCAGTTTTCGCCATTGCCGATCAGCCGCGTGCCGGCGCCCGCGAAGCCATCGCGCTGCTGCATCGCCTGGGCCTGAAGACCGTCATGGCGACCGGCGATGTCGATGCGGTGGCGCATCACGTCGCCCGCCAGGTCGGCATCGAACGAGTCATCGCCCGCGCCACGCCGGCCGGCAAGCTGGCCGTTATCCGCGAACTGCAGGCAACCGGCGAGCGGGTCGGCATGATCGGCGACGGCATCAACGATGCGCCAGCCCTGGCCGCCGCCGACGTCGGTTTCGCCATCGGCGGCGGTGCCGACATCGCCGTCGAATCGGCCGACATCACGTTGGTCGGCGGCGACATCGCCCGCGTCGCCGCCGGCATCGACCTGTCGCGGCGCTCGATGGCGATCATCCGCCAGAATCTGTTCTGGGCGCTCGGCTACAACGTCATCGCCATCCCGGTCGCCGCCGCCGGCCGCCTCAATCCGATGATTGCGGCAGCGGCGATGGCGATGAGTTCGGTGTCGGTGGTGGCCAATTCGCTGCGCTTGCAGCGCTAACTCATTCCGGGAATATCTGTCTCGCAGATTTGCAGGCCTTGCCAGGAATTCCAGCAAGCGCTCCGGGTAACTTGATCTACATCAAAATAATAATTCAATCATGTACTTAGTGCGACATCTTGTCGCATTCCTTGTCATGTGACGTTATGTAACCATTGCGCGCTTTCCAATCTCCGGCGCACGTAATGATTCGATCCCATGCTCTTGCTTCCACGCTTCTGGCACTTGCCCTGACGGGTGTCAGTCCGACTCTGCTGGCCCATGGTGAACAAGCAGGCCATGCAGCGGCACAGGCATCCACCATGGCGACCACCTGGAGCAGTGATGCCTTGCTGAGGGTCACGATGAGCCGAGGCGAAGCACCCGGCATGCGGGTGAAGGCAAGCGTCGGCGATTTTGATCAGGTCGTGCTGCAGACTCCGGAAGCACCGGCACCGGTTGTCCTGGCGCAAGGCAAGGATGGCTGGACGGTAAGCAAGGCCCAGATGGGTACCGGCGGCCACCTGTGGTTCATCGCGACGCGTGAGAACGAACGTGAAGTCGTCCGTGCCACCACCTATTTTTTCTTTCCAGCCCGTCATCAGGTTCCGACCGAGATGCTGCGCGCACCGCGCGGTGGGCTGGAAATCGTTCCGCTCCGCCTGCAGGAGCATGGCGGCACGCGTGAAGGCAGTCGCTGGCGTTTCCTGTTGCGGCACGACAATCAGCCTTTGCCCGGACACCTGCTGACCCTCGAAACCGAGGGCGGTACCCGGCAGCAATTCATGGCGGACGCCGACGGTGTGGCCGAGGTCAGCTTTCCACGCGATTTCACGAGTGAGCGCCTGAACGCCAAGGAGGGCATGAATGCACGTCAGGAATTCGTTCTTTCGCTTGATCATGTTTCCGGGGGAAAGCGTTTCCTGACGACCTACAACCAGAGCTACAACCCGGACCGCATGCGAGAACGCAGTCTGGCACTTGGCGTTGGGGTCTTCGCACTGGGCATGGTGTTTGCCGTGCCGCTGCTGCGCCGCAAGGAGAAGAAGAATGCCTGAGCGACTGAAGCAAGTTGTTCCAACGCTGTCCCGGTTCCGCTTCCTGGTCCAGTTGCTGACCTTTGCGCTCAGCGTCTATGGCGGCTTGCTGGTGGGTAGTTATGCGGCAGAGAAAATATCTACTGCGCTGCCTGCGCTATCCTGTGCTTACGACAGCGTAAACGGCGGCTACTGCGCGCTGGTGCCGCTCCAGCACCAGATGGACCACCGCGTCGGCGCGGTGATGGCCAAAGCCCAGCAGATTACCGTCAAGGTGCTGATCCCAGTTTTCGTTACCTTCAGCACTTTCCTCCTGTTCTTTTTCGTCCTCGGCAAGGCCTTCTGTGCCTGGGTCTGCCCGCTGGGAACGGTTCAGGAATGGCTTTTCCGCCTCGGCCGCCGCCTCGGTTTCGGCATGACGCCCGTGCCAGCGGGCAAACTGCGCTGGTTGCGACCGGTGAAATGGCTGGTATTGCTCGGTCTGGTTTTCGTTGTGCCGCTGCTCGCCGGTCTCGGCTACGCGCCGCATTCGGCCGGCAACCCGTATTGCGACATCTGTCCGTCGCGCATCGTAACCACCTTGCTAACAGCCAACACCGATGAACTGGCGATCCGTACCGGCGCCGACGGCTTCAGCCTCGGCCTCGGCATCGTCGCCAACCTGCTTGCCGGTTTCGTCGTTGCCGCGGCACTGGCGGTGCGCCAGCCGTTTTGCCGCATCTGTCCGATGTTGGCGCTCAATGCCGTGGCCCGCCACGCTGCGCTGCTGCGTCTGAGCAAGGTCGAACACGCCAAGTGCGACAAGTGCGGTATCTGCACCAGAGCCTGTCCGATGGATATCCCGGAGATTCACCACGAACACGGCCGCCGGGCTTTCAACGAGGACTGCACACTGTGCGGCCGCTGCGCCGAATTCTGTCCGGACGATGGCGTCATCCGCCTCAAGTTTGGGCCGCTGGCGCTGTTCTCGTCGGCTCGTGAGTACTACAAGCGGCGGGTCCGCGGTGAAACGCCGGAGGGAGAGGTCAAGCCGGTCCGCATCGTGCGCAAGTCGCGGCAGGAAAAGCATGTCGGCTGACTCGACGACATCGCTGCTGACGGTCTTCCTGCTCGGAGTTTCGCTCGGGCTGACTGCCTGTGCCGTGACCTGCCTGCCGTTCATCGGCACGCTGGCTTTCGGCAAGGCAGGTGGCCGGCGGGCAGGGCTGATCGACATGGGCCTCTTTCTTGGCGGTCGCCTGCTCGCCTATTCGATGCTGGGCGGACTGGCCGGGTTGGTCGGCGCCGGTTTTGTCAAATGGCTGGTGGGGGGGCTGGGCAACCTCATCATCGGCAGCGTTGCCTGCCTGACCGCTTTGTTGTTGGTGGTGCCTGGCCGAAAAAACCGTGGCACCTGCGGTCGACCACAAAAATTGGCCAATTTCCCCCCATTCCTGCTTGGTATCGCGCTGACCCTGATTCCCTGCGCGCCGCTGGCAACACTGCTTGCCACCGCTGCAGCAGGAGCATCAGCCATGCAAGGCGCGCTACTCGGGATGGTTTTCGGGTTGGGTGCCTTGCTGACGCCGATGCTCGTCCTGATTCCCGCTTGTGCCAGCGTCGGGGAGCATCTGCGCAACGATCAGCCGTGGCTGGAGGAACTGTTGCGTTTTGGCGCCGCAGTCGTGCTTCTGCTCATCGGTTGCCGCCGGATTGCCACGGTGTCGCCGGAAGCCGCGCTGGTTTCACTGCTGCTTTGCCTTGCTGCGGCCTGCTTGCTGCTGCGGCGCCGTCCGGGGCAAACGCCGATACCGGTAGCTGTTGTTCCCGTTGTTTTCCGCCAGCGGGCGGACTGATTTCTTCAATACACCCACCAGACCTCATGAAAACCACCAATCCATCTTCCCTGCCTCGCCTGCGTCCGCTCAGCGCTGCAATCCTTTTTGCGCTGACTGTGCCGCTCGCCGCCGAGGAAGCGGGCATCATGCCCACCGTCGTCGTTACCGCCGCCAGCTATGCCCAGGATGTCAAGGACGTCCAGGCCAGCGTTCAGGTCGTCAGTCGTCGCGATATCGAGTCGACGCCCGGTGTGTCGTTGCTTGATTCGCTTGACCAAGCGGTCGGTGTCGATACCCGCGGCACCTCGTTGAACAGCACGGTGAGCATGCGCGGGATGACTGGCAGCGGCACGCTGATTCTGTTCGACGGCATGCGCCGTACGCAGAAATACGGTTCACGCGATATCAACCTTTATGGCACCGAAGATGTCGAGCAGATCGAGATTGTTCGCGGGCCGATGTCCGCCCTTTACGGGGCTGATGCATCCGGCGGCGTGATCAATGTGATTACCCGTCAGCCCAAGCTGGGGAGCGGGTTGCACGGCGGCACCTCGGTTACCTATGGGCAATCCAGAGGCAAGCAGCGGGAAACCGACCTTTGGAAAGCTTCTCTCGAATATGGTGGTGAAATGCTGACGCATCGATTCAGTGTCGAGCAGCGCAACCGGGATGATTACCGCGTCGACCATAATAGTTATGCCGCCGATCTGAAGGGTGTCGATGAGACTTACATCAATTACCAGGCGGGTCTTCAGGTCGCACCAGGGCAGAAGCTGCGCTTGAGTCTGGAGCGGGCCAGACAGGATGACAGCAGCCCAGGGGAACTGACGACCACCCCATTTACGCGCTTCAGTGCTTACGAGCGCGAAGACCGCGACTACGGCAGCCTTAATTACACCGGTGAAGTCGGTCCTGGTATTCTCAGCCTGGATGCATCGCGTGGCACGAGCGATGCGAAGACGACCCGCGCTTATCCTTTGATCGAGCAAACCGATTACACCCAGACTCAGTATGCGGGGCGCTATGTCCTGCCATTTGGCGATCACACCCTGACCTTGGGCATCGGGCAACAGAATGACAAGTTGAGCATCGCCAACAATACGAGCCGGGAGGGAGATCGGACAAATAACTATGTTCTTGCTCAAGGAGATATCCGGCTGAATCGCGAATGGAGCATTCTTGCCGGAGTCCGGCACGATCGCTTCAACGAGTTCGGGGATGCAACGACGCCGCGTCTCTCGCTTCAATACACGCCGGGTAACTGGCGCTTCCGGGCTGGCTATGGCGAGGCTTTTCGTGCGCCCACGGTACTTGAACAATATGCGACTTTCCGGCGTGGAACTTTCCTTATTCTCGGTAGTGAGACCCTCGAACCCGAAGAAAGCCGTAGCTTTGAATTGGCTGCAGGATATGCCGCCGAGCGAATCAAAGTCGATGTGTCTGCCTATCAGACGCGTAGCAAGAACTTGATTACGACTATTTCGGCTGCTCGATTGCCGACGGATCCTGCGAGCGTGAGGT
The DNA here is from genome assembly GCF_030824335.1 of Azonexus sp. Classification (GTDB taxonomy): domain Bacteria; phylum Pseudomonadota; class Gammaproteobacteria; order Burkholderiales; family Rhodocyclaceae; genus Azonexus. The sequence continues at coordinate 52,552 of NZ_JAVBXX010000044.1, forward strand.
CCCGTTCGGTCTATGCCAATATCGGACAAGTCACTATTGAGGGCATCGAATTGAGTGCGGCATGGCAAATCAGTCAGATTTGGTCGTTACGCGGTGCTTATGAACACATTGATGCCCGCGACGATACTACCGGTGACCGTTTGACCGGCAGGCCGGGCAATATTGCAAGAATGGGTTTGCGTTTCGAGCAGGCCGGATGGACAGCGGACTTGCTGGGGCGTTATTACTTCAATTATTACAACAGCCACAATACGATTCGTGGTCTGAATATTTCCAGCGATTACGGTACTGCTGATCTCAAGATTGCTTATCGCTTCAACAAGCAGTTCTCGGTGGCAACCGGCGTGACCAATCTCTTCGACAAGCAGGCGCCAGATAACTGGGGCTCGATGTATGCCGTCGAGGATCCTCCGACCCGTTTCTTTTACCTTAGCGGTAGCTACCGGTTCTGATCTTGCGGTAGTGAGCAATGAAAATCGCCACGCTTGATCCGTGGCGTTTTTTTTGAGCCGGTTTGCTAGACTGCCAGGCGCTTCTCACGGACAAAACGATGGATCACTCTCAGCACCAGGCAATTGGCGATCTTTCCTATTGGCTGGCCTTCATGACCGGCCTGCTCGGCAGCGGGCACTGTCTGGGTATGTGTGGTGGCTTGGTCTCGGCATTCTTCATGCGTCTCGGCGCCAAAGGCATCTGGCCCTACCTTGCTTATCACGCGGCGCGTGTCGGTGTTTATACGGTGATCGGCGTGATTGCCGCCGCTGTCGGCGCAGTGCTCGTGGCGACTGGACAGTTCGGCAAGCTACAGGGCATCTTGCAGATCGTCGCCGGGGTTGTCGTGATCTTGCTCGGCCTAGACCTGCTGGGGGTTTCGCCCTGGCGCAACAGCCTCGGTTTCGCACCGGTCGCCTGGCTGCGCAAACAGTTTTCCCTGGCGGTCCAGCGTGGTCCGGTTGCCGGTGCGCTGATCGGCGGGGCGATCAACGGCCTGATGCCGTGCTCGATGACGATGGCGATGGCGGTCAAGGCAACTACGGCGCCCAGCATGGTCGAAGGCGGCTTGCTGCTGCTGGCCTTTGGTGCCGGCACGCTGCCGTCGATGCTGTCCGCTTCCTTCCTCTTCGGCAAACTGGGGCCGCGTCTGCGCGGCTGGCTGCTCAAGGGGGCGGCATTGTTCGTCATCGCCCTCGGGGTTTCGACGCTCTGGCAGGGCATGCGTTACTACATGGTGATGCACCGGCTGATCGGCTGACTGCGACAATATGCCGCAGAGTGGGTAAATCAAGCGGCGCTAATATGCCCCGAAATCAATTCGACACAGGGAGAACACCATGAATCGCCGCGATCTTCTCAAGGTTTCCACACTGGCCGGTCTGGCCATGGCCATGGCCGCTACCGGTAACGCACGTGCCGAGGCCTGCACGACCGACGGGACGCCGAACCAGTTTATTCCCAAAAAGGCAGCCGATGCCAATCCGCTTGAGCGGGATATCGAAAAATACGCGAAATGCCCGTACTGCGGCATGGATCGCAAGGAGCACAACAAGACCCGGATGCTGGTCCAGTACGGTGACGACCTGGCCGACGGCGTCTGTTCCATCCACTGTCTGGCGCTCAGCCTCAGCCTCAACATCGACCGCGAACCGAAGAACATCTGGGGGCCGGACTTTGGCTCAACCCAGGAACCCCGTCCGCTGGTGCCGGTTGACCAGCTGACCTACCTGATCGGTGCTGACCTGAAACACGCGATGACGAAGAAGAGCAAGCATTCCTTCGCTTCAGCCGACGTAGCCAAGGAGTTTCAGGGAAAGCACGGCGGAACGCTGGCTAGTTTCAACGATGCCTTGCGCGAAAGCTATCTCGGCATGTCGGACGATGTCGCCCAGATCCGCAAGAACCGTGAAGAGCGCCGCAAGCGCGCGATGCAGCAGAAGCAGGGCTGATGCAGCGTCGTCATTTCATTGTTGCCGGCCTCGCGTTCTGCCTGGTGCCGGCTTACGCGCAAGGCATGGTTGTGCCCAAACCGGGTCCGAAGGATTTATGCCCGGTTTGCGGCATGATCGTTTCCAAGTATCCGAACTGGATCGCCGTCGTCGTCTGGAAGGATGGGCATGCCCATTTCTTCGATGGGGCCAAGGACATGTTCAAGTTCCTGTTCGACCTGTCCAAGTATGCGCCGGGGCATCGCCGGGAAAATATTGTCGGTATTTACGTGACAGACTTCTACAATCTGGAGCGTATCGATGCTCGCGGAGCCTGGTTCGTGACTGGTTCGGATGTGCTCGGGCCGATGGGGCACGAATTCGTGCCCTTGGGCACCCGGGAGGATGCCGATGATTTCCTCAAGGATCACAAGGGCAAGCGCTTATTGAAGTTTGATCAGATTACCCCGGATTTGCCCGATGCATTGGATGCCGGTCGGTTCAAGTAGATAATCGGCGGTTTTTTTGCGGTCGACCGGATAATTTTGCAAAAAACGTCCCTGACGTGACGGGGACTCGTGCAACTCGCCAGTTGGCTTGGGTATGCGGGCAAACCTCAGGTAAAAATCATTACGGACTGGGGATTGGCATCTGCCGTCCAGTAAAACGCAGGCCCTTGCTGTTGCGGGAGGTTTGCACGCCCTCGGCTTGGGGTAGAATCGTCGAGTCCCTTGGTTCCTGCGTCTGCTGAAACGCTTGTGTGAACCAAGTGGAATAGATGGCCCTGTCGCGGTCATGTCTTCCGAAATCAAAAATCCTGTTCGGTTAATAACCTGTTTAATCAAAACGTTATGTTCGATAGGATTTCAATTCGCTACAAGCTGATTGTCCTGCTCGGTTTGAGTGCGTGGCTTGCGCTGGTCATTTCTTCGCTGATCGCGATTTATTCGACTTATCTGAGTGAGTCGAAGTCCTCGTTGCGGGTTTTGCATCAGTTGACCGACGTGATCAGCGAGAACATGCGCGCTGCACTGGCCTTCAGCGATGCGGACAGTGCAAATGCCATGCTCGCTTCCTTGCACGCGGACCCGCATATCCTGCTGGCCGTGGTCAGCGATGAATCCGGAAAACTGCTCGCGGAGTATCGTTCCGCCGGTTTGCCGACATCGAGCGAACAAGCGTTCAAGGAAGCCCTGCAGGCGAGCATTCGAAAAGATGCCGGCATACTCGGTAGTCCGCTTGGTTTCGTTGAGCGCATCGACAATGATTCGATGCTGGTTTTGCGGCCGATTTTTTTCGAAAACAAGCCGATTGGCACCCTGGCGATCATTTCGGATACCGAACTGATGTGGGCGAAAATCCGCGAATTCGTGCTGGTGCAAATTGCCGCATCCGTGCTGACGCTGGTTTTGCTGCTGTTTTTGTCGTTGAAACTCCAGGCGCTGTTCACGCGTCCGATCATGAGCCTGATCGCCACCATGCAAGAGGTGGCCCAGACGAAGAACTACCGCGCCGTGCTGACATCGAACCGCCGGGATGAGTTCAAGAGTCTCTACGATGTTTTCAACGCCATGCTGGCTGATATCCACGAGCGCGATGACCGCTTGAGCAAACTTGCCACGACGGACGCGTTGACCGGTCTGGCCAATCGCCATCATGCGATGGAAATCATGCGAACCATGCTCACCCGCGCCTTGCGCAAGGGGGAACCGATCGGCATCATCATGCTCGACCTCGACTTTTTCAAGAAGGTCAATGATCTTTATGGTCATCCGGTGGGCGATCTTGTCTTGCAGGAAACGGCGCGGGTATTGCTGGATAGCGCCCGTGAGTACGACCTGGTGGCCCGGCTGGGCGGTGAGGAATTCCTGGTGATTTGTGACTGCGGCACGCTTGATGCCTGCATTGCCGTGGCGGAGCGCATCCGCCTCGGACTCGAAGGCCGCAGCATCGAATATCAACCTGGACACTCGCTCAATGTGACGGTGAGCCTCGGTGTATATTCCTCGGAAAAACGGCCTGGCGAGCCGATTGAGACAATGATCGCTGCCGCCGACGAGGCTTTGTACCGTGCCAAGGCGGCTGGTCGCAACTGTTACATCGTGGCTTGAGGGGAGTTCGGGTGAGGATGCTTTTGTTGATGGTCGGCTTGCTGTCATTGCTGCAAGCACCGTGGGTCTATGCCGGCGACGAGGAAAGAAAGCTCGAAGCCGTGTTCATCGGTCGTTTTGCCAGCTATATCGACTGGCCCGACAAAGACAGGGAGCGCGAGCGCTTTGTCATCACCCTGCTTGACGACAATCCGTTCGGCAAACTGCTCGATGATCTGTATCGGGACAAACGCATCCACAACAAGCCTATCGAGTTGCGCTACGCCAACAAGCTGGAGCAGGTGGGCGAAACGGACGTTCTGTTCATTACCTTGAGAAATGCCGCTGCCCGTTTGGCCGCGACCGAGTTTGCCCACAAGAACGGCATACTGACGATCAGCGAAGCCAAGGGCTTTGCCGAAAGCGGCGGCATCATCCAGCTGGATTTTGTCGAGCAAAAAACCCGTATCAAGATCAACCATGCCGCCGCCGTCAAATCCGGTCTGAAGATCGGCGCTCCCTTGTTGTCGATTGCCACTGTGCTGCGGGGAGACAAGCCATGAAACACTTTTGCTGCGCACTCCTTCCTTTGGCGATCGGTACGGCATTTGCGGCTGACAAGACGATTCAGGAAACCAACGATTACTACAGCCGGCCGCTCGATCAGTTGCTGCAAATCGAAACCCAGGCCAAGGCGGCTGTCGGGTCGCGTGGCGGCGAGCGGGACGCGCTCGATGCCGAGGTGCCGATCGACATCATTACCTCGGCGCAATTGCAATCGACCGGCCAGACCGAACTGATCCGTGCCCTGGCGGTGCTGGTGCCCGGCTTCAATGCACCGCGCCCGAGCATTGCCGACGGCACCGATCATGCGCCGCCGTTCACGCTGCGCGGCCTCAATCCCGATCAGGTGCTGGTTTTGATCAACGGCAAGCGCTTGCACCAGAGTTCGCTGTTGCACAATAACGGCACCGTGGGGCGCGGCAGTTCCGGCGTCGATCTCAATACCATCTCCCTGCGTGCCATCGAGCGCGTCGAGGTCTTGCGCGACGGTGCGGCGGCGCAATACGGCTCGGATGCCATTGCCGGCATCATCAACATCATTCTCAAGGGTTACGGGCAATCCAGCCAGGCCACCGTCAGCTATGGCCGGACACGCGCAGGCGACGGCATCAACAAGCAGGTGAGCGTCTTCCATACCTTGCCGCTGGCCGGCGACGGCTTTGTCAATCTGACGGCGGAATGGCGCGACCGTGGCCCGAGCAATCGGGCCGGTCCGGATGCCTATGATGGCGGGCGGCGCAACACGCACTTTGGCGATGCCGACACGCAAGACGGCCTGTTCGTCCTGAACGCCGAATTGCCGCGCGGCGACACGACGCTTTACGCGCATGGCCTGTACGACAAGCGACGCAGCAGCGCCGGCGCTTTCTACCGGCGGGCCGACGATGAGCGGAATCTCTCGACGATTTATCCGAATGGCTTCCTGCCCCTGATCGAGCCGAAAATCCTCGATTTCTCCATGACCGGCGGGGCCAGAGGGATACTCGACAGCGGTACGCGCTGGGATGTCAGCTATACGCATGGGCACAACGATTACCACTTCTACGTCAATGACTCGCTGAATACCTCGCTCGGCAGTGCGACGCCCACCTCGTTTGATAGCGGGGCGACGCGTTACACGCAGCAGATTCTCAACCTGGATCTGAGCCGGAAGATCGGTCGCCACACGCTGTCCGGCGGTTACGAGTTTCGTCAGGAGCATTACCGCATCGACAAAGGCGATGCCGCGTCCTACATGCTGGGGGCAGAGAATAACTATGCCTATGGCGCGCAAGGTTTTCCCGGCTTCAGCCCGGAGAACGAGGTTTCCGCGAAGCGTCAGGCGCATTCCTTGTACGGCGATCTGAAATACAGCGTGTCCGATCGCCTGATGCTCGACAGCGCAGCGCGGGCCGAGCACTACAGCGATTTTGGTTCGGCCCTGAACGGCAAGCTGGCGCTGCGCTACCGCGCCACTGAAGACCTGCTGTTCCGCACCAGCGCCAGTACCGGTTTCCGTGCGCCATCGTTGTCACAGAGCCATTTTTCTTCCACCGGGACGTACCGCAACAGCAACGACGCTGCCGCCCAGTTCTGGGGAAATTATGCGGTCGACCACCCGGTAGCCCGCGCTTTGGGGGCGACCGATCTGAAGCCGGAAAAGTCCCGGCATTTCACCCTTGGCCTGGTGTATCAACCGGCCGCGCAATTGACCGCCAGTGCCGATGTCTTCGTCACTGACATCGAAGACCGCATCATGCCGACCGGCTACATTGCCGGTTACAGCCTGTCTTCGCTCAGCTCGCAGGCAGCGGCCGTCCTGGCGCAAAACAATATTGATGGTGCGGTGTATTTCACCAATGCCATCGGTACACGGACCCGCGGTTTCGATTTGCGTCTGGATTACAAACACGATCTGGGTAATGGCGCGAAGCTCAAATTCGTCGGCGCTTACCAGCGCAGCAAGACGAATATCAACACGATCAACCAGGCGCCGGCGGTGCTCGGGGTCAATATGACCGATCTGATCCTCGATCCCTTCACGAAAGTGATGATGGAGGGCGGGCAGCCGATCGATGCGATCAAGCTCTGGTCGAAGTATTCGACGCGCGATTACGATGTGGTCGTCAATCTCAACCGGTTCGGCAAATTCTCCAGTGTCCAGGCTTACGACAAGGTCACGTTTTCAGCCAGGTGGACGGTCGACGGAGAGCTGGCCTATCGTGTGGCGAAAGATGTCACGCTGGCCTTGGGCGGTGTCAACCTGTTCAATGTCAAACCCGAGAAGTGGGGCAATACCGACGACAGCCTGGTGGGCCTGGGTAAGGTGATCCAGTATTCGCAGTACGCGCCGTTCGGCTACAACGGCAGTTATTACTATCTGCGGCTGGCGGTCGATTTCTGATTTCAGGGCAGGCAGAGGCTGGAATGCAGGTTGGCGACATCGGGGATGATGATGCGCCGGCCTTCGACCTTGATCAGGCCATCGTCGGCCAGTTCGTGCAGGATGCGGGAGAAATGTTCCTGCGTCAGGTTGAGTCGTGAGGCGATGGTGGCTTTGTGGGTTGGCAGGCAGACTTCAACCCGGCCGCTCGGCGGATTGCCCTCGTCGTCGGCCATTTCGCCGAGCAGGTAGCCGACGATGCGTTCGCGACCCGAACACAGCGAATAGATTTCCAGGTCCTTGATCAACTGGTGCAGTCGCATCGACAGGCCGCCGATCAGGCGCATGCAGAAATCCGAATCCTTGCGGATTTCCTGCAGGATCACGTCTTTCGTGATGAACAGCAGTTGGCAATCGGTCAGGGCTTGCGCCATCAGGATGTAGGGTTTCTGCATGAACATCACGGCTTCGCCGAAGCTTTTGCCGGGCGGGATGATTTCCACGACTTTCTGATGGCCGCTGGCCGACACGAAAGCCAGCTTGATCTGCCCTTCAATGACCAGATGAAAACCGTGGCAGGGATCGCCCTTGTGAAACAGGATATTGCCCTTGTCGTAGCTTTCCAGGCGGCAGCCTTGCGCCAGGCGTTGCCGGTCATCGATCGGCAGATCGCAGAACAGCGGCGTTCTGGCGAGGATTTCCGCCGCGCTGCTTTGCGTTGGAACGGAGATGCCAGAGCTTGATGGATTTTGCATGGCCGGCCTTTTCAGTTGCAGTTCGTGAAACGCATGGCATCAACGCCCGAAGGTGGCGCTGATCACTTCCATCAGCGCTTCGGCGACTTCCGGGTCATCGGTCAGGCTCTCGACGATGGCGGCGCGGCAGGCGACCACCGGGTCCATGCCGTCACGCACGAGCAATGCGGCGTAGATCAGCAGGCGGGTGCTGACGGCTTCTTCGAGGTCCTGGTCCTTGAGTTGGCGCAGCGACTGGGCGATACCGACCAGGCGGCGTGCCAGATCGGCGGCACAGCCGGTTTCGCGCAGCACGATGGCTTCTTCGCGCGCGGCCTCGGGGAAGTCGAAACGCAGGCTGACGAAGCGTTGCCGGGTCGAGGGTTTCATCCCCTTGAGCAGATTCTGGTAGCCCGGGTTGTAGGAAACGACCAGCATGAAATTGGGCGGTGCTTCGAGCAGTTCGCCGGTGCGGTCGATCGGCAGGAGGCGCCGGTCGTCGGCCAGCGGATGCAGCACGACGGTGGTGTCCTTGCGCGCCTCGACGACTTCGTCGAGGTAGCAGATACCGCCTTCGCGGACGGCGCGGGTCAGCGGGCCGTCGCACCAGCGGGTGTCGCCGTCGGCGATCAGGTGACGGCCGACCAGGTCGGCGGCGGTCAGGTCGTCGTGGCAGGCCACGGTGTGCAGCGGCAGGCCGAGGCGGGCGGCCATGTGGGCGACGAAGCGGGTCTTGCCGCAGCCGGTCGGCCCCTTGATCAGCAGCGGCAGACGGTTGCGCCAGGCGGATTCGAAGATCGCCTCTTCATGGCCGAAGGGGGCGTAGTAAGGCAGGGCTAGCGTATCGTCCTGCTGGGTGTTGCGTGCGTTCATGGGGTGATGCCTTTCCAGTAAGCCAGCCCGATCAGGGAACAGACCAGCACCAGCCAGCCGCCGAGCAGGCAGCGCCAGAGCAGGGGGGCGTGGCGCAGCGCCATGAAATCGAAGGCGATGACGGCGCCCTTGATCATGGCAATGCCGAGGATTATTGCGGTCAACAGCCCGCCGCCACGACTTTCGCCGAGTTGCCAGGTAAGCAGCGTGGCGACGATCAGCACCAGCCAGTGGCGGAAGGTGCCGGCGGGGGTGCCGTGACTGCCGGCCGCGACGTTTTCAGTGAATGACATAGACGAGCGGAAAAAGGATGAGCCAGAGCAGGTCGACCATGTGCCAGTAGGCGGCACCGCTTTCCAGACCGTTCATGTTGTGCGGCCCGTAGCGGCCGGCGCGCAGGCCGAGCCACAACACGCTCAGGATGACCAGGCCAAGGATGACGTGCATGAAATGGAAGAAGGTCAGCGACAGGTAGAACATGTCGAAGGTGCTGCTCGACAGGCTGACGCCGTGGTCGAAGGCGGCGGAATATTCGACCATCTTGACGACGAGGAAGGTCACGCCGCTGGCGATGGCGGCAAGCATCCACGGCGCCGCCCGCCGCGCTTCGCCGGCCAGCGCACCCTGTACGGCGCGGACGACGAAGGCGCTGCCGGTCAGCAGCAACAGCGTGTTGATCGCGCCGGCATTACGGTTCAGCGCCTGCTGGGCAAGGTTGAATTCCTCGACATGGGCGGCGCGGGTGAAGGCGTAGGCCGCGAAAAAGACGGCGAATGCGAGCAGCTCGGCCATGATGAAGAACCAGATAGCCAAGTCGCCGGCCAGTCGGGGTTCGGTGGAATTCGGGAGGGGCAGTGCATGACTTGTCATGCCGTGAGTCTAGAAAGCAGGCTCGTTGCCGGCCTTGATCCGCGCTAAGTTTTCCGGATATCGCCGGCCGCTCGGCAAAAACAAAAAAGGGGCAGCCGAAGCTGCCCCTGCTCAGTGAAGAAACGGCGGTGTTACTGCGTTGCCGCTTTGGTTTCACCCTTGATGAAGAAGCTGATGACATAAACGATCAGCCCGACGAAGAACATTACCCCGGCCCATTCACGCATCCAGTAGAACAGGGCGACCTGATCCTGGGTGGCCATGAAGGACATCGGCGTGTCGGAAACGCGTTGCAGCCAGACTTGCAGGATGCCGGCAGCGGTCAGGAACAGCGTGATGAAGACCATGGCGACGGTCATCAACCAGAAGCTCCACATTTCACATACCTGGGCCTTGTTCGAGTTCGCCGCACGGCCACGCAGGATGGGCATGGCGTAGCTGATGATGCACAGGACGACCATCACGTAGGCGCCGTAGAAGGCCATGTGACCGTGGGCCGCGGTGATCTGCGAACCGTGGGTGTAATAGTTGACCGGGGCCAGGGTGTGCAGGAAGCCCCAGACGCCCGCGCCGAGGAAGGCCATCACGCCGGTGCCAAGCGCCCACAGGACGGCCGCTTTGTTCGGATGCTCGCGACGGCGACGGTTGACCATGTTGAAGGCGAAGACGGTCATCGCGAAGAAAGGAATCGGCTCCAGGGCGGAGAAGATCGAGCCCCACCACTGCCAGTATTCCGGTGCACCGATCCAGTAATAATGGTGGCCAGTCCCGATGATGCCGGTGATCAGCGTCAGCGTGATGATGACGTACAGCCATTTTTCGATCACTTCGCGGTCGACCCCGGTCACCTTGATCAGCACGAAAGCCAGCAGCGCACCGAGGATCAGTTCCCAGACGCCTTCGACCCAGAGGTGCACGACCCACCACCAGTAGTACTTGTCCTTGACCAGGTTGTGCGGGTTGTAGAAGGAGAACAGGAAGAAGATCGCCAGACCCCACAAGCCGAGCAGCAGCACGGTGGAAATCGCGGTCTTGCGGCCCTTCAGCACGGTCATCGTGATGTTGAACAGGAAAGCCAGCGCCACGACGACGATGCCGAGTTTGGTCGGCAGCGGCTGTTCGAGGAACTCGCGGCCCATCGTGGCCAGCAGATCGTTGCCGGTCATCTGGGCCAGCGTCGCATACGGCACGAACAGGTAGCCGAGTACGGTCAACGCCCCGGCGGTGAGGAAAATCCAGAACAGCGCGATGGCCAGTTTCGGACTGTACAACTCGGTTTCCGATTCCTCGGGCACCATGTAGTAGGCAGCACCCATGAAGCCGAACAGCAGCCAGACGATGAGCAGGTTGGTGTGGACCATGCGGGCCACGTTGAACGGGATTTCGGGGAAGAGGAAATCCCCGATGACGTATTGCAGGCCCATGATCAATCCGAAGACGATCTGGCCGATGAACAGTCCGATGGCCGCTATGAAATAGGGCTTGGCGACTGCTTGGCTTTTATATTGCATCGCAGTGAACTCCTTGATAATTGCTCTGATCCGTGAAACGCATGCTTAACCTTCGACTAACCCTCAATATTCGGCGGCCAGTTGGCGGTGTTGATCTCGGAGGTGTATTTCAGGAAGGCGACGATGTTGTCGAGTTCCTCATCGCTCAGATGGAACTGCGGCATCTGGCGACGTCCCGGCGTGCCGGTCGGTTGCGACTGAATCCAGGCCTTGATGAATTCCGGGCCGCGGCGCGGATAGACGTTGCCGAGTTCCGGCGCAAAGTAAGCACCTTCACCGAGCAGCGTATGGCAGCCGATGCAGTTGCGCGTTTCCCAGATCTTCTTGCCGGCGATGACCTGCGGCGTCAGATTCTGGCTGTTGTCCCGCTTGGGAAATTCCTTGTGTGAATCGAAGGTCAGGGCGAGAAAAAGCAGAAAGAAGAACACCGTCCCCCCGTAGAAGATGTTCCGTGCCATTGACTTCGTAAATATGCCGCTCATGTTGCGCTCCTTGTCTGACGGTGAGCGCATTCTCGATTTTTTGCCTGTGGCCAATCCATGATGTGGGTCAAGAACGCCCCGGCAAGGCGCTTACTGGCGCCAGGCGCAACCGCCGAGTTTGCCGTCGGGGAGGTCGATTTCAGCCGTCCATGCGTAAATCCGCTGCTTGTCTTTGTCATGGCAGAGCTGGCGCTGCAGCGTGATTTTTGCGGTCGACGTCCCGTGCAGGCGAATTTCCACATGATCGGGCGAGCGGGTTTCGCTGCTCGCTGCCGCCAGGTCTTCCCGGCCGGTTTGTTGCAGCGTGGCCTTGCCTTCGAACAGCGTCAGTGCCCAGTCCTGGCCGGCAGCCCGCCATTCGCCGCTGGCCCGGCGCGGGGCATAGCAGCGGGCATCCTGCTGCGCCATGTTGATTCCCTGCATGCGCAACATGCCGCTGGCCGATTCGCCGAAGACTTCGACATAAAGCGGTACGCCATCGGCCAGTCCGAGCGTCTTCAGCGCCTTCCCCGTTGCACCGTCGGGTGAAGCATCTTCGACGGCGTTGTAGCTGCGATCCCGGCAGGGAGAAAAAATCATCCGGTTCTGGCTGAGCAACATCAGGCCGCGCGCCACCTTGTCGTTGGCGGGCGGTTCGCCGGGCGTCGTGTTGCCGGCAGGCGGGACGGTGACCGCTGGGTTGGTCGATTCGTTGGCCAGGGCCTGGCCTGGCAGCGCCTGCAGCGTACCGAGCAAGGTGGCAAGCAGGATTTTTCGGGACATGTTTTGGCGGTGCATCTCGGGTCTTTTCTCTGCGGATTGAGGTGAATTCGGGGTGAGTTCGGCGTGTGCTGGCGAAGTCAGCGGGCTTCGATGAAGCCCAGCACGTCCTGGGCGATCACGCTGCTCGGTGTGCCGTAGCCGTATTTCTTGATGAAGCCGCCGGTCGGTCCGAGCAAATACATGCCCGCCGAGTGGTCGACCGCATAAAGCTTGGGGTCGCCGACATCCTTGACGACTTTTTCGTAACGTACCTTGAAGTTGCGTGCCGCCGCCTGGACCAGCGCGGGCGAGCCGGTCAGGCCGAGGATGCGCGGGTCGAAAAACCGCGTGTAGGTCTGGAGTGACTGCGGCGTGTCGCGCTCCGGGTCAACCGAAATGAAAATACCCTGCAGGTTCTCCGCGCGTTCGCCCAGTTGCTTGAGAATGTCGGCCATTTCGACCAGCGTCGTCGGGCAGATGTCCGGGCAATAGGTGTAGCCGAAGGAGATCAGTTGAAAGCGACCGCGGAAATCCTCGTTCGAGACGGCTGAGCCATTCGGCCCGACCAGCAGGTAGCGCGTCCGGATATCCCGTACCTCGAGATCGAACAGGTCGTGCGGCGAGGTGCTCTGGGCGCTCAGCGGCCCGCAAAGTCCGAGACCGATCAGGAACAGCAGGGCGGGTAGTCGGCCGTGCTTCATGGTGTCTTGTTGAGTTGCCGGCGCAGTTTGCTGCGCACTTCGTCGACCTGGCTGGCCAGCGCCTTGCCGTCCGGGCAGGTTTTTCCTGCGCTGCCATAGGCCAGAAAGCTTTGTTGCGTCGCCTGTTCGAAATATTCGCCGATGCTGCGTTCCTTGGGCACCGTGTCGATCATGATTTCCCGCGCCCTGGCGGTGAGCGCCGGTTGATTGCAGGCCAGTGCGATGCCATTCAGTTTGCCCAGTTCGCTGACCGTCTGCTGCAGGCTGCTGTCGTTTGCACTATCGTTGGCCGCGGCCAACGGTACTTGCCAGCTCAGTCCGGCCAGCAGCAGGGCGGACAGCAGTTTGTTGCGCGCTATCGAGGATTTGTTTTTCATGGGTTTTCCTTGTGGGATGCGGGGGTTGGGCGGGCTGTTCCGGGTAGCAATTCGGCCAGGTGTCGTCCGTCGTTCCGGTCGATCAGGTAAAGCGCCTTCAGTTCGCCGATCAGGTAGCGTTTCTTCAATGTCAGATCGACCGGTGTGCTGTGGGTCGCTTTCCAGAATGTCGTGCTTTCGCGGGTGTTCGGTGTCGTCAGGCAGGCGCTGGCGTGCAGGGCAAGGGCTTCCGGCGGGTAGTCGTCGGGTAGCGCCAGGGAGAGAGCGGCATCGTCGTCATCGGCTTGAATGAAAGCCGCCAGATTGTTGAAGGCGAGGAAATAGTCGTAGCGCCAGCGTTCGATCATGGTTTGCGGTTCGCCCACCTTGTCTTCCGCCACATAGCTGCGTCGGTCTTCGCTTTCCGAGGCCAGCGGCAGGTATTTGTAGCGGAAGTAATCGCCGCCAACCGGCTGCTGCTCGGGCCAGCTCCAGCCTTCGGCGATGTCCTTGCCGTACATTGAATAACGCAGTTTTTTGCCGTCGACCGTAAAAGTCTCGCCGTGGGCCAGGTCGATATCCAGTTCGATGCAGTCATTGCTGGCGGCCTGGGTCATGTAGCGCTGGTAGAGCTCGCGTCCGGGTTCGGCCTGGAGTGCGGGTGCAGCCAGCGGGCCGAGCAGGCTCAGCAGAGCGAGGATGAGGCGGCGCGGCTTTGGGAAACAAGGGGGATTCATCGATTGCCCTTCAAGAGTTTGCGCATCGCCTGGGCGACTGCGGTCGACGTCGTGCCGTGGGCGATTTTGTCGCGTAGCTGGCCTTGGCCGTCGATCAGGTAAATATCCGCCGAGTGGTCGATGATGTAGTTTTCACCGGCATTGTTTTCTTTCGGGCGGTCGTAATACAGCGCGTAGCGTTGGCCGAGTTCGGCCAGCGCTGCCGGGCTGCCGGTGGCACCGATGATCCCGGGATCGAAAAAGGCCACGTATTCCTTCAGGTGGGCCACTGTGTCGCGGGCCGGATCGACCGAGACAAAAATCGCCACCGTTTTTTGCCGTTCCGTGGGTTCCAGTTGCTCCAGTGCGTCGGCCAGCGTCGCCAGGGTCGTTGGGCAGATATCGGGGCAGTAGGTATAGCCGAAGGCCAAGGCGACAATCTTGCCGCGATAGTCGGGCAGGGTGATTTTTCCTTGCGCCGAATCGAGCCTGAAGTCGCCGCCCGGCGGCAGCCCCGGCCGGGGCAAGGCCCGTTCTTCGACCACGGGATGCCAGAACAGCAGCAGCCCGGCGATGCACAAGGCCAGCAACAGGGCAACGGCGGCCAGTAATTTTTCCTGCAGTGCTTTTCCCTTCATTGCGCCGCTCCGTTCACTCTTGCCGGGCTGTCCGCAGCATTCCGGCAGCGGCAGGCGGGACAGGCATGTTCGGCGTGGGCGACATTTCGGTTCTCGACAGATCAATGTCCGGATTGTTGGGCAAGCCGTCGTGAATAAATTTAATCGCCATCAAATTTCCGGTTTTTTCACGAGCTGCCAGTGCATGAATCGGCGCCAAAACATCTATTTGTCAAAAACCCGGCGAATTTAGGATTGATCAATTTCTTTACCGGGACTGCGGCATACAGTGCGACAAATTGCCGCAGACCCTGGCTGTTATACGAGTCTCGGTGATTGGGGGTAAATACCAATTTTTTGGGAGAAACGAGATGAGTACATTTGCAATCAAGTCGGGTGTTCTGCTGCTGGCAGCGGGGCTGGGGCTTGGCGCAGCAGGTTCTGCCTTGTCGGCCGAATCGCTGCAGGACGTGATGAAGCGTCGCAGCTTGAGTCAGCAGGATCTGCTGGCGGCGGCGAAAACCTATGTGCCGACCGGCAAGCGGGATGAGTTCCTGGCCTTCAGTTCGGGCGGGCAGTCGGGGCAGGTCATCGTGTACGGCATTCCGTCGATGCGCATCCTGAAGTACATCGGCGTATTCACGCCGGAACCCTGGCAGGGCTATGGCTTCGATGAGAATTCGAAGGCCGTTCTGCGCCAGGGCAATATCGATGGCAAGGAAATCACCTGGGGCGACACGCACCACCCGGCGATCTCGGAAACCAACGGTCAATATGATGGCCAGTTCCTGTTCATCAATGACAAAGCCAACCCGCGCCTCGCCGTGATCGACCTGCGCGACTTCGAAACCAAGCAGATCGTGGTCAATCCGATCTACAAGTCCGAACATGGCGGCGCCTTCGTGACGCCGAACAGCGAGTACGTGATCGAAGCGGCGCAATACGCGACGCCGCTGGAGAACAAGAAGTTCTACCCGCTGGAAGAATTCAATGAAAAATACCGCGGTGGCGTGACTTACTGGAAGTTCGACCGCAAGGCCGGTCGGATCGACCCGAAGCAGTCGTTCTCGGTTGAGCTGCCGCCGTACTCGCAGGATTTGTCCGATGCCGGTAAAGGGCCGTCGGATGGCTGGTCGTTTACCAATTCGTTCTGTACCGAGCGTTACGTCGGTGGTATCGAAAAGGGTCGTCCGCCGTATGAAGCCGGTTGCTCCGCCAAGGACACCGACTATCTGCACGTGATCAACTGGAAAAAAGCGGCCGAACTGGTTGCCCAGGGCAAGGCCAAGAAGATCAACGGCCACGACGTGCTGTCGATGGATACCGCCGTCAAGGAAGGCATCCTGTTCCTGGTACCGGAACCGAAGTCGCCGCACGGCGCCGACGTGACACCGGACGGCAAGTTCATCGTCGTTTCCGGCAAGTTGGATACGCACGTGTCGGTCTATTCCTTCGAGAAAATCCAGGCCGCGATCAAGGCTGGCAAGTTCGAATCGAAAGATCCGTACGGCATCCCGGTGATCGCCATGAAGGACGCGCTGCATACGCAGGTGCAACTCGGCCTCGGCCCTTTGCACACGCAGTTCGACTCGAAGACCTGTGTCGCCTACACCTCGTTGTACGTCGATTCGCAAGTCGCCAAGTGGAACTTCTGTGAAGGCAAGGTACTGGACAAGATTTCCGTCCATTACAACATCGGTCACCTGATGACGATGGAAGGCGATTCGATGGCGCCGAAGGGCCGCTACCTGGTAGCGTTGAACAAGCTGTCGATCGACCGCTTCAACCCGGTTGGCCCGCTGCATCCGCAGAACCACCAGTTGATCGACATCGCCAACGACAAGATGCAACTGCTGTACGACATGCCGCTGCCGCTGGGTGAGCCGCACTATGTGGTCGCCATCGAAGCCTCGAAGCTGAAGCCGGGCGTGCGTTACAAGGTGGGTACGGACAGCCGCACCGACAAGCCGCATCCGGGCGCCGTTCGTGCCGGTGAAGAGCGGATCGAGAAGAAGGGCAACAAGATTACGGTCTATGGCACCCTGATTCGTTCGCACATCACGCCGGAAACCATTGAAGCCGACGTGGGCGACGAAGTGACGATCCACCTGACCAACCTCGAGCGGGCACAGGACGAAACCCACGGTTTCACCGTGTCGACCTTCAACGTGCATGCCTCGGTTGAGCCGGGCAAGACGGTTTCCGTCAAGTTCAAGGCCGACAAGGAAGGCGTCTATCCGTACTACTGCACGGAATTCTGTTCCGCATTGCACCTCGAAATGCAGGGTTACCTGCTGGTCAAGCCGAAGGGCTGGAAGCCGACCAAGGTAGGAATGGCCAAGGGCAGCTACAGCGAAACGGATTACAAGGCAACGCTGAAGAAGGTGGTCGATACCCAGGCCGTCATTGATTCCGTGGTGGGTTACATCACCAGCACGAACTTCAAGGACTTCCCGGACGTCGTCGCCATGGTTGAAGATGCCACCGACCAGTTGAGCAAGATCAAGGATGCCAAGCAGAAGCATGAAGCCGCTGCTGCCCAGAAGGATTGGGAACAGGCAAATCTGTGGGCCGAGCAGGTCTGGCAATACCAGGTCAAGGCTGCCGACATCGGTTTGCGCGCCAAGACCTACCTTGAGCAGAACGGGGCCAGGAAGGTCAAGTAATTGACCTGACAGGCAAGGCAAAGGGGCGGAGAAATCCTGCCCCTTTTTTTCCGCCTGTGATTGCCCATGGCACAAGTAAATCCACTGTTTTGATATGCCTTAAGGCATTCCGTCCGGGGTGGTTGGAAACTGCCCTCCAGACTTTTTCAAAGGAATAACCATGAAGAAAATTCTTGCTCTGCTCGTTGCTGTCGCTGCTACCAGCGCTGCTTTTGCCTCACCGGAAGAGGGCGCCAAGCTCTATGCAGAAAAAACCTGCGTGGCCTGCCATGGCAAGGAAGGCAGAAAGCCCCTGATGCCGGCTTATCCGAAGCTGACCGGCCAGAACGCCGCGTATGCCGAACAGCAGATGAAGGATATCAAGAGCGGTGCCCGCAATAACGGCCAGACGGCGGCCATGCAGGGTGTCATGCATCTGGTGAACGATGCTGAAATCAAATCGCTGGCCGAGTACCTGGCGTCACTGAAGTAAATGATGGCATGCACGATGTATATCAAAGTTTTCTGATGCACATCGGCGCTACAGTCAAAACGTCCTGAAAATCGAGAGGGAAAAATGATGAAAAAAGTAATCGCGCTGGCCTTGGCCGCCATGCTCATCCCGGGGTTGGCCACGGCTGATCCGCGCAATGCACCGAAAGCCGCCGGCATCGAGTCGAAGAACTACGAGTGGGCAAAGATGGAAGGTGAAATGAAAGCCGCTCTGGACGTCAAGGGCGACGCGAAGAAGGGTGAGGAGGGCTACGAAATTTGTGGTGCCTGCCATCTGCCCACCGGCGCCGGTCGTCCCGACGGTACCTTCCCGCAACTGGCCGGCCAGCACACCACCGTGCTGATCAAGCAGATGGCCGACATTCGCATGGGCCTGCGCGATAACCCGACGATGTATCCGTTTGCCAAGGAACTGCACGATCCGGAAGAGTTGGCCCATGTGTCCGCCTACATCGAGAAGCTGTGTGTTCCGATTGACCATGGCAAGTACGAAGGGCCGGATGCGGCTGAGCAGATCGCCAAGGGCAAGGTGTTGTATGAAAAGCAGTGCCAGGAGTGCCACGGCAAGAACGGTGAGGGCGAGAAATCCAAGTTCTACCCGGTGATCGCCGGTCAGCACTACAAGTACCTGCTGCGCCAGATGACCGAAATCCGTGACGGCCATCGGCGCAATGCGAATCCGGACATGGTCAAGGTCATCAAGCCTTACACCAATGAGCAACTGGTGGCGATTTCCGCCTACCAGTCCAGCCTGAAAATGCCGGGTGCGATGTGCAAGCCGAAGGGCAAGAAGTAAGGTGCAAGCCGTAAAACCGACGCAAACAAGAAACTGAAAAATCAGTCTGTTGCGCAGCCGCCTGCCTGTGGCAGGCGGTATCAGCCCGATTGGCGCGGGCAAAAAGAGAGAAGAAGGGTAGTCCCATGGAGAAGCAGAACCGTATCATCGCCGGCCTCAGTCTCGTTTCGCTGATTTGCCTGATCGCCGCCTATTTCGCCCCCATCTGGTGGGTGTCGCTGACCGCACCGAATTATCCCGAGGATGCCTTTCCTGACGGCATCCGCATCCATTTCCATTTCGATGGTGTCTATAACGGCTGCAAGGCGGCCGGCAAGGGCACGCGGATGGCCCAGGAAATCATCCAGAAGGATTTGTCGCATGAGGATGAGCGTTGGAATCCGGTACTCGATGCGAAGAAAAATGTCGACAAGGGCGCCGAAGGGCTCGACTGCGTCCATGAAATGAACACCATCAACCACTATGTCGGGATGTTCCCGATTGCCTCCGGCGCACCGGTCGAAAAACCGCTGGCCAAGTTCTTCTTCGGTTTCTTCGCCGTCATGCTGCTGGCCTTCGCCGTACCGCGCAAAAAGCCGCGTCTGCTCGTGTTGACCGCAGGATTTGCTGCCGTTGCCGGATGGATGCTGGTCGACCAGTTCGTCATGGGCAAGCTGGCCAGCCATATCACTGCCTACACGGCGGAAACCGCGACCTTCTTCAATGAACCGGACAAGATCAAGGCCTGGGGCGACAACGTCCATCTGATTTCGCAGATCGTCATCTTCGGCCTGATCGCCGTGATGGGCATCGTCATTGCCGGGGTAGCCAAGCTGCGCAGCTTCCAGCTATTGATGGCGCTGGTGCCGGCCTTGCTGCCAGCCTTCTTCGTCATTACCTACTCGGCCTGGCTGTGGTTCTTCGGGCACAACCTGCATCCGTGGGGCGCCTTCACGGTCAAACCCTTCATGCCGACGGTGTTCGGTGAAGGCAAGGTCGCGCAGTTCTCCACCTACTCATACCCGTACTGGGGTTACGGTCTGCTGCTGGCGATCTTCGTCTGCATGATGCTGGCCCTGCTGATCCGCCGCAAGCAATTGCGGGAGAACCCGGAGCAGGAGTAAACCCGTGAAAACCACGTCGAGATTGATGCGGACGGTGCTCGCGCTGTCCCTTCTGGGCACAGCCACGCTCGGTCAGAGTGAGCAGGAATTCGGCAGCGAGATGGGCTCGGACATGGGCAGCGCCCCGCGGGTGACCATTGACCGGCCGAAGCCGACTTTCATGTTGATGCAGCGCGACAAGCGGGTGCACGGCCTGAAACCGTTCCAGGATCTGGTTGACAAGGCCGAACCCGGTTCCGTGCTGAAGCCGCCGCCCGGTGTTTATGCCGGGCCGGTCAGCATCGACAAGCCGCTGACCATCGACGGCGGCGGCCAGGTCACCATCGACGCTGGCGACAAGGGTACGGTGATGATGCTCAACGCTGGCAATTCGGTCGTCCGCGGTCTGCGCCTGACCGGTTCGGGCGATTCGCACGACACCGACGATTCCTGTCTCGACGTGCGCGGCAGCAACAACCGGATCGAGGATGTCGTGGTCGACAACTGCCTGTTCGGCATCGACCTGAAGCAGGTCAATCACAGCGTCGTACGCAACAACAAGATCAGTTCCAAACCCTTCGAACTCGGCGTGCGCGGCGATGGTTTGCGCCTGTGGTACAGCAACGACAACCTGATCGAGGGTAACGAGATCATCGATTCGCGCGACATGGTCGCCTGGTATTCGCACCGCAACCGTTTCGTCGACAACCTCGGCCGGCGCAGCCGTTACTCGATCCACTTCATGTTTGCCAACGACAACATCGTCGACCGCAACCGTTTCTACGACAACGCCGTCGGCGTCTACTTCATGTACACCGAAGGCGGCGCGGCGACCAACAACATCATCTCGCACGCCACCGGCGCCACCGGCATGGGTATCGGCTTCAAGGAAGCTTCGGGCACGCTGATCGAGAACAACGAGATCATCTACTGCGGCATCGGCATCGGTTCCGACCTGTCGCCGTTCCAGCCCGACAGCAGCATCGAGATCAAGCAAAACCGGCTGGCCTTCAACGGCATCGGCATCCAGTTCAACAGTGAAACCGGCGGCAACAACATGCGTAGCAACGTCTTCGAGGGCAACCTGACGCAGGTGGCTTACGGTGGACGCAGCGACAACTCGGCGAAGAATTTCTGGGAAGGTAATTATTGGGACGATTACCAGGGTTTCGACCGTAACGGCGATGGTGTCGGCGATGGCAAGCACGAACTCTATTCCTATGCTGACCAGATCTGGATCGAGTTGCCGATGGCGCGTTTTTTCCGCAGCTCGCCGGTACTCGAACTGCTCGATTTCCTCGAACGCCTGGCACCGTTCTCGGCGCCCGACCTGATCCTGCGCGATGAAAAACCGCTGTTCTTCAAGCCGGAACGGAGGGCCGTGTCATGAGCGAAAACGAACCCAGGCCGGCGGCGCACAAGCCGGCGATGTCAATCGAGAAGGCACAGAAGGCACGGCGCAAATTCCTGCAATCGGTGGGGTTGACCGCAGGTATCGTCGGTATCTCGCTGCTCGGTTACATCCCGGTGAGCAGCGCCCGCGCGCCGCGTTTGCGCCCGCCCGGCGCGCTCGACGAAGCCGATTTCCTCTCGTCCTGCATCAAGTGCGGCCAGTGCGTGCAGGTCTGCCCGGTTGCGGCGATCAAGCTTGGCGACATCGACGACGGTTTCGGCCTCGGCGTGCCCTATATCGCCGCCCGCGATCAGGCCTGCGATTTTTCCTGCGACGCGGTGCAATGCATCCTGGCCTGTCCGACCGGCTCACTGACTTACGAGAAACCCGATTTTCTCAAGGTGCGCGCCGGTGCGCCGCTGGCGCATGCACCGATCCTGAAGGCCAAGGAAAAAGATGCCGAACCCAGCCTGAACCTGAAGGAACGCTTTGGTGTTGCCCGATTGGCCCGGCCGGCATCCTGTCTGGCCGTGCAGGGCAAGGGGTTCAAGGGGCTGGCGCGCGGCGCCGATTTCGAAGGCGAGATGCGCTACGTCGATGTCGACCGCTGGGCACCGATCCCCGTGCGCGACCACCCCTACGAGCGCGACATCTGCGATCTCTGCGTCACCGAATGCCCGATCAAGGATGCCATTTCGCTGCAGCCTTTCGTCAACGAAGCCGGTGACCAGCGTTTCATGCCGGTCGTCCAGGAACAATGCGTCGGCTGCGGCGTCTGCGAGATGATCTGCCCGGTCGACCCGGCGGCCATCGTCGTCGATGCGCAGGCCGTCTGGAAGGAGGCCGCGCGATGAGCCGCTACCTCGATCTGCTCAAGGGCATGCTCGGCGCTGCACCGACCAAGCCGGAAAAGGTGTCGGAAAAGGTGCAGAAGATCATGTTCCTCAAGTACGAGGACAAGGATCGCTACATCAAGGAAAAACTGCACGCGCGCGACCATCACATCGTCAGCCACAAGTGGCGGAATCGCCGCTGGGCGGTGCTGATCGCGACCAACCTGCTGTTCGTCTTCAGCTTCTGGCTCGACATCCAGATCCTCGAAGGCGCGCTGACCGCGTCGCGCTTCGTCGGCTTCCACCTGATCGACCTGAACTCGGCATTGCACGTGATGCTCGCCCACAAGCACATCATCGTGAACCTGTTCATCGGTACCTTCACGGTTTTCCTGCTGTGGGTGCTGCTCGGCGGGCGCAGTTTCTGTTCCTGGGTCTGCCCTTACCACCTGCTCGCCGAATGGACGGAAAAACTGCATTTGTGGCTGGTCGACCGCAAGATCGTCACCGACCACGAATTCCATCGCGGCACGCGCACCGTGTTCTGGCTGCTTTTCGCGCTGCTGTCGGTGGTCACCGGCTACACCATCTTCGAGACCATCTCGCCGACCGGCATCCTGTCGCGGGCGCTGATCTACGGGCCGGGGCTGGCGCTCGGCTGGGTCTTCCTGCTGCTGCTGTTTGAAGTCTTCTGGTCGCGCCGTGCCTGGTGCCGCTATGTCTGCCCGATCGGCCTGACCTACGGTGCGGTCGGTGCGCTGTCGCCCTTGCAGGTTTCCTTTCACGTTGAACATTGTTTCCATGAGGGCGATTGCCGCAAGGTCTGCCTGGTGCCGCACGTCCTCGACGTGACGATCAAAGGCCGTGCTGCCGAGGAAACGCTGGGCCTGGGGCCGGATTGCACGCGTTGTGGTCTATGCGTCGACATCTGCCCGACCGGCGCACTGCGTTTTGAGGTCAAAGGCCTGGCGAAACTCTTGTGATTTTTGATCCAGATTCAAAGTGGACCGCAAACGTCCCGCCTAAAATCGAACCCATGATCCAGTTCAAGAACCTCAGCAAGTCCTTCCGCCGCGCCAGCGTCCTCAACGGCATCGATCTCGAGATCGGCATCGGCGAGCGTGTCGCGCTGATCGGCTCGAACGGCGCCGGCAAGACCACGT
Organism: Azonexus sp.; assembly: GCF_030824335.1. Lineage (GTDB taxonomy): Bacteria > Pseudomonadota > Gammaproteobacteria > Burkholderiales > Rhodocyclaceae > Azonexus. The sequence goes on from NZ_JAVBXX010000044.1 coordinate 75,516, forward strand.
TGATCCGCTGCCTGCTCGGCGAATACGACCACCAGGGCGAAGTCCGCATCGACGGCCTCGACCCGCGTGCCAACCGCACCGCGGTGCTTGGCAAGATCGGCTTCGTGCCGCAGCTGCCGCCGCCGCTGAAGATGCCGGTCGGCCAGTTGATCGACTTCTCGGCGGCGCTGTGCAAGACCGACCCGGCGCGCATCCACGCCATCGGCAAGCGGCTCGGGCTCGATGTCGACGGCATCCTGGCGCGGCAGTTCGTGCGCCTGTCCGGCGGCATGAAGCAGAAGCTGCTGATCGCCATCGCGCTCGGCCGCGACGCCCGCTTGCTGATCATGGACGAGCCGGCCGCCAACCTCGACCCGGAAGCGCGCAAGATCTTCTTCGACCTGCTGGCCGAACGCCTGAACGACGCGACGATGATCATTTCCAGCCACCGCCTCGACGAGGTCTCGTCGCTGGTCAACCGGGTCATCGAGATGGACATGGGCAAGGTCGTCATCGACGACAAGGTCGCCGACGACGCGACGCTGACCGACATGCTCGCCTGTCGCATCGTCCTCAAGCGCTTCGAGCCGGCGTTCGCCAGGGCCGTCGAAGGCTGGCAACTGGTGCCCGACGCCGAGCAACTGGTCTGGCAGGGCGGCATCGCCGGCCCGGATCGCCTGCGTTTCCTTGGCATCGTGTCGCGCTACACGGCGCTGGTCAGCGACCTGTCGCTGCGCGAGGCCTGAAATGTGCGGCAATCCTGCGGTCGACCCTGGGGCCAGCCCTTGTTTCCATGGTCGCAATAATCGACGAAATTTCATCGGCCGCCTCGGCGCCGGCGGCCTGCTGCTGACGCCGCTGGCGGCGCTGATCGCCGGCTGCGGCAAGAAGGGCAACTGGCCCGAGGGCATGGCCGAGATCAAGTGGGACCGCGATACCTGCGTGCGCTGCAACATGGTCATCTCCGACCGCCGCTTCGCCGCCCAGATGCGCGGCGGCCCGAACGACACCGTGTTCAAGTTCGACGACGTCGGCTGCCTGATCTTCTGGCAGAAGGAAAAGGCCGACAAGTACCCGTGGCTGGCCGACGCCGCCACCCGCATCTGGCTCGCCGACTACGACAGCAAGAGCCGCGAGGAAATGCGCTGGCTCGAGCCGAAGCGCGCTTATTTCGTTACCCGCAGTTCGCCGATGGGCTACAACTTCGCCGCCGTTTCGGCGCCGCTGGCCGGCGCGCTGGACTTCACCGATACCCGCCAGCACGTACTGGCCAAGGGCAAATAACATGAATCAACTGTGGTTGACCGCAAAACTCGATATCGTCGAATCGCTGCGTGCGCGCTGGTTCCAGATTTACACGCTGGTTTTCGGCGGCATCGTTGCGCTGCTCTTCGTCTTCGGCCTGACCGAATCGCGCGTGCTCGGCTTCATCGGCCTGTCGCGTCTGTTGGTGACCTACATCCAACTGACCATGGCGATCCTGCCGATCTTCGTGCTGATCACCACCGTCCGCTCGGTTGCCGGCGACCGCGAGGCCGGCGTCTTCGAATACCTGCTGTCGTTGCCGGTAAGTTTGCAGGCCTGGTTCTGGGGCAAATTCCTCGGCCGCTACATCGTCGTCTTCGCACCGGTCTTCCTGGCCATGCTCGGCGCGGTGATCTGGGCCAGCTTCAGCAATATTGAAGTGCCGTGGAACATGTTCGCCTATTACACGGGACTGCTTGCCGCCATGGCGCTGTGCTTCCTCGGCATCGGCATGCTCATCTCGGCGGTGGCGCGCAGCACCGACATGGCGCAGGGCGCCGCCTTCATGATCTGGCTGGTGCTGCTGCTCTTCCTCGACCTGATCCTGCTCGGCGTGATGATCCAGGGCCGCGTCGATCCGGAAATCGCCGTCACGCTGGCACTGGTCAATCCGCTGCAGGTCTTCCGCACCGCCGCGCTGGCCATGTTCGACCCGCAACTGATCGTGCTCGGCCCATCGGCCTACGTCATCCTCGACCTGTTCGGTGCCGACGGCTTCCGCCTCTTCGCGCTGGCCTACCCGGCAGCGCTCGGCGTCGGCTCGGCGGCGCTCGGCTACTTCCTGTTCCGTCGCGGAGATTTGTTGTGAGCGCGGCTGTGATCGCCCGGGGCAGGGCGCTGCTGCTGGCCGCCGGCTTGCTGCTGTCGGCCGGAGCATTCGCTGCCGACACGGCCGGGCTGTTCAGCAGCACGATGAACGCGACCGACGGCCAGCCGGTGGCGCTGGAGAAGTTTCGCGGCAAACCGCTGATCGTCAATTTCTGGGCCCGCTGGTGTCCGCCGTGCCGCAAGGAAATCCCGGAGCTGGCAAAGCTGCAGACCGAGTTTGCCGGGCGCGGGCTGACGGTGCTCGGCATCGCCATCGAAGAAGATGGCGCTGCGGTACAGGAGTTCGCCAACGCCTACGAGGTCAATTACCCGATGGTCGTCGACAAGAAAAAAGGCATCTGGCTGATGCAGAACCTTGGCAACAGCCAGGCCGGGCTGCCATTCACGCTGCTGATCGATCGTCAGGGCAATATTGTGCTACGCAAGATGGGCTTGTTCACCCGCGCCGACTTCGCTGCCGCGGCGGACGCGCTGCTGAAGTGAACCGGGCCGGCGCGCCCCCCTTATAATCGGCCGCTGACCATGATCGATACTCTCTTTCTCCCGCTGGCTCTGGCCTTCATCATGTTCTCGCTCGGCCTGTCGCTGCGCGTGGACGACTTTCGTACTGCGCTCGGCAACTGGCGCGGCGTCGCTTTCGGCATGCTCGGCCAGGTCGTGCTGGTACCGCTGATCGCCGCAATGATCGGCCTTGGCCTCGGTTTGTCCGAAACCATGCTGCTTGGCCTGATGATCATCGCGGCCTGTCCGGGCGGTGTCAGTTCCGCTTTCCTGACTCACCTGGCACGCGGCAATACGGCGCTGTCGCTGGTTCTGACCGTCAGCAGCAGTCTGCTTGCGCTGCTCTCCTTGCCCTTCATCATCAACACGGTTCTTGACTGGCAGAGCGGCGGCGTGCCGGCCGATGCCTTGCTCCAGCCCGGCGACATGCCGCTCGGCAAATTGCTGGGTGGGCTGCTTTTGGTGACGACCTTGCCAATCCTGTGCGGCATGTTGTTGCGTCTGCGTTTCAAGCTGATCGGTGAGCGCGGTGAGCAGGTTGTCAGCAAATTTGCCACCGGCTTTTTCGTCGCCATCGTCATCGTGACTTTCGCCTCGCACAGCGAAACCATCCTTACCGGTCTACCCCAGGTTGGTACTGCTACCGTGTTGCTCAATGTGCTGACCATGCTCGGCGGTGCGCTGCTCGCCTGGGCTGCCCGGTTGCAGCGTCGCGAAACCATCGCCATCGCCATGGAATGTGGCTTGCAAAATGCCGGCCTCGGCATCTTTGTCGCGCTGTCGCTGTTCGAGCTTCCCGAACTTGCCGTGCCCAGCGTGGTGTACGCCCTAACCATGAATCTTGGCGCCATCGCCTTCCTGTTTATCGTCCGTAGTCGGCGGGCGGCCGGCTGGGTGGCCGTGCCATAGCCGCTGTCACGCGGGTTTTGCCAGACCTGATGCGTTTTGTTCCGGTCGACCGGCATTGAAGCCGTTTTTCCGGACAGATCGGCGGGCTAGCCTTCTGCTACCATCAGGTAACAAGTTCCCCAAGTGATGCTCGCCATGCCCGTTGTCCCTCTCCGTGTTGTCGCAGCATCTCTCCGTTTCGCGATTGCCGAAGCGCCTGCTGTCATTGAGGTAGCAGGCGATGTGTCCACGCTGCTCGGCTATTCCGCCGCTGCCTTGGTGCACGGGGAGGTCAGCCTGCCGGATTGCATTCACCACGACGATGCCGATGTCGCTGCTGCGCTGTTTGGACCCACACTTCCGCCGGGCGAACAAATCGATAATTTGCGTGTGCGCCAGGCGAATGGTCGCATCCGCTGCATCAAGGCGATTTATACCAAACGGCGACTGGACGACGGCAGTATCGAGTTGATATTGCAGTTGCAGGATGCCAAGAGCCTGCCGCGGACGATGGAGGATGCGGCAAACACGGCGAATTTCCGCGCGATGATGGAGAACACCAATGACTTCATCTATTTCAAGGATCGTAACCATGTGTTTACCGGCGCCAGTCAGACGCTGGTTACCTTGTGCCATCCCGCCGAGCAATGGACCGATTTGCTCGGCCTGACCGATTACGACGTTTTTCCGGAGTACTACGCCGATATCTACTACCGGCTCGAAAAACAGGTTTTTTCCGGCCTCTCCGCCGCCTATGAGGAGCAGGAGTTCCTGACCAAGGATGGCAGTCGGCGTGGTTGGGTCGATAACCGGAAATATCCGATCCGCAACGAAGCGGGCGAGATGATCGGCCTGTTCGGGGTCGCCCGCGATATTACCGAGCGTATCGAGGCCGAACACAGGCTGAAGGAAAGCGAATATTTTTTCCGCGATTCGCAGCTTGCAGCCAATATCGGTTCCTACAAATTCGACATCGCCAGCGACCGTTGGTCGTCGTCGGAAGTCATGGAACGGATTTTCGGTATCGGCGCAGATTATCCGCGCACGCTGTACGGCTGGCTGGCGCTGGTGCATCCAGAAGACCGCCAGATGATGCAGGATTACATCACGACGAACGTGTTGAAAGACCATGAGTCTTTCAACAAGGAATACCGCATTCAGCGCAACCTGGATGGCGAAACGCGCTGGGTTCTCGGTCTCGGCCAGTTACGCTTTGATGCGGATGGCGCACCCTGCTGGATGCTCGGTACGATCCAGGACGTCACAGTGCGCAAGCAACTCGATGCCGAACTCGCCCACTATCGGCAGAATCTTGAGGCATTGGTTGATTTGCGCACACAGGCCTTGAACAAGGCGAAGAATGCAGCGGAGGCGGCCAGTGTCGCGAAAAGTGCGTTTCTGGCCAATATGAGTCACGAGATACGGACCCCGCTCAACGCCATTACCGGCATGGCTTACCTGATTCGCCGGGGCGGTCTGTCGCTGCAACAGACCGAGCAGTTGGGCAAGCTGGAGTCCGCCAGCACGCATCTTCTGGAAACGATCAATGCCGTGCTTGAAATATCAAAGATCGAAGCCGGCAAGTATGTTCTTGAGGAAACCGCTCTTTCTGTCGAAAGCGTGATTGGCAATGTCGTTTCCATCATGCAGAACCGTGTGGATGCCAAAGGCCTGAAACTGCGTACGGAGCTGTGTCCATTGCCCTGTCGATTGCTGGGCGACGCAACCCGTTTGCAACAGGCCTTGCTCAATTACATCTCGAATGCGGTCAAATTTACCGAACATGGCGAACTCGTCCTGCAGCTGGAGATGCTGGAAGACAAGGCAGATAGCGTATGCCTGCGTTTTTCAGTCCGCGATACCGGCATCGGTATCGTACCGGAAACCATTACGCGACTTTTTGATGCCTTTGAGCAAGCCGACAACTCGACCACTCGTTTGTATGGTGGCACAGGCCTGGGGCTGGCCATCGCCCGTAAACTGGCCCGCTTGATGGGCGGGGAGGCTGGCGCACAAAGCACCCCGGGTATCGGCAGCACCTTCTGGTTTACAGCTTGCCTGCGCAAGGATGTATCTGGCGCAAGTCCAGTCTCGGAAGAACGACTGGATGACAGCGCCAGCACGATAAAACAGAAATTCGCCGGCTGCCGCGTTTTGCTCGCCGAAGACGAGCCGATCAATTGCGAGATTGCGCAGATGTTGCTGGAGGATGCCGGGCTGCTTGCCGACATTGCACAAGATGGCATCGAAGCAGTCGAAAAAGCCGCAAGCAACGACTACTCGCTGATCCTGATGGATATGCAGATGCCCCGCATGGATGGCCTTGATGCAACCCGCCAGATTCGGCAGTTCGAGCGCCAGGCCAATACACCGATCCTGGCCATGACGGCAAATGCCTTCGCCGAAGACCGTAGCCGCTGCTTGCAAGCCGGCATGGTTGATTTCATTGCCAAACCGGTCGAGCCTGCGCTTTTCTACTCGGTATTGTTGAAGGCCTTGTCGGCACTCGACAAGCCGTAGCATTGACGACAGTCAGCACAAGGTTGCCGAAAAACAAAGCGCAGTTGTGGTTTACCACAATTCGGAAAGCCACAATTACGCAGCTTTTCGCTCGGTAAGATACTCGCGCCCCGGGTCGGGATGAACTCCCGAAATTTCCAAATTCCTGGGGGAACGCAGTGAACAAAAAAATATTCGGCAGTCTGTATGTACAAGTCTTGATCGCAATTGCGATCGGTGTCGCGTTGGGGCATTTTTATCCAGATACCGGCGCGGCAATGAAGCCGCTCGGGGATGCTTTCATCAAGTTGATCAAGATGATCATCGCGCCTATCATCTTCTGCACCATCGTGGTCGGCATCGCCGGCATGGAAGACATGAAGAAGGTCGGCAAGACCGGTGGCCTGGCTGTGCTGTATTTTGAAATCGTCAGCACGATTGCGCTGATCATCGGACTGATCGTCGTCAATGTCTGGGCACCCGGTGCCGGGATGAACGTCGATCCGAGTACGCTCGACACCAAGGGCATTGATAAATACGCGGCGCCGGGGCAGATGCAAACCACCGCCCAGTTCCTGATGAACATCATCCCGACCAGTGTGGTCGACGCCTTTGCCAAGGGCGACATGCTGCAGGTGCTGTTTTTCTCCATCCTGTTCGGTTACGCCCTGCATGCTTTCGGCGAGCGCGGCAAGCCGGTATTCGAACTGATCGAGCGCCTGTCGCACGTGCTGTTCCGTATCGTCGGCGTGATCATGAAGGTTGCCCCGATCGGTGCTTTCGGCGCGATGGCCTACACCATCGGCAAGCATGGCGTGGGCAGCCTGGCGCAATTGGCCAATCTGATGGGAGCGTTCTACCTGACCTGCCTGCTGTTCATTTTCGGTGTGCTCGGTTCGATTGCTGCCCTGCACGGTTTCTCCATCTGGAAACTGATCAAGTACATCAAGGAAGAGTTGTTCCTGGTGCTCGGCACCTCGTCTTCTGAATCGGCGCTGCCGCGTTTGATGGCCAAGATGGAAAATGCCGGTGCGCAGAAGTCGGTGGTCGGCCTGGTTGTGCCGACGGGTTATTCCTTCAACCTCGATGGCACCTCGATCTACTTGACGATGGCCGCGGTGTTCATCGCCCAGGCCACCAACACGCCGATGGATTTGAGCCAGCAGATCACGCTGCTGGTCATTCTGCTGCTGACGTCGAAGGGCGCTGCCGGCGTGACCGGTAGTGGTTTCATCGTGCTGGCCGCGACGCTGTCGGCGGTGGGCACGGTGCCGGTGGCTGGTCTGGCCCTGATCCTCGGCATCGACCGCTTCATGTCGGAGGCCCGCGCCTTGACCAACTTCATCGGCAACAGCGTGGCCACCCTGGTCGTCGCCAAGTGGTGCAAGGCGCTTGATACCGAGCGGATGAACGCTGTGCTGAACAATGAAACGCTGGACGAGGCCGAAAACCCGGAACTGGTGCTCGACGATGCACCGCAGCCCGATATCGCGCATACGCCGCAGCCGGTTGTCGCACATCACTAAGCCGATGCAAAGTAGGCGTTCTGTATTGAGCGAGATGGATGGGGTGCCGCATCTTGCACCCTGTCCATTCTGCGATGGCACAGATGTTGGACCGATCGAAATCGATGTTAACGCCTGGGCTGTGGTCTGTCGGGCGTGCCGGACGCTGGGGCCGTCCGGTCCGGATGAAAATTTGGCAATCGCCCTGTGGAACACGCGGCAATGAGTACGCTTCTGGTGCGTGCTACTTGCCGCACCGTTCGATAGTCTGGAAACTGTCGGCTCTTGCTTAACTGAGTACACCGCACCATGGAAGAGAGACTCCCGGAGAATCATCCGGACATGATCCGGATCGTGCAAGCCGCCCATCACGACCTTGCCCCGGCATCATCAAAAGGCCAGCCAAAATCGCTGGCCAATGCATTATCCAGCGCCCTGGGCAAGCTCCCCGGTTGTCCGGAAGACCTGGAAAACATCGAGTTTCTGGTTCATGTCCTGGCGGTTAATCGTGCTGCCGGCAGTATTGACGATGACGCCTTCGAGCAGTTGCTGCTGCGCATCAAGACGCGGGAAGGGCGGGCCGATCTGGTCAGCCGGTTCACCGAGGAGCTTGAGACAGAGCATGGCTACGACGACGAGGATAGTGCCGCCAACGCCTTGCCGTGAGGCTGGCTTGAGCCAAGTCCCCAAGTTCCGGCACTCTTTTTTCGCCTTGGGCGCATTGCTTTGGCCATCCTGAGCCGGGTCTTGGCATAATCGCGGCAATGCTTGCCTACATCTTCCGCCGCCTGCTGTTCGCCATCCCGATCCTGATCGGCGTCAACCTGATCACCTTTGCGTTGTTCTTCATCGTGAACACGCCGGACGACATGGCGCGCATGCAACTCGGGGTCAAACGGGTCACGCCGGAGGCCATCGAGAAATGGAAGGTCGAGCGCGGCTACGACAAGCCCTTGTTCGTCAATTCTGCGGTCGACGGGCTGTCGACCGTAACAAACACCATCTTTTTTGAAAAATCGGCGCGCATGTTCATTGGCGATTTCGGCCGTGCCGAGGACGGCCGCGACATCGCCCGCGAAATCAGCGCGCGCATGCTGCCGTCGCTGGCCATTGCACTGCCGACCTTCATACTCGGACTGTTCGTGACCATCACGCTGGCGCTGGTCCTGGCCTTCTTTCGGGCCACGGCCTTTGACTTCTGGGGCGTCGTGATCTGCGTCGCGATGATGTCGATTTCCGGGCTGTTCTACATCATTGGCGGGCAATACCTGATCAGCAAGGTGTGGCGGCTGGTGCCGATATCCGGTTTCGGCGATGGGCTGGATGCCTGGCGCTTCCTGATCCTGCCGGTGGTCATCGGCGTGGTGTCCGGCATCGGTTCGTCGGCCCGCTGGTACCGCACGATCTTTCTTGAAGAAGTAAACAAGGATTACGTGCGTACCGCCCGGGCCAAGGGTTTGCCGGAAACGCTGGTGTTTTTCCGCCATATCCTGCGCAATGCGCTGATTCCCATCCTGACCGGTGTGGTGGTGGTCATTCCGCTGCTGTTCATGGGTTCGCTGCTGACCGAATCCTTCTTCGGCATTCCCGGTTTGGGCAGTTACACCATTGACGCGATCAACGCGCAGGATTTTGCTGTGGTCCGTTCTATGGTCTTCATCGGCTCGGTGCTGTACATCGTCGGGCTGATCCTGACCGATATTTCCTACACCCTGGTCGATCCGCGGATTCGGTTCTCATGACGGGCTTCCAGATTGTTGTCCTGTGGTCCGATGTGCTGGTCTGGCTGCTGCTCGCTGCCGGTATCGGGCTGGGCGTGTTGATCAGCAAAAGCCCGCCGCTGTTGGCAGCCTGGCGCCGGGTCGGGGCGAACCGGATGGGCATGGCATCGGCCACCATCCTGCTCGCTTTCCTGCTGATAGGCCTGCTCGATTCCCTGCATTACCGTGTCGCCCTCGATGGCAAGCCGGGTGAGAAAACGCAGTACGGCATCGAAGTGCTGTCGCTGCTCGATGCGCTGGCCGCGCCGCTGCGCACGAAAAATGAAAAAACCTATTCGGCGCCATTTGCCACCCGGCTGTATGCCAAGGAAACCGTCGATGTCCCGGGCCTCGGTGCGGTGCGCGAGTTTCCCCGCTTGAAACATGGCGGTAGCCATCTTGGCGAGCGTGAGGACGAGGTGCTGGCGGATGCCGGATTCACCGCCTTCCGGCTGGCGGTATTGTCATTGCTGGCCTGGCTGGCGGTGGTTGCTGCAGTGGCTACGCGCGTGGGCGCTACGGCCAACACTGCGGCGGATATTGCGGTCGACGGCAGCGGTTGGCAAAAAATCTGGCGTGGCGAAACCGTTTTTGCCTGGAATGCCGTGCTGGCAACGCTGGGCTTACTGCTGATCGTGGTCGTGCCGCTGTTCTACCTCTCCGGTCAGTACCACGTCTTCGGCACCGACAAGGTCGGCCAGGACGTGCTCTATCAAATCCTGAAAAGCGTGCGCACGGCACTGATCATCGGCCTGGTGACGACACTGGTCATGCTGCCGATGGCCGTGTTGCTGGGCATCGTCGCCGGTTATTTCCGTGGCTGGGTCGATGACGTGATCCAGTATCTGTACACCGTCCTCAACTCGATTCCCGGCGTGCTGCTGATCGCCGCCGCGGTGCTGATGATGCAGGTAGTCATCGACAGCCATCCTGAATGGTTCGCCACCGCTGCCGAACGCGCCGACCTGCGCCTGCTGGCGCTGTGCTTCATCCTCGGCATCACCAGCTGGACCGGCCTCTGTCGGTTGCTGCGCGGCGAGACGCTGAAGCTCAGGGAGCTCGAATACATCCAGGCGGCGCAGGCGTTTGGCGTGTCGAGCTGGCGGATCATCCTGCGCCACATCCTGCCCAATCTAATGCACATCGTCATCATCGCGCTGGTCATGGATTTCTCCGGGCTCGTGCTGGCCGAAGCCGTGCTGTCCTACGTCGGCATCGGCGTCGATCCGACGATGACCAGCTTCGGTACGATGATCAACAACGCGCGCATGGAACTCGGCCGCGAGCCGGTCGTCTGGTGGTCGCTGGCCGCCGCCTTCTCGGCCATGTTCATCCTCGTCCTCGCCGCCAACCTGTTCGCCGACGCCGTGCGCGACGCATTCGACCCGAGGGCGGCATGATGCGTCCTGTTTCAGGAAAATCGATGCGCGAACGTTTGCTTGCGCCGCCGCGGATGCATTGCGAAAATCGGCAGGCGTATTGTTTTCGGAGGCTGCCTTCATGAATGCCAGAGCGCTTGAGTCGGCGCTGCTCACTCGCTGTGCCGATGTCGTACACGATGCCCGGCAAGTGGCCCGGGATCAATGCGAGGCGAATGTCTTCCGCCTGGCCGCGATGGTCGTTCAATCGCGCTTTCCGCGCGAATCCGGACAACTGATGCGGGTTAGCGATGAATATTTCGCGACGCATCCGGGCGAACGTCTGGCACCGGTCGACGTACTTGGAAAAGGCTGGCTCATCGGCCTGCCTCGCCTGCGCGACATGCTGAGCCAACGGCTGCTGGCGAGGCGCTGACCGATGCCAGCGAAGCCGGAATTTCATACGCGCACGGCACTGGCCACCGGCTTGCAGGCCTTGCTGCGCCAACTCGAGGAACGGCTGGCGCTGAGCCAGACGGTGAATGTCTATCTTGCCGGCGGAATGGCCGTGCATCTTTACACCGCCAATCGCGTGACGACCGACGTCGATGCGGAATTTGGCGGTCGCCTGCTTCTCCCCAATGATCTGATGGTCGAAGTCACGCTGGAGGACGGCAGTCCGCAAGTGGTTTATCTCGATACCAACTACAACCCGACTTTTGCCCTGCTGCACCCCGATTATCTCGATGATGCCCTGCCAGTCGATCTTGGCTTGCAGCAGTTGCAGGTTCGTGTGCTTTCCCCGGTCGATCTTGCTGTCAGCAAGATCGCGCGTCTGGCCGACAACGACAAGGAAGACATTGCAGCGCTCGTTCGCCATGGCCTGACCCATGCCGATGAAATCGAGCAGCGTGCCAATGCGGCGCTGGCAGGCTATATCGGCGGCCAGGCCATGTTGCGTCTGAACTTGCGTGATGCACTGGCGCTCGCCCGTGCGGCCGCCGTTGATGTTTCACACCCAGGATGACCTTGCCGCCGATGCTTTCTGTTACTGATCTTCGCCTCGGTTTCGTCGCCGGCCGGCAGACGCTGCTTGCGGTCGACGGCATTTCATTCACTATTTCGCGCGGCGAAACCTTCGCGCTGCTTGGCGAATCCGGTTGCGGCAAGTCGGCCACCGCGCAGGGGCTGATGCGGCTATTGCCGAGTGCCGGACGCATTGCCGGTGGCTCGGTCAGCCTCGATGGCGAGGATCTGCTGGCGCTGCCGGAAGCCGAGATGCGCACTTGGCGCGGGCGGCGCATGGCGATGATCTTCCAGGAGCCGGCGACCAGCCTGAACCCGGTGCTCACCGTCGGTCGCCAGATCGGCGAAGTGCTTGAACGCCACCTTGGCCTTGCCGGTGTGGCAGCGACCGAGCGCATGCTCGACCTGTTGCGTCAGGTCGGCATTGCCGATCCTGAGCGGCGTTTGGCGGAATATCCCTTCCAGTTGTCCGGCGGCATGAAGCAACGGGTGATGATCGCCATCGCGCTGGCCGGCGAGCCGGAACTGCTGATCGCCGACGAACCGACGACAGCGCTCGACGTGACCGTGCAGGCGCAGATCCTCGATTTATTGGCCAAATTGCAGGTCGACCGCGGCATGGGCATGCTGCTGATCACCCACGACCTCGGCGTCGTCGCCCGCATGGCGCACCGCATCGGCGTCATGTACGCCGGCGAGCTGGTCGAGGTGGCGAGTCGTGAAGATTTTTTCACGGCACCCGCGCATCCCTACACGCAGGCCTTGTTTGCCGCACTGCCGGAAGTCTCGCGGCGTGGCGCGGCACTGATCACGATTCCCGGCCAGGTGCCGTCGCTGGCGGCGATGCCGGCCGGCTGCCGTTTCGCCGAGCGTTGTCCGCAGGTGATGCCGGTGTGTCGCGAGCAGTCGCCTGAGTGGCGCGAGGCGACAGCCGGACATGCGGTGCGCTGCCATTGGCAAAGTGCCCTTGGTGAATCCGCACTGCCGGTCGTTTCTGCGGTCAACGATGCTGTCGGGCAAGAAACTGTCGGCAACTTGCTCGATGTCGCTGACCTCAAGGTGCATTTTCCGATCCGTAAAGGCATTCTGCAGCGGACCGTCGGCCACGTTTTTGCGGTCGACGGCGTGTCGTTGGCCATTTCACCGGGCCGTACGCTGGCATTGGTCGGCGAATCCGGTTGCGGCAAGACGACAGTCGGCAAGGCGTTATTGCAGTTGATTCCACCCACGGCTGGCAGTGTCCGCTTGACGGACAGGGAACTTGTCGGCATGGCGGCAAAGCCCCTGCGTGCGGCGCGGCGCCACATGCAGATGGTTTTTCAGGACCCGTTCGCTTCGCTGAATCCGCGCTTGCGGGTGGGGGAAATCATTGCCGAAGGGATGAGCGCCTTCCGTCTGCCTGGTCAGCTAGCCAGCGATGTTGAAACCCGTGAGCGGGCGGTGGTCGCGCTGCTCGATCGGGTGGGGTTGCCGGCGACAGCGGTCGACCGCTATCCGCACGAGTTTTCCGGTGGTCAGCGCCAGCGCATCGCCATCGCCCGTGCGCTGGCCGTGCTGCCCGAACTCCTGATTTGCGACGAGCCGACTTCCGCGCTCGATGTGTCGGTGCAGGCGCAGATACTCAACCTGTTGAAGCAATTGCAGGCTGAACTGGGGGTTGCCTACCTGTTCATCACGCACAATTTCGCCGTGGTCGAATACCTGGCGCACGATGTCGCGGTGATGTATCTCGGGCGTATCGTTGAGCGGGGCAGGGCTGAAGAGGTACTTCAGCATGCCCGTCATCCTTATACGCAAGCTTTGTTGTCGGCAGTGCCTCAGCCCCGGCTTGAGGCCGACAATGGCGCCAAGCGCATCCGCCTGCCGGGTGAAACTCCATCACCGGCGAATCCGCCGTCCGGTTGCCATTTTCATCCGCGTTGTCCGAAGGCGACGGATCTTTGTCGTGAGCGTTATCCGGAATCGACCGCTGTTGGAACGCATGTGGTCAATTGCCACTGGCCGGGCTAGTCTGCTGTTTCGTTGCCGTTTTGTAGCCGCCTGACCGTTGGCGCAAGGTGTGATTTGAGAGATTATTTCCGGCTAGCCGATTTTTTCGTGGGTTTAGGCGGGGTGGCTTTGGCCTTGGTGGTGACCTTCTGCCGGATATTTTTCGGACTTGCCTGACTGGCCTTTCCTGCGCCTTTTCTATTGATTTCCCTGGCGCCGCCTTTTTGCTTCTTCGCACGCGGTTTGGGTTCAGGTTGAATGATCACCGGTGACGATTCCATACCCAGCATGCGTTGCAGGCTTTCCGTGTTGCCATTGCCCGGCACCAGCAGCCTGGACCCGGCAGCCAGACGGACATTGCCGGGCAAGCCGTTGGCCTTGATCAACTCGCTGGCTGAAATGCCGAAACGGGCGGCAATTTCATTGACCCTTTCGCCGGCGTTGACCGCGTAGGCCTGCCACTGTGTCAGTGGTTCATCGTGGTTGCCGAGGTTTTCCGTGAAGGTCTCCAGACGGTCTGCCGGCAAGACCACCGGTGTGTCTGGTTTGATGATCGGGCGGTTGTGCGATGGGTTTAGCTGGCGAAACTCTTCCAGTGACATATTGGCCAGGCGGGCTGCCGTCTTTACGTCCATCGGGCGTCGTGTGGCTGCTGTCACCAGGTAGGTTTCGTTCTGGATGTGCGGCAAGCCAAGGCGCTGAAATGTTTCCGGGTTGCCCAGAATGTTCTTCAGGGCTTGCAACTTTGGGACGTAATGCCGGGTTTCATTCGGCATCGTCAGGTTGGGGTAATCGGTCGGCAGGCCGCGCGCTTCGTTTTTCTCGATGGCGCGTTTGACTGCGCCTTCACCCCAGTTGTATGAAGCCAGCGCCAGGTGCCAGTCGCCGTGCATGTCGTAGATCGTTTGCAGGTAGTCGAGGGCGGCGCTGGTCGAGGCCATGACATCACGTCGCTCGTCCTGCCACCAGTTTTGCTGCAGGTTGAAACGCTTGCCGGTGGCCGGGATGAACTGCCAAAGTCCGGAGGCCGCTGCCGGCGAATGCGCCATCGGATTGAATGAACTTTCAACCATTGGCAGCAACGCCAGTTCGGTCGGCATGCCCCGAATTTCCAGTTCTTCGATAATGTGATGCAGATAGGGCCGACTGCGTTCGATCATCCGGCGCAAGGCTTCCGGTCGGTTTTGATACCACTGCTGGTAATGCAGCACCAGATCGCTATTCAGGTTGGTCATGGCAAAGCCATGCCGAATTCTTTCCCACAGATCGTTGGTGCGCAGCGTCAGGTCAATATTGATCGGCAGTTCCGGCGGTGGCTTGATTTCATGAATACTCAGCCCATCGGCCGAAACGGCTTGTATCTGGGGGGAAGGAAGAATCAATAGCTGTCGCTGCAACTCGAGATCAGCATTGGCCGGGTTGCCTAGTCCGAGCGCACATGCACCAAGACATATTCCGGCAAGACGGCGAAGTGCCGACTGAACGTTACGATGCGGCATGAACTGATGCTCCAAGCATGAACGGGGGCGACCAAACCGCTAATTATAACCGGGTGAGAGGTAGCGCCCGTGATTGCGTAGGCAGAAAAACAAAAACCCGGCCGGAGCCGGGTTTTTGAAAAGGTTGGCGGAGTGGACGGGGCTCGAACCCGCGACCCCCGGCGTGACAGGCCGGTATTCTAACCAACTGAACTACCACTCCGCACTTAAAACTGTGCTTACTACCAAATTCTTGGCGTCCCCA
>NZ_JAVBXX010000004.1 GCF_030824335.1 Azonexus sp.
GCCGCCGGCGCCGACTTGGCTTCTGGATTTCCATCGAAAGTGTCCACCATCGTTTTTAAGGGGACACGATCTTCGCGGTCTAGCGCGTCAATTTACAGATGAGTTTGCCGGGCGCTTACTCACAAAGTGCTTGCCAAGATAAATGGCCGGCGTAAAAAAGCCGCCCGCAGGCGGCCTCCAGAAACGCGTAGCGGGTACTTACTTTTTCAGCGCATCGCGAATTTCACGCAACAGCACGACATCTTCCGGCGTCGGTGGCGCGGCTTCCGGAGCCGGTGCTGCATCTTCCTTGCGCAGGCGGTTCATCTGCTTGACGATCATGAAAATAATGAAAGCCAGAATCACGAAATTGAGCAGAATGGTCAGGAAGGAACCGTAGGCAAACACGGGAATACCGGCTTTCTTTAATTCCGCCAGCGCGCTCAGATTGGCCGGATTGTCACCCAGCACGACAAACAGATTGGAGAAATCGAGCTTGCCAACAATAATGCTGACCAGCGGCATGATCAGGTCGCCGACGATGGAATCGACAATCTTGCCGAACGCCGCACCGATGATGACGCCAACTGCGAGGTCCATGGCGTTGCCCTTGACGGCAAATTCCTTGAATTCCTGGAGCATTCCCATGCTGTTTCCTTTTTGAAAGTTATTGGACGAACGAATTATTCGGTCTGGCAGGAAAAGGCGTCAAGCCAATTTCCGGCATGAGGCCGTCAACACAAACCTTTGACCAGACAATCAGCAGCGGCCTGCAGCACGGCTGAAGCAGCAGACATTAGCACGCTAAACACCCGTTACCGAACGCCATACCGGCATCAGCCGAAACCGCAATCAATCATAAATTGCTTGCTCCGCTGTGAATATGGTGCGGTTACCGCTGCCCAGGCAGCGAGAAACCCCGCGTCATCGCTCAGATCTTTTGATCCCCATGGATGGGGGTAGAGAGCGAAAGCCTGGGCCTCCGTATCAGGGCTGACATTCGACAAATACCGCTCTGCATTTCCAGTAAAAACGATATTCGGCCGGATGAGCGTAACCATCTCGGGATGCAGGAATCTAGTACGCAAACAGATCACCCGCGTAAACACTGCGCTGAGGTGGCTCAGCATCATCCGAAAAAAACTGTCTCCGAACAACAGCACGGTCTTGTCTACCTGCGCTTCAGGATTAAACACGATGTCCACCATGCCATCGTTGAAGCCGCCAGGGCTACGGAATCGTATTTTTGGCCAGTCGGGCTCCAATAGCAGCCCCTCCTGAAACAGCGGCGGATCGAACTTGCTCCCCAAGTCTCCCTGCCAGCGCTGCAGCCGCACGATCCGCGAACCGATCCGTTCCAGCGCGCCATCCGCTTCCATTCCGATCGCCTGCAGCATGATCCGCAGGACCGCCAATGAGCCATGATCGGTCATATGGGTATCAAGCGGCAAAAAAGGGCTTTTTGTCTCCAGTTTCAATTGGTCGGCGGGCCAGAGCACATGGGGGCAGAGCCTGGGGTTGAGGCACGCCATATAGGCGTCGCCCAGCCGATGCAAGGGGGTGAAGGGAAAGTCATCACTCAGCACCGATTGCTTGTCTGGAAAAATGACGTGCAAATAATTAAAGTTTGCATTGCGTGCGAGCACGACACGGCTAGCGATATTGTCGCTAAAGGCAGCCAGTGACTCCGCTGAAGGAGTGAGCTCACCGGTTGCGAACCTCAACACGCCGTGGTTGCCACCGATAAGGAAGGCAACATTGTTCCGCGTAAGTAATACGTCGCCCTCGGTCCTCCAGCCAAGGCCGGCAGAAAATTTTTCCGTCAGCGCCTGCAGGACAGCCAGGATACCGCTCCAGGAGGGCATACCGAGCGGCCCCTGCTCCACTGCATGTGCCGGCAAATCCAGGCGGATCGCACCGGGGAGGCTCGGCAACTGCGTGGCGATCCGGGTGAATCGTGGCGTCTCGCCCCGGCTACGGATCGCCGCTTCCGTAGCGCTCTCCCAATCAAATACAGGTTGAACGCACCAGAAATCAGGCGAAGTCGTAAAAAGTTGACTGAGTTGCGCTGACAGATCGGCACCACCTGCCGACACGACAACCGGCAGACAACTGGCCAGCGGATATTGTCGCAGTACCTCCGCCAGCGCTAACTGACCTGGACCACGATCGATCGGAATCAGTACCAGCCCAGCCTCTGCCAATTTTGCCTGCCCCGTGGCCCCAAGTGTTTGCATCAATACATCAAGCCACACTGAACGCCCGGTCATGAGTACAGGTTTGCCAGCCCAGCCACGAATCTGCCGCGCCAAGGCGACCAGATCGGCCTCGACCGTCGCCACGGCACGATCATAGGCGCTATTGGCGTCCAGACCATCGAACAACAATCCGTTCAAAAGCAAGTAACCGACTTGTGAGGGATGCGAAGAAGTATCGATGAACAGGCGTCGCACGTCATGCATTGGCCGACGCAGCAACGGCGACAAGTCAACGATGTCGAGGTCTGACAGGGCTGCGGTGATTTCATCATAGTTGAACACGGGGTGGTGATACCGCCCTTCTCCAAGATGTTTTCCAGCCAAGCGATCATGGACCTGGCGAGCAAACAGACACCAGAAAACATAGCGGGCACGCTCACCGAAGCGCTCATGCCATAGAGATAGAGCATCCATACTGCGCTTCAGCATCAGAAGATCATTTTCCATCGTCAGCGCAGCAGGGGTAATGCCGAGAAAACCATCCTGCAACAGTGGCCCACTACTGGCCGCAACATCGAGGGCGATGCCGTTCCCGAAACGAAAATCCGGCACCAGCAAGGCGAAATGTCCGGCCCCATCAAGCGCAGAAACGGTTTTTTCGTACAGCGCACCTGACCAGACTGGCGCACCACCAATTCCGAGAATTCTCCCTGCCGGCAGTGAACCGGGCACCACACCATCACGTCGATGCCACTGCCATCTAACGCTGTGTGACGGACCAACCACTACGTCTATTGCCTTGGTCTCCTTTGTCATCATTTCAGACATCCTGCCGAGTTGTATTGGCGTAAAAAAACCATTTTTCAGACAGCCTTCCATTGCGCTTCGCCAGACATCAGTCATTAACCCGCGGCGCTGCCTGCTCTTGAATAATCGTTCGGCCTCATCCCGGTCACCACAGACAAAGGCCAACTGCAACAGTGGCCAGTCATAGTCACCAGCCACCAAAGGCTCATCTCGCAACTCATGCAGAAATTCAACGGCAAGGCCCCGGTCGCGCCTCCGAACTAAATTGATGGCATGTTTATGCAAGATGAGCGTTGTGTTGGCAGAATCGAGTCTTCGGCCAGCCTTTTTCTCAGCCGACAGCATTGCGACTGCGGCTGCCGAGAAACGGCACGCAGCCTGGGGTTTACCTCTCCGAAGCAACTCACTCCCCGCCCCAGCCAACGCCACTGGCGAACGATGACGCATCTGGCGTAACTCAAGCTGAAACTGCTCCAGCTGAAATGTTCCATCAAAGATACTGCCGACTGTCGAGGACAAAATGCCACAATCGCGCAACATACGCATCACGGAATGTTCGGCAAACCTGACAGGCACATATCGTGCGTCTCCAGCATTTCGAAGGATCATTTCGATGTGCTGCTGGTCCAGTTTGAATCCTGGGTCACAAAGCAGCCAAGTTGCGGGAGGAGCCCCGACCTCCAGCCATTTGTCATCACAATAAGGAATCCGCTTACGATCCTCAATCCAGCGGGGATCAAAACTCGCTCGAGAGAGATCAACGCTGGCCTGCGGATTTAGCGCCAACACACCTGTTGCCCCAAGCTGCCTCGCAAACATCAAGGCACCGTTGCCGCCCATGCTCGCCCCATAGGTCCAGACCTCCTGGTTCCGCGGCAGATTGCGCAGGATAACGTCCAGTGCCAAAGGCATATCTTGGCTTTGCCACCAGTGATTCCATTTTGGTACGACATGGATTCCGGTGATTCCATTTTTTATGAGAAACGCACGTCCAAACCCTTCAAGACCTGTCACAGGGCCGGGTCTTGGACCAGGTAGCCGGGGAAAGAATGTGATTACCGTCTGGCGGCTGCCTGAGGCAGCAACCATGATGACCGCCACATCCTCGGTTTCAAACAATATGTGCGAGGAGCCGTTCGACTCGGTCAAATTATTAACACGGCAATCCATAAGATTACCAAATCAAAACGCCCTTATCACAAATCTCCACCCTCTGCATCCGCCTCTCCTTCATCGCTTGTTCAATCCGCTCATGCATCTTGATGGCCAACGGCTCCGGATTTTCTCTCAGCGGCACATCGGGATCGGGAGCCACCGCCATGAGTCGCCCTGCCGCACTTGCCGCATGGCCGAACAAACGCTCAACCAGATGTGCCAAAGCACCATCATTTGCCCCGGACTCGGGCGCAAAGGAGCTGATCGAAAGATCGAGCGTATCTACCAGCGGTTGCAGACAAGAAAGCCGAACCCAGAACATCGTCCCCGCGAAGAAACCTTCGCCCTCGGCCGCCCCAAAAGCCAACTGGGCGAGCGTGCCCTGATCGTGATAGGGATAATCCTCCAGTCCAAGGTAGTGCGGCTCGGGACCGACCATGTTCAGGTCGGGCAAGGTGCGGAACGCATCGAGGATGGCTCTTACCCGCTCCTGACTGCCTAGCAGTGCATCAAACGCTTCCTCCCGCCAGAGGTCACCCAATTCTGGGCGCAGTTTCCCCGCCACGTAATAGCCACGCTTGGTCTGTATCTTCAGAACCGCGTCGTAATCCCTGTCGAGCAGCATGGGCAGAAGATCGGTAAAGGGGCCGATGTCACGCCCCCGGTTGGCAGCTTGATAGAACACCGCCTCCGGATAAACCTCGCTAACCATGGCCTCGATGCGTCGTGTCCCCCAAGCTGGCATGGTGACAATCAGATCGAAGGCTTCCGGGATCGCGCGCAGCTTTTCCAGAATTCCGGGGACTAGATCGCGATAATACAGATGCGCGACCACGGCAATGCGCCGGCGGCTTCGTTTCAGCCGACCACGCACTTTCGCCATGTTGCTATCACGCCGAGCAGATTCGTCAGGAGCCAGGGGGTAATCGCTCAACGGATTCCCATTTTTTGACAGAAGGAAAGCAGCCGCTGCTGACAGGTGTTCTATTAATTCCTGTTCTGACACCCCTGGCAAAAATTTTTGTGGGGTACGTTTCTCGCTCAGACCGTGGGAAAGGTAATGGCTCAGCGGATCGAGTCCCGCTTGTTTTACATCCGGATGCAACTCCAGATAATGCTCTGGATTCAGTACATTACCGATGGAGACCAGTGTTTTTACTCCATCA
Source organism: Azonexus sp. (assembly GCF_030824335.1). GTDB lineage: Bacteria > Pseudomonadota > Gammaproteobacteria > Burkholderiales > Rhodocyclaceae > Azonexus. Next base: position 5,306 of record NZ_JAVBXX010000004.1, read on the forward strand.
GGGCTGGCAATGGTCTCGCGTAGCCACGCCGTAAAGTCTTTGGGGTCTTTCAAACCGCTTTGCCTAAGCAGGCGGAGAGAAACTCGCATCCATTGAATTTTAGCGACCTCAATCTGACTCTGCTCTGAAGCTGTGGACGTAATTGCGTCCATGACCGGGCGACTGAAATCATGATTTCCCGGTTTAGAGTGACCACTAAAGGCTGCCGATTCCGCATAAGCTTGGGCAAGAGGGGAGATAACGTCCCAGAACCCTTTAGCTACAGCCACCGGATCATTGCCATGTGTCTGATAGAGCCGGTTGATCAGAGCAATTCGATGTTTGAAGGACGCAATGTCAGAGCGGACGCGTGACGATTGCAAATATCCCCCCAAAAAGAAACGACGCAGCCAACACGCCCCTTGCAAATAAGTGGCGAAATCGAAATTACCCGCAAGAAAATCACCCAGCGTTGGAAATAAATCGCGAGGTTTGTAAACGGCATCTCCCAGTACTACCACGGGCTTGTCGAAATAAAGCGCCTCGAAACCCACAGAGCTATTTACCGTTATCACAACATCCGACATGCTGATCAACTGGGCATTGTGAGGACGGTCTGATGCAGGTTCGAGCCATATGATCTGTTCTGCCCATTCATTCAGAGCAGCCCTGGCCATAGTTGATGCGAAAGCACTCTGCGAACGATGTTTCGTGGCCGGGTGGGGACTGATGATCGTAGTGAAACCTGCCTCTGCGAGCTTTGGCACGACATCAAGCACGACATCACTTAATGTTTCATAGGGTGAGAAGCGCAGCAGGTTTGCATCGTCGAACAACTGTAGCGGCAGGAAAGCTAGTTTTGCTGATCGACTGACCCGTTTGATGAGTTCCCCTGGCAAAGGCTGGAACTGCTGTTCGTAAGATTGAAGCTCCGAATTCTCCGAATAGGCCAGCAACGCCTCATGACAAGACATTGGCACACCGCCGACGATATCACGCAAATCTGCAATGGAAAGTTTGGGCACCATTCCGGCGCCGTTGGTGCCATAAGGATCCATTACCAGTGAATCGAGGAAAGGTGGGCGGGTACAGCCAAGTTCCATTGCAATGCGGGTGATGGGGCGATCCTGAATAAAACGGGACACCGCACCATTTTCACCCCAGTGGATGATCAGATCGAATGGAAAACGCTGCCAGATTTGTTCAAGGATCAGCAGGTAATCCTCTGATACATGACCTGTACCAGCCATTAGCTCACGCCAGACAGGCATTCCCTCAGTAGTCCAATTCAGGTTGTAACAATCAAAAATTGCCTCTTCTTCATCGGTCGACCGAATTAACCGCTCCTTAAGAGGCTCAAGGTATTCCTTGATCTCATTAAGCGTAGCTCGATTTGCAAACAACCTCGTGTCCAGATGAGGGTCTGTTACAAGCACGGGCAAGAATCCCTTGGCCACATCACGGAAATAACTCTTTGAATCCCTCAAGGGGTGCGGCTCGACGTACAAAAGAACTTTCACAGCAGTTCTCCCAGTGTTACAAGCCCGTCCACCGTACAGTTGTCTTTCAAGAAGGAAAAGTTGCGCGCTGCTAATGTCACCTGATCGCTTCTGCCAAGAGGCTCAGAAAGAGCTTCGTACCAATCATCGAGATTGGCGGCAAGTGTTATGTGATTGCTCCCAATCACCTGCATGTCGGGAATCGGACTGGTGATCAGCCGGCAACCAGATAGCGCCGCCTCCAGAAACTTTACTCGGGATTTACATTCGTTAAATGCGGTGTTTTCCAGCGGCGCGATGACAGTGCTGCATTTGGACATCAGACCCGGCAATTGCAGGTAGTTCACGACAGGCCCCACTGTTACGTTTGGAAGCGATGCAAGGCTCGGGGGTACCTTAACAGGGCCGATGACAAGGAGTTTCAGCCGGCGATTCTCAGACAGGACGCGATGCAGGACTACCTCAATCACGGGAAAATCGTGATCGTGGCTCTTGGTACCGGCAAAATAGCCGATCATGTTCGAATCCCGTGCCAGAAAAGGTGTTCCGATTGACTCTTGAAAAGCGAGTACAGATTCGGGAACGATATTGGGCACCACCATAACCTCTACCCCCGGGTTGTACTCGCGAGCCCGATCAGCGAGGGACACGGTCGATGTTGTAACCCTATCAAAGCACCGAAGGCCATCGAGGTTACTTGAGAAGGCGGCGATGGCTCGCTCCGGAGTGAGGGAACCGTTCTTGGCTGCCGAAGATTCCAATGCGAGTTTTTCGTCTCCAAAAATCAAGTCGTCGTAATCTGCAATCAAACACCGCTTAAGTCGCCTCAGAATGGTGACCGCTTCGCAAAACATGCTCCGGGCCGTATTAGGCCGATGAAAGACGTAAACGTCGTAATCGAAGCATGGTTTTTTATAAAACTGTTCAGCCGAGTAAACCGCACAGCAGACTCCAGACTTCAGCAGGGTTTCTGCCGGATGATAAGCACGATAACGTACCGATGGGTCGTGCAATGGCCTATCACCACGCCCTGTTTCCGAGATGAAACAAACCGCTTTAGCTTTCATGAAATAGCCACCTGCATTAAGTCTTACCAAAATTGATACGCTGCGTATGCCTGAGAGCACTCAATCATCTGCTAAAACTCCAGCCACGCGGGTTGATACCTCTCTTCGACCAGCACGTAGTCCGGCTCCCCGAAGAAGGTAGCGCAGGATTAATTTAAAACGTGGGTACGATGAGAGCTAAGACCCTACTTAGCCTTGCCTGGCTTGACTGGAGCAGTCTTGCTCTCGACAGAACAGGTGGTGTCGCTTCCTTTCTTGGAACCTTTTGTCTTTCTGGTAGCTGGCTTTGGGACACTGGTCGCCAAAGGTTCCTCAGACCCTAGGTTATTCTGTGTCCCGGACAGTAGCTGCTCAACGGCCTCCAGGTTCTGGCGAGCAGCAAGGTAATTCGGACGCAGTGCCAAAGCGCGACTCAGCGCTTCGCGCGCCCCATCCGTGTCACCCTTGAGGCGCAGAAGGTTACCGAGGTTGTTGTGCGTTTCAGGCATGTCAGGTTGCAGCTTAAGCGCCTCCTGGTAGGCGTTGATAGCATCATCAAGCTGCCCTAATCGTTTGTAGGCGACTCCCAGGTTGATGTAGGCGGGGGCAAATGTCACCTGAAGCCTCAGGGCACGCTTGTGGAAATTGATAGCTTTTTCAAGCTCCCCTCGGTCCTGAAAGATCATTCCGAGGTCGTTGTAGAAGTCTGCCCGCTCGGGCTCAAGGACGATGGCCTGCTGCACCAAGGCCATGGCGGAGTTGGATTCCTTTTTTTCGCGCATGACCATACCCAGGCCATGTAGGGCGTCAGGATGGTCTTGATTCAACTGCAGTGCGGCTTGGTAGAGCTTCACCGCCATGTCAAGTTTGCCCGCCCGATGTTGTTGCATGGCTTGTTGTATCAGTTGTTGAATCGGTTCTGGCATTTCAACCAGAGACTGCAGCTGTTTGATTTTGCCAGCCACCTCATCGGAGGGCGTCAAGGCATGTGCCTTGCGGTAGCTTTGCAGGGCATCAGCCCATTTTCCCAACTGCTGTTGAGCCAGGCCGACTTGGGCTAACACGGTGGCCATGGCAGCGGGGGTTGCCTTGTTCTTGGGCGCGGAAACAGCTTCCCATATCTTGCCCAGTATTTTCAGGGCATCAAGTGGTTTTTCCGTTCGGTTGTAAACCATGGCTAGCCCCATGCTGGCAGCTATGTTACCGGGCTGGACTTCCAGAGCCTCACTGTACAGCTTGGTTGCCGCGCCGAAATCGAACTCTTCAAGTTTTTTGGCGGCTTTTTTTAGCAGGTAAACCAAGTCTTTGGCCATCGTTTTTTCCTCTCTTGCAATTTTCTAATGAGGGCGTAATTTACAGCGGCCTATCCTGAAGAACCACTTCTCTGTGAGACAAAGCCCGTTTGAGATTATCCAGTAACTCCCTGGACTTTATCCAAACATCAATGCTCCCACTCAACGATTCCGGCGGAGGAGCTTGAGCGGGCTCACCTTCAAAGTAGCGCTGACAGAAATTTGCGAGCCGGTCGGTATCGATAGCCCCGGACAGTGTGTAGCCATATCGACTAGTAAAAGCCTTGGAGCCGCCAGTCTGCGTGAAGGCCACCACCGGTACACCAAGGGCCAATGCTTCGAGTACAACCAAGGGGTTGGGGTCCTCACGCGATGTCAGCGTGAACAGGTCTGCTAGCTGGATGCCGGCATAAGGGTTATGTACCGTATTGGTCCAATACAGGTTCGCCAGCGGTTTTTTCTTGTTGAGGCTCAGGGCTGCATTGTGCTGAAGCACAAAATCGTCATCGTCCCAACTCCCGATCCAAAGAAAGTCGCTCCAAGGCATGCGTTCCGCAAGATGCCAAAAGATGTCGCAACCTTTGCGCGGCACTGCAGTGCCACACATAGCAATACGCTTTCGTCGTGCAACAGTGCTTTTATTATTTTCAAGTTTCAATCCGTGGACGTTAACCAGTTCGCTTGGCGTCTTCTTTGCCTGCCTTCGAATGGATTGGATGTCGACCGCAACGCCAAACTGCAGGCCACGCTCAAGGGGGTAGGCGAAGGACTCCATGAAGTCGCGCTGGCATTCTTCTGAAGCATAGACAGCATAGTCGCAGTTCGCTACGTCATAAGGATTGAAGAGGTCGTTCCGCTCCAGCGCCAACATGCCCTGTTTCATTTCATGAACATGGAGAACATTCGGCCTTTGGCTGATCCGGGCGATACTGATCCACTCTGCTGCCGCAAGGGAATTAACGTAAATGAGATCTGGATTGACGCGTCTTACCAGGTCAAGTCCAAGCGACACCCGGGTTTCGCGCGCCTCGGTTACATCCTCATGAAAGGCGTCGTCAATGACAACCTCCTTGAACGCCGCGGTATGGATATGCTGGCGCAGGTTGCCATCTTGGCGCGCAAGCAAGGTGACTTTGACTTGTCGGGCAAAGGCTTCGGCAATTTGCAGGCCTAGCTTGGGGGCGCCGGTAAGGCTAAGGTCATGCAGGACAAAGAGGATATGCATATCAATCAGCACCAGTAGAAGCGATAGCCGAGTTGTTTCATTACGTTACCGAAGAGGCGCTCCACGGCATGTTCCATTTGCCCGTCCATATAGAAATCCAAATCACGGTTCTCTGCATCATTGAAGGCCTGCAGATGAATGAGTTGATGCACGCGTTTTAGAATATCTGGGCGCAGCAGCATCATCGTGCCTGATACGTACTCGCACTCCCGCTTGTCTTCATCGATCTCGAAAATATCGAGAAGGCGGTTGTAAAGCACCTCGTTTTTTCCGATCAGTTCCTGACGGTGTTTTGCAGCGCCGATAATGCCGATTGACGGGTCTTCCGCAAAGGCGGCGAGGTTGTTCCTCACAATATTGGTCGAACCCAGGGTGGCCTGAAGCAGGTTCCTGCGCCAAGTGTTGGCGTGATGCGCAGAAATGTGCTGGCTTTTCTTGCTGTGCACCAGAGCAATGGCGAGATAATCCTCTGCATCAAACATCTCAAGTAAACGCATGTAGCCTCCAATGTCCCGGCCTGCGTTAGGCGAGATGAGGATACGTGCAGTGGAGTGTTTCTTCCGTATCCGCGCAATGACGCCTGATGACCACGTGCTTTCGACGAGATTGACATAAAGATCGAAGGCTAAATCGATGTTGTCTAAATAGTGGTCCAACTCCTCCCAGAGGTCCACGTAGTAAAGGTGCATCAACACGCAGAGCGGCTTTCTTTCCCGCAGGTTGGACAGTCGGGTTGTGTCGAACGTCTTGTTTTCACGAGGATGGCTACCGAAAACGTCATCGAGGTTATACGCCCGAGCTTCGCGAATCCCATGTTTCAGGTAGTGTGACAATGCATCCAAGGGATCTGCCCCTATCGCGTTTTCAAGATCGGGGTAGAGACTCAGGTAGGTCTTGGACGAAAAGTCGATGGGTACGAAGCGCGGAAATGCCTCCGCCCAGGAAAAATATTGCTTTAAGACATTGATCTGCTCTTCTGTTAGGGGCCGCTCTAACGCAGGCGCCGAAACACTACCAGGGAGGCTTAATTCCGGGCTGGCTCGCCCCAAGAAAAACAGGCTGGCAACACGCGGGTCCACCGTAACCTTGGCCGGGTCAGATGGCAGTATCCCCAAGGGATAACCTACTTGCCAGTAGTGGGTAACCATACAACAAGCTTCATATGCTCCCGGGCAGTGGGCCGTAAGCCAATCCACGTCAAGCAGTCGGTGGGTCGAAAAATGCTTGAAACAGCCAAGACCAAGATAATGTTCGATTGCATCACAGTCGTGGGGCAGATTATTAACCGCCTTGTAGTAGGCCGCATCGAAGAAGATATTTGGATGAATCTTGCGGCCAGTATTGGTATGGAGGTGGAAAGCGGCCTCCCAGGTTGTGCAACCGCCAAGACCAAGTTGTTTCGCCACATATGCCGGATCGATGAGTGTGGACTCTGCGAGCTGCACGATACGCGAGTAGAGAACGCCGTGGTCTTGCTTGCTGATGAACTTGCCTACTCGCATTAGTTGCTGAGTTGTTGGGTCTTCTTGGCCATCGGTCGCCATCTGACCTGGCGTGTTGCTAGCCTCGACGGATTTATACAAAGACATCACTGCGTATAAACGCTGATAGGCCGTAAGCAGAATTGCAACCACGCTACTTGGCGCAACGGTCTGCGCTTGGAAAGCCATGAGTAACGCCTCCACAGCTGCCTGATAACGGTGTTCTCTCAAGGCATGGACCCCTGACGCAAATGCTGCATCAGGGGAGACTTGAGGTACAGATTCATTTATGGGCTTGGAGGGCTGTTGATCACGAGTGGGCTCTGCAGGCTTACTCAATAATGCAATCGACTGTCCAAGGGGGTGACTTTCCCAAATGGGCTGGGCCGCGTCGATGAAACCTTCAATCTGAAACCCCAGATGAGCAGCCCAGATACTGATAGTGCTGCGTTCGATAAACATATTAAGATGGCCCAAGGTGTTGTGCCGAGTCATCTCTGCAGTGTGCTCAAAAACATGCCAATGATGCGGCTCGGCAAACTCCAGAAATGAAAAGACCACCTTACCGCCCGGGCGAAGAACGCGCGCGCACTCGGCAAGATAGCAATAACTTTCCGTATGTAGCAGGTGAGTGAACAGGCTAAAAGCGCTGATCATGTCGACGGAAGCATCAAGCAGAGGAAGACTCAGTTGACGACTCAGGATGAAGCGGTAATTTGGGGCCTTGCTTTGTGCGTAATCCAGCAGGGCCTGAACGATGTCAATGCCAGTATAGGAAATCCCATCCTGTTCCTGATGCAGGATAGTGGCCAAGCGGCCGCTACCACAGCCTAGATCAAGTAGGTGCATCCCCTGCGAAAGCCCTACCGACTTTAAAAGTTCGGCTTGAATGCGGCCGAATAGTTCGTAGTCTCCGCCTACCGCAATAGCCATCGCCTCGTCGACAGGGTAGGTAGCTACGAGCTGTGCAACCAAGCGCTCGTAGTCTTCAACAAAGTGAAATTGGGCCATTTCTAGTGTGCTTCAACGGGAGATTTGGAAGGCATCGATCAGCATGGAATCGTGAGACGGAGAGCAGGCATTATCCCTCCAAGGATTGGATAAGCCGAAGGAAGGAGGGAAGGCTGACTGACCTGAAATCGTACTTCTCGACTACGGTCTTTCTCGCGTCTTCCCGAAGTCGCAGGTACGTATCCGGCCGTGCCAAGGCATCAATCACGACACAAGCAAGGCCGCCAAAATCACGAAATGGGACCAAGAGACCATTTTTACCGTGGCAGATAACCTCCTCCACCGGGGGGGTCGCCGAGCCGATGACGAGGCAGCCTGCGGACATGGCTTCCAGCATGGACCAGGACAGCACGAACGGATAAGTTAGATAAACATGAGCACGGGAAATCTGCAGAACCTTCAGGAAATCAGAATAGGGCAACTTGCCGGTAAAATGCACGCGACTCAAGTCGATGCGGTCCGCCACTTCCTCTAGATATTTCTGTTTCCAAGTTTCGCCCTGAGGAGCGGGACGACCATAACTGACTCCGTCGCCACCAACAATGACCACGTGGCAATTCGGACGGGCAGAGAGAATCTCTGGCAACGACCGCATGAAAATGTGGTAACCCCTGTATGGTTCCAAATCACGACTGACATAGGTCAGGACTTCATCGCCGGCAGAAAAGGTTTTACCGTCAGCGAGGGTGATTACCGCATCGGGGTCGGGTTTCACCAACTCCGTGTCGATGCCGTCGTGGATAACGTCAAGGCGGGGCTGGTAGACCTCCGGAAAGCGGCTGCGTTGCCATTCGGTCGGACAAATACCCCGGTCGCACGACTCCAAAGCCATCAAGGGTAAGGCGTTGAGGCCACGGACGTGAAAAATGTCATTGAATGTCTTTGGAAACTCGCTGTCGAAACCAACATCAGCTCCCGTCCGACTGTAGTAATACTCGAACAGGCCAATGATTTTCGCTGCTGGATAGACATCGCGCAGGAAGATGGAGTCACCCCAGCCGGTGTGGACGAATATCACATCCGGTTCGTAGCCCTGGCGCTTATGCTCAAGAAGGGTATTGAATACAGCATGGGCGCGGCGCATCGCGTGATTGAGATTTTTAGCATTGGGATGCTCAAACGATTCGTTGCCTCCCGGAATTGCATAGCGAATCACAGGAATATTTGGAACGCTCTCTTGAATCGGGATTTTCGCGATATCACCCATTCCGCAGACGCTTATCCCATCGACGAGAGCCAGCTTGGGTGCGAGGCGCGCATACTGCCCAGGAAATGACGGATGAATAAACAATAAGTCCATGCAGGAGAAATTTTCTGATGAATAAACTCGGTCGCAGCTTGGACCGGCCGAAAGACCTTGTCAGCGCGACGTAGTCGCCAGGAGGGCATGGATAATTCGGATGGGGTTTGGACAGAAGGCAAAACCCAGATTCGAGATTGTGTTTCTCGAATTGTGCTGCTCTATCGATCTAAATCATAAAAGCCCGCAAAAGCGGGCTTTTATACGTGGCGATATGTCAGCCAAAATTGAAGTTTACCATTTCGGAGGTAACCTCCTCGACGCTAATGCCAACCAGCGTAATAGAGGCTTGTCCATGGACAAATTCAAAAACAGCGTTGCCATTGACGTTTCGAGCACTGGTCAAGAACGGTGCAAGGTCGGACAAGCTATTGATTATGTCGGAATCAAAGACCAGGCGATCCACCGAGCCGCTGAAGTCATCGATTCTGTAATGGCCAGCCTCGTTAAAGCCGAAGGAATCGGCACCGGAGCCGCCCACGAGAGTGTCCGAACCACCGCCACCAACCAAGGTATCGCTACCTCCGCCACCGACAATGGTTTGGTCGGAGAGATCACCGAATACTCTGGTTGCGTTGTTGTCAACGACAACCACCTTGCCTCCACCCACAAGCATGGCATTGTCGACATTACTGATATTCAGGGCGCTGCCAGCCTGGATACCACCGAGTACAAAAGTGAACAGATTGGCCATCCCCTCGACAGGGTTGGAGGCCACGAAGTCTACGTCCGCACTGGACCTGCCATTGTTTGTTGTAGAGAAACTTACAATAGAAGCTGCAAAATAGGGATTAGGGGCTAACGCCGTTAAGACTGCGACAGCTTTGTCGAAGCTTTCTCTGTAAGCTGTAAACTCAGCCGTATTTGTTACACCTTCCGCCTCAGCTGCAAGCTGAGCCTGATGCATCTGGCTATTCAAGTGTTGTACGGCTTTAGCTGGCGTCAAGCCTTGCGGAGGCGTGCTGACACTAAAGCTGACACCGGGGGGAGCCTGTATTCCAACAGATAAAATACCTTGATTCAAGTAAACCGTGACGGGATCGCCCGCCTTGCCAGCAAGGAACGTTTTACTGGATACCGAACCTACAACACTATCGCCAGTGGTGCCCCCCACGAGAGTACCCAAACCGTTACCCCCAAGGATGCTATCACTACCAGCCCCCCCAACTATTGTTTGATGACCCAATTGATCAACAGGACTAAAAGACTGACGGGACGACAGTACAGTTACCCCTGAACCACCCGCAATGAGGTTTACAACATTACCAATCGGAGTAGCGAAACCTGCACCTGTCACACTTTGCGATCCTGCAATAGGCGCCTGGATTACAGAGACACCATACTCCGTCACAAGACTGTTAAAAACATCTCGGACCCCTCCGTTGGAGGGTAAATCCCAACCAGCAGTAACGAAAAGTCCACCTGGTATAGTAGCCATTCAGTTTTCCTAACAAGACAAGAGTTACTAAGCTTGCCCCTTCTTTACAGAGGGCGGCAGACGAAAGAAATTTCAATGGAATACAAACAGGACTTAGCACAAAGCTTTATTGGGGATAAATTTATCATCAAATCATCAATTTTGCGACGTCGACTATGCTGAAGAGATTCAGGCATGAAATCCAATGTATATTTTTCTCATATCGCCCTGCCTCTCAAGACAAGGGTAATTTAGTACGGATTCCCCCTTTTAAATATCAAGCGCGCACTTGCCACGAAGGAATATGCCAGCACCCACGGCCGACAATCGAGAGATGATTGACAAGGAGCAGCAAAGCATCCTGCTTGCTCAAGTCGTCAGCATGTTCGAAGCCACTCCGAACATTGCAACATACACACAATTAGTCGACATCATGGACACGCTGGGGAGTCAGCTCGACCTTTGCCGATGGCTGGCCAGCACAGAGCTTTTCCGTTCTTCCGATTACTTCCCGGACTCTCTTGGCAATACTGCCTTTGCAGAAAAAATGTGCCGGTCTCTGCTCGGGCTGGTGCCAGATTTTGATTTCTCCACCCTCCCGCCGGATCACGATTTCCTCCGGGCCTACGAGTGGATCAGCGACAGCCTGAGCATTCAAGATCGAGGCACGGTTATTTTTCAGGCGATCGATGGTCTGCGCAACACCAGCGCACCGTCCTTTGCTGAAGCCCGCGCACGCCTGGAAAACCGGATTGAGGTCGCTGCTCATTACGTCGAGAACGGCTGGAATGCAGAAACCATCCATGAATTGCGCGCTATTCTCTCAGCCGTCGATGCAAGCTCAGCAAGCGTGCTCAAGGCTATTCAGGGAATTGACGCCACACCACAGCGCTGGACGTTCATGGTTTACATGGTCGCCGACAATAATCTTGAGCCTTACGCACTTGAGGATATTCGGGAAATGGCTGCGGCAAGCACGTCCGGCAGCATTAACCTGACCATTGCCATCGACCGCAGTGCTGGTTACGACAACTCGGCGGGAGATTGGACAGATACCCGCAGCGGCCTCCTCCAGCCCGAGTGGACTCCCGAAAACATCGCTGCCAACCTGACAAGTCTGGGAGAACTAAACATGGGAGACCCCATGTCCCTGACCTCATTCATTGATTGGTCATCTCAGGTAAGCAAAACGGATCGCTACGCCCTTATCTTGTGGAACCACGGCCTCGGTGTAAAAGGTCTTGGTGTCGATGAGGGCAACAATCGGGACGTACTCGCCCTGGATGAAATCAGGGTTGGCATCGAACGCTCGTCGCTGAAGCAACTCGACCTCATTGGCTTCGATGCCTGCAGCATGTCAATGCTGGAAGTCGCTGCTGCCATTCGAGGATCTGCGCGTGTCATGGTTGCGGCAGAGGACCTGGTGCCTCTTCAAGGCTGGAACTACACCAAAGTCATTGACGGACTGGACTCAAATGCGTCCAGCCCTCGCAATGTTGCCACGACCATAATGCACGAATACGGTATTAGCTACCCTCAAGCGAATGACGCGTCTCTTTCTGCCTTTGACCTCTCTCAACTCAGCGAAATCTCTCCCCAGATAAGCGCCTTCGCGAAGGCCGCCGCCAGTGCCTCAGTCGCTGATTGGCGAATAATCGAAGCAGCACGGCAAGGTGCACCTTATTTTTTCGACAACAAAGGCGTTGATCTGCCCAGCTTCATTGACAACCTGCTCGGAGCCAACCCTTCCTCTGGTTTGCTTGCCGCCGCCAGCACGCTTTCGGACACCCTGCAGCAGTCGTTCATCGCTCCGCCCCCAGGTGTAACGGACCCCGGCGGGATTGCCATCTACTGGCCCCAATCCCCCCCCTCCGAATACGATTTCGGCAATTACAGCGCCATCACCCAGTCACTTGGCCTATTGGCCTGGCACGATTTCCTGCTCGATTACTGGCAGCACACCTGAGATTCGGCGTGTCGGTGATAACGTCTTGCGTCCGCTGTCCGAAAATCAGTCCGGCGCCGCCAACCAAAGCAATTCCTCCGAGCATAGTCAACACAAGCCCTTGACCAGACGATCCGCAGCGGCCTGCAGCGTTTCCTCGCGCTTGGCGAAGCAGAAACGGACCACCTTGTCGTCGCGACCGTCGGCATAAAACACCGAGACCGGAATCACCGCCACACCGACTTCGCGGGTCAGCCACTCGGCAAACTGACGGTCCGGCATGTCCGAGAAATGGCCGTAGCGGACCAGTTGGAAATAGGTGCCGCGACTGGGCAAGAGTTCGAACGGCGTCGCCGCCATCAACTGACGGAAGAAATCGCGCTTTTCCTGGTAGAAGGCAGCCAGCCCGAGGTGGCGCGAAGCCTCCTGCATGTATTCAGCAATCGCCAGTTGCGACGGCGCATGCACGGTGAACACGTTGAACTGATGCACCTTGCGGAACTCGGCCATCAGCGCCGCCGGGCCGACCACGTAGCCGATCTTCCAGCCGGTGATGTGATAGGTCTTGCCGAAGCTGGAAACGACCAGTGTGCGCGGCGCCAGTTCGGCATGGCCGCACAGGCTGGCGTGCTTTTCGCCGTCGAACAGGATGTGCTCATACACCTCGTCGGACAGCACGACGATGTCGGTGCCGCGGACGATTTCTGCCAGCTTTTCCAGGTCGACCGCAGAAATCAGGCTGCCAGTCGGGTTGTGCGGCGAATTGACGATGATCATCCGGGTTTTCGGCGAGATCAGCGCCCGGACCTGTTCCCAGTCCGGGGTGTAATCAGGGAACTGCAGGCGGGCATAAACCGCCGTGCCACCCACCGTCTCGATGGCCGGCACATAGGAGTCGTACACCGGATCGAAGACGATCACCTCGTCGCCCGGCCGGACGAAGGCGGCAATCGCCGTGAAGATCGCCTGCGTTGCCCCGGCGGTCACCGTGACTTCGGACTCGACATCGAAGCGGGTGCCGTACAGAGCGGCCACCTTGTCGACGATGGCACTGCGCAATTCCGGCAGGCCAGCCATCGGCGCGTACTGGTTGCGCCCGGCCAGCATGTGGCGGTGCATGGCATCAAACAAGGCCGGCTCGGCCTGAAAATCCGGGAAGCCCTGCGACAGGTTGACCGCACCGCACTCGGCGGCCAGGCGCGACATCACGGTGAAAATGGTGGTTCCCATGGCCGGGAAACGGGAGTCGATCTGGATGGCGGTTTGCATGGCTGAATGGCTGGTTTTCGATGGCCGCACTATGCCACAATGCCGCCCCATGAACATCGACGGCACCCCCACCCGCACCCTGCGCGCCCATCCCGAACAGCGCGCCATCGACATCATCGACCAGACCCGCCTGCCGCATGCGCTGCACTGGGTTCGCGTCAGCACACTGGACGAGGCGGCGCACGCCATTCGCGCCATGCAGGTGCGCGGCGCGCCGCTGATTGGCGCTACCGCTGCCTATGGCCTGGCCATTGCCTTGGCGGCCGATGCCTCCGACACACATTTACAGTATGCGGCCCGATTATTGCGGTCAACCCGCCCAACGGCAGTCAATCTGCACTGGGCGCTGGCGCGCATGGAAAATGTCCTGCAACCGCTGTCGACCGCAACACGCTGCGCCGCTGCCTGGGCCGAAGCCGCCGCCATCGCCGAGGAAGACGTGGCGCAGAACGCCGCCATCGGCCAGCACGGCCTCGCCTTGTGGAAGGATCTGATCATCGCCGACGGCCAGACGCTGAACATCATGACCCACTGCAACGCCGGCTGGCTGGCCACCGTGGACTGGGGCACGGCGCTGTCGCCGGTTTATGCCGCGCACGATGCCGGCGTGCCGGTGCATGTCTGGGTGTCGGAAACCCGGCCGCGCAATCAGGGCCTGCTCACCGCCTGGGAACTGGAACAGCACGGCGTACCGCACACCTTGATCGCCGACAACGCAGCCGGCCTGCTGATGCGTCAGGGCAAGGTGGACGCAGTGATCGTCGGCGCCGACCGCATCGCCGCCAATGGCGACGTCGCCAACAAAATCGGCACCTACCTGAAAGCGCTGGCCTGCGCTGACAACGGCATCCCCTTCTACGTCGCCGCGCCACGCTCGACGCTCGACTTCGCCTGTGCCGACGGCGCCGACATTCCGATTGAGGAACGCGACGGCGACGAATTCCGCCTCGTGCACGGCATCGACCAACACGCCCAGCCCTCGGCGCTACGCCAGTTGCCGGCCGGCGAGGACGTGGCCAACCCGGCCTTCGACGTGACACCGGCCTGGCTGGTCAAAGCCATCATCACCGAACGCGGCGCCTGCCCGGCCAGCCGCGACGGCCTGTTGGCGCTCTACCCGGAAGAAGCCGGGTAAAGATGAGAGAATCCTCGAATTGATTTCCGCTGCGAGGCCTGCCATGTCCAATGCCGCAAGAAAACCCCACCTGCTCAGTCCTGAGGAGTATCTGGCCTTCGACGCCGAGGCCAGCGAAAAACACGAATACGTCGATGGTGAAATCCACGCCATGACCGGCACGACGGTGAAGCACAACCAGCTAGCGGGCAATCTCTATCTGGCCTTGCGCAATCACCTCACCGGCCAGCCCTGTTCGACTTTTTTTGCCGACATCAAAGTCCACGCCGCGGCTGCCAACGCCTTTTACTACCCCGACCTCGTCGTGCGTTGCCAATCTGCACCGCTCGCCGACGAGACCCGCCTCATCACGGACCCAACACTGATCGTCGAAGTGCTGTCGCCCTCGACCGAAGCCACCGACCGCCGCGAAAAACTCGCTGCCTACCGACGCATTCATTCGCTTCAGGAATATGTGCTGATCGCCCAGGATGAATGCAGCGTGGAAATTTATCGGCGCAACGGCGATATCGGCTGGCATTACCTGGCCTTCACAGACAACGACAGCGTCGAATTCGCCAGTGTCGGCCTGCGCCTGCCGATGGCCGAGATCTACCGCGCGGCATGACCGACCTGCGTCAAAAACTGATCGCCACCGCCCAGGCCATGGCCCCGGCCGGCCTGAATCGCGGCACCTCGGGCAATGTCAGCGTGCGCTGCGGTGAAGGTTTCTACATCACGCCCACCGGCCTGCCCTACGCCGCGCTGAGCGAGGACGACATCCCGCTGATGGCCATCGATGACAGCCCGGACGGCAGCTACAGCGGCCGTCGCAAACCGTCGTCCGAATGGCGTTTCCATCGCGACCTTTACGCCAGCCGGCCGGAAATCGGCGCCGTGCTGCATGCGCATTCGCCGTTCGCCGTCAGCCTGGCCTGCCTGCGCCTGGACATCCCGCCCTTTCACTACATGATCGCCCGCTTCGGCGGCAGCACGATCCGCTGCGCCGATTACGCCATTTTTGGCTCGCAGGACTTGTCGACCGCAGCATTGGCCGCCATGCACCAGCGCAAGGCCTGCCTGCTGGCCAACCATGGCCTGCTGGTCGCCGCCCGCGATCTCGACGAAGCCCTGGCGCTGGCCAGCGAACTGGAAGAACTGTGCGAGCAATACTGGCGCGCCTGCCAACTCGGCCAACCGGTACTGCTGAGCGACGAAGAAATGGCCGCCGTGCTGGAAAAATTCAAAGGTTACGGACAACAGTGAGCCAACAACCATGAACGCCCACCACGACCTGTCGCGCTGGGAACAGACGCACGATTTTGGCACCAATAACGCCAAGGCCGAACGCGGCACGCGTCTGGTGCTGTGGATCACGCTGGTCACCATGGTCGTCGAAATCGGCGCTGGCTGGTGGTTCAACTCGATGGCCGTGCTGGCCGACGGCTGGCACATGAGTTCGCACGCACTGGCCATCGGACTATCGGTTTTCGCCTACGCCGCCGCCCGCAAATACGCCAACGATCCGCGCTTCACTTTCGGCACCTGGAAGATCGAAGTGCTCGGCGGCTACACCAGCGCGCTGTTCCTGATCGCCGTCGCCGCGCTGATGGTGTTCGGCGCCGTGGACCGGCTGATTGAACCGCAGCCCATCCGTTACGGCGAAGCCTTGGTCGTTGCCATCCTCGGTCTTGCGGTCAACCTCGGCTGCGCGGCCATTTTGCACAGCGCCGGCGGAGATGGGCACGCGCATGGCCACACGCATAACCATGATCACGACCATGCCCACCACCATCACCACGACGATCTGAACCTGAAAGCCGCCTACATCCACGTCATCACCGACGCGCTGACGTCGGTGCTGGCCATCGGCGCGCTGATCGGTGGCTGGTTCTACGGCTGGGACTGGCTGGACCCGGCCTGCGCACTGGTCGGCGCCGTGCTGGTCGCGCTGTGGGCGAAGGACCTGCTGCGCGATACCGGCCGCGTGCTGCTCGACCGCGAAATGGACCATCCGGTGGTCGAGGAAATCCGCGAGGTCATCGGCGAACTGCCGGCCGGCACGCAGATCACCGACCTGCACGTCTGGCGCGTCGGCAGCGGCGCCTACGCCTGCGCCGTCTCACTGCTGACGCACGACGCGGCGCTGACCCCGCTGGACATCCGCCAGGCACTCGCCATTCACGAAGAAATCGTCCACGTCACCGTGGAAATTCACCGCTGCGACGAGTGCCCGACCTGAAGCGACTCAGGCCAGCGCAGAGAGCAGACTGCTGGCCGAACTTTCCGGCTGGCCGTAAGCCTGCATCAATTGCATGATTTTCATCATCACCTGCGATTCCTCGCTGGCCGCCGGCTGCGTCGATGCTTGTTCCGATGCGCCGCCCGAGGCTTGCTGCTCGTCCTTGTAGGCCATCGCTTCCTGGAAGCTGACCTTGCCGTCGCTGTCGGCATCCGCCGCCTCGAAGTTCGACACGATGTCCGAAATCAGGCTGCTCCGCTTGCTGTCCGACGCACCGATTTCCGACAACTGGGCTTCCAGTTCCTCCTGCGTGAAACCTTCGTCATCAGGCGGCGGGGGCGGCGGCATGCCACCCATGCCCTGCGGCCCGTGCCCGCCCATGCCGTGCATACGCATCTGGCCGAACTGGGCATCCAGCTCCTCCTGCAACTTGCTCAAAGAGGAAGC
Organism: Azonexus sp.; assembly: GCF_030824335.1. Taxonomy (GTDB): domain Bacteria; phylum Pseudomonadota; class Gammaproteobacteria; order Burkholderiales; family Rhodocyclaceae; genus Azonexus. Next base: position 22,573 of record NZ_JAVBXX010000004.1, read on the forward strand.
AAACTCGCTTTCCGTAACCTTGCCATCGCTATCGCCATCCAGCGCGGCAAACACATCGTCGACAGCGCTCTCGTCGCCCCCTGAAATGGCACTGAAGGCCGAAGCCAGATCGCTTTTTTCCAGATAGCCCTGACTTTTGCTGTCCAGCCGGGAAAACAACTGGCTCATGCTTGAAGAATTACCGATACCGCTGATCATGATTGACTCCTTGAAAGAGGACAAAAACACCGGAAAACCACCCGGCACACCGCCTTGAGCCATTTATCGGCTATTTGCCATTAAAGTTGGCGGCGATCAGGGTTAAACGGTGTAAAAACTTGTCAAGGAATCGGTGAAATACTGCGGTCGACCGCAAAAACGAGCAAAAAATCAGCTAAATCGGCAAAACCTGCCTATGCAAAATCTCTCCTAAGTTACCCAGTTGAATCATCCAATCCGACCAGTGATTATCGATTTTTTTACCCGCGGGCAATTCGACAGCCCCCCGGCCAGAAGCAAACCTTGGATGCTCCCAAAAGAAGACATTGCCCCGGCAAACTTGTCTGGCATATTGATGTTGTTACACTGACACCAAATATTCCAAGTGATTGAAAATACTGGATTTAGGGCACCAAATCCAGCATCATCAATATCAATTTCTAAACGGACCCCTGCGTCCGCATATACACAGTAAGGCGCAAAACCAATGGGCATCGACAGATTTATCCCTCTTCAATGTACTGCGTCACCTGCATACGAACCCATGCAGTACTACGGACTGCTCGGAGATTACATTGGTGGTGTGTGGGGAACGCTGCTCACTGCTGCAACAGTTTTGGGTGTATTTCTGACTTTCTGGTGGTCACGGCGCGTGGACTACCGGGCAAAGACATACCAAGTGTTCGCCGAAATGATGAGAACTCACGAAGAAATCGTTCAGTCGCTTCGGATCGGGAGCAAGGCAGGGAGAGACACTTTTTCTTCTGTTCTGAGAGAGTTTTATGTAATTTACAAATTGACTAGAGAGGTCGAAGCTGACGATCTTGTCTGGCCGATTTCTGCGCGAATAGATATTGCATACACGTGCATGTTTTTCGGTGCGCACCTTTCATCCGAGAAAATCCTAAAGAATTACGGCCCTGAGAAAATACAAAGACTATCTGGTGCGATCCACACAGAAAGACAGAAGAAAGAGCCTGAACGTCGCCAGTTTGGTGGACACCAGTTGCGGTTATCGCACTACTTCAGAAACCTCTTTTCAGCCTATACGTTCATAGATGGGACAAACCTCTCAGATGAAGAGAAACTTTCTCTAGGTAAAGTTTTGCGCTCAAAGTTATCGAATCACGAGCAAGCGGTTCTTGCGTTAAACATCATGTCGCATTTGGGGGCCGAATGGGAAAGAACGGGGCTTGTTGAAAAGTACAAGCCAATCAAAAACCTGCCCGCATTTTTCCTGACCTTTGACAAGCTTTTCACAATTAAAGAACGGTTCCCCTACATAAATTTTGAATGGGAGACCACTGCTCATAAAACAGTAAAGGTGTACCGACTAAAATTTCGACAATGGTCACTAGTTCTTCTTCGGCGGCTTCCTCGGCGCCTAACAAATCGCTCAAGCGGACCGCCGACGGCGGCAGCTTAGTTCCAACGTTGGACGCCATGATTCCATACATTCGGCAGAACATTTTAGGCAATACGCTCCAATTGCCGATCAGTGAGCAGTTGTTCGAAGCTCTTGCCGAAGCTCGCGTTGTGCTTATGGCTGCTTTTGGACTTGAGGAATCGTATGACTTACTCATAGGCAACTACGTTGAAGTTGAAAAGGAGCTACTCGCCGCCGCAGCCAGTAATGCAGTTCAAGACCTCACCGAATATAAAGACTTCTTCGAACTTCGCTCTACGGTCAATCGCCGTGTCGTCAATCTGCTTACCACGACGCGGCTTTACCTCGACCAAGCGCCACAGCGCTTAGCCGACTGCGCGGTAGATCCAGATAACGCCAGAAGTGAATTCAGGCAGCGCACCACAGAGCATTACGACGGTTTCTTTAGTTATCGCTTCTTGGAGGCTCTGCGAAATCACGTTCAGCACTGTGGACTCGCCGTCCATCACCTGAGTTACACCAACAAATGGATCGGGGAGGGTGCTGAGCGTGCAATGGAGATTTCCGTTCAACCATTCTCTGAAAAACGTTACCTTGCTGCGGACGGTAAATTCAAGAGGTCCATCCTCACTGAAATGCCAGACAAAGTTGTACTAATGCTGGTCATACGAGAGTATCTCCAGTGCATAGGCAACCTTCACATGCTTGTGCGTAGTCATATTGCTGATCGCGTCCTGAAGTCTCGTCAATTGATAAGCGACCAAATTTCCGAGTATTCCAACAAAAACAATGGCATAACCATCGGACTTACTGCATTCCGGCTTAATTCCCATGGGAAGCAAGAGTCGTTGCCGCTATTCCTGGATTGGGACGATGTTAGATTGAAGCTTGTTTCGAGAAACTCCGGAATGGTTGCGCTTGGTCGTCACGTAGTAACAGGGCGTCCAAGGTAGAGACTGCATGAATGCCGTCCAATCAATCGCTCGAGCCGACTCACGTCGGCAATCCGCTGCTCGCGGCTCAGTTTGAGAGTTGAAAGTCCGCTTTCCAAAGTCCTGATCGTCACCCTTGGATCGATTAGAGGCCCTCGAGTCGATTCGGCGCTCAGATGGAGGCGATTTCACCAACGGCAAAAATCCCCAGCTCAAGCCGCCGGGGATATTCATGCAGGCAACCGTTGACCGCAAGATTGCTGCCGAGCACTTGCCGGTGGCGCAGTTCTTTGTGCTGATGATGTTTTCCCCCGCAAATTGACTACGGCTTCCGCGCTGCGCGCTTCGGGCCGGTGAGCTTCGGCATAGAAATCGGCAAAAGCATCGGCAGATTTGTTGCACTTTGCAACACTAACCACTTGATCAATAAAGAACTATAATCGGTTACAACATCGGCAAAACAGGCAAAAATCATGTTCGAGTTTTACGACGCCCCTGCCCAGATGGAGCCGCTTGTCATCGATGAGTCCCGTCCGCTCTACCATCCCTTGATTGGACTCGCGCACGAGCTATCCGAGGCATCCGCATGCCTGGATGCTTCCCTGGTTCCCGCAACCGCCAAAAGCCTTGCCGAGCTTGTCGCGGGGATGAACTGTTACTACTCGAACTTGATCGAGGGGCAGCACACGCTGCCACTAGACATCGAGAAAGCGCTGTTCGAGACTAAGGAACAAATGGCGCAGCGAGACTTGCAGACACTCGCGTTTGCCCACATCGAAGCGGATCGCTGGGCGAGGTCTCAGTCGCTGGCGAAGGACACGCTGATCCCCTTCCTGCTCGAAGTGCATCGACGCTTTTGCGAACACTTGCCGATGGAAATGCTCAAGCTCAAGGACGGCAGCTACATGGCACCGGGGGAAATCCGCGAGCGGGATGTGCATGTCGGCATTCACGTCCCGCCGAAGGCGGATAGCCTTGATCGATTTCTCGATCGCTTCGCACAACGCTACGGCATGCTGCTCGAATGGGCGCCGAAAGGCGGGATCAGAAAACTCGATGGCGTTCTTTCTGCCTTCGCGGCGCACCATCGCCTCGTCTGGATTCACCCGTTTCTTGACGGCAACGGCCGCGTTGCCCGGATCGCCATAGACGCCATGCTTCGCCAGTACGGCGTAAATGGCACATGCCTCTGGTCGATGTCGCGCGGTTTTGCCAAGACCGCAGAAGAATACAAAGCCAGGCTGGCCAACGCAGATCAGCCACGCATGGGCGATCTGGATGGTCGCGGCAACCTTTCCGAAAAGCGATTGGCCGAGTTTTGCGAATACGCCATGCAGACAGCCATCGATCAAGCCAGCTTCATGGCCCGGATGTTCTCACTCGACAAGTTCAAGTTCCGCGCCGAGAACTACTTCCGGAAGGTGCGCTTCGACCTCAAGCCGGAATCCGCCCACCTCTTTATTCACGCTTTCAGCAATGGTGAAATCGAGCGCATGGAAGCCGGTCGGATCACCGGCCTCCCCGAAAGAACGGCACGAGACGTGCTCAGCACACTTATCCTCGAAGGGTTTCTGGTCTCCGACTCGCCAAGAGGCAAGGTCCGCGTCGGCTTTCCCATGCACGCCCTCGGTTCGCTCCTGCCCAACCTCTATCCGGCAGGTGATCTGGACCTTGACCCCGAAGAACTCCGTAGACAAGTTCTGGCCATCCGTAGCACCCGGCAACACCGGGGTAAAAGTCTGTAAAACCGGCGTGCTGGCGCCAGCCGCTTGGCTATCATGCGGGCTTCAATCCGAACCTCGGGAGTGCAGGACATGGCAGCCGTGCTGCTGATCGACGACGACATCGAACTGGCCGAGATGCTTGCCGACTACCTGAAACGCGACGGTTTTGCGGTCGACCTGGCCCACGATGGAGAAAGCGGCGTGCGTGCGGCCTTGTCCGGCCAGTACGCCATCGCCGTGCTCGACGTGATGATGCCCGGCATCACGGGCATCGAAGTCCTGCGCCGCATCCGGCAGGAAAGCCGGCTGCCGGTGCTGATGCTGACGGCGCGCGGCGACGACATGGACCGCATCGTCGGCCTCGAACTGGGTGCCGACGATTACGTTCCGAAACCCTGCCAGCCACGCGAACTGGCCGCCCGCCTGCGCGCCATCCTGCGCCGCAGCACTGGCACCCCGGCCACAGAAACCGGCGAACTCAGCGTCGGCCCCTTGCGCCTGCACCCCGGCCAGCGCTTGGCCGCCTGGCAGGACACGCCGCTGGAACTGACCAGTACTGAATTCAACTTGCTCGAAATCCTCGCCCGCCATGCCGGGCGCACCGTCAGCAAAAGCGAACTGTCGGAACAGGCACTGGGCCGGCCGCTGGCCCGTTACGACCGCAGCATCGACGTGCACCTGTCGAGCATCCGCCAGAAACTCGGCCCGCTGCCCGATGGCCGCTCCCCGATCCAGACGGTTTTCCGTCAGGGCTACCAGATGATCCGGGGCTGAGCATGGGCCGCCTGTTCTGGAAATTTTTCCTGATCGTCTGGCTGGCCCAACTGGCGGCGGTCATGGCCACCGGGGCCATTTTCTGGGCCGAACGGCGGGAATTTGAAAGCCGCATCGGCAACCGCCCTCCCCCGCCGCCCGACTTTGCGCTAGCGCCGGGCCTGCGCCCACCACCACCCGGCCCTCGTCCGCCTATCCTGCCCATCGTCGCCGGCCTGCTGGCCAGTCTGGTTTCTGCCGGCGGCATCGCCTGGTATGTCGCCCGCCCGGTTCGCCAATTGAAGGAAGCTTTTGCCGCTGCCGCCGAAGGCGACCTGAGCGTTCGCGTCGGCCCCGCAATGGGGCGACGGCGCGATGAACTGGCCGATCTCGGCCACGATTTCGACCGCATGAGTTCCCGGCTGCGGCAGTTGATCGAAGCGCAAACCCGGCTGCTGCATGACGTATCGCACGAACTGCGTTCGCCGCTGGCCCGCCTGCACGCCGCCATCGGCCTCGCCCGCCAGGCGCCGGAGCGTTTCGAAGAAACCATGCTGCGGCTGGAACGGGAAGGCGAACGCATGAATCAACTGGTCGGCCAATTGCTCACGCTGTCCCGGCTGGAAGCCGGCGTCGGCAGTCCGCTGGAAGAGATCGAAGTGGGCGACCTGCTGGGCGAATTGATCGCAGATGCCCGCTTCGAAGCCGCACCGCAGCAAATCGCCATCGAGTTCAGCGAAACACCGGGCCTGCACGTCCGGGCCAACCCGGAATTGCTGCACCGGGCCATCGAAAACGTCGTGCGCAATGCGCTCCGCCACACGCCCGCCGGCAGCACACTGAAGATCGTCGCCCAGCCAAGCGGCAACACGCGCTGCCGAATCAGCGTGCTCGACCAGGGGCCGGGCATTCCCGAGAACGAACTGGGCGTGATTTTCGAACCCTTCCGCCGCACCGCCAATGCGGCAGGCGGCGGCTACGGCCTCGGCCTGGCCATCGCCCGCCGTGTGTTATCTGCGGTCGACGGCACGATTCAGGCAAAAAACCTGGAAACGGGCGGTCTGCAGGTGGATATCGAACTCCCGTTGATCAACGGCTAGTCCGATAGCAAAAGGCTTCCCCTCCGGCAACTTCTACTAATCCATAACAACATTAGTAGACATCATCGGGCTTGAAAACTAATATCTACTAAAACTCATGGATATTAGTAAACATGAAAATCCCGATGTCCCCACCGAGTGTGGAACAGTTGTTCGCGCAGCTCACGCCTGATGAGCTGGCGAAGATATTCCAGCACGCGAACCCGCTTCCTGCCGGCAAATACATGCATTGGGATGATCTTCGGCACCGCCCCCCGCCGGAAGGACTCTCGGCGGAAAAGTGGTGGCTTGCCGTATCACTGGCCAGGGGTTCGATCCTTCAGCCGCTGCCATTCGTGGACAAGGAAGCCAAGCCATTCCGCTTCGCCACCCCGACGCCACTACTCGTGCATCTCCACCATATTGATCGCGATGCCGCCGGGCACATCAAGACGGCGGGATCGAGCTCGATGGATGAAAACCGGGAGCGCTACCTGCTGCACTCGTTGATTGAAGAGTCGATCACCTCCAGCCAGCTCGAAGGGGCATCCACCACGCGCAAGATTGCCGAAGCCATGCTGCGGGAAAAACGGCAACCCCGGGATCGCAGCGAGACGATGATCTTCAATAACTTCCAGGCGATGCAACAGCTACGCCACCTGAAAAACGAAAAGATCACGCCAGAACATATCCTCGAACTACATCGCACCATCACGCGAGATACGCTCGACGACCCGGCTGACGCTGGCAGGCTGCGCGAATCCGATGACGTCAACGTAGTCGACAACCGGGACGGCAAGCTTCTGCACCAGCCGCCCAGTTTCACGGAGCTTCCCGAGCGACTGGACAGGCTATGTGCATTCGCGAATGCCGATCCGGATAGCACCCCTTTTGTCCATCCAGTGCTCCGGGCGATCCTGGTGCACTTCATGATTGGCTACGATCACCCGTTTGCCGATGGCAACGGCCGCACGGCACGTGCCCTGTTCTACTGGTCGATGGCACGCAGCGGCTACTGGCTGATGGAGTTTCTGTCGATCTCGCAGTTTCTCCGTGATGCCCCCAGACAATACGTCCAGGCCTACCTGCACAGCGAAACCGACCGAAACGACACGACTTACTTCCTGCTGCATCAGCTGGACATCATTCGGCGATCAATCGCCGGCCTGCATGAGTATCTCGGCCGCAAGATCCAGGAGCAAAAGCAAGCCGAGCGCTTGCTGATCAAGACGGGCCAGCTCGGCACCCAATTGAACCACCGGCAGCTCGCCCTGCTAACGCATGCACTGAAGCACCCCGGAGAATGCTATCGGCTTGCCAAGCATCAAACGCTGCATGGCGTTGTCTATCAAACCGCCCGCGCCGATTTGCTGGGTTTGGAAAAACTCGGTTTGCTTGGCAAACTCAAACAAGGCAACGCCTTCGTGTTCTACGCCGCTGACAATCTGGCTGAACGCTTCCAGCATCTCAATCCGGCCTGAAATTCCGGTTTTATTGCGGTCGACCGTAAAAATGGCATGAAAACGCGTTTTTCCTCAAACGCAAAACCTTCAAGGTGCCAGCCTGGCCGGCCCCAGCAAGCGCTTGCCGAAGGCGTAACTGGCGCCTTGGTAATAAGCCACTCCCCGGCTGACCAGCAAGTCATCGAGCGACCCCGATCGTTCGCGCCGCCCGTCGCCTTCGTCCGCCACCAGCCGTAACATCCGGCGCGGGCTGAGGATGGCCAGTTGCTCGCCGTCGAACAAGCCCAGGTGCTGGTAATTGCCGATCAGCGCACGACCGGGTGCCGAGGGGTTCAACAGCAGGTTGCGGCCGTAGAACGACGAGGTGTAATCGACGTTGAGCAGGCCGAGCAGGGTCGGTGCCAGATCGATCTGGCTGGCCAGCGTCGTCACTTCGCGCGGCTGAATGTGGGCCGGCGCATGGATGAAAAGCGGGATGTGATAGGTGTCGACCGGAAGATCCTGCTTGCCGGCGCTGCCGGCGTTGTGGTCGGCAACGAAGACGAAAACCGTCTGCTCGAACCACGGTTTTTTCTTCGCTTCTTCGAGGAATTTACCGATGGCGTAGTCGGTGTATTTGACCGCGCCTTCGCGCCCGTCGCCGGACGGAATGTCAATGCGTCCATCCGGATAGGTGTAAGGCCGGTGGTTGGAAGTCGTCATCAATTGCAGGAAAAACGGCCGCCCGGCAGCGTGATCGGCATCGGCCAGTTGCACGGTCTGCCGGTACAAATCCTCGTCCGACATGCCCCAGGCGTTCTGGAACTGCATTTCCGACTCGGGCACGCTGGCCTGATCGACGATGCGATAGCCATTGCCGCTGAAAAAGGCATTCATGTTGTCGAAATAACCCCGCCCGCCATAGACGAAAGCCGTGTCGTAACCCTGCTGCTGGAACTGGTAACCCAGACTGGCGTAGCCGCTTTCACGGCCGATGCGTTTGACGATCGAGCGGCCCGGCGTCGGGGGAATCGACAAGGTGATGGCTTCCAGGCCCCGGTCGGTGCGCGTGCCGGTTGCGTAAAACTTGCTGAAAAACAGGCTTTCGCCGCGCAGTTTGTCCAGATTAGGCGTCAGACCGCGCTTGTCGCCAAAGCTGCCGAGGTATTTGGCGCTCAGGCTTTCAATGGTTACCAGGATCACGTTCAGCCGCTTCGGCGCGCCCGGATTGTCGATCACCCGGCGAATATCCAGCGGGTCCGTGCCGACAAAACGCGCATTGGGTTCAGCCACCGCATCGCGCAACAAGCGCCCCACTTCGTCCTGCGGCAGACCCGCGTAGAACTGGCTGTATTCGATCTCGTTGTTGCGAAAGGCGGCGAAGAACTGGTACGGCCCGTTGCTCGCCAGCTCCCGCTGGTAGGCATTGCCGCCGCTGCCGCGCGGACTGTCCTGGCCGATCAGCAGGCCGGCCAGCACGGCCGCCAGCAACAAGCCGGCCAAGACGGCAAACGAGCGACGCCAGGAGAGCAGCGGCGAACTGACCGCCTGCTGCAGGGAGTGCCCGGCCAGCGCAGTCAGCGCGATGGCCAGCAGGCCGATGCTGGCGAGAATGGCATAGACCGGATAGGACTCCAGCACGTTGTTGACCACCTCTTTTGAATAAACCAGGTAGTCGACCGCAATAAAGTTGAAACGGACGCCAAACTCATCCCAGAACAGGTATTCCGAAACCGCAATGAACAGCATGGCAAACAGGCTGCCGCAGAAGAACAGGCGCAGCCAGACCAGATGCCAGCGGGCGCCCCACCAGCGCTTCGGTGACAACAGCAGGTAGGCAGCAAAAACCACCGCGGCGTAGAGCAGGAAACTCAGGTCATAGACCGTGCCGACGGCAATGACCTTGAGCACGGCCAACCCCGAAAGGTCGGCGACCTCCCGGTTCAGGGCGAGCAAGCCGGCACGGGTCAGGCCAAAGACCAAGAGCCAGCTGGCGAGCAGCATGCCCAGATAACGGGTCTGGGCGTGACGCGGCAATAAACGCCGCAAAGCATGAATCAGCATCGGGTTAAACCGCTTGAAATTATTCGAATTGAGGAAACAAAACAGGAAACAGAAGGCTCAGCGAACAAAGCGTCGGCTTTCCCGGGTAATTTCATCGAGCAAGGCCGTGGCGCCTGAAACGACGACCTGGCGAACATCGCGGGCCACCGGGTGATCGTTGGCATCAAAAACGCTGTAACGGAAAAAGTCGGTCCCCGTATAGGGAAAGGTGATCTTGTGCTTGCCGTCGAAAATCCCCATGTGGTCGTATTCGCCGAACACGAAATACGGCATGGTCTTGTCCAGCGTATCGGCCGAGCTGTAGCTGCGCGCCGGCTGCGTGACGCCGAGATAGGAGAGCAGCGTCGGGGCAATCTGCAGATGCGACGTCCGGTGCGTTACTACGGCGGGTGCCGTACCCGGCATCCAGAGCACGAGCGGCACGCGCACCTGTTCTTCCGGGAAGGTATTGCTGTGACCATGGCCCCAGCGCCCTTTTTCCATGAACTCTTCGCCGTGGTCGCCGCTGAACATCAGCACGGTCTTGTCGAGCATGCCGGTGCGTTCCAGGTGCTCGATCAGCCGCCCGACTTCGCGGTCGATGTGGTGCGCAGCGTTGATGTAGCGGGCATGAATGCCGTCGATGTTGTCGCGCAGATTGAGCTTCACGTAATTCATCTCGCGCAGGTAATCCTCACGCACCACGTCTTTTTCAGGAAAGCTGTACGGCGCGTGGGTCGATTCGAAGAACATGAAGCCGAAGAAGGGTTTGTCCGGCGCACGCTTGTCCAGCTTGCCGATGATGTCGCTGACGTTCTGGATATCGCGCCGCCAGGGTTCGCCGGTTTTCAATTCCTGCATGTACTGCTCCGGCACGCCGGTAAACAGCGTGTTGCGCAATTCCGGGTAGTCGAAACTCTGGCTGGTATGCAGGGCCAACTGGTAATCGTGCTGGCGCATGAAATTCATCAAGGCCGGCGCCACGCGCTGCTGCTCGAAGCTGTACCAGTATGGGGCGTAAATGCCATAGAACATGGAAAACAGCCCCATGCGCGTCCGGTTGCCGCCGCTGTAGTGGTTTTCAAAACGCTGTGCCCGCTGCGAAAACTTCCACAGATTCGGCGTGATTTCCGGGTCGAGCAAATCCCAGCGGAAAGACTCGGCGACCAGCATGATGACGTTCATGTCGCCCTTGACCTTGGCACTGACCAGTTGCCCGCCGGGATAATCGACCGTGCCGCCGGCCAGACGCCGTTCCTTGAGCGCGGTTCTTTCGATGCCCAGGCGGGTGAACAATTTCTTGGCGCCGGTTCCCAGATGGAAAGGCACGACATCGGCCGCTTCGAGCAAATCCTCCTGCCCGGTATGTACGCTGTAGGCAAAAATGATTTCTTCGCTGACCAGCACCAGCAGCGCCACCGACACGGCATAGGCCACGGCACGTTTCGACCAGACCGGACCGCGCCCGGCGAAATAATGCAGCAAGCCCATGACTGCGGCGTTGCCCGCCACGAACATGGCCACCTGACCGGCAATCGTCTGCTCGGTCGCTTCCGTCGCACCAAGGGCGGCAATCCCGCCCGGCGTGGTCAGCAGGTTCCAGACGAAACCGTTGAAGTGATACTCGTAAAGCGCATACAGGCGGTAATCGGCATAGATCGCCAGTAGCGCCAGACAGCCGCCGAGGAAAGCCACGCCAACGACCAGAAAATGACGGGTGCGCGATGGCTGGCGCAGGCACAGCCCGAGCAAGGCGCTCAGCATGACGACCGGGGCCAGATACAGCGCGGCATAACCGGCACTGGCAGCAAAGGCAAATACCCTGGCCGGCGGGCTATCGAATGAAACTAGCGGCCAGAACAGGGCAATCATCGCCAGCAGGGCGACATACAGCAGCGCGAAATAGCGCTGCAAAATCCACGTGGTCTGCGGCACGGGCGCTTTGTTCACTATCGGCTTCATACGCTTTTCCGCAGGGTGTAGACACGCCACATGGCATAGCCGGGCAGGAAGTCATGGCGGTCGACAATCGTGAAACCGGCGCTGGAAAACTCCGACTCGATCTGGCTGCGCGCCACGACAAAGCGGTTGGCGTTCTCGCCCTTGCCGCCCCTGGCTGCACGTTGGCGTTCGAGGCGCTTGCGCCGCCACGATTTGATGTTGCCATCGACCCACAGCGAGACGATGACCGTATCGCGCGTTACCCGGTGAAATTCACGCAACATCGCCAGGCGGTGTTCCGGCTCGGCGATGTGATGCAGCAAACGCATGGAAAAAATGCTGTCGACCGCAGCATCGTCGAGATCGATGGCAAAAGCCGAGGTCTGGAAGGCGTGCACCCGTGCCACGACTTCCGGTGGCTGGCATTGGCGAGCCACCTGGATCATGTCGGACGAGTTGTCGGCGGCCAGGATCACCCGGTTCGGCTTTTCTGCCAGCAAGGACCAGAAACGTCCGGCACCACAGGGCAAATCGAGTACCAGTCCGGGTTCGCCAGCCGCTTTCAGCGCCTGCCGCGCCAGTTGCTGATCACGCCAGTTGGACAGCCGGCGCGCCAGGCCATCCTGATGCTTGAGGAAATATTGCCGGGAATGCGCATCGTCGTACTTGCGCGAAAACTCAAGCTCGATTGTCGGTTTGGCAGACATTGCAGACCTTCTTTAAACAGAATGGTCGCAACGATAGCCAGCAGGGCGTCAAGCCTCTGTCAAAAGCATGTCAAAAATTTGTCAAATCAGCGGCCGAGGATGACCGAAAAACACGTACCACCGCTGGCCCGATTGCCGACGGCAATCGACCAGCCCTGTTGTTCGCACACCCGCTTGACCAGCGACAGGCCCAGCCCCAGGCCCTCACCGCGGGCTTGCCGGCCGCGCACGAAAGGCTGAAACAAGGTCTCTTTTTCGACTTCAGGAATACCCGGCCCGCTGTCCTCGACGCGAAAGCCCTGTGCTTCGAGAATCAGCCGGATTTCTCCTTGCTCGGTGTAATGCAAGGCGTTGCGCAACAGATTGCCCATCACCACACGCAGAAAGGTTGGATGGTAGCGGACGGAACTCTCAGCCGCGACCTGCAGCGAGAACGCCAGGCCCCGGTTGCGGATTTCTTCGCCCCAATACGCCGCCTGTTCCGCCGCCATGTCGGCCAGCAGAACGCCCGCCTCGACGGCATTGCCGACCGACTGGGCGCGCGCCAGTTGCAGGAAGGTTTCGACCAACGCCCGCATTTCCGCCGCTGCCTTGCCAATGCGCTCGACCTGGCGCTGTTCGCGTGGCGGCAGATCGGCGCGGGCGAGCAATTCGGCGGAGGTCGCAATAATCATCAGGGGCGTGCGCAATTCGTGGCTGACATCGCTGGTGAACAGGCGCTCGCGATTGACCGCTGCGCGCAATTGATCCAGCGCATGGTCGAAAGCCAGGGCCAACTGCCCCAGTTCATCCGCCGCGTAATCGGACGCCAGCGAGGGGGCCAGCGGCAACAGTTGATCGCGGTTGCGCACCTGGTTGGCCAGCCGGACCACCGGATCGATCACCCGGCGCGCGGTCAAATTGCCGATCAACAAGGCCAGCCCCAGCGCGGCAAAAAACCCGATCAGCACCACCCTGAGCAAGAGTTGCTCGCGCGCCTCGAAATCGTCCTGATTGCGCACCAGGATGAAATCGTGACCGTCGATCGTCGTTTTGTAGGTGTACCAGGCCCCCGCCTCGCCCACCACTTCGTGATAGCCGGGGCCGTAACCGGCCAATTCCGGCGGCAAAGGCTTGTGGTGTAAATCCGGCACATACAATTCGCTACCGGCCACCAGGTCAGGCACCCGCCCCTCCAGCCGATAAACCTCCCTGACCGCGGCCATTTCCCGCTGCAATTCATCCCCGACCAGATCATCCTCAACCAGATGCACCACCGCCAGGATGCCCCAGGCAAACAGTGCGCTGACGACTGCGGTCAACAAGGTAAACGCCAGCACAATGCGCCGGGCCAGCGGCTGTTTAGCGACCATGCTCGGCCTCGCTCAGTTGGTAACCCAAGCCATGCACGGTGTGCAGCAGGGGTTGCGCGAAGGGCTTGTCGATGACCTGGCGCAGCAAATGCAGATGGCTGCGCAGCCCGTCGCTGGCCGGAATGTTGTCGCCCCACAGGGCTTCTTCCAGTACCTCGCGGCGCACCACCGCCGGACTCTTGCGCATCAGGACTTCAAGCAATTTGAGACAGGCCGGGTTGAGTTTGAGCGCCAGCCCGCCGCGCGACACTGCGACGGTTTCCAGATCGAACACCAGATCGCCGACCTGCAGGCGGCGTTGCCGGCTGCCCTGGACCCGGCGCAGGATGGCCTCGATCCGGGCAGCCAGCTCAGCCAGCGCGAAAGGCTTGACCAGATAATCGTCCGCCCCGGCTTTCAAGCCCTGCAAACGATCATCCAGCGCATCGCGGGCCGTCAGCATGATGATCGGCACCTCATTGCCGGCAGCGCGCAGGCTCTGGCAAAGCTGGTAGCCATCCATGCCCGGCAGCATGACATCGAGCACGATCAGGTCGAAGCGCTCGGTCAGCGCCAGATGCAGGCCGCCCGGACCATTCAGTGAGCAGTCGACGACATGGCCTGCCGCCTCGAGGTAATCGACGATATTGGCCAGGATGTCGCGGTTATCTTCGATGACAAGTAGGCGCATGGCAATCCGGATAAATGGAAAAAGAAAAATGACGGATTTTTGCGGTCAACCGCAGAAATCCGGACAAAACGAAATATCGAACAAAAAATGTCATCCAGGCCATCATGCCGCCTAGGGATTTCCCCTTGCTTTTGACGCTTTTTTGACGTGTCTTTGACAAGCCCTTGACCTGCTTTGGTCGACACTGGAGACATGCCACAACCAACCATCTCCCATGCTGAAACCCCCTGAACACGCCACCCGCATGATGGCTTCACGCCCTTTCAATTTTACGTTCTGGTTGAGCATTCCTCTAGTGACAATGACTTTGTTGTTGATTTTCGAACCGACGGAACTGGACTTCTGGATCACGCAACATTTCTACATCCCCAGCCAGGGCTTCTTTGCCCGCAACGACTACTGGCTCGAATCGATCCTGCATGATCGTGCCAAACAACTGGTCATCAGTTTCGTCATGCTGCTTGCTCTGACGCTTCTCTTAAGCCCCCGCCTGGCAGCCCTGCACCCTTGGCGTCGACAATTGACCTACCTGCTGCTCGCCATCAGCCTGTCTACCGCAATCGTGCCGCCACTGAAGACACTTACCGCGATTCAGTGCCCCTGGAGTCTGAACACATTCGGCGGCAACGAAATTTTTGTGCCGTTGTTCGGCGAACACCCCCAGACCGACAAACCTGGACGTTGCTGGCCCGGCGGCCATGCTTCAACCGGCTTTTCCCTGCTCGCCCTCTTTTTCGCACTGCGCGACCGTCGGCCTCGACTGGCACGCAGCGCACTGCTGGCGGCACTGGGCTTCGGCGCAGTGCTCTCGGCAGGCCGCATGCTGCAAGGCGCCCACTTTCTGTCGCATAATCTGTGGACTCTGCTGATCGACTGGACGATCTGCTTGGTGACCTACCGTCTGCTGCTCTACCGCACCGCTCCGCTTGGCAATGCAGCAGTAGAAGAAACGGACCATCAACGCCGAGCCGGATTGCTCAATGCGACACCTTGAGGGAACCGGCGGAGAATCCTCAAGGTATCTGCGTTACGAACCGGACGACATCATGCTGCGCATGTCGATCAGGCTTTTCGGGTTATAGGGGTCACCGACCCACAAAGGGCTTTCCTTGAATTCACGCCCGACCAGGCTTTTGGCCGGATCGTAGAGATCGAAACGCAGCCCGGCCAGATCGGCCCAAGTGTGAATGAAATTGGCCAGACTATACGGACGATCCGGCTGCGGCACGAAGTCGCGCAGGTTCTTTTCCCGCCAGGAGTCGGATGTCCAGAGCAGGAAGGGCACGGCGTACATTGGCACCGATGGCGTCAATTCACTGCGCCCGAGCATCGTGTGCTGGCCGGAGTCGAACACATCCTCACCATGATCGGAAAAATAGACGAGGAAACCATTCGGATCGCTCGCCTGGAAAGTCTTGATCAGGCGGGAAACGACAAAATCGTTGAACAGCACCGCGTTATCGTAGTTGTTGATCACCGGTAGCTGCTTGTCGTTCACCCAGTCCGGCAGGCCTTGCCTGTCCTTGAACACCTCGTATTCCGGCGGATAGCGGTACTCGTATTTCATGTGCGTGCCGAGCAGGTGCACGATGATGAACTTGCGCTCGGCCGGGTCGGCCAGCACCTTGGCGAAAGGTTCAAGCACATTGGTGTCGTACGAACGGGAGTTCTGGGCACGGGTGTGGTTCAGGTAAACCTGTTCGTCCATCTGCTGCGAGAAGAATGTCAGCATCGTGTTGCGCTGGGTCAGCGTCTGCTGGTTGGTGATCCAGAAAGTCTTGTAACCGGCCTGCTTCATGATGTTCATCAGCGAGGGCTGGGTCAGGTACAGGTCGGGGTTTTTCTGATCGGCGAAACTCAGGGTCTGCTGCAGCGTTTCGATGGTGAACGGACGCGCACCAATCACTTGATTGAACGCCGTCACGCCCGGCATCGCCTGCAGGTTCGGCGTCGTCTGCCGGCTGTAGCCATACAGCCCCATATGTTGCCGATTGGTCGATTCGCCGATCACCAGCACCAGCGTGGCCGGCAGACCGGCATTGGCATCGCGCAAATTGGCCAGTGGCGGCACCTTGCTGTTGTTGTCGAGCAACTCCTGCATTTCAGCCAGGCGCTTGCGATACTGGGTGTAACCGAAAACCACCTGCCAGGGCGTTGCCGGGTCCATCTTCTTTTCGTAGGCTTCGACGGCGCTGGACAGTGACAATTCATCCGCCTTGACCAGTTTGATCAAGGGATAGACGAACAACGACGCCAAAATCAGCAGGGCCAGGGCCAGCGCTTTGTTCGGTGCCATCGCGACCGGCCGCAAGCGGCGCCATAACAGCCAGGCGCCGGCGGTATAGGCGAGCAAGGCGGGAATCATCCACCAGGCGAAATATTGTGCGACGTACTCACTGGCTTCCGCACTGTTCGACTCGAACATGATGAAAATCACGCTCTGCGAAAACTCCTGCTGGTAAACGAAGTAAAACCCCAGGCTGGCCAGTGAGAAGGCCCACAGGATGACGCCGATGACTGCCGCAATCTGTTTGGTCCGGGCGGGAAAAAGCAGCAAGGGCACCAGCCACAGCGTGCTGACGATGATTGCCTGGCGAAAGCCGACGAAAATCGTGGCGCCGGAAATCTGCAACAGGGAATGGTAAACGCCGGAGAAATACCAGAAGAACAGGAAGGCCCACCCCAACGCGGCCCAATCGGTCCGGTTTGCATTCGGGGCGGGAAAAGACTGAGAAATGCTCATGCAAAGCGCCTAATCAAAATCAGCAAGGGTAACAAAACGACGCAGGCCCCGACCGTTTGAATGACGAGCCGGAGCCTGTTTTCGCAACAAGACTGAAGAGTATGCGCCGACAAAGATTAATCGAACATGAACACGACGCTGGATCAGCGCATTTCGAAAGCTTCCTGGTGAAAGCGCAGCCCCCCCGAGCCGATGCCTGGCAAGCCTCGGCGCAGCGCCGCCGCCAGACCGCTCGGGCCACAGAACCAGACCTCGGCGGGCTGGCCAGCCGGCCGATTGGGCAACAGACTTGCTGCATCCAGACGCTCGCCCTGGCGGTCGCCATGCACCTGCAGACGAATAGCCGGCAAACCGGCGCACAGCGTGGTCAATTGCTGAACGAAAGGATCTGTCTCGCGATCCCGCGTGCAGTAATGCAAATCTGCCGCCGGCGCAGCTTGCGGGTTTTCCTGCAAGGACGCCAGCCAGGCAAGGAAGGGTGTCACACCGATACCGGCAGCAATCCAGACCTGCTGCGCCTGACGATCCAGACGATCAATGTCGAAGCAACCATAAGGCCCCTCGATGCGTAGCATCTGCCCGACCCGCAAACGGTTGGCCAGTTGCCGGGTGTAGTCGCCCAGCGCCTTGATGCGGAATTCGATTGTCCGGTCCCCCTGATCGGCACTGGCAATGGTGAAGGGATGCGCCCCCTCGGCCGAATCGAAAGTCACCAGCGCAAACTGCCCCGGCCGATGCCCGGACCATCCACCTGCCAGCCGGCAACGTACGCCGACAATATCGGCCGCGGTCTGCGTCACGGCAAGAATTTCTCCGGTCGACCGGCGGGCCTGCCCAATATTGCCCAGCAGCGCACGCAGCGCACCATAGCCACCGGCCAGGATGAGCCCGGCAAGCAGCCAGCCCACCGGCTGCGCCCAGTAGTCGAGTGGCGACAGGAAGACCGCATGAAAAGCCAGCGCCAGGTAAATCACCGGCATGGCGCGATGCAAAAAACGCCAGGGACGATAGGGGAAGCGCTTCCATAGCGTGATCGCCAGCAACACCAGCAGGATGTAGAAACCCCATTCGCCGAAATCCTTGCCCAGATGGCGCAGATTCTCCAGCAAGCCGACAAATTTCTCCTTCGGCACCCGCCCCTCACGGCCGATCAGCGACTTCAACAGGCCGTCCGACTCCTTGACCAGCCAGTGCATGATCGCAAAAACACCGGCCAGGATGCCGGCCCACTTGTGCGTGCGATAAACCCGGTCCATACCACCCAGCGGCTTTTCCAGCCAGACCGGACGGGTCGCCAGGTACATCGCCAGCGACATCAGGCCGATTGACCACAAACCACTCAGATACATCAACTCCTGCCGGGCGATCCACCAGGGATGCGCCGCCAATGCCGGGGCGTTCAGCACATCCCAGCCCCAGGCTAGGCCCAGTGCAGCGCCGATCAGGACAAGCACAAGTTTGGTCATCAGCGGCTCCCGGCCGGTGCTGCCGGCATGTCGTCGCGACAGCGCCGCTTGTTGCATTCGCCGCTTCCTTCCGCCCGCCCGGCATTGCGCGCTTCGTGCCGGCCGGAAGCGCCTTCGCCATCCCGGCGCTGAGCGCCAAGCAACTCGCCAGTGCGGGCATCGAGGCGCAGCTTGCTGCGTTCGCCCTGACGATTGGTCGCCCGCACTTCGTAACGTCCATGTTCGCGTTCGATCTTTTCGATATTGCGATAGCCGGCGGCCTCCAGTTTTTCGATCAGCCGGGGTATCGGCAACCAGGCGCCGACACGATCATCGTTCGCACTGGCCGGTTGGAAAAGCATCAGCCCGCCGGCCAGCAGGCCGGCAAACAAGGCAAAGGAAAACATCTGGGTCGAAATACGCATGGTCGGAACTCCTTGATATCGTTCGAGCGGCTGTGATGGCCGCCTCAGTCCTCGTAGTAGCCAAGTTCGGCATCGGCATGGCAGGCAGTGCAATTGGCCTTGCTGCGCACATCCTTGTGGCGCCATTCCCAGTCAGGCACCTTGCGGTGTTCGCGCACCCATTGCGGCAAGGCGGTAATGCGCTGCGGCGCACTCGCCGCATCGACCCCGCGCAACAACTTCGCACTGTAACGCTGACCGGCGGCATCGCCGGCATTGGCCACCAGGTAGGCAGTGATTTTCCTGGCCAAAGCCGGGTCGACCGCAGCATTGTCGCCAAAATGATTTTCCAGTTCGCCCATCATGCGCTTCCAGGAGGCTGCCGGCAGCATGGCGGCAGGAAACGCCAGATGGCAACTGCCGCACTCCTCCTTGACTACCGGATCTACGACCGGTGGGTAGTAGTGACCACCGCCGGCCTGGGCGCGGCTGAAAACCAGGGCAGAGAAGGCCAGGACCAGCAGGCCCAAGCTCACGGGACGGGTTGGAAATTTCATCATTTTCTCCGGTGGATTTCAACGACTACCGACGAAAGTCAGCCAGTCGCCTTTTTCCTGCGCCGTGCATTCACGGCCGATCACTTCGTTGCAGTTACGCTTGAACCATTTCTCGACCTTGGCCGGATCGGCGTAACGACTCGGGCTGACCGATAGCGCCACCGCTTCGATGCGCTTGCCAGTCAAGGTCTGACCGGCACTACGCGGATCTTTGCCATGACACGACGTACAAGCCGGGGTATCCGGCTTGCCGCTGGCAAAATTACGCGTATGCAAGGCTTCACCACGCGCCGCGGAAAAACCGGCAAAACCCGGATTGGCAGCTTTCGCGGTGGCCGCGTATTGGCTCAACTGAGCCTCCAGGGAAGCGGCCGTGGCAGCAAAGGGCAAGCAGGACAAGAGCAGCAGTGCACCGACGGCGACTTTTGTTTGAGCGAATTTGAAGCGGGATTTGAACATCTTGATCGGCCTGATGAAGTAGATGTCCGACACTTTGGCAGAGTAGTGCTGAACGTATCCTGAAGCGGACATTCAGCTTCTGTTCATCTTCGCCTTTGTAAATTGGCGCTTCGCGGACTGCTATCCTGCGCCAGCCTGAAAAAATTACCGGAAAGAATCCTCATGAACTCGTTCAACACCAGGGCCGCCAAGCGCATCGGCGCCGTCTCTGTCCTGCTGGCGCTGCTGGTCAGCCCCATCGCATGGCACATCGCCAGGGAAACAGCGGAACAGGAAGCGATGTCGCTGGCCATGGAAGAATCGCAACGCATTCTTTCGCATCTCGACGATTTCACGCTGGATTCACCACAACTGCGGAAGCAGGCACAGGAAGCGGCCATGATGATCACCGGCGGCCTGTTCGACATTGCCGAGATTTATGACGGCAACGGAAACAAGCTTGCCGAATCGACGACGGAACAAGGCCATCTGGTTGAACATCAGCTACCCAAGCATCTGCGCCCGAACTACCTGAAACCTTCGTACGAAAGCATCCATCTTCCCGACGAAGTCTGGGCACTGAGAATTTTTGTTCCGCTGGGCCAGCCGAGCAGCGCGTCGTCCGACAAACCCCTGGCCTATTTCGAAGGCGTGCGCATCGTGCCGGCCTGGCAAAAGGAGGAAATGCAGGCCGGCGCCCTGACCATCGCACTGCTGGTGGCCGCCGCATCGCTCCTGTGCGGCATGACGATCTACCCGCTGGTGGTCAAACTGTCAGCCGAAAATCTGCGCAAGGCAGAAGAAGTGCTCGAGTCGCACATTTCGATCATCGAGGCACTCGGCCGGGCCGTCGCCCGCCGGGATTCGGATACCGGCGCACACAATTACCGGGTCGCCTGGGTTGCCGCACGCATTGGCGAAGTGCTGGAGTTGCCGAGACTGAAGATGCAATCGCTGATCATGGGCAGCTTCCTGCACGATGTCGGCAAGATCGGCATCCCGGATGCCATCCTGCTCAAGCCGGGCCGGCTCGACGATGCCGAGATGCAAATCATGCGCACGCACGTCGAACAAGGCGAAACCATCGTATCCGGTATTGCCTGGCTGAGCGACGCGGCGAGCATCGTTTCGGGACATCATGAAAAATGGGATGGCTCCGGTTATCCCAAGGGCCTGCGCGGCGATGCCATTCCGCTGGGTGCCCGCATCTTTGCCGTAGCCGACGTATTCGATGCCTTGCGCTCGGAACGGCCCTACAAGAAACCGATGAGCTTCGATGCGGCAATCAGCATCATCAAACAGGACACCGGATCGCACTTCGACGCCAGCGTCGTCGACGCCTTTCTCGGCATCGCCCAGGACATCCATGACCAACTCGTGCTATGCGACGAAAATGCCTGCCAGGCATTGCTGCAAGCCAAGATCCGGGAACACTTTGCGCTGCCGGGCAGCAAGCCGGCGAACTAGAATGCCGCGGACAACCCCAATGAACTACGCCAGGCCGCCGAAACGCTGGATTGCCGGATGCTGCGCCATCCTGAGCCTGTGGGCCTTGCTCGGGCCGTTCGGCACAACGGCCCAGGCCGACACCCGACAGGATCACGAAATCGCCCGCCGGGCTATGGCGGCCGGTGAAATCCTGCCCTTGCGCACGGTACTGCAACGCCTCGAACAGGCGTACCCCGGCGAAGTGCTGGAAGTCGAACTGGAACAGGAATCCGGCCGCTGGAT
Source organism: Azonexus sp. (assembly GCF_030824335.1). Classification (GTDB taxonomy): domain Bacteria; phylum Pseudomonadota; class Gammaproteobacteria; order Burkholderiales; family Rhodocyclaceae; genus Azonexus. Next base: position 44,119 of record NZ_JAVBXX010000004.1, read on the forward strand.
TTACGAGGTCAAGCTGCTGGGCAGCGACGGCAGTATCAGCAAGTTGATGGTCAACGCCAGGGATGCCTCGTTGATCGAAATCAAGGGCCGTCGCGCCGGCAAGCACGAAGCGCGCAAGTTCGGAGAACCCAGACCATGAGGCGGAGAGCGTAATGCGCATTCTTGTCGTAGAAGACGAACCCACACTCTGCCTGCAATTGAGCCGAACCCTGAGCGCTGCCGGTTATGCGGTCGATACTGCGGTCAACGGCCTGGATGCGCTGCATTTGGGCAGCGAAGAACCCTTCGATGCCGTCGTGCTCGATCTGGGCCTGCCAGTACTCGATGGGCTCAGCGTGCTCAAGCGCTGGCGCGCGGCCGGCCGCAACATGCCGGTCCTGATCCTGACGGCGCGCGGCGACTGGCACGAGCGGGTGGCCGGCATCGACGCCGGGGCCGACGATTACCTGACCAAGCCGTTTCACATGGAAGAATTGCAGGCCCGCCTGCGCGCCCTGATTCGCCGGGCGGCCGGCCAGGCGGCGAATGAACTGGTCTGTGGCCCGCTGACGCTGGATACGCGCAGCGCCAAGGCGCATGTCGATGGCCAGGCGCTGGTCCTGACCAGCCACGAATTCCGCGTACTCGCCTTCCTGATGCACCGGCGCGGCCAGGTTTGTTCGCGTAGCGAATTGTCGGAACACATCTATCCGATGGACAATGACCGCGACTCCAACACCATTGAAGTTTTCGTCGGCCGGCTGCGCAAGAAATTGCCGCCTGACATGATCGAAACCTTGCGCGGCATGGGCTATCGCCTGCGCTGCGATGCTTGAAGCAAGCGATGCCGCAAACGCCAACCCCGCCGCGATGAATTCAGCCCGATGAAAGCCGCCCCGTCACTGCGCCTGCGGCTGTTGCTCGGCACCCTGCTCTGGATCGTCGCGACAATCGGTGTCACCGGCTGGGTGCTGCAAGGCATGTTCGAGCAGCATCTGTCGCGCCAGTTCCATGCCGAACTGGCCACCCATCTCAACCAGTTGGCGGCCAACCTGGAAATCAATGCTGCCGGCCAGCCGGAAGTCAGCCACGTCCTCAGCGACCCCCGGCTGGAACGTCCGTACTCCGGCCTGTATTGGCAAGTCGACCGCATGCGCTCCGACACCATGCCGGCCAAGCCGGCCTTGCTGCGTTCGCGCTCGCTATGGGATGGCGAACTGCGGGTTCCCGACGACTGGCTGGGCGATGGCGAGCACCACGAACATCGGCTGAATGGCCCGAAAGGCGAATCGCTGCGCATGATCGAGCAGAGCCTGCATCTGACCGAACAGCAGGCCGAAAACACGGAACAAACGCTACGCCTGATCGTCGCCGCCGATGAAAAACTGCTCGCCGAACCGGTGGAGCGCTTCCGTGGCCTGCTGTTGATGGCGCTCAGCCTGCTCGCCGGTGGCCTGATCCTGGCCGCCATCGTGCAGGTGGTCGCCGGCCTGCGCCCGCTCAACCGCCTGCGCGATGAACTGACGCGACTGCGCGATGGCGAACAGGCCTTGCTGGGCGGCAGCCATCCGGCCGAAATCCAGCCGCTGGTCGACGAACTGAATACCGTCCTCGAACGCAATGCCGAATTCGTCGAGCGCGCCCGCAGCCAGGCCGGCAACCTGGCGCATGCAGTCAAGACGCCGCTGGCCGTGATGGCCAATGCCGCAGCCGCAGAACGGAGTGAGCTGGCCGAACTGGTGACCAGTCAGGTCAGCGTGGCAAGACAACACATCGACCACCACCTGGCGCGTGCCCGGATCGCCGCATCGGCTCAGGTACACGGCCAGCATTGCCTGCTTCGTCCGGCCATCGAGGGATTGCTGCGCGTCATGCAGCGCGTGCATGCCGAACGTGCGCTGACGCTGCATCTGGACGACGACCGGGAAATACTGGTCTTTCGCGGCGAAGCGCAGGACTTGCAGGAAATGCTCGGCAACCTGCTGGACAATGCCTGCAAATGGGCCGGATCGCGCGTCGAGGTATCAGCCAGCCGGCAGGCCGGCGAACTGTGTATCGACATCGACGACGACGGCCCCGGCATCGATATCGAGGCGCGACCACTCCTGCTGCAACGCGGCCAGCGTGGTGATGAACAAGTACCGGGTTCCGGACTCGGGCTGGCTATCGTCGACGACCTCGCCAGCCTGTATGGTGGACGGCTGGCCTTGCTCGACTCTCCATTGGGCGGCCTGCGTGTCCGCCTCTGCTTACCGGCAGGCAAGAATAAAGAACTCGACCAAGCATCGACAGGGGAAAAATCATGCTGCAACACTTGAAACTGCGTCACGCACCACGGGCCAGGCTGCTGCTCGCCGGCCTGCTCAGTCTGGGCAGCGCCCAGGCCAGCGCCGAACCGATACATGCAACGCTCAATCATCAATGGGTACAGGATCTGCGCGACGGCAAGGTCAAGCTGGACGGGGATCACAAAGCCGTCGACGCCCTCATTCTGGGCCGCGACATTCCCATTCCCTACGACTACATCGCCACGCTGATGCGCACACCGAATGCCTTCGGCCAGGGACCGGCGTGCATCGTCTGCCACTCCTCGGGCAATCCGGCGCACAGCTATCGCGGCCTCGACCTGTCGAGTTGCGAGGGCATCCGCGCCGGTTCGCGGGAAGCCCCCTCGCGGCCGATTTTCCAGCCCGGCGAAAAGGGATCGAAGCACATCCTCGGGCGTCGGCTGCGCAACAACCGCATGCCGCTCGGTATCCCGTTCTCGGTCGGCGGCAACAGCGCGGCCTACGCCACGGTGCGCCAGTGGATCGCCGATGGTGCGGTCAACAACGCGCATTTCACCAAAAACGTCCTGCCGCTGTTCACCCGCGACAACGCCTTCGCCCCCGACACCCCGGCCTGCATCACCTGCCACATGTCGAATCAGGAACCGCCCAGCTTCCACGAACTGGACCTGAGCAGCTACGCCGGCATCATGCTCGGCGCCGACTCGGTAGCCAAGGGCGTCAACAACGCGACCAAGGTCGTGATACCCGGCAAACCGGATGAAAGCAGCCTGTTCCAGCATCTGGTGGAAGACCGCATGCCACCTGGCATCTCGCCGAGCGAAGATCGCGATCATCCGAACACACGCATCCTGCTGCGCTGGATCGAACAGGGCGCCCGCTGCAATTGAGGCTCAGCCGGCGCCAGTGCTTGCGTGCCGCGCTGGCCGGCGGGCTGTCCAGCCTGCTCGCACCGCTGGCCAGCGCGCTGCCGACGAACAATGCCGCGAGCGGCCCGCTCAGCGAAACGCTGGCCGTGCGCCGCCGCTGGAAAACCGGCAACCTGCGCCTCGCCCCGACCGGCCGCCTGGAAAACCAGGTGCTTTTTGCCGGTGAGCAGCGACTGGGGCTGATCGATCCGGCACAAACAGCAATCCCCTGGTCCGTGCCGCATCAACTGGCCAGCCCAGCCATTTTCCGCCCGCGCAGCAATGGGCCAATCGTCGTGTGCGGCGGACTGGCGGAAATCGCCGGCTGGCGCATTGGCGAAGCACAGGCGCGCTGGCGCTACCGGGCGCACGATCAGATCGGCACGCCCTGCCTGGCGCAAGACCGGCTGTATTTCGGCGATGGACACGAACTTCTTGCGGTCGACAGCGAAAATGGCACGATTTTGTGGCGCTTTGCCGCCGTGGCCGACACCCGCATCAGCTACGCACCGGTCGTCACCGGCGACGTGGTGCTGTTCGGCCCCGGCGACGGCCGCCTGATTGCGCTGTCAGCCATTGACGGCAAGCCGCGCTGGATCGTCGACCGGATGGCCGACTGGCAATACCTGCGCCAGTTGCATCCCAGCGGCGACACACTGCTTGCCGGCAGCTACAAGGAAAAGCTATACGGCATCGAAATCGCCAGCGGCCACCAGACCTGGGAGTTCAGCGCCGGCAATTTCATCAATTCGCACCATGTGGCCAATGGCGTGGCTTACCTGTGGTCGCCGACCGGCTGGGTTTACGCCATCGATGCGGCATCCGGGCGCCAGCGCTGGCGCCAGCGCACCAACGATTACCGGGGCGGCCGCTACAACTGGGGCGCCCTACTGGCCGAACTGATCAGCGACGAAACACGGCTCTACGCACTCGACCTGAACCACGTCCTGCACATTCTGGCCCTGGACGATGGCCGCCCGCTGGCCGACTTCCAGTTGCCGGAGCGCGTCCGCCCCTTCGTGCAATTGCTCGATGACGCCCGGCTGATGTTCGCCAACGAAGCCGGCGAACTGCTGCTGGCCGAACTGCCGGATCAGGCGATCCGGTAGGCGTTCCGGCCGGCTTCCTTGACCGCATACATCGCGGCATCCGCCACGTCGACCAGCTTTTCCGCCGTATCGCCATGCTGCGGGTACAAGGCAATCCCGATGCTGGCCGACAGATGGGCTTCGACTTCGCCAAAGATGAAGGGCTCGACGAGCCGGGCATTGATCCGTTGGGCCACACTATCGACTTCCATGCTGTCAACAACGTGATGCAGGATGATGGCGAATTCATCGCCGCCCAGCCGGGCCACCGTATCCGATTCGCGCACCTCACCCTGCAGACGCCGAGCCACCTCGAGCAGGACCTTGTCACCTATCGTATGCCCATGCGTATCGTTGACCTCCTTGAAGTAATCGAGGTCGACGTAGGCCAGCGCGAACAGGCATTTGTAGCGGTCGGCATGGCCGAGTGCCTGGTGCAAGCGGTCATCGAACATGCTGCGATTGGGCAAGCCGGTCAGCGCATCGAAATACGCCAGATGGCGTAATTTCTCTTCCAGCGACTTGCGCTGCACGACCTCCTCGTTCAACTCCTGGTTGGCCTGGCGCAAATGCTCCGTACGCTCGGCAATCAGGCGTTCCTGCGATTCGTTGACGCGATGCAGGCGACGCACATACTTGAACTGGCTGGCAATCACCAGATGCAACAGAAGCGCCACCACCAAGGCAGCACCGCCAAAACCCCAGATCACCTGCCAATGTTGCGCATCGCGCACGGCAAGCAACGGTCGGGCATCCATCGTCACACTGATGCCGCCACGGATATCACCCAGCTTGTATTCCTGTTTTTCGTGACAGGCCAGGCAAGGCTGTTTCACTTCGAGCGGCGCCATGTAACGATAAACCGGCCCATCGGGTGCTTCGATCAGTTCCAGCAGATGCGTTTTTTCCCGCAGTTCGAAAATCTCCAGCGCCTGACGCTCCCAGGGATCGGGGGCATTGGCCGGACGCAGCGGCTTCAGGCTGGTGATGTGCAGGCGTTCGCCCAAGGCCTGCTCGGCCAGTTCGGCAATCTGTCGCGTCATGTAGGCCGGGTTGATCATGGTCAATGCCAGCCCGTCATCGCTGCGAATATCCCGTTTCGGATGTTCAAGGTGGGGATTGGCCTGGGCATTTGGCCCCTCCGGCACGTAAACACCGCCATGCCGGGCGTTCCACAGCCGGGTCAATTCGATCAGCCGGAACAGCCCCTCGCCCCGCTGCAAGGCCAGCTCGTCGGTATGCCGGTCAATGCTGCGCAACTGCGCCGAAACCAGCGACAAGGCAAGCAGCGCGGTCAGCACATAAACCAGAGCCACCCCGAAGCGAACATTCCTTTTGGCGAATGGCGAATTTAACAATCAATACTCCCGCAGCCCGAAAACATCATACAACGCCAGAAATCCGGTGACTCAATGGGTAAACCAGCTCACGATCGGCACCACGGCGACGCCGGCAGCGATCAGCAGGGTCTGCCGGACAAAGCTGTCGCGCTGCTTATGCAGCAAGGGCAAGAGGTCGGCCAGCGCGACGTAGATGAAGCTCGATGCGGCAATGACCAGCACGTAGGGCAACACGAAATCGGCGGCGGACAGCATGAAATAGCCGAGAACGCCGCCGAGCAGCGAACTCAGGCTGGAGCCGGCATTGGCCACAAAGGCCTTGCCATTGCTCCAGCCAGCGTTGCGCAGCAGGATGAAATCGCCCATTTCCTGCGGAATTTCATGCGCGATGATGGCCACCGTCGTCGTCACGCCGAGCATCGGATCGGCAATGAAAGCCGCCGCCACCAGGATGCCGTCGACAAAATTGTGGAAGGCATCGCCGACCAGAATGAGCAGCGGTGCGGTGACCACCGCATGGTGACCATCGTGCGAAGCGCAGTCGCCGTGCGAGTGACGCCACAGCGCCAGGCGCTCCAGGGCGAAAAACACGAACAGCGTGACCAGCATGACGGCAAACAGCGTGGCAATCGGCCCGCCATGATTGTGCCCGGCGTGCTCATCCTCCTCTGCCGCCATCGCCGCCTGATCGCCCGGCGCATGGTCGTGGCCGGCATGGATATCGACCGGCGGCAGCGAATTGAAGGCTTCCGGCAGGATGTGCAGGAAGGCCGACGACAACATCACCCCGGCGGCAAAAGCCACCAATATTGCGGTCGACTGCCGGGAAAAGCGAAAAACCACCGCCGCCGCGCCGGCCATGCTGATCAATCCGCCAGCCAGACAGGCCAGCAGGATCATGCTCAAGGTACTCATCGTTTCTTTCCTTGTTTTACTTCATACGGCTCGACGCGCTCGGCGGCGATCCGGTAGGCGTAAGTCCCCATGCCGCTGTCGCCACCCTGCAAGTGCAGCGTACCGCTGATCCAGAAGGTTTCCATGGTTTTCATGCCCTTCACCGGCTTGGCCGGGACGACGTGGATCACCTGATTCGACGGCGGCGGCGGCACATGCACGCAGGCGCCGAAGTATGGCACCAGCAGGAATTCGGAAATTTCGTCGCCCTTGCGCTCAAGCGGCAGGACAAAACCGGGAATCTTGACCCGCGTGCCATTCAGTGCCGGCTCGACCGGCGCCTTGTCCCATTCGGCCCGCACCTTGGCCAGCATTTCGATGGCTTTCGGGTCGCTGTCCTGCAGGCGATTCAGATCGATGCCCTTGAACGCCGCCATCGGGTCCCAGCCCTTGGGCATCAGATCGTCCCAGACGATTTCCTGGAAACCCTTGGCCGCCCCCTTGCTGGCCGGCAAACGTTCGCCGACGCGATAATCGCTGGCCGACAAGCTGCCGGACAAGGTCAGGGGAAACACGAGAGCGAGCAGCAGACACAGTTTAGGCAGCATGGAATTCCTTTTCGCGGACGGCAATCACAAACGCGGGATGAGGCCGTCGGCCAGCGACAGACGATAGGCACGCCAGGCCGGCAACAGGCTGACCAAGAGCCCACAGACAAGCACAATGCCGAGAAGTTGCATTTCTTCTGCGTTGACCGCAATCGGCAGCGTCGCCAGACCGAAACGGGCGAGCAGGCCATCGCCGGTCAGCGCGAGCAAGGTCACCAGCCCGAGGCCCAGTGCGCAGCCGAGCAGACTGACGACGAAGCTTTCCAGCATCAGCAGAAAAAGAATATGCCGCGGCCCGGCGCCGACCGAGCGCAGGATGGCCATTTCACGGCGCCGCTCGTTCAAGCCGGCCAGCATGACCGCCATCAGCCCGGCCAGACCGACCGCCAATACCAGCCAGGACAGCGCCTGCAAGGCGCGTTCGACGACGCCAACGGTTTGCCACAACTGGTCGAGCGCAACCCCCGGCATGACGGCGAGCAAAGGCTCGCCCCGGAATTCGTTGATCCGGCGCTGCACGCGGAAAACCTCGACCCGCTGACGCAGGCCGACGAGGAAGGCGGTGATGCTTTTCGGCTGCAGATCGAACTTCGTCACCACCTCGGGGGCCAGCGACAAACCGGGAATCGGCGCACCGCCCAGCCAGTCGAGGTGGATCGCCTCGATGGCCGGCAGGCTGATATGCACGGTGCGGTCCACCGGCGTGCCGGTCGGCGCCAGGATGCCGACGACGGTAAAGGGCTTGTCTTCGTGTTCCATGCCGGGCAAACCGCCCGCGCCGTGACTGAGCGTGATCTGGTCGCCCAGCCGGTAGCCGAGCGTTGTGGCGACTTCGGCGCCGAGCACGGTATCGAACAGCGCATCGAACACGCGGCCCTCGGCCAGGCGCAGCGGTGTCCGCTCGCCGTAACGGTAATGCGTGAAATAGTCGGCCGTCGTGCCCAGCACGGCATGGCCGCGATGCGAATCGCCGAGCGCCAGCGGCACGCTCCAGGCAATCGCCGGGTCGCCGGCAATGGCTTGATAGCTCTGCCAGCTCAGGTTGTTGGTCGCTTCGCCAAGATGGAAGACTGAATACAGCACCAGTTGCACCGGGCTGGTCCGCGCACCGACCACCAGATCGGTGCCCGACACCGACTGGGCGAAACCGTCGCGTGCCGCATGGCGCACGCGCTCGACGCCGAGCAGCAAGGTCGCCGCCAGCAGCACGGCGAGCAAGGTCAGGCCGAGGCTGAGCCGACGATTCCAGGCACTGGCCAGCGCGAGACGCAACAAGGCGCTCATTGCGCCGCTCCTGCGGTCAACGCCAGTTTTTCATCAAAATGCGCGGCCAGCCGTTCGTCGTGGCTGACAAAAACCACCGTGCTGCCGGCGGCTTTCGCTTCGCGGAGCAACAAATCGATGAAGGCTGATTGACGCGACGCGTCGAGCGCCGAAGTCGGCTCGTCGGCGATGATGATTTCCGGCCGGCCGATCAAGGCCCGCGCCGCCGCTACGCGCTGTTGCTGGCCGACCGACAGTTCGGCCGCCGGCACCGTGGCCAGGCTGGCCGCCAGATCGAGTTCGCCGAGCAGGCGCCGCGCCTCGGCCTGCGGATCACCCGCCCGAGCGGCACGCCGTGCCGAAAAGCGGCAAGGCAGCAACACGTTGTCGAGCACGGACAGGTAGGGAATCAGGTTGAATTGCTGGAAGACAAAGCCCAGGTGATCGGCGCGAAAGGCATCGCGCCCGGCGGCCGACAACTTCCCCAACGGCTGACCAAGCAGTTCGACGCCGCCGCGCTCCGGCAACAGCACGCCGCCGATCAGGTTGAGCAGCGTGCTTTTGCCAACGCCACTCGGGCCGTGCAAAAACAGGCTTTTCCCGGCGTCGACCGCAAGATGCGCCAGCGTCACGCAAAGCGGCCCCTTACGCCGCCAGCGAAATGCCAGATCATCAATGCGGATGGCCGCTGCGCTCATGCGTTACCAGGCAAACGCCGGATTCCTCATATCGACCTTGCCCGCCTTCTGGCCTTTCGGGCCGGCGAAGCTCAGCGTCAACGAACGGACGCGCTTGAACTCGTTCAGCGCCTTCACCTGCACGTCGTTCAGCGCTTCCGGTTTGGCGCAGGCATAGACGTAGCGCGCTTCGACATCGCCATGCCCATCGGCCGCCTGGCCGCCGGAGAGCAGCGGTGCGTCGATTTTCTGTTCGAGTAGCGCGCATTGGGCGGCCGCCGTCGGCACGAAAAGGCGAGCCGGGTCTTTCAGCTTTTCCAGCACGGCCTGCACCGTCAGTTGTTCGCGGGCGTTCTTCGGCGCACGCTCGAAACCGACCAGATCGTGCTGCGGAATTTCCAGCGCCAGGATCAATTGATTCTTCTCGACCACGATGTCGAGCCGGCCGACGCCATGACTATGGGCATGCTGGGCCAGCGCCAGCGTCGGCAACAAGGAAAGCAGCAAAACAGACAGTTTTTTCATCGGAATCTTCCTTCAGGCAATGACATCGTCACGCGGCACGCCGGCCAACCGGCATTCAAACAGCCGGCGGATTGATCAGGCGTTCGCCGCGTTTCAGTTTTTCAAACAGTTGCGGGTCGCGCCAGGCTTGCGTGATGGCCTCGGAAAAGACGATCTGGTCGAGGCCGATCAGCCCCATGCGCGGATTCTCGGCATCCTCGCGGAAACACTGGGCGTAGCCGGTTTCGGTTTCATGGACGATGACCGAATGCAGGCGCACGTCCTGCTCGCCGTTCACCTTGTCGGTCAGGTCGAGCAGCGTGTCGACCAAGCGGAAGAACAGGCGCGAGAACTGCTCGGCGCTGGGCGACACGGGCAGGCTGATCCAGCGCTCGGAAAAGCGCTTGCAGGCAGCGATGTACTCGGCATCGTCGCCATCCCAGACGGCGACGGCATGGTCGAAAGCGTCGATCAGGTCACGCGGGCCGCTCTTCAGCAGGCCGAAATCGTAGAGCATCTGGCCGTTGTCGAAAGCGTGCGCTTCGAGCAGCAATTCGACCTTGTACGAATGCCCGTGCATCGAATGCGAACAACGGCGGGTGCTGCAGCCGCGCACGATATGGGCATTCTCGAACTTGAACAATTTACGGATCAACATTGGTCGCGCGCTCCACAAAACATCGCGAAAGCCTGTTCGACCAGCGACTGGTCGAGATCGCGAACGATGAACACAAGCCGGCTCTGGCGGTCGTTGTACGGCGCATCGGCCGGCCAGTCGTCGAGCCGGGTATAGGGATAAAGCACGTGCTGGACGCATTGCACGACGCGCGGCTTGTGATCGCCGATCACATTGAGCAGGCCCTTGATGCGCAGGATGCGTTCGCCCATGCTTTCCAGCAGCACGCTGACCGTATCGGCAAAAGCCGCCCACTGCAGCGGTTCGGCGAAAGTCAGCGCAAAGCTGTAAACGTGGGCGTCGTGCCGGTCCACGTCGTGATGGTGATGCTGGCCGTGCGCCTTGCGTCGTTCCTCGCGCACCTTTTCTTCGGCCAGCCAGCCTGCCACGTCCGGCGACTTGCCGGCCGGATCGTACAAACCGCAATCCAGGATGACCGAGGCGGCCACGGCACCCTGCTGCACCTGAATCTGTGGGGCCGAGGGATTCATCGCAGTCAGCCGGCGTGCCAGTGAATCGATTTGTTCCGGCGTCGCCAGATCGGTCTTGGTCAGCAACAGCCGGTCGGCCATCGCCACCTGCTTGATCGCCTCGCCGTGGGCGCCGAGCTGCCCTTCGCCGTGCGTCGCATCGACTGCCGTCACGACACCGTCGATGCGATAGCGTTCGAGCAGGAAGAAATCTTCCATCAGCGTAAAAATCACCGGCGACGGGTCGGCCAGCCCGGTGGTTTCGATGATGACGCGACGAATCGGCGTCAACTCGCGGCGCAGGCAGCGCATGAACAGGTCGGTCAGGCTGCGCGTCAGGTCGCCGCGCACGGTGCAGCAGATGCAGCCGGAATCGAGCAGGATCACGTCATCGTCGATTTTTTCCACCAGATGGTGGTCGACCGCAATCGAGCCGAATTCGTTGATCAACACGGCCGTTTCGGCCATCTCCGGCTGCGTCAGCAAATGGTTGAGCAGCGTCGTCTTGCCGGCACCGAGAAACCCGGTGAGGATGATGACCGGAATGCGCCGGTCGCTATCGGACGACGTCATGCACTCAGCCGCCGAACTGGCGACGCTTCTGTTCGTGGCGTTCCTGGGCTTCGAGACAGAGGCTGGCCGTCGGCCGGGCCAACAGGCGCGGAATCCCGATCGGTTCGCCAGTATCTTCGCACCAACCATAGGTGCCGTCGTCAATGCGCTGCAGCGACTGGGTAATCTTCTTCAGCAACTTGCGTTCGCGGTCACGCACGCGCAGTTCCAGCGTGTGCTCTTCTTCCGCACTGGCGCGATCGTTCGGATCGGGTTCAGCCGCGTTGTCCTGCAGGTGATGCGTGGTTTCCTCAGCGGCACCACGCAGGGCCTTTTCCTCGTCAAGCAGGCGCTGACGGAAAAAAGCAAGTTGGGCAGGCGACATGTAGTCATCCGGCGAAGCGGCGAGCAATTCAGCTTCGCTCAGCGGGGCGGCGGATTTGGTGGATCGGGTCATCGATCTTTCCTTGTATTTCTCATTAATCAAACAGTCTGAAAGGCGCGGCCATCGAGCAGGTTCAAGCAGAAAACCATGCGGAAACCATAAGCAGCAGCAATCACAAGGCGGCAATCTTATAGCAATCCGGCCGGATCAGCCGCATCAACCTGCAGGTCGTCGAGCATCATGCCAAGCTCGCCGCCATCTGACCAGCCCAACGGGCAAAATCAATGCGGCCGGGGTTCCGGTTCAGGCTCCAGCACACGCAGCAACGACGCCGTATCGTCACGCCCCATGCCCATCGCCATCAAGGCATTGAGTTGCTGCGCCACACTTGCGGTCAACGGCACCGGCACAGCACTTTTGCGCGCAGCCTCCAGCACCAGACCGAAATCCTTGTGGTGCAAGCGTGCCTCGATACCGGCCGAAAAATTGCGTTCAACCATGCGTTGGCCCATCACATCGAGCACCTTTGAGGCCGCCGAGCCGCCGGACAAGGCCTGTTTCACCTTGGCACAATCGACGCCGGACGCCTGCGCCAGACGCATCGCCTCGGCCACCGCCTGGATGGCCGCCACCATGATCATCTGATTGCAGGCCTTGGCCACCTGCCCGGCCCCGTTCGGCCCGACATGCACGATGCGCTTGCCCAGACAATCGAGCAGCGGCCGCACCCGTTCCAGCACCGCCGCATCGCCACCGGCCATGATCGCCAGCGTGGCATCAATCGCCCCCTGCACGCCGCCGGACACCGGTGCGTCGAGCATATGGATGCCTTTTTCCGCCAGCCGGCCGGCGATACGACGGGCAACATCCGACGCGATGGTCGAACAATCGACCAGCACCGAGCCGGCGGCCATGCCGTGGATCAGTCCTTGTTCGCCCAGCGCCACGCCTTCGACATCGGCGCTCGATGTAATGACCGTAAACACCACCTCACAGGCCGCGCCCAGTTCGGCCGGCGTGGCATGAACGATGGCAGGCAAACCGGCAAAACTTTGCGGTCGACGCGCCCAGGCATGCAATTCATGCCCGGCCGCCTGCAAATGCAGCGCCATCGGGCGCCCCATGACGCCCAGGCCGATGAATCCGACTTTCATTGCTGCCCCGACAAGCTTTCCAGCAGTTTCAGCACGGCGATGGAATCCTCTTCGCCATAGCCGGAACCGACCATCGCGTTGAACATCTGCGCCGTTGCCGCTGAACCGGGCAGACACAGGCCGAGTTCGTGCGCTGTCTGCATCACGATATTCAGGTCTTTCTCATGCATCCAGCTCTTGAAACCCGGCTTGAAATTGCGATCCAGCATACGTTGACCGTGGTTTTCCAGGATTTTCGAGTAGGCAAAGCCACCGAGCAGCGCTTCGCGCACCTTGCTGCGGTCGACGCCGTTTTTCGAGGCAAAAGCCATCGCCTCGGCGACCGCCAGCACCCCCATGCCGGTCACGATCTGGTTCGCTGCCTTGGTCACCTGCCCGGCACCGGATGCACCAACATGCACGATGTTCTTGCCCATGCATTCAAAAGCCGGTTGGGCGCGGGAAAAACCTGCCACCGAACCGCCGGCCATGATCGACAAAGTACCGGCAATCGCCCCCACCTCGCCGCCGGACACCGGCGCATCGATGAAATCGACACCGGCTGCCGCCAGATCCTCGCCAATCCTGCGCGCTGCTGCCGGCGCAATGGTGCTCATATCGACAGCGACCAACCCCGGCATGCCGGCACTGGCCACGCCGCGCATCACTTCGGCCACATCGGGCGCGTCGGCGACCATGGAAATCACCAGTTCCTGCCCGCACGCGACTTCGGCCGGCGACGCGGCACCGGTCGCTCCCGCATCGAGCAAGGGCTGCATCGATTCGGCGCGGCGCGCCCAGACGGTCACCTGATGCCCCCCCTTCAACAGATTAAGCGCCATCGGGCGCCCCATGATCCCGAGGCCGATAAATCCGATTTTCATGTCCCGCTCCTTCATGTGGAAGCAGGAATTCTAGCTGATCGGGGATGGGAGATTCCGAGGATTCTGGTTGTCAATAAAATCAAGACTCAAGCCAGCAAAGCACTGGCGACCTGAAGAAGGCCGAGGCCCGAAAATCATCCGGAGCAGATATCGGAACGGTGGTCCGATTCCGACAGCAATGTGTGGGTTGCCTGCCGCTCAACAAAGGCGCCGATCAAAGACTATTTCTTGCACGAAAGCAGTCAGCTTTTATCCACTGCTTCAATCAAGGGCTGTTTTTCCATCCAGGCCAGCAAGGTCGCGTACAAGACTACAGGTTCGATTGGTTTGGAAATGAAGTCATTCATCCCGGCATCCAGGCACTTCTGGTGATCTTCGGAAAACGCATTGGCGGTCATTGCCAGAATCGGAACTTTCCTGAAAGCGGGAAGTTGGCGAATGGCACGAGTAGCCTCTAATCCGTCCATTTCTGGCATCTGCATGTCCATCAGGATGACCGAGTAGCGGTTTTTCATTACTGAGGCTACGGCTATTTTGCCATTTTCGGCGACATCAACCTCAAGACCTAAATCCCCCAATAATTCTTGGGTCACTTCCTGATTGATTGGCTCATCTTCTGCGAGCAGAATCCGACATCCGTGATAGTCACGCCGCAGGATGGCATCAGCGTTTTCAACCGGTGAATCAGACTCCCCATCAAACTCAACCGAGCATTTGCCAAACCGGGCGGTCAGCCAGAACGTACTACCCTCACCTGGCGTGCTCGAAACGCCGACCTCGCCTCCCATTAGTTCTGCGATGTGCTTGGTGATTGCCAGCCCCAGTCCAGTACCGCCGTATTTACGGGTTGTTGAACTATCCGCTTGCTCAAAGGCGTTGAAGACCCGCGCACATTGTTCGACAGTCATGCCGATCCCAGTATCGCTGACTTCAAAACGGAGCAGGCAGGCTGCATCGCTTTCTTCCACTACATGGCCGGTTAACGTGACCCTGCCCTGTTCCGTGAATTTCAAGGCATTGCTGAGATAGTTCACCAGGGTCTGGGTCAGCCGTATCGAATCGCCGTACAGCATCGGTGGAAGCTCATCGTCTTCGATGGAAATACTCAATCCCTTCATTTGAGCAACATGCTCCATGACCCCGACAGCCGAACGGAGTACCTTGGCCAAGGTAAAGGGTTTTTGCTCGAGGAGCATTTTCCCGGCCTCGATTTTGGAAAGATCAAGTATGTCGTTGATGATGCTCAGCAAATGGCGGCCGGAGGTTTCGATCTTGTCGAGATAGCCCGCCTGCTTGTCCGTTACGCCCGTGCGTTGAAGCAGACTTGCCATACCCAGCACACCGTTCATTGGCGTACGAATCTCATGGCTCATATTGGCGAGGAAGGCACTCTTTGCCACATTGGAAAACTCCGCCATCGCTTTGGCGGCTTGCAGTTCCGTCACATCGAACAACCAAGCAAGAACGGATTTTTCTCCCTCATAGTCGACAAGCATGTAGGACGCCAGCGCCCAGACATGCGGGACCTCCTTCATGTCCGGAAGATGCAGTTCAACCAGCCGATTCAGCACCATCTCTCCTCGGCCAAGTCGCTGCCGGATATCGTCAAATGCTGAAGGATCAATATAGTTTTGACTGATATCCATATTGAGCGCTTCTTCGGCACTTCTCCGGACCAGTTGAGTAAACGCGTCGTTCAGAAAGACAACCCGGTTGTCCGACAAGCGGGCAATGCGTACCGCCATTGGCGAAGCACTCAGAATATTGCGCAGGGTGGCCTGCTGCCTCCTGAGTTTGGTGTAATCCAGAATGACCGAGCGAGTCGCCTGAAATCTGCCCTGCTCATCGTAGATCGACGTCGCCGACACCAGCCCCGACACCAAGTGGCCATCCTTGCAGACAAACTCAAGTTCAATATCCTCTGCATGGCCCTTCGCCAGGAATTTGGGGAACGTCGTTTTGAATGTTTCCACCGAGGCCGCGGTCATGAAATCCGTGATGCGCTTCTTGCCGACGACCTCATCGCGCGCATAACCGAGCCAATCGAGTTCCGTGTCGTTGATGCGCAGGATAATGCCGTCCTTGTCCAGCGAATGGTAGCCGCAGGGTGCCTGATTGTAGAGATCATTCAGCTCACGGACTGCTGCCGATAGTTCGCGAGTTCGTTCATTCACACTCCGTTCAAGAGTTTTGTGCTGTTGCGTCATGCTCCGGGCAACCCAGATCAGGAATGCCCCCATCGCCAGCGAAAGAACCCCCAGCAAAACTGCCATTTGCCGCCATGTCGTCTCAAAATCAGCGGTCGCCCGACCAACCGTCATCCAGAAGGGAGAATGATCAAACTTCTGATAAGCGTAAACGCGCTCGATGCCATCGATAGGTGCAACAGCCGTATACACGTAGCTATCCTGCCCAGGGCGGGTGTGCATCAAATCCTGAATCTTCTGCGAAACGTTGCGATTGCCGATAACCTGGTTTGGGCCGGAAAGCTCGGGGTAGCGAACCACCTGGGCAAAATCCATGGTCCGCAAGTTAACACTGCCTGACGACCCCAACGAGACCCTGGAAAAAGCTTTTCCGATTGAATTGACAGGGATAACGACAAAAATAACGCCAATGAACTCACCAAACTTCGATTCGAGGCGGCGGGCAAGGAGCAGGGACCATTCCTTGGTTAGCCGGGCCTGAACCGGCCCCTCAAAAAGCAGTGCCTTATCACCATCGCGGGCGCGTCGGAAGTAGTCGCGATCAGACAGATCCAGCGCACGCGGAGATTGCTCGTCAAATCCAGTGTTAAGGACATTTATGCCGCGCTCGTCGATGATGCCAAGACGGCTCACCAGCGAATAGGCAGGAATTTCCTTCTTGACCTGCCCCATGAGATATTCGATGTCCTTGGCGGTCTGGCGCTTCGCATCAAGGTAGCGACTCCCAACTGCAATCAACAAGGCATTGGCTTGATCAAAGGAATCCTCCACCTGAACAGCAAGCAAGGTCGCATGGTTTGCAACCGAGAGCTCCGCCATCGCCGCCCCTTCCTGTCGTTGCTTCATGACCAGGAAACCGGACAGAAATACGACTGCCGCGGTGGCTACTCCTGCGGCAATGTAATAAATGTTGTGGCGACGTATGATCATAGCGATGACAAGTAATTGTCGAGTATGCCATTACAGCACAAATTGACACTATTAATATATTTTTAGCGATTTAGGCATATTTCAGTTTCCAGCACGCTTCTGGAAACTTCAGCTTCGGACGTGGAGTACTCATCCGCCAGAGAGGACGGCAAGCGTTCGCAAGCTCTCAGGACTGAACGGCAGGTAGGCGACCTTGGATTCAACCGCTCGATTGAACCGTTCCTGCCACCGGCCACAACGGCCGAATTGTGTAAACAGCGCAAACGACAGCTTTTAAGGGCACAACTGCCGGAAATCTCCTGTTTTCGAACTTCCGGGAAACTTTGCTGACCAACATATACGCCCAACGCACGGAGGTCACATCATGCACAGACAGTCATTCAAGGTCGCCGGCCTGCGCGATGCGCATTGCGTGCGCACACTGGCCAATGCCATTCAGGACCTGCCGAGTGTCAGCCACCTCGATATCGAGCCGGAAAGCGGGCTGACCGATGTCGAACACGGGAATTTTGTCAGCCCGGAAGATATCCTTCAGGCAATTACCGACGCAGGCTTCAGCGCCGAATACACGACGCACTGAAGCCATCAAGGCTCATTTGCCGCAGGCGCCGCCGTCTGCTTTGACACCAAGTTTGCGGAGCAGCTTCTCCGGCGGGCAGAAGCCGGTGAAGCCGCTCTGGAACAGGTTGAAGCCGACGAAGGCGGTGAATGCCAGGAACCATTCGGAGACGAAGACCGGGCTGCCCTGCCAGCCGAGCGCCAGCGAGAGCATGACGAAGAAGCCGGCCATGATGCGGATGATGCGTTCGATGGTCATGCGTGTTCCTTTCTGAAAGCGGCGTAATACAGCACGGGAATGACGACCAGCGTCAGCAGCGTGGACACCAGGATGCCGAAGATCAGCGCCAGGGCCAGGCCGTTGAAGATCGGGTCGTCGAGGATGAACATGGCGCCGAGCATGGCAGCCAGCGCGGTCAGCGCAATCGGCTTGGCACGCACGGCGGCCGACTGGATCACCGCGTCGTGGAAATCCATGCCGGCGGCGACCTGCTGCTTGATGAAATCGACGAGCAGGATCGAGTTGCGGACGATGATGCCGGCCAGCGCGATCATGCCAATCATTGAGGTCGCCGTGAATTGCGCGCCGAACAAGGCGTGGCCGGGCATCACGCCGATGATGGTCAGCGGGATCGGGGCCATGATGATCAGCGGCACGAGATAGCTGCCGAAATGGGCGACCACTAGCAGATAAATCAATATCAGCCCGACCGCGTAGGCCAGGCCCATGTCGCGGAAAGTCTCGTAGGTGACCTGCCACTCGCCGTCCCATTTGACGCTGTAGCCGGCGTAGGGATCGGTCGGCTGGCGGATGAACCATTCGCCAAGCGTGCCGCCTTCCTTGAGTGCCATGCCGTTGATCTTCGAGCGGATGTCGAACATGCCGTAGAGCGGCGAATCGAGCTTGCCGCCCATGTCGCCGACGACATAGACCACCGGCAGCAGGTCCTTGTGGTAAATCGTCTTCTCGCGCGCCGTGTCGCGCACCTCGACCAGTTCCGAGACCGGCACCAGCGCCCCGTCGCGCGAGCGCACGCGCAGCTTGAGCAGGGCGTCGAGCGTCGATTTCTGCTCGGCCGGCAACACCACGCGCACCGGCACGGCGAATTTCGAATCGGCGTTGCGCACTGGCGTCACGTCCATACCGGCCAGCCCCATGCCGACGACCTCGACGATGTCGCTCTGCGCCACACCCAGTTGCGCGGCCTTGGACTGCTGCACATGGAGCACGAACTTGCGTGAATCGGCGTCGATGTAATCGTCAATGGCGACGATGTCGGCGGTTTCCGTAAAGGCCTGGCGCACCTGCTTGCCGACGGCGATCTGGCCGGCGTAGTCGGGGCCGTAGATCTCGGCGACGATGGGCGACATCACCGGCGGTCCCGGCGGCACTTCGACGACCTTGGCGACGCCGCCGTTGCGCTGGCCCACGGCTTCGACCGCCGCGCGCACGCCGGCGGCGATTTCATGACTTTTCCGTGAACGATGGGCCTTGTCGACCAGATTGACCTGGATGTCGCCCTTTTCCGGGGCGGCCCGCAGGTAATACTGGCGGACCAGGCCGTTGAAATTGATCGGACTGGCAGTGCCGGCGTAGGCCTGGTAATTCGTCACCTCCTCGACCCTGGCCAGCTCGGCGCCGATTTCCTGAAGCACTCGCGCCGTTTCTTCTACCGGTGTGCCGACCGGCATGTCGACGATGATCTGGAATTCGCTCTTGTTGTCGAACGGCAGCATCTTCAGCACGACGAGCTGAAAGTAGGCCAGCGATACCGAACCGAGGATCAGCAGAACGACGACGATGGCCAGTTTCACCCGCGCCGCGGCGCCCTTGAGCGGATCGAGGAAGGGCGTCAGCAGCTTGCGGAAAGTGCTGTCGAGTTTGGCATCCAGTTTTGACACCGGCGCCACACTATGACTGGCATGCGACTTCATCAGACGCACCGCCAGCCAGGGCGTGACAACAAAGGCGATGGCCAGCGAAATGGCCATGCCCATCGACGAGTTGATCGGGATCGGGCTCATGTACGGCCCCATCAGCCCGGAGACGAAGGCCATCGGCAACAGCGCGGCGATCACCGTCAGCGTCGCCAGGATGGTCGGCCCGCCGACTTCATCGACCGCGCCGGGAATGATTTCGAGCAGGGTCTTTTCCGGATACAGGGCCTGCCAGCGGTGAATGTTTTCAACCACCACAATGGCGTCATCGACCAGGATGCCGATCGAGAAGATCAGCGCGAACAACGACACCCGGTTCAAGGTGAAACCCCAGGCCCATGAGGCGAACAGCGTCGCCGCCAGCGTCAGCGTCACGGCGATGCCGACGATCACCGCTTCGCGCTTGCCCAGCGCGAAGAAGACCAGCAGCACGACAAAGGCGGTGGCGAAGACCAGCTTGCCGATCAGCTTCTGTGCCTTTTCGGTCGCCGTCTCGCCGTAGTTGCGCGTCACCGTGACCTCGATGCCGTCGGGAATGACGACGTTTTTCAGGCTTTCAATACGGTCGACCGCAGCATTCGCCACATCGGCGGCATTGACGCCGGGCTGCTTGGAAATCTGGATGGTGACCGCCGGGAATTCACCGTCCTTGGTCCCGAACCAGGCGTAGTGCTGCGGCTGGTCGGGGCCGTCCTCGACGCTGGCGACATCGCTCAGGTAGATCGGTTTTCGCTCGCGGACGGCGACCACCAGACGCTTCACATCCGCCGCCGACTCAAGGTAAG
Source organism: Azonexus sp. (assembly GCF_030824335.1). Taxonomy (GTDB): domain Bacteria; phylum Pseudomonadota; class Gammaproteobacteria; order Burkholderiales; family Rhodocyclaceae; genus Azonexus. Next base: position 64,186 of record NZ_JAVBXX010000004.1, read on the forward strand.
TCCCGGTCTGCACGAGAATTTCGCGATTGCCGGAGACCAGGCTGCCGGAAGTCTGCAGCGCGTTCGAAACGGTCAGCGCGCCGGCGATGTCCTGCGGCGTGACGCCGAAAGCGTTCATCCGTTCAGCGTCGAGCAGCACGCGCACGGCGTGGTCCGGCCCGCCAAGCGTCGAAATGTCGCGCGTGCCCTTGATCCGTTTCAGTTCAATCTCGACCGCACGCGCCACCTGCTGCAGTTCATAAGCCGAACGCGCCGGGTCGGCGGTGTGGAAGGTCAGTGCGACGATGGGCACGTCGTCGATACCGCGCGGCTTGATCACCGGCTCGGACACGCCGAGATTGGCCGGCAACCAGTCGCGATGCGCCATCACGGTATCGTGCAGACGCAGCACCGCGTCGTTGTATTTGACGCCGACCTCGAACTGCACGGTGATCACCGCCATGCCCGGGCGCGACATGGAGTTCACATGCTCGACGCCATGCATGCGCGACAGCACCTGCTCGCCCGGCGTCGCCACCAGATTCTCGACATCCTTGGCCGAAGCGCCCGGCCAGGCGACCAGCACATCGGCCATGGTCACGTCGATCTGCGGCTCTTCCTCGCGTGGCGTCACCAGGGTGGCGAAAACGCCGAGCAGGAAGGCGACCAGCGCCAGCAGCGGCGTGATCCGCGAATCCTGGAAGGCGGCAGCAATGCGCCCGGAAATGCCGAGCGAGGTTTTTTCAGCAGCCATGGCTTACTTGCCCGACTGGATCTGGATGGCCGCCTTGACCGGGTCGGTGACGACCTTGTCGCCCGCAGCCAGCCCGGCCAGCACCTCGATCTCGCCCTGGCCGACAGCCTCGCCCAGGCGCAACTGGCGCAGGCTGAGACGATTGTCCGGCAATAGCACATAAACGGCGGCGACCTCGCCGCGTCGCAGCACGGCGCTGGCCGGCACGGTCAGCTTGTCGGCGCGGCCGGTGACGAAATGGACGCGGGCAAACATGCCGGGCGTGGCTTCCGGCAACGCCGGCAGGTTCACGCGGACTTGGGAAACGTGGGTCGCCGCGTCAGCCGTCGGCAGCACCTGGACGGCGGTCGCCTCGACCCACTTGCCGAGTTCGGGAAACTCGACGCGGGCCGTCGTCACACCGCGCATTGCCGCCAGACGATACTGCGGCACGCTGGCAGTAACGCGCAGACTGCCCGGCTGGTAGATGGTGAACAGCGGCGTTCCCGGCATCGCCATGTCGCCGGCTTCGGCGTGACGTCGGGCAACGATGCCGGCCATCGGCGCGACAATGGTGGCGTGGCTCTGGCTGGCACCGGCGGCACCGCGATTGGCGGCAGCCGCATCGAAATCGGCCTTGGCCTTGTCGAGCGCGGCCTGGCTGACGAACTTCTGCGCCTTCAACTGCTGGTGCCGTTCGTAATTGAGTTTCGCCACGTTGTACTGGGCGTCGGCAGCCCGGGCGGCTTCGCTCGCCTCGCGCGCATCGATGCGCATCAGGAGGTCGCCCTTGTTCACCCGCTGGCCGGCGTCGGCGCGCACTTCCAGCACCCGGCCGGCGACCTGGGCACCGATCGTCGTCTGTTGCACGGCCTCGACGACCGATTCCGCCGGGAAAGTCAGGTCGACCGGATGTGGTTTGACGGTGATGACTGACAGGGGATCAGCCGCCAACACTGCGGTCGACAGCAGATTCAGGGCAAAAACCAGTGTGCGCGGGATGTTGATTTTCATGAATATAAGAATACGCTAATTTATATTCATGAACAAGCAACGCACGCTACCCGGTTTTTGCCCCCCTTTCGTCCATTGCGGCAGTGTTCAGTTCGCCTGCCAGATGTTGCGGCAACGGGTTTCCGTAATCCGCCAGCAAGCGGCGGCCCCGACCGCGGCACACAAGGTCAGCGCCAGCAAACCATGGCGCCAGACCTCGACGCTGTACAGGCGCGCCCCACTGCTCATCTCCCCCTGCCAACCCAGATCCATGATCCAGCCGACCACCGGCTGCATGATCGCGGCACAGAAAAATCCGCCCATGTTGGCGATGCTGGTCGACACGCCGGACAGCATTGGCGGGTTCACTTCCTTCGAACAGGCCCAGGTCAGGCTGAATCCTGCGGTCGACAGCCCCAACAAGGCAAAAAGCCCATACGACATGCCAAGCGGCATGGTCATGCAGGAAAGCAGGACCAGCCACAGCAGCACATAAAGATGCGAGGTGGCGATCAACACCGGTTTGCGTCGGCCCAGACGATCGGACAAGCCGCCGATAAACAGGCAGCCGATAGCAAAACCGCCAAACCACAAGGACAGATGGTTCGCCGCCACCGAGCGCTCCATGCCGTGCACCTGGACCAGATAAGGCGTCGCCCACAAACCGGCAAAGGTGAAAAAGGCACCGGAGGTGCCGGTATTGACGATGACAACCGGCCAGGTTGCCCGGTTCTTCAGCACGGAGAGCAGACCGGAAAGCACGACCGTCCGGTCAAAACGATGCCGTGGAGCACCGTTTGCTGCACTCGGCGAATCGCGCACGATCAACCAGCAAAGCAGGCCGAGCACCAGCGACAAGATACCGACACCGATAAACACACCGCGCCAGCCGGTTGCCTGAGCCAACCCGGAGAGCGGCGCGCCGGCCAGGACCGAGCCCATGTTGCCGATCAGCATGCAGATGCCGACAATGGTGGCGAAACGATTTTCCTCGAACCAGACAGCAACCAGCTTCAGCATGGCAATAAAGGTGACCGAGACGCCCAGCCCGATCAAGGTTCGGCCGATCAGCGCCAGTTCCAGGCTCGGGGCAAAACCGAACAGCAGGCTGCCCAGACCGCCCACCACCCCGCCCAGCGCCAGAATGCGCCGCGGCCCCAGGGTATCGACCAGGATGCCGGTCGGCACCTGCATGACGGTGTAAACATAAAAATACGTCGCTGCGAGAACCCCGAGCGATGCCGCCGAGGTTTGAAATGATGCGGCCAGATCCTGAGCGATACCCGCCGGGGCAAAACGCTGGAAGAACGACAGGATGTAAGCCAGTGCAACAACGCCCAGAATGATCCAGCGTCGGCGCAGTTGTTCAGTTGTTAACGGTTGCATGCTGTCTCCAATCTACTTTGTAAAAAAAGCGCCTCTGGGGGCGCTTTGTCGGTCAGGCAAAGAGCGCGCTTATTTGAGGGAAAGCACCCATTTGGCCAGGGTTGCCGCCTCGGCATCGCTGACGGCGTTGGCCGGCATCGGCACCTTGCCCCACTCATCCTTGCTGCCGTTCTTGATCTTGGCTGCCAGCGCGGCTTCGGCACCGGCTTCGGCCGCACGTTTTACGGCAATGTCCTTGTAGGCCGGGCCGACGATCTTTTTCGCCACACTATGGCAGGTCATGCAGTTTTTGGCTTTGGCCAGATCCTCAGAGGCCAGAACCGGCATTGCCACAAAGGCGCCGGCGAGCAACACGGAAAGCATCTTCTTCATTGTTTCCTCCTTTTAGTTAATCACTGTTAAATGATCTGTTTGAGCGCGCAGTCTAACCCGACTCGCAGCGAACGCACACCATGCGCATGGCACCTCGTCCAGGCGGACATCAGTCCACCACTTGCAGCTTGCGATACAGCGTCCGCGTACTGACCCCGAGCTGGCCGGCCAGTTCGCCAATCTCCCCGACATGGCGCTGCCTGGCCCAGTTCAGATACTGCTGCTCCAGTTGATCCAGCGCGACGATCCGGTCGAGGCAAAAGCGCCCATCCGGCAAGGCCGTCTCGTCCGGCGCGGGCGCATCGCCAATTTCTGCCAGATGCATCACATCGATCGTATCGCCATCGGCCAGCAGCGAGGCCCGCTCGATCAGGTTGCGCAATTCACGAATATTGCCGCTATAACGCCGCGCAGAAAGCCAGTGTTGCGCTGCTTCGCTGAAACGGCGTCCCGGTTTGCGGTCTACCCGACCGAGCAACGATGCGGCAAGCAGCGGAATATCCGTGGGACGCTCGTGCAGCGCGGGCGTCCGGATCGGAAAAGTGTTGATGCGAAAGTACAAGTCGCGGCGAAAAGTTTCGGCCTGCACCATGGCCGACAAATCGCGGTGGGTGGCGGTAATCAGGCGAAAATCTGCGGGTAGCCAGTCCAGGCCGCCAACCCGGCGAAAGGTGCCGGTTTCCAGCAGGCGCAGCAGTTTGACCTGCTGCGACAAGGGCAACTCGCCGATTTCGTCAAGAAACAGCGTGCCGCCGGAAGCCGCTTCGACCAAGCCCAGTTTGCGATGCGTCGCACCGGTGAAGGCGCCTTTTTCGTAACCGAACAGCTCCGCTTCAAACAGGGTTTCCGTCATGCCGGCACAGTCGACCGCAACAAAGGGGCCTTCTTCCCGTGCACTGGCTTCATGAATGGCGTGGGCGACCAGTTCCTTGCCGGTCCCTGTTTCGCCGAGCAGCAACACGGCGGCGTTGGCGTTGGCCACACGCAGGATTTTTTCCAGCATGCTGACAAAAGCCGGCGACCGACCGACCAGGCCTTGAGCAGCTGCGCGACTGCTGGCCTGACGCACGACACGCATGGTTTCGACGAAGTAGGCAATTTCCCCGCTTTCGTCGCGAATCGGCATCGTCTCGACAGCCACATGTTCTTCGCCACGCGGCGTGTGATGCAGATGCAGTACGCGCTGCGGCTCACCGGCTTCCAGGCTGAGTTTCAGCGGGCAGGATTCGCCGGCCTGATCGCACGGCACATTGAAGTGATGCGAGACCTCGTAGCAAGCGCGCCCGGCAATTTCCCGTCCACCACCGAATTCACGGGTGTAAGCTTTATTCGCTGCAATGATCCGGTAATCGGCACTCATCACGATGCGCGGCTCAGGCAAACCATCGAGAAAGGAAATCAACTCACTGAGAAAGTGCGATGTCAAAATTGACACTCCAGCCATTAATTGCTGTCAATTTTGACACACAAGCCAGCCACATCCGACAACAAACCCGAGGGACCCGGCCAAGCCACTGATTTCTAAGGCACCTGTCCAAAAACGGAGGCTGGCACGCAACTTGTTTCTACAACGATAGCCAGACACTGGCATCCCCAACCATCACGGATACAAAATGAGCCAGCCAGACAGCAATAAACAAGGACAAGACGCCGAGGTATCGTTTTACGAAAAACGCAAAAAGATTTACGCCAAAGGCGTACGGGGCTATTTCGACAACTGGCGCATCGCGCTGGTCATCCTGACCCAAGTCGCTTTTTATGGCGGCCTGTGGCTGGAATGGAACGACCGTCAGGCACTGCTGTTCCATCTCGTCGAGCGCAAGTTCTATATCTTCGGCATCGTATTCTGGCCGCAGGATGTGATCTATCTGGCTGTCCTGCTGATCATTTCCGCCTACGCCCTCTTCCTTGTCACCGCCGTCGCCGGGCGACTGTTCTGCGGTTACGCCTGCCCACAAACGGTCTACACCCAATTGTTCATGTGGATCGAAAACTGGGTCGAGGGCGACCGCAATGCCCGCATGAAGCTCGACAAGATGCCGATGAACGGTCGAAAACTGCGTCTGCGGGCAACAAAGTTCCTGCTCTGGGGCATTCTTTCGCTGTGGACCGGCTTCACGCTGGTTGGCTATTTCACCCCGGTGAGCGAACTGCTGAACAATATCGCCACCAATAATCTCGGCCCTTGGGAAACTTTCTGGATCTTTGCCTACGGCGGCTTTGCCTTCCTGTTTGCCGGCTTCATGCGCGAACAGGTATGCAAGTACATGTGCCCGTATGCCCGCTTCCAGAGCGTGATGTTCGACCCGGACACGCTGATCATCACCTACGACCCGGCACGTGGCGAACCGCGTGGCGCGCGGAAAAAGGATAGCGATGTCAGCAAACTCGGCGACTGCGTCGATTGCGGTCAGTGCGTCGTCGTCTGCCCGACCGGCATCGACATCCGCAACGGCTTGCAATACGAGTGCATCGGCTGCGCAGCCTGCGTCGATATCTGCGACCAGGTCATGGACAAGGTGGGGCTACCACGCGGCCTGGTCCGCTACTCGACCGAAAACGCCATGGCCAAACAACAGAGCAAGGCCGACATCCTCAGCCACATGGTCCGCCCACGCGTATTGGTCTACACCGCCATCCTGATCCTGATCACGATCATTGCCGGCTGGTTCCTGGCGCACCGCATCCCGCTCAAGGTCGACATCATTCGCGACCGTTCGACGCTAGCCCGCGAAGCCGACGATGGCAGCATCGAGAACGTCTTCATGTTGCAGATCATGAACACAACCGAAGCACCGCAACGCTACAACATTACGGTCGACGGCCTGACCGGGGCAAAAATCACCGGTGAGCAAGCCGTCGATGCTGCACCGGCGGGCCTCACGTCGTTCAATGTTGTGGTCAGCGCTCCGCCGGAATCGGGCAAGCGCGGCTCCAACCCGATCCACTTCAACATTACTGCCGAAGGTGACGAGTCGATCACGCTGCGGGAGAAAGCTTCTTTCCTCCTGCCTTGACGCCAAACAAGGCAGGCATCACTTGGCGGGAGCTGGTCTCCCGCTTTTTTTCGCCCGCCGTTTTCAGGCGAAAGATACGGCTTGGAAAGCTGCTCGGCCGATTATTCAGCGACCAGCGTCACCGTCTCGCCGGCAAACTCGACCAGCTGACCCGGACGCACTTTTGCCCGTTTCCGGGTGTCGACCGCAGCATCGACCTTGACCAGCCCCTCGGTGATCGCGGCATGGGCCGCACCACCCGACTCGCACAGGCCGGTTGCCTTGAGCAGTTGATCAAGCTGGATGTACTCACCGCGCACGGCAAAGGTGTGATTCATGAATTTTTCCGATGATAATCAATAAGCTATGGCGATCAGCCAAAGCAAGAAACAACTAATCGACCGCGCCAAGCTTGCGCGATGCGCACATTTCCGCCAGCACACGCGTCTCCAGCGTCAGGCGACGGTGCGCCAGCGCTTCAGCCACTGCGGCCCGCAAGACAAAGTCCGAAGACGGCCAGGCGACAAAAGCCGAGATATGTGCCAGATCAAGCGCTTGTACAACACTTTCCATGCTGGCTTCGGCTGCGAGCATGATGCAGGCGCAATCCGGCTGCAGTTGGGCCAGATCAGCCAGGAAACTCGCGCCATCCAGTCCGGGCATGTGATAGCCGGCAATCACGCAAGACAAACGGGTATCAGCCGCGATTTTCAAGCCCTGCGCCAGCGAATCGGCAATCTGCACCTTGATGCGCGCGGTATCGATCCGCGGCACATGGGCGTGACGCACATGTTCGCGTACTTCGCCAAAAACATCATCAATCCGGCCCGAATGAGTCAGCGACTCAGCAATGGCATGAGCCACAGCCGGCACATCATGCACGATCAAGATCTGATCGATCTCGTTGACCGCATCGGCCGGCAACTCGACACCGTCTTCGCGCAACAGATTGGCCTGGTGGCGCTGCGCCAGCGTGGCTTGGCGCAGATCGACCGCAAGAGCGAGCGAGCTCTTGAGAAAATAGCCATGCCAAGGTTTGGGAATAAAGCGGTAGATGTGCGTTTCGTTGATCATGCGGATCAGCGAATCGAAGTCAGTATGGCCGGAGAGCACCAAACGGGCACAATCAGGCTGCAACTGGGCCAGCGCATGAAGAAAATCGAGGCCGCTCATTTCGGGCATCCGATAATCGGCCAGCACCGCCTCGAATACCTGCTCCCTGGCCCTTGCCAGGGCTTCCATCGGATTGGCAAAAACCTCAACCTCGTACTGGTGCCGACCAAAGGGCGGGGCCATCAGTTCCCGACGTACGGCATTGAGAATGTTCGGCTCATCGTCGACGACCAGAATTCGATGCTTTTCGTGAGTTTTTTCTTGATCCACCGCATTCCACCTTAAGCGAGTTTTCTGCCCATCAGCCCGCGTACCGACACGGACCCCACTTGCCACGAAAGAAGCCTAACACTGCATGGCGCGCTTGAGCAGTTTACTGCCGAAGCCCCATTTTTTCAGCTTCTTATGCAAAGAGCCTGTTCAGGCCACCAGCAATTCACAGACCGTGCCGTGCTTGGCTGCCAAAGCAGCCACCTGTGCACCAAGTTCAGAATCACCGCTAAATACCAGACGATCAACCCCGGCCGCGCACAAGCCCTCGATGGCCGGGCCATCGCCGTGCAGCAGGTTGAGTACACCAGCCGGCCACTCGACACGACTGGCCAACTCGCAGAGAGCGTAGGCCACCGCAGGCGCTTTCGGGCTGGGCTTGACGACCATTGTTGCCCCGGCCAGCAACGCGGGCACGGCGGCCGTCGCGAAACCGAGCAACGGATGCCCGGCACCGACCACCAGCGCAACGACCCCGCTATCCCCCACTGCCAATGCTCTGAGCGCCATGACCGCCGCCTCGACCTCGGCGGTCGCATCGGCCTCCTCACAGGCGATATCCTGCATCAGCAACTTGGCAAAGTGCCCGGCGTAGCGGGCCAACGCATCGGCCAGGTTCGCCAGACAAAGCTGGCGAGCCGCCACACCCAACGCAGCCCATTCGCCTTGCGCATCTCGGGCGGCCTCCACGCCCTTGGCCGCCTCCTCTGCGCCACACATCGGCACGCGCCGCAAGGCTTGTCCGGTCGACGGATTGACCACGTCAAAAAAGCTGTCGCCCATCGTGAGATAGGCGTGGCCGTTGATCCAGAGCGGAATGGCCATCGGGCCTTCGGGTGCAAATTCCATGTTTCAGTCTCGCTTTCTTGCCGCGTAATGTTCGAAAAGACCGGCGGGCGGCACACCCCGAACGGCCATGAGCGGTTTCTGCTGCTCCCAGCGAGTGGACCGCAGAAGGCCTTCAGGCAGATAACGTATCGCGCAATCGACATGTTAATATTGCGCCGCACAATAAGGCAAAGTAGCCAATGCTACTCAAACCCCGAGAATAAAGGAATCCAGTTGTCAGAAGCACCCGACGGCGCCACCAGAACCCCCGGTTCGATCCAGGTCATCGAGCGCATGATGTCCCTGCTCGACGCCCTCGCAGCCTCCCCCGAAGCAACCAGCCTGAAGCATCTGGCCAGCGCCACCGAACTGCACCCATCAACGGCCCACCGCATTCTGGCAGCCATGTGCAATGCGCGTTTCGTCGAGCGCCAGGATGCCGTGAATTATCGCCTTGGCATCCGCCTGCTCGAACTCGGCAACATCGTCAAATCGCGCATCAATGTGCGGGAAGTTGCGCTGCCATTCATGCAAACGCTGCATGAACAGATTGGCGAAGCGATCAACCTGGGCACCCGGCACGACGACGAAATCGTTTATCTCGAACGTACCTCATCGGGACGGGCGCTCGTGCGCGTGGTTTACCTGGTCGGCGGGCGCGCCCCGCTGCATCTCACATCGCTGGGCAAACTGTTCCTGGCCGCCGACAGTCAGCAAAAAGTCCGCGACTACGCAAAGCGCACCGGCCTGCCGGGCAAGACCCCGCACTCCCTGACCACCCTCGATACACTGGAAAAGGAACTGGACAAGGTGCGCCGGCATGGTATCGCCTACGACGACGAGGAAGCGGAAATCGGCCTCAAGTGCGTTGCCGCCCCCATCCATGACGACGAAGGGCATGTCATTGCCGCACTATCGGTTTCGGCGCCAGCCGATCGTCACGATCCGGACTGGGCCCGCCAGGTTCTGGCCACGGCAGATGCCGTTTCTCAAGCCTTGGGATATCGCCGGCCACGCCCCTGAGGCGTAGCCGGGCGATCCATCAGGTTGGCTTGACCGTTGAGGTCAGGCTCGCACTTTCCATCCAGCGCTTGATTCGGTTGGCATCGCCAACCCGGGTCATCTTGCCTTGCGAGTCGAGCAGGACGATAACCACCGGTTTATCGGCAACCCAGGCTTGCATCACCAGACAACGACCTGCTTCGGAAATGTAGCCGGTCTTGGACAGACCAATCTGCCAGTTGTCGCTGCGTACCAAGGCGTTGGTATTGTTGAAATTCTGGATGCGCCCATTCAGTTCCAACTTGGCTTCCGCCGTCGTCGAATAGTTGCGGATTTCCGGATAACGCGCTGCTGCAGCGACCATGCGGGCCAGATCATGCGCCGTCGACACGTTATTGCTCGACAAGCCAGTCGGCTCTTCAAAATGGGAATCGTGCATACCCAAGGATTTGGCCTTGCGATTCATGGCTTGCACGAAAGCCCGCAAGCCACCCGGATAATGGCGGCCCAGCGCGTTTGCTGCGCGATTTTCCGAAGACATCAGGGCCAGCAACATGGCCGTTTCGCGCGTCATCGTGGCACCGACCGGCAAACGCGAACGCGAGCCTTTCAGGTCATCGATATCTTCAGCGCTGATCGCAATGACTTCATGCAGATCGAGACTGGCATCCAGCACGACCATCGCAGTCATCAACTTGGTGATCGAGGCAATGGGAACCACGGCATCCGAATGCTTTTCGACCAGCACCTTGCCCGTGGTCTGATCAATCACGACAGCGGCAGAAGACTGGATGGCCAGGCGACCCGGATCGTCGTCCAGCGATACCCGATGCAAGGGCTTGTGCGCCACCTCGGCGACTTGTTTTTTCGATTTACTGGTCGATTTGACAAACTTTTTGACCGGCACGCTTTTCTTCGTGCTGCTTGCCAACTGCTTCTTGACCTGTTTTTTGGCCTGCTTTTTGACCGCACCCGACTTGTTCGCGACCTTCTGGTTCGTCGCAGCTTCGACCTTGCCGGCACACACCGTCAAGGGAACTGCGGCCAGCGTCATGGACACAAGCAGGGACAATAATTTTCGCCGCATGGGAAAGCTCCAAAGTAAACCCGGATTTTATCCGAGTTTACCAATCCGGTCCAAAATTTCAATTAAACCATGAGGATAGCGGCGATAATTCAAGCACTATTTCAAGAGGCATCCACGACAGTCAAGGCCGTCATATTGACGATGCGGCGCACCGTGGCCGTTGGCGTCAGGATGTTCACCGGCTTGGCCGCGCCGAGCAAAATCGGTCCGACCGTCAGGTTGTCACCGGCTGCCACCTTGAGCAGATTGAATGAAATATTGGCTGCATCCAGCGTCGGCATGATCAGCAGATTGGCCTGCCCCTTGAGCCGCGAGTTCGGGAAAGCCGCCAAACGGATTTGCTCGTCAAGCGCGGCGTCGCCGTGCATTTCACCTTCCACCTCAAGATCCGGCGCCCGACGCTGCAACTGGGCCAGCACTTCGCGCATCTTGAGCGAGGTGGGCGTGTCCTGGGTACCGAAGGTGGAGTGCGACAGCAATGCCAGCTTGGGCTGAATGCCGAAATTACGAATCTCTTCGGCTGCCAGCAGGGCCATATCGGTCAGTTGCTCGGCCGTCGGATCGTAATTGACGTAGGTATCACCAATGAACACCGTCCGACCCGGCAGCATCAGCAGATTCATTGCGTAATAGCGATCCAGCTCAGGACGGGTGCCGATCACACTCTGCACATACTCACGGTGCGTATCGTGGCGACCGAAGGTACCGCAGATCAAGCCATCGGCGTAACCCAGACGGACCATCAGTGCACCGTACAAGGTATTGCGGCGACGCACCTCGCGGCGGGCGTAATCCGGCGAAACGCCCTGGCGCTCCATGATCCCGTGGTAGGTCGTCCAGAATTCCTCGTAGTGTTCGTCGAAGAAAGTACTGTTGTCGGAGTGGACCACCTCGAAATCTTCGCCTTCGCGAATCCGCAAGCCGGCTTCTTCGATGCGGCGATTGATCTCGGCATGGCGGCCGATCAGAATCGGTCGGGCAATACCTTCGTCACGCACTACCTGCACGGCACGCAAGACGCGTTCATCTTCACCTTCGGCAAACACGATGCGCTTGGGTGCCAGCTTGGCCTGCGAGAAAACCGGCTTCATGATCATGCCGGAGTGGTAAACAAATTCGTTCAAGCCCTGGATGTAGGCATCCCAATCCTTGATCGGCCGGGTGGCAACCCCTGACTCCATGCCGGCCCGGGCGACCGCCGGGGCAATCTTGACGATCAGGCGGTGATCGAACGGTTTGGGAATCAGGTACTCCGGACCAAATCCGGAAATTTTCTCGCCATAGGCGGAAGCAACGACTTCCGACTGTTCGGCCCGCGCCAACTCGGCAATCGCCTTGACCGCCGCCATTTTCATTTCTTCGGTGATCGTCGTCGCACCCACATCGAGTGCGCCACGGAAGATGAACGGGAAGCAAAGTACGTTATTCACCTGATTCGGATAATCTGAACGGCCGGTACAGATGATGGCGTCGTCACGCACGCTCTTGACCAACTCGGGCGTGATTTCCGGCGTCGGATTGGCCAAGGCCATGACCAAAGGCTTCGCCGCCATTTTGGCCACCATTTCCGGCTTCAGCACGCCGCCAGCCGACAAACCGAGGAAGACGTCCGCATCGGCGATTACCTCACCGAGCGTCCTGGCGTCAGTCACCTTGGCGTAGCGCGCCTTGATCTCGTCCATCTCTTCGACGCGACCTTCATAGACCACGCCCTTGATATCGGTAACCCAGATGTTCTCAACCGGCGCGCCGAGCATGACCAGCAAGTCAAGACAAGCCAGGGCCGCAGCACCGGCACCGGACGTGACGATTTTTACGGTCGACAGGTCTTTACCGATCAAATGCAGGCCATTCAGGATGGCTGCACCAACCACAATGGCCGTGCCGTGCTGGTCATCGTGGAAGACAGGAATTTTCATCCGTTCGCGCAGTTTCTTTTCGATGTAGAAACACTCAGGCGCCTTGATGTCTTCCAGATTGATGCCGCCGAAGGTTGGCTCCAGCGAGGCGATGGTATCGATCAGCTTGTCCGGATCGCGCTCGTCGATTTCCAGGTCGAACACATCGATATTGGCAAATTTCTTGAACAGAACGCCCTTGCCTTCCATCACCGGCTTGGCTGCCAGCGGACCAATGGCCCCAAGACCCAGCACCGCAGTGCCGTTGGTGATCACACCAACCAGATTGGCCCGCGAAGTCAGGGTGCTGACTTCGGCCGGATCGGCGACGATTTCCTCGCACGCGAAGGCGACGCCTGGCGAATACGCCATCGACAGATCATACTGATTGGTCAACTGCTTGATCGGTGTTACCGCGATTTTGCCCGGCTTCGGCTCGCGATGGTAATAGAGAGCGGCTTCGCGCAATTGTCTGGGATCCATGTCTTCCTCCGTTTTGTATCGTGAAATACGGTTTTGGGATGCGATAAATTATAGCACGCAGCACATTCTGGCCAGCATTTCGGACATCACTTAGACATTGAAAGTCAAGTAGATGTTTACCCCCGATTAAGGCATAATTACGGGCTTCCCAGCCGACGGCCCCTCGCCGCTCAAGTCTTGGTGGCAGCTCCCGGCGACTGGCGTGAAACCTAGCTATTTCAGTAACTTAGAGAGAGACACCGCCATGACCGCACCGCTGAATGCACCTGCCTACGTCAAACACGAAGGCCTGAAAAAATGGGTCGCAGAGATTGCCGCGCTGACCCAGCCAGACAAAATTCACTGGGCTGACGGATCGCAGGAAGAGTATGACCGCCTGTGTGCCGAAATGGTAGAAGCCGGCACGCTGATCAAGCTGAACCCGGCCAAGCGTCCGAATTCCTACCTGGCCTTCTCCGACCCGTCCGATGTGGCACGCGTCGAAGACCGCACCTACATCTGCTCGGCCAACAAGGAAGATGCCGGCCCGACCAATAACTGGGAAGAGCCTGCCGTCATGCGCGAAACGCTGAATGGCCTGTTCAAGGGCTGCATGAAGGGTCGCACGATGTATGTGATCCCGTTCAGCATGGGTCCGCTTGGTTCGCCAATCGCCCATATCGGTTTCGAAATTACCGACTCCGCCTACGTCGTCACCAACATGCGCACGATGACCCGCATGGGCAAGGCCGTCTTCGACGTGCTCGGCAGCGATGGCGAATTCGTCCCCTGCATCCATACCGTCGGCGCCCCGCTCGAACCGGGCCAGCAGGACAGCAAATGGCCGTGCAACCCGACCGTCAAGTACATCGTGCATTACCCGGAAACCCGCGAAATCTGGTCCTACGGTTCCGGTTACGGCGGCAACGCCCTGCTCGGCAAGAAGTGCTTTGCGCTGCGCATCGCTTCCAACATGGCGCGCGAACAGGGCTGGCTGGCTGAACACATGCTCATCCTCGGCGTCGAATCGCCGGAAGGTGAAAAGACCTACGTCGCTGCCGCTTTCCCGTCGGCCTGCGGCAAGACCAACTTCGCCATGCTGATTCCGCCGAAGACCCTCGACGGCTGGAAAATCACCACCATCGGCGACGACATCGCCTGGATCAAGCCGCGTGTCGACAAGGACGGCGTCACCCGTTTCTACGCCATCAACCCGGAAGCAGGCTTCTTCGGCGTCGCACCGGGTACCAGCGAAAAGACCAACTTCAACGCGCTGGCGACGTTGAAGGAAAACATCATCTTCACCAACGTCGCACTGACCGACGACGGCGACGTGTGGTGGGAAGGCCTGACCAAGGAAGCCCCGGCGCACCTGATCGACTGGCAGGGCAAGGATTGGACGCCGGAAGACGGCAAGGCCGGCAAGAAAGCCGCCCACGCCAATTCGCGTTTCACCGCGCCGGCCAGCCAGTGCCCATCGGTTGACGAAGCCTGGGAAGATCCGGCCGGCGTGCCGATCTCGGCCTTCATCTTCGGCGGCCGTCGTGCCACCACCGTGCCGCTGGTGTACCAAGCCTTCAACTGGAACTACGGCGTCTACATGGCTGCCACCCTCGGTTCCGAAACCACTGCCGCCGCCTTCGGCCAGCAGGGTGTCGTGCGCCGCGATCCGTTCGCCATGCTGCCGTTCTGCGGCTACCACATGGGCGACTACTTCAACCATTGGCTGAAGATGGGCAAGACCGTCGATGCCACGCCGAAGATCTTCTGCGTCAACTGGTTCCGCATGGACAAGGACGGCAACTTCATGTGGCCGGGCTTCGGCGACAACATGCGCGTGCTGAAGTGGATCGTTCAGCGTTGCAAGGGCACCGTGGCCGCCAAGGAAACCGTGCTCGGCTGGATGCCGAAGTTCGAGGATATCGACTGGAACGGCCTGGAAATCGACAAGGGCGACTTCGAAGCGCTGACCACCATCGACGCCGACGCTTGGAAGGCCGAACTGGCCGGCCACAAGGAATGGTTCGACAAGATGGGCGAGAAGATGCCGCGCGAACTCGTGCTCAAGCGCGAACTGTTCGAAATGGGCATTTTCAAGGACGCTGCTTGATCCTAGCCTGAGCCAGGATCACACGGCCACCGAGGTGACAAACCCGGTGGCCGTTTTACTTTGGAGAATCGCATGCTGCGTTCCGCCGCCCGTCTGGCTGATATCGAGCCCTTCCACGTCGTCGAACTGCTGACCCGCGCCCGCCAACTGGAAGCTGAAGGCCGCGACATCATCCACATGGAAATCGGCGAACCGGACTTCCCGACGCCCGAGCCTATCGTCAATGCTGCGGTCGACGCGATCAAAAGCGGAAAAACCCTGTACACCCAGGCGCTCGGCCTGCCCGAACTGCGCGCCGCGATCAGCGATTTCTACTGCCAGCGCTACGGCGTCAGCGTGCCGGCCGCCCGCATCGCCATCACCAACGGCGCCTCCGGCGCACTCAATCTGGCCTTCGCCTGCCTCGCCGATCCCGGCAGCGAATGGCTGCTGACCGACCCCGGTTACCCGTGCAACCGGCACATTTTGCGTACCTACGAAGGTCGACCGCAGTCGATTGCCGTCGGCCCGGAGAGCAATTTCCAGCCGACCGCGGCGCAGGTCAGCGCGGCCTGGAATGAACGCACAGCAGGCCTGCTCGTCGCCTCACCGGCCAACCCGACTGGAACCTTGCTAACGCTGCCCGAGATCGCCGCGCTAGCCGACGTCTGCCGTCAGAACAACGGTCATTTCCTGGTCGACGAGATTTATCACGGCCTGACGTACGCCCCGTCCCCCAAGGGGACTTGCTTCGCGGCGAAGGAAATCCCCTTGGGGGGCACCCGATCCAATAGGGAGAGCGCCCCCGGTTTCGCCGCAGAAACCACCGCCTGCAGCGCAGGCGACGACATCTGGGTGATCAACAGCTTCTCGAAGTATTTCCAGATGACCGGCTGGCGGCTGGGCTGGATGGTGATCCCGGAAGCCTTTGTCCGCGATGTCGAGAAACTGGCACAAAACCTTGTGCTTTGTGCGTCGACGCCGGCGCAATACGCCGCGCTCGCCGCCTTCCAGCCGGAAACCATTGCCATCCTTGAGGAACGCCGGGCCGAATTCCGCCGCCGCAGGGACTTTCTGGCGCCGGCACTGGAAGCCATCGGCTTCCGCGTCACCGCCCGGCCGGAAGGCGCTTTTTACCTGTATTGCGACTGCTCGGCGCTGGCCGCCGACAGCTTCACGCTGGCCCGCGACCTGCTCGAAAAAACGGGTGTTGCGGCAACACCGGGGCTGGATTTCGGCAGCAACGCGCCGGAAAAACACATCCGCTTCGCCTATACCACCGGCGTCGACCGGCTGGCCGAGGCGGTCGAACGCCTACGCCGCTACTTCGGGCGGTAGGGCGAGATCGGGATAACGGGCAGCAACGGCCACCCAGTCGAAATATGGGCCGGGGTCGCTCTTGCGTCCCGGCGCGATATCGCTATGGCCGGCAATTGCGGCAATCGGGTAGCGCTGGCGCAAGGCATCGATCAAACACCACAGCGCCGCGTACTGGGCATCGGTGAACGGCTGCTCATCGCAGCCTTCGAGCTCGATGCCGACCGAGAAATCATTGCAGTTGTCGCGCCCGCACCAGTCTGAACGACCGGCGTGCCAGGCGCGCTGGTCACAACCGACGAACTGGACGATGCGTCCACCGCGCCTGACGTAGAAATGCGCCGATACCTGCAAACTGGAAATTTCGGAAAAATACGGGTGGACCGCAGCATCGAGCCGGTTCAGGAAAAAATCCTCGACCCAGTCGCCACCGAACTCACCCGGCGGCAGGCTGATGTTGTGGATGACGACCAGCGACACCGCCGCCCCCTGCGGCCGCGCGCCAAAATTGGGCGATGGCAGGTGGTCGACCGTGGGACCAGCAGTTGTTTTTGTGGCCGTAGCAAGCCAGCCTCTGGCCAGCCAAGGCTGCGCCACACCGCGCTTTGCCGGTCTGCCCGTTCTGTGCCGGCGCCTTGCTGCTCGCGTCACTCGATGCCCAATCGTTCCAGTCGGTAACGCAGCGAGCGGAAAGTGACGCCCAGCAGGCGAGCCGCCGCTGTCCGGTTGCCTTCCGTCTTCTGCAAGGCTTCGAGGATGGCCTGCCGTTCGAGTCGATTCAGGTAATCGTCCAGCGTTTCGCTGCCGCGCCCTTGCAAATCGCCGCTGCCCATTTCGTCAGGTTCGAGATGCAGATCATCGGCTTCGATCAAATCACCGGCACACAGGGCGGTTGCCCGCTCGAGGATGTTCTCCAGCTCACGCACGTTGCCCGGAAAGGAATAAAGCTGCAGCGCCTTGATGGCATCAGGGGAAAGCCTTGGTGGTGCCTCACCGCACAGTTTGCCCAGCACGCTGTCGACCAGCGGCACGATGTCTTCCATGCGTTCGCGCAGCGGCGGCATGCGCAACTCGATGACGTTGAGCCGGTAATACAGATCCTGGCGAAAGCTTCCCTTGTCGACACAGTCACGCAAATTGCGGTGGGTAGCGCAGATGATGCGCATATCGACCGCTTCTTCCGTGACGTTCCCCACCTTGCGCACGCGTTTTTCCTGGATCGCCCGGAGCAATTTGACCTGCATGGCCAGCGGCAGATCGGCCACCTCGTCGAGAAACAGCGTGCCGCCATTGGCCGCCTGGAAGAAGCCGTCGCGATCGCTTTCCGCCCCGGTAAAGGCGCCTTTGCGATAGCCGAAAAATTCGCTTTCCATCAGGTTTTCCGGGATCGCACCGCAATTGACCGGGACAAAGGGGCCGCTGCTACGGGCGCTGCGCGCATGAATCAGGCGAGCCGCCAGTTCCTTGCCGCTGCCCGACTCGCCGGAGATGTAAATCGGCGCCTGACTGCGCGCCAGTTTTTCGATCATCTCGCGCACTTGCTGCATGCACGAGGATTCTCCGGTCAACGCCCGCAAAGCGCTGTTTTCCACGGCACTGTCCGGCAAACGCAAGGCCGACTTGACCAAGGCGCGCAACTGTTCGAGCCCGACCGGCTTGGCCAGGTAATCGAATGCCCCGGCCTTCAGTGCGGCAACCGCATTGCCGGCGCTACCGAAGGCGGTAATCACGGCAACCGGGGTTTGCGGATAATGCTCGCTGATGTGGCGAACGATCTCCAGCCCCTCGCCATCCGGCAGACGCATGTCGGTCAGGCATAACTGGAAGCTGCCGGCAGCCAGCGCCGCCTGTGCTTCGGCAACCGATCCAGCACACTCCGCCGCCAGCCCCATGCGGGACAGGGTCAGGTCGATCAATTCGCGGATATCCGCTTCGTCATCGACGACCAGAATACGATTCAACTCGCCACGCGGGCGCCGATCACTGCGATTCACGGACACGTATCGTTTCTCCCGACAACTATGAAATGACCACCGCTCGCCTCGGTATTCAGGCTCAGGGATGCGCCGTTGGCCCCGCACAATTCGCGGGCAATGAACAAGCCCAGCCCGGTTCCCTGATGGTGCGTGGTGAAAAACGGCTCGAAAACCTGATCGTACATTTCCACCGGCACGCCAGGCCCGTCATCGGCCACATGCAATTCTACCCGGCCGTTGCTCCGTGCCCAGCGAGCGCTGATCCGCACCGCACCAGCGCTGCGCGATGAATGACGCAGCCCGTTGCTGACCAGATTCCACAACACCTGATGCAGGTGTGCCCGATCAAAACACAAGGTCAGGTCATCCGGCACGTCGATCACGATGGTTTCGGCCGGCAAATTCTCGCTGGAGAGCAGGTCGACCGCAAAAATATCGCAAAAGCCATGCAAGGCAATGCGATCAAGTCTCGGCTGAGTCTGCCGGCCCAATTCCAGGACATCGCCAACAATCCGGTTCAGACGCGCCGTGTTATCGCCGATGATGCGCAGCAAGCGGTCGGATATTTCGCCGCGCCGCTCTTCCTTGAGCAACTCACCCGCATGGCTGATGGCCGACAGCGGATTGCGTATTTCATGCGCAATGCTGGCGGTCAACCGCCCCAAGGATGCCAGTTTGAGCTGTTTGGCGCGCTCCTTGATGCGCCCCATGTCCTCGACAAAAACCAGTACCTCGCCATCCGAACTGGCGGTCGACTCGAAACGGGCACTCAATTCGGTGTTACCGGCACCCTGCAGCATGACACTGTCGGTACTGCTGCCGGCCCGCCAACTGGCAAGGGCTGCAGCCAACGGCGGCGCATGCGTGGCGAGATCGCCCCCCTCGGCCGGCAAATTCAGCAGATACGCCGCCATCGGGTTATGCCGCACGATTTCCCCTTCGCGGGAGACGATCAGCACCCCATCCTGCATGCGCTCGACCACTCGCTGACTGATACGTATCTGATTATCCAGCGCGATACCGCGGCGACGCGCCAACTCTTCATTGACCATCACACGCTGACCGAGCAGACGGGCCAGCACGGCAGTCGCGAAATACGCGGCGGAGATGAATCCGGCTTGCACGATGCTACCGGGATTCAAGCCATGCCGCAGGATGCCAAGGGTCTGGACGGACAAGGCGGCCAGCGTCGCCAACGCGGCATAAAACAGGACCAGACGCCCCTGCCCGACCAGACTGGCTGCCGCCAGCGAAACCAGCAGGATCAGGCCCAAACCACTACTCACCCCGCCGGCAAGGTACATCAGCGTATTGATGACCACCACATCGACCAGTACCTGTGTCGACAATTGCAGATTGAAATGCTGTTGCCAGAGTCGCGCCAGCAATATCCCGATAGCGCTTGCCGCAATGTAGGCACCGACCATGCCAAAGCTGAGCGCCGATGGCAGCAGGTTCAGGCGCAGCATCCAGTCATTGGGAAAAAACAGGGCCAGCAAAGACAGGCTGGCCAGCAGCAGACGGTAAAGATTGAAATACTGGAACGACCGCCAGTTGGCCTCCCAGGTCGTAGACAGCCAGCCCTGCACCGTCAACTCCCCTGGCGCTGCACCGCCCGCCGGTGGGCATCGTTGCAGAAATACCTTGCGCCATCGGCCAGTGCATCGCTCTCCGGCAAATGCACCCCGCAGTGGGCGCAGGTCACCATGCGTTCGACCGGCGGATTGCGCCGGGCATCATCGCGCGGCGGCGTGGAACGCTTCTTCCAGGCCCACCAGACAATGGCAAAAAGAATCAACAACAGCAGATATTTCATCATGATCGTGGCCGCTTACTGCGGCTGCTCCACCCATTCGATAATTGCCTGCCACTGTTCAAGATCCCGCTCGGCGCGCGAACGCGGCAGGTCGAAAATCGTCATGCCGGCAGCGGCAGCTTGCACATAGACCTGCGTATCGCGCAGGTAAGCCAGCACCGGCAGCTCGAAGGTGGCGAAAAACCGCTCCAGCTCGCCAGCCGCTCGCGTTCGCGCATCGACCCGCATGCCGATCACCGCCACATCGGCCTTGCCCTTGCGCACGGCTTTTTCATCGAGCAAGGCTTCGAGGAAATGCCGCGTTGCCCGCATGTCGAAAATCGATGGCTGGACCGGCACGATAACGCGTGTCGACAACTTCAGTACCTTGTCGAGCATCTTGCCGTGCAAACCGGCCGGCGTATCGAGCACGACATGCGAAATGCCCTTGGGCGGCCGGGCAATATTGTCCGGCCCGATATCCCAGGTTTCAATGGTTGGCAACTCGAACGGACGGGTGGCCAGCCACTCGCGCGACGATAACTGGCGATCAATATCGCCCAGCATCACATCATGGCCGCACGCCGCAAAATAACCTGCCAGATTGGTCGCCAGAGTGCTCTTGCCTGAGCCGCCCTTGGGATTGGCGACGAGAAAACCTTTCATGCCTTGCTCTCCCGTTTTTCCAGAATGCCGCGCACCAGATTGACGTGCTCACGCAAGGTATAGCCCAGATCGGTGTACCCCAGCGGCAATTGCAAATCGCTGGCTTCATCATCCAGCTTGTCGAGGCGCTGGCGATATTCCGCCAGGCGCACCGAATCGAAATTGTTTTTCAGATCAAGCTCCAGCAGTTTCAACTCGCCGTAACAGCGAAATACCCGCGAACGTACCCGCCAGCTATACAGCGCCGGGGCAATCCGCATCAGCGGAATAAGCAAGGCGATGACCGGCACCAGCAGGACAATCAGGCGGTCGACCAGCACGGCCAGCCAGAACGGCAGATAGCGTTGCAGGAAAGGCGGCCCGGACTTCAGGAAACGCTCGGCTTCCGGAGAAAGCGGCAGCATGGCATCCATGTAGGCAGGAAATTCGTTTGCCGTCTGGAAAAATCCGGGCTTGCCGTGCACTTGCTTGGCGGCCTGCAGCAACAAATTCTGCAAGGCCGGATGCAGGTCGTCGCGAATCACCAGCGTGGCGGTCGGCGCAAGAATCCGGGTGTCCTCGGGCGGAAAGTCGCGGACCAGATCAGCCACGCCCCGCGGCATGGTCAGGCGGGTCAGGAAAGGGTAACGCCGCTCGTAGGCGCTGCTCTGGGCAAAGCTCATCAGCTTGACGCCGGGCGAACGCAGCAGCACTTGAACGACCGGCGCGTGTTCCGCAGCAATGACAAAAGCCGCGTCGATGCGGCCTTGTTGCAATTCTTCCGCCGCATCCAGGCCGGAAATCGATAAGGCATTGACCTGGGAATCTACCTCGTTGTCTTCCAGCAGACGCCAGGCAAGCTGACGAATGCCTGAGCCTTCCTGACCGATGGCGATGCGTTTGCCGCGCAATTCGCTCAGCTTGGTGATGGTGGGCCCGCGGTAGAAAACCCAGACCGGCTCATAAAACACGCTACCCAGCGACAACAAACCCGCATCTTCCGGATTGCCATCGCTCAGCACATCGTCCGCCGGCGCAATGACACCGCCCTGGACAAAACCGATCTGCGCTTCGCCATCGCGCAAACGCTGCAAATTATTGACCGAACCTTCCGACGTCCGGATCTCCAGCGTGATGCCATCGCGCGCCAGAATCGCCGCATAGCGTTTGGCGAAATGGAAATAGGCACCGCTTTCCCCACCGCTGGTCATCACCACATGCCGGGGCGGCGCCGGCTGGACGAACTGGAAGGCCACGACAAAACCCATGCCGGCGAGCAGGAAAATCCACCATGCGGTGGCAAACAGGTCGCGCAAAGAGAGAAGTCCAGCCTTGATTTTCGTCATCATGCGTCACTCACGGAAAATAAGCGCCTCTCGTCGTCAAGATGCCGAGGGTATCACCGCGGCCTGCTTCGATCTACCGCAGACGGCCGCCCCAGCGACAAAACGAAGGAAAATCGGTCAATTCCCAGGTCGACCGGAAAAACGCAGAGAGTTGACCAGTGAATCGCCTTAACCATGCGCGGCTCGAATCGAGCCACTGCCAACGTTCAGCTATCCCGCCCCCCCAAACGGCAGGTAACTGAGTCGAGCAGTCGTATGGGGCGATTTCTGAACTACTGCACCTCGGCCAAAGCGGTTATTCGACTGCTGCGGATTGAGCGGCAGCTATTCTGCAGCAAACAGACGGAGGATCCGATTTGTTGCAGAACACCTGATTCTTGGCATGATGATCTCACTCTCCTACCCCGCAGGCGACGCTTGGATAATTTGAATGTGGACATTCAGATCAAAAAGGGCGGTAGTGAGGTGCTCCCCGTAATCAGTGCCACAGGCAATTTAGTAAAGTCCGTTTTCGAGAAGGAGAATGGACTTGAAGAAGCGATTTTCAGAAGAGCAGATCATTGGTTTTTTGCAGCAGGC